>NZ_PCPT01000009.1 GCF_002975435.1 Arthrobacter sp. MYb227 | reverse complement strand
GAACTACTTTTACGCATGAAAAACTCCCCGAAAGTAAGGAACTGAATTAGTCAGTCCAACTTTCGGGGAGCAGTTCAATTAGGTTACGACCCCTCCATTTTTTGTTGCTCAAGAACGTTAGAAAAAATTAAACCGTCTTGGTGGCTGTCTCTGCACTCAGGCGTGGCAGGCGATCAAACCATGGGTTTTCACCCGGTGTTCCAACATTGACGATCATGAAGGTGTGGTGTGCTGTGCCCTCGTTGATGACGCTGTCAACACCGGCGGGGTTGAAACCACCCATCGGACCCGCGTACAGGCCTGCTGCGCGAACTGCCATGATGAAGTAGCCGGCCTGAAGCCATGCGTTGTTCTTGGCGATCTCGGCGCGGGATACTGCGTCATCGTCAAACATTGCCTTGCGCTCGGGCGCGTGAGGGAAGAATTCGGCAAACTGCTCGTGCCAGTTGGCATCGTAGCTGAGCACAGCAAGAGCGGGGGCATCCAACGATTTGGCGCGGTTGCCTTCCAGCATGTGCGCAACAACCGCCTCGCGAATTTCAGGACTCTTGACCCAGGTGATGCGAAGCGGCTGATTGTTCATCATGGTCGGACCCATCTTGGTCAGCTCGTAGATGGCTTCTAGAGCTTCCTCGGAAACTGCCTCGGTGGAGAACGTGTTGGCCGTGCGTGCCTCAAAGAAGAGCTTGTCCGCGGTTTCGCTGTCAATGGCTAAGTTTGAATAAATGGCTTCGGTGGTTTGCAGGCTCACGGAAAAATCTCCTTGATTCGTGTGGGGGTTCCTACAATAGAACGACCACACGGTGCTGGCACATTCCCCAATACAGCGGTGATACCGATCACGTAAATCTTGTGGGCTTGCTTTAAATGGGTCAGCGCGCCCGACATCGCCGTGGATGGGTCGCACTTGGGGTTGCAAACCATCCGGGGCCAAGGTTTCGAATACATCTTGGGGGAAAATATTCGTAACAGCTCCAGCGCGAACTAGCTTGGGGGAATAGTTCGCAGCTTTGGCGATGTCTGGCACGCTGAGCGAGATGTCCTTGGAGCGCCACTCGCAAAACGCTCCAGAGACTTCTCGAATCGACCGTTCCTTCGATCTGTTTACAACAATATCGAGAATTTGAGCCCGGCACATTGGACTTTTGGACACACTTACTGAGGTTACCTCAGTTATCGTTCGACTCGGAAGCTTCTTCACGAAGCTGCGGGTGCGCCAAGTTAAGCACCGTAGCAGGTAGCTCCGCACGAACTACCCAATCTCCTAAATGCCGCTTGGCGGACAACGTGCCGCCGAAGGTCGCCATACGGTCCGTCATCCCGGTGATACCAGAGCTGTGCTCATCATGCTGGATCCCAGCATTCGCTATCTGACGCGGCAATTCATTGGCCACTTCAAGCCAAACCCTGTCGCCAGACATCTTGGCTTCTATCCTGCATGCGGCATCGGATTTAGCATGTTTCACGATGTTAGTTGTTGACTCCTGCAACACTCGGTACAGAGCGGCCTGGGCAGATTGAGGCAGGGCAGCAAGTCTTGCATCGGCAATCGTTTTGGTGGGGTGTCCCAAATCGATAAGCCGTTCGGCAAATATTTCAACACCAATGAGGATTTCCAGGCTGCTCGCGGCGTTACCTGCCGAGTCAACTAGCGAGCCAGAAACTCTCGTTGCAGGACCGTCAGAGCGCAGGACATTGAGCATAACTCTCAGATCCTGTAGGGCTTCCTTGGATGTTGCGCCGATAACTTTGAGTGCTGCTTGGGCGACCGCCGGATCGCCAGAGAACTCTGCAGCTTTGGCCTGCATCGAGATCACAGTGATGTCGTGGGCAACAATGTCATGTAAGTCCCGCGCGATCGCCTTACGCTCAGCGTCTACCGCTTCTTGCTGTTTGCGCTTCAGTTCAGCAATTCGAACTCTGTCGGCTTCTCTTTGGGCACCTACCTTACGGGCAAAAGTTGCGGCAAAATATGCCAACCCAATAAGAGGAAGTAAAAGCGCCAGAAAGCCTACGTCCATTGGTCGTGAAATTACTAGTGCCGCTGCCCACGCAAGCGACATTGCCAAATAGGTTAAGTATTGTCTACGTGCTGCAGTCAATGTAAGCATGCTCAAAATAAAAGGGACTACGAAAAGCGCAAGAAGATACTGCCCAGCCCACACGCTGGTAATCATCGATAAAGCTGAAAGCAACATCGTATAAATAGGGCTAACCCAAAGTAGCCCGATCGAAATCACAAAAAGAGCACTCACTAGTACAGAGATTCCTGCACGGCGCACAACCGCCGGATCGCCAGCACCTATGAACGTAAAAATATCTGTAATCAGTAGCAGGCAAGAAATACTACTTGCCACCAAAAGAATTTTCCGGCCCAGCGGGTACGGTTTAAGAGTGTGGGCAGTATCTACGACGGTGGAAGCTAATTGCATCTTCTCATTGTTGCTGAGTCGGGCGCTCATCTAAAGAACGCCCGACCCAGAAATACCTAGCGTCCGCAGAGAGCCCCCAAATTACGGCAAACCCAGTCATTGAATGCGTCGGACATTCCGGCAGTACTAACTCCAGGGTTTGAACCACCCTGAGAGATTGGTCCCGAAATAATCGTGCCAGCGCCAAGCACTGGGGCGGCCTGCGCCGACACTGCGGCTGGCATCATTAGGGCAACGGACATAGTTAAGGCGGCGAAAATGCGAGTTTTCTTAGTCATAATCCCCATTGTTGCAGTTATCCACCGAAGTCAATAGGTACTTTTGTACACACTTTTAAGTCCACCCGTGCCTTCCAGCCATCGTCTCGCATTGATCACTACACTCAAGAACGTGAGCGATATTCAAGTACTAACAGTCGATAATGAGCCGCTGATGCTTCAAGCCCTCAGGATCATCATCGATGCTGCCCCGGGATTCAGCTTGATGGGCGAGGCCACAAACGGCATTGAAGCAGTGAACTTCTGTGCCGGGAATAGCCCAGACGTAATTTTGATGGATATGCAGATGCCACGAATGAACGGTGTCGAGGCAACAGAGATCATCACGACCAGTTACCCAGACATTAGTGTCTTGGCAATTACCGCATTCTCTTCGGAGGAGTTTTTAGTTCCAGCTCTGCGAGCTGGCGCAGCGGGTTACATCATCAAAGATTCGGAACCGAAAGAAATCCTAGACGCCATCCGTGCGGTTTTTGATGGAAGCGCTGCCATCTCGCCTTCGGTTTCACAGGATCTAATAAAGGCTATCCGCGAAGCACACGAAACCAAGTCTTCAGTACCCGAAGGTATGACTAGGATTCCACTCTCAGAACGTGAGCTTCAAATCCTACGATTGCTGGCTCGCGGCATGAATAACCCTGAAATTGCCCTCGAAATGCACGTTGCAGAAACTACGGTGAAGGCTCATCTGGGACGAGTGATGGCTAAATTTGGTGTGAGAGATCGAGTCCAAACCTTGATCCGTGCGGCCCAGTTCGGACTAGTAGAACTACATATGGATTAAGATGTCACTTAATCCTGACGAACGACCAAACAATTTTTAGAGATTATTGACAAGATTTCGTTTACTCTTGCTTTGTGCACATCCATCACATAACTCTCAAGTGAAATCCTGTTGAATCATATTTCGCTTGATCCATGCAACTTTGGTGGGTTACCACACTTTACTTGGGTTACTCTTGCTTCGGTGGTTAGGCTCGGAAAATGACAACGGAACAGAAAACGGAAAGTTCATCGCCCCGCGTCCATCGGTGGGTCTTTTGGCCGGCCGCACTAATCATCATAATTTTTGTCGCATTTGCCATGATCGCTCCCGGAACTGCGGAGGCCCTATTTGCCTCAATCCAGTCCAAGATCATCGGATACTTCAACTGGTATTACGTACTGATTGCAACAGCCTTTGTAGGTTTCAGTCTTTGGTTAGGATTTGGAAAGTTTGGCGATATCAAGCTCGGCAAAGACGAGGATGAACCTGAATTCTCTCTAGGATCATGGTTTGCTTTGCTCTTTGCCGCAGGCATGGGCATCGGTCTTGTCTTCTATGGTGTGAGCGAACCGTTGAGTCACTTCGCGTCGCCCAAGCCAGGCGCCACAGGATCTCCCGCAGAGCTAGCCCAGCAGGCACAATCCCAAACTTTCCTGCACTGGGGAGTTCATGCCTGGTCGATCTACGTTGTCATTGGATTGGCCTTAGCCTACGCAATTCACCGCCGTGGGCGACCCATCTCTATTCGCTGGACTCTTGAACCGCTTTTTGGTCGCAAGGTACGCGGTGGTCTAGGCAACCTGATCGATGTGATCGCTCTTGTGGGTACCATCTTCGGTGTCGCGACGTCGCTCGGATTCGGTGTTCTGCAGATCAGCGCTGGTTTGGAAAGCGCCGGGATCATGAAATCCTCGACGCTCATTGATTTGGCAATCATCGCTGCCATTACCTGCTTGGTTCTCTTCTCGGTACTTTCTGGTGTTGGAAAGGGCATGAAATGGCTGTCTAACACCAACCTCATCATTGCCGGAGTTTTTGTACTGGCACTACTCATCGTTGGTCCCACCGAGTTCCTACTACGCAACTTCGTGCAGTCCATCGGTACCTACCTGCAGAACTTCTTCTCTTTATCCTTCAATGTCAGCGCGTTCACAGGTGAAGCCGGTGAAGTCTGGCAAGGCATGTGGACAACGTTCTACTGGGGCTGGTGGATTTCGTGGGCACCGTTCGTTGGGATTTTCATTGCCCGGATTTCGCGTGGTCGCACAGTTCGCCAATTCGTTTCCGGTGTCATCTTGGTTCCCACCGTGGTCACCTTCCTATGGTTCTCCGTTTTGGGTGGAACAGCCCTTTACGGACAGCTCCAGGGCACGGGCAAGCTCATAGCAGCCGATGGCTCGGTGAACATGGAAGGTTCCCTCTTTGCCATGGTTGACCAGCTTCCGGCCGGCGCCGCTTTGACGGTTGGTGCCATCATCATGATTGTTATTTTCTTTGTCACTTCTGCAGACTCTGGGGCATTGGTCATGGGGATGCTCGCAACCGGTGGCGATGTGGAACCAAAGAACTGGATTCGTATCTTCTTTACGCTTACCACCTCGCTACTGGCTGCATCATTGCTCCTCTCCGGCGGACTCCAAGCATTGAAGACCGCAGCAATCATCATTGCCTTGCCGTTTAGTATCATCTTGATATTGATTTGCTGGGCAACGTACAGAGCTTTCTCCAGAGAAGTGCGGGTCTACCAAAAGGTGCAACGAATGGCTTTCGTTGACCACATTGGTGACTTCTATGGGCTTGAAGTTGAGGCACCAAACCAGGAATCACAGCTCCTAGATCTGCGCCGATTTACTGCTCGTTTGCGTCGCGCAGTTCCGCTTGCCCAGCGTTCCCACCGCGGCGCTACTCACGGAACCGAGCAGCACACCATCGAAGAAAGCAAGGGCGACGAGGACTAACCACACGGTTACAGGGATTTGCCCCGTAGCATCGCTATAGAACACAAGAGCTGGCTGGATTTATGCACGACGCATATTTTCCAGCCAGCTCTTGTGTTTTGGTTCAGAAATAGATCTGAGCGCTACATTTTATCTTTCTGGTCGGCAGGGCCAAAGATCTTAGCTACCGGATGATCTGGGGTGCTACGGGCGCTGAGTTCTGGATGATGAAGATCCAGCGCTGGGCGTTCGGAACGGATTCGCGGAATCGTATCGAAGTTGTGCCGTGGGGGCGGGCAAGATGTTGCCCACTCCAGCGACGCACCAAATCCCCACGGATCATCAACGCCAACTTTCTTACCGTGTCTGTGGGTAGTCCATACGTTCCAGAAGAAGGGGATCATCGAGGCCCCCAAAAGGAAAGAAAACACAGTCGAAAATTGGTTCATTGAGGTGAACCCGTCTTCTGGCATGTAATCGGCATAGCGTCGCGGCATTCCCATGACACCCAACCAGTGTTGGATGAGGAACGTGCCATGGAAACCAACTAAAAGCATCCAAAAATGAATCTTTCCCAATCGTTCATTAAGCATTTTCCCTGTCCACTTGGGCCACCAGAAGTAAAATCCAGCGAACATCGCAAACACCACGGTTCCAAAGACCACATAGTGGAAGTGTGCGACCACAAAATAGGTATCGGTGACATGGAAATCAAGGACCGGGGCAGAGAGGATAATGCCGGTGAGTCCGCCAAAAAGGAAAGTTATCAGAAAACCGAGGCTCCAGAGCATCGGGGTTTCAAAAGTGATTGAGCCCCTCCACATGGTTCCAATCCAGTTGAAGAATTTCACTCCGGTAGGCACGGCAATCAGCATGGTCATGAAGCCGAAGAACGGAAGTGCAACCGAGCCCGTCGCATACATGTGGTGGGCCCAGACCGACACAGAAA
Source organism: Arthrobacter sp. MYb227 (assembly GCF_002975435.1). Classification (GTDB taxonomy): domain Bacteria; phylum Actinomycetota; class Actinomycetes; order Actinomycetales; family Micrococcaceae; genus Paeniglutamicibacter. The sequence continues at coordinate 130,402 of NZ_PCPT01000009.1, read as the reverse complement.
GCGATGCAATACCAATGGTTGCAAAGATCAAACCCTTGTAACCAAATACGGGTTTTCGGGAGAAGACAGGAAAGATCTCCGAAACGATTCCAAAGAACGGGATAGCAATGATGTACACCTCTGGGTGACCGAAGAACCAGAAAAGGTGTTGCCACAAAATCGGGCCACCGGCTTCGGGATCGTATACATGTGCACCGAATCGTCTGTCTGCACCCAACGCAAATAGCGCCGCAGCTAATGGTGGGAAGGCCATAATCACCATGATTGCAGTGATCAAAGTGTTCCAGGTGAAGATCGGCATGCGCCACATCGTCATACCCGGAGCCCGCAAACAAATAATAGTGGTGATGAAATTAACCGAACCCAGAATGGTTCCAAAGCCCGAAAGCGCCAGCCCGAAGACCCACAGATCTCCACCAACCCCCGGGCTAAAGGTTGTATTTGCAAGTGGTGCATAAGCGAACCATCCGAAGGACGCAGCGCCCTGCGGGGTGAGGTATCCGGCCAGCGCAATGAACGAACCAAAGGCGAAAAACCAGTAGGCAAGGGCATTGAGTCGTGGAAAGGCAACGTCCGGGGCACCAATTTGCAATGGCATCATCACATTGGCAAAACCCGCGAAAAGCGGTGTAGCAAACATCAAGAGCATGATGGTGCCGTGCATGGTGAATAGCTGATTGTATTGCTCTTTGGTTTGCAGTATTTGCATACCTGGCTCAAAAAGCTCCGACCTCATCAGCAAAGCCATGACCCCACCAATACAGAAGAGGGTGAACGAGGTAATGAGGTACAGGTAGCCAATTTTTTTGTGATCCGTAGTCGACAGCCAGTCAACTATCAAGCGGCCCCTTGATAGGGGTACTACCTGCGGTCCAGTAGTGCTGCGTTCATCGGTTGCGTATTCGTACGTTGCCATGGTGATCCCAAGTTCTCCCAACGGTGAGGGAGAACGTCGAATGTTCTACATTCGTCGACCAGCCCCGGAGTTCCTTGTATATATCAGTACAATCACTTTCCAGCATGCCCCTGAACTGCTTGTGTTACCAGAGTTGCACCGGAAAACTCCAAGTGATCACTATTGGCGACCGCATCCGATCCTCTCCAAATAAATCGTCGGGGAAGATGACACACAAATTTTCACTGGACGGACCTGGTCAGAGGCACGTCCCCTACATCCTGGTGGTGGGGGTTAACCCCACCACCAACGCTCGGCCATCCTCGCTCATACGCGGGTGGCTACCGGTCAGACATGAGCCCCGACCTACGACAGTATTAAGGTACGTTAGTCATCCGGTAGTTGAAAGGCCCCCTGTTTCATCATGAGCCAGCAGTCATCCCCCGCAGTAAAACCAAGAGTGGTGAACCGTTTCGGACGGGAGCTTGGCTACAACCTGAGCGCAATATTCACCGGAAGCATCGCTTTCTCGATTGCCATTGCGTTATTTTCCGCTGGTATTTCCACCATCATCATCTATGTGGGTGTTTTCATATTGCTTGGTGCGCTCTACAGCGCAACAGCTTTTGCCGCGATCGAACGAAATATGGCTTCGTGGGCCACCGGTCAACTACCACCGACCTACTACAAGAGATCGGATTCTGCTTCAAAGCTGCGCCGGGTGCTCTCTCCGCTAACCGATGCGCAACGCTGGAAAGACTTACTGCATGCGGTCGTTTCCTTCCCCGTGCGAGTTCTTGCATTTTCGGTAACCATTAGTTGGATTGCTGCTGCCTTGGGCGGGCTGACCCAGTGGTATTGGGATCGCTTCCTGCCAGAAGCAAACACGGAGCTCTGGGATCTTTTGGACATCGATGCTCGGTACCACGTTTGGTTACAGCTAGTCCTAGGTTTGTTCTTCTTGGCAACGCTTCCGGCGATAGTGCGAGGACTGGCACTCTTGCAGCGGGTCTTGGCAGTAGGTTTATTGACGAACGAACGTCAGGCTCTACGTGAAGAAGCTAAGCGTCTGAGCGCTTCACGTAGCTCCGCAATCGCGGCAGAGGCCGGAACCTTACGCAAGATTGAACGCGACATTCATGACGGTCCGCAGCAGCGCATGGTGCGAATGAATATGGATCTTGAGGCAGCAAAACGCAAGCTGGATCCACACGACCAGGCAACGTTGGCTCTGCTCGATTCCGCACTTGAACAATCTCAGGGAGCCTTGACCGAATTGCGTGCCCTTTCACGTGGCATTGCCCCACCGGTGTTGAGTGATCGAGGTCTGATTGCCGCCCTCGAAGCCGCCGCGGGACGCTCTCCAGTCCCGGTGACTTTCCAGGTCAACCCCGATGTCCCACCACGATTGCCTACTGCAGTGGAAGACGCTGCCTACTTTGCCGGATTGGAATCACTGACAAATGTTGCCAAGCATTCCCACGCAACGCACTGCCAGCTAGCGCTGGACGTAACCTCCGATGGCCTGTGGCTCCGAATTCACGATAATGGAGTTGGAGGAGCCCATCTGGGTAAGGGCACCGGTTTGGCCGGTTTGGTAGACCGTCTGGCGGGCGTCGATGGCACACTAAATATTGAATCTTCACCAGAGCGTGGCACCGAAGTAACAGTCTTCATTCCCTGGCATGATTCCTTCGAAGAATCCGTATTTTCTTGCGGGCTAAACTTGGAGATGTGCGAATTGTTATAGCCGAAGATTCGGTCCTGCTCCGTGAAGGCCTTGTTCGTCTGCTTCAGGAGAGCGGGGCAGAGGTTCTTGCCGCGGTAGCCAACAAGGATGATTTAGTGGCCGCCGTGGAAGAACACACGCCGGATGTAGTGCTCACCGACGTGCGGATGCCGCCCGGGTTCAGTGATGAGGGCTTACGCGCCGCGGAGCAGATCCGGCAGAAGTACCCACACATTGGAATTCTTGTGCTCTCCCAATATGTTGAGCTCACCTATGCCTCAGACCTGTTGGCCGGAGCCTCAACACCGGGTTCCGGCGGACTCGGTTACCTGCTTAAGGACCGCATTGTCCGGCTTGAAGAAATGACCGAAGCTCTCGACCGTATCCACGCCGGTGGAATCGTGTTGGATCCGGAGGTAGTTTCTGCGGCCTTCAGTAAACCTCGCACCAATCCCTTAGAGTCCCTCACACCACGCGAACGAGAAGTTTTGGGTCTGATGGCAGAAGGCCGGACAAACGCTGCAATCGCCAAAACACTATTCTTATCCGCCGGCGCCGTGGAGAAGAATATTTCTTCGATCTTTACCAAGATGGGCCTGATCACCAGCCTAAACGACCACCGCAGAGTTCTTGCGGTTCTCGCCTGGATGAACGCCTAAAAATAGCTACGCAGGGAGCACACCACTATGGGATCCACCGAAAACTTATTTTCCGTACCCGTGGCAGAGACCGAGGTTTCTGCCGCCTATCGCCGGCCCAGCAATTCTCTGGCAACGGTAGTTCTCGCTCATGGGGCAGGAGCCGGAAAGGATCATCCATTCATCACCGGTTTCGCCGATGCCCTCAACAACCTGAATATTGCAACGCTGCGTTTCAATTTCCCCTACATGGATGAGCGAAAGAAGTTCCCGGATCGACCGCCTCTGGCTATCGCGACCTGGCAAGCTGTCATGGGTGAGGCACTGAAGCTTTCTGCTGGTGAGCCACTCTATGCAGCGGGAAAATCTTTTGGTGGTCGCATGGCTTCCATGGCAGTTGTCGAGGGCATGGATACCGCTGGTCTGATATTTCTTGGCTATCCGTTGCATGCACCAAAGAAACCAGAGAAGCTTCGTGATGGTCATCTATATGGTTTGAAGGTACCGATGCTGTTCATGCAAGGAACCAAGGATCCCTTTGCACAAGCCGAATTTTTGGAGCCGGTCGTCAAATGTCTAGGGGTAAACGCCAAGCTGAAATGGTTCGATGGAGGAGATCATTCATTCAAAGTTGCCCGCTCAAAGCGCACGATGCAACAAGATGGGGCTCAATTGTCTGCCGCCGTTGAAGAGTTCATCAACAACAACTCGGCCGGTGCACCATCCTAAGCTGTCGCCACGAGGGCGTAATTAGTCGATAGATTCGAAGCATTAGAAGTAATATCGGGCACAATGGGAATATGAAGACGCCTAAGGCGGGCCAATTTCAGGAACAACTCCCTCTGGCCGATGTGTTTGAAAGCGAAGTCGAGGTTCCTGCTCAAGGCCGGGAACTAGAAGAACTGCGTGCCGAAAATAGCAGGTTGCGACGCCTGCTGGAGCTGAGCGAACAAGAATCCAAGCCAGCCAGACAAGGGCAACCCGAGCTCGCACTTCATGCGAGCGGACCGCTGACCAAGAACTCCCCCTCGGATCTCAAGGTTTCCTTCTACCAATCATTGTTCCGTGCCCGCACCGATATATACGCCCGACGCTGGGAAAACAGCAAGGCCGGAACATCGGGTTGGGTTCCGGCGGTGCCAGGTGGTTGGCGCAAATGGATGGACCGGGAAAACGCAAATTATCTGCGCTTGACTCCCCGTGCCATCGAGGCACACCTTCGCGGTTCCGAACATCTGGGGCTCTACCCGTTAACAAATAATGACGGTTGCTACTTTATTGCCGCCGACTTTGATGGCTCCGCAGCATTACTCGATGCGTTGGCTTACACCAAGGCGGCCCGATATTTTCAGATTCCGGCGGCCCTAGAAATATCGCAGTCCGGACGTGGAGCACATGTGTGGATATTCTTTAGTTCGGAAGTTCAAGCGGTAGATGCACGAGCACTCGCCAGTGGGCTATTAACCGAGGCCATGAACATTCGTGGATCGATGTCACTAAAATCCTATGACCGTTTATTTCCATCTCAGGATCGGCATACCGGCAAAGGCATGGGAAATCTCATTGCGGCTCCGCTCAATGGAAAGCGACGCTTACACGGGACAACACTCTTCTTGGACACCAGCACCTTAGAGCCCTATGACGATCAGTGGGCCTATCTTTCAACCCTTGGACGGCTGTCACCCGCCGAGCTACTTCGCCTCATTCGTAGGTTGCCTGCCCCGATTACCGGAGCTAAAACACGTTTCCGCACGCCCGTGGCCACGAAAATTGCCCCACGTACCGCAGCATTGGTGCATGCACAGATTGATTCGCGGATTACCGTGCAGGCGGATGATCTGGGCCCGGCCATGGTGAGCGCTTTAAAACATGCAGCATCCTTACCCAACCCACTGTTCTACGAAAAACAACGGCAACGCCGCTCCATCTGGGATACTCCACGTTTTCTCACCAGTTACGATGAAACTCTCGAAGGGAATCTAGTACTCCCCCGCGGAGTTTTGCCCCTTCTCGAAGAATTAGTGCAAAGCGCCGGCAGCACCCTAGAGCTCACAGACAACAGGGACCATGGGTTGGCGCAAGAATTCGTCTTTTCCGGTGCGCTGCGTTCCGGCCAGCAAGCCGCGGTTGACCACGCCCTGGCACACGACCTTTCACTCATTGTCGCGGCTCCTGGTTCCGGAAAAACTGTCATGGCTCTGGCAGTTGCCGCGGCACGAAAGACCAGCACCCTGATCCTTGTTGATCGTAAGGCTCTTGCCGATCAGTGGCGCGCCCAAGTGCTCGCGCTGTTGGGAGTGAAAGCCGGACAATTAGGTGGTGGGAGAACTAAATTAGGCGGTTCCATTGACGTCGCCTTGCTGCCTACCCTTGCCCGTAAGAAGAATGTTGCCGAGTTATCTTCCGGTTACGGGCAGGTTATCGTCGATGAATGCCACCACGTTCCGGCTGCTGCTTTCACTCAGGTGATGAACCAGATTCCGGCCGCCTACTGGCTTGGGCTTACCGCAACACCATATCGCCGAGATGGTCTTGAAGAGTTGATCTTCCATCAGCTTGGAACCCAAACCCATGAGTTCGCCTCACTACGTCCGGGTCAGCTACCTGAAGATTCTGCCTCGGTTGCGGTACCCGCGCTTGAACTCAAGGTCCATGAAACATCATTCAACTATCAAGGTGAGGCAAGCCCGGTGGCACCCGGTGGTCTTCACGAAATCTATAGGGATCTCATTGCTGATCCGGCCCGTTTGAACCAACTTGTTGATGATATTTCTGCTGCCTACGCTGCAGGAGCCAAGGCCTTGGTGCTTTCCACCTGGAAAAACCATTTAGAGCTATTGGCCGAGGGGCTGCTAGCGCGCGGAATCACCCCGGTGGTTCTTACCGGTGAGCTTACGAGCAAGGAGCGTGTCGCTTCCATTGCCGGTATTGAGGCTCGAGCCGCGAGCTCACCTATCGTGGTTTTGGGTACCGGTTCGTTGATTGGTGAAGGCTTTGACGCACCTGCACTAGATACCTTATTCCTTGCCGCGCCGATTTCCTTCAAGGGACGTCTGGTGCAGTATGTTGGCCGCGTGACTCGTTCACACCCGGGCAAGGAAGTGGCAGTAGTCCACGATTATCACGACGTGCTCACACCGGTGCTCGCCTCCTCTTGGTCAAAACGCAGAGCTGGCTACACGGATATGGGATTCAAGATCCCCCCGCTATAAACAGCACTGGCGATCGCACCGTTTGGTGTTGCGATCGCGAGCAAAAATCGGAGTACTTGGAATTAGCTCCAGATATTGTCGCCGCGCAAAGAAGCGTCGGCACCACCATCTGCGTAGATGGTCTGACCGGTGACATGGGTATTTTCTTCGCTAGTCAGCCAGACCAACAAGCGGGCAAGAACAATTGGCTCCGAGTGGTAATTCAACGGCATCGGCACATGACCGTCTACCATGTGGCGCCCCTCTGGAGTTGAAAGCATCTCCGCGGTCATCGGCGATAGAACGGTACCCGGAGCAATAGCATTCAGTGGAATATTCGCGCCGGCCCACGTTGGGGTAATCGATTCACGACGCACCCAGCGAGAGAGCGCGCGCTTACTTGAGGAATAATTCAGGTAGCCTGTCTCCGGACCGGCTTCGGACAGAGCCGTACCAATCTTCACCGCGGCGGATTCATCCCCGGCGAGCATTGCTTCTACCAGTTCAACCGAGTTTTGCTGCAATGAAGCCATCGAGCTAACCACTGCTGCACGCGGCGCGTGGCTCATAGCAAGCGTTGGAGCCAGGCTGTCAAGAAATTCGGTGACCCCAAAGTAGTTCACTTTAACTGTCAGGGGCGCAGGAGAAGCGATACCCGCGCAAGCAATAACCGCATCAACTTTCCCGTTAGCAAGTTCAAGTGTCTGCTCGACAGCATTGGTACGTCCTTCTGGAATGCTGAGGTCTGCTTCAATTTCTGCTCCTCGCAGGTCTACACCGATCACAGTTTCGCCACGCTCACGTAGCAATTGCGCGGTAGCTGCACCGATTCCAGACCCCGAACCGGTAATGACATAGGTACGTGACAAAGCGCTTCTCCTTTTTGTACCCCTCGGGGGCACCTATCTGGCTGAGCTAGCGGATAAGAATCTCGCTCGAAGCCAACCTCAAACGTGCTGACTTAAGAGCAGCGTATTAGGGTCATCGCCACAAGGACAGTAGATTACATTCACCGTTCGGTATTGTGTCTGGGTTTCCACCCGTCAGCGCTCCTGTAGTTGTATCCCATTGACGCTGCATACCTTCCAAACACCCTCGCTGTTATCGAGAAGCGCAACCGAACCGTTGAGAATTGTGTCTAATTTGTATCCGGTGAAGTCTGAGAGCGTGTAACGAATGATGGTTCCGTGGCACACTACGAGCACATTTTGCCCCAGAAATTCCTCGCTGATCAAAGAGATTGCCTTATGTCCACGGGCCACCACAGATTCTAGGCTTTCAATTCCTCCACCGGTCTTGTTGGGCCACAACTTTTCCGATTCCTCGAGCCGCATTCCTTCAGCTTGCCCATAGTCTCGTTCGATAAGTTCGTCATAGCTGTGACCCACTTTAAGACCCAAATCCTGGGCAATGATTCGTGCTGTTTCGCGAGCTCGCTTCAACGGGGAGCTCACGATGGCATCCCAGTCACCACCGGCCAGCGCCGCTGCGGCTTCGTGGGCTTGCTGCCGCCCCGTAGCATTTAACGGAATATCGCTTGAGCCTTGTAAGAGCTCGCGAGCATTCCAATCGGTTTGGCCATGGCGGATAAATCCAAGTTTCATGGTTTCATTCTCGTCTCCAGCGCTCATGTCACGTTAATTTGGTTCCCTCGAAGCAGCCTCAGGCTCAGCCCCCAGCCAATTGTTTGACTTCACCGGTAACGGTATCGGCGTCAAATTCTTGGATCCAGTTTCTGCCGCCGGCCTCTAATACGCACCTAATGATGGCTCGGCCCTGGGCAATATCGGCGCGCGTTATTGTGTAGGTCGGAGTGAAATAGAGGGATTCTTCCCCTGCGTTGAGAGCCACCTCCGGGAAATTTTGTGCAAGATCTCCATCAAAGTTTCCGCTGAAGGCTGCGTTTACCACCAGAGCGGATGTATTACTAAAACGACCGGTAAAGGCCAAAATATCCCCTGCCCGCAAACCCTGTGCCACCGGACCATAGTTTGTCTCCTGTGCTTCACGTGTTCCGAGAATCTGTTGCGCATCCGCATAGCCTTGCCCGATTTCTTTCCAGGTGTGTACACCCCAGTCCGAGGATTGGGCAGAAATGACGTGGGATTGACCAACATTCACCCAGTGTTTGGGACGTCCGGGAGTAATTGACCTGAGCACCATACAAAAATCGTTTATTTCGGCTTCTTGATATTCAGCAATCTTGTGTCCAACGGCCTCCGCTGAGAGGTGTTGTGCATCCATTCTGGCAAAGACAATTTCTCGATATCCGTTGCGTTCATACAAAACGCCGAGCGAACCGTCGGCAAGAATCGCTCCCGTTGAATATGCGCTGCTTCCGGCCCAGATGGTTGCCGCAGGTTTCCAAGATTGCCCGTGGTCGCCAGACGCACTCAGTACTGTGTTCCGCCGTAAGGAAGTGTCCCGATTATTGGTGGCAAGCAGATACTCATCACCAGCACCCGTGCTTGGAAGCTTGAAAATACTTCCGTTATCGCTTGGATCAGGTAGCGAGTCGGCCGAATATAGCGGGCCGTAACTATGCCCGCCATCTTCCGAGATGGCCTGAAGCCTGGCATTCTTCGCACGGGAATTTAGCAGTACTTTTCCGTCGGGAAGTTCAACTACCTTGTTTTCGTTTGCTTCGGTGCTTGTTGGCTCGCCGAGCACCCAGTTTTCTCCGTGGTCATCCGAATAGGCCGATGCGGCGCGAATCTCTCCGCGGAGAAGGATCACCATCTGCTGGATCAGCCGTCCAGCGTAAGGTCCCTGCGCGAGTTGGATACCTGCACCGGCAGCCGCGAAGATGCCGGCAATTCCCGCGCGTTTAAGTTGTGCGGTCAGCCGCCGGTGAGTCCAGCTCTGCCCGTCATCATCCGAGTAGGAAAGATCCACATGCTGTACCGCGTCCTCTGGCTCGAGTCCCTCGAGCGCTTCGAAGAAGCCGGCATGAGTGCCCGCAGCATGAAAGCAGAAGATTCTCCCGGTGAGCTGGTCAACAAGGAGGCTGGGGTCTCCGTATCCGTTCAGACCGGTGCCGGTACGGATATTTTGTTGTGGACCCCAGGTCAAGCCGTGGTCAAAGCTCCGACGTACGAGTAGATCGATGGTGTTGGGCAGATCATCTAGGTTTGGCCTTGCGTCATAGGCCGCCAACACGGTGCCTCGTGCGGAAACAGCAAGGGCAGGAATCCGGTATTGACGGTGTCCAGCGATCCCGCGAGCAGCCAGTACCTGATGCGAAAAATTTTGGTGAGTTTGGGACATAATTAGAACTTTTCCGTGCCTAAAATAGCGGACCGATTTCCAGGTCCTTGTTACGAGTTATTAGATGTGTGCAAGGCTTGCCGCGGCGGGGACCGGGACGTGAAATCGTGGAATGACCACCATGGGTACAGGTAGGGCTCGAAGCATCTTATTGGCCGTAGTTCCCAAAAAAATTTGGGGCCGCGATGCAAGTCGACTGGAGCCAATCATGACGACCTCCGATTCGTCCCAATCTAAGACTTCGATTGCCGCCTCAATAGTTTTTCCCTGGGCAACATCGGCGGTGACCAAGGTGCGGTTTGCTACCCCAACGACCGCGCGGTCCAGGGTTTGTTGGGCATGCCTCCGTGCCCAATTTTCGTCATCGCTGCGGTGCGGATCTCGGTCAAGGGCCACCAAGGAAATCAGTCGCAAGGGAACGTGCCTGATGGCTGCCGAATCGACGGCCACCTCCACCACCGAATCCGCTCCCGTACGCGTGCCTACGGCGCAGGTAATGCGGGTAATGGCACGCGGACCTTGATAGCCGGATGGGGCTAGTGCCACGGGCATGGGTGAAGCATGTAGTAATGCGTTAGCAACGCTGCCCACCGTAAAACGTCTAAACGGCCCGGTGCTGGCTGCACCAACAATTACCATGTCTGCCTTGAACTCGGTTAATGCACCCAACAGCCCTTCGGCCATAGAGTCCGCAAAGCGAATATGAGTTTCGGCTTTTAGCCCCTGAGGTATCAGGGCAAGCGCCTTGGACATCCACTTTCGTGCCGTCTGCCGCTGAAAGTCTTGGTAAACGCGTTCGGACTCGGACATAGCATCTTCGGGTGGAACACCCCGGATAATATGAACCAATTCAATTTCTGCATAAATGGGGAAGGCCAAGGAGCGAGCCAAGGCAATCGCTAAGGAAATGGCTTCGCGCCCCCGCTGATCCTCGGTGCACCCGACGATGTACTTCACCTACTGTTTCCCCTTCTCCCGGCGCAAACCAATATCTACCATATTCGCATGTCAGAGGGTTTCGACGGACTAGTTCACCGTGTGTGAAGTGCCGTTTGGGCTACCCCTTGGCTAGATCGAACAGGCTACCGTCGTCACTCCGTCGAGGAAGAATGTCCGTCCCTATTGACGGTGCCGAAGCGATCTGCGGGTTCCGAACCACCACACGGGAAACACCTACACCGACGGGCGAAATGCACGGAAAATACGATTTTCGCAACCCCTGACACGCGCTATCCTACACATGCAGAGAAGCCGGCGTTTATTCGTATTTCATACGAGTAAACGCCGGCTTCTTTTATGTGGTTAAGCTACTTTGTTTGTCCCGGAAGACCCTCGTAAGCAACGTTGCCACTCTTAAGGTTTTCGGTGATGAGTTCCGGAAGTTTCTCAAGGAACGCGGCACGCTCGGTAACAACGTTCTTCATTGCCGCATCAACGTTGTCCTTCGTGATGGCCGGCATGTCGTAGACTGGCTTGGCGTTACCACTTACGCCCTTGGCTAGGTCAACGGCGACGGCAAGGCCTGCAGCCATTTCAACGGTGCCGTGCTGCAGCGAGGTGCCAATGAAGTCACCGTTCTTGACCGCTTTGAGGCCATCTTCGATTCCGTCAATGCCAACGATCGGGACATCAATGACTCCCGCTTCCTTGAGCGCCTGAAGTGCGCCGAGGCCCATGTCATCATTCTGTGAAATAACGCCGTCGATATCATCACCAAATGCGGAGATCCAGTTCTTCATCTTGTTCACGGCCTCGTCGCGCTTCCAGTTCGCTGTGTCTTTGGCCAACACCTTGACTTCTGGGTACTTGGCCAAAACCGAGTCGATTCCTGCACCACGGTCAATTTCACCCGAGCCGCCCAACGGACCCTGCAAGATGACAACGTTGCCCTTGCCACCAAGCTCATCCATCATCATCTGGGCTTCCTGTGCACCGGCTGCATTGTCGTCAGGCTGCACCGATCCATCGAGCTGATCGTTCTTCAATGATGCGTTTACGTCAACGAAGGGAATTCCTGCGGCCTTGGCCGCGGCCACCTGTGGCTGCAGAGAACCTGCCTGAACCGGGTTGACGAGAATTGCGTCAACCTTTTGGTTTACAAACTGATCGACCTGGTTTGCCTGCGTGTTTACGTCAAGGTTCGCCGAGTTCCAGAGGATCTTTACGTTGTTGGCTGCGGCGTAGGCATCAATGCCTTCCTTGCCCTGAGTCACGAACGAGGACATGTCGTAGACGCTGACGCCGACGGTGATTTGACCATCGGCGGAGCCGGTCGCTCCACCGCCAGCATTCGGGTCTCCCGCACCGCAACCGGTGAGAACTAGCGCTGCAAGGCCTAGGGCAGCGACACCGGTGGTGAGCTTCTTGAAAGGACGGATCATCGTCGATACTCCTACGTAAATGAAATGAAATGAGTTGGTTGGGAAAACTTGGGGTGATCGGAACTATTTGCGGTGTTTGGATGCCCAAACATCGACGGCAACTGCCGCGACGATCAGCACACCCTTGATGACGTTCTGCCAGTAAGCAGGAACCACCAAAAGATCAAAACCGTTGTTCAGGGTCTGGATCAGCAGCAGGCCCAGGGCGGTGCCCCAGATGCTACCGCGGCCACCCATGAGCGAGGCTCCACCGATGACGACAGCGGCAATAGCGTCAAGTTCGTAGCCGGACCCTAGGTTTGGTGCACCAGAAATGACTCGTGAAGCGATCATAATGCCGGAGAGCCCAGCCAGCACACCACTGATTGCGTAGACGCTCAGGAGGATTCGGGAGCTATTCACGCCGGCAATTTCGGCGGCCAGACGGTTCCCACCCACGGCGTAGACGCGCATACCGTAGGCGGTTCGCTTCATGATGATGGCTAGGCCGACGATGCTAACGATCATCAAAATTACCGGAATCTTCACACCCAGGATCTCGGTGTTTGCGAAGGAACCAAAGGCCGCGGGTAGACCGTTGATCGGAGCGCCATTGCCAATCACATAGGCCATACCGGAGGCCAAGGTCATCATGCCCAGGGTGGCAATAAAAGGCGGAACCTTCATGTAGGCCACCACCATGCCGTTGATCAAGCCTGCCAACAGACCTACTAGCACCGCAACGATCAGAGCCAGCCACACCTGATCGGGGAAGCTCTTGGCCGTCAGGGCACCGGCCATGGCGCTGGCCGCGATCACGCTGCCAACCGATAGGTCAATACCACCGGTCAAAATGACGAGCGTTTGCCCCAAGGCAATCAAGGCGAAGGGTGCGGCAGCTACCAGAATCGTCGCTAGGTTTTCCGGAGTGCCGAAGCGTGCGCTGCGGTAGAGGAAAAACATGATCACGAGGATCATGACGACAACCATTGCGTTGTCGATCAACAGCTGGCGGAACCACGGCCCACTGAAACGGGCTGGTCCCAGCGCGGCTGCGGGAGCTACAGACGCTGAACCGGCGACCGGGGCTGGTTTAGTCGTTTTCATGGGTGGATTCCTTCTGGGAGTTGGTTTCCTGCCCGGAGGCAAGCCTAAAAATACGGTCCTGAACATCTGGGTGAGATAGTTCGTCACGGTTAAGTTCTGCCACAAAAGCCCCTTCACGCATCACTATTGTGCGGTGCGTGAGAGAAAGGATTTCTGGCATATCGGAGGAAGCCATCACCACCGCCATGCCTGCCTGGGCAAGCTCCGTGATGATCCGGTAGATCTCATTGCGGGCACCGACGTCTACACCACGGGTCGGTTCGTCGAGCAACAGCACATCGACCTTGCCGGTGAGCCAGCGGCCCAAGACAACCTTCTGCTGGTTTCCACCGGAAAGCGTTTCTACCGGTTGCCCCAGCGTGCGTCGTTTCAGACGCAGCGAGTCCATTACCTCAGCGGCTGCCTGCTGACGGTTCTTACCGTGCAGCCATCCAGCTGTCGAGAAGGCCGAAAGCCGCGGAAGGATGGTGTTATCGAGGATCGACATGCCCATGACGGCCCCGGCTCCCTTACGGTCCTCGGGTACCAAGGCCATTCCCGCGACAATCGAGGCCGCAGGGTTCGCCATGCGTACCTGGGTGCCCGAGACGGAGATAGTTCCGGCGCTTCGGGCACGCATGCCGAAGATGGTTTCAATAAGCTCGGTGCGTCCGGCGCCGACGAGACCCGCGAGTCCAAGAATTTCGCCCCGGCGTACCTCTAGGCTGACCGGTGCCCGGTCTTCAACCTTTAGCCCATGGACCTGAAGCAGAACTTCATCGGTATGTGGGTGAACTTCGGGGAATAAATCCTCGAGTTCACGGCCAATCATGGCTCTGACGATGCCGTCGTCGGTGATTTCGTCAATAGGCTGGTCTTCCACCAGGTTGCCATCGCGCAGCACAATCACGCGGTCCGCCATGGCCCTAATTTCTTCCATCTTGTGTGTTGTGAATAACAGTGCAACGCCCTCGGCACGTAGCTGATGAACTACCGAGGCAAGTCTGGCGACTTCCTTTTCGGCAATGGCACTTGTCGGTTCGTCAAGCAGCAAAACTTTGGCGCCACGAGTTGTGGCCTTGGCGATTTCAATGATTTGGCGGATACCCACCGGCAGTGAACCCATTTGGACCTCGGGTGAAATATCCAACCCGAATTTTTCGAGCATTCTGCGTGCCGCGGCCTTCATGGCACGGCGTCGGAGGAATCCACCGCGAATTAATTCGCGACCGATGAAGAGATTTTCATAGACCGTCATATCGGGGATGGAGGCAAGTTCCTGGGGCACGATAGCAACGCCAAGTTGGTTTGCCGCCTGAGCATTGCCGACCGGTAGGTGTTGCCCAGCTACTTCAACGTTTCCGTCGTCAGCACGGTATTGCCCCGAAGCGATCTTCATAAGGGTTGATTTTCCGGCGCCGTTCTCACCGGCCAAAGCCGTCACCGTGCCGGGCTCGAGTGTCAGGCTGATGCCCTTGAGCACAGGTACACCAGCAAATCCCTTATGGATGTCACTACAGGTCAGTGCGCCGGAAGCCGCGTTCATGCTGCGCGTCCCGGGCGAATCATGGTCTTTAGGCTCGTGGAAGCGGTCGAAGCAAGCAATGCAGGTTCAACTTCGTCTAGTCCGTAGCTACCGGTCACCAAGGAATCCAGATCAACACGGCCCGTACGCACTAGATCGATGGCGGTAGGCCAGGTGTTCGCGTAACGGAAGATGCCTGTGACAACGAGTTCACGGTTCTGGATCAAGGGAATCGGCAACGCAATTTCATCGGCACCCATACCTACAAGCACCGCAATTCCGGCGGGCGCCAAGGCTTCGAGCCCCGCACGCACCGCCGGGGTGGCGCCCGAGCATTCGAGCAATACGTCGACACCGAGCTTACGCAATTGAGCATCATCCGCAATCGCGTCCAAGGCACTGTCGGCACCAAACTTCACTGCTTGGGCCCGACGATCGGCGTCAATGTCGCTGACGATAATTTCAGTTGCACCGAATGCTCGCGCAACTTGGACGGCAATGATGCCAATGGGGCCGGCACCCGTAATGAGTACACGTGAGCCCGCGGTGATCCCTGCCTTGCGTGCCGCGGCTATGCCCACCGAGAGCGGCTCCATGAGGGCTGCCGCATCATCGCTGATGCTCTCCGGAACTTCGAATGCGAAATGCGACTGAATGGTTACATATTCGGCGAAGGCTCCATCAATGGGCGGAGTTGCGTAGAACTCCATATGTGGGCAGAGGTTGTAGGCACCTGCCAGGCTTTGCTTGCTGGTCGGCGAGGGTCGCTGAGGTTCGATGGAAACGCGTTCACCGATACGTGCCGGGTCGACACTGGCGCCGACGGCAACGATGGTGCCCCCGGCTTCATGGCCCAGCACCATGGGGGATTCAACAATGAAATCGCCAATGCGGCCTTCGTGGAAGTAATGAACATCGGAACCGCAAATTCCTACCGAACCGACCTGCACGAGGACCTCATCGTGGGCCGGAACCGGTACCGGGCGACTCTCTACGACTACCTCGCCAGCGCGGCGTAAGACGCTTGCACGCATCTGTGTTGGCAATGGTTCGCGCATGTTTGTGCTTCCTTTGTGTGGTTACTTCAACGGCGCCTCGCCCGCGACAGTGCGGCATTGGACCGTGACGACAGCAACAGTATGTCGCACTTTTGCGCAGATGTGCAACTGCGGTGCTCATGTGAGCGGGATACGATAGGCTGGGAATCAGAAACCCCACTAGGAGACCCCACCTTGACACCTATCGGCCCCGATGAGCTCGTTCGGCTAGCTCATATTGCTCGTGAGCATTACATCCTCGGGAAAACCCGTGTTGAAATCGCCGAAGAGCTCGGACTGAGCAGATTCAAGGTGGGCCGCTTACTCGATGATGCGGTGAAGTCCGGGATCGTCACCTTTGAGATCTCGGTTCCCGGCCCCATCGATGTTGAAAGATCACTTGAACTGCAAAAACGCTTTGGGCTCAAACGTGCTGTAGTGGTTCGCACTCCCACCGACTCCCCCGAAGCGGTTCAGGAAGAGCTCGGAAGGGTCGGGGCCCAATTGCTTTCAGAGATTTCAACCCCAGAGCATGTTCTTGGGATGACGGCTGGCCGCACCTTGGGGCAGTTGGCCCGCTCTTTGGAAAGTCTTGCGGTTTCCGAAGTCGTGCAACTGGCAGGCGTCGCTGGCCCCATGCAAGCCACAGGCGTTGAAGTCATTCGACGCGTGGGAGAGGCCGCAAAATCTCGAGGCTGGACGCTTTATGCTCCACTCGTGGCTTCCGACCCGGAAGCTGCTGCGGCAATTCGCCGGCAGCACGATGTCCAGCAGACCATGAGCCAGTTCGACAGGGTAAATTTAGCCCTAGTGGCCATCGGAAGCTGGTCCCCGGCCGACTCGCAATTCCACGATAATCCTGCGCTGAGCGCAGCTGATCACGCAATGTTGCTCGAACGCGGCGTGCAAGCCGATATCGGTTCAATCCTTATCGATCGAGACGGCCAGCTGGTCGATGCCATTCAGGAACGTTGCATCGCCATCGATGCCACTGGTTTACGAGCCATTCGCGAGGTTATCGGTGTCGCCGGCGGTGCCTTGAAATCCGACGCTGTCCGCGCCGCACTTGCCTCGGGACTTATCGATTCATTGGTCACAGACTTTTCTCTCGCCAGCCGACTATTGGAGAACCACGCATGAGCCGCACCGTCGTCGCCGGGATAGATTCCTCGACTCAAAGCACCAAAGTGGTGCGAGTAGATGCCGAAACCGGTGAAATCCTCAGCAAGACCTCGGCGCCGCACCCGGACGGAACCAGCATCCGCCCGGAACGCTGGTGGGAGGCCTTGGAATCTCAGGGAACACTCGATGATGTTGCTGCTCTCTCCGTCAGTGCTCAACAGCATGGAATGGTGGCCCTCGACGCTTCCGGAGCGCCGGTCCACGACGCCCTCTTGTGGAACGACACTCGCTCTGCACCGCAGGCCAAGGCCCTGCGTGAACGCTTGGGCTCCGAATACTGGGCCAAAGAAATCGGCATTGTTCCAGTTCCATCTTTTACCGTCACCAAACTGGCATGGCTTGCAGAAAATCACCCGGAACTGGCCGATCGTGTCCACCAAGTCCTCTTGCCACACGACTGGTTGACGTGGCAACTTGCCGGGCGCCCTGCGATCGCAACCACAGATCGAAGCGACGCTTCGGGCACCGGATATTATTCAGTTCCGGAGGGCCGCTACCGCGAAGACATCCTGGAACTCGCCTTCGGCCGAACTCCCCAGTTGCCCAAGGTTCTAGGGCCTTCCGAGGTTGCCGGGACCACTCCTTCGGGCGCGTTGATCGCCGCCGGCTGCGGAGATAATGCGGGAGCCGCCTTAGGACTCGGACTGGTTCCCGGCGAAGTAGTTGTCAGCATCGGCACCAGCGGAACAGTATTTGCCCCTTCCGCCGCCCGTATCCAGGACCCCAGCGGCGCAGTTGCGGGCTTCGCGGATGCAACTGGGAACAATCTTCCGCTCTTGGCTACGATCAACGCGGCCCGCACATTATCGGCCAGCGCCACCATGCTCAATGTTGATCTCAACGAATTTGACCGCCTGGCCTCGGCCGGAGCACCGGATGCTGACGGCCTGACTCTAATCCCTTACTTTGACGGGGAACGCACACCTGATTTACCACACGCTACGGGCACCATGACCGGGCTGACTCGGGCGAACTTCACACCGGAAAACATGGCCAGGGCCTCGGTCCTCGGCTTGCTATGCACACTTTCCGATGCGCTAGATAGGCTGCGTGCCCAAGGGGTTAGCGCCCAACGTATCGTACTTATCGGCGGAGGATCGCTCTCCCGCTCGGTGCGCCGAGCCGCAGCCGATATCTTCGGGGTTGAAGTGGTCGTTCCGGTTTCGGCCGAATACGTTGCCCTCGGTGCTGCCCGGCAAGCAGCCTGGGCGCTCAGTGGTGAAAGTGAGCCTCCCACGTGGTCGCGTACTACCGATGAAATATTTGAGCCGCAGGGTTCCACCTGGGCCGCCGAGGTACGCGGCAGGTTTACCGCCGCACGCATCGCTACCTATGGCATCTGACATTTCCGAAAGGAATACCATGACTCACCACACCGCTTCCCCCCACGGAATCGAAAGCTTGGCAGGTCTCGAATTTGAGGCTATTCTCTTTGACCTGGACGGCACCCTCATTGATTCCACGATCGCCACCGAACGTGCATGGACTCATTGGGGAACCCTCATGGGCCTTTCCAATTACACACACACATTGCACGGACTCACCGCTCAAAGCCTTGTCAATACGCTTATAGATGAGCCTCGGCACGCCGAAGCACTGGAACTGATCACCCGTTTAGAAATTGAGGACACCGAAGGAATCCATCTCAAAGATGGGGTGGGAGCACTCTTGGCCTCGCTACCTGCCGAACGTTGGACCATTGTTACTTCATGCACGAGTGCCTTAGCCTCGGCTCGGATGGGCGCAGCATCACTGGCACGCCCCCTCCACATGGTTACCGCGGATCAGGTAGCGACGGGTAAACCTTCACCCGAAGGATTCTTACTATCCGCGCAACGACTGGGCGTAGATATTTCTCGCTGTTTGGTAGTAGAGGACGCACCTGCTGGTTTGAGCGCTGGGAACGCTGCGGGTGCCTACACGCTGGCCGTCACAGGAACGTACGGTGCCGATGCTCTCGAAGCCAACGCGATCGTGAACTCGCTGGCACAAATCGAGTTCAGCACCGTTCCCAACGGGTCCCTACGGCTCACAATCGCCGCAGACCGCAGGTAGTTTTCACGGAAATTTGTGCTAAGGATCGCCTAGCACCTGCCAGCCTCATGTGTGCCGGGACCCGAACGGCGAAGCGCTCAATGACGACCATGAGAACCGCTCACACACGCTACAGCGAGGGCGTCCGTGCGTGGCGGCCGCCAATAATATTGGCCAAAATAATGACATCCGCCGCAGAGCGCGGGTGCTCACTGAGCCTCGAACGTGGCCGACGCCCCCGTGCCTAACCTTGTGCATGGTGGGATAGGAATGAATACACTTCGGTCTCATCCACGCCAGGGAAGGCGCCCTGCGGCATAGCTGCCAACAGGTGGGTTTGTGCCCTGGCGCTTGGCCAGGCAAATCCCGACCATTCTTGGCGTAACGCTAGGGGTGGCCGGCGGCAACACGAGTCGTCCGGGCAGGTGGACTTTGATCGTTCCGTGGTGTCCCGGCCGCGGAACCACTTCACGTGAACATAGGGAACACCAATACTCAGCGAAAACTTTCCAGTATTTGACCGTTCGGTACGTGCTGTGCACCAGAAGGTCCCGGCGGTGGTGTCGGTGTATTGGTTATAGGCACTGAACTGATCGGGAACGTCAAAGACCTCACGACTGGTCCAATATTTGCAGACCGCTTGTCCTTCGATGGCACCCATGTGGTCCATGGGGAAATTTACGCCATCGTTTTCATAGGCCTTGTGGATGATTCCAGACTCATGGACCTTTTGGAAGTGCACGGTAATGCCCAAATGCTCCGTGGCCAGGTTGGTGAAACGGTGAGCAGCTGTTTCATAGGAGACTGCAAAGGCATCACGGATATCTTCGACGGCTAACTCGCGGGCACTTTTTGCCTTTTGTAGGAAGTCGACCGTCGCCTTTTCCGGCATCATCAAGGATGCAGCAAAATAGTTGGTTGCTACTCGTTGGCGTAAAAACTCTGCATAATCACTGGGCGTCGAGTGCCCAAGCACATGGTGACCGAAGGCCTGGAGCAAGACCGAACGAGTTGAGTGTTCCGAACGCTGCGACTGGGTGAGATAAATACGCATGTTTTTCAGGTCGGTCACCGAACGAGTTGAATGCGGAAGATCCGAAACGCTGTGCAGTGAGAACCCTAGATGCCCAGCAATATCGGCAACCTGATGGTGTGAGAGGGGCCCGGTGGAGTGGCCAATGGCCTTGAGTACTTTGGCAGCTTCCTTTTCAATCTCCGGAAAATAGTTATTCCGTTCACGCATCTCATCACGCAGCTCAACATTCGCCCTGCGTGCTTCTTCCGGAGTCGCGGATTGTTCGTTGAGTCTGCGTTCAAGTTCTCCTTGCAAACCGACCAAGGATTCAAGCACATCCATGGGGAGCCTTGAAGAGATGCGAACCTTGGGCAAACCCAAGGATTGGTATAGCGGACCACGCTGGGCACGTTCGAGTTCAATTTCCAATGCCGCACGTTTTGTGGGGGGTTCTGCCCCTAATAGTTCATCCAGGCCCACACCGAAGACCGCGGCCAGGGACTTGAGCATGCTCAGTTTGGGTTCACGCTTGCCGTTCTCCATCAGGGAGAGCTGGCTGGGTGCCGTGCCAACGGCCTCCGACAAGTCGTCCAGGGTCATGGCCTTGGCCTTGCGGAGATGGCGAAGACGCCTGCCTAGCGAAATGACGTCCAATTCTTCGGCGTCTTGCGCAGAGAGGGTACTTTTTTCGGGTGCTGCGATCCGATTCCATGTGGGAGTGCTCACAGCCTTAGAGTATGCGAAGATCTCCCCTTCTTTCCAGAACTTTCACCAATATGTCAGTCTTTGACGCATAACGGAGGAAAGAAACGCAAAATAGTGCATTTCAGATGGTGGGCGGCGCACTAGCTCAACCTCGATCACGCGCAACCGGTCGTAGCACCGCGTAGTACTACCTTCTACAGCGCCAATGCACGACTCCCTTTCGGTAGGCTGGCGGCGGAACCGTATACGTATTGCCACGTCATTTATCGATTCTCATTCTTTCAAAGGAGCTTGTCTCGGATCCCCGCCCAGCCCCGCGCACCTCCCTTTTCTGGGTTATCGCAGGAATCGTGGTTGTTGCGTTCAGTCTGCGAGCGCCGATTATTGCTCCGACCGCGGTGATCGCTAATATTCAGGCCGACACGGGACTTTCGAGTTCTGGTGCGGGTCTACTGACCGGGCTGCCCATCTTGCTCTTTGCCTTGGCTACACCACTAGCTACCCGAGCCATCCGCAGGTTTGGTCCGGAAACAACAATTATTTTGTGTCTGACCGGGGTCATGGTTGGAACCGTGGTGCGTTCCTTGGGCTCTACCTCGTTGCTCTTGGGCGGAACGGCGTTGATTGGTGCGGCCATGACCTTGGGGAACATTGCTATCCCCGTGCTGATTCGCCGGGATGTGCATTGGAATAAGATCCCCACAGTTACCGGAGCCTACTCGGCAATCATGAACATCGGCTCCATGGTGACCTTGCTGGGCACCGCACCGTTGGCCGCTCTTATGGGGTGGCGTTGGGCCATCGCTTCATGGGCTGTTATTGCCGCTCTGGGCCTTGGATACTGGTTGGCCCGGATGCGCCGGGAGCGAGCAGTTCAGGCCGCATTGCCCAGCCCAGTAGCGGTGTCTGAGAAGTCCCCTTCACCCACGATTATCGTCAGGGGTGCTTCCTCAGCAAAGACTGGTGATCTGCGTCTTTACCGTCGGGTTGTTGCCCTCTTGATAGCCGCATTCTGTGGTCAGTCAGCGGCGTACTACGCGACAACCGCATGGTTGCCACTGTTGCTCTCTGAATCACGTGGCTTACCCCAGACCTCATCCGGCGCTACCGCCTCACTATTCCAGATTGCCGCAGTCATCGGTGCGTTCGGTGTTCCGCTACTCGCCCATAGGACTAAGTTGTGGGTAGCCACTGCCGTCGTGGCCGCATGCTGGGTTTCGCTTCCGATCGGTTTACTCTTGGCTCCCGATGCTTTCATGGTGTGGTCAATTTTGGGTGGCATTGCTCAGGGCGGTGGATTCACCGCGATTTTCTCGATCATTCCGAGGGTTGCAACAAGTGATTCCCTCATGGCCTCGGCTTCTGCCAAGGTCCAGGCCGGTGGCTATTTGGCAGCTACATTCGCCCCGTCGTTTGCCGGTTGGCTCAACAGCAGCACTGGTTCTTGGAATGCCCCGCTGTTACTCATTCTTGGACTGACACTAACTTTTAGTGTTTGTGCGTCGATTGCCGCGAGGATCACCGAGCGGCATTAGCGCCTGGAGCAACCGTGCGAAACTGTCCTGCACAATCGACATTGTCGCTCGTATGATCGATTTTAATAACGCTTGTGTTTTCAAACTCAGCCCGTGCAACATTCAAGACATCGCCGGCGAAATCACGCAGCTTTTGATTCAGGGCGAAGAACTCCTTGCCGCCTTCAAGGCGCACGCGACTATGTGGTTTTCACTAACAAACGGCTCATGGCGGTAAACGTTCACGGAATCACCGGGAAGAAGCGAGACTACACTTCGTTGCCATATTCCAAGGTTCAGGCGTTCTCCGTGGAAACCGCTGGAACTTTCGACCTAGATGCCGAGTTAGATCTATGGTTCAGCGGTTTGGGCAAGGTACGTCTTGAGTTCAAGGGGCAGGTGGATGTGCGCGCGCTTTCCCAGCTGGTTGCCGCCTACATCTTGTGAGGGTACTGTATCGCCCCTCATTCATGGCAAACACCCAGCTTCAGCGCGGTACCGATGTAGTCACCTCATTCGTTGAATCTCACGAAGAGAATACTCAACTACCGCTGCCTCGGAGCCATATGTCAGAAACGCTAATCCCAGCGCCCCTTCTCACCGTTGAGCCTTATGGGGAAACTGGAGTATGCGACCAAAGCATCATGCAACGGCCCGCATACCCGCGCACCATTGCGTTGCTGGGGATCGACGGTGCCGGGAAATCTACCGTGGCACAAATGTTTGCCACCGATCTTCGAACTACGGGTATGTCGGCCCAAATCATGCGTAACCCGAGTGGACGGCGCTGGGCTTCCCGGATGACAGCGCGCTTTGGTGCCCAGCTAAGTCCGCTTTGGGCTAATCGTCTTGAATGGGCGGTGCGCTGTGCCAACGTTCTCTATGCCCATGGGCGTGCCACCCGGTTCCCCGGTATAACGGTGATGGACAGGCATATTCCCTGTCAGTTGGTGTTGCAGGCCCTACGGGGTTTTCCGACCGGGCGCATCTTGCCTTGGTTATTTGCTCGGCTTCCGCGCCCGGAGGTCATCGTTTTGATTGATGTCCCTGCGGAGCTTGCCTACCAGCGCATCATGGCCCGCGGGGAAGACCACGAAGCCATGGATTATCTACTGGCCGCTCGATCCGCCTATTTGGGGCTTGCCCGCCGCCGCGGCTGGCACGTTGTCGACGGCTCGGGATCCCCGCGCAACGTAGCCGATGCGGTTGCACGTGCGGCATTGCCGCTCGGTTCTACAAGGCTGTTCGGCTAACGGCTCGCTCGCGCGGAATCCGTCCATCTATAGATCGCTTGTTCTTGTGGCTTCGGAAATATTCAACTGACTTTCAACCGATTCCGCACCGTCTGAAGAAGTTTTCGGTTTTCTCATGCTTTTGTTGTGGCACGGAGCACTTCTTATGGTTTTGGAAAGAAACGCAAATCTTTCCACTAAGACTCTCTTGGCAGCGCTTGCGAAGTGCGGAAATGTAGTTCTTACGCAGAAAGAACGCCGGAACAACCTACCGGGATCAGAGCAAACGATCCTGGACCGGCAACCGGCAATCAAGCAAGGAGAAGGCAATGACCGAGCAGAACTCGACCGAGAACCGTATCGCAGCAATCGAACAGGATTGGGCAACCAACCCCCGCTGGAATGGTATTACTCGTGATTACTCGGCAGCCGACGTTGTGAAGCTTCAGGGCTCGGTGCAGGAAGAGCACACGCTGGCTCGCCGCGGCTCCGAAAAGCTTTGGAAGCAACTCACCGAGGAAGCACCGACCGGTGGCTACACCAACGCATTGGGCGCACTGACCGGCAACCAGGCAGTACAGCAGGTCAAGGCCGGCCTGCGGGCCATCTACCTTTCGGGTTGGCAGGTCGCAGCAGACGCCAACCTCTCCGGACACACCTACCCGGACCAGTCCCTCTACCCGGCCAACTCGGTTCCACAGGTTGTCCGCCGCATCAACAACGCACTGCTCCGCGCAGACCAGATCGAGCACGCAGAAGGCATCAAGTCCGTTGAAGATTGGCTCGTGCCAATCGTCGCCGACGCAGAAGCCGGCTTCGGTGGCCCACTAAACGCCTACGAACTGATGAAGTCAATGATTTCCTCCGGCGCTGCGGGTGTTCACTGGGAAGACCAGCTCGCCTCGGAAAAGAAGTGTGGTCACCTCGGTGGCAAGGTTCTGATCCCGACCCAGCAGCACGTTCGCACCCTGAACGCAGCTCGTCTGGCCTCAGATGTCGCAGGTACCCCTTCGGTAGTCATCGCCCGCACCGACGCCGAGGCAGCGACCCTGATCACCTCGGACGTTGATGATCGCGACAAGGAATTCGTCACCGGCGAGCGCACCGCGGAAGGCTTCTACAAGGTTCGCAACGGCATCGAGCCATGCATCGCCCGCGCTAAGGCTTACGCACCGTACTCGGATCTCATCTGGATGGAAACCGGCACCCCGGATCTGGAACTTGCCCGCAAGTTCGCCGAGGCAGTCAAGAAGGACTTCCCGGACCAGATGCTTTCCTACAACTGCTCCCCTTCCTTCAACTGGAAGAAGCACCTGGACGATGCAACCATCGCCAAGTTCCAGCGCGAACTCGGCGCCATGGGCTTCACCTTCCAGTTCATCACCCTCGCTGGCTTCCACTCGTTGAACCATTCGATGTTCGATCTGGCTCACGGTTACGCTCGCGATGGTATGAGCGCCTACGTTGAACTTCAGGAAGCAGAATTCGCTTCCGAGGCACGCGGCTACACCGCAACCAAGCACCAGCGCGAAGTCGGCACCGGCTACTTCGACGACATTGCAACAGTTCTTAACCCGAACGCATCAACCCTGGCACTGGTGGGATCCACCGAAGCCGGCCAGTTCCACTAAACACCGCAGCGGTTTACCACCGCGGTATCCCGTGGGGTCGGCAATGATGCCGGCCCCACGGGGTTTCACCCATCTCTACAATTTTTTGGCACACCGCCACCCACAAAATTTTGATTTTCGAAGGAGTCCAGCCATGAACGATCCCATCACCCTGAACGGTATTACTTTGGTCGCTGCGCCGGTTCGCCGGCAGGAGGAGGTCCTTACCCCTCAGGCGCTGGACTTCCTGGCTCAGCTCCACAAGGCATTCGACTCACGTCGCGCCGAATTAATGCAGACACGCCAGCTGAACCGAGCCCGGATTGCCAATGGTGCCGATCCGAAGTTCCGCCCCGAGACCAAGCACATCCGTGAAGATGCTTCCTGGCAGGTAGCTCCCATCGCTCCCGGCCTGGAGGACCGCCGCGTGGAAATCACCGGCCCCACCGACCGCAAGATGACAATCAACGCACTGAATTCCGGTGCCAAGGTTTGGCTTGCCGATCTTGAAGACTCCTCCACACCCAACTGGTCAAACGTCATCAACGGCCAGCTGAACCTGCGCGCAGTACTTGATCGCAACATCGATTTCACCTCCCCGGAGGGCAAGGAATACAAGCTGACCGGTGGAAAGCTCACCGACATGCCAACCATCGTTGTCCGTCCCCGCGGTTGGCACCTGCCAGAAAAGAACCTGTTGGTTGCCGGCAAGCCGATCTCCGGCGCCTTGGTTGACTTTGGTTTGTACTTCTACCACAACGCCCAGCGTCTGATCTCACAGGGCCGTGGACCGTACTTCTACCTGCCGAAGATCGAAAACCACCTCGAGGCACGTCTCTGGAACGATGTCTTCATCCTGGCTCAGGACCTGGTTGGTATCCCGCAGGGCACCATCCGTGCCACAGTGCTCATCGAGACCATCACCGCGGCCTTTGAGATGGAAGAAATCCTCTACGAACTGCGCGAACACTCGGCAGGCCTGAACGCAGGTCGCTGGGATTACATCTTCTCCATCATCAAGAACTTCCGCTCACGTGGCCCACGCTTTGTACTCCCGGACCGCGCAATGGTCACCATGACCGCTCCGTTCATGCGCTCCTACACCGAGCAACTGGTCCGTGCCTGCCACCGCCGCGGTGCCTTGGCCATTGGCGGTATGGCTGCCTTCATCCCCAACCGCAAGGAT
Source organism: Arthrobacter sp. MYb227 (assembly GCF_002975435.1). Taxonomy (GTDB): domain Bacteria; phylum Actinomycetota; class Actinomycetes; order Actinomycetales; family Micrococcaceae; genus Paeniglutamicibacter. Next base: position 104,196 of record NZ_PCPT01000009.1, on the reverse strand, counting down.
GAGGCAATCAATACCGTGGCCTTCGAGAAGGTTCGTGCCGATAAAACCCGCGAAGCCAACGACGGCTTCGATGGTTCATGGGTTGCCCACCCGGATTTGGTTCCTGTTGCCCGTGAAGTCTTCGATTCGGTTCTAGGAGATAAGCCGAATCAGCGAGATCGCACTCGTGATGACGTGACCCCGGACGATAAGGGACTGTTGAATATTGCCGCTACCGAAGGCAAGATCACTGAGGAAGGCATCCGCAATAACATCGAGGTTGGCATCCGTTACATGGAAGCTTGGTTGCGTGGAAATGGTGCAGTTGCCATTCACAACCTCATGGAAGATGCGGCAACGGCCGAAATCTCCCGTTCACAGATCTGGCAGTGGATCCAGCAGGCAGCAATCACCGATGAGGGTGAACTGATCTCACGAAGCTGGGTTGAAGATTTGACCGAGGAAGAATTCGATAAGCTCTCACGTTTTGAGGGGGATCGCTTTGAAGACGCACGCGAAATCTTCGAAGCCTGCGCCCTGCGTGAGGACTTCCCAACTTTCCTCACCGTCCAGGCCTACAACCGTTACCTACATGAAGCCAAGGCACCGGAAAAGGTAAACGCCTAGCAACACACTTGGTGGGGGGGAAGCAAAGAGGTTTCCCCCCCACCAACACAAATTTCATAAACTTCGAAGATCCCCACTCGGCAGAGCTGTTTGAAAGGGGATCTTCGTTTTTGTGTCTCATCATGACACTTTGCCCACCATGGCACGTGCGTTCACCCACATAGGGACCGACTCCGCGCGTCTCGGGCCTAGGGTAGGTCAATAATGAATTGAAGGACTTAGCTCCCAGCACGCATCAAAAACCACAGAAGGAACTCGTTGAGCAGCCAGCATCATCAACCCACGAAACTTTTCACCCGGGATTTTGTGCTCGCTTCAATCGCCAACCTGTTCATTTCCATGGTGTTCTACCTGCTGATGACTTCTATGGCGCTCTATGCGGTTGAGCGCTTCCACGCCTCGGATAGTGCAGCGGGTCTTGCCTCGAGTGCATTCATTATTGGCTCGGTGTGTGCGAGGCTCTTCGCCGGAAAATTACTGGCCTTGTGCGGGCGCAAACCACTCTTACTTGCTTCACTGGTAGTCTTTGTTATTGCCTCGGTGCTATACATCCCCAGCAATTCACTGTGGCTGTTGCTGATCGTGCGCTTTGTTCACGGAATGGCCTTCGGCACCGGCAACACAGCGCTTGCAACAGCGGTCCAGAGCCTGATTCCACCGGCTAGGCGCAGCGAAGGAACCGGCTACTTTGGGCTCTCAACAACGCTGTCCACAGCAGCTGGCCCATTTTTAGCGGTGTTGATGGCCGCGGATGGAAACTACAATGCAGTTTTCCTCTTCTGCTCAATTTCCTCGGCGGTTGCCCTGCTGTTCTGTCTCATGCTGCGTCTGCCAGAACCACCCAAGAAAGCCTCAAAGGAACATCCCGGGGCTCGTCGGGGCGGATTCATACGCTCAATTATTAGCCCCGCCGCATTACCAATCTCCTTGGTGCTCTTGGTGTGCGGAACCGCCTACTCGGGAATTATTTCTTTCCTTGCCCCGTATTTGATTTCGGCTTCCATGACCGAGGCAGCCAGCTGGTTCTTCTTAGTTTATGCGGTCATGGTGTTGGTATCACGGCTTTTTGCTGGCCGTATCCAAGATCGCAAGGGAGACAATTCGATCATGTACCCGCTACTGGTGGTCTTTGCCCTGGGAATGGCTTCGCTTGCCCTGCAACCAGGGAACTTGAGCATAGTAGCGGCCGCAATCCTTACCGGATTGGGCTTTGGCGCCCTGATGCCCTGTGCCCAAGCAATAGCCGTATCTGCGGTATCCCCCGCCGAGATGGGCGTGGCAACCTCAACATTTTTCCTTATGCTTGATCTAGGTGTCGGATTTGGTCCGGTAGTTTTGGGGCTAACCATTCCGCACCTAGGCTATACGGGAATGTTTGGAATTCTTGCGGCGTTCTCGGCCGCCGGAATCGGCCTCTACTACGCGGTCCATGGACGTCATGCTCGGGGTCCACAAAGCGTGAGAGCTTAGTTTTTAACCCGGAATATTCGTCGCGGGCTATCCCGATAAATTGCGATCAGCGTCCATAGAACCATGGCAATCGCCGCAATCCACAAGCTCATGAGTCCTAGGTTCACGTAGGTCAGCGCACCAATGAATGAGCCCAAGGTAATCATTGACCACAAGGCAGCATAGGGCAACCACGCCCAGCGGGCTCCCCCGGTTATTGCCGTAGCAAGATGCTGTCCAATTTTCACTAAGGCACCTGTCATATACGTCAAGCCCACGCTCACCTCCCCACGTCGCGTGTAGGTAGCGTTGACTGCTCCCATTGACATTGCCATAAATACTGCAACCCACGTCCCGACTCCGTTACCCAGAGTGAAGAATGCTGCGGCAAGCAACAGGATAGAAGAGGTCGAGAGCACCGCGGCACGGCGTTGCACCGAAGCCACCTGACTTGCCAGTGTTGCGGCAGCAACTCCCGTGACAAAACTTGCGACTAACCCCATGGCTAGTGCCCACCCAGCAAAGTTTCCTTGCGCAAAGTCGGCGCTAGAACGCGTCGAGTTACCGCTCATGAACGAGACAAAATAGCCACCAAAATGGACGAACGCTATTCCATCGACAAAACCCGCAATCCCTGTCAGCCCACTGGCAAAAGCAATCTCTCGCCACCCCAAAGATCGGGCCATAGATAAATCTCCCTCTTTCCTTGGCTTAGGATCGAAAACAGCCCAACTAATTAGGCGATTTCTCGCGGTTTGCTCCAACATTCCGGACAGTTCCCCACCGATCTAGTCTAGTGGCCGCGGAAAATGCCATTCAATAAGCACCATTCACATCCTCACTTCGGGGAAACAGGCCTTGTAGGTGTTTGCCTAAACGCGAACCAATTGCCGAGCCGCTAAAAGTGATACACGCCACCAGATCATGCCCTAAGTCAGATGCACACTTACCATGGAAGAAGCCCCCTTCAACTAAAGGTTTATTTTCGTGCCACAATTCGCTCAGGCGCTTGCCCGTGGACTCAACGTCCGACACGTCCGTTTCATGGCCCTTGGCTCGGCCATTGGAACCGGCTTGTTCTACGGTTCCGCCTCGGCGATCCAGGCAGCCGGTCCCGCAGTACTTCTCGCCTATATGATCGGTGGCGCCGCCGTTTTCATGGTGATGCGCGCCTTGGGCGAGATGGCGGTCCGGCACCCAGTGTCCGGTTCATTTGGCCAGTACGCCTCAAAATACCTTGGGCCCTTCGCCGGTTTCATTACCGGCTGGACCTTTGCCTTCGAGATGGCGATTGTTGCAATAGCCGACGTGACCGCCTTTGGCATCTACATGGGGTTCTGGTTCCCCGATGTACCGCGCTGGATTTGGATCTTGGCGATCATCTTTATCATTGCTGCACTGAACACCATGAAGGTCAAGGTATTTGGTGAGACAGAGTTCTGGCTTTCACTGATCAAGGTCTCAGCAATTATTGCCATGATCGCCGGCGGTATTTTGATTGTCGTCTTTGGCTTTGGTCTTCCAGCCGAAGCAAACCCGGGGATCGGCACCATGCTGGCCGCCGGAGGGTTCTTCCCCAACGGATTCTGGGGCCTACTCGCGTCCTTCTCAATTGTCATGTTTGCCTTTGGTGGCATTGAGACCATAGGCATTACCGCTGGCGAAGCCGAAAACCCCAAGCAGGTAGTACCTGCAGCGATCAACACCGTTCCGGTCCGCATCCTGCTCTTCTACGTGTGCACCCTCGGCATTTTGATGATGATCTACCCGTGGAACCAGATTGGCACCGAGGGCAGCCCCTTCGTGCAAATCTTCGACAACTTGGGGATTCCGGCAGCCGCCCACATCCTCAACGCCGTGGTGATCACAGCCGCAATTTCGGCTATCAACTCGGATATCTTCGGCGCCGGGCGGATGATGTTTGGTCTGGCACAGCAGGGTCACGCACCTTCCTCGTTTGCAAAAATTTCTCGCAATGGCGTCCCCTGGATGACGGTAGTCACCATGGCTTCGGTGCTGCTCATCGGCGTTGTGCTGAACTACGTCATGCCAGAATCCCTCTTCTTGATCATTGCCTCCATCGCTACATTCGCGACGGTTTGGGTGTGGGTGATGATTCTGCTTTCGCACATCGCCATGAAACGACAAATTGCTCGCAAAGCGCTGGCGCCTTCCGAATTCCCCTCCCCATGGTGGCCCGCGGCTTCCTACGCGGCCCTAGCCTTCATGGGCTTCGTGATCGTGCTCTTGGGGATTATGCCCGGCACACGGATCGCACTACTCGTGGGAGTCGTGTGGATTGGGCTGCTATTTATCGCCTACAAACTGTGGGTACGGGGCAAGGGTCACGAACGTGCAGAGCTTGTTGACGAGACGGGCGTCGAATACGTTCCGGAGAATGTTTCATAAACACGCGCACCTCTCATGGGAATCATCACAGCTAATCAGCTGTCATGACACCTATTTTCACCTAAACTACTGCCTGATAAGTATGTATGCCCTAACCGGAATTTTTTCTTCGAGTGACTCTTGGCCCACTCGAACCGGATTTAAAGCACCACGTGCGGGAATAGCAGCGGGAGCACCTTGGTTGACGCAATCATGACTGAGACTCGACTAAGCGTTGATATTTATTCCGACATCGCCTGCCCTTGGTGCTTCATTGGGAAGCGCCGATTCGAAAAGGCGGTACAGGCGTTGCCTTTTGGTGAAAAAATCGATGTGAAATGGCATGCTTTCCAGCTCGACCCCTCGCTACCCGAACACTATGATGGCAGCGAACTAGATTACCTCGTCAAGGCCAAGGGAATGCCCGAAGATCAGGTTGCGGGAATGTTGCAGCATGTCACTGCACAGGCCGAAGCTGAGGGATTGAGCTATGACTTTGAGGCGCTACGCCCTGCGAACTCATTCACTGCACTACGCCTATTGGCTCTAGCCAAGGAGCGCGGACTCGGTGGCGAAATGAAGGAAGCCCTACTCTCGGCTCATTTCGAAAAGGGTCTGGACACCGGCGATAAGAAAACTTTGCAAGCCATCGCGCAGCAGGTAGGACTCGAGGCCACGGAGGCTGCCGAGGTGCTGGGTGGCGATAAGTACGCTGATGAAGTTCACAACGACGGTGTTCGCGCCCGCGAGATGGGCGTCACCGGTGTTCCATTCTTCATTTTCGAGAACAAGTACGGGGTATCTGGTGCCCAACCTACCGAGGTCTTTGAACAGGCTCTCTCCCAGGTGTGGAAAGAAATCGGCGGTGAGTCCTTGCGGATGATGGCAACTCCATCTACAGATGGTGAAGCATGTGGCCCTGAAGGCTGCAACTAGTCGGTAGTTTTAGGCTTCTTAGAAGCATCAGCCGGTTCCGGCTTTTCCGGTTCCGGCTTTTCCGGAGCCGGCTTTTCCGGAGCCGGCTTTTCCGGAGCCGGCTTTTCCGTTGGCACGCATTCAAGCTTTCCGGGCTTCTTATTGACCTTCTTTTCTTCAATAAGGTCCTTGTACTCGGTACCGATCACTAGGTCTACCGAGGTCCCTAAACGTTTGGGATCAAATACGTAAGTCAGGCCCTTGACCTGTCGCTGAAGAGTCATAGCCTGGGCGTAGCCGTCTGTCCCCGAGGTTACAACACCAACGATATTGGTTTTGGATAAGTTCACATTCCCAACTTCCCCCACGGCAAAGCCGCGCTTCTTGAGTTTGGTCGATGTTGCCCCGGCAAGTCCAGCGATTTTGGTTCCGTTCATGACGTTGACCTTCATCTTGGCCGGCTCCATGTATTTGAGTTCGCCTACCGGACAAGACGCATCAACTGCCACGGGTTTTTCGACTACGGGTTTGGGCTCAAGTGCATCGATAACTATGGCGCGTGTATTGATGAGGTAGGCACCTACTAGGGCAATCGCCAAGATCAATACAGTAAGAACCAAAATGGCGCCGTGACGGATCTTCCGGTTCCTTTTAAACTTTTCATCTATGGAAAATTCTGGGCTCGCCAGCTCGTCTTCAGTGATGATCTGGTGTCCATGCCATTCATTCGGATTCGAGTCGCGTGCCATCGCCGATTAGTCCTCCAAGACCAAGACACGTGCGTGAAGAATCGAACGCTGGTGCAAGGCGGTACGTACCGCGCGGTGGAGCCCATCCTCAAGATAGCGAGTCCCGCGCCACTGAACCACATGGGGGAAGAGATCTCCAAAGAACGTTGAATCTTCGGCCAGTAATGCGGCAAGATCCAACATGCTTTTGGTCGTCACCAATTCATCGAGGCGCACCTGCATGGGTGGAACTGCCGACCAGTCCCGAGGAGTGATGTAGCCATGGTCAGGGTACGGGCGTGAATCGCCTACAGATTTGAAGATCACTGCACCAGCTTAGGAAACTTCCGAGCTCAAATCGCCTGATTGGCCAATTATGTAGCCGAGTCGCGCATTTTTCCTGCGATTCACAGCATATTTCAAGGTGGACGACTCAAGAATTCATACTTCTGCATATGAGGTCATCAAAGATGTCACATTCGAGGTTCCCGGGTGCAACCTAGAGTCATGAACACAACTCTTACCTCGGTTCCGGTCCTCGATATGTCTTTAGCACGCAACGCTGCTGGAAAATTCGATGACAACTTTATTTCGGCATTGCGCGATGCCGCCCATAATGTTGGCTTCTTTCAAATCACTGGTTTCGGCTCCCGCCCTGGCCAAACCGGCGAGCTACTCAAAACAATTTCTGAGTTTTTTGCCCGCCCAGTTACGGAAAAGCTTGAACTTGATAACCGTACATCGGCTCAGTTTCGGGGATATACTCGGCTCGGTGCAGAAATAACTCGTGGCCGTGTAGATTCACGTGAACAAATAGACTTTGGCCCTGATCGGGAGCCGCTCAACGAAATTCCTCAAAACGCCCCCTATCTGAATCTACAGGGCCATAATCAGTGGCCCGCGACTGTCCCCATGCTTCAGACCCTTGCCATGGATTGGGCAGAACTCATGCAACGGGTCGGGGCCGAGCTTCTTGCAGCTTTGAGCATCGGCTTGGGACTGCCCGAAGATTACTTCGCTCATGCTTTCTCTCCCGATCCGGCTTGGATGGGCAAATTGGTTCACTACGTAGGCGGTGGGCTTGTGCCAGAGGCTGGAAATCAAGGAGTGGGCACCCATGCGGACTACGGTTTCATTACCCTCCTGCTACAAGACTCAGTAGGAGGTCTAGAAGTTCAACCATACGGTCAGCAGGAATGGCTCGCCGTGGAACCCATTGACGGGGCGCTAGTCGTGAATCTTGGTGAAATGCTCGAGGTAGCAACAAATGGTTACCTCATGGCCACCATCCACCGAGTTACAGCACCTCCTGCCGGAGTAGACCGCTACTCGGTTCCATTCTTCTACTCTCCGCGCCTTGACTCCGTTATTGATCAAGTTCCGCTACCGAAAGAACTCGCGGATGCGGCACGTGGCATTTCCGATGACCCAGAAAACCCGATGCTCGCTTCTTATGGTGCAAACGTGCTCAAAGGCTGGTTAAGAGCTCACCCGCAGACAGCAAAAATCCACTACCCCGATCTCGTGTAAGGAAAATTCAGTAGCGAAGTAGGTACGGACGACAAGCATCCATAGAAATATCGGTTGCCTTGGAAAGGCTGTCCTGAAGGTGTTTTACCAAGCCAAATACGAGATCATGGGGGCCAGTCATTATGCTTTAGAACATGAGTACCTCTCCTTCTCACAAGCTTCAACGCCATCTGGTGGTTAGCCAGTTTGACCGAGTCTGGCACTTGGTCACCGGAGGTACTTCATTTTCCGACCTCCCGGTCAGGCGGAAGGTTGTTCTTTCCCAACTACCGATGTTTTTAGCGGTGCTTTTCACCTGTGTCATTGCGCAATTCTCGAATAGGGATGAGATCTTTGGTGACTATTTATTCATCATTGGTCTCGTACTTGTAGCAGCTAGCACCGTTGCCTCAGGGGTCGTCCCCTGGGATAAGTTTCGCTACGAATTCACCTACTTAGTCATCCCGAGCTTCGGGTTTATTGCTGCTTCATTTATCTCAATAGGCGCCTCACAGTGGCTTACCGGTTTGACACTGCTGGCCGGATTCCCAATTTTTTGGTTTGCGTGGTCCGGCGCCTGCCCCCGCATTACCCTGGCTTTGTCCTTTCTCGTCCCATTTGCCACAGCAATATTGCAGCTCGTCCACCATGGAATTCCTTTCACCGTCGTCACGGTCATTAGGCCCATCTTGGTGCCAGTCTTGCTCTTAGCTCTTGCTACAACCACGGTGATCGCCGAATACAACACCACGCTCAAAGATTCCCAACTACGCAGCACCTTGGCCGATAGTAAACGTCAAGCAGACCTGCTCAACGCGATTCTCAACGCCGCAAATGTTGGCCTTGTAGTGGTGGATCGTGATGGCAACGATGTGCTCATGAACGAGATCCAGCGAGTACAGCATCTTCATGCGATACCTCAGAATATCGAAGACCCCACCGAAGCACAGTTGCTGGTTCGCAGGGTATTGCCAAATTATGAGCCCGATACTTCGACAATGGCTCCCTCCGACCGACCAGTGCTGAGGGCCATTAACCGTCATGAATTCAGCGACGAGTTGATCGCGCTGGGGCCTCTAGAAGATCCTAGATACCATTCGACGTCGGCACGTGGGCTCTTCGACGAATCTGGTGCTCATGATGGTGCCGTGGTTGTGTTTAAGGACGTGTCTGAGATGGTTGAGGCTTCTAAAACGAAAGATCGATTCCTGGCCAACGTCAGCCACGAACTTCGCACTCCGCTAACCTCGATCATGGGGTATTTGGAGATACTTGAAGACGATCCACATTTTAATACCAAAACAAGAAATTCTTTGGGTGTGATATCCCGAAACACCGACAGGCTTTTGAACATGGTCAACGATTTGTTGGCGGCAGCTGCCGGGAAACATAAGCTGGCTTCGGCCCCGCTAGATCTAGGGGCACTTATTGCTACGCGCCTAGAATCACTCATCCCGCGTGCTGCCACAGCAGGAATCGAACTGTCTCACGGTCCCCTCAATCATGAGCAGGTTCATGGTGATTCCTTGCGCTTAGGCCAGGTCATCGACAATTTAGTAACCAACGCTATCAAGTACTCAAATGCTGGGGATTCTGTGCGCATTGAGATGGAAAGTGATAGCGCTCAGATTCGATTCACAGTAATTGACACCGGACACGGAATTTCTGTCGATGCTCAAAAGGAGATCTTCACCCGGTTCTTTAGAAGTGAAGAAGCACGTCGTTCCGGTTTACCCGGAGTAGGCCTTGGGTTGGCCATCACCAAGGAACTAGTGGAAAGCCATGGCGGAAACATAGCTTTGAGTAGCGAACTGAGCCAAGGCACACGGGTAATCGTGAGTATTCCACGTCACTTCCCGGGCCAGCCTGTCTAAAAGCAATGTTTCTAAAACGCAGAAACGGGTCAAAGATCCCCAAGATCTTTGACCCGCCTGAGCCGCTAGTCGGTAGCCGCTAGTGCCCCCAAGGCATTAGCGACTTCCCACGGCCATCCTGCAAAGGAATGCCTATCTTCCCCATCCACGTGATCTGTACTGTATCCGTAGCGTGATATTGACTATTCCGTGCCAATATCAATTTCACCGCAAGGTCTCGGACAACTTTTCCACAATGATGACGCAGGTTCATTTAGCAACTTCTTGCGCAATCCTTGAGCCTATGGGGTACCTGATCATGAGCTTTAGCCCGGAGAATGTCAGCATGGCAATGTCAACCGGTGCGCTGGATTCCATGGTGTGCCCCGGGACTCTAGATAAATTGGCAGAGGATCTGGGCGACGAGTACACATCTCGATTTGTCATGCAGTTTTGCGCTATGCTGCCAACACGGCTCAGCCGCCTAGAAGAAGCAATGCGGGGAATCAATAGCGTTGCGGGCCAAGACGCAGCATTGTCCCTGAAATCTGGTGCATTTATGGCAGGTGCTACTGCTTTGGCCGAACTTGCTGAAGCCCTATTTCGAGCTTTTAGAGACGGGTTGTTTGATCATTTGTCGGAGCTCATAAACCGGGCCCGCGAGATCGGTTTGCGTTCTATTCAGATTCTTTCGAACCGCTTCAACGAATAGTTGAACCACGTCCAAAACAACGCTATCTCTTGGCTGCCGACCGGTACCCAACGCCGCGTACAGTTTCAATCCAGCGCGGCTCAGCTGCCGAGTCACCAAGTTTGCGACGCAGGTTCCCCAAATGCACTTCCACCGATCGTTCATCGGAAGCCGAGACAAACGTTCCAGAATGGCTTTCTTCATCACGCAGGCGACGAACCAAATCACTTTTGGTGCGAATATGTCCCGCAGAGTCCAATAGAGTCTCAAGCAAGATAAATTCCGTAGGCGTTACGCTCTTAGGCTTCCCCTCCACCTCAACGGTGTAGGTTGCGGAGTTCAGCGTCAACCCGTTGAGCGCTTGACTAGTTTCTTGGATTTCTACGGTTTTCGCTTCTTCAGCATTGACGCGGTCTTGCGTAAGGGTCTGAGCGCGTACTCCGCGTCGGCGCATAATCGCATCAACCCGAGCCCTGAGTTCTCGTGGGCGGAAAGGTTTGGTGACATATTCATCGGCACCCGCCTCAAGACCCAGCACCGTATCAATTTCATCGGTACGAGCAGTAAGCATCACGATGTGGGCGTCGGACACCGCACGAATGCGACGTGCGGTTTCAAAACCATCAATATCCGGTAGTCCCAGATCTAGGGTCACCAAATCTGGATTGTGCTGCGCGACAAGCGCTACACCATTGATGCCAGATTCGGTGGAGAACACATCAAAGCCCGATTGTTGCAGGACCACTTCAAGTAATCCTCGAATATCCTCATCGTCTTCGACAATGACTGCCATTCGCTTTTCGCTCATCGGGCGTACCCTTTCCCCAGTCCGAAATACCGTCTCTTGACGGTTCAAGTACTTCGCCAGTCTATTGACTTCGGAACTAAAGTTCAGGGAATAGCACCTGTAATGGGTTGCAAGTCTCATATATTGGACAAACTAAAGCGCAATTCGGATATTGGGGGAGCATTATCACTCCGCTCTGCGCTCACCCCTCTATACGCCCAAACCCGTGACGTCGAAACAAGGCGCAGTTCTTAAAACAGTAAGACCCCTGATTACTCAGGGGTCTTACTGTATCCGCGGAGGATGGGGGATTTGAACCCCCGAGGGCGTGAACCCAACACGCGTTCCAGGCGTGCGCCATAGGCCGCTAGGCGAATCCTCCAGCTTGCTTCTAAAAGCAGGTTCTAGCATAGCGGACATTTCCGGAGACGACGAATCGAGAATTATGCGCCCACTAGCTAGGAGCAATTTTCGTAAATTCTTGGCACTATCCACCACACGATACGAACCCTTTCCAACGTCCTAAGTTCTCCACAACCCCGCCCTTTCCGCCCCATCTATTTGTCCGTCATGCTGGAATCAATTATGGGAAAACTTGCCGCTCACCAGACAAATACGGGGCCAGAGCGCCCAGACATACCGCCAGCGGGAGCTCGATATTGCCCCGATGCAGATGGTAACTGGATCGCTGGCATCGAACGCCTGCTCTCCACTGACCCTCTACGCATTGCGGTTACCAAGCTCACATCATTAGGTACACCAAAAACACCTGCCGCGGGACTGAACCAACTACGTTCCATCAGTGAGATTCGTGCAATGCTCGACGGGCTTGAGTCAATGGTCCTTGCAGATACAAGTGAGATGGTCCAACGAGGTCTGCCGACTCCCCTCTCGGAGGAAAACCCAACACTCTTTGATTACAAGCAAGAAGTTGAGACCCATGGATACCCGATCTCACGATTAGATCAAGATCTCAACCGTTCCTCATTTGTTGCCGAGGCAGCTATGGTGAGCAGGTCCTCGGAACGAGCGACCTTCAATAAACTCGCAACAGCCGAAGGGCTACGTTATGTTCACGAGGATTCACTCTTTGAATTGTGTCGCGGGACAATTACCGGGCGCACAGCCGGAGCACTAGTGAAACAAACCCGAGACATCCCCCTGGCGACCGCCAAGCAAATCGAGGCATCGCTGCTTCCCACGGCACTGACAGCCTCGGATGCTTCAATGGCGCTACGCATTAAGCGCCAACGCGAAAAGCTACACCCCGAGCCTGCCGCCCACCGCAGAGCTCGTGCCGAGGGCGGCCGTTCCTTGATGTGGTGGCCGGAGGCAGACGGGATGGCGATTCTTCAAGCCTATTTACCTGCCGAAGATGTACTGGCCATCTATAACACCGTAAACACTCATGCGGATCGCCTTTTGGCAGCCGAGGAAGAGCGCGGAGTAGGCCAACTACGAGCCGATGTCTTTCGTGACAGCCTCATTGACGGTTGGCCGGCAACTAAAAACAAACACTCGGCACTCTTCGTGGGGTTAACCATCCCAGCTCTCGAATTACTGACCAATCCGGAGCGAGGCATCGCCAGTCTTGAAGGTTATGGCCCTATTCCACTTGGTGCCGCGCTAAAACTTGCAGCCAAAGCTCCCGCACTCAAAGCGATTCTTACCGATCCATGGACCGGGGCAATCCTTGATTTGGGCCGCAAACGCTACAAGCCTTCGAAGGCTTTGCGGGACTTTTTGCGGGTACGCGATGAACATTGCAGGTTTCCGGGTTGTCGGCGAGCGCCAATGGTTTCGGAAATTGATCACATCGAGGCGTGGGCCAAGGGCGGTACGACGAGCGAGCAAAACGTCGAGTATCTATGCAAACGGCACCAGGTCTACAAACACGTTCTGGGGTGGGAAGCCGTATATCTGGGCAATGGGTGTATTCAGTGGCGGACCCCGCACGGAGTAACCCAGCTGGAGTTACCCGATGGTCTCGTGTATCCCCATGCGCTGAATCCAGTCCCTGAGCCCGCACAAGAAATGCTTCCAATGAACCATCTAGACGCGCAAACCCGACGTTTACTAGGCTGGGATGAGCACGAGGTGATTCCCGGTTTTCCAGAAAATGAATCAGACCATCTCTAACCTCCTCCCACCGATTTACGGCCGCGGGCATTGATCGGGTAGACTATTTGACGGCCCCTCATGTGGTGTCATCCTGTTGAACTCCCCCAGGACCGGAAGGTAGCAAGGGTAGATGGGCTCTGGCAGGTGCATGAGGGGCCTTTACTGTCTTCCCTTAGAGGTCAAGGCGTAAACGATGTAAGTAAAGGAGTTCTCATGGGTGCCGGACGTTTTGCCCCTAGCCCCTCCGGCGAACTTCATCTAGGCAACCTACGCACAGCGATACTTGCATGGCTTTTTGCCCGTTCCACTAACCGTGCTTTCCTGATGCGTGTTGAAGATCTTGACCGGGCCAGAGCCGGTGCCGAAGAACTCCAACTAGCCGATCTGCGCGCCATTGGGTTGGATTGGGATGCTCCGAGTGTCCGCCAATCGGATCGAGCAGAAATTTATGCTTCGGTCATCACGCAACTGCGTGAACACCGTCTACTTTTTGAATGCTTCTGTACGCGCAAGGATATTTCCGAGGCCTCAAGTGCACCGCATGCAGCACCCGGGACCTACCCGGGAACCTGTCGTAACCTCACCCCAACCCAGCTGGCCGCCAAGCGTGAGGTACGCCCGGCCGCATTGCGTCTTCGCAGTGAGGCTACCGAGTACACCATCACCGATGTCTTGCACGGAAAGTTTACTGGTGTTGTTGATGACTTTGTGGTGCTGCGAAATGATGGGGTTCCGGCATATAACCTTGCCGTAGTGGTTGACGATGGACTCCAAGGTATCGATCAGGTGGTGCGCGGCGATGACCTGTTATCTTCGGCTCCCAGACAGGCTTATCTTGCCAACTTACTCGGCTATCAAATACCTGTTTATGCTCATGTCCCCCTGGCGTTAAATACCGAAGGTAAGCGTTTGGCTAAACGCGATGGCTCGGTGACCCTTTCCCAGCTTGCGGTGCACGGGATTGATGCACAGCAAGCCCGGTCCATGATGCTCGCCTCTCTGGGATTGCCAACTAATTCTTTACAAGCCGCGCTGGCGGCCTTTGATCCAGCACTTCTACCCACACAACCGTGGGTGTTGACAACCGATCCGGCAAGCGAGCGTGGGATGCGCATCGCACCGGAAAACCGATAGGGTGGCCATCGTGAGTACAGCTCTTTACCGTCGCTACCGTCCCGACAATTTCGCGGACGTGATCGGACAGGAACATGTCACCACACCGCTGATGACTGCCCTGGAAAAGAACCGGGTCAATCATGCCTACCTCTTCTCGGGTCCGCGCGGTTGTGGAAAGACAACGTCCGCCCGAATCCTTGCCCGCTGCCTAAACTGCGCGCAGGGTCCAACGCCGACCCCGTGTGGCACCTGCCCCAGCTGTGTTGAGCTGGCCAGCGGCGGCCCGGGTTCCCTTGACGTGATCGAAATTGATGCTGCCTCCCACGGTGGCGTTGATGACGCACGTGATCTGCGCGAACGAGCAACCTTTGCCCCGGTGCGTGACCGCTACAAGATCTTCATCATTGATGAGGCCCACATGGTCACCTCGGCGGGCTTCAACGCCCTGCTAAAGATCGTTGAAGAGCCACCAGAGCATATTAAGTTCATCTTCGCCACGACCGAGCCCGACAAGGTCATTGGCACGATCCGTTCGCGTACCCACCATTATCCGTTCCGTTTGGTGCCGCCCGAGCCGCTTATCAAGTACCTCGAATACTTGTGCACCGCCGAAGGTGTAGCGGTAGCTCCGGGTGTGCTGTCGCTGGTGATTCGTGCCGGTGGCGGCTCCGTTCGTGATTCCTTGTCAGTGCTTGACCAGTTGATTGCCGGCGCCGGACCTAACGGTCTTGATTACGAGCTCGCGGTATCCCTGCTGGGCTACACCCACGCTTCGCTGCTTGACGACGTTGTCGATGCACTTGGCGCTGGCGATGCGGCAACGGTCTTTGGTGCGGTTGACCGCGTGGTGCAGACGGGTCATGACCCACGCCGCTTTGTTGAAGATCTGCTCGAATGCTTCCGCGATCTGATCATTGTGCGCGCTGTTCCCGATGACGCTGCCCAGATTATTCGTGGGTTGCCCGAGGATCAGCTGCAGCGCATGCAAGAACAAGCAGCAGGACTTGGTCAGGCAGAGCTGAGCCGTTGGGCCGATATCACCAATACCGGCTTGACGGAGATGTCCGGGGCCACCTCCCCGCGCCTGCATCTTGAACTATTGTGTGCTCGTTTGCTGCTTCCGGCATCCGATACCACCGAGCGTGGCATCAATGCTCGCTTGGATAAGATTGAACGCCGCTTGGCCGGATCCACGGACAGCTTTATCTCCACCGGCGCGGCCGACGGTGATTCTTCGGCACCACGCTCCGATGCCTCCGCCGAGGCGCAGGGCCAAGGGGCCGCTGCCGCGCGCGAGGCGCAGGGCCAAGGGGCCGCTGCCGCGCGCGAGGCGTTACGTGCCGCCCGAGAACAAAAGCAGGGTGGTGCACCGGGAGCATCAGAGCCGGCAGTCATGCCGATAACCGAACCAGAGGCGGAGGCACCACAAGCACCTGTGGCCGCCGAACCAACCCCGGAGCCGGTTCACGAAACACCGGTACCGGTAGAAGTACCGGATGCTGTCGAGGTTGTGACACCGAGTTCTACGGCAGCACCCGTGGCTCCAGCACCAAGTGCCGATACTGAGCATTCTGCCGATTGGGGCGGCAGCTGGGGTCCGGTTCCAGATACCCCTGCTAACCCAGTGACCGAACCGGTGAATCCTGCCCAGGGCACCCCGGTACATCCACCGGCGGATGTACCCCCGTTTAGTATCTTGCCCGACCGCACTCCAGAACCGGCAGAGCAAGCTGCTGCACCGGCACCGGCACCGGCACCGGCACCGATTCAGCAAAACGCTGCAATGGCCGAGTTCACCAAGCGTGCCATGGAGGACCAGGCACTTCGCGAACGCGAAGCCCAGGAACATGCCTTCCAAGAAGCCGAAGCCCGTAAAAAGGTTGAGGCCGAACAGCATGCTGCACGAGAACATGCTGCCCGCCAAGAAGCAGCAGCAGCCCAACGTGCCGAGCAACAAGCCGCCGCAGTACAGCAGGCTCAGCAGCAGCAATCCTCGCCGCAACAAGCTGCGCAACCTGCAGGTGAACCACAAACCCAGCAGGCAGGCCAATTCCAGGGTCAACCTCAGCAACAGCGTTTTGCGCCGCAACACCCGGGGCAGCAGCAGCCCGGACACTTCCAGCAACAGCCACCAGCAATGCAGCAGGCGCCCCAGCAGGAACGCCCCGCACCGCACCAAGGCGCACCCACGCAGCAGGCTCAAGCGGTCAGTAGCGGTCCAGGCTCGGTGGCAACATTCCAGCAGGCATGGCCGGCGATCCTTGAGGAGATCAAGGGCGTTACCCGCCGCCTCTGGATGACTTTGGAACCGCATGCTTCGGTCACCGGATTTGATGGCCGCACTTTGACCATTAGCGTGGCAAACCCCGGGGCCTTGAACTCATTTGCCTCACGTCAAGAAAATATTATGATTCTTGGCCAAAGCATTCAAAAGGTCGTTGGCGTCCAGGTGGAACTGGCAGTAGTCGCGGGAGGAACCGCACCCGCGGGTGGTTCGGGCCCAAAAGTTGATCGCCGGCCCGAGCCGGCGGTGACCTCGAGTCCAGCTGAACCTGCACCACAGCAACACACCGCCGTTCCTTCCACTGGTGCGCCCCAACAACCTGCCCCCACCCGGTGGGGTTCAACATCATCGGTAACTAGCCCACCAATTTCCAGCGCACCAGCCCCGGCCGCCCAGCCCTGGGGTACTGGGCAGACGCAGCAGAACCAGCAGCCCGAGCGCGGGGCTTCGATTGAGGCGCCTGCTCTTAGGGCTCCGGAGGCAATACCTGAAGCGCCAACGCCACCGGTACTGCATGACTATGCTCCTGCCCAAAGCGCGGTAGAAGCTACAAACATTGTGGTTCCACCAACGGCACCGGTATCTGAACCAGGCCCCTACTCAAATGAGGATCCCGGGTTCGGCCCGGAACCCAGCTACGATTCCGATCCGTGGGAAGACACCGGCGGAGACTGGGACCCGGACTCCGTACCGGTACCCGATTGGGAGCCCGAGGGTGGCGGATCGGCACAGGTGGCAGAACCTGCGTGGGGCACCGAGTCCGCGGCGCCACTGCCCATCTCGACGGAACTCCCCCCGATCCCACCGCCGGCAACGCCCAAGGGGTACGTTGCCCCGGCTCCTTCGCTCGGCGCTGCCGACCGTCCGGTAGCTCCCCCGCCGGGAGCACCCGCGGCCACCTGGGGCATGCCCGTAACGGTGCCCGAGCCTGAAGCCGTTCCAATTCCAGTTGCAGCTCCTACCAGTGGTGGGCCGCTGAGCCGGTACCAACGGTTGATGAACCGTGCTGCTGGCATTGCGGATGCACCTATGCACTCCCCTGCACAACAAATGCCCACTGATCCGGCGGCAGGCGCCTGGGGTGACCCGGCGGATGCACCGGATTTTGCCCGGCCTCGGAGCACAGAAACCCCGGCAAATCCAGCCGTTGTTCAGCCCACACCGGTAGAATCTGATGATACGGAATTTGTGCCAAGTGATGATGACATCGAGGTCGAGGATTCTTCATTGATTGGAGTCCCTGCCATTGAGCGTATCCTCAAGGGCCGGATCATCGAGGAACGTGATCCTCAGGGCAATGTGATCGAACGGCCCAATAGGGCTCGTTAAATGGGTCACCACGAACACATGGCTAAAATGTCGTGCCGGGACGGTAGTCTCACCTACGGCGGGTCAGCAAAACAGCAAGATTAGGCAGTGTGAAGGTAAGTGTACGAAGGCGCAGTTCAAGAACTCATAGATGAATTGGGAAGGCTTCCGGGTATTGGTCCGAAGTCTGCCCAACGCATTGCCTTCCACATCCTAGAATCGGATCCGGAAGACATGAAACGTCTTTCCGAATCGATCCGAGTTGTCAAGGAACGCGTGAAGTTCTGTAGCATCTGCTTTAACGTTTCCGAATCCGAAACCTGCGGAATTTGTCGCGATGAACGTCGTAACGATTCGGTCATCTGTGTTGTCGAAGAATCCAAAGACGTCATGGCCATCGAACGTACCCGTGCCTTTGCCGGGCGCTATCACGTGCTCGGCGGCGCCATCAATCCCATTAATGGGATTGGGCCTGACCAATTACACATTCGTGAGTTGATCGCCCGTTTGGGCGATGAGCGAATAACCGAAATTATCTTGGCCACGGATCCGAACCTTGAAGGTGAGGCAACAGCAACATTCCTCACCCGTACCTTGCGTCCGCTAGGGATTGAAATTACCCGTTTGGCTTCCGGTCTTCCCGTGGGTGGAGATCTTGAATACGCGGATGAGGTGACTCTGGCACGTGCTATTGAGGGCCGCCGCAGTACGGCTATCACGGCGCCAGCTGCTCCCCTAGTTCGTTCGACTCCAGCACCACCACCGCCAGTCACGCCCATTAGGCCATCCGAAATTGCGCCTCAGCCTTCGGCTGACGACCCCGGCACGGCAACGGCTGAGCACCCGGTGTTGTCTTAGTAAGTTCTTGGATCCCCGAGTCGCACTCGGGGATCTCTCAAATTAAGCGATCCGTGTTCCGGTGGCCAAGCGGCCTGCCGGGGTACGCAGCTTGGCCCGCCCAGCAACCAGAAGTCCCGCGGCTAGCAGACCTTGCAGCCCGATTCCCAGCGGCCACAACGGTGATGATTTTTCCGGCAACGTGTCTAGGTTCTTGATCCCGTTTAGACACGGAATAGTATTTGCAATTCCGGCTTGAGAGCTACGCACCATCTCACTAATCCCACCCATGGGACCGATAAGATCCGCATCTTGCCCGGGTTTAAGCACCGGCCGCGGGGCTGCATCGGCAACGACAACAAATGGGTTGGCCGCCAACAGCCACGTATTGCGATCGGTTGCGTAAGCAGGCTGTGTATAAAGTGTGGTGCCACAGGTGTAGTCGTTGGGGTCCCAGATGGCGTCATCCCCATTCATATTTTCCTCTGACCATTCTTGGTTTGAGGCCTTGACATCAACCCTGACTAATTCCATGCTCAGCCCAAAGGCAATCAAGGTACCTAACCCCAGCATCGCCACCAGTAGATATGAAATCAGTACAGCAAAAAGTGTCCGGTTTGCAAGCGCGGATACGCCCACGCCAATACCGCAGACAATTGCCAGTTCAAGAACCAGCATGCCCAAGAGCCCAGGTACCGCAGGGAAATAAATATCCCCATATGTCATGGCCCACAACAGCAAGGGGATCGTGACGATCAGGAAACCCAGCGAGGTAACCCACGCCGCAAGCCATTTGCCGAGCAATAGCTGTCCAGGGGTAATTAACGTATTTTGTAGAATCGCCAGCGTTCCATTGGCTCGGTCTCCGGTAATCGAATTGGAGCTTAGCGCCGGGGCTATCAATAACCCAAAGAACAAGACAAAGGCAACTACCAGCTCAAACATCAGCTGACCGGTGCCCCGGCCCTGCGCACCTACGTTCAAGGCTGTCAAACCCACCACTAAGGCGATCACCGTGAACCACATCGCCAAGAACATGTACCAGCCGCGGCTACGTACACGCTGCAAAATCTCTAACTTAAAAATAGTTCGAATACCGGAAAGGTACCCAAGCTCCGCACGTGGTTGCACCTGACGCTCTCTTACCGGGGCACTCATGGTGTTCCTTCCTCGAGGCTCAAGTAGGTTTCTTCTAGTAGGCCAGCGGACGGCGCAAAGGTTGTAACCGCAATATTGCCCAGGACCAGCTCTTTAAGTAGGGCCGCTGCTTCGGTTTCCGAAGCGAGTTTGACCTTGGCACTTCCGCGCGGGGAGTCAAAGTCTTGCGCATAAGTTGCTGCAATGTTCTTGGCTTCTAGAAACTCTCGTAAGCGTGTTACGTCAAGCACCGAGATGGTGTAGCCACGAATCTGGGTACCCGCTTCGGCAAGTGTCTGACTTCGTACGGTTTTTCCCTTGGAAATAAATACGGCTGCATCAGCCATTTCATCGAGTTCGGCAAGCACATGGGAGCTAATCACCACGGTCTTTCCACTATCGGCAAGCTGCCGCACCAGAACACGTAATTGAACCCGTGCTCCCGGGTCTAAGCCGCTGGCAGGCTCATCAAGTAACAGGATTGCCGGATTGTTGACCAACGCCCTCGCCAGGGAAAGCCGTTGGGCTTGCCCCCGCGAAAACACACGTGCCGGAGTGTCTGCTAGTTCTTCCAAACTCACAAGCTCCAGGAGCTCTTGGGCGCGGGTGGCAGCATCGCTCTTGGCTATCCCATAGAGCGCCGCCACGGTCGTGAGTATTTCTCGCCCGGTCAACGATTCCCACATGCCTAGGGTGTCTGGCATCCATCCCAACACCGCTCGTGCGGCCCTTGGATTGCTCACCGGATCAATCCCTTGGACCGAGATTGTTCCGTGGTTCGGTTTAAGCAGGGAGGCAAGCATGAGCAGCAACGTCGTCTTGCCCGAACCGTTGGGACCGATCAATGCGGTGACCTTCCCCGGTTCGGCACGAAAATCAATATTTTCGACTGCAACAACATGTCCAAAGGACCGCGCCAAAGAGTTCGCGCTAATTCCAGTGTTTTGAGCTGTTTGCGCCACGGTAGTCGAACCCGGGCTTGAGACCGTTGATTCCATTGATTTTCCCCCGCTTGAAAACGCTATTAATGCAAGATTAGTGAGCTTCACGGTACGCACTTCTCCCAGTCAAGTCACGCATTGAGGCATTTCGTTATGGAACAGCGCTGTGCCTCAGCATTTGAAGCAGCAACTACGCAATAAGTGACCCAAGCGACATCCAACCGAGCAAAGTTACCAGCGCACGGAGTGAATATGACCATGTGTGTTCATCAAATGCCCTTCAGATGCACCACAATGGCTAAAATGATTGTTGTACCGCTGTCCGTGGTGCAAACCCAGATTTGAGAATCCCCCACCCCATGGAGTGTGCTGACGCATGAGCCTGATTGTCCAAAAGTTCGGCGGATCTTCCGTTTCGGATGCCGAAGGCATCAAACGCGTTGCTCGTCGGATTATTGACACCAAGTCCGCCGGCCACGACGTTGTCGTGGTGGTTTCCGCCATGGGTGACACCACCGATGAATTACTCGACCTTGCAGGTCAGCTCAACTCCGAGGCACCCGCGCGCGAAATGGATATGCTCCTTTCTGCCGGTGAACGCATCTCCATGGCGCTGCTTGCCATGGCTATTGACGGTTTGGGTGCCAAGGCCGCATCCTTTACCGGCTCTCAGGCAGGTATGTTGACCGATGCTGTGCACGGCAAGGCTCGCGTGATCGAGGTTTCCCCGCAGCGTGTCCGCCGCGCCATCGATCGTGGTTACGTTGCGATTGTCGCCGGGTTCCAAGGCATGAGCAAAGAATCAAACGACATCACCACCATGGGTCGTGGTGGTTCGGACACCACGGCCGTGGCACTCGCCGCAGCACTTGGCGCAGATGTTTGCGAAATCTACACAGACGTTGATGGCATCTACACCGCGGACCCTCGCGTGGTTCCGGCAGCCCGCAAGATCGATTCCATTTCCAGTGAAGAAATGCTGGAAATGGCGGCATCCGGTGCCAAAATCCTGCACCTGCGTTGCGTTGAGTATGCGCGCCGTTTCGGAGTGCCGCTGCATGTGCGCTCCTCTTTCAGCACCAATGAGGGAACCTGGGTTTTGCCCAGCCCCGATGACCAAATCAAGATTCAAGAGGGAGAACCCTTGGAACAGCCAATCATCTCCGGCGTTGCTCACGACCGATCCGAAGCCAAGGTCACCATTGTTGGCGTTCCCGATATTCCGGGTAAGGCAGCCCAGATTTTCCATGTCATTGCCGGCGCCCACGCCAATATCGACATGATCGTGCAGAACATCTCCACCTCCGGGTCGGGCCGCACCGATATTTCGTTCACTCTTCCCATGGTTGATGGAAAGCACGTTCAGGAAGCCTTGCGCGCTGCTCAGGAAGACATTGGCTTCGAGGACATCTCCTACAACGAGAACGTCGGCAAGCTCTCGCTCATCGGTGCCGGAATGCGCTCAAACCCGGGCGTCTCCTACACCTTCTTTGAGGCCCTCCACCAAGCAGGGGTCAACGTGGATATGATCTCCACCTCTGAAATTCGCATCTCCATCGTCACCGATGCCAATAAGCTCGACACCGCGGTGCGAGCAATCCACGCGGCATTCGATCTTGACGCCGAGGATGAGGCAACAGTTTACGGTGGCACCGGGCGCTAACCCCCCCCGAGGTTATCTTGGCGAGGGTGTGGGAACTTCAATACGAAGTGCCCACACCCTCACGCATTTAATGCTTTCCCTTGCTTGTTGCGATAATGGGAAGATGTTTCCCTCCACCCTGGTCTGGCTCACCGAAGAACAATGGTTACCCATGGCACAGGCCCATGCACAACGTTCCAAACGTTTTGGGGAGCCCTTTACCGAGCGCCGCATGAAACGTGAAAAACATCCGATCGAAGATTTTCTTTTCACTTATTACACGCAAAAACCCGGTCAGCTTTATCGTTGGCATCCAGGGCCAGATGTAGTTCTGTCCGGAGAAATGGCGCAGGAACGCAAGGACTGGAAGTTCTATCGTGAGGTAGAAAACCACGTGACCGGCGAGCGCGGCTACACAGTAGATCTTGAGGTTTTTGCTCAGCAACGGACCGATGCAATCCGATTTGCACGCATAATTCTTGCCGGAACCGTGCAGCGGCCCGGAAATTTTGCGTGTTTTGGTCTGCACGAGTGGGCCATGGTCTATAAGTCCGAGCAAAACGGGATCCGACACGAGTACCTGCCGCTACGTCTGGGTGCCTCTGGCACCGATGCGGTGGTTGAAGAACATAAGATCCGTTGTACACATTTTGATGCGTTTAGGTTTTACACACCCCAGGCCGTGCCGCTTAACGATCTACAGCCAACTCGGGAAACCCAACGTGACATGGAACAGCCGGGGTGTTTGCACGCAAATATGGATCTGTATAAGTGGGCTTACAAGCTATCCCCGATGGTGCCCAGTGAGCTGGTCATGGACTGTTTTGAGCTTGCCTGGGATATTCGCACTATGGATATGCAAGCTTCCCCTTATGATCTTTCCGACTGGGGCCATCAACCCATTCGCATTGAAACACCCGAGGGCAAGGCCGATTACGTGCGCCAGCAGAAAGGGTTTTCCGAGCGTTCTCAAGAACTACGTGGCAGATTATTAGATCTTGCCCAAGTTCTCCCGCTACCCCAGACTTAGGTACACCAGCAAAGATGTTGCACCGTCCGAGGTGCCGCGTCCTTGCTCCAACCGAGGTGAGGATTTCATGCAGCAGGCTAAGCTATCGCTTCTCGCGCTAATCTTTGGCGCTTCGGTGCTGTTGTTCTCCGGGTGTGCCGATGATGGGGTGACCTCCGGCCCTATTCCCGATCCGACTCCACTTGATGAGACGAAAATTGAGCTCTCAATTTCTATCCGGGCAAACGGGAAAGTTCAAAGCGCTCATTACACACTGAATTGTTCGGGTTCTGCTGTGGCGAAGACCAGTGATCATCCGCTGCCCAGTGAAGCCTGCGAGCTACTGGCCAAGTCCCCACAAATTCTTGACCCGGCACCTAGCAACCAAATGTGTACCGAACAATACGGTGGCCCGGCAACGGCTTTGGTGACCGGAACCCGTGATGGCAAGGCTGTAAATCGTGAATTTGATCTGAAGAATGGGTGTGGCATTTCCGATTGGGGCAACGCGCTACCGCTCTTAGTACAACAGCCAAGCGGAAACTGAGTTTGTCGGCAATTTGGCCTCCTATGCTTATTCTTGGATGAGATACCGGTGTTCGGGTCGACCCCTACTGCCGTAGGTAAGTTCGAGTCGAAGCGACCCGGCTTGTACCTGATTGGCTAGATATCTTTGTGCTGTGGCTCGGGATATACCCACGGCCGTTGCAACGTCCATGACAGTTGCCGGAGCGTCGAGGACCGCAACGGCGGCCAAGACCGCTTGCTCAGTCGGGGTTGCGCTCAGGGAAACACTTTCTTCGCCAGCCAAGAGTGTGCGCTGTGCCCTGTCAATGATGGATTGATCAATGATTGTTGCCGCTTCAAGTTGCCGTCTATAGCGTGCATAGGAACGAAGCTTTCCGGTCAGCACCTTAGGATCGAAGGGTTTGATCAGGTAGCCCAGCGCTCCTCGGCGAATGGCTGTGCGCACTGCATCAACCTCCGTGGCCGCCGAGAGCACAAACGCATCGATATCGAGTGCAGCAAGTAGGTCAAGTCCCGAGCCTTGGGGTAAATACACATCGAGTAAGAGCAAATCGGGCTTTTGTTCGGCGACAACACGTGGCACCATTCGGGCATCATGCACCGGGGGCAGTGCCATAAAGCCGGGCACTTCATCGACGTAGCTTGCGTGTAATGCGGCAACCCTAAAATCGTCATCGACGACCAGCACACGTAGGTCGGTATGTTGTGTCATGAAAATCATGGCCTTTCAGTTGGTACAGAATCGGTGCTGAGCACTCCGGGAAGGCGTGCGGCGAAAACCGCGCCGGTTTCTTCTTCGTCACTAGCATGCTGGTTACCGCCCGGATCCGCGATCCAAACATCTCCCCCGCGCAGCCTGGCCAAGCGACGGATCAGCGGCAGCCCCACCCCATGTCCATGATCTTGGGTGAGATCGCTGGTCGCAGTACTGACGCCCTCGGCAAAGACATCAAGATTTACGGGTACCCCGGTGCCGGAGTCTGCTACCGCAACGTGAAGTGTGTTCCCCTCCCCCAGCAGGTCAACTTCCACCCAACGGGGTGCTTGGCCCTCTACCGCGGCGCCCAGCGCGTTATCGATGAGGTTTCCCAATACGGCAGTTGCGTCCTGAGCGTCATTGAGTTTTCCGTGCAGTGCGCTTTCCTCACCAACCCGCAGCACCACACCGCGTTCATAGGCACTGACGCCCTTGGCTCCGAGGAATGCACGCAAGTAGGTGTCATCAATTGCCTCGAGGTTTTGTACAGGTTCGCGCACCGGCCCGGATTCAATGACTTCTCCAAGGTATTCTTTGGCTTCTTCGGTGTCTCCATTGCGTAGTAAACCCGAGATGGTGTGCAAACGATTGGCGAATTCATGGCGTTGGGCGCGTAGCGCGCTTGCCATGGTTTCTACCGCATCAAGCCGGGTTCCCAGCGTTTCAATGGTTGTCACATCGCGCAATAGGACCACCTGACCAAGGTCCAGATTTTCACGCTTGACCCGATGCACGGTAGCTACCAGCGCGGAGCCTTCTGTCTCGAGACGAAGCGTGACCGCCTCCCCGGATTCAATGGCTTTAACCAGTGGTGCTGGGAGTCCTGCCTCATTAAAGGGAAGCCCAACAATATCCGTTCGTTCGTATCTATGCGGCAGTCCTAGGAGCAACCGTGCCGCCTTATTCCGGACACTGATCCGCCCATCGGAACCAATGCCAATAACCCCGTCCTCAACCCCATAGAGCACCGCGTCTTGGTCCCTGAGCAGTTGGGCCATCTCGGCTGGTTCCAATCCGAGTGTTTGGGTTTTGAGTCGGCGCACCAAAAAGGCTGTTGCCAGGGCGCTTATCCCCAATGTTCCACCGCCAAAGAGCAATACCACGAACACCGCGTCCCAGAGCCGTGCGGAAAGTTGTTCCACGCCAACACCCACACTGATTTCTCCCACAACATTGTGCGCATCCGGGGCCATGACCGGAACCTTGGCACGGACCGATTCACCCAGAGTCCCGTGCTCCCTTGAAACGCTTTCGCTTCCGGAGAGTGCGGTGGGCTCGGTCGATACTTTTTGACCCAGCAGGCTTGGGGTGGGGTGCGCGAGTCTGATGCCACGATCTTCTGTGACAACCACGAATAGCGCGCCGGTATTCTTCCTAATTGCCTCGGCGCGCTGTTGGATGGAGCCATGCTTCAGCGCGGTGACATCCAGCTTTTCTTGTGCCGCAAAAGTAGCAACCTCGCTACGTAGCTCCGGGTCCGAGGCAAGGGTGCGGGCAATGGTGAGCGCCTGATTCTCGGCTTGCTCGGTGACCCGTTCGACGGTAACCCATAGTGCTGCACCGGCGACGAGGAAGATCATCACTCCGACCACTACGAATTGCAACCCCATGATGCGAGCGGCAAAACTGCGGCCAACTTTTCTTGCTGTGGGCATGGATCTAAGTCTAAACCCGTCAGTGAGCTTTATGAGCAAAAAGGTTTTTAGGGGAAGAAGTACTCTTTGTGCGCACAACCACATCCGCGTGATGTGGCACACGTAGCGTAGTGATGCACCGCCCATCCGAGGTCGTTTTGAGGGAAGGACGGTTCACACCAAACCCCCACTTCCCTACTGAACCAAGGAGATTCCAATGCTTGTTGCACTCGGATTCTTGATGATTGCCACCTTCATGGCTCTCATTATGACCAAGCGGATGACCCCGCTGTTGGCATTGATTATTGTGCCAACGGTCTTCGGACTCTTCGCCGGCGCCGGACTAGGTATCGGCGATATGGTGATGGACTCGGTCAAATCGATGTCCGGCACAGCAGCCATGCTGATGTTTGCCATCATGTACTTCGGCATCATGATTGATGTTGGGCTCTTCGACAAGCTTGTTGATGGCATCCTGAAGATTGTTGGAAACGACCCGGCCAAGGTGGTCATGGGCACCGCCCTACTGACCGGTTTGATCTCCCTCGACGGTGACGGCTCAACAACATTCATTGTGGTAACGGCCGCATTACTGCCGATCTACCTGCGCATTGGCATGAGTCCGGTGGCGCTTACCTGTGTTGCGGGTCTGACCAACGGCACCATGAACATCGTTCCGTGGGGTGGCCCCACCGCCCGCGCAGCAGCTGCATTGCATGTTGATGCCTCGGCAATCTTTGTTCCAATGATCCCGGCGCTTGTCGCGGGCCTCATTGCCGTTGTCCTCTTCGCTTGGGCCATGGGTCTTTCCGAGCGTAAACGTCTACAACTCGAAGATCCTCTGCGCTGGGGTACCGGTTCGGTGTTGAACCCATCCGGTGGGTCAGTCAAGGGTTCCAAGACCCCAAAAACACCAGCCGGCAGTGGTCTGGGAACCGCAGTACTTGAACGTGTTGCGACTCGTGGCAACGGAACCGAAACCGCAACGATGGACGGCACCGTGCTAGACCCGATGCGTGAAACGCTTCGCCCCAAGATGTACTGGTTCAACCTGGCCATGACCATTGCCATTATGGCGCTGCTCATTATCGACATTGTTCCCATGGCCTACCTGTTCATGTTGGGCACAGCTATCGCCTTGGTAGTGAACTTCCCGAAAATCAGCGACCAGGCGAAAATGATCGCTTCGCATGCATCTTCGGTCATTGCCGTGGTCTCCATGGTGCTTGCCGCAGCGGTGCTGACCGGCGTACTCTCGGGTACCGGCATGGTTGAGGCCATGAGCGCCTGGTTAGTTGACGTAATCCCTTCCTCAATGGGTCCACTACTTGCCGTACTGACCGGCCTGATCTCGATTCCGGCGACGTTCTTCATGAGCAATGACGCGTTCTACTTCGGTATCCTTCCGGTACTCACCGAGGCAGGCGCTCACTATGGAATTGATGCAGTGGATATGGCGCGGGCTTCCATCACCGGTCAGCCGGTTCATATGCAGTCCCCGCTGGTTCCCGCAATCCTCCTGCTCGTTTCGCTAGCCAAGGTTGATCTAGGCGATCACCATAAAAAAGTGCTGTGGCGTGCAGTTGTTGTTTCGTTGGTCATGCTTGCAGCTGGCGTCCTGACAGGTGCCATCGCGATCGGCTAAATAGAAGCAAAATATTCCTCCTCGCTACAACGTCCGTCCGATTCCGACAAGGAATCGGGCGGCCGTTGGCGTGGAGAACGTTTCGCCGCTCACAGCTACCGAGGAACGCCGGC
This sequence comes from Arthrobacter sp. MYb227, assembly GCF_002975435.1. Lineage (GTDB taxonomy): Bacteria > Actinomycetota > Actinomycetes > Actinomycetales > Micrococcaceae > Paeniglutamicibacter. Next base: position 76,198 of record NZ_PCPT01000009.1, on the reverse strand, counting down.
GTCAGCCCCGCACCTGGCCTGCGTGCTGTGCTTCATGGTGGCAGCCGCCAAGCATGGTGCCAATGACCCGAATCGTGCCCACATCCTGTGCCGCCACCGTATAGGGGTCTTGTTCTAGGATGGCCAGATCTGCGTGCTTTCCGGCCTCTATCGACCCGATCTTCCCATCCATTTTCAACATGTAGGCGGCACCCAAGGTGACCGCGTGCAGTGCTTCTTCGACGGTGAGACGCTCATATTCACCAAGAATCCGTCCCGTTGGTGTCAGCCGGGTCATCGCGTGTTTCATGCTCTTCAGGGGGCTCAATTCGGTGACTGGGGTATCGCAGTGCAGGGAGATCGGGACACCCGCGCTCAGGGCGGAACGTGTAGCATTCATGCGTGAAGCTCGATCCCAGCCCAAGATCTTGTCAGCGTGCTGATCCCCCCAATACCAAAGATGGTTGGAGAAGATATTTGCGCAGGCTCCCAGTGCTGCAGCCCGGCGGTACTGCGCCTGGGTGGTCAGCTGGGAATGCGTCATGGTGTGCCGGTGATCCGGGCGCGGATATTTCGTGAGTACCGATTCGAGCGTATCCAAGAACAGTTCGCTGGCCTCGTCACCGTTGCAATGCACATGAATGAGCAAGCCATGACGATGGAAGGCACTGAACGCTGCCTCGAATTCCTCGGGCGTGGTGTTCCACATGCCATTGGGCTGATCTCCTAGATAGCCGGGAGCCAGCAATCGTGCGGTAAATCCTTGGATGGATCCGTCCAGCATGAGTTTGACGTTTCCAAAGTGCAGTTTCTCGTGTCCCAGAGCCTTCACCGTGGCAAGCGTTTGGGCGGTCGCTTCCGGTAACGATCCGGTACCTAGGCCCATCCCGAATTGAAAGACGTTGAGCCGGACGGGAAAATCCTCGTCGACGGTATCCACGTAGGTAGCCCGTCCTTCCTTGCTCAGAAGTCCCATGGTGCCGAGGTCAGTGATGGTGGTGACGCCCTGGTTCACCGCGTCCCGCGCAAAATTTCTCAGGCTCGTAGGCGAAAGCGCCAGCAACCCCTCGCCGAAGAGTTCTTGAACCAGTCCCATGGCAGCGAGCTCACGCAGTTCGCCATTGAGCGTACCGTCGGCGTATTTTCCCACGCCCTCGGTGGTAGTGGAAGCATCGATTCCAGCCTTGGCGAGCGCAACGGAATTGACGACAGTTACGTGCCCATTGGCGTGGTTGACCTGAATGGGTCGGGTGCTCGAGACGGTGTCGAGTTCGTTTAGCAGAATACTGGTCGCTTGGAAGTAGATATTGTCCATTCCCCAGGCCCGCAACGGGTTCAGCGGGTCCACCATGGCGGCCTCAGCCTCGCGCAGCCGATCTAGAATCGCCTCGGTGCTCGTGCAACCGGGCCACAGGTTTCCGTCGGGGTCGGTCCGGTCAAAATAGCCAACGTAGATTTGTCCTTCCCACATCCCGCCGGATCCTGCATGAGCGTGCGCCTCAACAAATCCGGGAACGATCACTAGCTCCGCATAGCGTTCGTCGATGACAGCGTTCGGATAAGCGCTAAGCTCCGCGATGCTTCCCACCGCGCGGATCAGCCCGTCGCGCACGGCTACTGCGGTGGCCGTGGGGCGGGATGGATCCATGGTGCGCACGATTTTGGCCGGGTAGATGATTGTTTCGCTCGTCATTGGCTCTCCTGCATCGATCGTCAAAAGTTTTGGGGCTATCGTCCCAGCGGTTGGGTATGCCTTTTCTTGCCTTACCTGAACGGTAGCGCAACGGACCTGTTTGATGTGTAGACGTACTAGATTCCGCTTCGTTCCTGGCTTTTGGCCACACAAACACCATTGTTGGGGCACTGCGCCAGTCCTAGCCACCGACGAGGCATTTGGCGGAGTCGGCAGTGGCTCGGGAGAATTCTCAATAACCAGCTTCAGGACAACACCGCGTTAACGTCAGCGACACATGGGTATGAAAAACTCGTTCCAGAGGAAAGGTACTAAGCCATGGAATTCTTGTTGCTTCTAGTCGGGCTGCTGTTCGGAACCGTACTCGTGGTGGGGCTGGGCGAACGTATTCGACTCCCCTACCCAATTTTGATGTTGCTATTCTCCGCGGGTGCGGCATTCTTGCCATTTATCCCCGAAATTCATATCAACCCCGAGCTCATCCTTCCGCTGTTCCTCCCTCCATTGCTTTACGCAGCTGCTCAACGTAGTTCCTGGTCAATTTTCCGGCTGCGTTGGCGCTCGCTGGTGCTACTTGCCGTCCTGTTGGTTGTCGCAACGACGGCAGTGGTAGCTGGCGTCGCCTGGTACATAGCCCCGGCTATCTCGTTGCCTGCGGCCATTGCCTTGGGTGCGATCGTTGCCCCACCGGACCCGGTGGCCGTTGAGGCCATCGCCAGCAAGGTGAAAATGCGCCGCAGGTTGGTCACCGTGCTGCAAACCGAGGGTCTGTTCAATGACGCAATGGCAATTGTCATCTTCCAGGCAGCGGTTTCTGCAGCACTCAGTGGCGGTGAGGTCGGCTGGGAGGTTGTTCCTAAATTTGTCATTGGTGCTGCCGGCGCTGTGCTTCTAGGCCTTGGAATGGCATGGCTGGTGGGGGCGCTCAACCGCTTTGTACCTAATCTCGTCGCGCGTTCGGCAGCCACGTTGGTGGCACCCTACGCCGTATATCTACTGGCCGAAGAGATTCATTTCTCCGGTGTTGTTGCGGTTGTTGTCACGGCCCTTGAATTGGGCCGTCGGGCACGCCCTCAGGACTCCGAGGAACGCCTCACCCGCACCGCATTCTGGGATGTGGTTGAGCTGCTGACCACGGGTGTCGCCTTTGGGTTGGTGGGAATCGAAATGCGTTACATCATCGAGGATGAAGGCAGGAATTTACTGACGTTTATCCCGGGTATTGCTGCCGTATGTATTGCGGTTATCCTCGTACGTTTCTTGTGGATGATGACAATGTTCAAGATGGGCGGCACCGAGCACAAGAACAAGACACCTGGTTCCCTCAAAGAAGTTTTGGTACTCACGTGGTGTGGCATGCGAGGGTTGGCAACCCTTGCGTTGGCCTTGGCTTTGCCTTCTACTATGAGCAATGGGGAGCCGATGCCGGGGCGCAACTTTATTGTTGCCACGGCCTGTGCAGTTTTGATTGTCACGCTGGTGCTTCCGGGCTTGACGCTTCCCGCCTTGATGCGTGCGCTGAAGTTGCCAAACGATCACGCAACAGAGGAAAAGGCCGAACGTTCCTTGGCCCAAAGGGCCGAGCGAGCCGCCCTAGAAACCATGAAACGCTCCACGGTTGCCGCGGCGCTTCCGCAGAAGCGCCGGGATGCATTGGCCAGGCGTATGTCCTCGCTCCACACAATCTTGGAAGCCGATTTTGAAGAAGACCCAGAGAAAATGTTGCGGCTCAAACAGGTGCTGAGAATCATGGATGAGGTGCAACGCGAGGCGTTGGACGCAGCCCGGGAAGAAATGCTCAAGGCCCGCAACGAACACGGAAACGACCCCGAACTAGTAGATCGAGTGCTGCGCCGACTAGATCTGCGTACGGTGACGCTGGATCACTAACGCTAGTGAGCCGACCGCCACAGGTCGGCTCACTAGCGTTAGTCAGTAAATTCGGTCAGCACGATCTTTCCTCCGGCATGCCCGCTCATGCTCTGTGTGAAAGCGGCAGCAGCCTGTTGCATTGGATATGTGGAGACCACATGAACACCAAGTTTGCCCTGCTCAACTAAGGCGTCGAGGCGTTGAAGTTCTTTCCCGTCGGGTCGCACCCAAATGTAGCGCCCGCCGTGGGCTCCCACGGTGCCATCGGCAATTGACGCATGACTTCCAGATTCCTTGAGTACGGCAAGCGTTGGCTCAAGTGCCTCGCCGTGGAAGTCGGCAACAGCATCAACTCCACCGGGTACCCGTGCGCGCACAGCCTCAACAAGGCCGTCACCATAAACCAGCGGTTCGGCCCCCAGCGAGTTAAGCAGCTCGTGGTTCTTTACAGACGCAGTTGCCAACACGCGCACTCCTGCCGCCTTGGCGATCTGGATCGCGGCCTGTCCCACACCGCCAGCCCCATTGTGAATGAGCAGGGTTTGCCCGGGAGCTAGCTCCAATGAGTCAAGCGCACGCAGCGCTGTCCCTCCGGTCAGTGGCAACGCTGCGGCTTCTTCGAAGGACAACTGATGAGGTTTGTGCGCCACCACATGGGCCGGAAGCGTCATATATTCGGCAAAGGAACCAACGCCAACGCTGTCACGTCGACCATAGGCGTGCACCTCATCGCCGATCTTGAATTCTGGGGTGTCAAAGCCGACAGCATCCACGATCCCGGCAACGTCCCACCCTGGAATTGCGGGGAAGGCGATGTCCATGATCGGGTCTAGGTATCCGGCCATCACCTTCCAATCCACCGGATTCACCCCGGCGGCCTTGACCTTGATCCGCACGCTGCCGGGGCCAACCTTGGGCAGTGGAAGATCCATGCGCTTCAGCTTCTCTACGCCTCCGTAGCTGGAGTAAGCCATTGCCTTCATGGTGTATTCACTCATCGTGTTTCCCGCTTTCACCGCGTAGTTCAAGTACTGCCTCCCACTTACAACAGCCAGCGAGATGAAAATATTCATGGCTCGGCCCTGTGCGCTTACAGCCACTGACTGAGCTGACAAGAGGCTTCGACATATACCCGTGATCCCGGGCTTTTTGTTCATCCGCAATCTAGACTCAAGCTCAACCGTGCCCCGTAAGAACGGGGTACCTACATAATCCCGAGGAGTTAGTTTCGATGATCATTGCCGTGCCCAAGGAGACCAAGAATAACGAACTACGTGTTGCCATCACCCCAGCGGGTGTAGCGGAGTTCGTGGCGCACGGCCACCAAGTCACGATCGAATCAGGCGCGGGTCTTGGCTCAGGCATCGAAGATGCCCACTATATGGAAGCCGGAGCGCAGATAGCCGCAGATGCCGCTGCCACGTGGGCTGCCGGGGACATGATCCTCAAGGTCAAGGAACCAGGTAGCGAAGAATACGGACTACTACGAGAAAACCAGATCCTCTTCGCCTATTTGCATCTTGCCGCGGCTCCCGAATGCACCGAAGCGATCCTCAATGCGGGCACTACCACCATTGCTTATGAGACGGTTCGCCGCGGGTCCGCGCTGCCACTCTTGGCTCCCATGAGCGAGGTTGCTGGTCGACTTGCAGCACAGATTGGTGCCTTTACCCTGCAGGAACCGGCAGGCGGCTCTGGCATCCTCATGGGTGGTGTTCCAGGTACTCGCCCGGCCAAGGTTGTCGTGATCGGCGGCGGTGTTGCAGGCGAAAACGCCGCAGCGGCCTCGGCCGGCCTCGGAGCGGATGTCACAATTTTTGATGTAAATCTGGCTCGTTTGAAGGAAATCGACACCGATTACCGTGGCAGGGTCAAAACTCTTGCTTCATCCAAGCATGCAATTGCTCGAGAGGTTGCCGAGGCAGATTTGGTGATTGGTTCGGTATTGATTCCCGGTGCCGCGGCACCAAAACTTGTCACTCTCGACATGGTAGAAAAGATGCGTCCGGGATCGGTACTTGTGGATATTGCCATCGATCAGGGCGGTTGCTTTGAAGGCTCACATCCCACCACTCACGCGGATCCTACCTACAAGGTTCATAACGCTCTGTACTACTGCGTGACAAACATGCCAGGGGCCGTGCCACAGACCTCAACCGCGGCATTGACCAATGCAACATTGCCCTACGCGCTACGTATAGCCAATAAAGGTTGGAAGCAGGCACTGAGCGAGGATTCTGGCTTCGCCAATGGCCTCATGACTCACGGTGGCGAAATTATTTCCACCCCGGTTGCCGATGCGCTGGGGCGCGAGCACCGCTCAATCGACGATGTACTCTCCGGGAACTAACACAAGAGTTACTTAAGCAACTCTCGCAACTAACACTAACTACCGACACAATACACACCACTGACGTTGTGTAAGTAGTTAGTGATAGTGACGGTCAGCGGTGCGAACCAAGTTCGCTATCCAACAGCATCCAGGTAGCACCAATGGTGCATCGTCTCACCAGAAGTCCTTGTCTTCAATACTGGGGCCTTCTCCTTGAACATTCCGTTTGCTTCAGAGCTCATAGGACTCCTAGCGGTCAAGGGGTGATCAAATAAGTGGCTCTCAAAACGATAATATTCAGGGAATCTCGCATCCATCGGACCCTTGACTCATTTTTGTTCGCCGACGCTCAAGCATCTTATTCACAAAATCAGCCAAGTTGCCCAAATAAAACATGATTTTCCCTGTGCAACCAATATCTGGGTCAAAGAGATGGATAGATGCGCGTCAACTGCGTCTCGAACTACTCACGACAGTTGCGCGCTGTTCCTCTTCGTAGTACGGAAGCATCCGCGTATAGCTCATCTATTAGTGGGCCCATGCTGAACTTATTTGAAGCATTCATCCATCCAATCGGCCTCACATAGTTCTATTTTCGATGAAGAAGCCTTCAACTTTGATGAAAATGCTTAGACATCTATGGATGTTCACGGTCTAAGTTTTTCGCCGTGGCAAGTCTCAATCTCGGCCTGATCAGCTATTTTTCCTGCTTCCCTTGGAACTTATGAGTTCCGCTCTGGACGCAAGAATGCCAACAATTCGTCCAAACCGTCATGCAAAAACTAATCAACTCCGTGTTTTTGAACACTCCCACGCTAATTTCGAAGCATGCGTATTTAGCTTAGAATTGCGTGCTAAACATAGCCAACGTTCCACCCCAACATAGCTGGGACATCATTACACATTCATATTCGAGTTGGGTATCAACAGGTCAGATTGAACATTTCAGAGCTATAGAGATAATCCGTCGAAGCTTCCGGTCTATCCCTAACTTACAAATCTCCCCTGCATCCACACATTTCTACCCACAAAATAAATGATTTGGATAACTCATGTGCAAAATTCTCCATTAGACATTAAGCTGCGCATGCCTGTATCCACTGGACGATTTGCTATTGAAAACCCTCGAAGCGATTACTATGTTGGTCTCAATCCCACAAGGATAAGATCCTACGCATCATGCGAAATCCCCACGCATTGCTTCACGGCTCGACTCTGCAGGCTCGCGCCGCTTTACCCGGACAAGTATGTCCGGGTAGGACTTGAGATCTAGTGAGGAAATCATGAAAGTTCGAAAGAGTTTCTTGGGTGCTGCCTCGTTTCTTGCAGTTGCTGGCTTGTTAGCAAGCCCTGCGATCGGAGGAGTCGCCCCTTGGGCAAACTTGAGCATTACGGCCCAGAACCCCAGCAAGGCACCAGACGTCCCCGCACCCTCTGCTTACTTTGGGTTTGAAATCGGTGACGAAGGAAAGCTGGCAGCCTTCAGTAAGATCAAGGAATATTTTCAGCTCATTGCATCGAAATCAACCGAAGTCGAATATGAAGTCGCGGGCAAGACCACCGACGGAGACGACTACCCGATCTTGCGCATGAGCAGTACTGAAAACCTTGAACGGCTCGATGAAATCCTGGCCATTAATGATCGTTTGGCCGACCCGAAAGCACTGGAATCAGACGCTAAGAAGGCTGGTATCAGCGTAGACGACTATGCCAGGGAACTGGCAAAGACAACGGTGCCCGTCTACTACGTCGAAGCAAGTATCCACGCCACCGAGGTTGGAACCACACAAGCGATGGTAAATATCGTTCATCGTCTTGCCACTGAGGATTCCGATGAAACAAAAAAGATCTTGTCGAACATGGTCGTGCTAGTCGTCCCGTCGGCAAACCCTGATGGCCAGAAAATGGTAGTTGACTACTTCAACGAGACGGCAGGAACTGGCTACAACCGAACGTACCCGGATCTGTACCACCGCTACGCTGGTCACGACAACAACCGTGACTGGTTCATGTTCACCCAAGATGAATCTCGGACTCGCGTTTCGCTTGAACAGAAGTACCGGCCAGTTGTTCAGCATTACATGCACCAAGCCGGCACGACAAGCCCACGTATTTGGGTTCCGACTTGGGACGAACCACTATCTTCAGCGGTTAATCCAATTTCTGTCACTGGAAGCAATGCAATTGGTATGGAAGCCCAAAAGGATCTGACTGCCAAGGGACTCAAAGGCACCCAGCATGATGACGCCTACGGAATCATGTGGAACGCAGATGTCGCCGGATACGGAACATTCCAAGGTGCATCGGTATGGCTAAGCGAAGTAGCTTCAAACCCTGACCTCGCGTACACCTACAGTTCCGATCGTCTTGACGACAGTCCACGGACTATGCGTAACCCGATGCCTTACGATTCAACGACGTGGACCTTTAAGCAAAACGTCACCTACCATCAGAATGCCGCGTTCAGCGGTATGAATTCGGTTGCCGAAGATGCTCAAGATTATCTCTTCAACAATCTGTATCAGGTGACTCAGGATGCATACGACTGGGACGCCGATGCCTACGCATATGTCATCCCTGCCAAGCAACGGGATCAGTACGCCGTATATGACATGCTAAAGGTTTTCGAGTTCGGCAAGGTTGAAATCGATCGGGCCACAAAGAGCTTCAAAGCCGACGGTAAAAAGTACGAGAAGGGTTCGTACATCATCAAGACCCAGCAACCAATCGGCCGTTGGGTCGACCAGTTGCTGCGGATTGATAAGTACCCCGACAGTGCACGAAAGTGCACCAATGGCTGCCCACTCATCATGCCCTACAGCGAAACCACAGATAACCTCGGGCTATTCTTCGGCGTTGAAGTAAAGGCGATTGACGGAGAGTTCAAGGCCAATACAGAACGTGTTCACGCCGTCGCACAAGAACGCTTCCGCATGCCCAAGGCTCCCCAGAAGGGAGGCGCATACGTAGTAGCTCCTGACTCATACGGGCTCGGAAAAATCATCGATGCGCTACAAGATGCAGGGGTAACAACCTTCCGTGCGAAGTCTGGCGTCAAGGTCCTAGGCACGACTCTTTCCGAAGGCGCTCTATTGATCCCAGCAGACAAGAAGTCTCGCCAAGTGCTCGAATCAGCACTAACGCAAACAACGCTACCTGTTTATGCGCTTGAAAAGATGCCGAAAACAGCGGCCATCAAGCTCAAGAAAAACACCCGCGTGGGCCTAATCAAGGGAGCGAACAATATGCCAGGTGGGTGGATGACTTGGATGATGGATCAGTTCGGAACCAATTACAAAGTTGTCGAGGCCAAGGACTATGCGAATCTAGCCAAGAAGTTCGACACCATCATCTTGGCTCCCGGTATTTCAGCTGACCGCATCACAAAGGGTCTCGATGCAACCAAGTATCCAGAAGAATTCGCTTGGGCGGCTGGCGTGCCTGACGGCCTGACCAAACTCAAGGAATTCACTAACAAGGGTGGCAACTTGGTGGCTCTTGGTTCCGCTTCGGTAACCGCTATTGATGCACTGGGTTTACCAGCACAGAACATCACCCCTACTGACCGCAAAACCTTCAATGCTCCAGGGGCTCTACTTGCCCAAAAGTACGACGTGTCTAAACCTGCCACGTGGGGCATGCCGAAGAGTTGGCCAACATGGTACAACAATGATGCGGTGTTCACTTTGAAAGACAAAAAGGCCAGCGCATCAACCTACCCCACGAAGGGCGATCTCCTCGTCAGCGGGTACGCCTCCGGAACCGAAGCAATCGCAGGTGGCACGAATATCGCGTCATTCGCTTACGGCATGGGAAATGTAACGGTCGCAGGTGGTCATATCACGTTCCGTACTTGGCCGCGGGCCAGCTGGACCGTCGTGACAAATGCCATCTACAACGGAGCCGGCTCCGAGGTTTCCAAATCGGAGCTCGCTCGTATCAATAAGTAGGGCTCGCCATATCCGGCTAGACCCGAGTAAATGAGTGGGGGGTGGGATTTTTCCCACTCCCCACTCACACGTCCAACGCGTTCGCTATTCAACAGCATCCAGGTAGTACCAGCGGCCGTCCTCACGCACAAAGTTGCTGACCTCATGCTGGGATTCGCGCTGACCCAAAATCCTGTAGTGCGCCTCAAATTCGACGATTCCACTCTGGTCAAAGGGGCCACCGGATTCGGTGCGAATGATCTCAAGATTGCGCCACACAATTGCCTCATCCAACTCGAGCTCCGTCGGACGAGTAGTGGGGTGCCAGGTAGCCAACAAATAGTCGGGAAGCATCATGGCAAAGGCGCTAAAACGTGAACGCATCAGTTCAACAGCTGTGCCCGGCCACACCGGAGCTTCTAATTCTCGGTAGCCTACGTGAAATCGACCACAGCAGGAACCGTAGATTTCCCCGGAATTGCATAGGCATCGTGCATCTTTATCCATTTAACTAGCTTATGCGCACCGTGTTGTGCGAATACTCCCCGGTAAAGGTGGCCTTGGTCCCTTTATTGAAGCAAACCAAAATCAATGGATTGTTTGCTTGCCGGTAGACTTAGAAGGCAAGCTCGCGGAACGCCCCCACCATTGGCGTGAGACGGCACGTCCGCAGGCGATTAACCACCCCTCGCGCACAGGAGAACCCGGATGCCCCGGATCGTTGTTGATGTTATGCCCAAGCCCGAAATCCTTGACCCGCAGGGCAAGGCCATCGTTGGCGCACTTCCCCGCCTCGGCTTTACCGCTTTCAGCCTGGTCCGTCAGGGCAAGCGCTTTGAACTGACCGTCGAGGGCGAGGTTACCGAGGAAATCCTGGCTCAGGCCCGCACCGCGGCCGAGACTCTGCTCTCCAACCCGGTCATCGAAGACGTTGTCAACGTCGAGGTTGTCGCAGACTAATGAGTGCAACCGAACTTCCATTGATCGGCGACTATTCGACGCCGAGCACCGCCCTTTCGGGCGCACGCATTGGCGTTGTCACCTTCCCCGGCACCCTCGATGACCGCGACGCAACTCGCGCCATCCGCGTAGCCGGCGCCGAGGCAGTATCCCTGTGGCACGCCGACGCTGACCTGCAGAACGTCGACGCAGTCATCATCCCCGGTGGCTTCTCCTACGGTGACTACCTGCGCGCAGGTGCCATCGCACGCTTCGCACCGATGATGGACAAGATCATCGATGCAGCGAACTCCGATGCCAAGCTGCCCGTTCTGGGTATTTGCAATGGCTTCCAGATCCTGACCGAATCGCACTTGTTGCCGGGTTCCATGGTGAAGAACGATCACCTGAAGTTCCTCTGCCGCGACCAGGTCCTGCGCGTGGAAAACAACACCACCGCCTGGACCAACCAGTACGCACAGGGTGAGGAAATCACCATCGTACTGAAAAACCAGGACGGCCAGTACGTGGCCGACGAAAAGACCCTCGACGCCCTTGAGGCCGAGGGCCGCGTGGCCTTTAGTTACGTTGGCTGGAACCCTAATGGTTCGCGCCGCAATATCGCTGGTATCACCAATGAAGCGGGCAACGTGGTGGGCCTTATGCCGCACCCGGAGCACGCAGTTGAGGCCGGATTCGGCCCCGACCACACCGGAACCGACGGACTTGGTTTCTTCACCTCCGTCCTGACCCACCTTGTTGGAGGCCAGAAGTGAGCGCCGCAGAAGTAAAGAAGTTCAACATGGACACCGTGGAAAACGCCGCGGCAACTCCAGAGACCGAACTTCCTTGGGCCGAGCTCGGCCTGAAGCAGAACGAATTTGAAGAGGTCGTCAAGGTTCTGGGCCGCCGCCCCACCGCTGCCGAACTCGCGATGTACTCGGTCATGTGGTCCGAGCACTGCTCCTACAAGTCCTCGAAGAACCACCTGCGCCAGTTTGGCGACAAGGTCACCGAGGAAATGAAGAAGGACATGCTCGTTGGCATCGGCGAAAACGCCGGCGTGACCAACCTGGGCGACGGCTGGGCCGTGACCTTCAAGATCGAATCGCACAACTCCCCGACGATGATCGAGCCGTACCAGGGTGCGGCCACCGGCATCGGCGGCATCGTGCGTGACATCATCTCCATGGGCGCACGCCCGGTAGCCGTGATGGATCCATTGCGCTTCGGTGCCATCGATCACCCGGATACCGCACGCATCATGCACGGTGCGGTTGCCGGCATCGGTGGCTACGGCAACTCGCTGGGTCTGCCGAACATCGGCGGCGAAATGGTCTTCGACTCCGTGTACCAGGGCAACCCACTGGTTAACGCACTGGCAGTTGGCGTCATGCGCCACGAGGACATCCGCTTGGCAAACGCCTCGGGCCTTGGCAACAAGGTTGTGCTCTTCGGTGCACGCACCGGTGGCGACGGCATTGGCGGCGCTTCGATCCTTTCTTCGGAATCCTTCGACGATTCCAAGCCATCGAAGCGTCCGGCAGTTCAGGTCGGCGACCCGTTCGCCGAGAAGATCCTCATCGAGTGCTGCCTGGAACTGTTCAAGGGTTCCCTCGTTGAGGGTATCCAGGACCTCGGTGCCGCTGGCATCTCCTGCGCCACCTCGGAGCTTGCCTCCAATGGTGACGGTGGCATGGACATCGAGCTGACGTCCGTTCTGCTGCGCGATCCGACCCTGACCCCGGGCGAAATCCTGATGTCCGAGTCGCAGGAACGCATGATGGCCGTGGTTTCCCCGGATAACGTGGCAGCCTTCGAGGCAGTCATGGACAAGTGGGCCGTTGAATACTCGTGGCTCGGCGAGGTGACCGACACCAACCGCCTGGTTATCAAGTGGGATGGCGAGGTCATCGTCGATGTTGACCCGCGCACCGTGGCACACGACGGCCCGGTCTACGACCGCCCGTACGCTCGCCCGGAGTGGCAGGATGCCCTGCAGGCAGATACCTTCAAGGCATCAGCCGCTGGTGCGAATTTGCCGTCCACCGGTGAAGAGCTCAAGGCCACTTTGGTTGAGCTGATGGCTTCTCCGAACCTGTGCTCCAAGAACTGGATCACTAACCAGTACGACCGCTATGTTGGCGGCAACACCGCACTTGCAACCCCGGATGATGCCGGTGTGATCCGTGTGGATGAGGCAACCGGTCTGGGCGTTGCTCTGGCTACCGATGCCAACGGCCGCTACACCTACCTAGATCCGTACCACGGCGCGCAGCTGGCTCTCTCCGAGGCCTACCGCAACGTTGCTACCTCCGGTGCCATCCCGATGGCAGTTTCTGACTGCCTGAACTTCGGTTCCCCGGAAGACCCGGATGTCATGTGGCAGCTGGCAGAGGCCATTCGTGGTCTCTCGGATGCTTGCATGGTGCTCGGCGTTCCGGTGACCGGCGGTAACGTGTCGCTGTACAACCAGACCGGCACCACCCCGATCCACCCGACCCCGGTTGTGGCAATGCTCGGCAAGCTTGACGATGTTGCACGTCGCACCCCGTCGGGCTGGCGCGCGGATGCAGATGGCCAGGCCATCTACCTGTTGGGCACCACCTTCGACGAGCTCGATGGTTCGGAATTCGCTAACCTCCGTGGTCACCTTGGCGGTCTGCCGCCAAAGGTCGATCTGGAAGCAGAGAAGACCCTGGGTGCGATCCTGATCAACGCCTCACGCGATGGCATGATCGACTCGGCACACGACCTCTCCGAGGGTGGCCTGGGTGCCGCACTGGGCGAGATGGCTCTGCGCTATGGCGTTGGCGCCCGCGTTGCACTTGATGATCTGTGCGCACGTGACGGCGTAGACGCCTTCACCGCACTGTTCTCCGAGTCGCAGGCTCGCGCCATCGTTGCTGTTCCGCGTTCGGAAGAAGTTCGCTTCAACGACATGGCTACCGCGCGCAACTTCCCGGTACTTCGCCTAGGTGTTGTCGACGCATCGGCTACCTCGCTTGAGGTTCAGGGCCAGTTCGATCTGGACCTGGCCGAGCTGCGCGAAGCTCACGAAGCAACGCTGCCGAAGTACTTCGGCTAAGCGTTAGTACTCCGTAATAGAGCGGGGCGGCGGAAGGATTTTTCCTTCCGCCGCCCCGCTCTCGTTAAAGCGTGATCATCTCTCGATGTTTTGTCTGCGGATGAAGTCGGCCATGCCTGGAACCGTAAACGCTATTTCACCATGCTCGGGGGAATAAACGAGGCCCTTGGCAATAAGCTGGGCCCGATATGTGCCTATACTGGCTGCGCTGCTCTTCAGTCGCGTTGCAATCTCTCCCGTCATCGACGGGCCTTCCCCATCTTCCGCCATGGCGAGCATGTATTCACGTTCTTTTGGGGTGGCACGGTCCCAACGAGATGGAAAGAATCCCGCGTCCAGTCTCATTAAACCAGCGTTAACTGCAGTTACTGCATCATCTTTTTGGAATGGATATGCAGTCGCTACGTTCCACATTGCGCTACCGAATTCCTGGACGAAGTAGGGGTACCCGCCAGAAGCTTTGACGAGTTTGTCCAGTGCCTCCTGAGAATAGGTAGGCCCAACCGTTCGAGCAGGGATAGTAAAGGATTCCTCGGTTTCTTCCTTCGTGAGCTTTCCGATGACGCGATAGTCAAAAAGGCGCTCTGCATAACTTCTTGCGTCCGCCAGTCGTGCAGGAAGGTTGGGCAGACCCGCACCGACGACGAAGAAGGGCAGCTCGTCTTGGCTTGCATGATGCTGTGCGGTAACCAGCGCAATAAGCAATTCTTCGTCAAGGTCTTGCATCTCATCGATAAAAATGACAAACCCTTGCCTGATCGATCTCATGGCATGAGCTACATCTTCAATAACATCTCTTAAATCGATGTCCATAATGCCGGTTTGAGCACGGGACGGATCGATATCCACCTCAAGAGAAATTCCTGTAACGCCGAAGGTTGCCCCAAATGACGAAACGGTTTGAAGCATGTTTTTGAACTTAGGCTCCTTCGAGCGCTGGACGTACCGGCGAGAAGCTATCTGAAGTTCTCGTGCAAGAGTGTTTCGCACATCTTTTGCCGCTGATGCGCCCGTCTGAGCCTCAATCTTAATTGTCAGCCACCCATGCGCTCTTGCGATGCCTCGCAGTTTATTGAGCAGTACAGTTTTTCCGACTCCACGTAATCCACTGAGCATCATCGACCGACTATGGCGAGATAGCTTTGTCCTAGCAACCAAAAGATCAAATGCGTCAATTTCCGATTCCCTACCAGCCATGAATAGTGGAGGTACTCCGGATCCGGGATTATAGGGGTTCAGTGCGGGCTCCATAGACCAATTATGACAGAATATGCATCAATATAAGGAAAAGTCCCATACTCACTTATATCTCTTCATACAGGCCTCCGTTTGCCGCTCGAGCCTCCTCGCAATAGCTCCAGCACACGACCTGTCCGATGGCGGTCCCGTCACTGCGTTGCACTAGATAATCTGCGCGAAGCTCACGAGGGCACGCTGCCGAAGTATTTCGGCTAGGCGTTAGCACTCTGCAATACGGCGGGGCTGCTAAAAGGGTTTTCCTTTAGCAGTCCAGCTGTCGCTACAGCAAGATTTATGCAAGGTGCAAGCACCCCTCCTATTCCCCCTGATACGCGTAGAAGTTTTCATATCCCCCGGGCTGGCCGTCAGGCTCCGGTAAGTGGCACGAGCACCTCAACCCGATTTCCAAACGGATCTCGACAATGAAACCGTTCGTATCCCTCAAAGGTATGCCGTTCCTCCCAGGAAAATTCAAAGCCACCCGCTTGGATCCTCACGGCCAACTCTTCGAGCTCTTCCACAGATTCCAATACGAAGGCCGGGTGCGATTTCTTACTGGGCACAGACCCGGGGTCAACACCTAAATGGACTTCGGCAACAACAACGCCGCTGTCATAGGCGCGGAACCAACAGCCCCGCGGCCGGCCAGTGAAAGCGGCTTTTCAACTTCGCTAAGACCCAATATCTGGGCGTAAAACGTGCGAGCCCGATCTTCCATGCCTGCCGACATTGACAGCTGTACGTGATGCAATCTCATACTTTCCTCCGCTTTAGCTCCTGACTTCCCCCAGCAGTCTATTACCCGCCCACTTCTTCCACTTGTGAGCCAGCTCTCCGGTACAGTAGAGTTCTGTACCACAGGCAAAAGTTCAACTATGGAACATCGAGTTCTAATATAGAACACACTGAGGCCGCAAACACTCGCAACGTTGAAAAGAGGAAAGCCACGTGCAGTTCCACCACCACGGTTACGTATCCGGTGACCCGCGTATCAAACCAGCCGCCGGAGTCGGCATCAACCGCCCGGAGGAACTCCCCGAGGAAGTCGACGTACTGATCGTCGGTTCCGGCCCCGCCGGCATGCTCGCCGCAGCCCAGCTGGCCCAATTCCCGGACATCACCACGCGCATTGTTGAGCGCCGCGATGGACGCCTGGAAATCGGCCAGGCCGATGGCATTCAGGCCCGCAGCGTGGAAACCTTCCAGGCCTTCGGCTTCGCCGAACGCATCATTGCCGAGGCTTACCGCATCACCGAGATGGCCTTCTGGCGCCCGGATACCGAAAATCCCAAGAACATTGTGCGCGGCGGGCGTGCCGTCGATGACGAGCACGGCATCAGCGAATTCCCGCACCTGATCGTCAACCAGGCACGCGTGCTCGACTACTTTGCCGAGGTCGCACGCAACTCCCCGACTCGCCTGACTCCCGACTATGGCTGGGATTTCCAGACCCTCGAACTCACCGAGGAAGGCGACTACCCGGTCAAGGTCACCTTGGTGCGCAGCGCCGGCGAAGATGCCGGCACCGAAAAGATCGTGCACGCCAAATACGTGATCGGCTGCGACGGGGCCCGCTCCAAGGTCCGCACCGCCATTGGAGCCACCATGGCCGGCGACAAGGCAAACCACGCTTGGGGTGTCATGGACGTCGTTGCCTCCACAGATTTCCCGGACATCCGCCTCAAGTGCGCTATCCAGTCCCACGACGGCGGCTCGATCCTGCACATCCCACGCGAAGGTGGACACCTCTTCCGCATGTATGTAGACCTTGGCGAGGTCGCCGAGGATGACAACGGCGCGGTGCGCCAGACAAGCATCGAGCAGATCATTGCGCACGCCAACCAGATCCTTACGCCGTATACCTTGGATGTGCGTAACGTTGCCTGGCACAGCGTCTACGAGGTCGGACACCGCCTCACCGACCGCTTCGACGACGTATTGCTCGAAGACATCGGAACCCGCAACCCGCGCGTATTCATCACCGGCGATGCCTGCCACACGCACAGCGCCAAGGCCGGTCAGGGCATGAACGTTTCAATGCAGGACGGCTTCAATATCGCGTGGAAGCTGGCCCACGTACTCGAGGGCCGCAGCCCTGAGTCACTGCTTTCGACCTACTCGGCCGAACGCCAGGTAGTAGCCAAGAACCTCATCGATTTCGACAAGACCTGGTCCACCATGATGGCCAAGAAGCCCGAAGAGTTCGAGAACCCCTCGGACCTCGAGGACTTCTACGTGCGCACCGCCGAATTCCCGGCCGGGTTCATGACCGAATACACCCCCTCACTGATCACCGGCGAGGCAAGCCACCAGGAACTCGCATCCGGCTACACCGTGGGCAAGCGCTTCAAATCCGCTATGGCCTCACGGGTCTGCGATACCAACCCGATGCAGCTGGGCCACCATGCAACCGCCGATGGCCGCTGGCGCATCTATGTCTTCGCCGATGCGGCGGCGCCGGGCACCGGATCAAAGGTCGATGAACTAGGCAGCTGGCTAGAAACCGCCACCGATTCCCCGCTTGCGGCAATGCCCGAAGGTCTGGACGAGGACGCCTGGTTCGACGTGAAGGTCATCTACCAGCAGCCACACGAGAACATCGACATCAACGCGGTCCCATCGGTCTTCAAGCCACTGGTTGGCCCGTTCAAGCTCACCGACTACGAGAAGGTCTACGGAGTGGTTCCGGGAGCCGACATCTTCGAGACGCGCGGGATCTCCCGCGACGGCGCGATCGTGGTGGTCCGTCCAGACCAGTACGTGGCAAACGTGCTGCCGCTAGATGCCACCGCGGAACTCGGCGCATTCTTCGCCGGGATTCATACCGGTGCACGCGTCTAGCCAGCAATAACCTACATTCGGGGCCCGCAGCGCACATCGCTGCGGGCCCCGAATCTCCCGCTACACAATCTCCGCTGTGCGAGCTGCAGCGCTCGGGTTTACTGGGGTTCCGCGATCCCACAATCCATTTTCCAGGGCAAACAACGTGACAGACACCCGGTTTGTTGCCCCGCTCTTTAGATAAATATGTTCAATGTGGTTGCGGGCGGTCTTGGGGGAAATGACCAGGGCTGTGGCAATGCCATGGTGATCAATACCCCTGCATAGCAAGCGCAACACCTCAATTTCACGGGCCGTAAGCCCACCGGCCCCGGCCCCACGTAGCTTCCCGCTACCCTCGACCGCGGCGAGCACCGCTTCGATGGAACGAGCTTCAAGCCGACCCGCGGCACCTTCGGCACGCAGACGCGCACCCGCGGCACGAGCCTCGAGTGCCACCCGGTGCGGACGTGGCTCCAGGTAGGTTTGATAGGCATCAACCGCCGCGAACAGTCGCTGACATGGATCCAGAGCTGGTGCCGTGCGTCCCAGCGGATAGCCGGAGCCATCGAGCCGCTCACGATGGGCTCCCGCTACCTGGGCAACGCGTAGCATTCCCGGAAGCCGGCCAAGGATCCGTTCGCTCAGCAGCGGATACATGGCAAGGTGTTCGCGCTGTACCCCGGAGAGCTCTCCGGGCGCATCCCAGATCGAGTTGGAAACCCCCATTCGGCCCAGATCATGCACCCAGCCCGCACGTCGTAGCACCCGAGTCTCGGAAATTCCCAGCCCGTAACTGGCTGCCGCCGAGCCGGCCAGGTCTGCAACTGCCCGGGAATGAGCAGTTGTCCACGGAGACTTCAGATCGGCAAAATCCCCCATGGCCTCGAGTACCGCGTCAAGCTCCGGCGCGGTGAGCATTGCGTCCCGTAGTACCGAGTTCAGCACGTTATCCCAGGGATCGGCGGCCAACAATCCATCAACTAATTGTGTTGCGCGTGCACAGAACAGCTCGGCGAGTGCCGGATCAAACTGGGTTCCGCTACGCTTCTTCACCATTGACAGGCTCCCGGCTAGGCCCGAGGAGCGCAGGTATACCTCGACGGTATCGGCAAGCTGTGCAATCCGCATTTCTAAGGGAATTTCCGCACCGGATTTTCCTGCCGGTAGCCCCTTCCCGTCCCACCGTTCAAAGGTGTTAGCCAGAATGACCGGTAATTCTTCGTCAAGGCCGATGCGTGCTGCCAACCGACCGGCCGAGGTGCAGTGCGAGGAGATCAGTTCGCGCAGTTCTGGGCGTGCCGTGGCGATGAATCGGGCCTGTGCCATCGTTCGCCTGGCTCCCTGCTGGTCCGCGGCAATATGGCGCACCATCATCGAGAGCATCGAAAGGCCCCTGGCATCGATCAGGTAGTAGTCGGAACGAAAGCCTATGTCATCGCCAAATAGCGCAGCGAGCTCGGGGGAATCGGCATGGCATCCAATCCAGGCCAACAGATTGGCATAGTAGACACGTTCGCGCAGTTGCTGCCCACCACCCACAAGGTCGACGATCCGCAGCCCCAGACAGGTTGCGCGCAACATATGTTCCATGGGTTGGCCAAGTCCTAGGTCAATGGCCAGCGAAAGGGCTCCCAAGAGTTCGCTGCGGCGCGGCGTTTTTCCGGGAGCTTGAGGTTGTGCACCACGTTCCCGATTAGCTCTCGCGGGCTTCGGAAAAGTCTCCGCTTCGTGCTCGGCCACGAAACAATTTTACGTCGCGAGCAGAGCCTTGGACTGCCCTGATGAGGTCATGATTTTGTTGCTCTCCGGCAGGGGAGGAGCGTCGGCCGCCGTCGAGGGGAATTCCAAATTCATCTCGGCAACGAATAGGCCGCGCTGCGGCAACCAAAAATCACCAAGCTGCTCTTGCACCTCCAATGGTTGCGGCATCCCAATGTCTTTTCCGTCAACCACTGCCGCGGAGGTTTTTACAGTCCATATTTGCAAGGGCCTGGCGCGAAACCACTGGCCGTTAGGCACGTGCCCGGCCATGCCGAGCTTTCCGGCTCGTAGTACCGGTCCCATCGCGGCTCCCATGGTCCTCAGGATGCGATCGTCGTGCCACATCTTTGCGGGAATACTGCCCGCCAGTTTGCTCAGAGATCCAGACACCAAAGTGATTTCCAGCTCGATCCGCCATTCCAGCACCCCTGGCACGGCGATCTCCAACGTAAAGGGTCCGGTAAAGTTTCCGTCCACCGGGCGCCGGATTGCCTGGCTAAAAGCTGCCCCAAAGTACCTGTTGCAGCTGAGCTCCGGTGGGGCATCGGCATAGACACTCCACCGCCCGTCGCTCCTGCGTAACCACACGGCATGGTAGGCAGGGCCTATTGAACTTGCGGTGAAACGTCGGTACGCAAGGTACCGCCCGGCTCCGAAAGGCATTCCCATCAGTGCATAACCAGAAAATCGTTCGGCGTTGCCAGATGGTAGTTGTGGTTTGTTTTCTGCCTCGTCCGCATATTTTTGCGGGGTTCGTAACGTCATGGCGTCCTCCCGGTCCTTGATATGCCAAGACTAGGAGCACCGTCGCCCCCGGCGCATGGGGCTGCTGCCTTATCTATTGCCGATACTTTCGGTCGTGGGGAGGCCGCCTAAACACCTCAAGGTAGGTGTGGTGCTTTTAGATGTGCCGCGCGCATGCAATCTTTAGTGCAACGGATACCTGGCAATGCGCTGCAATACGGCAGAATTTATAAGAGGCTAAGCATGTAGCTTGCCAGCGCTCCTTGGAGGGAACCACCCCATGACACACCTGCTACACAAGATTCCGTTGTGGGTACGCCCAATACTCGGTCTGGCGTTGGTTGTCATGGGTTCGATTCTTGCATTGAACTCCTCGGCCTCCGTCAAGGTTTTCGTCGTCCTTGTGGCTTGCGGATTGATAACCGTTGGAGTTACAAGAATTGTTGGAATCTTCGGCAAGGAACCTGATGAAGATCAAGGTCTACCCGGGATCATGGGTCTTAGCGGAGTACTCCTGGTAGGTGCCGGAATTGCCGCATTATTGTGGCGCGGCACCACGCTACCCATGCTCGCGCTTGCAGTTTCCATTGCCCTACTAATTTCCGGCACCGCATCCCTCTCATCCCTTTTCACAAAATCTTCAAGGCATAAGACCTCCTCGGCATTGAGCGGCCTCGCCTCGATGATTGCCGGGTTGCTCGTCCTATTGTGGCCGACGCTAAGCCTGTGGGTCTTCGGTGTGTTCTTTGGTGGCTGGCTCATCTTTAGCGGTTTGCGTTTGATCTTGGCATTTTTCGGCAGAAATCACCACGAGAACCCAGCCAAGCAGCAAGGAAAATTCCGTACCCTCAGCAAATTAGCCGGTTCGGTGCTTGCCTTAATCCTTGCCATTGGCATGGTGCTGGTTACCTCATTTATTCACTCGGGCGACCCGCGATTAGTACCCGATGCGTTTTACACCCCACCAACCACGGTGCCCGAAGAACCCGGCATGCTTCTTCGCTACGAACCACTACACGAAGGCATTCCGCAAGACGCCGATGCATGGCGCATCCTTTACACAACGACACATCCCGATGGATCACCGGCGGTGGCATCAGGCTCCGTGGTTGTCCCCAAAACCCACGGTAACGATCCGCTTCCGGTCATCTCGATTGCGCACGGTACCAAGGGAATCATTCCGCGATGCGCTCCAACGCTTTCCGCACGCCCTCTTGCCGATGGCCCCGCTGCTGCATTACGGGTTTTAGTATCCGAAGGTTGGGCGGGGGTGACAAGTGACTATGTTGGTTTGGGGACCGAGGGGCCGCACCCTTACCTGGTAGGTCAGGCCGAGGGCCGCAATGTGCTTGATGCTTACCGTGCCGCTACCGAGCTCGAAGGCTTCACATTAAGAGACGACACGGTATTGTGGGGCCACTCGCAGGGTGGTCACGGAGCACTTTTTAGCGCGGCTATTGCCAAAGATTATGCTCCCGAGATCGAAATCCTTGGTGTTGCGGCCTTGGCCCCGGCGACCAATCTTGTTGATCTTGCCCTAGGTGTCAAAGACTCGGCAGCGGGCAAGGTGGTTTCCTCGTACATAGCCGGAGCCTGGAATGAAGTGTTCCCGGAACTTGACGTCAATTCAATGACCACTCCCGGATACTCCACTGCTGTGCAACGCATTGGCGATCTCTGCTTTGACGGACGAGACGCACTGGCAGCCGTTATTCGCGGCACGCAACTCTTTGACGCGGTGATTCCCGAAAGTGCGATCAACGGGCCGATCGGGGAGATGCTGCGCGAAAATTCGGTGAATATGCTCCTTGAGGTTCCCCTCTTTGTTGGTCAGGGGCTAGCGGACCAGCTGGTATTACCGACCATGCAACAAGATTGGGTGGCGGAACGTTGTGCTGCCGGGCAAACCATGGAATACCGCGAGTATGAGGGGCTCGATCATATGCCGTTGGTTGAGGATGAGTCCCCGCTCATAGGAGATCTTGTACTCTGGGCAAAAGACCGCTTGTCCGGCAAGGAACCTCTCAACACCTGCCCATAGCTCCGCGCTATTTAGGAGTCTTGGGCAAGTAGTCGCGCTGCTTGCACATAACGGCGTGTGGCAAAACGTTGGACCGCCGTCGAAAGCGGTGCAACTAATCTGTAAAACCAGGTTGAATGCCGGGACCCGGCAACGATCTCTAGGTATACGCTCCCATCCGTGCAGAGTACCGCGGCAAAGGATTCTTCCCCGGTTTCCGGGTGTCCCTCTAATGTCCCGTAGGCAAAACCCGATCGTATTTCCGCCGTTGTTTCATCATTGATTAACCGAACTACCCGGCAGGGTGCGGTAATACGGGCCGGACCAAAACCAAAGCCCAAGTGCACAAAGCTGCCCAGTTGCACCCGCGGGGTATCGGGCCGCGTACGTAATCCCGAACGTTCATGCAATTTCCAGCTCAGGATTCCATCGGCCAGTGCCTCAAAGGCAGCTTGGCCGTGCCCCACCGGCTCACGCAACTTCGACGCAGTAAACCCGGCGGGAATCTGCGCTTGTTCGGTCATCCCAATTTCCAGATAGTTCACATCTCGCAGCGCGCCAATGCGGTAGAGCCGACGCCGTGCGGCAAGTTCCGCTGGCCCGCGCTCGTCAAGCACGAGTCCGGCCAGCCCAAGGGCGGCCTTCCCACCAAGCCTGCTGGGTACCTTTAGTGGGCCGAGCGTTGCCGACTCTAGACCCAAAAGCTTCCTATGGTTTTCCGGAAGTGTGTCAACGACCGCTGCGAAGAGCAACCTGTAACCGGGCAACACCACCGGATCAAGCGGTGGGTTTTTCAGGAAAGAAACAACCTCCGCAACCCGGGGACCGCCAACGAGCTCGCCGCGAGACTCATATCCGGCAATCGCGGCCTTCAATTCGGCGTCACTGCGCGGTGGGTTAGTAACACCCATGAGTTCCCCTGCTTTGGCCCATTCGCGCACATACGCATCGGCTCCCTGCGGCACCGGGCCGCTGAAGGCTTCGTGGCAACGCAAGAAAGCGTCGGCAAAGGCTATATGCACCCAGTCGGAAAGTCCTGGATCGTTTGCCGCGTACTCGCGTTCTTCGCCGTTGCCCGAGGTGAAATTTCCGACGACGGGTTGATGCAACCGCTGAACCCAAGCACAAGCAGCATCCGCGGACTTGGTATCGCCGTAGGTCAGCGTGAAGATCCAGCGGATGGTCCCGGCAAGTCTTGCCAGCGGATCGACTTGATAATTTGAGTGTTCAGCTACCCCGGCCAGCGCGCCGGGGTGTAGCGCTTGGGTGAGCAACGCCCTGATGCCCGCGGCAATGGGGCTCATGCCACCATGGACCACCCAGACCGCCGAATCATGGGCAAAATACCCGGTGTCCTCCCCCGCATCCAGCGCACGTTCCCAGAGAGGATCATAGGTTTCCTGCGCGGAAAATGTCTGATGAAGCTTGAGCCGGAGCGCGGAGAACATGGTGAAATTACTAACCGATCTGCAATTCGCCCATCTCGCCCCAGGAATCGCCCTCAACCTTGCGGGAAACGATCTTGGGGGTTGAGACAAGCGCAGGACGCATGGATTCAAGCCCTGCCTTGAAGTGATCGGAATTTACGTGCAGACCAGCTGCCTCATCATCAAGGAATGCCTCGACGAGGACAAACTCTGAAGGATCTTCAACCGACTGTGACCAATCGAACCAGAGGTTCCCCGGCTCTGCGCGGGTGGCGGTGGTGAATGGGGTTACCAGCTCAATGAACTGTTCGGTGAACTCGGACTTTGTCTTGAATTTAACTACGATGAAGTACATATTTCTAAGCGTACAGATTCCGTTTCATTCTCGCTGAACAATTCCCTGCCAGCCCAACGCCTCACGTTCCGTGCGCGGCAATGAAGCGACGACTAAGTCATAGGAATCCTCGATGAGGTCCCGCATCGTTTCGGGGTCCAATCCCGGGGTGATGGTGTTCCAATGTTTTTTGTTCATGTGATACCCGGGGGTGATCTGAGCATTTGCAACACGCAGTTGTTCGGCAAGGGCCGGATCACATTTAAGATTTAGGCTTACGATGCCTCCGCGGTGCATCAGCAAGCCAAACATTTTGGCGCGTGCTCTTTCACGGCCGGCGACCTTAAACACCGCGGATTCGGGGCCGAAGGGGAAGTCTTCAAAGGCTCCGGGCTGAGACAGTGCCATGTTGCGCCATAATTCGTATTCCACGTTTCTAATCCTAGGTTCTAGAACCAGTCTCTGGGGATGATAGCAATACAAGCGATAGCCGGCATGCGGCCCGGTAGGGGGGAGTCCGGTGCATGCCGGCTATCTTTGGTGTTCGCGTCAGGCTCAAGAATCTAGGCCTTGGATGCGAACGAATTTGCTGCCCCTATACGTAGTCGTGCGGGACGGGCACTGTACAACGGCAGCAAGCCTTAGTGGCGCTTGGTACGCCGGACTCGTTTGGCATCGGTATATCCCGAGCGCCACACGTAAGTAGTGATCAAGATCAGCCCCCCACCATAAATGGCGGCCCACCATGGGAATCCGGGGATCGTGGGATCCGCACCGGCAGCTTCAATATCCTTGATGGGTGTTGGGGTAATCCGTTCCCCCGTCACCAATATTCTGTGGCTATTAATCCCTAGTGGTGTACACGTCACCAAAGTGACGAGGTCGTCTCCGGCAACCGTTAACAAGGTGTCCGTGTCATCCGGGTCAACAACTTTGGTTTCGCGTACCCGGTAGGTCAGGACCTCACCGAACACTTCAACGGTAAAGGTATCCCCCACCTTGACCTTATCTAGGTTGGAAAACATCGTTGCATTCGCAAGCCCTCGGTGCGCGGTGAGCACCGAGTGGGTATCTTTCCCACCGATGGGAAGGTGGGAACCTTCAAGGTGCCCGACGCCCTTGAGCAATACCTCATCGCTGGTGCCGTGGTAGATCGGCAGGTCAACGTCGATTGCGGGTATTTTTACGCGTGCCATCACTTCGGAGGCACCCGTGGAAAGAATATCTTTGTACACCAGCGATGTATCGCTAGATGATCCAGCGCCCGTGGGTACATTGGTATTTGCATCGAGACGCACACCGGAACTGAGCGCATCATTGTACTGGCGAGCTGCCCCAAGCTGATCAGAGCGTTCCGGGCCTGATGTTTGGACTTGCTGTGCAAGGTCCTTAATGAGCTGGGATTGGTTATATGAAGAAAGCCAGCTCGCCGCCAGTGGATATATCACGATGGTCAGCCCGGCTAGGGCCAGAAGCGCACTGATCCAGGTCAGTGCGCCGGGACGCCAACGCCGTTTTGCCCGCTTATTTTCAACGTTGGGTGTACCAACGTTTGAATCGTCGGGCGCTAGCTGCGTGGCGTTGGACATTGTGAAACTTCCTGGATCAGAGCGTGAAGATTATCGAGTGATGGGTGGCAGAGCGCTTGCTCTACCACCCATCATTCAAACTACAACGTTAGTTGTTAGTTCTGCTGCTCGTTTGCGGAGCGGCGACGGTTCAGCATGACCACGCCACCGGCGATCAGCAACAGTGCCGATCCACCAATAACCATGACCATCTGGCCGTTTGCACCGGTCAGCGGGAGTTCTGGAACTTCCTGCTGCTTGTTCACGATGGGATCTCCGTCGTACTCACCCTCGGCAGTCTGACCCTTAACAACCTTTACTGCGGTGAAAGCTGCGTCACCAGTAGGAGTGACAAAGCCAGCTGGTGCCTTGATTTCCTTCACCACGTAGCAACGGAACGCTGAGTCGCGTCCTGGATCGTTGACGCTGTCACTAACGAACAGGCCAGCAATCTTGATGGTGCCATCGGCACCGGAGGTGACAATCTTTTCAGCATTGACGTTCAAAGCATCGCCTGCTGGAGTTGCCGCACAGGTGGTTGCGTACGGGTCTGCTGCTTCGTAAACCTGAAATTCGGCGCCCTGCAGTCCCTTGGCGGCTTCGGAATCATCGATCTTCAGAATCTTCACGTCACCCCAGTTGGTGGTAACCGGCTTGGAGACGAGCTCATTTTCGTTTTCTGGTGTGTTGACGAAGACTGTTGCCTTATTGGTGATAGCGCCATCACCGATCTCGATAACGGTGCCCTGGAAGGTGGTGACAATCTGCTTCTCTGGCTGAGTCTTCAACCAAGCAAGACCAGCAGCGTTGAAGACAACCTCGCGCTTGTTTCCCACTCCATCAGCGGGCAGCACGTCGTAGTAGTCCACATTAACGTCGGCACCATCAAGGGTTACCGAGGTAACGCCCACCGAGCCCAGACGGGCATCCAAGGTATCCGAGATAACGTACTTGGTCAGCGATGAATCAGCGCGGACCGAAGGAACATCGGTCTTGACCGGGAACTCGACAACGCTTCCCAAAGTCAAACCATGCTCCGGGGTGATGGTCTTTTCAATGCCGGCGGTACCGTTCTTCGGGTACACGTTAACATCGTAGAGCCAGCCATTGTTGTGTGGCAGTGGGATCGTGACGATGAATGGAAGCGCGCGGTCAACGACTTCTGGCGGAGCAGCAGTTTCACAGAGCAGGTATGCGCCTACGGGAAGCTCCGAGATCTTGGCCTGACCCGCGGTCCCAGCTGATCCGGTGACGACTTTGGCAACTTCTGCACCCTTGGTGAGATCTGCCGGAAGCTCGCAAGCTGATCCGAGCGTAACGTCTTGGAGTTTGCCCCAGCCCTCGGATGTCTTCAGATTGACATTGGTAATTGGGAAGGCCGTGAACTCGACACCGTCAAGCGGTGAGCCCAACGCGGGAGAGCTGCCATCTGGATTCTGCACCTTATCGGTGCCGTTCTGGTGCTTGTGCTTGTGGATGTTGATACTGCCCTTGGCATCCTGATCGATGTTGCCCAACTCCGTTGCTGCGGAGGCTGCGGTGCTGCCCCCAAGCAGACCGGCAGAGGCCAATGCGAGTACGCCGAATCCGGCGAGTGCTCGCTTCCCCCAAGTGTTCTTGATTTCAGCCATGAGAGCTGTATTCCTTTCAATTTGTGAGACCGCATCCCCAGCGGCCCCCACACTTAATCAAACTTTGGAAATTTTTAGTGCTGTCTTACTGCCTTGGTTATCCTCACCGAAAGGTCACTGGGTAGCCCCTTTCCGGCGACGAATGCCGAGCACTGCGAGTGCTGCAAGCAAGATAGCTCCACCACCGATGAAGAAAGACTGTGATCCCAGTCCACCGGTCAACGGAAGTGAGAGTGCTGGCTGCTGCTCATTTTCGATCTTTTTCAGATCGATAGTGAGGCCTGCAGGTTTCGTCCCGTCGATGGTGAACTTATGAACTTCAGTGCTCAGAATGTAGCCCGCCGGAGCCTTGGTTTCGACCAAGGTATAGCTGCCCCATTTCAGGTTGGAAAGCTGGAATCCACCTGCCTTCGGATCCTTGTCAGGACCGGAGCATGTGCTTGCTTCCGCCTCGACGCAGTCCGTGATTGCGGTAGTGACACCATCGCTGCCCGGTCCGGTCAGTTCCCATTCCGAACCGCGGAGCGCGGATCCCGTTTCATCAACCTTCTCCCACGTAACGGTGCCCGGTTTGGGCTTGTTCGTGAAGGTACAGTCTGCGGATTCTCCTGGTGCAAGCCCCGTGAGTACACCGCTGGCTGCATTGATCTTCTGCTCGCGGGTAGATCCGTTGTTGGCGGTGATCACACAGGTGCTGCCGACAAAGTCATATCCATCTTGCATCGTTTCCCGCACCTTCACCTGGGCACGTGCGCCGGGTTTGGTTGGGAAGTTGACGATCCACGGTTTTTCAACTTTGCCGTTTGTTCCGGTTTGCGCAGTCTCAGGTGTGCTGATGGTGATTCCGTTGGCGTTGCTCGGGTCGAGCGTCGCGCCGACGGTCCATCCCGCTGTTGGTTTAGCGTTCTGGCCGGCAAAATCTTGCAGCTGTTTACCCACAGTAACCTTCGCAGGCTTCAGTGTGTTCACGAAGGTGCAGTCCACCACGTCGCCCGGAACGATCGCTACGTTCGGGTTGTTGGCAGCCCCGCTCAGCTCTGTTTTCTTGGTGGTTCCATCAAGGTTGGTCACCTCACATGTTCCCTTTTTGAAGTCGTAACCGTCCTGCATCAATTCCTTCACCGAGAGGTCAGCTTTGTGATTGCTGGCTCCGAAAGCAAACTTCCACGAAGCGGTGCCGGAGGCATTTGTCTGCTGTGTGGGAGAGTTCGGGGTCGCGCTGATGGGACCGGTGGTTGCCTTTGCAGTCGCTCCAACGTTCCAATTCGCTCCCGGTTCCGGGTTCTCACCCTTTGAGTCGGTCACCTGCTTATGGACGTTGACCTGCGCAATCAGCGGAGAGTTGTAGAAACGGCATTCAACGGCCTGCCCACCGGCAGGAATTGTAATGCTGCCCGATGTTCCGGTGCCCTGCACTTTCTGCTCCCCGTCCACCAGGCAGCGGTAGCTGGAGGCGTAGTTACTCAGGTTAGTGGTCCCCGCAGCAGTTTCGTTGAAATGCAAGTTGACGCCACGCACGGTTGGCAGCGGGCCAACCCGCTCCTTCTGTAGTCCGTTTGCATTGCCAGTGGTCGTTGCGGTACCGATTTCGGTGCCGTTCTCTCCACCCTGTCGCAGCGTCAGGTTGAACTGATCAGTTACAGCAACTCGGCCGCCTTCGACGTATTTTTCAATCGTGACGGTCGGAGGCGAACCGCAGGATGCAAGGTCGGTACTGCTACTGAGTGACGAAGTCACATTTTTCGAATTAGTCCAGCCCGGCATGTCATAGCTGTACACCGTGTTATCTGAGCTCAGGTAGCCCTTGCCGTCTGCGTCGAAAGCAACACCGTTGACATCCTTCATCGTGGTGAAACTTTTGCTACCCGACGATGGGATCAGCCCTTCGGACGTCGCATTTGCCAGGTTTTCAGCGGTGACGGAGTAGATCGTGGTACTGGTTCCAGTTCCACTGACAACGAACAAGTTTCCATTCGAATCGAAAGCAATATCGCCGTTGGCGGTGTCATCCTTCTTCAAGTCCGTTGCGATATACCCCTTGTAGACCGTGGCATTCGTCGAAGGATTGTATTCCCAGATACGGAAAACTCGCGTGTTGTTGCCGCTAGGGGTATACCCGCCAATAAAATAGTTCCCGGTGTCAAGATTCACCGCGCCCGCTACGAACTGAACGGTTCGGCTGTTCTGGGTCGAATTTGTCGTGACATTTGTGTTGGCCCAGGTGCCCGCATTGACGTCGTATCGGTAGATCGTTGCCGACTCAGTCGATTTTGACCTTTCATATGCGAAGACAGGCGAACCGCCTGCTCCGATACCCAATCCATTGAAACTATTTACGCTCTTGGCAGCTTGGCCAAGCTTCGTGACCGTTCCGGTCGGAGACACACCTTGAATTTGTCCAGTGCTGCTGAGCCCGTAGACATAGCCAGCCTCACAGACCGGCACAAACGAAGATTTCCTAACAACGAACTTGCCAAAATCCAGGATTCGGTCCTGGCCCTGACCTGACCAAGTCAGCGTATTTGATTCCACCGCAGTGGTACTTGAGACCCATTCATACCCTGCTGGTGGGTTGACCGGCTTAATACGGTAGGCGTTGCCCGCGATAATGCTGCTTCCGCTCGGGTTAACACCCGGCGTCTCCGAATCAATCCACTTGACTAGGTACTCTCCAAGATCGGGGTCTCTGTCAATAATCTTGCATTCGCTAGAAACACAGTCCTTCACGGTCCGCTTCCCAGTCCAACTTGGCCGCCAGCCAGTCGCGGACCATCTCTCGAAGGTGAAAGTAGCTCCGGGTACGGGGGTCCCCTTGTTGTCAACGACATTCCAGTGAACGTACGGCTTGAGGGCACCGTCTGGACCAACGGCCGCCATCTCCACGGGCGATCCAACCGATTCATCGCCGGATGGCACGTCTGATTTATTGCTAATGGCCCCGGTTTCGGCAGGATCGAAAGGTTCAACTGGTTGGGCGTTTGGCTTTTCCGGTTCCACGATATTTAGCTTGTCTGTCTTGACTGAAACCTTTGGATCTTCTTCAACAGATACCGAAGGAACCTCAGCTACAGGAGCCTTCTCTTGCTTTGAATCAGGATTGCCAGTTTGAGCTTCTGTCGCCTTTGCGGCCAGTTCCTCCGTGCTGTCAGCAACCACGGGAGCGTCAAGAAGCGGTTCTTCAACACCAGATTCTTGTGCCTCAAGTGGTGCTGCGGTTGCGGGATTAAATCCACCACCACCGAACATCATGGTCGCGACGAGCATTGTTGTTGCGCCAACGCCAACAGCAGATCGAGCAATCTTGTTTTTCCAAAGGGAACTCAAAATGGAGTCACGCTGAAGTGCGTGAGCCCCGTTCCTCTTTCGTGTAGCCTTATCCCCAGATTTGCCGAACACGGTGTAATTACCCCAATTGCCCCAAGGGGTGCGAAAACCACACAACAAACACTAGTAACGGGTCAGTCCCAGCCGATCCGCTTGTTCTGCTCGAACCCCAAGTTCGAACGTCCCCCAGTATGTGTCAGGTCCCAGCACCCAATTTGTGTTTCCTTGCTGCGATGACACTAACCGCGTTTTACGCCATACGTCTAGCTTTGTTACATACGCACTTTCTGAAAGCACCCATTCATACTCACCCTCAAAAATTGCAACAGCCCCCGCAATGGCGGGCTTTGTGTGCCACGTTACTATCCGTTTTGGAAGACTAGTAACTTCAGCTGAGGACGGATTTGTGACGTCAAACAAAATTATTTCACGTCATTGAGGTAGCAAGAAACGGTCGAGCCACTTTCTCACTCGACCTTAGCGATGGCAGTGAGGCACAGAAACGATAAGTATCGTTCGGAGAATCTAGGCTTCTTCACCGCCACAATGGCCGGGAAAAGACAAAAAATATGGACCGCATCGCAGGATTAGGTTCCCGGGCAGCTCGGCTCCATTACGGCGCCAAAAGTATCTTCGAGAAGTGCACCTGTCTTGAGGGTAGGTTGCGATCCTTGGAAGCAGCGCGTAATTATTTGGTTATAGGTGCGGAAATTCCATGACAGGACAGGTATCCATCACTACTTCAAGCCCTGCCTGCTTAGCACGCGCAGCGGCAGCCTCATCAATAACACCCAATTGAAGCCACACCGCGCTAGCCCCAATGGCAATGGCTTGCTCAACAACCGCGCCAACCCGCGATGAGTTAACAAAGCAATCCACAACGTCAATGTGCCCGGTAATATCAGCAAGCTTTTGGAAACCTGGTTCGCCTAAAACGCTGTCACCGCGCAAGGAAACAGGAACTATTTTCATGCCAAGTTTCTCTTGCAGAAATTTTGATACACCGGGAGCCACTCGCCGTGGATTATTGCTCAGACCAACCACTGCCCAGCGTGCAGGAGTGTTCAACAAACGACTGATGATCTCTGGATCATTAACATGAGGTATTTCGACTTCGGTGCTCATGACACCCACGCTACAGCCGAATTCTCAAGGTAGGCAGGTCAAATATCTTAGGGCTTAAACGAGGGTGGTCGGTGCTTGGATTCTCATCTCGTGCACCAACCACCCGTTATTAGGGCTACGAAACTCTCAGCATTATTCAGGTGATGGTTTCAAACTTCTTCTCGGTATTGGCCGCCGAGAACTCTGAGAACGCGCCACGGAAGCGGGCCGCCGGGTGAGTATCTTCAAGCCGAGCCCCGCGCCCAAAGACCTTCTCGCGCAAGGTTCCCGGTGCGTATTCGGTCTGCGCAAGGCCACGCTTGTGCAGTTCGGGCAGAATTCCCTCGATGAAGTCGGTGTACGAACCGGGTAGGACCTGGTTCATGATATTTAGCCCATCCATGCCCGCATCCTGCCAGCGTTCAATCTCATCAACGATCTGCTCCGGAGTGCCGGAGATCTGCTGTGCTTTGGCCCGGTAACGAGCCAAGTCCCCGATGGTCGGCTTGCCACCGGGAACCGAGGCAATCGCGGCTTCCAGCACGCCACGGGCACCCTCTGTCTCGATGTCCCCCAGCGGGGTGTCAAGATCCAGCCCCCCGAGGTCCACCCCGATGCCACCGCCGATGTGGGCAACGATGGCGTGTAGGTCTAGGTACTCGTCGTACTCGGCTTCCTTACGCTTTGCTTCTTCTTCGGTGCTTCCCACCACGAACGAAAGCCCGGCAAAGACCTTTACATCGCCCTTGGCGCGCCCCGCTGCTGCTTCTAGTTCACGGATCTTGCCCACCTGCTTGGCCACGTACTGCGCATGTGGTGCAAAGAGGAAAGTTGCCTCCGCATGCTGCGCGGCAAATTGTTTGCCGCGGGCTGAAGAACCTGCCTGGAACAGGAACGGGGTGCGCTGAGGGCTCGGAATGGCCAGGTGCGGGCCCTCAATTGAGTATCGATTGCCGGCATGGTGAATCTTGTTGACCTTCGCTGGGTCAGCAAAGATACCGGAAACCTTGTCGGCCAATAGCGCGTCGTCTTCCCAAGATCCTTCCCACAACTTGTAGGTGACCTCTACGTATTCATCAGCCCAGTCGTAACGGTCATCGTGGGCGGTGAGCCCGGCAGCACCGAAGTTCTTGTGCGAATTTTCCAGCACGCTGGTGACAATGTTCCAGGCCACGCGCCCGTTGGAAATATGGTCAAGGGTGGAAAGCTGGCGTGCGAACTGGAACGGGGAAGCCTGCACCACGGAGCTGGTCATGGCCAGGCCAATTTCGCTGGTGGTCGCGGCAAGCGCGGAGAGCAGCACCAATGGGTCATGCGAGGGAACCTGCATACCTTTACGGACCATTGAGGCCCAACCTCCTTCATGATCCCCATAGAGACCCACTACATCGGCAAAGAACATATTGTCGAACTTTGCATCCTCCAATTGCTTGGCCAGATCCACCCAGAGCTGCAGCTCGTTGAAGCGGTGTTGTTGGGCCTCCGGGTGACGCCATTGTCCCCCCAGGATGTGGCTTGAGGTGTTCATCAAAAAAGCACTGAGTAATAGGCGCGGGCGCGCGTCAAAGGTACCCATTTATTTGTTGCCTGCTTTCGAATCCTTGGCTTCGCCAATGGAGTGAAGTCCGGTGGGGATGGTGCCATTAATGTAGTAGTCGCCCACCGAGCGGGCCTTGAAGGCCACCGGGTTGTGCGTGGCGACGGTGCGGGCGTTGCGCCAGTGCCGGTCTAGGGATTTACCGCGGGAAACCGCGGAGGCGCCGGTAACGTCAAAGAGTTCGCTGGTGGCATCGAGGACCAGTTTGGGCACGGCCACGTGGGCCAGCTGCACGGCAAGTTCGGCGCGCACAAAGGCAGCCGTTGGATCTAGGTTCAGCGAAGCATCTACCGCTGCGTCCAAGTCGCGAGCCGCGGCAAAGACGATTGAGTCTGCGGCATAGACTCCGGCAGCAATGCGGCCAACTTTTTCCTGAATGAGCGGATCATTGCGGAATAAGTCCCCGGAGCCGGTGTTGAAGGTGCGGGTGCGGCTACGCACCAGGTCCGCGGCGTCGGCGAGCGCTGCGCGTCCGATGCCGGCAAGCACGCTGAGCAGTGCGAGCTGGAAGAAGGCCGGTTCCAGGGTGGAGGAAACCTTGCGTTGGATAATGTCTTCAAAGGGAACAACAACATCATCGAAGATCGCGGTGCCAGTACCCGTCAGAGGCTGGCCAAATCCGTCCCAATCATCGATGATGCGCACCTTTGCGTCATCGGCACGCACGATCGCGTACTGGCGTCCCTCGACGCCCGCGGTGCTTGCCATGACAACTACCCAGTCGGCAAAGATTGAGCCGGTGGTGTAATACTTTTCGCCATGGAGCAACCATGTACCGTTTTCCTGGCGCAGCGTGGTGTTGGTGGTGCCCAGCGCGTTGCCGCCCTTTTCCGTGGCGGCATTGCCAAAGATTTCTCCGGCTAGTACGCGTGGGAACCAGCGCAGCTGAAATTCCTCGGGCTGCAGTGCGATGGTTTCTACGAAGGAGAAGTGGCTGCGCAGCAGGTGCCCGACGTTGGAGTCGGCGGCTGAGAGCTCAACGATGAGCCTGAAGAGGTGTTCGTGGCTGACCGGGTCTCTCCCATGTGCTGCGGGTACACGTAGCGTGGTGAACCCGGCCTCCTTGAGCCACTTCACCGGTTCGAAGGGCAACACATGGTTATTTTCGCGTTCAACCGTGCCTTCGGCAATGCGGGCAAAGACCGGTGCGAAGCGTGCACTAAGTTCCGCGTATCTTGCCTCCGCAGTTCGTTCCTGTACCTGTGTGGTGCTCATGAGCTTTCCTTTGTTTCTGAGGGGATGAGTAGTTGAGAAGATAAGAAATTTTGTGCAGATCCGTTGGTCTGTTAGCTGAGAGCGAGTTCCCGCAAGAGCGTTCCGGGGTTCGAGTCCAGTAACTGTTGCGTGTATTGGCTTGTGGGGTTTTCAAAGACCTGGGCAGCGGAACCGGTTTCAACCAGTCGGCCCTGGTGCATGACTCCCACATCATGTGAGAAGCGTTCCACGACATGAAGGTCGTGGGAGATAAAGAGGTAAGACAAGCCCTGAGTAATTTGTAGATCCTCAAGTAGCGTGAGGATCTGTGCTTGGGTGAGCACGTCGAGAGCCGATAGGGCCTCGTCAAGAACTAATGTTTTGGCTCCCAAGGCCAGCGCGCGGGCGATGGCAACACGTTGCCGTTGGCCACCGGAGAGTTCCTTGCTACCAAGTTCGGCCAAGCGCGAGGGCAGGTTTACCGCATCGAGTAGTTCGCTGACCCGGGTTTTGCGTTCGCTTTTGCTGCCGACTTTATAGTTTTCCAGTGGTTCGCTAATGATGCGCGATACCGAGTAGCGCGGATCCAGTGCAGAATCTGGATTTTGGTAAACAAGTTGCAGGCTGCGCCATAACTCGCGTTTAGCTGCCCCACGAACCGTGGTGATGTCTGTGCCATGAATTTTTACGGTTCCGGCGGTGGGGTCAAGTAGTCGCATGATGATGCGGGCTGTCGTCGACTTTCCGGAGCCGGATTCTCCGACCAGGGAGAACGTGGTGCCAGGGCGTACAGCGAAGGACACTGAGTCTACCGCGGTATGTTCGGTCTTTCCGTTGCCGTACACCTTGTGTAGACCAAGTACCTCGATCGCCGGGATCAGCTCGCTTGCCGTGGCAAGGCTGTCATCCGCTGTGCCCTCGGTTGGTGCTGCTTCGGTGAGCAGCATCCTGGTGTAGGGGTCGTGAGGATTTTGGAGGATCTCACGTACCGGGCGGTCTTCCTTGATCCGGCCGTGCTGCATGACCACGATGCGGTCGGCTATGTCGGTGGCGACGGCGAGGTCATGGGTCACGAAGATGACCGCCGTCCCCATCTCTCTGGCGAGGCGGGTGAACACTTCTAGGATTGTTTGTTGAACCGTGACATCCAATGCAGAGGTCGGCTCATCGGCAATCAGTAGATCCGGTTCCAGCGCAAAGGCAATCGCGATCAACACACGCTGTTTCAGGCCTCCGGACAGTTCGTGCGGGTACTGCGTGAGGCGTTGCTCCGGACGGTCGATTCCCACCAAATTCAGCAATCGGATGACCTCGGTGCGCAGCTGCTTCTTGGATCGTTTGGCACCCTGTGGGTGTAAACGGAAGACCTCAGCAACCTGCGACTCAATGGTCTTAACCGGATCAAGCGAGGCCCCCGGATCCTGCGGAACCATCCCAATACGCCGTCCACGCAGCGCCTGGAGTTGCTTTTCGGTATATTGCAGCAGGTCCTCGCCGGCTAGTTCAATACGCCCACCGCCGATTCGTGCAACCTCAGGTAGCAGCCCAATGATGGCCTTGGACAAGGTGGACTTACCCGACCCGGATTCACCAACCAGGGCAACGATTTCCCCGGCCGCCAATTCAAGGTTGATGTTCCGTGTCGCGCTGACTGCTTCTGTTCCAGTTCCGTAGGTGATATCCAGCCCCCGGATATTCAGAAGCTTTGGTGTTTGGGCAATGCTGCTCATGGTGTGCTCCTGACTAGAAACGGAAGATCTTGTGAAGCTGACGGCCCAGTCCGGCCAGCAGGATGACAACGGCAACGATGACTACCCCAGGAAGCGTTGTGAGCCACCATGCCGAGGCCAGGTATTGGCGGCCCTCGGCGATTAGCAGTCCCCATTCAGGGGTAGGCGGTGGAGAACCGAAGCCGAGGAACCCAAGACCGGAAATCGCCAGGATTGCCACCCCTAGGTCTACTGCCAATAGGGCCAATACCGGGCCGCAGGAGTTGGGCAGAATGTGATTGAACACCACCGACCAGTAGGTTCCACCGTTCATGAAGGCCGCCTCAACATAATCAAGGCTTCTCACGCGCAATACCTCGGAACGTACGACGCGTGCGAAGGAAGCGATCGAGGCAATGCCAACACCCACCCCCAATGAGATGGGTCCGGGGGCGAACGCCGTGACGATGATCAGTGAAATCAGAAATCCCGGGACCGCCAACAAAACGTCAATGAGGCGCATGGTTACCGCGTCGGCGGCCCGACCGGCGGTTGCGGCAAGGAGACCCAAGCCGGTTCCAACGACCAAACCAATTGTTACCGCAAGGCCCGCGGTCAGCAGGGTCTGGCTGGTTCCATGAACCACACGGGCAAAGACATCACGGCCCAGATGATCGGTTCCAAACCAATGCTCGGCACCGGGGCCCTGGAATTTCTGTGCCGGCACCCCACTGATGGGGTCAAAACCGGTAAAGAACGTCGGGAACAAGGCCCAGCCTAAGATCATGATTAGCGGAGCGCAGGTGAGCCACAAGGTCGGGGATTTGAGGGCTGAGGGTTTTGTGCGCGCGGTCTGGGATTCTTCGGCTACCGGAGTTTCGGGAACGATGATTGTTTCCGGGCTCTGGACCAATTCAAGTGGTTCATCAAGCTTGATACTCATGAAAGTCTCCGTTTCTTCCTAGGCCGCAAGTGCGCGCGGGGCCCCGTGCGTTCCACTCTTGAGGATCCGTGGATCCAATAACGGGTAGAGCAGGTCAACTACGAGGTTCACCACAACAAATGCGGTGGCGGTCAGCAGTACAAGACCCTGGACTAGGGCAACGTCCTGGGCCGTGACTGCCTGTAATACCACTTGTCCAAGCCCGGAGCGGGCAAATACGGTTTCGGTAATAACGGATCCGGCCAACAGGGTTCCGACGGTGATTCCACTAATGGTCATGGCCGGTGCCGCCGCATTCTTTAGCGTGTGTCGGAAGAAAATCCAAGACGGCGATGCACCTTTGGCACGCAACACATCCACGAACGGTTGTGCGTTGACGTTATCCACGCTCTTGAGCAGCACCTGAGCGATCGGGGCAGATACGTGAATAGCCAAGACCAACACCGGAACCCCGATCGCGGCAAATGATCCGTCCGGGAACAGGGACATGACGCCCAGTTGAATAGAAAGAACCTGTAGCAAAACGAGGCCGAGCCAGAATACCGGGATCGCGGCAAAGAGCGGCGGCAGGTTGACGATCAGCCGCTTGAGCCAGCTTTGGCGTGCCAAGGTGGCCGCTGCCACCAGCAATACTGCGAATAGAACGGCGGTGATGAAGGAACTTGAGGCCAAGACCAGGGTGGATCCAACTACGGCTCCAATGCGTTCGGATACTGGTTGTCCCGAGGCCAACGAATAGCCAAAGTCTCCCTGGAATAGGCCAATTAGCTGGTTGAAGTATTGGGTGAGTAGCGGCTGATCGTAGCCGTACTGGGCCTTCATGGCAGCAATGGTTGCCGGATCGGCCGCGGCATCCGCTGAAAGGAAGATCGTGACCGGGTCATTTGGGAGTAATTGCACGGCAAGGAAGACCAACGTGTAGGCAAGCCAAATGACCAAGAGTGCTTGTCCTATGCGCTTGGCAATGTATGCGGCCATGAAGGATCAGCTACTTTCCGGTTTTCCAGGCGCCCTGGAAAATTGGGGCGGTACCGGAGGTAAATTCGACGTGAGCATCCGAGTTGCCACCATAAACCTGGACTTCATCCCATAGAACGAGGGAGAGGGCCTTTTGCGTGACTAGCTGGCGTTGTTCCTCGGCAACGAGTTCCTTGTGCTCGGCCTCGGTTTTCGCGGCACGTTCCTTGGCAAAGAGCGCGTTGAGCTCGGTATCAGCGTTCAACGTC
This sequence comes from Arthrobacter sp. MYb227, assembly GCF_002975435.1. GTDB lineage: Bacteria > Actinomycetota > Actinomycetes > Actinomycetales > Micrococcaceae > Paeniglutamicibacter. Next base: position 37,722 of record NZ_PCPT01000009.1, on the reverse strand, counting down.
TGCGTATTGTTCTCCGGGCCGAAGACCGGTCCCAGACCGCCATAGGCAAACTGACGAGTGCCAAAGAATTCGGTGTTGGGATCGATCATTGCCGTGGCAAGGAATGTATTATCTGCCGCTCGGTTGATGAGCTTGACGCCAATTTCACGCCACTGCTGTTCGATTAGTTCGAATGCTGGCTTGATGACCACCGAGTTATTTGAACTTGTGACGGTGAGTTCTAGTTTCTGGCCGTCCTTTTCACGCACACCGTCCGCGCCGAGGACCCAGCCTGCCTCATCGAGCAAAGCCTTAGACTTCTCCGGGTTATAGGCCAGCTCTGCCGAGAGATCGATGAATCCCGGGGCCGCGTGGTTAAGTACCGAGTCTGCAATGACATAAGAATCCGAAAGCACTGTGTCCTTGATTGACTGCCGATCGATACCGATCTGCAGCGCCTGACGCACCTTCACATCATTGAGTTTGCCGCTGCCAATGCGCACTGCCGCCATGTTGGTGGTCAGGTCGACTCCTTGGGCAGGAAGTACCTGGTCCCCGCTGCCTTGCAGTGCTTGCTCGTCGACGGGCTGAAGCCCACGGACCAAATCGACTTGACCGGTCTGGACCGCACCGGCACGGTGTGCCACTTCAGGAAGATACTTCACCACGAGCTTGTCCAGGTACGCTGCGCCCTGGTTTGCTGCGGTTTCCGGTGCCCACTTATACTCTGCACGTTTAGCGAAGGTGACCTCTTCATCCGTTTTTTCGGATTCAAAGACAAACGGTCCTGACCCTACGATCTTGGCAATTGCTGACTGCCCAGCGTTGTCCAGCGTCAAGGTTGCAGGGGAGACAAGTCCCGCGGTCACCGACGAGGTGGCCCGCAGGAAGTTGGCATCTGGTGCCTTCAAGATGACCTTGACTTGGTTTGTGCCGACAACTTCTGAAGACTCGTAGGCAGAGAAATCAACGTTGGGTGCGATCTGAGCCGTCTTGATTCCCAGACCCAAGGCATCAAGGTTCGCCTTGACGGCGGCCGCGTCCAAAGCGGTTCCGTCGGAGAAGGTCACCCCATCACGAATCGTGAAGGTGATTTCGGTCTGGTCCTTATTGGTCTCGAAGGTGGAGGCGATCCAGCCAACGAGCTTTCCCGATTCGACATCGTAGTAAGTCAATCGGTCGAGCACGCTATTGAGTACGTTGGACTTTTCGTAGAAGCGCGCAGCCTGAGTTTGCCAGTTATTGATCGGGGTAACTTCCGCATAGACGAAGGTTCCGCCTTGAACGGGTTCGGTGCTGGTGGGGGTCGCTGCATTACCGGCAACCTGGTTCCCCGAGCCGCAGGCGCTTAGGGCCAGTGTTGCGACAGATAGGACCGTTAGGATCTTGACGCTAAGTCCTACGCGAGCGCGCTTCTTCGCAGGTGGGTTGGTTTTGCCCATGAGTATTTCCTCTCGGTTTACCCGAGGAACGCCGCGGCATGGCGGATCAGTCAACCGGTAACCATACGGACATGGTTATAGGTCGGCGGACCGGCGCAGAGTTTGGCTATCTCCATCGGTCCTGGCGGTAGCACCGGTCTCCAATTACGGAGGTGGTTGCTGCGACGTCAACGAGCCAGGTCTCTCAGTCGCTCTGGATGGTGTGTTCAACTTCGACAAGTTATCGATAGCGAACAATTCAAGTGTGTTGCAGATTCTTCGATATGACCAATCAAAAACGCCTGTTCGTGAAATAAATCGACTCAGATGCGGCTTTGGGGCATCGAATCAAGTAACAAAACGTCATAAGTCACTTCATGACATACCTACTCGGCATGGACTTGCGTCGCGGTTGCTTCATGTTGAAAATGCCGTGGAAGCCAGCACCGTAATTGACAAGAATTCTGTATATTGTCTAAATCTTGACGATTAGAGGGTCCTAATCATCAAGTTCATACCGCGGAGGCACCGTGTCTTTCCGCAACAGCAATGGCGTTTCTACAAATGGCGTGTGGAATGATCACGTTCATGGACAGCACACAATCAAGACGGACGCGCCATCGCAGATGGCGCCTGCTTGGCATGGTTCTAAGCGGTGTGGCCGCCGCCATTCTCACTGGTTCCTTTGGCGAGTGGTTTTACGCGCCTGCTGTCGGATGGACCGCAGCGGCAATTGTCTATAACTCTTCGGTGTGGTCCACCATTGCGCCAATGGATCATCTTCGGACCGCCGCTCATGCAAGGGAAGAAGATCCCGGGTTTCGAACCACCGACCTTCTAATTTTGTTGGCGGCGCTTGGCTCGCTGGCGGCAGTGGTGCTGGTGATGATTGGCAGCAAAGATGTAGTTGGCGCGTCTCGGTTGGTTCTTGCCCTGCTGGCCATGAGCTGCACGGCAATGTCGTGGCTCATGGTTCATACGCTCTTTACCCTGCGCTACGCAATGATCTACTACGACGGTGAGCCCGGCGGAATTGGCTTCAACCAAGACGAACCACCACGCTATATGGACATTGCGTATATGGCCTTCAGCGTGGGCATGACCTACCAAGTTTCGGATACCATCATCACCAACTCACAGATGCGGTCAACGGTCTTCAGACACAGTCTCTTGGCCTTCGTTTTTGGAACCGGCATCGTGGCCACCACCATCAACCTTGTGGTGAGCCTCGCCGCTTAACGATGGTTGGGGAGAATTCCTCCAACAGAATTCTCCCCAACCCTTGGCAACTTGCTAACCGCCTATTTGCTTACAGCATTGGCAAAGCGGTAGTTTGCCGCACGGTGCGTATTCTGCACGCGATCACCCTTGCCAAAGAGTTTATTGCGCAAGGTGCCTTCCGAGTATTCGCTCTGGTAAACGCCTCGAGCTTGCAACTCCGGAACAATGAATTCAACGATGTCGTCAAAGGTTCCCGGGGTAATGGCGTAGGCAAGGTTGAAGCCGTCAACGTCAGTATCTTCAACCCACTCAATGAGCTTGTCGGCAACCTCCGTGGGGGAACCAACGGTGATGGGACCAAACCCACCAACACCAACCCATTCGGCAAGCTGACGAATCGTCCACGGGTTTCCGTCATCGCCGCTTGCCTTTTGGAAGGTGGCAACTGAGGACTGGATGGCATTGGACTTCACGTTTGCACCGATCACGTCATCCGGTCCGTAGGTGGAAAGGTCCACACCCATCCAACCGGAGATCAGCGCTAGCGCGCCATCAATATCCGCATAGGACTTGTAGTCCTCGAACTTTTCCTGCGCCGCTGCCGAATCAACATCGGTAATGATCGTCTGCATGGCATAGATGCGTACGTCGTAGCGATCGCGCCCCGCCGCCTCAACCTCGTCACGGATCTTCGTGACTGTTGCCTTGAGCAGTTCCTTGGTTGGCGAAGTAACAAAGACCGCTTCCGCGTTTTCGGAAGCAAATTTCAGTCCACGCGATGAGGTTCCCGCCTGGAAAATAACCGGGGTGCGCTGCGGGCTTGGTTCGGTAATGGCGATGCCCGGGACCTTGAAGTACTTGCCCTCGTGGTTAATCTCGTGCACCTTGGCCGGGTCTGTGAAGATACCGCGTTCCGCATCCCGAACCACAGCGTCTTCTTCCCACGAGCCTTCGAGCAGCTTGTAGATGACTTCAAGGTACTCGTCTGCGTGGTTGTAGCGTTCATCGTGTTCAAGCTGATCTTCTTGGCCCATATTTCGGGCGGCGGAGGGCAAATAGCCGGTGACAACATTCCAGCCGATGCGGCCCTGGGTCAAGTGATCGAGGGTGGCCAGACGGCGTGCGAATGGGTAGGGATGTTCGTATCCGGTTCCGGCTGTAACACCGAAGCCAAGGTTCTCGGTCACCGCTGCCATGGCCGAGACCAGCATAAATGGGTCGTTGACCGGTACCTGGGTTCCAGCGCGCAAGGGAACCTCGTTTGAACCGCCGAAGACGTCGTAGGTGCCCAACACATCGGCGATGAAGATGCCGTCAAACTTGCCCTTTTCTAGGGTCTTTGCAAGCTCGGTCCAGTAGGAAAGATCTTTGTACCGAGCGGACTGATCTTTCGGGTGCTTCCACAGACCCGGAGATTGGTGACCAACACAGTTCATGTCGAAGGCATTGAAACGGATCTGGCGCTTGGCTGGAGTATTGCTCATAGTATTCCTTCACGTGCGGGTAGGAGTGGGCAAAGGGAGTAGAACGATTTCTTGCGTGCTTGCAAGGAGCCTTGAATTTAAAGAAGTACTAGTAGTCCGAGGAATTCTGGGGCCGGCTAAGGTCCCCTATGGCGTTGAGCCGTTTGGGCGCGGTGCCATTGACCTCGTAATCACCAACAATGCGTGACTTGTAGATCGCTGGATTATGAGTGGCAACTGTCCGGGCATTGCGCCAGTGCCGATCAAGATTGCAACCACTGGCAGTTGCCGAAGCTCCCAACCCGTCAAAGAGTTTGGTTGCTGCCGAGAGCGTTAGAGGTTGTACAACGCTCTGGGCACGGTTGGCGGCAAGCTCACATACGGCAAACCGCTCGACGGCACTCAGTGAATCATCGGCAACCGCAATCTCGATCTCACCGACCGCTGCAAGCACCACCGAATCAACGGCAAATGCTGTTGCAGAAATTTCGCCAACTAGTTGCAGCACCTGTGGTTCGTTGCGTACCGGGACGCCGGTTCCGGTGCTGAACGTTCGGGTACGTGATTGCACCGCAGAGCGCACATCATTGAGTGCTGCACGAGTAATTCCGGCCTGTACTGCCAACAGCACGAGCTGAAAAATTGCCGATTCTGGATCATTGATCTGTTGTTCTTCGGGCAGCAGGGTATCTACCGGGACACTGTCGAATGTTGTTGACCCGGTTCCGGTGAGCTGCTGACCAAAACCATCCCAGTCATCATAAATTTTGACGCCGGAATGTTGAGTTGAGACTAGAGCTATCTGCCTACCGGCTCGGGTTGGGTGTGAAGCGGCAACAGCTACCCAGTCCGCGTAAATGGTGCCGGTGCAATAGTATTTTTCGCCGGTGACTCGTAACCGGTCTCCGTGTTCATCAAGTTTAGTATTCAACGTGCCAAGCGTGTTGCCACCACGTTCGGTGTAAGCATTGCCAATTATCTGACCGCCTGAGATGCGTTCGGTCCAGCGGCCGCGCACTGCGAGGTCCTTGAAAAGCAAAACAGATTCAACAAAAGCAAAATGCGCGCGCCATAGATGCGCAACGTGAGAGTCGGCCTCGGCAAGCTCAATGAGCAACCGGAACAGATCCGAGAGACTAGCCCCGTAGCCTCCCTCGTTCTCCGGGATGCGCAAGGCACCAAAACGGATCTTGTTCAGCCAGCCAACCTGTTCAAAGGGAAGTATTCGCTTTGCGTCGCGCTCGTTGGCCCCGGTAGTAATCTGCGCAAAAACCGGACGGAAAATTGCTGCTAATTCGTCGTAGTGCCCATTAGTCGGAATGCCAGGGGTTAGCTTAAGCAGGTGCCTGGCAGGAGTGTTATCGGCAAGTGCTTCCAAGGAAACCGCACCAAAAATATTGGGGTCGGTTTCAATATCAAAGGAATGCAAGGGGGATTCGAGCGCCATAATTCTTTCTCCATCGGTTCTGGCGTGAGCACCTACCGCCCAATTAAGGGGAGGGGTTGCTGCGGCGTCATAGAGCCAGATCTCTCGGCCGCTCTGGATGGTTGTTGGTCACATTTCTACATGGCAACTAGCCCAGTGGCCAACCCAACAAGTCACATAAGGCAACGAAAACAACGGATTTGAGACGCATTTTTGAGGCTTTTACTGGTTCGTTCACACAGGAAGTTCAAGAATCGCGGGGCAAAAGTTCGAGCCTTCCCCTGGGCAACTACCTCGGCATCTGGCTTGCGTGCCGTCGACAGTAAACGCTCATTAGGAACCGGAACGACGGGAGTTGCGCCCAACCCTGAGTTCCATTTCTCTGGGCCTTAACCATCAGTAATCCACCAAAAAAGAAGAATAGAAAACTTGGTATTTGTCGAAGATTATTTGATTGCACCACGCCCAAAGAGTGCCCGGTCGAACTTTTCGTCACATTACGACGGATTTGATTATGTGTCATCCGATCGACTTGTATTAAGACATACCCCATCCCGAGCGGCCGAGAGATCTGGCTCTTTGACGCCGCAGCAACCACCTCATTCGAGGCCGGTGCTACCGCCAGGACCGATGGAGAGATCGTGACTTCTACGCTTGACCGCCCAATCCTTGCCAACCCGAATAAGCATGACAATGCTTCGCTGAGCGTCACCTTTAGCGGTGTTGGGCGCAGTTTTGCCGTCGGCAAAGAAAGCCGCCAGGTCCTTCGCGACGTCAACCTCACCGTCACCCCCGGTGAAGTTCTAGCAATTCTAGGTCCCAGCGGTTGCGGAAAATCGACACTTCTACGCGCAGTTTCAGGACTCGACAACCCTACGGCAGGCACCGTTTTCATCGACGGCACACCGGTCTCAGGTCTGGATACACGATGCGCAGTTGCATTCCAAGAACCTCGGTTGTTGCCTTGGCAATCGATCGAAAAGAACGTAGCACTCGGCCTACCTCAAGGAACTGACCGTAAGGAAGGCACTGCACGCGTCGCAGAGCTGTTGCGGTTAGTTGAACTTGATGGACATAGCTCTTTGCGTCCCCGCGAGATCTCAGGTGGCATGGCTCAACGTGCTTCTTTGGCACGTGCGCTTGCACGCCGCCCTGGTGTTTTGCTTCTTGACGAACCGTTCGGTGCCCTCGATGCCCTCACCCGGCTAAAAATGCAGGATCTTTTGCTTGATATCCATCGGGCTTACCCAACTACAGTTTTGTTGGTAACCCACGATGTTGATGAAGCCTTGCAGTTAGCGGACCGAATTTTGGTCTTGGGTCGCGAACCAGGACAGGCTGCGGCAACGGTCTCTCAATTACTCACGGTACCCGGGGCTCGTCCGCGTCATCGCAATGCCGAAGACCTCGGCCGAATGCGTAGCTCGCTCTTAGCGTCGCTCGGCGTCGATTCGGGCCGGCACTAACTCTTATCTTTTTGCGTCACCATTCTTAACCGCTTGAACAAGCGGTCATTCAAACTCGCTCTTTTACTCGCAAGGATCATCCCCCCATGCCTAAGAATCTTTTCACCCGCCGTTTCCTTCTCGCCGCAACCGCACTCACCGCAGCCACCACTATGCTCACCGGTTGCGCTGGCGAAGGTTCGGGTGGCGCTAACGCCGCCGAAAGCAAAACTCTAAATATCGATTTTGCGACTTACAACCCTTTGAGCCTGGTGCTCAAAGACAAGGGCTGGCTCGAAGCAACGCTCAAGGACCAAGGTGTCACCGTTAAATGGGTTCAGTCTGCCGGGTCCAACAAGGCAAATGAGGCACTTCGCGCCGGTGCCATTGATGTGGGTTCAACTGCTGGATCGGCAGCACTACTGGCTCGTTCCAATGGTGCTGATATCAAGACGATTGCACAATACTCTCAGCCCGAGTGGGCTGCACTTGTCGTAGCCAAGGAGTCACCGATCAAGGAAGTTACCGATCTCAAAGGCAAGCAGGTCGCTGCAACTAAGGGAACCGATCCTTACTTCTTCTTGCTCCAAGCACTCGAGCAGGCGGGTCTGAAAGCAAGTGATGTCACCGTGCAGAACTTGCAGCATGCCGACGGCCGTTCGGCTCTGGAGAACGGCTCGGTTGATGCTTGGAGCGGTTTAGATCCGATCATGGCAGGTGCCGAGCAAAAAGGTGCTCAGCTTATCTACCGCAACCTTGATTTCAATACCTACGGCGCACTAAACGCCACCGAAGATTTCTTGGCCAAGTCTCCCGAAATTGCCCAAACGGTAGTCGATGCTTACCAGAAGGCTCGTGAGTGGGCAGGAGATAACGAGGCAGAAACTGCCGCTATTTTGGCAGACGTTGCGGGCCTCGAAACGCCAGTTGCCGAGAAAGTCATTCTGGAACGCTCAAACCTCGACGTTGATGTGGTGCCCGGTGCACCCCTGCTCAAGGTATTGACCGCGGTTGGGCCAATCTTTGTTGAATCCAAAGATGTAGATTCACAGGATCAGGTCGATAAGGCCCTGAACTCCCTGCTTGATGACAGCTTCGCCAAGAAGGCAGACTCCGCAAAGATTAAGGGCTCCTAATGTCTGCGCATACCGACGTTCCGTCAGCGGAGCTCAGCACTCATCCAACATCGGGAAACCCCCTACTACATACCCGGTGGGGACGTACTTTCCTAGGCATGCTGGTGCCCTTGGCGCTACTAGCACTTTGGCAGGCCGCAACAACCCTAGGCTGGGCAAGCACCTCACAGTTGCCAACACCTAGTTCTGTCTTGACCGCTGCCATAGGACTCGCAGAAGACGGGATTCTCGCCCAACACATCGCCATCTCCACTCAACGTGTTCTCCTTGGCTTTGCCATCGGCGCGCTACTTGGACTGGCGGTTGGTGCCTTAGTTGGGCTCTCCGATCTTGCCGATGCACTTCTTGGTCCCTTCATTGGTGCCATTCGCGCCGTCCCCTCCCTTGCGTGGGTGCCGCTGCTGATCCTCTGGATGAAAATTGGTGAGGATTCAAAGGTCACGTTGATCATCATCGGCGCGTTCTTCCCGGTGTTTACGACGGTCTATCTGGCTCTTCGACATGTAGATAAGAACTTGATTGAAGCGGCACGAGCCTTCGGATTATCCGGCACCAGGTTGCTTGCCACAGTTCAGTTACCCGCGGTAGTACCGGCAATTTTCTCTGGTTTACGTCTTGCCTTGGCGCAGGCGTGGCTATTTTTAGTGGCTGCGGAACTCATTGCCTCGTCCATGGGGTTAGGTTTCCTCCTCAATGACTCACAAAACAATGGACGCATTGACCGGCTGATCCTGGCAATTATTTTGCTTGCTGTCCTCGGAAAAACTACCGATGCGCTGCTTGGTCTTGCCGAACGCAAGGCCATTAAACGCTGGGCTTAGGACCTAGTACATCCACTTTACCCATTACGAGCGGCTAAGAGATCTGGCTCAGTGACGCCGCAGCAACCACCTTCAGCGAAGGGAACGGTGCTACAGCCAGGAACAATGGAGAACAAATGACTGCAATATCAAATGCCATCCCGTCTTCAGACTGGGACATCAGCAATGAGGCCGACTGGAGCGAAAACGAACGCCTAGCCTTCTGGGATGCCGCGGCCCGACGCTTAGATTGGGCGCAAGACTGGCACACCATCCATTCGAGCACCGGGGTAGATGCCCAAGCCCGTCGCGGACCGGAGCTGCGCTGGTTTACGGGCGGAAAACTCAATGCAGCCTATAACTGCGTGGATCGCCATGTTGAGGCAGGTCGTGGTCAAAAGGTAGCCCTGCATTTTGAGGGAGAACCCGGCGACCGGATCACGGTCACCTACCAAGATCTGCAGGATCGGGTATCACGTGCAGCAAATGCGTTGCTCTCTCTGGGTATGACGCAGGGAGACAGAGTTGTCATTTACTTGCCTGTCTTGATTGAAACAATCGTGATCACCCTTGCGTGCGCCCGCATTGGTGCAGTGCATTCGCTGGTCTTTGGTGGTTTTTCATCCGAGGCCCTGAAATTCCGGGTAGAAGATACCGGTGCCAAGCTTTTGGTTACCACCGATGGACAATTCCGCCGCGGTTCTTCAGTGGCAGTTAAAGACAATGCCGATGCCGCGGTTGCCGGCGAAAACAACATTGAACATGTGTTGGTGTTGCGCCGGACCGGGTGTGAGATTTCGTGGACCCCCGGCCGAGATGTGTGGTGGCACGATGTGGTGGATACCGCCAGCCCACAGCACTCCCCCGAGGCATTCGACGCCGAAACCCCACTATTTATCATGTATACCTCGGGCACCACGGGACAACCCAAGGGTCTTGTTCATACAACCGGCGGTTACCTGACGCAAGCTTCGTGGAGCCACGAGTTCCTCTTCTCCAACCCGGACCCCGCTCAGCGTGATGCCGATGTCCACTGGTGCACCGCCGATCTGGCTTGGGTCACCGCACACACCTATGAAATCTACGGGCCACTGTCCAACGGCGTCACCCAGGTGATCTACGAAGGTGTGCCCAACGCCCCGCACCCCGGGCGTCACTTTGAGATTATCGAACGTTACGGAGTCAGCAGTTACTACACCGCTCCCACGTTGGTGCGCTCACTGATGGGCTGGTTCCCCGAGGGAGTCCCTGCCGAATACGATCTTTCATCAATCCGTCTGGCCGGCACAGTGGGTGAGGCAGTCAACCCGGAAGCCTGGCGTTGGTTGCGCGGCCACGTGGGCCGCGCTACTCCTGCAGGAATTCCCATGGTCGATACCTGGTGGCAATCGGAAACAGGTGCCACGATCCTATCCCCACGCCAAAGTGATAACGCTTTCAAACCCGGTTGCGGAACGCGCGCACTACCCGGAGTTTCGGTGAATATTGTTGATGAGCAGGCACAGACAGTTGCTACTTTGGTGCAGGGCAATATTGTTTTGACCAAAACCGGGCCTTCGATGGCACGTACCGTATGGGGCAACCCGGAACGTTATTACACCTCCTATTGGGAGGCATACGCCAAGCAGGGATGGTTCTTGGCCGGAGATGGCGCGCGCTTTGATGCTGATGGTGATATTTGGATCCTCGGGCGCACCGATGATGTTATAAATATTTCCGGGCACCGCCTGTCCACCATTGAAATCGAGTCTGCACTCGTCACTCACCCTGCTGTGGTTGAGGCCGGAGTGTGCCCGACTCACGATCCAAAGACAGGTCATGCTGCCACCGCTTTTGTTGTGCCCCGTGATAAATCCTTGGTCGGCACCAATTTATCCGGTGCGGCGCTGGCACAACAGCAGGAAATGATCACCGCTCTACGCAACCATGTGGCAACGCAGATCGGCCCGATTGCTAAACCGCGCGACATTGTTTTTGTTCCCGATGTTCCTAAGACTCGTTCGGGCAAGATCATGCGCCGATTGCTGACACAACTTTTTGAGCACAGCGCCCTGGGAGATACAACAAGCCTGCAAAATGAGCCGTGCATCGCCGAGATCAAGGAAATCTGCGCGGGCTAGACCGGTTTGCCGGGTGCCCGTTGGCACCCGGCAAACCGGTGGGGTTAACCTGCCGAAACCGCTGTTGCGGGACGGACCGCTGTTTCATCGGGGATGCCGCGTAGCCGCTTCATTTCCGGATCGTAGATCGGGTCTTGGGTCACCGTGGCATCGAGCTTGCGTCCAAAGTACTCAACCTGCACGGTGTCTCCAATCTCGATACTCGCGTCCAGCCAGGCGTAGGCGATGGGGCGTCCCACCGTGTAAGCAAAACCAGCACTTGTGACATACCCGACCGGCTGCCCGTTCTGGTACACAGGTTCGCTGCCCAAGACTGTGTCGCGTGCGGTATCAATGAGTAAGCAGCGCATATTGCGGGTATTGGGCAGCGCACGGATCTGTTCCAGCGCAGCCTTTCCCACAAAGTCGGTTTCCTTCTTGGTGCTTACGGCAAAGCCTAGGCCCGTCTCATACGGATTGTGTTCGGTGTTCATATCCGCACCCCAGGAACGGTAGCCCTTCTCCAGGCGCAGCGAGGCGAAAGCCGCGCGGCCCGCGGGAATAATGCCGTGCTCCTGCCCAGCCGCCCACAAAACATCCCATAGTCGTTGGCCGTTTTCTGCCGAGGTGTAGATTTCCCAGCCAAGCTCCCCCACATAGGACAAACGCATAGCGGTGACCGGAACCCCGCCCAGATGAGCCTGCATGGAACGAAAGTAGCGCAAGCCGTCATTGGAGAAGTCGTCATCGCTGATTTTTGAGACCACGTCCCGCGCCAGCGGTCCCCAGAGGCCAACGCAGCAGGTACCGCCGGTGGTATCGCGCACCTGTACCCAGCCGCCGGGCAACTGCCCGGTGTTTTGCTTACGCGCCTCCATTTCTAGGTAGGCGGTGTCAATATTGCCATTCGCTCCGACCTGGAAGGTGTTCTCGCTCAGACGTGCCACGGTGATATCGCTGCGGATCCCTCCGGCCTCATCCAAAAGCAAGGTGTAGGTCACCGAGCCGACAGTCTTTGCCAAGTTTCCGGTGCTCAACCGTTGGAGTAGAGCCAAGGCCCCGGGTCCGGAGACCTCAAGTCGTTTGAGCGGGGTCATGTCATACATGGCCACGGCGGTACGGGTTTTGTAGGCCTCCACCGCGGCAATCGGCGAGTGGTGCATGGCAGACCAAGCATCGCGTAGTGGTGGCCGCCAATCCCAGGGCAGGTCCTTGAGGTATTGAGCATTGGAGGTAAACCAGTAGGGGCGTTCCCAACCGCCGCCTTCCAAGAAGTGCGCGCCGAGCTCGCGGTGCCGGGTATGGAAGGGGCTGATGCGCAGGTCGCGGTGATCCTGCCGTGGTTCAAGTGGATGGCGCACATCATAGATTTCCACGAAGTTCTGTTGCGAGGTTTCCGAGACGAAGCTCGGGGCAAGTTCTACCTCTTCGAAACGGTTAATATCGCAGCCCGACAGGTCGGTCTGCGAGCGCCCGGTGGCGATAAGTTCCGCCACCGCACGCGCAATTCCGGCCGAGTGGGTGACCCATACCGCCTCGGCAACAAAGAATCCACCGACGTCCGGGGACTCGCCCACCAGGGAGCCACCATCGGGGGTGAAGGAGAAAATTCCGTTGAACCCGCTGGCAATCTCTGCATCGGCCAATTCCGGTAGTAGCTGCTTGGAGGCTTCCCAGGCCGGTAGGAAATCCTCGAGCGTGAAGTCCAAGCTGGAGGGCATGTTCTCATGGGTGTATTCGCCGGGGTCAAGCTTTGGTAGATCATCGAGGTGTGCAGGCATTGGCTTGTGGGCGTAGGAGCCGATCCCGTAGCTATCTCCGTGTTCGCGATAGTACAGATCTTGGTCTTGGAAACGTAGGATCGGCAGGCTTGCCCCGTCGGTTCCCTCGTTGCGTCCTTCGAGTCCCTTGATCGGGGTGCTCTTGGCATATTGGTGGGCCAGCGGCAATAACGGGATCTTCATGCCCACCATGGCCCCAACCTTCACACCCCAGAATCCGGCACAGGAGACCACTACGTCGGCCGCAATGAGTTCTTCACCAACCCAGACACCGGTGACCTGGTTATCTGAGTGTTCGATTCCCGTGACCTCGGTGCGATCCCGGTACACAACCCCGGCTTCCTTGGTGCGGCGAACCAGCTCGTTCACTGCCTTGCCGGCCAGTGCCAGTCCGTCGGACGGGATGTGTAGCCCGCCGAGGATGACGTTTTCATCGAGTAGCGGGTATAGCTCCTTGCACTGTGCGGCATCTAGCAATCGGGTTTCTACACCCCAGGAGGTTGCCCAGCCGTGCTTGCGGTGCAGGTCCGTCCAGCGGTTTTCGGTAGTTGCTACTTCTAGCCCGCCTACCGGGTTGTACGCATCGAGGGCAGTGAGTTTTTCAACCGTGTACCCCGCGAACTCGGTCATGGCCTTGGACGGGTTGGTCTGGAACACCAGGCCCGGTGCGTGGGAAGTTGAACCGCCGGGCAGATCTAGGGGTCCTTGCTCGATGACGGTAATGTTCCTCCAGCCGCGCTGGACCAGCTCGTCGGCCAGGTTGGCGCCGACGATGCCTGCGCCGATGATCACTACGTGCTTACTGCTCGACATGCTGTTAGCTCCTATGCGTGAAGAAGAATTCTGTGGTGGTTAGCGGAAGACGATGGTGCTGTGCCCATCAAGGAGGACGCGGTGTTCGCAATGCCATTGCACGGCCCGGCTCAGGGCCTGGGATTCTGCGCTTTGTCCGGCTTGAGCGAGCGTGCGGGGGTTATAGGTGTGATCTACGCGGATCACTTCCTGCTCAATGATGGGACCCTCGTCGAGATCCGTGGTGATGTAATGGGCTGTTGCACCAATAAGTTTTACGCCGCGGGCATGGGCCTGATGGTACGGTTTGGCTCCCTTGAAGCCGGGTAAGAATGAGTGATGAATATTGATGGCCTTGCCCGCGAGTTTCCTGGCCAGTCCGTCGGAGAAAATTTGCATGTAGCGGGCCAACACCACCAGGTCGATCCGGTGTTCGGCGACTAATTCCAGCAGCCGGGCTTCGGCTGCTTCCTTACCGTCTGGGACTACCGGCACGTGGAGGTAGGGGATTCCCGCGGCTTCGGCCATGGGACGCAGATCCTCGTGGTTGGAGACCACCAGGGCAATATCTGCCTTCAGGGCACCGGTGCGCCAGCGGAAGATCAGGTCGTTGAGGCAATGCCCGGATTTGGAGACCATAAGTAGCAGCCTGGGCCGGGTGGCATCGTGCATTGAAAACTTCATGCCAAAGCGGTGGGCAACCTGCTGGAATTCACTGCTTAGTTCTTCGGTGAGTTGAGGCTGCAATGTGGTGAATGCGGTACGCACATGCACGTTGCCAAGGCCGGTGTCGTCGAATTGCTGATGTTCCCGGATGTTATAGCCGCGGGCCGAAAGGAACTCGCTAATCGCAAAGACGATTCCGACTTGGTCTGGGCAGCTGACGGTCAAGACGAATTCCCTGGCGCCGTTCTCATCGTTGAGTGCGGCACGTTCTGCGGCGGGAAAATCAATGAGGGTCATGGATGGTTCACTCCCTTGATATACGCACTTTGTATCCAACTTATATACTAGGATGTCTTGTAGCCTAGGTCACAGGAAGTTTGCCGGTCAAGGGATTTACGCAAATCTATTTTGAGGGCCAGCTATCGAAAGGGAAACGCATGGAACAGCTGCTCAATACCCATTCTCCATCCCGGGGTGGATCGATGGCCGATGAGGCCTACGAGCAGATACTTCACATGCTCGTGACCCTACACATTCATCCCGGGGATCCCATCCATGACGATCAGATCATGCGCGAGCTGAGCATTGGCCGCACGCCCGTGCGCGAGGCGCTCAAGCGCCTTGAGGCGGATAAGCTTGTTGTCACCTTTGCCAAGCGCGGAACCTTTGCCACCCGGGTAGAGATCAGCGATCTTGCCTACGTCTCAGAAATCCGCCAGCAACTCGAACCCATGGCCGCTGCCCGTGCCGCGCGCGTAGCCACGAGCGCTACTCGTGAGGAATTGAGTGAGACTTATCGACAGATTCAAGAATTTGATATTAGCGAAGCCAGCACCGCCGAACTTCTGACCTTTGATGCAGAGGTTCACCGCAAGATCTATCGCGCCGCAGGCAATCCATATCTTGAAGATGTCTTGGTGCGCCATAGCAATCTGGCAACCCGCATCTGGTGCATGGTCATCGATAAACTCCCGGGCCTCAGCACTCACGTGCAGGAACACCTGCAACTCCTGCAGGCGATCATTGATGGCGATGAAGAAAAATCCGCCCAGCTATCGGCCGAGCACGTGGCTCAATTTGAGGCAGCGGTGCGCGCTGCATTACTTGATATTTAGCCACCTCGACGGCTCGAACACCCCGTAAGTGTGGAGCGAGAAGCAGGCTAGCCCCGACCGCCGGCCAAGGCCCGTTCGAATAGTAGCCTGATCTCCTCGTGCTGGGGCAGCTCTTCCGAAATCACCAATTGCAATAACAGACCACACATGGTCACCGAGAGCATTTTTCCGGTAATTTCATCGGTCCGCTTACTGAAAATTTCCATCAAGCCCCGATCCCACTCCCAGGCCGCCTTGCGCAGTGGCGGCCTGAGGTTTGCCATGGCATAGAGGTTGTAATCCAAGACGGTTGAGGCACGCCCCTCCCCCAGGGAATCAAGCACATAGTCGGCCAAGGCAAACGCGAGGTCAACATCCGCGGGAAGCCCTTCCTCCCATCGCATGACCTCACCTAAGCTACGTTGCGCCGCCTTTTCCATGGCCACCGACAGCAGGTCATCAATTGTCTGAAAGTAGTAGGTAGTCGATCCCAGCGGGACCCCGGCCTCGGCGGCGACCCTCCGGTGGGTGACAGCGTCAAGCCCCTCCTGCATTGCCACGGCAATGGCCGCCTCGGCTATCCGCTGACGACGGTCGGGGTCTCCGGGACCCCGAATGCGCCTGGTGGCACCGGCCTGCACGGTTTCTCGTGTCACAACATCCACCTCTTCGCCTTCGATCCATGGATTACATCTGGAAAATATAGAGTACCCGCTTGCCTGTGGAACTTTCCTGAGGTGACCCGGCTGGGCTGAGGTATCAGGGAAGGTTCCGTGCCGCCATCCTGCTACGCGGCAACGCCCGCCAGCAACCCAAAAACAGCGCGCAAAATCTATTGCTCACTTTTATCTGTACACCTGTACACAGTTTATGTACGCTTGTCCTCAAATCACTAAATGTGAGGAGGGGCACGTTTCATGCATGATCTTATGACGGCTTTGAACAACCTTTACATTGACGGCCATTGGGTAACTACCCAAGGCCAACTACCACCCCACCAGGTCACCAATCCTGCCAACGGCACGCTACTTGCCACGGTCTGCGAGGCATCGGTAGACGACGTCGACACCGCGGTGCGTAGCGCCGCAGCATCCTTCAGCAAGGGCGAATGGTCGGGTCTTCCGGTGCGCGAACGCGGCGACCGGATGCGGATCATCGCCCAGATTCTGCTGGATCACCGCGAAGAACTGGCACGTATCGAAAGCCTCGACGCCGGCAAAACCCTCAGGGAAGCACGTCTGGATGTCGATGATGCGGTATCTGCCTTCCGCTATTTCGCCAACATCGCGGACCTCGACGCCGGACGCATGGTGGATGCAGGGAAACCCCAACATTCTCAGCCGCATTGGTTATGTTCCTGTCGGCGTCTGCGCATTGATTGCCGCGTGGAACTACCCGCTGCAGACCATCTCCTGGAAACTTGCCCCGGCGCTGGACGCGGGAAACACCGTGGTCATCAAACCCAGTGAGCTCACCCCCCTGTCAACCATCAAGCTTGTTGAACTGCTCGAAGAGGCAAACCTGCCCGCCGGAACCGTCAACCTCGTCTTGGGTCCCGGATCGAGGGTAGGAACCGCACTGGTTGAGCACCCGGGAGTTGATCTGATCTCCTTCACCGGAGGACTAGATGCCGGACAGAAAGTCATGGCCGCCGCCGCCCGGGACATCAAGAAGGTCACCCTTGAACTCGGTGGCAAAAACCCCAACATAATTTTCAATGACACCGACTTTGACACCGTCGTGGACAACGCCCTGACCGCCGCATTCGTCCACTCCGGCCAGGTCTGCTCGGCCGGATCCCGACTCATAGTCCACGACGAAATCCATGACCGCTTCGTCAGCGAATTGGCACGTCGCGCGGAGCTCATCCAACTCGGCGACGGGTTGGATCCCAACAGCGAGTGCGGTCCATTGGCCAGCGCCGAACATCGCGAAAACGTCGAACGGCACATTGCCCAGGGCGTGGCCGAGGGAGCCCGGCTGGTTGCCGGAGGCCAACGGCCCACAGATGAAGCACTGCTGGCCGGAAACTTCTTGCGTCCCACGGTGTTTGCCGACTGCGAGCGCACCATGGACATTGTTCGCGAGGAAGTCTTTGGACCCGTTGTGACAATCGAACGGTTCAGCACCGAAGAGGAAGCCATCTTCCTGGCAAACGACACCGAATACGGTCTGGCCGGCGCGGTCTGGACCAACGATGCCTCACGGGCACAACGCGTTGCCGAGCAATTGCGCCATGGCACCGTCTGGATCAACGATTACCACCCCTACCTGCCCCAGGCCGAATGGGGAGGCTTCGGCAAGTCCGGGCTGGGCCGGGAAAACGGGCTTCAGGGCTTGAACGAATACCGCGAGACCCGACACATTTACCAAAACATCAACCCGGCGCCGGCACGCTGGTTCAAGGGCCAGGGAACGAGATCACGATGACTGAAACAACCCAAAATTTTGACATCGTCATTGTCGGCGGTGGAAGCGCGGGTTCGGCCCTGGCCAACCGCTTAACCGCCGACGGAACCCGCTCGGTGCTTGTCCTCGAGGCCGGCCGCAAGGACTCCTGGTGGGATCTATTCGTCCAGATGCCCGCGGCCCTGATGTTCCCGGCCGGGCATAAGGCCTACGACTGGATCTACCAGTCGGATCCCGAACCGTTTATGGACGGACGCCGGGTCAAGCATGCACGTGGCAAGCTGCTCGGTGGCTCAAGTTCCATCAACGGAATGATCTTCCAACGCGGCAACCCGCTGGACTACGAACGCTGGGGCGCGGATCCCGGCATGGAATCCTGGGATTTTGCGCACTGCCTGCCCTACTTCAAGCGCCTCGAAACGGCCACCGGCAGCCCCGAAGACCCCATGCGGGGCCACGACGGGCCGCTGGTCATGCGCCGTGGCCCGGCAAAAAATCCACTCTTTGAGGCATTCTTCTCCTCGGCCGCGGAAGCGGGATATGCCCGTACCAACGATGTCTATGGCCACCGGCAGGAAGGGTTTGGGCCTTTCGACAGCAATATCAATAACGGCCGTCGACTCAACGCGGCACGCGCCTACATTGATCCTGCCCGCACACGCCCCAACCTCACGGTGCTGACCAGGGCGTTCGTGACGGGTGTCAAAATGGAAAACAAGCGGGCCACAGGGGTCAGCTACACGCGCCGCGGCAAGGCTCACCAGGTGAATGCCGGGGAAGTAATCCTGTGCGGTGGCGCCTTCAACACCCCACAGTTGCTGCAGCTAGCTGGCATTGGCGAGGCCGAGCACCTGCGCTCGCTGGGTATCACCCCGGTGGCAGACCTACCCGGCGTGGGCGCGAACCTTCAGGACCACCTTGAGGTCTATGTACAGCATGGATGCCCGCAGCCGGTATCCGAACAGCCAAGCCTTGATCTATGGCGCATGCCGTTCATTGGGGCCCAATGGATGCTCACACGCACCGGACCGGCGGCAACAAATCACTTCGAAGGTGGCGGATTCGCCCGCTCCAACCAGGACGTTGCCTACCCAAACCTCATGTTCCACTTCCTGCCATTGGCGGTGCGCTACGACGGCAAGAAGGCCGAGACACCCCACGGTTTCCAGCTTCACGTGGGTCCCATGTACTCGGACAGCCGCGGAAGCCTGAAAATCCGCTCCACAGATCCTCGGCAGCACCCGAGCATCCTGTTCAACTACCTCTCAACCGAACAGGACCGGCGCGAATGAATTGAGGCAATTCGAGTCTCACGCCAGATCCTCGCCCAGCCTGCCATGCGTCAGTTCAACTCCGGGGAATTATCCCCGGGCAACTCGGTGCGTACCGATCAGGAAATTCTCGATTGGGTTGCCCGAGACGCGGAAACCGCATTGCATCCCTGCGGCACCGCAAAAATGGGACCGGCCAGCGATAAATACGCGGTGGTCGACCCACTGACCATGAAGGTACATGGAGTGGAGGGGTTGCGTGTTGTTGATGCCTCGGCCATGCCGTACGTGACCAACGGAAATATTTATGCTCCGGTCATGATGATGGCAGAAAAGGCTGCGGACCTGATTCTGGGTAAGCAGCCACTGGATGCGGAGCATCGCGAGTTCTATAGGCATCAAGCACAAAGCGAGGCGGTCTAGCACCGCACCCCCGTTGGACCGTCTGCCACACCAAAGCGTGGCAGACGGTCCAATTCAACTGTCACAGTGAGGTGTCATCAATGAAACACATAGCCAGTGATAAGCAAGAAAATACAGTAACGGCCACGCTCGTCAGCACGACCAATTCCATACAACCAGCCCGTACCAATTGGCGGGTTTTCTTGGCTTCCGCGCTGGTGATCTTGGGCATCACCATCTACGCCGCTGCCTTCCCCACGCAGGCGGAAGGCGTGATTGGAAACGTTGTCAATTGGGCTTCCCAAAAGCTCGGTTGGGTCTACATCGTGACCCTGACCATCGTGCTGGGATTTGTCATATTCCTGGCGGCATCCCGATTCGGTTCAATCCGTCTTGGCCCCGATCATGCACGTCCCAAATACCGGCTGGGTACCTGGACCGCGATGCTCTTTGCCGCGGGAATCGGGGTGGACCTCATGTTCTATTCAGTGGCCGGACCAGTGGCACAATACCTACTCCCGCCAAACAGCACCGGTGAAACCGTTGAAGCGGCCCGCCAAAGCGTTGTGTGGACTACCTTCCACTACGGCATCAGCGGCTGGTCTCTCTATGCATTGGTCGGGGCCGCACTGGGTTACTACGCCTTCAGGTTCAAGATGCCGTTGAGCATTCGAGCCGCGCTCTACCCGATCTTGGGCCGGCGCGTGCATGGCCGCACCGGGGATGCCATCGATGTTGCGGCAACCGTGGCCACGGTATTTGGTCTCACTGCCTCACTTGGCATTGGCGTCTTACAGCTGAACTTTGGTCTGACCTACCTCTTTGGTTGGCCCGAACACGTTTCAATCCAAATTGGCTTGGTCCTGCTCAGTGTCTTGATGGCCACCATTTCATGCGTTTCCGGCGTGGATCGCGGTATTCGCCGACTCTCCGAGCTCAATTTCCTGCTCGCGGTAGGCCTGATGCTCTACATCCTGATCGCCGGTAAGACCACGATGCTGATCGACGCGGTGGTCATGAACCTTGGCGACTTCATCAGCAGGTTCCCCGGAATGGCGTTGGATACCTTCGCCATTGATCGTCCCGATGATTGGATGAACGCCTGGACGCTATTCTTCTGGGCATGGTGGATCGCGTGGTCGCCGTTCGTTGGCATGTTCCTGGCCAGGATCTCCCGTGGCAGGACGCTGCGCGAGTTTGTGGTCGGCGTTTTGGTGGTGCCGTTCTTATTCACGCTGGTCTGGATCTCCATCTTCGGCAATTCAGCCGTCGATGCGGTGCGCTCGGGGCAAAAGGAGTTTGGAGAGATCGCCGTCAACACTCCCGAGCATGGCTTCTACATGTTGCTCGATCAGTATCCCGGTGCGGCTCTCGTTGCGGGTATCGCCACATTCACCGGGCTGTTGTTCTACGTCACGAGCGCCGATTCCGGAGCCCTGATGATGAGCAGCTTTACCGCTTACACCACCCACCCGGGCCAGGACGGGCCCAAATGGAGCAGGATTTTCTGGGCATTGGCCGTTGGGGCATTGACCATTGCGATGTTGTTTGTTGGAGGTTTTGTCACCATCCAATACATGACGATCATTATGGCGCTGCCGTTCACTGTGATCCTCTACCTGATCATGATCGCTTTCTGGAGATCCCTGAAACAGGAGGAGCACACGCTGCACGACCCAGGGATAGCCGCCCACGGAAGGCACCGGCAGTGGCGTGAACGTCTGGCCAGGACCGTGAGCGATAGTTGTGCCGAGGATGCAAACAATTACATCGAGCAGGTAGCCGAGCCCGTGATGGTGGAGGTTGCAAACGAACTCGCAAAGTTCGGCACCGAGATCTCGTTGACCACGGAAATGATTCCCGAGGTGGGCGTGCGGCAACTGGACCTGACGGTTGCGATGGAACGGCAGATCCCCTTCCGCTACCAAACCTATCCGGTGTTCGATATCCCGACGGGCCGTCGCAAGTCCAAGCCAACGGGGAGTGAAATGATCCGTCTTGAGATCTTCTCGGCCACGGGAGGCCGTGGCTACGATGTCATGGGGATGCCGAAGCAGCAGCTGATCAACGACATCGTCGAGCGCTTCGAACGGCATGTTGCCGCTGGCCGCTCACACTCGGTGGCCAAGGGAATGCTGCATTCCTTGCAGGAACCTTCCAACTGGTCCGAGGACTTCGCCAACGACCGACCGGAAGATTAACTTCCGCGGGATTCAGCTAGTTCCGGCAGCACTTCTCTTGCCTTGAAAGGCCGTTTAGAGACTACCCCGCTCGGGGATTTCTCCAAGCGGTCTTTCTTCGCTGCACCGCGAGGGGAAATACCGCCCATCAACAGACCCCCCGTGCTGTCGGGAAACTACTCGAGCCCACCCACTCAGCTTCCCCATGCCACAGAACATCGCGTTCGGTGCCGTGAATTCGGTTCAAAAAATTAATTCTGGGGTTCGGGGCCGTACATAATTTCGCCAGGATTCCGCACAGGTGGTAGCTATAACCACCCATCACTCCAAGGCACCCAGCTACCGGGCGGCCCGTGAGTTTATCTGCTGGGGGTTCCTTCTTGAACGCCCCCCTTTACACGCAAAGTAGGCCCGGCATTGGGTTAGCTTCTGGATAAAAGCCAACCCGACGCCGGGCCTACCAGATACGTGGATTCATCCCCCACATAGGAGGAACCCGACTTAAATCTAAAAACGCAATACGTTCCCTCCCTGTGTTTGCTCCGCTATTCCCGGATCAGGATCGGCTGTTCAAGATCATCCTCGGGGTTCCCGTCGCTTAGGGCCAACCCGGAGTCTTCGGGCCGCGGTGTCGGGCTTACTGTGGCGATCTCTTGGGTCATCAGACTGAAATTCTCACCATCATGGCGTTCAACTCCATCGGAGACCGATTGTTCCAGAACTTCAAGTGCTACCCGTCCCTGCAAGACCAATGGGTCCTGGCTCAGGTCCTTCCAAATAGCAACACAGAGCACC
Source organism: Arthrobacter sp. MYb227 (assembly GCF_002975435.1). Lineage (GTDB taxonomy): Bacteria > Actinomycetota > Actinomycetes > Actinomycetales > Micrococcaceae > Paeniglutamicibacter. The sequence continues at coordinate 15,342 of NZ_PCPT01000009.1, read as the reverse complement.
AGCATGACCACCACGAATGGCAAGGCGGAGACAATGGTGATGTTTTTCAGCCCGTTCAATGCCTCGGCCGGGTGGTCCCCTCCGGCCAACAACATCACCGCGGCAACGGCACCCACGGAAACACCCCAGAAGATCACGGACTTTTTCGTGGGATCTTGGGCCCCACGTTCGCTGAGCGCTCCCATGACAATCGAGGCAGAGTCTGCGCCCGTCACAAAGAAAATTGCTATCAACAAGATCGTTACGATCATTAACAGCACCGACACCCAATTGGCCAGGGGCAATGCGTCAAGCAGGTCAAAGAGCACAGTGTCGAAGTTAATGTCCGGGGCACCATTGACCATATTCACCAAGGCTTCGGTGGTACCTTCCGAATTTTGGGCACGTTCCTGCAGGCCGATGGCCCCGCCACCAAAGATCGAGAACCATATCAACGTCACCGTCGAGGGGACCAGCAACACACCAGTTACAAACTGACGGATGCTACGACCCCTAGAGATCCGCGCTATAAACAGTCCCACGAACGGGGTCCACGAGATCCACCAGGCCCAATAGAAAACAGTCCAGGATGAAAGCCACGATGCCATGGCTCCGTCGCTCGAGGCCGCCGTCCGTGAAGCCATTTCGGGCAGGTCGCTAATGAATGAGCCGATGGCGTTGGGGATGACATTGAGGATGAAGAGGGTCGGCCCACCAATAAACACGATCAGGGCCAGAATGACGGCTAGCACCATATTGATGTTCGACAGCCACTGGATTCCGCGTTCGATTCCGGAGACTGCTGAAGCAACAAACAAAGCGGTCAGAATCGCGATAATCAGCACGAGCATGCCCGAACCAACGCTTCCCATGAGACCCGAGGATTGGATGCCACCGCCGATTTGTAATGCGCCTAGGCCCAACGAACAGGCAGATCCGAAGAGCGTAGCAAGGATTGCCAGGATGTTAATGGTTCGGCCGCCCCAGCCATAGATCACGCGCTCACCAAAAATTGAAGCGAACATCGAGGAGAAGAGTTGCGGGCGTCCAAGCCGGAAACTGCTGTAGGCCATGCCGAGTCCCACAATCGCATACATGGCCCATGGAAAGAGCGTCCAGTGGAACAGGGTGGTTCCCATGGCGGTGCTCAGTGCTGCATCAGTTTGACCTTCAACGGTTCCCGGTGGAGGTGACATATAGAAGAAGAGTGGTTCACCCACCCCGTAAAAAACCAACCCAATGCCCATTCCGGTGGCAAACATCATGGAGATCCATGAAACGGTGCTGAACTGGGGTTTTTCGCCATCTCTGCCCAGCGGAATACGTCCAAAACTTTTCGCCGCAACCACTAGGACAAACGTGGCAAAGAACGCGGCAGCAATGATGAACAGCCAGCCGGTATTGGTGATCACCCAGTCTAGGGCCGTGCTGGAGGCGTTCCCGAGTCCGTTCGGGGAGAGGAATCCCCACAGAATAAATGCCAGGGCAATGCATCCGGCGATTCCAAAGACCCAATAATCGACCCCGGACACCGAATATTTCTTCTGCTCTCGTCGACGGGCCGAATGAAGCTCTTCGACAAGGTTTTGGACTGAACTATCACTTTGACTCATGGCTTTTTCCTTCACCGGTCGGTGCGGCAATAAACAACAACATCAATATGCCGGATGGTTGAGCAAGTAGAGGGACGGGGGGTCCCCGTCGGTAGAAATCAGCGTAAATAGCGGTTAATCTTTGGCCGGATAGTGAGAAGTACCCCTACCGACGGTCCCCCAAAACTAGGGGGTGTCGATAGGGGTACTTGCCGCCGGTTTATCTGGCGTTAGTTTCTGGACTGGATCAGATTATGCGGATCAAGCACGAATTTTTGCGCTGCTCCCTTGTCAAATGCCGCGTAGCCGGCCGGTGCTTCTGCCAGCGAAATCGCCGTGGCGTTGACGTTCTTGGCAATTGAGACCTTGTCGCCCAGGATTGCGGTCATCAATCCACGGTTGTATTTCATCACCGGGCATTGGCCGGTGATGAACGTGTGCGATTTGGCGAAGCCCAAACCGAAGCGCATCGACAGGGAACCCACCTTCGCGGCTTCGTCGCTGGCACCCGGATCGCCCGTGACATAGAGTCCTGGAATTCCCAGTCTGCCACCTGCACGGGTAACTTCCATGAGCGAATTCAGCACCGTTGCTGGCTGTTCACTACCGGCGTCGGCGCCATGCCCGCGGGCTTCAAAACCGACGGCATCGATTCCGCAGTCAACTTCGGGGATACCTAGGATCTGTTCAATCTGCTCTGCCGGATTTCCCAGAGAAACATCAACTGTTTCGCAACCAAAGCTCCGTGCTTGAGCTAGCCGATCCGGGTTCAGGTCACCGACGATGACCACTGCGGCACCGAGCAGTTGTGCGGAGGTGGCTGCTGCCAGTCCCACCGGGCCCGCACCTGCGACATAGACCGTGGATCCCACGGTGACGCCGGCACCTACTGCCCCGTGAAAACCCGTGGGGAAAATATCCGAAAGCATTGCCAAGTCAAGAATTTTCTCCAGAGCTTGGTCGCGGTCGGGGAACTTTAGGGCATTCCAGTCGGCATAGGGAACAAGCACATATTCGGCTTGGCCGCCAACCCATCCGCCCATGTCCACATAGCCATAGGCCGAGCCCGGGCGGTCGGGGTTGACGTTGAGGCAAATGCCCGTCTGGCCTTCCTTGCAGTTTCGGCAGCGCCCGCAGGAGATATTAAAGGGAACCGAAACAACATCGCCGACCTTGAGGAATTCCACGTCCCGGCCCACTTCAACCACTTCACCGGTTATTTCGTGGCCAAGCACCAGGCCTTCCGGAGCAGTGGTACGGCCACGCACCATATGTTGGTCCGAGCCGCAAATGTTTGTGGCGATGGTTTTGAGAATGACCCCGTGGTGCACTTGTCGACCCACGTTGGCCGGGTGTACACCCGGACCATCATGGAGCATAAAGTCCGGGTAAGCGGTATCAATGATTTCAACCTTGCCAGGGCCAGCGTAGCTGACAGCCTTGTTGCCCATCCAAGAACCTCCGGTTCCTAAAATATTAGTTGGATACAAGTCGACGACTAATGATTAGTCTGCTCAGCGTCGCACGGGCTGTCAAGGGTGCTATCGAATTTGATTTAGACGAACATCGCTCATGAGCATTGGGCCGCACAAAGGCACTCGCCGCGTCATACCGCTTGCCTTTAGCCGGAAGGGCTACACTTCCTCCCCCTGGCGCGCCTCAAGGATCCTGTGCGCGGTGCCCTGCAAAAACTCAAGAGATTCAATCACCAGTGGCGAGCCCAAACTCCCCCGACGAACAGCCGCGACGATGCGGCGAGTTGGCCGGCTGGGCCCCACCAGACGCAGACGCTTGACGTTTACTGTGCCTCCCATAGGAGCGAGCCTCGGGAGAAATCCCACGCCGAGCCCGGCCCCAACAAAAGCCGTCATGGTCTCCCATTCTTGGGCCTCATGCGCCACCTTGGGTCTGAGGCCAACCGCCGAGAATGCGGAGGTAAATAATTCACGGTAGGCCGAGCCTTGCGTATCGGTGATCCATTTCTCTGCCGCTAGCTCCTCGAGGTGGACTTTGCCTTGGTCCGACAACGGATGATCGGCAGGAACCACTACATCCAACGGGTCATCGAGCAGTGTTATTTGCTCAAATCGCGTATCGTCCTCAGCAGGTTGTCCCACCCGCATCGCCACCACGACCGCCATGTCGATCCGCTCGGCTACAAGCATCTCAAAGCAACGCGTTGGGTTCGCCTCGATCAGATGTACCTCCACATGCGGCCTGGAAATCTTTAGATTGGCGGCCAATGGGGCCAGTAAACGTGCAGCTGCTGTCGAAAATCCACCCAGACCAAATTGGCCCTGCACCTGGTCATCCGCATTTAAAGTGGTGGCCCGCAATTGCTCCCACGCGGCCAATAGTGCGTCCGAGCCAGCAACGAGTTTTCGACCCGCCGCGGTCAAAGACACACCTCGCCCTTCCTTGACCAAGAGGCGCACTCCCAACTGCCGCTGCAGCTCGCGCAGCTGAGCCGAGACCGCGGATGGCGAGTATCCGGTCAGCTCCGCGGTGGCGGCCACCGTGCCGCAAGCGGCAAAGGCGCGCAGGGTCAAGATCTTGGAATCAATCATGCACCTATTGTGCATGATTTGCGGCAATTTTTTACGCTTTTATTGTTGCTTTGAAGCCAGTAATGTGATCTACACAACACCTCGAGCGCCCTTGGGGCGCCCCCAGCCGTTTTCCGACCTGCCGACTCTTATATTTCGTTCCCAAGGAGCAAATTCATGTCTGTCTCGATCAACGCGCCTCGCTCACTGAGGGGAAAACTTTCCAGCACGCTGCCAGCCAAGCAGCTCTCGGAGATCAATGCATTGTTCGATAACCGCCGCATCGGGCTCTCACTCGATGCTCCCTTTTATACGGATCCAACGATCTTTAATCTGGACATGGAAGGCATCTTCGGTGCCCACTGGCTCTATGCCACGAGCATCGCCGAAATCCCGGAGCCGGGCGACTACGTGACCGTCGAATACGGACCCACCTCTTTGATCGTGATCCGCAATGACGACGGGGGCGTGAATGTGTTGCACAATGTCTGTCGTCACCGCGGCGCACGAGTACTCACAGCACAAGCCGGCTCCACAGGAAACCTAGTGTGCGGATACCACTCATGGACCTATTCCCCGGACGGAGCTCTGATTCATGCTTCCTCCCCGGGGGAAACTACCTTCGACAAGGGCTGCTTTGGGCTAAAGAAGGCCCACAGCAGGATCTACGCCGGCCTGATTTTTGTCTGCATCGCCGATGAGCCACCTGCCGACTTTGATGAAACCGCCAAGATTTTTGAGCCATACCTGGCACCACACGATCTCTCCCGGGCCAAAGTGGCTTACCAGCAAAACATCATTGAAGAGGGCAACTGGAAGCTGGTGATGGAAAACAATCGCGAGTGCTACCACTGCGATGGCCACCCCGAACTAGCCTGCTCACTGTTCCCCACCTGGGGACTAAGCGAAGAGACCGTCCCCACCCATCTACAAGAAGTGTGGGACCGCAACAAGCAGGCCGAAGAATCCCTCGAAGAACGTTGCCGCCGCTACGGTCTGCCCTACGAGGTCGTGGAGGAGCTTGACACCCGCATTGCCGGCATTCGAATCTCACGCGAACCGCTCGATGGGCTCGGTGAATCATTCTCCCTCGATGGCCGCAGGCTATCCAAGAAACTTCTTGGTGATCTGCGTGATTTCCGGTTGGGCCGCTGTTCCATGCACCTGCAGCCAAATAGCTGGTTCCACTTCCTTGGCGACCATGCAATCACGTTTGCGGTATTCCCCATCAATGAACACCAAACTCTGGTGCGCACCACCTGGCTGGTAGCCGATGATGCGGTTGAGGGGCAGGACTACGATCTAGCTAAGCTCACCCACACTTGGAAGCAAACAAATATCCAAGACAAGGCATTCGTGGAACTATGCCAGGCCGGCGCGGCAAGCCCAGCCTACGAACCCGGCCCCTACATGAAGAGCGAATACCAGGTTGAGGCATTCATTAACTGGTACATCCAGCGTATGCAGGAGCACTTGGCATGACTGTTACCACCACCAGCATTCAAGTTCCGGAAATACAACGCATCCGAGGCCTGGAGATGCCTTGGAACCGGGTGCTGCGTGCCACGGAACTGGCAGCAGGTGCCGCCAAAGCTTTGGGGCCTTGGCACCCACAGGAGTTCATGGCCGAATGTGTTGAGACGATTCCCGAGGCCGGCGGAATGAAGACATTTGTCTTCCGCCGCGTCGACGGTGCGCCATTGGCATTCCGCGCCGGGCAATATCTAAATATTGCTTTCCCCGTGCATGGGGATTCGGGAGACCCCGTTGACCGTAGCTATTCAATTTCCAGCGCGCCCACGGCACCGTGGACGTTCAACATCACGGTTAAGCGGGAAACAAACGGGTTCGTCTCCCCGTGGGTGCATGAAAATGTGGTGCCCGGAACCGTACTGGATATGCTCGGTCCGGTGGGGGCGTTCCACCTTCCGGACGCCGAACGCCGGGCACGTTATCTCTTCCTTGCCGCCGGGGCAGGAATCACCCCGATCATGTCAATGGTGCGCACCATCCATGCATTGCCGGGACAGGCAGACGTTGTAGTGCTGTATCACGGAGCCGAACCTGGTGGTTTTGGATTTGCCGCGGAGCTTGAATACATTGCCGCGGTAGATGAACGCATCAAGATGTTCTACTCGTTAGGCGATCGATCCATGCCCGGTGAATGGGAATGGATGTTAGGCCGTTTGACCTGCCACATGATTGAACAGGTAGCTCCCGATGCAAACGGGCGACAGGTTTATGCCTGCGGTCCGGAAGGTTACCTGAACAACGCCGCGGAACTTTTGGAACAACTCGGGGTGGATGAAACCTCGATCCATATGGAATTCTTTTCCGGGGACCGACAGACCTTGTTGGAGTACCAGGAGGAAGTTGCCCTTGCCGAAGGTTTGGCCGAGGAGTTTGCCGAGGGCATCGCGGAATCTGCCGAGCAGCATTACGCACAACAGCCCGCCGAACTGGAAATATACGAGCCCGGTTACGATGCGGAAGGAACCCTCGAAGCAACGGGGCTACCCCTGCGGGCCGCTGGTACCTCGGCACAACCGGACGAGGTAGAGGATCAGATCCCATTGGCATCTGATGGTGAACCCGGTACTGATTCTCCTCCGGAGCCTCCCGATACTTCTTCCTTCGAGACGGTGGGGGAAGGAAGTTTCACCATGTCATTCTTGAAAACCGGCCTCAATGTCAGGATCAGCCCCGACGAACGAATCTTAGGTGTTGCCCAGCGCGCAGGCGTAAGAATTGGGGCTAACTGCCAAGAGGGAATGTGCGGATCGTGCAAGGTCGTTAAAGTTTCGGGCGATGTGGACATGAATCACCAAGGTGGAATCCGTGCCCGGGAGATCGAAACGGGAAAGTTCCTTCCTTGTTGTTCCACGCCTCAAAGCGACTTGGTGATAGACGCCTAAACGCGGGTGGCGGGTGGCCGGCAATTAGCCGCGCTACCCGCCACCCAAACCTTGAGACAAGTTCTACCGTGAATTTCCTACCGAGCCAGAGCAGATAGATCGTGCACCGCACCGTCGCAGGAAGTCTGTACGAGGGCTCAATCCTCGCGTGAAGACCACAAAGCGTATACTGTCTGCAGGACAGTATACGCTTTGGAGGCAAACCATGCTTTTTGAAAATCAGGTAGCTCTGGTCACGGCCGCGGGAGCCGGGATCGGACGCTCAATTGCCCTGCGACTTGCCGAAGAGGGTGCCTCAATAGTCGTATCCGACGTCAATGACCCGGCGGGCAACGAAACCGTAGAGCTAATACTTAGGGCAGGCGGCCGGGCAGCATACAAACATGCAAATGTTGCCGAAGAAAGCGATGTTTCCCAGCTGGTTCCCTTCGCCCTTGAACAATTTGGACGCCTAGATTTGGCCGTTAACAATGCCGGCGTGGGCGCAATGCCCAAGCCGGTGCAAGAGGTGACACTTGCGGAATGGGATCGGGTCATTGACGTGACCTTACGTGGAACATTCCTGGCCCTCCAATCCCAGATCGCTCATTTTGTGCAGCAGGGGCACGGTTCAATTGTCAATATCGCGTCCTTGGCCGGGATCAGCGCCACTCCGCAGCTGACCCCCTATGGTGCGGCAAAACATGGGGTTGTCTCACTGACACGAAGCGTTGCCAAGGAAAATGCTGCTCTGGGCATTCGGATCAATGCAGTGGCACCGGGAGCCATCGAAACCGCAGCACTTGCATCGCTTCCCGATGAGGCCAAGGCGGGTTATGCCGCAGAAATCCCGATGAAACGACTTGGTCAGCCGGAAGATATCGCGCACGCAACGGCATTCTTACTTTCGGATCAAGCACAATTTATTACCGGAGTCGTACTCCCGGTTGACGGCGGAACCGAGGCCTGAGCATGAAGCCAACAACGGTTGATACTGAATTTTTGCGCGCACTCAACAGCATTCTTGCCCAATGGACCTCACCGGATTTCATCACGGCCGTTGCAGCCTGTGAAGGAGTCATGCTAGATCCCGGAGCCATCACCATGGTGAGAATCCTCCGCGCGATGGGGCCACAACGCCCTTCGGCGCTTGCTGCACGAATGGTGACCGGAGCATCAAATATCTCCAAAATTGCCGCCCGGCTGCAAGATGCCGGGATCATCCACAAATTAGCCGACCCGCAGGACTCGCGTGCTTCCCTCCTGGCACTAACCGATGCTGGGCAGGACACCGCCGATGCACTGGGCCGTTCGGGAGATTCCTTGGTTGAAGAACTCATTGGGCACTGGCCAGCAGCAGATAAGTCAGCACTCTTGCGTTTAGTCTCAAAGTTTGAGGCCGAAACGCGGCGTGTGGCAGCAGAGCTAAGAAACTAATTAATCGCTAACGCGTGATCACTAGATACGCCATGGCACCGCGATGGGACACCACCACCGTGCCAATATTTGCGTCCTTCGCCTGCTCATAAATTTCACTTACCGAACGAATCTCGGCAATCTCGCCACGAGCCTTCAAAAGCTTCAGGTAGGCATTTGAGCGCGCGGACCCCTTGATCAATGAGCCAAGAAACAAAGAGCCGCTGGAATTGAGCTGAACTCCTAGAGCGGAAAGCACCCGTGGCAGATCCGGGACCAGGTGAAGTAGCCCCAAACCCAGGATCGTTTCATAGTGTTGCTCACTGCCGGGTTCCAACATGTCACGACATTCGAAGGTGATGCGTTGTGGAATCCGTCCACCAGCCGCGGTTCGAATTGTCTCTTGAGCCAGGGCCAACATGGGTTGGCTCATATCTACCAGTGTTGTGCTCCGCGCGCTGGCCACATGGAGAAGCCCGCTTGCCCGCGCGGTCCCAACCGCCACCTCAAGCAGTGGCCCGGAGCCCGAACCGATGGCTCGTGCGGCGAAGGCCGCATAGTCGTTGGGGCTGGTGCCCCAGAAAAGCTTGTTGTACGCGGGAGAGCCTAGCATCGCGTCATATAAGTGAGCCCGGTGAGCATAAAATTCGGGGTTACCAAAGAATGATTCATTCATGTCCTCATAGTGCGCCCATCCCCCGCCAGCTCCTAGGGGTTTACAGTGGCCATATGCTGGCGTAATGCTTCAACATCGACCTGAACGGTTTGCCCATTGCACATGATTTTCATGGGCGGCCCGGCGCTGAAGGCATCGAGCGTCAGACGAATAAGGGTTCCGTGAGCTACGGCAACAATCCTTTGGCCTTCGTAGCGTTCCACAAGACCCAAGAGTGCATCGAGGCCTCGCCGTGTGACAAGGTCTTCGAGCTCGGCCGAATCCAGCAGCCTATCGATCTCTTCGCGTGGAAGGTCCCGTACTCGGTGACCTTCGGCCTTGCCGTAGTGGCGTTCACTGAGCCCGCTGATGCGTTCACTTAGTTCCAGCCCCAGCTCTGCCCCAATAAGTTGAGCCGTTTCAACGGCTCGTCCCAGCGACGAGCAAACGACAACATCCCAGGCTCGCGCGGAAAGTTCCATTCCCGCTACACGAGCCTGTTCTCGGCCTACATCATTGAGCGGAATGTCGGTCTGCCCCTGCAAACGCCCCTCGGCATTCCAAGCAGTTTCACCGTGACGGACCAAAACTAACGTTGTACTCATGTCTTCTAGCGTAGCTGGGCAAAATCCACCAGGGATTTTGGTGCAGATTCTTCGATTCAATGTCCATCTAACGCAACCTAAGCACTTATTCTTTGGCTACTTGCTGTTTTCTTGCCACAATGGTGCATAGACCCCATCCCGAGCGGCCGAGAGATCTGGTTCTATGACGCCGCAGCAACCTTCCACACTCCGGTGGACAAGGTGCTACCGCCAGAAACGATGGAGAGCGCGCAAGCAATCTTTGGTGCTGATGCTTCCTGTGTGGAACCCCGGTTCGGGTTTTACACAGAAAAGAAGAGCAACGTCGGCCACCTCATTGAACCGGGAGAAGAAGTACCCCCGCCCCACAGGCGCCTAGAACGTTGGTAACCCCGGACTTTCTTAAGCCTTTCTACGCAAGGAGTCAGCCACCCTCATGGCCGAACATCAATTTGGATTCCGCACGCGCGCACTGCACGCCGGCGGCACCCCGGACGCCGAGCACGGGTCACGTGCCGTACCGATTTATCAGACAACGTCCTTTGTTTTCAAGGACTCAGACGATGCCGCGAACCTCTTTGCACTGCAAAAGTACGGGAATATTTATTCACGCATTGGCAACCCGACCGTTGCTGCCTTTGAAGAGCGCATGGCCTCGCTTGAAGGCGGTATCGGTGCCGTGGCCACTGGCTCGGGTATGGCAGCCGAGTTCATTACCTTCGCCGCGCTGGCCGGAGCCGGAGACCACATCGTGGCCTCCTCCAAGCTCTATGGCGGAACCATCACCCAACTTGATGTGACGCTTCGCCGCTTTGGCGTTGAAACCACGTTCATTGACTCCACGGATCCTGCGGAATTTGCCGCGGCCATCCAGGAAAATACCAAGGCCGTCTACACGGAAATTGTTGCCAATCCTTCCGGTGATATCGCCGATTTGAAGGGCCTTGCCGAGGTTGCCCACGCGGCAAACATCCCACTTGTCGTCGACTCGACGCTGACCCCTCCCTACCTGTTGCGCCCCATCGAACATGGTGCAGACATTGTCATTCACTCGGCAACCAAGTTCATAGGTGGTCACGGGACCACTCTGGGTGGCGTTGTTATCGAGGCCGGTACCTTCAACTGGGGTAACGGAAAGTTCCCTTCCATGACCGAGCCCGTAGCTTCTTATGGGAACGTTTCTTGGTGGGATAACTTTGGTGAGTATGGTTTCTTGACCAAGCTGCGCTCCGAGCAGCTGCGCGATATCGGTCCAGCGCTTCCGGCACAGTCTGCGTTCCAGCTACTGCAGGGCGTTGAGACCCTGCCCCAGCGCATGGATTCGCACCTTGCCAATGCCAAGGCGGTTGCACAATGGTTGAACAATGACCCGCGCATTTCCTATGTGAACTACGCAGGATTGCCGTCGCACCCGCACTATGAGCGTGCCAAGGAGCTGCTACCGCTGGGCGTCGGCTCGGTGTTCAGCTTCGGGGTCAAGGGTGGCCGCGCCGCCGGCTCCGCCTTCATCGAGGCACTGCAGCTGGCAAGCCACCTTGCCAACATCGGTGATGTGCGCACTCTGGTGTTGCACCCTGCCTCAACCACCCACCAGCAGCTCACCGCCGAGCAATTGCTTGCCGCAGGTGTTCCGGAGGATTTAATTCGCTTCTCCGTGGGCCTGGAAGATCTTGCAGACATCCTCTGGGATCTGGATCAGGCACTGACGATTTCCCAGCAGGTGGTCCCTGCCTCTGAAGAGGAAGCCTACGACGGAGCCGCCTGCTCCATTGATTCCGCTCGCGCAGCAGCCACGACGGGAGCCAAATAATGAGCGCCATCGATATCCGTACGTGGGTTGGGCCGAATGCCGCCGAACGCCTAGATCTTCTGCGCAGCACCAAGTCAATTGCGATTGTTGGTGCTTCCAATAAGCCCTCACGCGCCAGCTACTTTGTTGCTACCTATCTGCTCTCAAGCTCTAAGTACAAGGTTTACTTTGTGAACCCCGTACTCGATGAGATTTTGGGCCAGCCGGTCTACAAGTCGCTTGCCGATCTTCCTGAAACCCCGGATTTGGTTGAGGTTTTCCGTAAACATGATGATTTGCCCGGAGTTCTCGATGAAGCAATCGCCGTGGGTGCTAAGACCCTGTGGCTTCAGCTAGGTTCCTGGCATGAGGAGGTCGCGGCAAACGCCGAGGCCGCAGGTCTGAACGTCGTGATGGACCGCTGCGTGAAAATCGAGCACGCTCGGTTCCATGGTGGCCTACGACTTGCCGGATTCAATACAGGAGTAATCTCCTCCAAGCGCCAACTGCTCGCCTAGAAACCCAAGTACCAGCAACTGCTCGGTGGTGCCGCCCCTCTGGGGTGTGCACCACCGAGCATTTCTTGTGTTGCCTAGTGTCCGCCCAACAAATCTTCGCGCGCCATCATCACCGTTACATCCCAGAGCCTGCGTTTGGATCCGTCCCCAGCATTCGCAATGGACTTTCGCTTCACTTCACGCAAGGCCTCGAGCATGAGCGTTTCCAGCTCTTCGGCCTCTTCATCGTTGAGCATCAGGTTTGTGATATTCAGGGCGCCTTTTTGAACGTTCTCGGAACCCGCGGCATAGCTTCGCCCCCAACCAATGACGGCTTTCAACTGTCTAATTTGGTCTTGTTCTTGCTGCGTCAAATACGCGTTCATCGCCAGCTGATCATCCACCTGAGCCGGGTGCTCCGGAGAACCGATGGTGAGCCCCCCGGGCATCGCGCGCCACACCCGGTCCCGGCGGTCGCGCGCTAATTCCGGGGCTTCCTCAATGAGCCCGGCCTCGGCCAAGACCCGCAGATGAAAACTCAGTGAGTTTGCCGGAACATCCAAGCGTTCGGATAGGTCGGCGGCACGAGCGAAGTCCATTGCAGCGAGTGTCGCAAAGATGCGCCTGCGCAAGGGGTTCGCCATGGCTTTGAGCATGGGTGAGGTCATGGTCCGAGGTTCGGATGGTATGTTTTTCGACGCTTCTTCACTCATGTCCCTCAGCTTACACAATCCGCAAACTTAGTTGCGCAATAAATATTGCGCAACTAAGTTTGCGGGTCTACTCTTTGAGGCATGAAGACCACAACAACACCCGCAGCTCCCCCTGCCCTATGGCGTCAAAGGAGCTATTTATTGTGGCTGGCTTCGGACACCGGCTCGGCCCTAGGCATTGCAATACACTCATTCGTCATCCCACTCATCGCCCTGTTTATCACCAATTCTCCGGCTCAGGCAGGGATCATTGGGGCCTTAGGCATGATCGGACGCATGCTCGGCACCCTGCCCGGTGGCGTGATTGCCGATCGCTACAATCGCCGCAAGCTCATGATGCTCGGCTCTTGCCTCGGCCTGGTGATCGGACTTGTGCTGGCCTTGGCCGCAGCAAGCAACCACCTGCACTTTGGAACCTTGCTGGGACTGCATCTGCTCATGTCGGTGCGCAACGGACTGTTCGCTTCAACATCCGACGCCGCGCTGAAAGATCTTCTGCCCGAGACCCAGCTAGGTTCGGCATTAGCAGCAAATCAGGGCCGAGACGCTGTGGTTACCTTGGCCGGCGGGCCACTGGGCGGCGTCCTCTTATCCCTTTCAAACACCGTGGTGATGCTGGTGATAGCAGCCGTTCATGCGCTGGCTACCCTTGCCGCCAAATTCATGGTGTTGCCAACGCATCTAACTCAAGTTGCTCCCGCAAGCCGCGAAGCTGATGTCTCTCAAAAAGCAGCAAAACCCGGTTGGTTCCGTGCCTTTGTCAGTGAAAGTGCCCAGGGTATGAGCTGGCTGTGGCGGCGCGGGGATCTTCGCATGCTATTAATAGTTTCGGTAATCGTAAATCTTGGCTCAAATGCAGCAATCTCCTCAACAGTTTTTGCGCTGCAACAACGCGGAGAAAGCGCAGCAACCATCGGGCTCGTCTCCGCTTCCATCGGAGGGGGGCTGCTACTTGGCAGTTTTGCCGCGCCAAGCCTGATCAAGCACGTGCCCAGCGGCGCGCTGGCCTGTGGCGGCCTGCTGCTGGTGGCGGGCTCGCAGTGGGTATTGGCCTTCGTAGAACCTATTGCAGCCATCTGCGTTGTCCTAGGTTTTGCCTTATGCGCTGCCCCGGCAATCAATGCCGGAATCGGTGGCTACTTCATGGCGGCCGTACCCACCGAGCTACTTGGCAGGGCCACTAGCGCCTCGGCACTCATGAGCATGGGCGCGCTCCCGCTGGCACCGCTGATCGCGGGCTTTGGGTTCCCATTCTGGGGCTGGACCGGTCTACAAATTCTTTGCGCAAGTATTACAACTTTCGCTTGCATTCTTGCCCTAAAAAATAGGCCACTGCGCACCATCCCCAAACCTGTCGATTGGGCGCAGCGCGCAGCGGCCTATGCGGTACTAGAGAAAACACGTCTTCCTCACACCGAGTAAAAATGAATCACCCTACCAAGCGAGGTCTTCCTCATCGTCGGCTTCGGAGATACCAAGATCTGGCTGCTGGTTCTCGTCAAAAGCGGCCCAGGCCTCAACGAATTCAAGGATCTCTTCCAACTCTTCTTCCTGATTGTCCTCAAGCATCTCTACCGCTTCACGCGAATCAAGGATGCTGGCAATTGCTGTAGCCGGGTGCTCCTCAAAGTAATCGATGGGCGAGTACGCCGGGTTGAAGGTCAAGGCCTTGCTCTGTGCATACAGGGAAATAAACGTCTCGACGGCCGCCGGAATACGAGAAAAGTTTAGTCCGGTCAGCGAATCGTTATAGGCACGGCTTGTAGCTTCGGCCCATTCTTCGACGATCTCTTCGCTCATTTGTGTATCGGGATTGCTCACTGCTTTACCTGCCTGCTTGATGACTCTACGGCGATCAATAGTAGTCTGCTGAACGCAAATCGTACATGCCAAAAAGTGTGAAGTTGCCTAGCTTGCATTTCTTCGCTCCAGCGCAGCCTCGCTGAGGCGCTTTTGTACCAGGAACCCACACATCAGCAATCCAATAACAACCAAAAACATGTAACGTAACCCGTCACTCGCTCTGGGGGTATCCACCGATTGGAACACCAACTGAAGGAAAAAATACTCACACAGCCCAGCTCCCAGCACCAGAGCTACTACGGGCAGCAGGGCCCAATTGTTTCCCGCGTAGTCCCACGTTCTACCCATCATGATGATGATAGTTACCGCGATCAAGGGCGTAAATAGCCACCAGTTCATTGTCAGGAACCACATCGCCGACAACCGCAGGGATTCAATGCCTAGCCCAAAGAGCAGTGTGAGCGCCGCGGTTGACACGATACCTAAAGCCAATACAGTGATGAAAACCCCATGCACATGGCGTAGCAATATTAATGAAACACCCGCGGCAAGGAGCAGGTCGGCAATCCCCCACATCACGAAGTACCAGCCAAAGGGCATGATGCTCAACGAATCAAAGCCAGTGCACTGGCCCCGGTCGGAGGTATCCCCACACGGAAACCAACGGATGATCGTGGCAATCGTCCCGATTAATCCCGAGACCACAAGAAACGCCGCAGCGCAGATGAATCTGCGACGGTTCGCAATTCCCCAAGGCCCCAAGCCCTCACTGACGGCAGCCATGCGCCAATCATATTTGAACTGCTCCCCGAAAGTTGGACTGACTAATTCAGTTCCTTACTTTCGGGGAGTTTTTCATGCGTAAAAGTAGTTC
>NZ_PCPT01000008.1 GCF_002975435.1 Arthrobacter sp. MYb227 | reverse complement strand
TCAAGTTCCTGCATGATCTTGCCGTTACCGCGCACCGGGCCATCGAGGCGCTGCAGGTTGCAGTTGACCACGAAGGTCAGGTTATCGAGCTTCTCGTTGGCGGCAAGCTGGAGGAAGCCACGTGATTCTGGCTCGTCCATTTCGCCATCGCCCAAGAAGGCCCAGACGTGCTGGTCACTGGTGTCCTTGATGCCACGGTTCTGCAGGTAGCGGTTTGACTGCGCTTGGTAGATCGCGTTAGCCGGACCGATGCCCATCGAGACGGTGGGGAATTCCCAGAAGTCCGGAAGTGAGCGCGGGTGCGGGTAAGACGGAAGTGCATGGCCCTTGCGGGACTTTTCCTGACGGAAGCCATCCATGTCTTCTTCCGAGAGACGACCTTCAAGGAAGGCTCGGGCATACATACCCGGTGAAGCGTGGCCCTGGAAGAAGATCTGGTCTCCGCCGCCTTCATGGTTTTTACCACGGAAGAAGTGGTTGAAGCCCACTTCGTACAGGGTTGCGGCGCCGGCATAGGTGGAAATGTGTCCGCCTACCCCAACTCCCGGGCGCTGGCCGCGGTGCACCATGACCGCTGCGTTCCACCGCGCAAAGGCACGGTAGCGACGCTCAATGGCCTCATCGCCCGGGAACTCTGGTTCCTGATCAACCGGAATGGTGTTCACATAATCGGTGGTGTGCACCAGCGGCAAACTCACGCTTGCCTGTCCGGCTCGGCTCATCAGCGAGGTCATAATGCCTTCGGCAGTCTGGGTGCCGCGAGCCTGAACCATTGCGTCGAACGATTCGAGCCATTCGGAGGTTTCTTCCGGGTCGAACGAGGACGCTTGGGAGAACGCATCAACGAGGGTCATGGGTGTTTCCTTCGGAGGTGGGACGGGAGTTGGGTGGCCGGTAAGGAGCACCCTCAAAACAAGTAGATATTCCGCTATACGAAACTCTTCTCTCGCATACTAAGATTAAGTGAACGCTGTCACAAGCCCGAATGTCAATCTTGCGTCATCTAACCAGCGTTCATCGACACCCCGCAAGAAACAAGAAGCCAGTAAAGAAACTCGATGAGCACCTTCCTCACCTCTCCACGTCACTCACCTGCACAAGGCTGTGTTCGGGCACTATGCTCATGATCAATCAGCGAACCCGCAATCCATTGGTTCAGCACTTGCGCCAACATGAGAATCCCGTATCGACAAGGAGCATCAGCCATCATGAGTTCACCACTAGTCCCCAGCCCAGCCCCCATCAACGAGCCACGAACCATTGTTGTGACCGGGGCCGGATCGGGCATTGGTCGGGCGGTTGCCACACGCTTGCTCAGTCATGGGTGGAATGTTGTGTTGGCGGGGCGAAAGGTTGAGCCCTTACGTGAAACCGCTGCGCAACATTCAGCTGCGCTTGTCGTTCCCACAGATGTCACCGATCCCAAAGCGGTCGAGCATCTCTTTGCACAGGCAGTGCGCCATTTTGGTCGGATAGACGTGTTGTTCAATAATGCTGGGGTCTTTGGGCCGGCGGCAAACATTGGAGAATTATCGCCCGAGCAATGGCAGGAAGTATGCGCGGTCAACCTCAGCGGCGCGATGTACTGCGCAGGTTCGGCGTTCAGGCATATGCAGCGCGCCGGTGGCGGTCGAATCATTAATAATGGATCGATCAGCGCCCAGGTTCCGCGCCCGGCGACGGTTGCCTATGCGGTGACGAAGCACGCGATCACGGGATTGACCAAGTCAATTGAACTCGATGGTCGCGAGTATGGAATTACCGCCTCGCAAATCGATATTGGCAATGCGGCTTCCCCCATGATGGCAGATGTCGGAGCAACCTCGGGAGCCTTGCAGGCCGATGGCACGCGGAAGGTGGAGCCCACCTTTGATTTGGAGCAGGCGGCAGCGACCATCGAGTTTATTGCCCAGTCCCCCGCCAATGTTTCGCTCAACCAGGTGACGATAACCGCCGCCGGTATGCCGTTCATTGGCAGGGGTTAGGACTTAGATAAATTCTGCAAAGACTCGTTCGAGTTTATTGAAGCTGGATTCCCACCCTGCACGAGCCGTTTCAATGACTTCAACCGGCAGTGGGCTCTGGGTGACCTTTAGTCGGGTTCCGCCCGGGACATCAAAGAGCTCAACACGCATCTCTATGACCAAATCCAAAGTCATCTCATGTGGCCCATCTTCTCCGACCAACAGCTCGTGTTCACGAACTTCGGTGAACTTGGCCTGTACCGGCGAGGTTTGAGTGGGGTCTTCCAGCGAATGCATGACAAATTGTTGAACCCCGCCCACTCGCGGATCAATGATGCAGGTATCGAGATGGACTCCCCAGCCCTCGGGTCCAAACCATTCGGTAAGGATCTCGGGTTCAATAAATGCGGCCCATAGCGCCGGGCGCGGTACGGAGAATTCGTGTTCGAGTACTAGTTGTCCCATATCCATGCGCACGAGATTATCCTGAAACGTGCTCCGAACCGAATATACGGGCACGTTCGTGGCGCTAAACACCCCGAAACTTGATGACAGGATGGAGTCATGACCGTTCTGAAATCTATTTTGCTCTTTGGTGTTGCCGCTTTGTTGGAAATCGGTGGAGCTTGGATGGTGTGGCAAGGTATCCGCGAGCATCGCGGGTGGTTATGGGTTGGTGCGGGGGCCATTGCCTTGGGACTATATGGTTTTGTTGCAACCCTGCAGCCGGATGCCAACTTTGGTCGAATTCTTGCAGCCTATGGCGGGGTATTCGTTGCCGGTTCACTGGCCTGGGCAATGCTGGTTGATGGGTTTAGGCCGGACCGATGGGATATTGCAGGTGCAGTCATCGCGCTGGTTGGCGTTGGGCTCATTATGTATGGGCCGCGCAGCGCTTAGGGAGCAAAAATAGCAGTACCGGTTTCGTGATCGATGGGCAACGACGTGTGTTCGTGGATGACTTCCCACCTTGCACCATTTTTTGACAGTACAACTGTAAACCTATTGGTTAGTGAGCGCAGCGCTGTCCCATGTGCGTCCAACGCAGTAAAACGCGCAAGTGCAGCGCCAAAAGCCAGTTCTTCGCCAACAGTTGAAAAAACCTCGACAAAATAGACTTCAACTTTTTCGTCGCCGAGGGAACCAAACCAGTGTGTAACCATGGCCCGCCAGGCATCTTGACCGCGGTACTCCTGCTGCGACCAAGCATCAAAAACTCGTACTTCTGGTGCGTAAAGTTTCACGAACGCTTCAATATCTTTGGCTCCCACAGCTGCAACATATGAGGCCATAAACGCTTCAACTGGTTGCTCAAATGAACTCATTTCGCTTCCTTTACGGGGATTATTTGATGGCACGAGATACTTTCTGTTGCTGATGGTACGCCTAGCCGCCACAGGTAGGCTGGGCATATGACTGAGCAACGCACAGATTTCGCTCGCCTGCGGGTCGACGCCGTGCTATTTGATATGGATGGAACCCTCGTTGATTCAACAGCAGCCGTTGAGTCACTCTGGACGGAATTTGCCGTCGAATACGGTTTAGATATTGCCGAGTTGCTGGACTTTTCGCATGGCAGGCAAACCTTAGATACGCTTCGGCGTTTCCTTCCACACGGGCCCAAGGAACTTGCGGCACTGGCTGCGGGCCTTGAAGCCCAGGAAATCACCAACACCGAGGGCATCGTGGAAGTCCCGGGAGCTGCTACGTTCCTTGAATCTTTGGGTCAGACCCCATACGCAGTGGTCACCTCCGCGGGTAGGGCTTTGGCAATTTCTCGTCTGCGTGCCGCCGGGCTTCCAGTTCCCGAAGTGTTGATCGCCGCCGAAGATGTGCTGGCTGGGAAACCCTCGCCCGAAGGCTACTTGTTGGCGGCGTCCGCCTTAGGTGTTGATATCAGCGACTGCGCCGTCTTTGAAGATGCTCCGGCAGGACTGCAGGCAGCAGTGATTTCCGGTGCACAAACCATTGTTGTGGGAACCTATGAATCAACGCTGACCAGATCCCTGGCCCGGATCGGGGATTACACGCAGCTGAGCTTTGAGCACGGATTGCTCCACGGGCATAAAGGTAGCTAAACCACATTGGCATTACCGCCAAGTAGGCCTTGAATTTAACCCTGTTCCAGTGTTGCACTATGTCCCATGGAAAACACCGAGAATACGGTACTGGCCATCGGAACCAAGAAGGGCCTGTGGCTGGCCCGCAGCAATAATCGCACCGATTGGTCGCTGCAGGGCCCGTTCTTCACCACTCTTGAAGTCCCCTCCGTGGCCATCGATACTCGCGGCGGGCGAACCCGGGTTTTTGCCGGGGTCAATGATTGGCATTGGGGACCAACCGTTGTCCACAGCGATGATCTGGGGGCCAACTGGTCCGAGTCCGAGCAGGGAGCAGTGAAGTTCCCAGCCGATACCGATACCGCGCTAGGCCGTGTGTGGCATATTCGCCCGGATACCGCCGAGCGTCCAGATGTTATCTGGGCCGGGTGTGAACCAATCTCAATATTCAAATCCACCGATGGTGGGGAGAACTTCACGCTGAATCGGGGGCTTTGGGATCACCCGCACCGCAGCGAATGGGGCGCTGGTTTTGGTGGGGCCGCAGCACACAGCATCGTGCCGAATGCCGCAGATTCAAATATCATCCACGTGGCCATGAGCACCGGTGGCGTCTATCGAACCAATGATGGGGGCGACTCATGGGAACCAAAAAATAAGGGAATTGGTGCAGATTTCTTCCCCGATCCCGAACCAGAATTTGGCCAATGTGTTCACCGGATCACCGCAGATGCACAAAATCCCGACCGGCTGTACGCGCAAAACCACGGAGGTGTCTACCGCACCGACAATGCCGGAGATCAGTGGGTGAGCATTGCCGGTGGATTACCCGCAGATTTTGGATTCGTCTTCCTCGCGCACCCGCGCACCGCTGGCACCGTATGGACCATCCCGCTCAAGGGTGCCGAAGAACGAAACCCGGTGGGTGGGCGGCTATCTGTCTACCGTTCGAAGGATGCCGGGGAAAGCTGGGAAGAACAACACGAGGGACTCCCAGAACCCGACTACAACGCGGTACTGCGTGACGCTGCGGCAGTTGACGATCATCCGGATTCGGTTGGCGTGTACTTTGGCACCCGTGGCGGAGAAGTGTTTGCAAGCAATGATGAGGGTGAGCACTTTGTTACTGTGGCCAGCCGGCTTCCCGATGTACTCAGCATTCGTGCTGCTGTGGTCGTTGGGGTTTAGGAATGCACGCCATCATTATCGAGGTTCCCTCTGTACTGGCAACTACGTTGGGCGGGAACCGCAAGCTCGAGGCTCATATTCCCACTGGTGCAAGTATTGGCTCCTTGCTAGACGATTTAGGCGAGGCATATCCACTCTTTGCCCGGCGCGTGCGCGATGAGCGAGGTCAGGTTCGCAGATTCGTGAACATTTTCATTGATCACGACAATATCCGTGCGTTGCAGGGGCTTGATACCGTGCTACTGCCAGGTTCTACCGTCATGATCATGCAATCGGTAGCCGGCGGATAGAAAACAACAAGTGGTGAGACAGGTGCGCAACAACGACTAGCGTTGATGGGGAAACCCCGCGCAAGGAGAATTGCATGCCATCAACACCGGCCCAGAGGCGATTAGCACCGCTTGCTGACTACCTGACTCATCATCATGCGCGGTTGGATTCGGTAATTGCCAATCTCCCCTCGGCAGCTTTCTCCTTCGTGATGGCCACCGGAATTCTGTCTACCGGTCTTGATCTAGTTGGACAAACCTTTCTTGCATGGATTTTTTTCTGGATTGCAGTTATCGCCGGAGCGCTACTAACCATTGCCATTTTTTGGCGCGGCATCGTTCATCCAGCACGACTCGTCTCCGATTTGCGCGACCCGGCAAAATCCTTTGGATTCTTCACAATTGTCGCCGCCGCCAATGTCTTGGGATTGCACTATGACATGGCAGGCAACGCGGCTGTCGGCAGAATATTGGCGGTTCTTGCCGGAATCATCTGGTTCGGCTTGAACTACGGAATTCCGGCTTCAATGTTGCTACGCAAACAGCAAAGCCCAGTCCTTCACTCGGCAAATGGTAGCTGGTTCTTATGGGTAGTTGCCACGCAATCGATGGCTACCGCTCTTGCCGTGGTGGGAGAAACTACAACCACTCAATTTGTTGGGGCAGCTGCCACCGGTATGTGGGGCATAGGTCTGATGTTGTACATGATCATTGGCACGCTGGTGACACTGCGCTTATTGGTGGTCCCCAACCGACCAGAAAATCTGAGCCCCACCTACTGGATCTTCATGGGTGCCACCGCTATTACGGTACTCGCTGGTGCCAAAGTCTTGGCAATGCCCGCCGAGTTCCCGGCTGCCATTAGTACTACCCAATTTGTCTCTGGGGCTTCCTATGTTTTGTGGGCGGTCGGCATGTGGTGGATTCCGTTGCTCTTGATCTTTGGCATTTGGCGGCACGGTATTAAACGCTTTCCCTTGCGTTATGAGACAAGCCTGTGGGCCATCGTCTTTCCGCTGGGTATGCTCTCGGCGGCAACAATATTTTTTGGTACCAATGAGGATATTTCGGTCATGGTTCTCACCGGCCAGGTAGGCGTATGGATTGCCGCTGTTGCTTGGATCTTCACCACCGCACTCATGATCCAGCGTTACATCGCATGGCTTACCGAAGGCCGGGGACTTACAAGAAGCAGCTAACGCTCCGAGGCTCAGGAACATCCTCGCCTGTTGAGCGCTCCGGCATTAGTCTTAGGAGCATGAGCAACATGGAAACTACACCGGAAGAACTGGTCTGCAGCGACCATCATGCCTGTGCCGGCATTGAACTACTAACCCCTCGCAACGTTCCGCTCGGCGGACCGCGCGCCATGGACGTTCGCCGTACCTTGCCGCAGAAACAACGTAGCCTCATCGGTGCTTGGTGTTTTCTAGACCACTATGGTCCGGACCCGGTGGGAGATACCGGCGGCATGCGCGTCCCACGCCACCCACACACCGGACTTCAAACAGTTTCATGGTTGTTCACCGGAGAAATTGAGCACCGCGACTCCGCAGGATTCCACGCAATAGTGCGCCCCGGCGAAGTTAATCTCATGACCGCTGGACGTGGCATCAGCCACTCCGAATTCTCCACACCAGAAACCGCTGTATTGCATGGGGCTCAGCTCTGGGTGGCCTTACCCGATAGTGCCCGGCACGTTCTCCCGACGTTTGCTCACCACAAACCAGAACCTATGGGAAACGATCAATGGGAGGTGCGAGTTTTTCTAGGTTCGCTCAGCGTTTCCGAAGGTAACGGGGCCGATCATTATTCGGTGTCCCCGGTGACTACTCACACCGAACTTGTGGGTGCCGAAATCCTCATGGAACCGGGTACCCAACTCAGAATTGCACTCAAATCTCACCATGAACACGGAATCCTTCTAGACTCCGGGGCTCTAAAAGTTGATGCAGATGAACTTCCCAAAGACAATCTTGCGTACCTTCCGGTGGGCTACCAGAGCATCACGCTCACCGCTGGTACCAAGCCGGTACGTGCACTTCTCATTGGTGGGGAACCGCTCCATGAGCAGATCCTCATGTGGTGGAACTTCGTTGGTCGCACTCATGAGGAAGTCGTAAAGTTCCGCCAGCAGTGGCAAGCAGAAATTGGGGCAGAGCCCGGGGACGCAAGTAGCAAACGCTTTGGCGACTTCCCCGAAGGAGAACCAGCTGCACTTCCGGCCCCCGTATTGCCAACAGTGAGGTTACGTCCACGCGATTGATGCGGGACTAAGGATTGATCCCCAATATTCAAGGAGGCCACGATGACGCTTGAAACGGAGCTTGGCAGACTGCGCCGTTCCCTGAACGATCGGGCAGCCATGGGAGAGATGCTCGAGGCCAAACGCGAAATGGAACATTTCGTTTCCTTTACAACTCTGCGCGAAGCCACTGCAGCATGTGCTCATTTTGAACGCGCTGGATTCTCGACCGATGATTCAGCGGGCCAAGACGATGAAGGACGATTCCCTATCCGGGTCTATAGGGAACAATCCATGGATGCTCACAGCGCCGAACAGTCTTTGCGCACGGTGTATGACATCAGCGGAAAACACAATGGAGTTTATGAGGACTTTGGTGCGGTGGTTGTCATGCCCGAAGGAAGCCGCCCTCCAGGATTTTTCAGTCGTCTCTTGGGGCGAGAAACAGAAGATGGAGAAAACCCATGGGTGCAACGATCACCATAGAACAGCGTGCCGAGAGAAAACGCTATGCATTGCTGGACGGCGAAAAATCTATCGGGGCCGCCCACTACCGAGATCTTGAAACCGACCACGGGCTTGAGCGTGTCTTCTTCCATACCGTGGTTGATGAGGAATACGCCGGGCAAGGCTTAGCTTCTAAACTTGCCGCTTTTGCGCTACAAAACACCCTTGCGCAGGGACACAAGATCGTTGCCGTCTGTCCATACATCAAGGCCTACGTGAAAAAGCATGCCGAAGAATATTCGGCTCACCTCGTTGGAACAACCAGTGCGCATCTGGAGATCTTGCCCACGGGCTAAGCGTCAACAAATTCTTCGCGTGCCGCTCTTAATCTCCCAGTTCTACGTCGATTTCTTTGGCAGTTTCTCTCAGGATGCTGATGGCTTTGGGACCGACGCCATGCATGCCCAGCAGCACCTTCTCACCGAGCGCCGCAGCTTGTTCAAGGCTTTGAATGCCACGTGCGGCTAGGGCTCTGGTCGCGGGAGCACCGATTCTTGGGAGTTCATGTTCGTTCATGCCTCGAGTGTATTAGATGCTTCTATGGCGGGTTCTGCTGCCGCGACCGGGCGGGTGCGCGGCGTTAGGATGATCAGCACCAGCCCGATCAGGGTTGTAAAGGCGAAGACAGCAACGAACGAATCGTTGCCACTGAATGCTGCAAAGATCAGCCCGCCAGCGGCCAGGGCCAGGGCCGACCCCATGGCATCGGAGATAGCCAGAGCCGAGGAATTAAACCCTTGGTTCAGGGGCGTTGAAAGCTTGATCATGTGCACGTTCTGCCGTGGAAACACCAGGCCCATGCCGGCTCCACCCAGCGCCCAGACACCGATCGCCACGAAGGCCGGCCAATGTAGGGCCGCGGTTCCCCAAACCACGGCAAGGGCGGCCACTCCAAGTACTGCACCGATGAGCATTGCGTGCTCATTGGCCAACGATTCGCCCATGCGGCCCTGGATCGCCGATCCGATTGACCAGAAAATCGCAGCACCAGTTAGCGCCAAGCCTGCCACCGCAGGTGAAAGGTCGAAGCGGTCCATCAAAAGGTAAGGTAAATACACCTCGGTGCCAAAGAAGGCGGCAGCGGCCAGACCGCGCACTAGGATCGTGGACGGTAAACCGCGCCCGGCCAGCAGAGTCCTGCGTGGAAACAATTGACGCACGGCAATGAGGACGAGCACGAAAGACAAGAGCATCAGCCAGGTTCCTACCCGAGGCAGATCCGCCAGCAGGTTCATGCCAAGCACAGCCACCGCGGCCAGAGTTGCCCAGCCCAGCGGAAGCCATGCAGTCTTGCTCTCCGGGTTCTCACCACCAGAAAGCCCGCGCAGTGATGGAACCACCGCCAGAATGGCCAGTGCCACGAGCCCGACCACCCCTAGGAATACCCAACGCCACCCAATGGTTTGCGCGGCAATCCCAGCGGCAAAGGGACCAATCAGGGATGGAATCACCCAAGCAGCAGCGAAAGCCGCAAAGATTTTAGGGTGCAGTCGCGGTGCATAGACACGGGCTACCACCACGTACAGTGCCACGGTTATCGCTCCACCGCCCAGGCCCTGCACCAACCGGCCCAACACTAACACCTGCATGTTCGGTGAAAGACCGCAGATCAACAGTCCAAGCACGAAGATGATTGACGAGGCATAAAGCGGCCCCGTAGGTCCCCTGCGATCTGACCAACCACCTGCGACAACCATTCCAATGACGCCACTGGCCATGGGTGCTGCGAATGCCAGTGCATACATCGAAGCCCCGTCCAGTTCCCTGCTAACCAGCGGCATGACCGTGGTAACGGCCAATGATTCGAAGGCGACCAGAAACACCAAGGAGAACATTCCTAGGGTGACCCATCGGTATCGGGGAGTAAAAAGACCCATCGACAGGGATTCATCGGGGGCGGTTGCAGGCAACGACATGGTTAGAGCTTAAAGCCTGCACTTTTCTTCCGCGGCATCGGCCCATGTAAATTCTTACCCTCAAGGGTTTTTCTAAGTTTCTTGTATGCCAACATGCGGCCGGTCGCCGGTAGGCTTGCCGGCATGCAATTCTCCCAAGAAATCACCGTGAACCTGCCGCGTGAGCGATTCATTGAACTCTTCGATGATCCCGATAATCTCAAGCTATGGCAGCAGGGGCTGCTTTCCTTTGAGCCGGTATCGGGCACTCCCGGAGAACCCGGAGCAGTTTCTCGTTTGCTCTACAAACAGGGCAAGGGAACCATGGAAATGCTTGAGACGATTACTCGCCGTGAGCTACCCGAAGCATTCGATGGAACCTATGATGCCAAGGGTGTCCATAATATTTGCAAGAACGAGTTCCACGACCTAGCAGGTACCGCGACGCGCTGGGTTGCCCACAATACCTTCGAGTTCAGTGGGTTCATGAAGATCATTGGGCTGCTTTTCGGCTCGATGTTCCCCAAACAGTCATTGCGGATGATGAACAATTTCAAAGATTTCGCCGAAAAGCACGGCTAACGCAAAAGTGTGCCGAAGAGTTTTCTCAGCTTGAGGAAACCCTTCGGCGCACCACAAGGCGAGCTAACTACATGCCGCCTTCTTGCGCCATATTGTTGAAGCGCGAGTAATGGCCTTGGAAGGCAAGCACAATGGTCTTGGTTGGGCCGTTACGGTGCTTAGCAACGATGACGTCTGCTTCGCCGGCACGGGCCGATTCCTTGTCGTAAATATCTTCACGGTGCAACAGGATGACCATGTCGGCATCCTGCTCAATTGAATTGTGCACGGCAATACCGTTGGCGATGAAGTTGTGATTGCCAATCACCGTGGCATCAAAGACTTCTTCTTCGCCGTCGGCTTCGATGGACACGATGTTGTCCCAGAAGATGTCGTTGATGGCTTCAACTTGCATCTCGGCATCATCCAGGACCTCGGCCACGCGACTCAACGGCTGGCGCACAGCAGTCTTGAGCGAGCCTTCGTTCTTTGCATCGTTGGGGTTTTGCTCAAGAATTTCACGGACGTTATTCCATACGTGAAGTGGTGCGGCACCCAACTCAAATGCTTCTTGGTTGGTGATGATTGCATCAAGCAATTCCTGTGCCGCGGCGGTGTGATCACCTTCCACGCCGATCCCCTGCAGGAAGCGTTTCTGGTCATGATCACCAACGATTTCCACCATGCAGGTGTTGGTGGTGTGTTGGCTAATCTTGCAGGTAATACCAAAGCGCAGGAGCAAGCGTGCAATATCGTCCGCCATCTTGCGCGAGTGGGCACGATACTGGATCCGTCCGGAGGTACCGTTGACGCTCACGATTCCGGTACTCGCCCACAGCTGACTTAGGAAGAGCGCGATGCTGGCCTTGGGCAGCGCAAAGACGTCCTCGGGAATGAACTTGAGCAAGTCGCCGAGCATTGCCGGGTCATCGTTATCTATCGGGGTTTCGTTCGCGACCGGGGCATTACCAAGGAATCTGGCAATGGTAGTGACCTGTTCTTCATCCCAATCGACCCGCAACGATGGTCCATCGACGTGGCGTGGGATGCCCAGACGGTCGCCGGCTTGCAAATCCCCGAGCGCCTGCCAGCCTTCGTAGGTGAAGAATGGGTGGTTGTCGGTAGCCCGGATGGTACGACCGGAAGCCAGAGTCATCTTGTAGACGGGTTTTACACCGGTGGAGAAGACGTGGGTGAGGTGGCGTTCTACATAGCGCAGGTTGGCATCCAAGGACCAGACAGGAACGTCCTTGGCACCACTAGCAAAGAGCTCACCCATCGTGGTTTCGGCACCGGTATCCGAGCGCAGGACCTTGGTCTCGGCGGTGAGGCAGCCGGATTCACGAAGGTCAGAAACCATTGGCTTCTTATCCGTACGTTGTTCGGAGCCACGGTTTAGCTGTGACAGCGCGATCAATGGAACATCGAGTTCCTTGGCCAGCAACTTGAGGGAACGTGAGAATTCGGAAACTTCTTGCTGACGCGATTCCACGCGTTTACCCGAGCTCATTAGCTGCAGGTAGTCGAGCAGAATGAGCTTGAGGTCGTGCTTCTGCTTCAAGCGACGGCATTTTGCACGAATTTCCATCAGCGACATGTTCGGAGAGTCGTCGATAAACAGTGGCGCGTCGTTGAGGCGCCCCATGGTGGTGGCAATCTTGGACCATTCGTCGTCCTTGATTGCGCCCTTACGCAGGTTTTGCAACGCGATGCTTGCCTCTGCTGAAAGCAGACGCATGGCAATCTCGTTACGACCCATTTCCAGGGAGAAGAAGACCGAGGTCATATTGTGCTTAATGGATGCTGACCTGGCAAAATCCAGTGCGAACGTGGAGTTGTGTGTGGGGATGAAGGCTTCGCCAGCAAGGAAAAGGTGATCTTCATGAGCAACTTGGATACAGCGCACCGGCACCGAAGCAATTGCACGAACATCAGAAATAAAGCGTGAAGTCCGTTTGCTCGTTGCTCGGGTGTCCCGCTCAACGTGGAGCTGTCGCTTTCGCTCAAGAGCAAAAACTGTATCTGAAGTAGCAAATGTTATGACATAACACGTCGAGGACTCTTCGGTATGGCCGTTAACGCGCTTCTCCGACCAGCCAGTTCTGTATCCGAGGGAATGAACAAGTTCACGGAAGTCTGTCGCAAGCTTCAAACTTGTGACCGCAAACTGTGGGCAGCCACTACCGCTGACAGTTCCATCACTATCTAGTAATCCGGCCAGCAGAGCCCGTCGCTGGGCTTCGCTAGACCTAAGATATTCCATCGGAATGTGCTTGTTATTAAGTAGGCCGCTTCTCCTCAAAATCGCTTGCAGGGATCCATGGTCCAATCGACATGGTTCACAACGTAGCCCACCTGAGCATTCCACCCCACAGTCAATGCAGGTTGATTTGGGAACGGGTTCAGAGACGAAGCGTGCCTTTCCTCCACAAGACTGTGAGCAGCTTCGTACGTGCCGAACCTTAGTAGTGAACTCAACACCACAAACCACGCAGTTCTTCTTGAACTCGAAGGACTCTTGCGGCAAGGACACAGCGTAAGTTATTCCTGCAACGGAAGTTACGGTGTATCCCTCAGCTGCTATCCGAGCAACGACTTCTGGATCCGCAGTCGTAACGCGTGAGGCTGCACTAGCTCCATCACCCAACCAAATTCCCAGCGTATACGGTGCAACTGGCAAAGTTGTTTCCGAGAGCTTGAGCGCTTTTGCCGTTGGGACGGCATGATTTAGACGAGCGTCAGCGGTGTCACAGCGTATTGTTTTAAGGATTTCTGCGGTAGTTCGAATGGACCCTACCTTCATAGCTACAGAGCCATTTGATTCTGCTGATTTAGAGTTTCGACGATCAGCTCGCGAGCTAGTTAGCCACT
The DNA here is from genome assembly GCF_002975435.1 of Arthrobacter sp. MYb227. Taxonomy (GTDB): domain Bacteria; phylum Actinomycetota; class Actinomycetes; order Actinomycetales; family Micrococcaceae; genus Paeniglutamicibacter. Next base: position 150,009 of record NZ_PCPT01000008.1, on the reverse strand, counting down.
GGTGTTCAGCATCAGCAACAATCACCGATCCATCGTTGAACTCTACCTCAAAACAAGGTCGGTCGAGCATGACGTCTGTTGCAGCGGTAACGGTGGTTGGGGTGCCATCAGCGGCCAAAACTTCATCGCCTACGTTCACTTCACCCATCGTGGTCCAGCCAGTAGGTGTTGGGATCGGTGTATCAAGCGCAAGGGCCTTGCCCACGGCAGGTCGTGCCGCAATAACGATCATCTGACCGCCATGCAGGCCCTGGGTCAGCTCATCGAGTTCGTAGAATCCGGTGGGAACACCGGTGACTCCCTCACTACGGCTGCCCGCGGCTTCAATCTCATCGACGGTACCTTCAATGATGTCGCGCAGTGCCACGTAGTCTTCTGCGGTTCGGCGTTCGGCTACCTTGTAGACCTCGGCCTGCGCTTCGTTAACGATCGCGTCAACTTCGCCGTCCTGGGAGTAACCCAGCTGAACGATCTTGGTTCCGGCGTCAACAAGACGGCGCAGTACGGCTCGTTCGCGGACGATTTCTGCATAGAAGCCAGCGTTGGCTGCGGTTGGTACCGATTGGAGTAACGTGTGCAGGTATGCAGGCCCACCAACACGGGTGATTTCACCGCGTTTGGTCAGTAAGTCGGAAACGGTGACGGCATCCGCGGGTTCGCCACGTCCGTACAGGTCAATAATTGCGTCGTAGATTGCCTCGTGGGCTGGGCGATAGAAATCTATACCGCGCAGTACTTCAACACAGTCGGCGATTGCATCCTTGGAAAGCATCATGCCGCCGAGCACGCTCTGCTCCGCTACTAAGTCCTGTGGCGGTGTGCGTCCGTATTCAGAATCGGACGAAGTTTCCGTGCTGGAAAGCGACATGAATTTTCCCTTCGAGCTTCGCGGGTTCCCGATTTTCCGCGTCAATACCTACTTCAGTGTCTCAGGGCTAGGCGACCATTTGGTACGTTCAATCTCACGTGTGCCAAAAGACACTGCGAGCCTGTGGAAATAGGTGGGGAACACTGTCACCCTAGACCCGATTTGACGCAAACCCAACACCGTTATCCACAGGGGTTGTGCATAACCTGTGAACCTGTCGGCGTGTCTTGTGCACAGACTGGGGAGAAGTTTGTGGATTACTACACTTTATTTCCAAAAACACGCATCTGACTAGGCTGTTTATAGTTTCATGCCTGTGGATACAAAGTAGTTATCCACAGTAGCTTTCGGTGGAAAACATAGTTATACACACAAAAACCCCTAGATTCCGGGGTTAAATGTGAGTTAATTCCAGAGTTACCCACAAACTATCCACAGCTATCCACAGCATGTGTGAAATTCTGGGGATTGTGAAGCTTGATGAGCGCAGGTTGCACTGGCATACTGGCTCGCATGGCCGCCAACAAGACGCTCCCCACACCCGTTGATCCACACGAGTTCATCGCTGCAGTAGCGCACCCCACGCGGCGTGCCGATGCACAAGTTCTACTGGAAATGATGGAAGAGGTCTCGGGCAAGACGGCAACCATGTGGGGTCCAACCATCGTTGGCTTTGGCAGCTACCACTATAAATATGATTCCGGACGCGAGGGAGATGCTCCTGCTATTGGGTTTTCTCCACGATCGGCAAATCTTGCACTCTACGTTCTCACCGGCACCGATGAGTCCCACGAGCTTCTGGCCCAGCTTGGAAAGCACAAGCGCGGCGCTGCTTGCCTGTACGTCAACAAGCTCGCCGATATCGATCTTAACGTGCTCACCGCGTTGGCTCGGCATGGCTATCAGCACACCATGGCGGAACTACACCATCAGGTGTGAGCATTCGTCAGGCTCATCAAACAAAAAATCCTGCTAGGACTCGTCTTCCCCGAAGTGGGTGACAACAAGTCCTAACAGGATCCCTAAGCTCGTTACAGGTGGGCTAGGAAACCAGCTGTCCGCTCGCTAGCCGACGGAATTCCGATCCGTGGAACACCAGTGGTGAATTGGTCTCTTCGTGCGTGTGGTGCCCGTGCACACGCAATAGCACCACATGATGGTCACCTGCCGGGATCTCTTCCTCAACCGAGCAGTCAAGCCACAGGCTTGCCTGCTCGAGGAATAGCGCGCCCTCGTCCGTTGAATCTAGGCGCAGACCTGCAAATCGATCCCCATCTTTTGAAGCGATCTGACGGCAGACCCCTTCATTCTTTTCGCTGAGTACCGAGACGCCAATACGGGCATTCTGGCGCACAACTGGCCAGGTGCGTGAGGTGTTCTGCACCGCGAACAGCACCAGTGGTGGATCCATTGAAACGCCAACGGTGAACGATGAGGCAACAATTCCTTGGGGTTCACCATCAACGATGGCGCAGAGCGCAGCAATACCCGAGGGGTGCTGGGCAAAAACATTTCGTAAGGTATTTGGGGTGAGATCGGTGGCAAGAGTCATGGCTAAGTCTTTCGGCGTCAAGCTCACTTACGCATGAGGGTGCGCGCAATTGCGCATCGCCCAAACGGGTGTGCGGTACTTGCCCTCCAGGGTTCCGGTGGGCCGAATCGTCACCTGGAGCACCCCACTACCGTGAGAGGGTTGCCGGTCAATGAGCCAGGGCTTTGACATTGACACTCTTGATTCATTACCTACGGTATGAGAAAGATTGCGTTCTCGTCAAAGATTGTTGCGACACAATGGGTCACAGAACGTAAGAATCGAAGATTCTACGATCAAATCTGGCTTTTCTTATTTGCTTGCCATGAAATGCGCAAACCAGTGGCCTTGGATGCAAACGCCACACCGGCGACAAAGCTATGGAATAGTATTGGCTTCCGAACGACACGGGCTCCCACCCGAACCTTCTTTGCATTTAACACCAATAGGGCCCCACCGTTGGTAGGACCCTATTGGTTGATATTCCCCTAGTGGGGCACATCAGAAGTGCAGAGAATTACTTCTTTGCGGCTACAACCTGCAGCGAGATGGTTGCGGATACATCAGCGTGCAGACGCACGGTTGCCGAGTAGTTGCCAGTCGACTTGATGTGATCGTTGATCTCGATGTTGCGCTTGTCAACCGAGCCAACACCAGCGGCTTCAACAGCCTTGGCGATGTCATCGGTCTTCACGGTGCCGAAGAGGCGGCCGGTAGCGCCAGCCTTGACGGTCAGCTTGACCGGCTTGGCTGCGATCGAAGCGGCAAGTGCCTGTGCTTCTTCCAAGGACGCGATAGCGCGAGCAGCACGGGCGGCCTTGATCGACTCAACCTGCTTCTCACCGCCCGGGGTCCAGGTGATGGCGAATGAGCGTGGGAGAAGGTAGTTACGTGCGTAACCGGTCTTCACCTCAACGATGTCGCCTGCGGCACCGAGGCCGGTAACTTCGTGGGTCAGAATGAGCTTTGCCATGTTGGTATACCTTCCTTAGCCGCGGCCAGCGCCGGAGTAAGGCAGCAATGCCACTTCGCGCGCGTTCTTGATAGCCTGTGCGATTTTGCGCTGTTCCTGTACGGAAACGCCGGTTACGCGACGGGCACGGATCTTTCCGCGATCCGAGATGAACTTGCGCAGCAATGCTACGTCCTTGTAGTCGATGACAGTGATGTCAGCGGCCTTCAAGGGGTTGGACTTTGGTTTGGGCTTACGGAGTTCAGCCTTAGCCATCGTGGAGCTCCTTAATTCAGGTGGAGCCCGCAGAATTTTCTGCGGGATGGTGAATATTTTTGTTAGAAGGGTGGTTCGTCAGAACCCGGGTTGCCCCATCCGCCGTTGTTTCCTCCGGCAGGAGCGCCCCATGGATCGGCTGCCGGTGCATTCCAGCCGCCACCGTTGTTTCCGCCGGCGTTACCGCCACCGAAACCACCCTGGCCGCCGGCATTGCCGCCGCCGAATCCGCCAGCGTTGCCGCCAGCATTCTGCTGTTGTCCACCAAAGCCGCCGCCACCAGCGTTATTACGCTGAGTGCGAGTGACCTTTGCGGAAGCGTAACGCAACGACGGACCGATTTCATCGATCTCGAGTTCGGTGACGTTTCGCTTTTCGCCTTCCTTAGTTTCGTAGGAACGCGACTTGAGACGGCCCTGGGCGATGACGCGCATGCCCTTAGTCAACGTCTCAGCGACGTTTTCGGCAGCCTCACGCCACACCGACGCACGGAGGAACAGCGTGTCGCCGTCCTTCCATTCATTGGTCTGGCGGTCGAAGGTTCGCGGGGTGGAAGCAATCGTAAAGTTTGCAACTGCCGACCCTGACGGGGTGAAACGTAGTTCTGGGTCACCGGTTAAGTTTCCGATTACCGTAATAACTGTCTCGCCTGCCATTTGAGCCTCCTAAAGTTTGGTTCTACGAAAAGATCGGGGAAGCAGAATTACTCTGCAACGACCTTTGCCTCTTCCGGGCGGGTGATCTTGGTGCGCATGATGGTCTCATTGAGGCCCAGCTGGCGATCAAGTTCCGCGGAAGTTGCGGGGGTAGCGGTGAAGTTAACTACCGCGTAGATAGCTTCCGACTTCTTCTGAATGTCGTAAGCAAGGCGACGACGGCCCCAGATGTCAACGTTCTCGATGGTTCCACCATCGTTACGGACAACGTCCAGGAACTTACCGAGGGTTGGTTCAACGGTTCGCTCGTCGACCTCGGGGTCGATCAGCACCATCAATTCATAAGCACGCATGTGAACCCACCTCCTTTGGGCTAAACGGTCACGGCATTTCCGCAACAGGAGGTTCTTTGCATTTGCTGTTGTCGTTACCCGATTGCCAGGCACGACAGAAACAGCCTCAACTAGTCTAGCGGAAAAACGTCGACTGCCCAGACGAGTTTTGGTTGCATGCATCACGTATCAAAACCACCACGATGCGACTATTGATCCGCACCGATGACTAACCCGTCCTTGACCAGCAAAGACAGCAGACGGTCGGCAAAAACCGGGGCCAGTGTGTGCATGTAGGTGTCAGAAATATGGTGTTTATCCCTGTAGACAAGCACGTTTCCGATCACTGCCGGGCAGGTTCCAGCCACACAAAATTGATCATTGAAATTCAAAGTATCGACTCGGGGTTCGAGGGCCGCCGCCGCGCTAATGTAGTCGTTGGCTTCAAACCCCTTCTCTTGCGGGGTATCGCATTCCGCAAGATGCTCGGCCCGTGCCACCACACAATCACGTGCATATTCTTTGGTTGCCGGGCGTGGGGTATCAATGATCGGGTACACCCTAATTCCCGCGTCCTCAAGCGTTTTCCAGTACTGAGAAAACCCAGCCTCGGGATCTTGTCCAAATGTTGATCCCGACCAATACGCGGTAAGCACCACGTCAATGTCTCCACGCTGCAAGATTTTTGCCATGGTTTGCCCGTTGGCTTCGGAACAGGAAATACTTCCGGACTCTTCGGCCTTGCGCTTTGCCGCGGTGAATGGACAAGAATTCTTCAGATAGGTGAGAATCTTCCAACCATTGGTTTTCGCACTATCTTCGAGCGCCTTGAACCAGTGGGTGGCATGAGAGTCACCCACTAGGGCAATGGTCAGTGTTCCGGCGTTGTCCCCAAAGGTACATTCCTTGGTGTGTGGCGACTGTGGCTTTTGCACACAGTCCCCCAGCTCCGGGAGATCTTGTGCGGCCAAAGCGGGAACCGGCACGATCTGCCGCGCCTCATCGGTAAAGCTCGGAGCACCTAAGGGAATAGACGCGGCACCAAATCCATTCGGCGGCTGCGCCACGAGCTGCGCCGCGCTGCGTTCCTGAACCACTAATTGCCGCTGAGCAATATTTCCCGGAACCAGTGTCAGCCCGGCAACGATCGACACCGCAAGAACACCCGCTCCCAGTGCTTTCCCGTTGGAGAGAGCCAGGGGTTTGAACCGTCGGGCAGGATTTTCAACCCCGTAGTAGCTGGCAGCGGCGAGGAATACCGAAAGCAAAAGTAATCCGACGCTTTCCAAGGGGCCGGGTCCTGAATGCCGCAACATTAGGAAAAAGATCAGCACCGGCCAATGCCACAGGTACAAAGAAAACGAAATGTTGCCAAACCATTGCACTATTCTTAGATCGCTGAGCCAGCGTAACGAAAACGGGCCGGAACTTTCTCCGGCAAGAATTACCAGCACGGTGCCAAGTACCGGAAGAATCGCGGCAATTCCGGGAAACGGTGTTTGTGGGCCGTAGGCGAAGGACCCTATGCCAATGGCAAGTAAGCCTCCAAGCGCAAGTAGCGATCGAGTATGCCGGCCGGCTAGCCACGAGTTTTTCGTGATCGTGTTTCCGGAATCCGGTATTGCCATGCAAACGGCAAGTAAGCCTCCCGCCGCAAGTTCCCACACACGAGCCTGTGTCACAAAGTATGCCGCCGGATTTCCGGAGCTCACGAGGAAGAATGCGTATGCCAACGAACCTAGGATCAGCAGCGAAAAGCTGATGATCAAAGTCGTGCGCGGCAGAACCCGTGTCGTCTGCCTACGCCCAATGGGGAAACTCTTTCTTGCGCTTACTTTTGAGCCAAGGCTTAGCACTCCAAGCATGAGCACGGGCCAAAAAACATAGAACTGTTCTTCAACACCTAGCGACCAATAATGTTGCAGCGCCGTGGGATTCGCATCCGCGGCCAAGTAATCGATGGAATTGGCCGCAAGCAACCAATTTTCAAGTGAAAAAGTGGAGGCCAGGGCCGCAAAGCCCACCTCCTGCCACTGCGTGCTAGGCATCAGCATCAAGGCCACGGCCAGCACCACGATGATGACCAGCAACGCCACCGGCAAGATTCTGCGCACTCGGGCCGCCCAAAATGCAGTCAGACTAATGCGTCCACTGGTGCGCCATTCACGTAGTAGATGCCCGCTGATCAAGAATCCGGAGATCACAAAGAAAACATCAACACCGACAAAACCTCCGGGGACAAGTCGTGGTTCTAGGTGGTAGGCGACCACCAAAAGCACCGCAAGTGCCCGCAACGCTTGTACTTCGGGAAGGAATCGGCGCTGAGCCATGGTGGGTGGGTTCATGCATCGGATCAGAACACACCAGAGTTAACGACCGATGAATCCTCGATTGCTTCTTAACGCTAAGCACACGTGCACTCGAAGTCAGGAACCAACTGTGGGACGTACATCGGGTGCAAGAATCGACATGAAATGAGCATCAACGAAACGTCCGTCAAAGATCAAAGCATCGCGGCGAGTTCCTTCAAACGTGAATCCTGCGCGTTCATACACATGCACCGCACGCGGATTAAACGCAAAAACCTCGAGTTCTATCCGGTGCAGTTCGGTGGTGGTGAATGCATAATCCAAGATGAGCGAGATTGCTGCGGTTCCCAATCCTCGGTTGCGGCCCTGGGCCCCAATGAGTATTCGGAAACCCGCTACCCGATTGGCCTCATCCAGGTCATTGAGCACAATTTCTCCCACGCAGAGCCCGCTGACGGGATCAATCACCGCTAGATCCAATCGATCGGCTTGCTCATTGCGGGTGAGGTACCAGTTGCGCGTTGCGTGATCCAGCACCGGATGCGCGCTATTTGCCGCCATGGTGGAATTGACCGACCCGGTCAGCTTGAGGACTTCAGGGTCGGACAATATCTGCCCCAGCGACTCTAGGTCTGCTTCGATAAAAGGGCGCAGCAACACCACGGCATTGCCTAGGCTAGGTTTGCTTGAGAAGTCGATGCTCATCTGTTTATTTCAAACCATCCATTCATTCCAAACTCCTATGCGGCGAAGAAAGCCGCTGCCACCTTGGTCAAACGTAGCGGATCTTCAACACCACATAGCTCGCGTGCCGAGTGCATCGACAAGAGGGGGATCCCCACATCAACCGTGCGAATACCCAGACGCGTGGCGGTCAGCGGGCCGATGGTCGATCCGCACGGCATCTGGTTATTTGAGACAAATTCCTGGTACGGCACCTGCGCATGTTCACAAAGGTTCGCGAAGAGCGCGGCCCCCATACCATCCGTTGCATAACGCTGATTGGCATTGATCTTCAGGAGTGGCCCCTTACCCAGCAGCGGGTGATTCGCCGGATCGTGGCGACCCGCATAGTTGGGGTGTACCGAGTGCCCCGCATCCGCGGAGAGGCAGAAAGAATTCGCGTAGGCGCGGTGACGATCTTCGAGACTCCCACCCAGGCCATGCCCGATGCGTTCGAGGATGTCTTGTAGGAATGGTCCGCAGGCGCCGGACCGAGATTCCGAGCCAATTTCCTCGTGATCGAAGGCCGCGAACAGCGCGATATGTTCACCCTGAGCGTTTTCAGCGTGTTCGATCATTGCAACTAGCGATGCGTGTACCGAGGAAAGGTTATCCAGGCGTCCGGAAGCAAAGAATTCATTGTTCCCGCCAAAGACTTCTCCGCGCTGTGCATCGGCAATGACCACGTCATAACCGCCGATCTGGGATGCATCCACGCCTGCGGATTCTGCCAGCACCGCAAGGACATCTGCCTCGGCGGGGTTGCCAATCCCCCAAACCGGGTTCATGTGCACCTGCTTATCAAGGGTCAACCCGTCATTAACACCGCGGTCTAGGTGGATGGCCAGCTGTGGGAAACGAAGCATGGGCGCGGTGCGCGCCAGCACCTGGGTACCGTCCTTGAGCACCAAACGGCCAGCAAGAATCAGTTCACGGTCAAGCCACGAATTCAGTAGCGGTCCACCATAGACTTCTACACCCACCTGCAACCAGCCATGGGCACCGGTGGTCGGCTTGGGCTTGAGCTTGAACGATGGAGAGTCGGTGTGCGATCCAAGAATATGAAAACCGCTGGTAGCCGTCGCGGATTCCGGCTGCACCCAGGCAATGATTGCGCCATCGCGGATCACAAAGTATTTTCCGGTAGCCAGTGTCCAAGCATCGTGTTCTCGTAACTTAGTGAAACCGGCAGCTGATAACCGGCGCGCGGCTTCGGCCGAGGCGTGGAACGAAGACGGAGAAGCCGCCACAAAGGAGGCGAGATCGTTGATGTGCTCTAGTGCTGCTGCGCTGGGCATTAAATACTTCCCTTGCTGTTGAGCCGGAGACTGGCCCGGCTACGAGTAAAACATGGTGGAACCCAAAATTCGTGGCATCCCCAAAGCCTGGGAGCAGGCTATGTTCTGGTGCGAAGAACCGCTGTTACCAGCGAAATCACTCCACAGACGATGCTAGCCCACCCAAGAATTGGCCACGAGAAAACCGAGATCAAGAAAAATCCCACAACGATGAGCACGACCGCCAAGAGCAACCAAGGACTACGTAATAGTTCGCTGTTCATTGCCTGATTACCTTAATAGTCAAGTCCCTGACTAGGGATCACAAGACCCGTCTCATAGGCATAAACAACTGCTTGGACACGGTCACGCAGATGAAGTTTGGTCAAAATTCTCCGCACGTGAGTTTTGACCGTTGCCTCCGACAGGAAAAATTTGTGGGCGATTTCCGCATTCGACAATCCTTCCGCCATGGCACCGAGTACCTCAAGTTCGCGGGGCGTTAGGTCTTCAAGCAACGGGTCTCGCTCGGGAGCAGGGGTTGCTTCACGTGCCGGGGATCCGGCGCGAACATATGTCTCCAGCAACCGGGCGGTCACCCGGGGAGCCACCACTGCATCTCCGCTTGCCACCAGGCGCACCGCGTTGATGAGCTCCGCCGGGGCAACATCCTTGAGCAGGAAGGCCGAGGCTCCGGCTTGCAGTCCGGAGAAGGCATATTCGTCAAGATCAAAGGTGGTGAGGATGATGACCTTGGTACCGCAGAGCTGTTCGGCGATGCGTTTGGTTGCCTCGATACCGTCCATATTAGGCATGCGCACATCCATCAGCACCACATCTGGCTTCAACTCGAGCGCCATTTTTACGCCTTCGGCACCATCGGAGGCTTCACCCAAAATTTCTAGGTCGGGCTCTCCTTCGAGGATGAGCCGAAAACCCATGCGTAGCAGTGGCTGATCATCAACGAGCAACACACCAATCGGCTTTTTTGTACCTTCGAGGGTCTCTGGAGTATCTGCTGGGCTCATGATTTTTCCTAATTCTGCTGGATCTGGATTGCCGAGCTGGCTCGCGTTGTGGTGCCGGAATCGGTCGGACGTGGAAGTTTCATGGTTGCAACAACGCTCCAGCCGCCCTCGGACGATGGACCTGCAACAAGGGTTCCATCAAAGAGTGCTGCACGCTCGCTCATGCCACGGATGCCTTGCGCTGAACCAACGCCTTCTCGACGTGGTCCCACTTGCGTTCCATCGTCGGTGATCTTCACCGACACGTCTTCGCCTTCGCGAGCGATCAGTACATTCACGCGGGTCACGTTGCGTCCGTAGCGCAGCACATTGGTAAGGGACTCTTGAACTATTCTGTGCACCGTGAGCTGGAAGGTTGCATCCTTGGGCAGCGGTGGCCCGGATTGAGTAAAACGCAATGGCAATCCGGCAACGATAAAGCCGTCAAGCATTTTTTCTAGCGAATCCCCTGCCGGTTGGGGTTCAAGTGATGCGCCGTCACCGGTGCGCAATACACCAATAACCCTGCGCATATCTCCCAATGCGTGGCGTCCGGTGGCCGAAAGTTCGGCAAGCACCTCGCCGGCACGTTGTGGGTCGCGCTTGAGCACCACTGCCGCGCCGTCGGAAAGTGCGATCATCACCGATAGTGAATGAGCAACCACGTCATGCATTTCGCGGGCAATCCTATTGCGTTCACGTAATTGGGCAAGGTTTTCGACCCGGGCCGCCCAGTTGGTCAGTTCTGCTTCATGCAATCGGTGGTTTCGAACCGCAGAACCGATGGCAACAAAGAAAATATTTGAGCCAATGAGGAAGGAAAGCACAAGAATCGTCAGGACCGTTTTGCCGCCTAAATCGGCGAGCGCTTGTTGGTCGACATCCGAGGCGGTGAACATGCCTGGAAGCCCGATGGCCGTAAAGATCAGGGCTTGAAGCGCGCTGATCAGGAAAGTTAAGACAAACATGCGTCGGGCGGCATATTGGGTGGCTGCCGTGTAGAGGGCTATCCAAAGCCCGACGCTATTGCCCTGATATGAATTGTCAAAGTATGTTGCCCCGCTATCCACGATGGCCACGAGGAAGAGGATGAGCATGGGCCAGCGGCGCCTGTAGTACAGCAGGATACCGGTGATCAGCAGCAATCCAACGGTCACCCAATGCTGGCTGAGTGCCGAGTCGATGATGCTCGTTAGTGAAAGTAAAAGATAAATGGCTATGACAGCTACATCGACGCAGCGTGGTTTGCTACGCATCCAGGAACGGGTGCGTCCAACTCGCTGGGCCGAAAGCTCGTCAAAGGAGACCTCCGGATTTCCAGTGGCCTCCTTTGACGGGTATTTACTCATGATCCGAGCTTAGCTAGTACCGCTGGTGAATCTAGATATCGCGGCGCTGAAGCACCAACGCGGCGACTGCCAGCGGGATAACGATCCAGCCCGCAACGACCAATCCCGACTGCCAGGTTTCCAATGCACCCTCGGTGCCGGGAGCCTGCATGAGGGCAGTCGCAGCATGGTCTGGCAGGAATCGCATGGCGTCGGCCAACCATGAAACCATGGTGCTAAACCCTGCTACTGCACCGGACACTACAAAGAAGAGTGCCGCAAGTACTACGATGGCCCCTGCCGAGTTGCGTAGCAGGCTGCCCAGTGAAAGGCCAATGAGGGACACCATCACCACGTAAAGCATCCCAAACCATAGATTCCGTTGGAACGCGGCAGACGTGAATTCCAGGTCCATGCTGTAGTTGTCCGCGATGGGCTTGGCCACAACAAACCCAACCAAGATCGAGATCAGGGCAACAAGCGCGGAGACGACAGTGACCATCAGTGTCTTCGCCCAGAACACCAATTGTCTCCGGGGAACAGCAACAAATGTCGATCGGGCCGCACCCGTTGCGAATTCGGAGCTCATGACCATGACGGCCATCGAGCCGATGATCAGCTGGGCGAACGTGAGTCCGCCGACCGGCATAGAGGCAGTGATCTCGTTAAGGTCCCCCATTTGCGCTGTCATTTCAGGGCTTGAGAATGAATCCATCGTGCTGCCGAAGAGCCAGGTTCCCAGTGCGGCAAAGCCGATCATGACCGCCATCGTCGAGAGGATCAAGATCAGGGTGGATGGCAAAGACGCGAATTTAATGAATTCACTGCGCATAACACCAAAGAAGGTGACGTTTCCGCCGCCAGCAGCACCCGGTGTTGCCGAGCGTGGACGGGACATTGCTGCGGTACTCATCTCAAGCCCTGCTTTCCATGGCGCCAACTGGCTGGCTACTGCCAACGTTGGATTGGTATTCAACTTCGTTTTGGGTCAATGCCATGTAGGCCTCTTCCAATGACTGCTTGATTGGAGTCAGCTCATGCACCAGGATCTGCTGATCAAGGGCGCGCTGGGCAATGACGCGGGATTCCAAGCCAATGACCTGAATCGTTTCGGCATCCAGGCGAGTGAGCTGGACATGCTCGGCGGCCAGCGCGTTCATGAGGGATTCAGCTTGGTCGGTCTTGACCTTTGATGTTGGCAGGTTCTGTCCGCCAATGATCTGTTCGATGGGTGCATCGGCAATGATCCGGCCACGGCCAATGACAATCAGGTGATCGGCTGTCAGCGCCATTTCACTCATCAGGTGCGAGGAAATGAATACCGTCTTACCCAATGAGGCCTGATGGCGGGCGAGATTACGTATCCACAACACGCCTTCTGGATCCAGACCGTTAACCGGTTCGTCAAGGAGGAGTGTCTGTGGATCACCAAGTAATGCAACAGCAATTCCCAGGCGCTGGCCCATACCCAGTGAGAAGCCACCGACCTTCTTCTTGGCAACGCCGCCAAGCCCGGTGAGTTCGATGACCTCATCGACTCGAGAGTTCGGGATTGAGTGAGTTGCTGCAAGTGCACGCAGGTGCGTGCGTGCGCTGCGGGATTTGTGGACCGATTTAGCTTCAAGCAACGCACCTACCTCGCGCAGGGGTGCTGAATGTTCGGCGTACTTGCGGCCATTGACGGTGACGGTGCCCGCGGTGGGGCGATCCAGTCCGACAATCATGCGCATGGTTGTTGATTTGCCTGCGCCGTTCGGGCCCAGGAAGCCCGTGACCTTGCCGGGCTGAACGGTGAATGTCACGCCGTCCACTGCGCGCTTGGCGCCGTATACCTTGGTCAATGCTTCTGCTCTGATCATGCATCTAACGCTACTGATCATCGAGCTCGACGTCGCCGCTCCAACGGATGATCTTATAATGTTCCAACGTCAATCTTTTGGCGTACGGGTGAACCCTGAACCCATCCCCTAAGGGACCCACTGCTCTATGTCTAGGACTCAGATTCGTAGACACACAGGGCTACCTGGACCCGGTTATCTAGGTCGAGTTTTTCTAGCACCCTGCCAATATGGGTTTTGACCGTGGCCAGTGAAATAAACATGGTGCCGGCAATTTCCGCATTCGATAAACCTCGGGCCATGGCCGAGGCAATCTCACGTTCACGTTCGGTCAAGCGAGCAAGCTTTTCGATAGCCGCACGTTTGCGTGAATCCTCTGGACTCGGTGAGGCTGCGGCAATAAGTTGTTTGGTGACCACCTCGGAAAGCACAGTATGCCCGCCGGAGACCCGATGAATCGAGGCAACGAGCTCCGCCGGTGGCGTGTCCTTGAGTAAGAATCCGCTGACCCCGGATTTCAGCGCGGTGAGCACCATTTGGTCGGTATTAAAGGTGGTAAGCATCAAAATTTTAAGCTCTGGGTCGCGGGTCAAGAGCTTCTCACTGGCTTCCAAGCCGTCCATGATGGGCATGCGGATATCCATGAGCACCAGATCGGGAACAAGATCGGTGACTGCTTCAAGTGCGTCACGGCCGTTTGCGCATTCGCCCACCACCTCGATGCCGGGATCCCCTTCAAGGATCATCCGTAGTCCCACACGGACAAGATTTTCGTCATCGACCAGCAGGATTCTCACACGCTGAACTATTTCTCCCATGGCAACCATGCTTCCATGTGAAACTCCCCGTTCATGGCATCGTCGAGGATCAGGTCCCCACCCGCCAAACGCAGGCGTTCACCCAGCCCCACGAGCCCCAACCCCGAGCTGGGTAGGGCTTCTGGAGCTCTAGTCTCCGAATGGTTCGGTGCCAGTCGGTTACTCGCCCTCATCCGGATTTCCTTGCCGGGTTTACCACTGAGCATCAGGTTGACCGATTCTCCGGGTGCATGACGTCGTGCGTTGGTCAGCGCTTCTTGAATGACCCGGTACATGTGTCTACCGGTGGTTTCGGGTAGCAACGCAAGCTTTGCTTCAAGACCGGGCTGGATGGTGAATTCGGCAGGAGTACCAATGGCCCGGCTTTGCTCAATCAATCCGGGAAGCTCGGCAAGCGTTGGCTGTGGCCTGTCATGTTCATCGGCAAATAGTGTGTTCGGATCACGCAGCATACCCAACACGTCGCGTAATTCACCCAGCGCCAAATGTGCGTTCTGCCTGATCACTCCGGCAGCTTCACGAGTTTCGGCGGGTGTTAGATCACTCCGATATTCAAGGGCCCCGGCATGCAAGGCAACAAGAGAGAGTCGGTGGGCCAACACATCATGCATCTCGCGGGCAATGCGTGTGCGTTCCCCCGCGCGTGCACCCTGCATGCGAGCTTGTTCCTCACGCTGCGCGCTCATGGCTTGTTCCTGCAGGCTCTGAAAGAGTTGGCGGCGACCACCGACATACAGGCCAATCATCAAGTTGAGCGCAAGCACCACAACCATCACAATGGCATTCTGCCACCACGGCAACGGCTCACCCAGTGGCATTAATAATTCGCCGGTCATTCCAGCGCAAAAGGCAAGAACGAAAACTATTGATATCTCAAGTGGTTTTCGACGGATCGTCAAGGAAACTAGGGCAAGTGCCGTAGTTGCTGCCGAGAAGACAGAGAATGTTGAAAGCAATACGATGGTTCCAACAATCGGCACGGGGAATCGATGCCGAAGCGGATAAAGTCCCAGAGCCAACAAGCCACAGAGCAGATCCAAGAAGATCCGTGCATCGATGAGGCTCGGTTCTCTATTCGCCGGCACATCTAGGAACTGCTCATAGGTGAAGCCGAAAAATACGAATCCCAAAACAAAAGCCAGCAGCATGCGCCAGGAATGTGCCCACAAGGTACGGATCCAGGTCGGCCGTGTCGGCAACTGCAATGAAACGCTCATACATCCAAGGCTATCTAGCTGCGGTGTCTGGGAGTATCGACCGAAAGGACCAATTAGGGCTGCCCTCAGACGAGGGGAAAGATCGTCCTTGCGATGCATGGTTTTCCCGGTTTGCTGGGAAAGAATTAGTGCATGAGCAGCTATCCGCAATACCCGCTTCCCCAAAGCCATCTGCAGCCTCCGTCGCCTATGTACCCGGTGTACCCACCCGTGCAGCAGCGCCCGGCGGAGCCACTTGACTATCATCGTTTGACGCGTACCTATGCGACGTATCGCTGGTGGAAGCCGGTCATGGTCGGGCTGATTGCGCTTGGTCTATACATTGGTGCTTCCATAATCACGACAATTATCTTTATGGTCGCAGTCATAGACGATCCCGCATTAAACCAGAAGTTTAATGAGATGGCGCTCTCCCCGGACACCATCGATATGTCAGACCCGGGTATTTTCGCCTTTACGATGATCTCGCTCATCCTCTTGTTGCCCACCATTTTGATTGCCACACGCATCATGAATGTACAGAAGGTTGGAACGCTCACCTCCGTCACCGGAAAAATGCGCTGGGGCTGGTTGGGTAAGTGCATGCTCGTTGCGTTGAGCATCCTGACGTTGAGCCTTGCACTTTCCTTTGGTGTGGATACCGCCAGTGGAATTCCCTTTGAACCGGATTTTGCGGCACCTAATATGTGGCTTCTGCTCATCCTGACCTTGTTGCTCGTTCCGTTTCAGGCAACCGCCGAGGAGTATATTTTCCGCGGATACCTGATGCAATTGCTAGGTAGCTGGCTACGGCACCCGGCCTTCGCTATTTTGATCCCGGTTCCGTTCTTCATGGCCGGGCACATGTATGACATTTACGGACAACTTGATGTAGGGTTCTTCGCAATTGCCGCCGGTTGGTTGGCCTGGCGCACCGGTGGACTGGAAGCCGCAATCGCCTTGCACGTGGTGAATAACTCGGTGATCTTTGCACTTGGTGCCATTGGTCTTGTTGATGTTTCATCTTCCGAAAGCAATCTGCCAAGTTTAATCGCTTCGATCATCACCACATTGATCTTTGTTGCGGTAGTTGTGTGGTTGGCCAATAAAAATAATATTGAGCGCCGTTCGACTCCTCCGGCGCCGATCGTTCACCAAGCACCACAGTATTACTGGCCGCAGCCTCAAGGCTGGGGTCCTCCCCCGGCTCAATAACTTCATAACGCTTTCAGCCGGCGAGTACCTGGGCATCAGGCTCGTGAGTTGCTGCAGTTCTTTCATAAATGCGGCAACACCCCCAACTGCTAGTTCGTTACCCACTTTCAGCACTGAGCAGGGTACTGTCTTGGCCAAGAGGTGAAATGAGAGGAGGTTTCCCATGGCTCTCCAAGCACAGAAATCCAACAGCATTCGCAGTAAATTTCTGAAGATCGCGACCATCTGGTCAGTATCTTTATTGCTGGCTGGTTGTGTCCCCTTGGATTCCCCCGAACCGAGCGCATCCTCCGTCTCGGCCTTTGAATCTGCGCTCAATTTTCCGCCGGACTCCGTGACACCTCATTCACCCGAAGATGAGTGGAATGCTTGTACCGATCCGGTGATCAAGCCGGGCAAACCAGTCAAGTCGCAGTGGAAGATCATCACGTTGGCCGAGCGGGATACGAGGTCGGGCCTGATCGAAGAGACGTTATTACATGATGAGACTCATTCGATGTCGCTCAGTTTTGATGTGGAAATACCTAACGGTGCCAGATTCAACCAACAAATTTCTGATGCTCTAGAAGCGCCAGTTTCTGGTGAGATTGGTGGCCCCGATCAAATTTGGAATAGTCTTCGAAGCGTTAAGGAATCCAGTGTGCTTCTTGGCTTCAGTGCTTTTAAGCCACTGACCATCCCGTTCAGCATGGGGTGCGAAAACCAATTCACTTTTGGTGAACTCTACACCTGGAATAACAGTGAATTCGGAATCTTAGATTGCTCATTAAAGCCATCAGAATCCGCAGAATCAGCCCCAGCATTCGTCCGTAAAACGTACTGCACTGAGAAGTAACATCAAGGCTACGTATTGACGGTGGAGAATCGACGACCAGCCACTGTTTCATACTCGCAACCCATAATCGAATAAAGGACGCCTTAGCGAATCAACCGATTAGCCCGTGCCCTATCGATGGCTGCGGTGCGGTTATCGACAGCAAGCTTGTCATAAATATGGATCAGGTGGGTTTTGACGGTGGATTGGGAAATAAACAGCTCCGCTGCAATCTCCTTATTGGTCTGACCGCGGGCCAGTAACTGCACTAGCTCTAGCTCGCGTGGGCTCAGTTCGGTCGTGTTTGCACGAGTTTCTGGGTTAATTCGTGCAGCGATATCCGCGGAGATTACCTGCTTACCAGCCGCTGCTGCTTCGACTGCCGCGAGCACATCCGGAAGTGGTGCATCCTTGAGCAAGTAGCCTGCCGCCCCGGCATCCAATGCTGCACGGATATCGGCATCCGAATCATAAGTTGTCAGGATCAGCACCGGTGGTCCCCCGAGGGCACGAATTCTGGTGGTTGCGCTCACCCCGTCCATGCCATCCATCTGCAGGTCCATGAGCACCACATCAACTTTTTCGCCCAAGGTTTCTAAGCGTTCAAGTTGGGCGAGCGCTGCCGCGCCATCGGCGGCTTCGGCAAGCACCGTAAGCCCGCCCTGTTCGGTGAGTACCGCTCGCAGCCCGGCCCGGACCACCGGATGATCGTCTACCAACATGATTTTTAGTTGTGGCATCATGAACTACTTTCGGATTGATCGGAGAAGGGGATGCGGACCGCTAAAACGGTTCCTTCCCCGGGAGAAGATTCAATTTCTAGCGTGCCGTCCAACAGGGCTAAGCGTTCACGCAGCCCGGCTAGGCCGTAGCCGGTTCCATCGGGCCGGGGTTTTTGGGGAAGCTGTTCGGCGTTCATCCCTTCCCCATCATCGAATACGTCTAGGGTGATTGCGTCATTGAGGTAGCCCAGACTTAGTACCGCACGTGTTGCATGTGCATGGGCAGCAATGTTGGCAAGACCCGATTGGGCAGCACGCCAGATGGCGGCCGAGATTTCACCGGGCAGCGGTATCGCGGTGCCATCCTGGCGGAATGCAACCTCGAATCCCTGGCCTGCGGCCTGAGCGGTACGGGCGGTTGAGGCGCACAGCCGACGTAGACGTCCGGCCAACGAACCTGCTCCGCCTCCAGGCGAGGAAAGGTCTGCAACAAAGTCCCGTGCCTCGGCCAGGTTCTCAGATGCTGTGGCACCAATCGTTTCGAGCCGTTCGGCTGCCGCTGCGGTATCTCCTGCTTCAAGTGCCGCGGTTGCGGCACGGGAAACCAGCACAATACTTGAGAGCCCTTGGGCGAGGGTGTCATGGATTTCCCTTGCCAGTCGGGTGCGTTCGGCAAGAGTTCCGGCTCGGTGTTGTTCCTCGGCAAGCGCGGCACGCGTGGCACGCAAAGCGTCCAAGGCAAGGCGTTGATTGACGCCTTCGGTGTAAAGGGCTCGGTAGGCCATTCCCATGATGACGGCAAAAATCGCGCCAACCACCGGGCCAAGAACCTGGGGAAGGGCAATGGTTCCCGAGTGGAACCATCCTGCAGCGATCACCGCACCGGTCAGCAGTGCCACAGCAAAAAGTGAATGTCGGTGTCCCAAGATATGCAGGTGCAGGAAGAACAAGGGGAAGGCCAACCACGAATAGTCTGCGTTTAGGTAAAGCAGCGTTATCCACAGGATCACTACCCCGCCGAGCCACCATTTGGCCCAAGGAACCTTGCTGGGTGCTCGCCCGGTTGTGTGACGTTTTTCTTCAATGGTTCCTACCAAATACAGTGCTGCAAGCAAAAACGTAAGAATTGCGGCCCAGATACGTACCAGCACGCTCGATTCGGATTGCAGCACGCGTAAGAACCCGACGGCTAGCAGCACTGCAAAACCAACGTGCAGTCCTATGCGCAGCACACGCAGCACCATCTCGCCGGCCGGGCCGCCCTGCGTCTCTAATGGTTCAGGGGATATTACTAGTTGTGGTTGTTGGGCAGGATTCGTCACATCACCCAGCGTAGCGCCGTACGTGGGTTCTTTGGCTCCACCAAATGGTTGAGGCACGGTGTGCCCACCGCTTGTTCCTCACGCCGGAACTCTTCCGTGCTCCCGCTTCACACGACCTACCGCATAATCCCAAATTCGTGGCGCAATGCACTGCGAGCCGCAAGATATCCGTTCATTCCGTGGACCGCCGGTCCCGGCGGGGTTGAGCTTGACGCCAGGTAAAGTCCGGCACTCGGGGTGCGCCATGGGTCTGCAGATAGCGTTGGTCTAGCCAACATTCCCGAGATGTCGGTCATGCCACCGGATAGATCCCCGCCCACGAGGTTCGGGTTCTGAGCGGCGAGACCCGGTGCTGTCACCGCTTCCGAATACTCGATCGTGTCAATGAAACCGGGTGCGACATCTTCAATCATCTTGTTCATGATGGCGCTCATGTCGCGAGGATCCCCGTTGGGTACATGGCAGTATGCCCACAACACATGTTTCCCTACCGGAGCTCGTGAGTCATCAAAGGTGCTTGGCTGGGAAACAATCGCATAGGGCGCATCGGAAATCTGGGTGCGAACTATGCGTTCTTGGCGACCAATTTCCTTGGCAGTGCCACCTAAATGAATAGTTCCGGCACCAGCGATCTCTGGGTTTCGCCATGGCACCGGTGAGTTTAATACATAGTGAATCAGGCATGAGCCCGGGGCTCGGCGAGTAGTTTCAAGGGTTTTGCGGTACTTCTGCGGGAGTCTGTCCCCGGCAATCTTTGATAAGGCCTCCGGGGAAGTATCAAAGAGGACTGTTTTTTCGCTGATCTGGGCAATATTGGTTATTTCGGTGTCCAGCTCAATACTGCCGCCGGCAGCGGTAAACATCGCGGCCATCGCATCGGAGATCGCTTGAGAGCCCCCGCGCGGGATGGGCCAGCCCCCCGCATGGGCGGTGGCACCCAGGAATAGCCCTGCTCCGGAAGCTGCCGGGCCACGTCCACCACCTGCGGTGTGTGCACCACAGCCGGCGATCATTGCTGCGGCAAGTTCCCCAGTACCGAGGCCAGGAACCATGAGCTGGAGCGCACGCATACCAAAGACCGCGAGTGCTATCGGGTGCCTCGGCAGGCGAAGCAGTGGATTCAGCAACGTATCTGCTGTGCCGTTAACGCGGTCGACTACCGGGCCAAAGACCCGTTGGTAGCCAGTTCCTTGCGCCCCGAGCTCTTTGACGGTGCGTTCCAAATCGCGGTAAGCAATTCCAGCCCTACCGTCGGCCAGTGGATGCGCAAAGGAAATCTCCGGGACTATGAAATCAACTGCATCGCGTAGCCCTATGAGCTCAAAGAATGGGGAGACCAATGACATCGGATGGACGGCCGATCCCAGATCGTGAATGGCTCCGGGGTACCCAAGTTCGGCGGTCCGGGCCGCCCCACCCACGGTTGCGTTGCGTTCAATGAGCCTTACGCTCAGTCCGGCACGTGCCATGGTCAGTGCCGCGGCCAATCCGTTGGGTCCGGCTCCGATTACTGCAGCATCATGCGCCACGTTTTACTCCTAGAACAAAGTGATCTGTGGTTCCGGCAAAGGCGCCAGCCTGGGGGTCGAGTTGGCCAGTGCGTCGCACCGGATCCAATTCGGGTTTGAACATTGATTCGCTGACCCTGTACATCAGGTAGGCGGTGGCCACTATGTGCGCCAGAACCGCCAGTACGTAGAAAGCGGTAGGGAAGGTATTTGAGGGTTTAATGTCGGCTGTGGAGGCGTAAAGATACATCCAAATGGCCCAAAAGTGCAGCACCTCGAATAGCTGCCAGATCAGGAAATCTTTCCAGTTGGGCCATGCCAACGCCGCCAGCGGGATAAGCCAAACAACAAACTGTGGCGAGTAAACCTTATTGAAAAGGACGAACGCTGCAACTATCAAAAACACCAATTGGCTGAAGCGTGGTGCTACCGGGGCTCGCAATCCTAGATAAAGGATTCCGGCACAACTGGCGGCAAAGAGCCCCAAGGCTAATGCGTTAATCAGGCTTGCATCGATATTTCCCATGCCAGGAACCACTGCTGCGGTGATGTTCCAGATATGCCAGAAGGAGGATAACCCAGCCCCACGATCCTCTGTGAAGGTGAAAAAGTGTTTCCACGCATCAAAGTTCACTAGTGCCAGAGGTAGATTTACAGCTACCCAGGAGAGCGCTGCGCCTCCAAGGGAAACCCACAATGGTTTATAGCGTCCGGAACGGATGGCCAAAACTATTACCGCGCCAAAGAAGAGGATCGGAAACACCTTCATTGCGGTTCCTAAACCGATGAGCACCCCGGCAAGAAATGGATTATTCCGGGACCAAGCAAGCATTGCTAGGGCTAAGAAGGCTACTGCCCACATATCCCAGTTAATAGTTGAGGCAAGGATGATTCCTGGTCCTACCGCGACCATTGCCGCGTCCCAGGGGCGGCGTCCAGCGGTGCGCGCGGTGGCAATGACTACTACCAGCCACAGGCCCACCACCATGAGGAAGTTCAGGTCATAGAAGGCAAGTGCCCTGTTGTATTCACCGGCGGGAATCATCCAAGCGGTCAACGAAGCAACAACAGACATCAAAACCGGGTACTCAAACTCGGCACCCGTTGCAAATGGTGCAAAGGGGTTATCGGCAAAGCCCCGCGCGTGAAAGAGTGAGGTCCAATCCGAATAACAGGCCCAGGCATAGGCATTGGTACCACCCCAGCCGTTCATGCGGCACGCGTTCTTAGAAGCAACGGCAAGAAGCGCCGCAATTACCGTGAGGATGACTAGTACGCGTTCGACAGTAAAGAACCCGGGGCTGATCTTCCCGGGACTCGAATGCCTACCCAGCGGGCCACCAATAATCTCGGTGAATTTACGCAAAAATGCGTCGCTTCGGCTAGGTACCGTAATGCGCACTGGTCCTAGTCGAGGGCCGGGTGGGCCGGGTTTGGTGCTTTGACTCATGGTATTCACCCTAGTTGGTCGGGTGGTTATCACTCTGAACCCACATGCCTATGTCATCCGCCGCTTGGTGAATGAGCAACACAATATGGCGGATCAGTATTTGCGCGCTTCGGTAAAGCGCATGGGAGTGAGTTCTCCGCGGCGGCGCTTGAGGTCTATGGCGTGGGCATCAAGCCTCATGTCTTCTTCCGACTGTGGCGTTAGCTGTGGCACCGTGGCTGCATGGCCAGTTTCGTCGCGCGTGACAAAGATGGTCATGCATTGAGTGGTGTCACGCCATTGGCTCCCCTTGGGGTCCTTGGCTCGCACATGCACAGCAATATGCATAGAGTGCGGGCCGGTATGTATCAGCCGGGCTTCGAGCTCAACGACATCCCCTATATGGATGGGGGAGAGGAAATGAATTCCGCCCGAGTACGCGGCAACCGCGTCCTTGGTGCACCAACTCATGGCGCAGGCACGTGCCACCTCATCAATCCAACGCATCACTATCCCACCGTGAGCGTTTCCTCCCCAGTTCACATCGGTGGGTGCCGCCAAGAATCTAAACACTTCGCGTGGTGCAGTTCCTGCATCGGTGTACTCCTGTTCGCGCATTGCATCGCGAATTTGAGCACGGGCTGCAATGCGCGCTGAGGCGCCAAGACCCAAGGCAACGGTTTCCGGATCGGAAGGTTCAAAGGCCGGGATTTGTTTGGGTTTTCCGTTCTCATCCATCGCG
The DNA here is from genome assembly GCF_002975435.1 of Arthrobacter sp. MYb227. GTDB lineage: Bacteria > Actinomycetota > Actinomycetes > Actinomycetales > Micrococcaceae > Paeniglutamicibacter. Next base: position 127,146 of record NZ_PCPT01000008.1, on the reverse strand, counting down.
ACGAATACCAAGATGCAGTCCATTGCGGGACGGAAAATGCGCTCGCTAATATGTGCTGCATCGACTGTGACAACTACCTGCATGCTGCTTCGCCCGGTATGCACGATGCGGGCGGTGACCTCAATCAGGTCACCGTTGTTAATGGGTCGGGTGAAATGAACATTTCCAACATATGCAGTGACGCAGTAGCCACCCGAGTAGCCCACGGCGCAGGCATAGCCTGCCTTGTCGATCCATTCGAGCACGCGACCGGCTTGAACGGTGATCCCATCTTCGGAGACATCCGTAGGGGCGGCAAGGAATCGCAGAGTCATGACGTCGTTCATGGGCTTCATACTAACCAGCAGTTCGCACTGGCCTCGAAGCCGTGGCGCTTCATGACTTTGAGGTGCCTGGCGATATTGTCCTTAAGTCACCAGCTCAGGAATCGCTCTGATACTTCTTCCGTCTGCATTCAATGCCATTCTTTAGCAAATAGCACACCTTCAATTTTGTTTCGATGATCACATTGAATGCACTAAAATTATGGTCTGCATACTTAATCAACACGAAAACTAATCATTACTTGGTGCACATGGAAGCATTTACTGAGGCTCCTGCACAGGATTCAAATCAATTTTTAACTGCTTTTCCACGCGTCTAAAATAGACTAAATATCATGCAATATTACGTGAGCGCAAATCGATAAAACTTTACCTGCACGTGCCCAACTCGATTAAAATATATACTAATTGCAAAATAAGTTGAATATTAATCTGTAGAAGCTCTGTAAAAAATACGACTTAGTTACAGCCATTAACCGTAATCAAGTCATCAGAAGTTTGTTTGTGTAATATCATCAATTTTATTCAGGCGAATATGCATAGGTCATCAAGTACCTTAGTCCTGTTGAGCATATTGAGATCAGGCCGTCCAAGGAACTAATAAGATGTTGATTTTTTTAGATGATTCTCAAATGCGAGATCGTCGACAAGAAAAGAAATGAACCTAGAGTGGATTGAACTCTGGTCGGGGTTCTATGAGCCGGAAGCCGAGCCAGCGAGACAGAAAAACGAGATGAAGCGGTCGCTCTCGTCAGGCAGGCATGCAAGTGGAGTGAACGCGGAGCAGTACGGTGAGCCGGTGACCCGCCGAGCAAAAATTCAAGAGCTTGTGTGGACAACGACGCTGTCCACACAAGCTCTTGAATGAAAAACGAAAATTCAAGTACCCAAAACGAGATCCCGATTTACAGCTTGGGCGTTACCTCTTCACGGATCTGTTTGCGCAGAATCTTTCCAAGTAGCGATCGAGGCAAGTCCTGGACCGCAACGATGCGTTTAGGCACCTTATAACCGGCCAACTGCGCACGGCAATGCTCCCGCAGGGCTGCCTCGTCAAGCTCAACACCGGGCTCAAGTTCAACAGCGGCAACTACCATTTCGCCGCCACGTTCAAGGCTCTTACCGAACACTGCTGCATCACGCACATCTGGGTGTCCGCGCAGCACAGTTTCAACTTCTGTTGGAGCCACATTGAAACCACCGGTGATGATCAATTCCTTGGCCCGGTCAACGATAGTTGTAAAACCATCGGTATCGACGGTGACTACATCGCCAGTACGCAACCATCCATCGTGAGTAAGTGTCTTGGCGGTTTCTTCGGGATTATTCCAATAGCCGGAAAACACCTGGGGACCCTTGAGCAATAATTCACCCGGCTCCCCCTGGTCAACCTCGACACTTGGATCATCCAGCTCTACGACCTTCATCAGTGTTGAAGGAAACGGAACTCCAATGGTGCCGTTGCGACGTGTGAGGTGGAAAGGGTTTCCAAGTGCCACGGGTGAGGACTCGGTCATTCCATAGCCTTCAACGAGAAGACCACCGGAAACCGATTCCCACAACTCAACCACGTGATCCGGAAGATTCATGGCACCAGAAATACAGTACTTGGCCGAGCGCAGGGAAACCCCGGCTTCCTTCGCTGCCATGGCTGTTCGCTCGTAAATTGGCGGAACCGCGCAATACACGGTGGCCGGAGACTTTTTCATTGCTTCTAAGATCAGCTCAGGATCAAATTTCGGGAAGAGTACCAGTAATCCCTGCTTCTTGATTCCAAAGGTCAGGTACAGCGTCATGCCAAAGGCATGGAACATGGGAAGAATCGCGTAAAGAATTTCTTCGCGCTCCTTAGCTCCTTCCATCCATGCTTCCCCCTGCAGCGCGTTCGAATACAGGTTGTAGTGCGTGAGCATTGCACCCTTGGGTGCCCCGGTGGTGCCCGAGGTGTACTGAATTACCGCAAGGTCGCCCACGCTCGGGAGCGGGTGGTTTGGATCCAAGCGGGCGGATTTCAACAAGTCGCGGAAGGGGATAGTTCCGGGTGCGGCTGCACTAAGTGAAGCCTTGGTCTCGCGAAGCTTCTTCACCGGTAAATTCAAGGCAATACGTTTGATGGTCGGGAATGCTTCGAGAAGATTCACCGAGATCACCTGATCCAGCTGAACGTCCTGCGGGAACTCACGTACCGCAGCAACCGCCTTGTCCCAGGCTATGACAACGCGTGCCTGATGATCCTCGAACTGATGACGAAGTTCCCGCGAGGTGTAGAGCGGGTTGTGTTCAACAACCACGGCGCCCAAACGCAACACCGCATAGAAGGCAACAACATGTTGCGGGCAGTTGGGCAGGATCAGTGCCACACGATCTCCGGCACGCACGCCAAGTTTGCGCAATCCTTCGGCGGCACGAGCCACCTGGTCACCGAGCTCGCGGTAACTGACACGACGCCCAAAAAATTCTGTTGCCGGGAGTTCCCCTGCCTCAGCAACGGAACGTTCAAACATCTTGCTGAGGGATTCGGTGGGTAGTTCAATCTCTGCCGGGACCCCCGGCTGGTAGTTCTTAACCCAAGGCTGTGGTGCGGTGTTGTCCATGGTCACTATCATGCCGGGAAGTACCCGATACTGACGAACTAACAGCTAGGAATCAGTAGCTACAAACGATCATCTTAAAGGGTGCGTGGGTAGCCATGGCGTGCACCGAAGGCACGAGCAAAAAGTCGTCCAAGCCGTTTAAGGGCATGTATGACTCGCTATTCGGTAAATATTGCGAAGGGAGGTGTGTAGAGGCCGTCGGTAGCATCATCAACCGGTTCCACCCCCGGGCGCACTGCCTTGTTCTTATTGCTGACGTGCACCATCACCGGTTCAAAGTTCTTGGCTTCCGCGTCATCCATGCTGGCGTGGGTGAAGACGCTGATGATGTCTCCTACCGAGAGTAGCCGAGTAGCGGTTCCGTTGACCTTCAGCGTTCCGGAGCCTGCCTTTGCTGCAAGCGCATGAGAACGTACCCGAGCGCCGGTAGCGGTATTGACCACGAGGACCAGCTCGCCGGGGAGAATATCTGCCAGGCTCAAGAGATCCTCGTCGATCATCACCGATTCCATTCCCTTGGAATTAGTGGAAGTGATCGTCGCGCGGTGGATCGTCGACTTGAACATGGTTCGTTGCAAGATGGTTCCTGGTGGTGTGTGGAGTTAAAGCATGAAGATTTCGAGCGTTTGGAGGAACGCCGGGCCTGTTACCGAAAACTTCGGTAGCGTCGGATTCCAACATGGTGATTCTAAGCGACTTTCCGTATTTGCGTGAGTAAGACGCGGCCGGAGCCACGCTGAAGTAGTTCCATTCAGCTTGTCCTGGAGCTGTGGCAGGATGAGCCCATGACACCAGAAGAAGAACTACAAAATCAGCGTGAGACGCTCATGATATTGGAAGTCATCATTCAGGCAATTGATAGACATGAAGAAGTTTTCCAAGCAATTGAAAACACCGAAAGTCACGTAGAAGCTCTAGCAGCGCTCAAGGAACTTCTTGGAGTTGGTGACATGCGAGCACGCGTAGTTCTTGATATGCAGGTCCGTCGATTCACAGTTTCCGAACGACGGAATGTTGAAGAACAAATATCACTACTCAAGCAAGAAATTGGAGCCCTCGACTAACTCACTACGCCGTTTCTCTTCCTGCTCGGTGCAAATACATAACCGGTTTCCCTGATGATCCGTGGCAACGACAAATTGTGGTGCGCTGTGCGAATCAAGAATTGCACCCGACTGCCCCAACGCTTCAAGGGTCTTTGCACTCTGATCAAAAGGAATAGTTATATCGAGGTGGAGCCTATTGGGGTTTGGCGTTTCAGTTTCTTGAAACCAAATTGCTGGGCCACGGCCTGACGGGTCGACAAGTGAGCCATCGGCCAATTCACGGTATCCCAATGCGGTTTTCCACATGCTGGAGATTTCTTGGGGTGCATCGGTATCGATTGCTATTTCTACCGTGCGAATCAAATCTGGATGAGCTTTGGCCCCATGTTTCACGGAGTGTGCGGAGATCTCCTGAGCTAGCGAAGTGTCGCGGCCGGTGACTCGAGAACCCACATCATGGGATGTAAGCGTCACGAACAAGGTGTTATAGCGCCAATCAACATCCGGGTGGTGGTTTGCCTGCTGCGCTAACTCGCCAATGGCTGCGAACAGGGACAGTGCGGCTTCGGAGGTTTCGCATTTCAGCACCGTGCGCAGTGAACCCCGCCCGTATCTCCAATCCGGGAGCTGAGTCAGCTTCTCCATGAGTGCTGCGGGTTCTAGGGCATCTTTTGCTTGCATCATGTGCTCCTGGCAGACGACTAGTTCTCTACCCGAGCAAGTCTGCCACCCTGAAGCTGCAGACCATAGGGGTGAGCACTGATGAGTTTTTGAAGCTAGGGGTTTCTGGGTTCAAAGTCATGCAGCTGGGAAAAGTTGGTTGCTCACCGCGCTGTCAGAAGAATGGTGTCATGACGTGGAGCTCCCCGATAGCGATGAATTTAGAACCGTACTTGGTGAGTGATTCGATAGTGCAGGCCTCCGCATCCGAGATCGTTGGTCTTGCACGCCAGCTTCGAACCAACAACCCCGAGGATCTTGCTTTTTTGAAAGCTGCGTTCGAGTGGGTTCGCGACCGTATTAATCACTCATTTGATGTTGCAGATCCTCGAGTTACCTTCACTGCTACCGAAGTCTTAGTTGCGGGAGTCGGCCTTTGCTACGCAAAATCACATTTGCTCGCTGCCCTCCTGCGTAGCGAAGGTATTCCCACGGGGTTTTGCTACCAACGCCTTGCCACCGAGCGTGGGCACGTAATTCATGGGCTCGTAGCCGTGCATGTTAATGGGCAGTGGCGCCGATTGGATCCGCGTGGAAACAATGAGCGGGTCAGCTCTTCTTTTGAGCTCGAGGAAGAGTCGCTGGTCTATCGGCCAAACCCTGAACTAGGGGAAGTCGATTATCCGATGGTCTTTGCGCACCCTGTTCCCGAGGTGGTTATTGCATTTGGTACGGGGAACAATGCATTAGCGATGCGGTTACCTTCGGTACTGAACACCCCGTGAAATGACTGTGGGTCGGACCTTCGAGTTCCCCCGGCGGTCCGACCCACAGTTACAACTCACCGTGAGGCAACCGCTTGCGCGACGCTCATGATGATAAAGACTTTGCGAAAATTTAGCCTTCGCACTCGCGGCAGAACTTCATGCCATTCTTTTCGAGAGCTACCTGGCTGCGGTGACGTACCAAGAAGCATGAGCCACAGGTGAATTCGTCTTCCGCTTCCGGAATAACCTCAACAACGAGTTCGTCAAGAACGATTGCGCCGGGCAGTTCCTGACCTTCTGAGTGGTCGACCTCTTCAAGGTCAGACTGGACACTCTTTGCGGTCGGGGCATCCATGCTCTGGACCTGCTGAAGGGTCTTCTCGGACGCCTCGGCTACGTCTGGTCGTACTTCGTCATAGTCCTGGGCCATGGCCATACCTTTGCTGTTGATGCTGGAATCGTGAGTAATCATAGGCGAGGAAACCTGAAGAAACCTAAACGAAAGTTACCGTTGTGCACGATTTGGCACCAATAATCGGGTATAAGGTGCGCATTTTTGTTAGCTGACCTGCAAATACAGCCGATAACACGCGGAAATGACCAGTGAGCAACCCCACGGGGAACTAGATCACTCTTTGAGATTTACCGCTGGTTAACACGCTTTTTGACCGTTAGTCCCCCATCAGCGGACCCTCAGCTGTGCGCACTTACTGGGAAAACCTTGAGTGTTGACACATAAATTCCTCAAAATGGCAGGTTTTGGGTCTTGCGCAGCCCAGTATCCAGCTTGATCGGCAGATTCTAAGGCGAGAAAAATGATGGTTAAGGCCACTGGGGCCGGGCGGAAAAATCTGCCCGGCCCCAGTTATCGAGGTTGTGTTGCTCCTGCGTATTATCGGTTGGCAACAAAGATGACGTCGTCGGGAGCCTGCGTACCAGCAAGTTCGTGGGCACGTAAGACTCGTCGAGCCCGATCAACCTTCAATCGTTCACGTGGATCACGGCTGGGGCGCTGATCTGCGGGGCCAAAAATAGAGAAGCCCAAAAATTGCAGTCGCCAGCGGAAACGGTAACCACGGCTAAGCCCCGTGATGTCTTCGATAATCGGTAAACGTTTGTCGCTCATGAGCTGTGACGCTTCCTTCTAGGTAGGTGACAATCCGACGGTTAAAGCCCGGAATCACCGGGAATATTACTTGAATTGTAGCCCAACGATTGGTGCACTAACTAATTTCTTGCGGCTCACGTATTTCGAAAAATCCACTTAGTCTTGAATGTGCAGAGCCGCGCCAATAACTTTCTTCATACTTGCGTGAAGGCTCGCCAGCTCCTCGACACCCATATCCAGGCGTCGCATCATCTCCTTGGGGACCGAAAGGGCTAACTGCCGCGCATCATGCCCCTTCTGGGTCAACGCAATTTCCAGCAAACGCTCATCTGTGGCACTCCGCCGCCGCACCACAAAGCCCAATGCCTCAATGCGCTTGACCAGCGGAGAGAGGGTTCCCGGATCTAAATGCAACAGAACACTTAACTCTTTAATGGACAGCGGTTCGTGCTCCCACAGCGTCAGCATGACCAAATACTGCGGATGGGTTAAACCCAATGGTTCAAGCACCGGCTTATATGCGGCAATCACGCTTCGCGATGCCAACGACAGAGCGAAACAGACCTGGTTCTCTAGCGCCAATGGATCTACCAGAGGTTTTTCACTCACTGTATTCCCTACTTCGTCTTTGAGTACGTGCTCTTTCCATCATAGATACCCGGTGCCCGAGAGCAGTCACCACCCCTGGAGCCACTAGGGATGGTGGCTGCTCTCGGGCACCGACGCGAAGTAGTTCCACTTGAGGATGTTTCCCACTGGTCTCTTACCGTTAACCTAATGGCGGGTTAGAGGTCATTTTGCGCCTATAGCGTCCTTAGTTGTGAGCACGAACAGTGAAGCGAAAACCTTAGTCATCATCCCGGCACGGGGTGGTTCCAAGGGCATCCCGCTCAAAAACCTGCGCAGGATCGGCGGCCAAACCTTGTTGGCCCGGGCCATTGAATCCGCTCTTTCCACACCGTCAGTTAGCGACGTTGTGGTCAGCACGGATCACCCGGATATCAAGGCAGAGGCGCTGGCCCACGGTGCAACAGTTATCGACCGCCCGGCAACGATTGCCGGTGATACCGCTAGTAGCGAATCGGTGCTGTTACATGCCCTGAGCACTCTGGACGTACTCCCACAAATTACGGTTTTCATCCAGTGCACCTCCCCACTGATTGATCCTGCCGATCTTCACCAAGCCATTGCGACAGTCGCGATGCGCGACGCAGATGTCAGCTTCTCGGTGGTCCCGGATCATGGATTCCATTGGGGCAGTGATGAAACAGGTGCCGCCCACGCAATAGGTCACGACGAAACCCGGCGACCTCGCCGCCAAGACCGGGAACCACGCTTCCGTGAAACCGGAGCCTTCTACGTCATGGATACCGCCGGATTTATCGAGGCCGAGCACCGGTTCTTCGGCTCCTTGGCTCTGGCGCATGTTCCGCAGGCTCATGGGATCGACATCGATACCGAGGCTGATCTGGACTTCGCTAGGTGGCAAGATTCAAAGTCTGCCTCCGCAGCAGCTCTTGACGTCGATGCGTTAGTCACCGACTTTGATGGAGTCCACACCGCGGACACCGCCTATCTAAGCCAGGATGGCATCGAATCGGTAAGGGTTTCACGCGGGGACGGCATGGGGATTTCTCTGCTCCGCAAGGCCGGGATCCATCTGATGATCCTCTCAAGTGAAACTAACCCGGTAGTTTCCGCCCGCGCCGCAAAACTAGGCATTGACGCGGTGCAAGGAACCACGGATAAGGCAGCAATCCTCACCCAGTGGATGGCAGAGCATGGGCTCAATCCCGCACGCGTCGCCTACCTGGGAAACGACGTCAATGATCTTGCCGCAATGAACGTCGTCGGCTGGCCACTTGCTGTCGCCGACGCTCACCCCACGGTGCTACGAGCGGCACGGCACACACTCACAAAATGTGGCGGTCATGGAGCGGTTCGCGAAGTTGCCGAACTCATCCTAGAAACCCGCACTACCCCACAAGATTCCGGCGCTGCAGTCCTGCTGCAGGAACCGGCGTTGGTCCGCTAAAGGACCCCGAACAAAGTTTAACTAAATAGTTTTCATCCACTGCCCCGCGGCCTTCAACCAAACACACCCAACGGTCCGGGCGTTTCACGAAAGGCATCAATCATGAGCATCACCACCCTTGAATCTTCACCCGTCGCAATCGGCAACCAGCTTCTTGGTGCCGGACAGCAGGTCTACGTGATCGGCGAGATCGGCATCAACCACAACGGCGACATGGAGATCGCCAAGCAGCTGATCGATGTCTCGGCCAAGGCCGGCGCCAACGCCGTGAAGTTCCAGAAGCGCACCCCTGAGATCTCCACCCCGATGGACATGCGCGATAAGATCCGTTCCACCCCGTGGGGCGAGATGACCTACATGGACTACCGCTACCGCGTTGAATTTGATGCAGCCCAGTACAAGGAACTGATCCGCTACGCGGCATCCCAGGGCCTGCATGCCTTCGCCTCCCCATGGGACGTTCCCTCGGTCGAGTTCATGGAGGATCAGGGTGCGGTGACCCACAAGGTCGCCTCGGCCTCGGTCACCGATATCGAATTGCTCAAGGCACTATCTGAAACCGGCAAGCCAATCATCCTCTCCACCGGCATGTCAACGATCGAGCAGATCGACAAGGCCGTGGAAACCCTGGGCACCAACAACTTGGTTCTGATGCACGCTACCTCCACCTACCCACTGCCTCCCGAAGAAGCCAACCTGCGCATGATCACCACGCTGCAGGAGCGCTACCAGGTGCCCGTGGGTTACTCGGGGCACGAGCGCGGCCTGCAGATCTCGCTGGCGGCCGTCGCACTGGGCGCCGTCACCGTCGAACGCCACATCACCCTTGACCGCACCATGTGGGGCTCGGACCAGGCCTCCTCGCTGGAGCCCAAGGGCTTCGAGGCACTGATCCGCGACATCCGCATCCTCGAGCAGGCCATGGGTGACGGCGTCAAGCGCGTCTTCCCGGGCGAGCTGGCACCGCTGAGCCGACTGCGCCGCGTCGACGCCTAAGTAGCGCACCGCAAGGCACCCATGAGCGGCCGGGGATCACCAGTCATTCCTGGTGATCCCCGGCCGCTCACTTTCCCTTCATCTTAGGAAAACCGTTCATCCCCATGCAGCAATTACCCGGACGCATCAGCGTCATTATTCCGGCTAAGGATCAGGCCCCCTTCATCCAGGACTCGCTGGCGAGTTTGGAACGCCAAGTGACAGATCTGCATCGCCTCGAGGTACTGGTGATCGATGATGGATCCTGCGATGGTACCGGGGAGCTCGCCGCCCAGTTCCGGGATCGTCTCCCGGATTTACAGATTATCCGCAATGACACGGCCCGCGGGCTGGCAACGGCCCGTAATCAGGGCCTAGCAGCCTCCACGGCACCACATATTGCCTTCCTGGACGGGGACGATTGGTTTGCCCCCGGACAGCTTGCTCGTTGCAGCGAAGAGCTCGAAGCCCTAGACGTCGATTTTGTGCGCACCGACCATATTCGGGTCACCGGAGGAACCCGCGTGCTGCACCGCACCCCACAGGCTCGCCGCGGCGTCGTATTAGACCCACGCGAGTCAATCCTTCCGGATCATGCCTCGTCCATGGTCGATTACCCCTATGCGTGGGCAGGGATGTTCCAACGTCGCGTTGCCGAGCGTGGCCTGCTGAATTTCCCCGCGGGGTTACATACCGCCGAAGACCGGGCCTGGATCTGGAACCTGCATCTGAATTGTGATTCCTTCGCAATTAGCAACGCCCCAGGAGTCATGTACCGACGAGGGATAGCAACCTCACTGACGCAAATTTTCGATATCCGGCAGCTGGACTTCATCCAGGCTTACAGGTTGACGTTTAACGTCGTGGCAAAAGACCTGGAAGCTGCCCGTTTCTGGCCCAAGGCCATCCGCCAATTCCTTGCCATCTGCGCCCACCATCTATCCCGACGCAACAATATGTCTGCCGAGGTTTCCACCGATCTCGCGCTACGCATTAAAGAACTTTTCCTCGAGCTGCCGGCCGATGAACTACACGCGGCATTCACCGCACTCGACGGGAAACGTGCTGCACTATTGCGCTCGCTGATGCCCGCCGGATATACACGGATGGAACGGAGCCACGCATGATTCAGCTCATCGCGGCATCCACCGCCTACCAAGTTGCCTCGTTAGTTGCCATGATCGATTCCGGGGCACTGCCAGCAACTCGTGGCGAACGTGTGCTGGTCTTGGCCGATGGATCACAGATCCCGGAAATTACCACGCCCATCACCCAGTCCCCCGGCTTTGCACAACTTAGCACCCGTTTTGATCGCGTCGTGGATCTGGGCGAATTGTTGTGGCCCCGACGACCTCAACAATTTTCTCCACGCACCGAAGAGCTTCCCATGTGGGAAACGCTCTTGCGCTCGCATTGGGGGCTGGGATCCCAGCCCATCGAATTGGTTGTCGAATCGATTCAGGTCAATCCCGCCATTGCGCTGTGTCGAATTTTTCATGATGCACCAATTTTCATCCATGCCGATGGGCTTATGTCCTACGGACCAACCCGGAACCGCATCGATCAGGCAATCCTGCAGCGTCTTGAATCATTGATCTACCCCGATCTGATCCCCGGACTCAAGCCCTTGCTCCTGCATGAGGCGGCACCGGATCTTTCCCCCATGAACCCCGCTCACCTGGCCACGGTTTTTAGGTCTTTGGCGAATAGCTGCGTTGATGAACAGCTAGCACGTATCGGAGGAAGCTCCTCCTCCTGCGCCCTCATTTTGGGGCAATATTTGGGTGGGCTCGGCCTACTCGATGAGGCACAGGAACTTGAGTTGCACCGCCAGATGCTTGTGGAAGCCAAAAAAATTGGTGCCCAGCTCATACTTTTCAAACCCCACCCTGCGGCATCGGCTACCTCGGCACTTCGTTTGCTTGAACACGCAGCCGAGCTGGGTATCAACTTAGAAATTTATGCCGGGGACCTTGGCGCCGAGATCGTTGCCTTGAAACTCAAGCCCCTCATGATCTTCAGTGCTTTTTCAACGGCCCTTGCTACCTGCTCCCAACTCTTTGATATGCCGGTACGCGCCTTGGGTACCACCAATCTGCTCAAGGAACTAGCCCCGTACGAGAACAGCAATAGGATCCCCTTGAGCATCGTTGACGCGCTCTATGCCCGAAATCTCCGGCCCGGAGAACAATTACAGGAACTGATCAACGCAATTTCCTATGCCATGCAACCTCAACGGCTGGCTTCATTGCGGACGGAAACTCAGCACTTTCTTGAAACGCACCCGGTGGAACGGGCAAGGTATTTCAAGCAACGCAGGCTACATTCCTTAGCGCTTCCCAATACCTTGCCGCCACGCACGTTGTCCCGGCGACTAGCGGCCCAGCAGTTGCCTCGGCGCCTGCGGCGCGTGGCCAAGCGCGGTGTGCAACGCTCTCTACGCTTTCTACGTCGCCAGCTTGATCGGGTTGATAGTTAAATGTCCGGGCCAGTACCCATGAGACCTCATGTTGCGGTGGATGCGGTAGCACGGCCACGCTTTGGTCACGCCCAGGTCTGGGTTGAATCCCCCTTGCAGCTCCTCTCCGCGGTGGAGGCACACGGCGCAGGGCTCCTGGGGCGCACCAGCACCATTTACCCACGCGGCGGGGGCACCATGCTCGATGCAACGTTGCAAACGCTCATGGCGCAGGCTCCCGATGGAATTAGCTTCGCCAACCCCTCACGCAACCCGCCGCTACCCGGAACTTCTGCTGCGGACCGTTGGGTGGTTGGGGATGCCTATTCGGGCAAGGTACAACGCACCCTGCTCGGCCCGCTAGGACCCGGTGAGCTAATAATTATCGATGATGGTTTAGCAACGCTCGGATTGCTCAAGGCATTAGTCAGCGACGACCCAATCCCCCTGATCCGGCCTCGATCACAGGCCGGAGCAACGCGACGAGCACTTGGTTTAGCTAGTTGGTGGCGCTTAAGAGCGCTGGCACGGGCCTCCCGACTGCTGGTTTTTACTGCCTTGCCGATCGAGCATGACGTTGCAAAGAAGTTCAGGGCCTTGGGCGGGAATCTTGAAGGCCACAGCTTTGAATGGTTGGCGACGCAACCGGTGGGCGAGCCAATCCATGAACCAACTATCGCTATAGGTTCGGCGCTGGCCGCCGATGGTTTGATCCGTATCAAACCATATCTTCGGTGGCTCTCTGAACTCACCGAGGAAGGACCCGTCGCGTACTTCCCGCATCGTCGTGAAACAGCAGATTTTTTGCATGAATTAGATGCTCATCCATTGATCAGCGTGCGAAAACATACGATTCCCATTGAAATGCGACTGCGATCGCTACGCCGTGGTCAGGTGGTCCGCGCCTTACCGTCGACCGCACTGCCATCGCTACGTCTGCTGTTGGGAACCACCGGTGTACGCATCATAGGAAAACCTGTGCCGGAACCCTGGTGGAAACCGACGGCTTCCCCACAACTACGTACGCATCTTTCCTCTTCATTGGAGCTCAACGGATAAATGAATAGCCAAACTTTCCGCCCGCGCATCACGGCAGTTGCAGATTCAGATTCGTACCTCAAACTTGCCTACAGCACGCTCTCGGGATTGGGTTCAGACTGGGACAAGCGGGTGGTTCTGGTACGTACCCCGTTGCTTCCCACCGATGAACAAATTATTTCCGCTTCCCACAACACCTCCTTCGCCGGCACCAGGCCCGAGGTGCTCCCGATGTCATCCTTGACCTTCGACTCATTGGATGCCGATATTATTTTTGCATCATCAACGGGTCCGGTGGTCAGCGAGTTATTCTCAAAACTTTTGCGCTCCACCTCCACGCGCGTACGCCCCGCAGCATTGCTCTCCGCACTGCCCGGGGTCGCCTTCCCGGCAACCACCAAGGGCTGGAACTATCGCCGTGCCGGTGACGGATTTATTGTTCATTCACACGCCGAAGCCCGTGAATTCAGTCAGCTGGCGGAGGAGGAACCCGGGCACAGCCCCACCATTTTGGTTTCCAAACTTCCCTTTCTAGCCACCGCCGGCTTCCCGCAACCAGAGACAAGCCCCATCAACTCCGTGGTGTTCGCGGCCCAAGCCAAAGTTCCGGTCTTACGCACCGAACGTGTCGCAATCCTGCGCGCTCTTGATAAAACTGCATGCCTAAATCCAGCGGTACGCGTGATCGTTAAATTGCGGGCCAAAGCCGGTGAACCACAAACCCATGCCGAGGCACACCCCTTCGATTCACTATGGAACGAACTCGTTGAAGCGGGCAGTGTTAAAGCTCAACATGTGGAATTTACTACCGGTTCCATGGATGCCGTACTCAACGAGGGCGCCGCGCTGCTTACCGTCTCTTCAACTGCCGCGTTAGAAGCATTGGATCGTGGATTACCGGTTCTGGTGCTCACCGATTTTGGTTTCAATGAGGCAATGCTCAACACAGTGTTCCGCGGTTCCGGGCTCCTAGGAACGCTGGAACAAGTTCCGACGCTAGAATTTTCCTCACCCAATAAGGCTTGGCTGCGAGAAAACTATTTCCATCGGAGGGGCCCAGAATTTGGTGTGGCACTTAACCATTACGCATCGCGTGCCAGAGCCGGAGAACTCGAAACTAGCGAAGCCCAACGCTCATTAATCCGCGATATTGCCTTACGCCAACACATTCGTACGGCGCTGCCCCGTCCGGTTCTCTCCTTGCTGCGTAAGCTGCGCAGATCATGGTTAAGGACCTCATAAATACGGGATCAGACACCAGCAATGGGTAGTTTGCAACACCTCGGAGCAGAATCGGGAATAACTGCGCTCTAATCTCACTTAGCATTGTTAAAGAACTGGACGGTGGGTCTTCCCCTGCCCAGAAGTTAACAGTTTGAGGAGACAAGGTGTCGGAAAATCCGATTCGGGTTGCAATCGTTGGTGTGGGTAACTGCGCAACATCGTTGGTTCAGGGTGTCGAGTACTACCGTGAAGCAGATCCACAGACCACCGTGCCCGGTCTGATGCACGTTCAGTTCGGCAAGTACCACGTCAACGACGTACAGTTCGTTGCGGCATTCGACGTTGATGAGAAGAAGGTCGGACTGGATCTGGCAGACGCCATCCTTGCATCCGAAAACAACACCATCAAGATCGCCGACGTTGCGACCACCGGTGTCATCGTGAAGCGCGGTCACACCCTCGATGGTCTTGGCAAGTACTACCGCGAGACCATCGTTGAGTCCGCAGCAGAGCCGGTAGACATGGTCGCCACCTTGAAGGAACTCAAGGTTGATGTCCTGGTTTGCTACCTGCCTGTTGGTTCGGACGCTGCCGCAAAGTTCTACGCACAGGCATGCCTCGACGCCGGCGTTGGCTTTGTCAACGCACTTCCGGTTTTCATTGCCGGAACCAAGGAGTGGGCCGACAAATTCACCGAAGCCGGTGTCCCGATCGTTGGTGATGACATCAAGTCGCAGATCGGCGCGACCATCACCCACCGCGTGATGGCCAAGCTCTTCGAAGACCGCGGCGTGACCCTTGATCGCACCTACCAGCTCAACGTTGGTGGCAACATGGACTTCAAGAACATGCTTGAGCGCGATCGTCTGGAATCCAAGAAGATTTCCAAGACTCAGGCCGTCACCTCCAACACCTCAGCCGAGCTGGGCGAGGACGACGTGCACATTGGCCCGTCGGACTACGTGGCTTGGCTCGATGACCGCAAGTGGGCCTTCGTGCGCCTTGAGGGTCGTAACTTCGGTGATGCCCCGGTCTCGCTTGAATACAAGCTTGAAGTTTGGGATTCACCTAACTCCGCTGGTGTCATCATTGACGCTGTACGTGCGGCAAAGATCGCCCTGGACCGTGGCGTGGGTGGACCGATCCTTTCGGCTTCCTCCTACTTCATGAAGTCCCCGCCGGAGCAGTACAACGACGACATCGCCAAGGAAAAGGTTGAGGCCTTCATCCGCGGAGATATCGAGCGCTAAACCCTTGCTGAGGGGCTGCCTATAGGCGGGCTCTTAACCGACTGTGGCTGGCGTACCTCCCGTTTTGGGAAGTACGCCAGCCACAGTCAGTTAAGTTCGTTTGCCACTGCCAAAAGAACCACGCCCGAGGTAGTTCATTTGTAGCTTCGAGATTCTAAAGAAGGTCTGCGACCTCTCCAGAATCTCGAGCTAGGTGACCGGACCGTTTTCTACGTGCTGACTTTTAGAAAAGTCCTACCGCGTTGCCATTTTCATCGACGTCCATGCGCATGGCGGCCGGGATCTTGGGCAGGCCGGGCATGGTCATGATGGCACCGGTCACCGCAACGATAAATCCTGCCCCGGTTTTCGGAATCAGGTCACGGACCTGCAGTACAAACCCTTCGGGAGCGCCGAGCAGTGCGGCATCATCCGAGAACGAGTACTGAGTCTTTGCCATACATACGGGAAGATTGTCCCACCCATTGTCATGGATCTGGTGCAGCATCCGCTTGGCACTCGCTGAGTATTCAACACCTGTTCCACCGTAAATTTCCTTCACCACGGTGCTGATCTTCTCTTCGGTGCTCAGTTCCAGCCCGTAGAGCGGAGCAAAATCGCTCGGTGCTTCGATGGCGCGCAGCACTGCGGCGGCGAGTTCGGCACCACCGGCGCCTCCCTGACCCCAAACATCAGCAATTGCGCATTCAATGCTCTGCGCTGCCGCCCATTCGGTAACCACTGCAAGTTCCGCATCGGTGTCGAGGGTGAACTTATTGATACCAATTACGGGCTGGATGCCGAACTTTTGAATATTTGTTGCGTGACGCGCAAGGTTTACCAGGCCATCGCGCACCGCCTGCACGTTCTCTGCCTTCAGCTCATTCTTGGCAACCCCACCATGCATTTTGAGCGCACGGATTGTCGCGACAAGAACCACGGCATCCGGGTTTGCACCGGAGAAACGTGCCTTGATGTCCATGAATTTCTCGGCACCCAGATCCGCGCCGAAGCCAGCCTCGGTGATGACGACATCGGCAAGTTTACGAGCGGTGTTTGTGGCAATGACCGAGTTACAGCCGTGCGCAATATTAGCGAAGGGGCCACCATGAATGAACGCCGGGGTGCCGGCCATGGTCTGCACCAGGTTTGGTTTGATTGCGTCCTTGAGCAGCATTGCCATGGCGCCCTGGGCACCAATATCGGCAACAGTGACCGGGGATTTGTCATAGGTGTACCCAATTGTCATCTTAGATAGACGATCCTTGAGGTCATCGATGCCAGTGGCTAGGCAGAATACCGCCATAACTTCGGAGGCCACGGTGATGTCAAAACCTGCCTCGCGTGGCACTCCCTCGGTGGGGCCACCGAGCCCAATGACAATATTGCGCAGTGAGCGGTCATTCATGTCGATGACACGCTTGAAGGTGATCCTGCGCGGATCAATGCCCAAGGCGTTGCCCTGATGAATATGGTTATCAACCAGCGCCATGAGTAAGTTATTGGCACTGGTGATGGCGTGGAAATCACCGGTGAAGTGCATATTGATCTCATCCATGGGCAGCACCTGGGCGTAACCGCCGCCGGTGGCACCGCCCTTCATCCCGAAGATGGGGCCGAGGGATGGTTCGCGCAGTGCAATCATTGTTTTGGTTCCGGTTGCCGCAAGCGCATCGGCAAGCCCCACCGTGACAGTTGATTTTCCTTCCCCTGCAGGGGTCGGAGACATGGCGCTGACCAGCACCACCTTGCCCTGTGTGGACTCCCGCTTGGTGAGCAGAGCAGGATCAACCTTGGCCTTGTACCGGCCATAGGGCTCAAGTGCCACGTCGGGAATTCCCGCGCGTTCTGCGATAGTTGATATCGGTTCGAGCACTGCTCGTGAAGCAATCCCCAGATCGCTCATGTCAGTGGTCGGCGTCGTTGTCATGCTAAGTTTCCCCTTGTCTGGAGTCCCTGCGCGGGAGTCTCGAAAAAACCGGGGTTTCCGGCCTTCTTCAATACAACCTTCAAACTATCATCGCCGGAGGAATGGGCACAGGAATGGCAGGCCGAAAAACCCAGTTCATACCAACTATTCCTGTACCGATGGATCGTGATTACTTTCATCATTTGTTATGAGGATTCTTTGCTTTGCACACTCGATGGGAGAATCGAACCCATGCACACAACCCCTGCCTTTGCCTTGCTGCTTGATGTCGACGGTCCCATCGCATCCCCGGAAACCCGCGATGTTAACCCGGAGATCATTGAACTCATGCTCGATTTGGCCACCGCCGGGATCCCCGTAGTTTTTAATACCGGACGCTCCGATGAATTCATCAAACGTCAGGTCATGGAACCAATGCTTGCGGTTGGGATTCCCCAGGGGCTGAAATTTCATGCTATCTGTGAAAAGGGAGCCACGTGGTTTAGCTTTTCGCAATCGGGTGCCGGGGAAATTTATGTTGATACCGATTTGGCAGTACCTGTCGAATATTCTGCCGAAGTTCGAGAGCTGGTTAATTCCCGCTTTGCCAAGTACATGTTCTTCGATGAGACCAAACTAGCCATGGTTTCGGTTGAACAGCATATTGAAGCAAATAACACCGAGTACCGCACGGTTCAGGAAGATTTTGATGTTGCTGCCATCGAGGCCATGAAACGTCACGATCTGGGCGTTGAACGTCTCGACAAGCAGTACCCGGATAGCGATTGTGCGATTTCCTACAGAGTTGACCCAACGATTATTTCTACAGATGTTGAGTCGGTTCAGCTCGGGAAAGATTTGGGCGCACGGCGTACCCTTGAACTCCTTGCAGTTGACTCAATAGTTCCAATGCAATGGTTCACCGTTGGTGATTCACGCACGGACTATGCCATGGCAGACTGGCTTGCCGAGCATGGGCATCAGGTCAGCCACGTGGATGTACGCCCCTCAGACGGGATTCCAGCCGGAAAGCCTTACCCGGTGCTCACGGCCGAGGATCTCGGTCTTGCTGCAGACATCATTCATGACCATGCTGGTCTGGCGTTCTTACGACATTGGCGTGCTCAACTTAGTGAACCACTGGCGATTCACTAACTAAGTTCTTTTATCGCTCCCCATTTTAAGCGGCAAAGCCCGCCGGTGAAGCCGGCGGGCTTTGCACAACGTGGGTCAATATCATTCATCATGCATCTCCAAAATCGGTGAGTGTTTTGAATTCCAGATCATCCCCGTGAGACGGGGTGATCCTAATACACTCAGCGGATGCGGAACTGCATGTCCATCGGGAGATGGTTTCGCAATTCCCGCTGCCGATGCGTCGGGTTGTATTGGGTTTCGAGCCAAAGATTTTTCTTTGCCTTACGTTGCTTTGAGTTCACGGTTCTTACCTCCCCTCAGTCGGATTGGAGGAGCGAAAACTTGTCTGTTCTACTGTCTTCGAGGCGCGAGCGCGTAACGATTCAGGGCCCGTGAAAATGAATTCAGCGGAGCGAACAGCTGGGGTTGTGATCGAGGTGATCGAAGTAGACATGATGAAAATTCCTCAAGGATTTGGTCGAAAAATGACTCATCAGCCTCGGGAATTTTATGTTGCTAGAAAAAAACTAGCAGGGCGCCATTCCAGAGGCAGGAGAAGTGGACATCGGGGCAAAGCCGCCAAAGCCGAACCGGGGCACATAGAAGCCCGTAAAATTCATTGAAATAATCATCATTCCCACCTCCTTTTCTGGAAGAACTTGCCAGACGAATCCGGCGCCAATATTTGTCTAGTGGATCTCGATGTCTCATTGAGACTTCTCAATCACAAGTTCCACCATACACAGCGTTACTTGGGTGCGCCACCTTTTGTGCAAAAAACCCATGCAAAAAGCCCTGGGTGCGGCGTGTCTTCAAAGACACGCCGAACCCAGAGCAAAATCCTCAGAAGCTTTCACTGTCGAGGGATGTAGTTCCCTCCATTCACAAGCCGCTGACGAGAATAAGTGACAAGCTCGAAAATTAGCCTTCTTGAGATTCGGGTTGTTGCTCCCACCAAGCACGAAGTGCTGCCTCAGCGGCCTCGGGTTCGGTCGGCCCCTCATCTAGTCGGCGCTCAAGTAAGAAGTTGTAGGCGCGTCCCACCACCGGGCCGGGCTTGATGCCCAGTAATTCCATGATCTGGGCTCCATTGAGATCGGGTCGCACGGCGGCCATCTCTTCTTGCTCCCCGATTTCCTTGATACGTGTTTCAAGGTCGTCATAGGCGAAAGCAAGCCGTTCGGCCTTCTTTCGGTTTCGGGTGGTGACATCCGAGCGTGTGAGCCTGTGCAGGCGCTCCAACAGGTCCCCTGCATCGTGCACGTACCGGCGTACCGCTGAATCGCTCCACCCCGCGTCCCCATAGCCGTAGAAGCGCATATGAAGCTCCACCAGGCGGGCAACGGCCTTGATGGTGTCATTATCAAAGCGAAGCGCTCGCATGCGCGCCTTGACCTGTTTGGCACCTACGACGTCGTGGTGTCTGAAGCTCACGGCACCGCTCGGTTCAAATTTGCGCGTTGCCGGCTTACCAATGTCATGCATCAGTGCAGCAAAACGCAGCACAAAATCCGGGCCCGGAACCGGGCCCGCGACATCAGTCTCGTACTCCATTGCCTGTTCAAGAACCGTGAGCGAGTGTTGGTAGACGTCCTTGTGCCGGTGGTGCTCATCCATTTCTAGGCGCAGAGCGGAAACTTCAGGTAACACCAAATCCGCGAGACCCGTGTCCACCAACAAATCAATGCCCGAACGTGGATCGATGCCATTGATGAGCTTGATCAATTCATCGCGCACGCGTTCGGCAGAGATGATTTCAATGCGGTTAGCCATTTCTGTCATGGCTGCACGCACATCTTCGGCCACGGTAACACCAAGCTGCGAGGCAAAGCGGGCGGCACGCATCATGCGCAGCGGGTCATCGGAAAATGACATCGACGGGGCGCCGGGAGTGCGGACCTGTCCGGCGGCAAGATCCCTGGCACCGTTATAGGGATCCACAAGTTCAAGGCTCGGTAAACGCAGTGCCATGGCATTCATGGTGAAGTCACGGCGGTAGAGGTCATCTTCGAGCTTGTCACCAAAGGCAACTATTGGTTTACGTGATGAAGGATCATACGCATCGGCTCGATACGTTGTTACTTCAATAGTGTCATCACCCTTGCGCAAGGCAATGGTGCCAAAGTCACGCCCGACTTCCCAGGTGGCATCGGCCCAACCGGCAACCGTAGCCAACGTTTCATCGGGGCTTGCGCTGGTGGTGAAGTCCAAATCGGGTGAGACCCGGCCAAGGAAGAGGTCACGAACCGGACCGCCAACCAACGATAGTTCAAAGCCAGCGTCAACAAAGAGCTGCCCCAGGTCAAAAACGACGGAGGGCAAAAGTTCGGAAAGGACCTGGCTGGAGGGAAGCTGCTGCATAGTCCTTTAAGGGTGCCAGATTTTCTGGATAGTGCCATGCTCAAAGTCGCTACCACCCATAGTTAGCTCCGACACTGCGCTATTCGTTTGTGTCCTGGCCCGGACCCAAGGCCCACCGACTGGCGGGGCAAGCCCCTATCTGCGGCAAAAGATCGCTAGAGTAGTTTCTATGGCCTATCCAGTTCCCAGCGCCCCGAAGCGCACGCCGTTGACCGCGTCAATGGCGCATGCGCAAGCGCAAACGGGTTCGGGGCATCAGCCACTGCCCACAGTTGAGGAAGTTTCAGCCGGCGGCGTAGTCATCGACACGTCTTTGCCGTCCCTCCCCGTGGCAATCATTGCCCGCTACAACCGTGGCGGCCGCCTTGAATGGTGCTTACCCAAGGGCCACCCCGAGGGTATTGAAACCAACGAAGAAGCCGCAATCCGTGAGATCGAGGAAGAAACCGGTATTGCCGGACGCATCTTGGCTCCGCTGGGTTCGGTTGATTACTGGTTTACGGTCACTAATTACCGGGTACACAAAACAGTTCACCATTTCCTGCTCTCTGCCACCGGCGGCGAGCTGACCATTGAAAACGATCCCGACCACGAAGCAGTAGACGTGGCATGGGTTCCTCTGCTTGATCTTGGCAAGCGCCTGTCCTTCCCCAACGAACGGCGCATTGCCGATCTAGCGCGCGAAGTACTCCCAAATTATGTCCCAGGTATCTAATCACCCAGCAAAGCCCAGTAGCCCTCCCAAGGTGCCGCAGCAGCCAAGCGATCAACAAGCCAGCCGCCAGTCCAAGGCCTATGCCCTTATGGCCTCGGGCACCTTGGTATCTCGAATTCTTGGTTTCATCAGAACCGCGCTACTGGCTGTTGCCATCGGCTCCACGACGATGGGCGACATCTTCGAGAAGGCGAACGTCATCCCGACGATCATCTTCATGTTGTTGGCCGGCGGAATTTTCAATGTCATCTTGGTTCCGCAGCTGATCAAGGCTTCTAAGGCATCAGACAAGGGCTCGGCCTACACCTCCAAGCTGGTGACCCTCACGGTGGTGGTCATGGGGCTTGCAACGGTATTACTGACTTTGCTTGCTGGTCCACTGATCAAGATGCTGACGCTGGACTGGACACCGCCAATGCTGGCCATGGGAACCACCTTTGCGTATTGGTGTCTACCGCAGGTCTTCTTCTATGGGGTTTTTGCGGTCTTCGGGCAGGTACTAAACGCCCACGGACGCTTTGCCGCATATATGTGGGCTCCAGTGGTTAACAACGTGGTGCAAATCTTCACCATTGGCGCATATATTTTGCTCTTTGGTGCTTACGCTGGCGGCAACGACCAACTGGAAACCTGGACTACCGGACAAACCATCCTGCTGGCGGGTGGCTCCACGCTGGGCATTGTTATTCAGGCCGTTGCCTTGTTTTATCCCCTGCGCCGTTTGGGAATGAATCTACGCCTTGATTTCTCCTGGCGCGGCATGGGCCTGCGCCACGTGGGCAAGCTTGCTGCTTGGACTCTGGGCTCGATGATGGTTGGCAATATCGCTTCCTTGGTGAACTCAAAGTTCGTCTCGGCGGCCGCCGCATCTCGTGAAGGCATGCCATTTGGTGGTGCTGATATTCCCGGTGAGTACGCGCTAAATACCTCGCAATTGATCACTGTACTTCCGCACTCAATCTTTGCGTTGACCTTGGCAACCATCCTCTTTAACGAGTTCACCAAGGCCTTCCAAGAGAAGCGCCGGGAAGATATTGCTCCACTGCTTTCCAAGGGTTTACGCACCACAGCGGTTCCCATTGTGTTCGCTACCGTTGCATTCATCGTGCTTGCTGGCCCGTTGGGGCGCCTTTTTGCCGGCAGCTCCTCAACAGCAATGATGCAGGGGGCGGCAATCGGTCAATTGTTGCTTTTGACCGCACTTGGTTTGCCCTTCAAATCGGCTCATTTTTTCATGATTCGGGTGTTCTTTGCCGAGGAAGACACCAAGACTCCAATGCTGATTCAAACATTCATTGCGGTACTTGGAATCGGGCTTTCACTCAGTGCTGTCGTGCTGCTACCAGACAGTGAAATAGCTCGGGCCATGGCGCTGATTTACGGTGTCACAAATGTACTTTCCGCTGTCATTGCCCATCATTTGGTGGTCCGCCGCTATGGGGATTATGGCAGCGTCAAGGTCATCGATGCATACATTCGTATTGCGTTCATGGCGACCCTTTCCGGTCTTGTGGGAATGGCAGTCCTCTGGTTCTTCGGTGGCTACAACTGGGGTTTCGCCATGGAATCGATCCCCGGGGCAATAATTTCAATCTCCGTCGTGGGTTCAATTATGGCCGTTGTTTACATCGTGCTGTTGCGTTTGAGCCGTTCCGAGGAACTCGATAATTTCCTTGGCCCACTAGCCCGGCGCATTCCCCAGCTACGCAAATAGTGCTGACTTATTCCTGCTAAAGCCCCGTGAACGGGCCCCGCGCCGACATCGTTTCCCAAAAAAAGCTATCCACCCCGGTACGATGGAACGGGGCAGCTATAAGGCTGCCGGCATCACAAAGCAATCCCGGGAGGGAACCGTGTCTCAGCCCATCGAAGTTGGAGCCATGTTTGGAGGCCGTTACCAGGTCACTGAAATGGTGATGACCTCTGCGGATGGTGATGACATCCTTGTCTGCTTTGACAAGGTACTCAACCGCCAGGTCAGTGTCCTGCTCGGCTCCCCCGCGAATTCTCCACAGCTGACGAATAATGCACGTGAAATCGCCACGGGTGAACGCTATGGTGCCGTGCAGGTCTTGGATCTAGGTTCAACCGAGGACCGTTCCTATGTGGTGACCAATCTTGCCGAGCCGGCAGATCTCTTCGACATCCTCATTTTGCAAGATGCCCCCTACGTTGAGCCGTTCTACACCGACACCCTGGGTACCGAAATCTTTGGCGTCTCACGTTCCGCAGTCCCTAATACCTATGAGGATGACGCGGAGTACTACGAGGATCTGCAGGCTCAGGAAGACGGCCGCCCCGCAGTTCTTGGCAAACTTCCAGAGATCAACCTCAATGAAAAAATCTCTGGTCTCAAGGGGCGCTTCGGTCGTTCTAAACAGACCCCGGCAGAAGCCGCTGCCCCGGTGGCCCCACCAACAATCGTTGGTTCAAGCACCGAGCAGGCTCCCGCTGTCCCCGCTCAAGCACCAGCTGCCAATCAGTACCAGACACCCCCGGTTGAGGCTCCAACCTCACAGGCTCGGCCTGCAGTAACACCTGCAGCGCCAAGCCCTAAGGTCACGCGTTTGGATCCTGTCACAACAGGTTCAGAACCCGTTGTGACCTCTGCTGCAGCCTTGGCCGCTGCACAGAAATCACGCGGAGTAAAAATCGATGATGAAACCGGCCAACGCGTGGCCTCCAGCTTCCCTGCTGCCGCGCAGAGCTACACGGAAGTCGAGTACGACGATCCAGAGACCGACGAGCAACAAGAAGGCGGCGGAAAGAAGACAACCCGCCTACTAGTTGGTGCAGTAGTGTGTGCCGTATTGGTTGGTGGCGTGATCTTTGCCTACAACACTCTGGGTGGAAACACCCCGCCACCGGTTGCCGTCAGCTCGACGCCTGCAACGAATAGTGGTGGAGGCGGAGCATCGGAATCGGGCTCCGAGTCCCCTTCGGCCCAGGCAGTGAAGCCTAAGATTGCCGGGCTTACCCGTTTAGTTCCGGGTAACCAAGACTTGAACGCCGATACCGATAACACCTTGGTTAAAGCCATCGATGGAAATCCGGCGAGCCTTTACAAGTCGTTCTCCTTTACCTCAGCAAAATTCGGTGGTTTTGCCTCCAATATGGTGTTCGTCGTTGAGCTCAAGGAACTCTCGGACATTTCCGAAGTCCAACTTGAGGGGCTTAACGGAACCGGTGGCGATTTTGAGATCCGTGTGGGAACCACAGATAACCTCTCCGAGGCCAAGCAGGTGACAACCGGATCGTTCACCGGCCCAACTGTCACGGTTCCGGTCAGTGGAGATAATGGTGACACTGTTAAGGGACAGTATGTTTTCTTGAACGTCACAGAACTCCCCCGCCGGGCATCCGGTGCCAATCCTTCACGCCCTTATGGTCTGCAGATCGGTGAATTCCGCGTTTCCTAGTGCCTCGTCGCCGGGAATACCTACGCGGGTTCTACCGTTATGCCACTTAGATCCCCCAATACTCGCGGTCTTGGAAATTGAGCCCGCACATTACGAAAGGTTCGCTTCCTCGTGGCCACAGAAGTAAACGACGTCGTCCGTAACGTCATCATCATCGGTTCGGGTCCTGCCGGCTACACCGCAGCGGTCTACACAGCACGTGCAAACCTGCATCCGTTGGTCATTGCGGGTTCGGTAACCGCCGGTGGCGAGCTTATGAACACCACCGATGTGGAAAACTTCCCGGGTTTCCCTGAAGGAATCATGGGTCCGGATCTCATGGACAACATGCAAAAGCAGGCCGAACGTTTCGGTGCCGAGATCCTCTTTGACGATGTCACAGCCGTAGATCTGTCCGGAGAGATCAAGGTTGTTACCCTTGGCGACGGTACCACCTACCGGGCTCATGCAGTGATCATCTCCACCGGTTCCGCCTACCGTGAGCTGGGTCTTGAAGATGAAAAGCGTCTGGTCGGCCACGGCGTCTCGTGGTGTGCAACCTGCGATGGTTTCTTCTTCCGCGATCAGGAAATTGCTGTCATCGGTGGTGGCGACTCGGCAATGGAAGAGGCACTCTTCCTGACCAAATTCGCGTCAAAGGTTACCGTTGTACACCGCCGTGATTCACTGCGTGCTTCGAAGATCATGGCCGACCGTGCGTTGGCTCACCCGAAGATCGAATTCATTTGGGACTCCGAAGTTATCGGCATCAAGGGCGATAAGAAGGTTGAGGGCATGCGCCTGCGCAACCTGAAGAGCGCTGCCGAGCAGGAAGTTGCAGTCACCGGCATCTTCGTGGCCATCGGTAACGATCCTCGCGTAGACCTCGTCAAGGGTCAGGTCGAGCTGACTGCCGAGGGCACCATTGCCGTTGACGGCCGTACCTCCAAGACCAACCTGCCGGGTGTCTTTGCAGCAGGTGACGTCATTGACGCATCCTACCGCCAGGCGATCACCGCAGCAGGCTCCGGTTGTGCAGCAGCACTCGACGTTGAGCACTACCTTGCCGATGTTGAAGCAGCCGCTACTGAAGCAGCTGTAGCAGTCTCCAACTAACTGAAGTTTCCTTCCTTCGAAGAAACAGCACTCAAACGAAAGGTGCAGGCCATGAGCCAGACCAAAGATGTAACTGACGCTACTTTCCAGGCAGAGGTCCTCGAGGCCTCTAAGCCGGTCATCGTGGACTTCTGGGCCGAGTGGTGCGGTCCTTGCCGCCAGCTGACTCCGATCCTCGAACAGATGGCTGCTGAGCACGCCGAGAAGGTTGACATCGTCAAGGTCAACGTTGATGACAACCCGGGCATTGCCGCGAAGTTTGGCATCACCAGCATTCCTGCTGTTTATGTGTTCAAGGATGGCGAGCACGTTGCTACCTCGATCGGTGCAAAGCCTAAGGCAGTTCTTGAAAAAGAGTTCGCTGCTTTCCTCTAAGGATTACAGCTAAAGATGCACCGGGTGTGGCCCCGAGTCTTTTATAGGCTCGGGGCCACACCTATTTTTCCCCTAGCTCGACCCAAGGTTGCGCTGAGGAAGATGATAGGGCGTCTACACACGATGACCATCATAAACATCTGATAAACATTGTTTTTCATTCTGGTGATGTCACTAATCCAGAAAATTGATGGACGACGTAAAAGAGTCGTCAGAGTTCTATTGGAATCAAAAAAATCTGCTCACGGGCATGAGTCATAGTTACACTTCTGCGCGAAAAATTCTGCAGTCTTCAAAAATGCTAGAAAATCGAAAATCTTTCTGCTAGATTTCTTCACGATCAAGAGTTTCTCTTTGCTTCGTGTTACCCGCACTGCGGCATTCTCTGAAGCAAAGATCTTGGGTTCGTTACTATTTTTCTACTCCTGCTAGCGAGCAATAGCTACCTGCATGAGACTGGAACTCTTGGCTGGCCGACAATTGTTGAGACTGAGGTTCAGGCGATTTAAATACCGTTGGTACTCGGTGTCAGCCGAGTGGTGGGTGTCCTGATACTGCGTTCCTTTGAACCGATTCTTGCTCTTTCATCTGCCGAGTTTTAAGGATCCATTCGTCGGCACCGGACAATGCAAGGTGGCTTTCTCTAGCTCCGGACAATGCTAGCCTTGCTTTCTTTGCTCTTTGCCAGTTCATCTCCGCCTAGTCATGGTGAAGGATTCGTGTGATCACCACGGTTAGAGCCTTCATGAGAACAACTATTCGTTGAGCCCACCTCCGGATTGATAAGCGTTTGATTGGGATCGGCTGCCGCTTAGTGCTTCAGTTATTTTAGGAACACGGCTGTTGGTTGCGGACCATCCAGCAGCGTGTTACTTCCTCAACAGCTGGCTGGTCTTTATTCTGTAAGGCGGTCCGATTTCACGAACGTACCTTCCGATGACTGAATATTTTCATTGTAGGGCTAGCAATATTGTGGTTGGCTGGCAGTTCGGCCTATCGAGACTCTTGTCTTTTGGAGCCACCTGCAGCGCTCGTGCGAGCCAGATATCAGCTCCTTTCCCTCGGCTACAGATCCCAGATAGTAATGCCATCGACCGATCCCCTGGCGGCATAGAACATCGCTGTAGATGAATCCAGACGGAGTTCTACGAGCGGTGTTGGAAACAAAATTGCACCAAAACATCATTTCTGGCACCCGGCCATTGCCATTATTCACAACGTCAGCTGAACTCAGTGGCAACCGCAAGAGGGCTTCTGGCTCCCAAGCGCATTAATGGGTGGTACTCAAAACAGTGAATAGTCATCATGGAGATATTCTTATCGTGGGGTCAGCCGGACACTGAATATTCGTCGGTTTGAGAGCCGCCAGAAATTGCCGTTGGAGGCCAGTGGTTTCCACCGGGTCCGTCTATTCTGAACAGCGCCGATCTTCTCACGCATGTTGCGGCTTCCGGTATCGATCAAGATGCTCTCGTGGATGACCCGGTCCATCACCGCGTCGGTATGGATGCCGGTGCCGAGCAACTGCTGCCGGTCCGTCCTTAGACACTATAGGCAGAATGCCATCGAGCCGCAGCGGCGATGCATGAGTCAAGCAGCATGCCGAGACACGTCCCTGGTGGTGTACTCCGATAACGACCCACCCATCGGCGGCAGGATTGAAGCCGCCATGCTCTTCAGGAAACTTCACCGTACCCATCGACTCGTCCAGGCAATCGATCTGGCTCCCGGCATGGGCGGCCACCTGTCGACGGCAAAGCGGCTCCCCGCAATGCTACTGGTGGCTCCCAACGCGAATATTCTTGTTTCTCCGAAGGCGGTCCCCACACAATATCAATGGCTCTCACATGAACAAATATTCATACAATCACTTCAAAGCCGGCATTGAACGAACAGCCCAGTTCACTATGTTCGGCAAACAAGCTGACCGCATACGACAAGAAGTCTCCAACTTAGAAGCATCCGGCTCAAACCTGCTTTCAGCCATTGGCTTTCCGGCTTCCGTTTGCGTGAGTCGCTTATCTTGGCTCGTAAGACATCAAGTATCCCCGCAACTAGTTTCGCTTCGAGACCGCTCAATCCGATTTCGAAGTTGTCGATTTCTATGTACTTCCGATCAGCCTCAGCTCTTGAATGCGGATCCGTTCCAGAGAGCTAAGCTGCCAGATTGGCATAGCGCGGAACGTGCCCCCGGAGCAGGGTTCCTCGACAACATGCGCTTACCGATACGGATAGAGGTTGAAGTTCCGCTTACATCAATGAGGAACCAGTATTGCTGCCCTCGGTCACCGCGGCTGCCGCAAGTGGTCATTATCAGTTGCGTGCTTGGTCGGCTTCAGAGGCTAGTCCCCGTGCTTCTCCGAAGAATATCAATGTAGAACCGATGGGCTTTGCCTGCGACGTTGGCTAAGTTTTATCGCTCGTTGCATGCTGCCGTGTGTTGATGTTTCACGTGAAACATCATGTTTTAGTTTCTTGCTGCCTCGTACTAGCTTCTGGATGAAGGTTAGTTTTCTGAAATGTTTCACGTGAAACACGATTGATACGTTGTCCCACTTTCAGAACCTTTCCTTCCAAGGGCCTGGTTGAGCAGCCAACGAACGAAAGGAAGTCTTTTGCCGTCGGCATATCACGAGCAGGACAGCCGAATGCAGCGAGTTGTCCCGGTGAAGGTGTCCGCCCGTGGAGTTCCCGTAACCTTCCCGATGCTCATTTCAACGACATTTTCGTCCTATTGCCATCACACCATGAGCGACCTTCGATGGCATCACGCTTCTACACGGCCATGAACTTCGGAGCAGTTGTTAGCCATGGAACCGGCAGGAAACGGCCATAACCGAGCTTTGGAAGGCACTCATCATCCGTATTTGCTCCTTCGAACTCTCCACTTTGACGGACTAAAATTTCGCTATTGAGAGGCCCATTTCCGGCCACAACCATCCCTGGTCGGTGAGAGAATTCCAATCGTGTTCAGTCTGGCAGAGGAGCGCTGGGACTACCAGAAATGGCCCACTGGCCCGAGATTCGTGTGCCGAGATTCTCAATCTCTAGGTCGATTAAATCCGGCAACTGACGCTTTGGTATCTATTGTTAATTCTCGACCACGAGGGCAGTGCCGCCGTGCTGACTATGCAACTGGAACTGGATATCCGCTTTTATCAAGCCTCTGGGGCGATGCTGCGCCAACTGAGGCATGCACGGAACCACCTGTAATCGTTGATGGTGACAGGCACTGGGGCTAGCTGGCAAAGAGTGGTACTGGTTCCTCCGATCAGGTGTGACTCGTGAATCGTCTGACCCCTGTGGGGGTCATTTCCGGGATCTGTCCATCTGGTCGCAAGAGCCGGCGCAGCCCTGCCCACCACGATGGCTTAAGTAGCCTGCCCCTCCCTTGAGATTATGACCCCTTTACAAGCATGCCTCGTAGTGAGGCATCTCCCGGGCCAACGACGGTCACGACGTCCGCTCATTCGAAGGAGACACAGCATTGTCTATCACTTCAGATCACTATCGATTCATCGTCGGCGTGGATACACCTGCCACAACCCATACCTACGCACTCCTGGAATCGCCCTCGGGAAGACTTCTGGCTCAGGAGACCTCTCCAACGACCACGGCTGGTTTGGCACGTGCGGCATCCTCGATCGGTCGCCGCACCGAAGGCGGCGTCGATGAATTCCTGATCTCAGCCGAGTACACAGGATCCTACGGTGCCGTCATGGCCGGCCGGCTATCGCGTGGTTGAGGCTCACATACCATCAACCAAACGCCTGCGGGCAAACGAGAAGATACCTTGGATGCTGTGTGTGATCGACTAACTGTAGGCCGTTTGATCTAAGGAATCCTGCCGAGTGAGTGGTTGGTTTCCTGCCACATGAGCGGTAAGAATCAGGCCAGTATTTCTTTCCAAGAATCTGTGCCTGGAAGTGGTCTGCAGTTAGTGATCATCGCGTGTGGCGGTTCTGTCCTGAGGCTAAAGGGACATGGGGCCGCCACCTCAGATAGGTTCCTTAAGGTGCCATCTGGAATAGGCTAACCACCCGCCACGTTGAGTGCAGTTGGATTGACTCCCTACACACCGTGCAGGTCATCTCTTGCATCCACAGCATGAGCGTGGCCAACTTCTCCACGGCATTCTTCTAGCTCACCGCGGCGAGCAACACGTCTTGTCCTGAGTGCGAACCTGACCGTGTGGGACGGGACAGAGCTCTTCGGCCTCTTCGAACAGAGCAAGGTAGCCGTCGGCATCCGCGGATGCCCGTTCACACACTCTGCACTCGATATTCGACGGTCTTGGCCGGCTGCGCCAAGCGTAGGGCTTGGAGCAGTTCCACGACATTTGACCAGCCTTATCGCCGAGACTGAGCAGGAAGAAGGAATCGTTCAGGTGAAATCGATTGCCGTAAGGCTAGCCTCGTGGGCGAGAACGACATTTGCTTCCGACCAGATCCTCAACGAAACAAATTTTATAAACACTGACCACCTACATCGCCTACTCTGAAGTTCCTCCCAAAGACCCTCCAGAAAAACACCATGAAGAATTTCTTTCGGCCATTGAGCTGAATTTACGCTAGGGGTTTTACAGATGCCCAGCTGAGCGCACTCAGGTGTCCGCTAGGTTCACTCCCCCAGTTTTGCAGTGCGAACGAACCGCACAGCAGTTCCTGAAAGGCCCGCAGTGTCGACCGATAGGTCGCCCGTAAATTTTGTATCCTTACACTGATTTCAGATAATCCCTGAACTTCTGAGTCACGGACTGTTCGTCATTGCGCTCAGCAAGAAAGTCGCTTTGGTTTCCCTGAGCGTGCCCATGCCTCGCATCGAAACGCCACCGGCCCTTGTAACTACTCCCCGAGGTACGCTTCTTGTGTGTTCGCTAGTGTGGGAGCAACTCGCCGTCTTTCTAAAGGTACCGCATCCGATCTAGAGCGCTCGGTGAGCACGCTACATTCACCATTCACCGGGAATACCTACACCGCGCATCGCGCAAGATCAATTGATTTCTTTCCTCGTGAATTGCTTCCGCGTCGTGTTAGCGCACATTTAGCTCTCACAGTACGATTCGCCCTATTCGGGAACAGCGGTTCTGAATCTAATGCTCGGCTAGTGCTGCGAGAGTCGTGAATGTGTTTGTAGCTAGGTGCCCACTATTCCAATCCCAGCGCTGATGTCCCTTTGGGGAAGGTTGCATGATTGGCGCGTAACGTCATTACCCCATGAAGAAACTTCTCTCACGATGTCGACTAAAAAGAATGATGATCTCCTCAAGCTGTGGTGGTCTCGATTAAGTCAGGGGCATCCCGTTGTCTGATGCAGACTCTTCCGCATCCGCAGCCCACGAGCGCGCTAATCCTCGTACTTGAGGCGCGCAGACTGCAGCCCGTTACCGGGCTACCAGACAAATGTTTCACGTGAAACACGCACGCTCCGGAGTCGATTGGCATGTTTCCAATTTGCTGAATGGACTTTTCCTGCCAACTTCCAACATTTTCGTTGAGCTTCGGGTCCATCGAGTTATCTGTATTTCACTTCTGCACCTCCTGAATTCCCTTTGGACACCTGACTCCAGTAAGACATTGCGGGCATCAGTGCGCCAACTCAAAGTCCTCTCACGTACGTAGTTTTAACTCAACAGACTAAGCTCTGTTCACTAAATGCCTTGTAGACTCAAGGCCGCGATCTTTGGGGAGCCTGCGGTGAGGGTGTTTGTGCCATAGAAAAGGCAGTGTTTCACGTGAAACACTGCCTTTCAAGGTGTTCATTCCAGGATGCATCACGTGAAACATCCTGCGCGTGGATCCATATTCTGATTGTTCCGCCTTGCCATTGTTGTCTTATCTGGCCTCTACCAGGTTTGTCTATCTGACGAAACCGTTTTATTGACTGAGCTAACTCCCTCTTAATGCCGAACAAATATATTCACTGATTACTGATGTTATTACTCAAGCCAATCTCTGAGTGCTCGTAGTTTGGAAGGGCCGCCCGACAATTGCGATTGGAGAACGGGAAATCGTGGGGGCCGGGCTATTCTCTGGACTAACCGCGAACCCGGCTCTCCAATACAATTTGGGGCTCTTTTGAAGGCTTCGAACGGCTGTGATTACCATAAGGGCACTCAAGTCGCAGTGGGGCACCTCCGAGAGAAAATTCGGTGCAGCTCGACAATTATGCGGAGATTGATGAAGCCTCAGGCATCACTGTTCGGAACCAATATGCTTGCCGCAAAAAACTGTCACGTCCCCGCAATGCCTTCACCGACTCTCAACAACTTCGTCCAGCTAATACCCGCTGAGGTTTTCGTTCCCATAGTATGGCTAGCGGCAGCGACCCAGCTCGAATTTTGAACAACTGGACCCATGCTCGCGACGACATTAACCGCAGTACCGAGCGTGCTCTTTCAAACCTACGGCGGGCCCTGTATGCAGCACATCATCGTGCTCAACCAGTACCTCCAATGGCGTCCACAACTACGCTCACTTCAGCACGGGCCAAGGGCATCCGTCTTCGTATTGATTCCCCTCCCCCTTCCAACATTGTTTCACCCAAGTGCCGCTAGAAGCCATTAACCTCGTTTGCCATAGATCTCAAAGACCCACGCTAGGTGGCTCCACAAGACAATATTCTTGGGCTTCAAAGTGTCAAGCACTCGACTCTGGTCCTCTGCTGCGGCATGAAACCTAGCGAATGTCCTCTGACTCTTAGCGCTCTTATTTCCCTGTGGCTGCGAACGATACTACGGTCAGGATCAAAACAGATGTATCGGGACAGTAATCGTCATGGCCAGCGTTCCTCGCTTCAGAACCAAGGCCATCGTCCCAATTCCATTTTCTGTGCAGACAGAAGCGAAGCGGTAGCGCAGCGACAACTGACTCGTTCTCTACGCGTATAGAGCATCGTTAGTGATTGTTCTAGAGGTTCTCTTCTAGCTTGAGCAGAAAACGGTCGGATCTAATTTCTCTCCTTCCTGATCTCATTCCGGCGCCTTCATGATTCACAACAGCCATCTCAGCAGCGACGTTGAAACTAATAGCTGCAGCGTAAAGAGGAGTTCGGCGACTCCCAGATTAACTGACAACACCGTTAGAAATTATTGGCTCCATAAAGCAGCACCTGATCCCAACGGTAATACTTGCAGGCACTCAAACTCCGAATTCTCGGGCTATGGCAGCACGAACCATCACCAACCGAGCGGCAGGGCTGGCGATGAGCCCACTCGAGCCACCTAGCTTGGCATCGGATCGCAATCTGCTTTACCTTTCTACGTTTGTGGGCATACACAGCGCCATTCGACTGTCAGGAGTCTCAGCAGTCCTGCAGCTGTGGTTGCATGTCGTCACGGTACAACAGCCAGAAGACACGTCGAAGAGCCATTGCTACGGGTCTAAGTTCCGTTATGGAAGAGCTGAGGTGGGTCAGGCCGCCCCAGGTTTATGTGCTCATCTCGGTATCGAACTGTGGAGTCGGTATAGATCTACAGTTCCTCGCGTTCGGTCCCAGCCTTACGGCTCGTGTCGATAACTCATGACGATGAGTATTCGGCGTCTTGGGGCCATTCTTCTCCCGCATGTTGCAGCGTCCTGCATCCATACAAATGGTGTCGTGGGCGGGACGGCCCATGACAGAATCTTCGAGAGGCCGGATTTCAGGCACCGGCTCACTGTAATGAGCATTGCGTTCTCCACACCGTCGTCTAGAGCGTCGTGAGAGTTGTTCGAAGAGCTAAGCAGGCGCCTTCCTGTGTACGGGCCCCCAGCAGCCGTTCTACACCTTTAGAACCAGTCCTACCAGTTCGTCCACAGCGCACAGTGCCCATTTATTGTCCCTGTTCGAGCGATCCGCTTATGTCCCGACCGACTCACGGCACGGGAACGGGAACCTCTCGACGGCCATGTAGATTCCGGCAATGCCGCGGAATAT
Source organism: Arthrobacter sp. MYb227 (assembly GCF_002975435.1). Classification (GTDB taxonomy): domain Bacteria; phylum Actinomycetota; class Actinomycetes; order Actinomycetales; family Micrococcaceae; genus Paeniglutamicibacter. The sequence goes on along the minus strand of NZ_PCPT01000008.1, from coordinate 92,761 downwards.
TCACTCATTGTCCTGGGATAGCCCCCACCGACAATATTACTGGCTGGGTATTCGAGGGTTTGGGAGCAGCCCTTTATTGTGGTTGGGAGCCACTGATATTGCCCATGGGAGCCAGTCTCGTCGGTAATGGGAGCAACTGACCTCTAACGGGTCTAGCCATTCCGCAGCGATGCCAATCTTCTCGCTCAGGTTTTGGCATCGGGTCTCGATCCAAATGGTGTTGTAGATGATTCAGTGCACGCTCGCGTCGCTTCGGATGCCGGACCCGAGCCGTTGGTTCCCGCTGTTCTGCGGCAGTTGCTTGCACAACAACACCGTGCGGGCTGGGTTGTGGCGATGTTCCACATGCTCGAGTAGCTTCCTGCGGAACTTCGTGGTGCCCAGCGGTTTGCCTTCGGCTTGGGACTCGTTCCACCGCCAGGTAAGGCTGGCACATGTCGCGGGAACGGCTCTTGTCTTCGGAAGGTGGCTCCCAATGACGTTGTTGGTGGCCCTGAACGAGAATATCCGCATTTTAGTGGGGTGGCTCTGAACGGCAATATTTGTGGCTCTCAAAGAGTCAAATATTCACTCTGGATACCAACAGTGGAATTGTTTGGAGCTTCCTTGCCGCAGTCAGAAGGTCACCATGTGCAGTGAGTCAATGCTGTTTGGGAGCGATCTAGGTCTAGCGCGAACCATGGAACATGGTAAATTTCCGGAAGAGTGCGGCGGCTTCAAGGTGGAATTCATGGATCGTTCATTGAAGGAGTGCTCCACTGGGACGTCTCTGCGCAGACGGTTTGAGCATATGGAATGCTGCTGCGGTGCAACGCCATTTGTGTAAAGTATCTGAAGATGTGCACGCACGAATCTTTCGGCACCGGCGGCGAAGCAAGGCACCTGATTATCCAGATCAATAATAGAAGCAACAGCATGCTTGAGATGAACAGGGCATTAAAGCGTTAGGCAGACCCTCTAGCAACCAGTGGATCTGCTGTAGGTAGCAATTGGCTCTCAACGGCAATAAGAGGGTGATCTCCAAGGCGTTGAATGCTCAGTGCGATCAGAAAGCCGTTGAACATATTCTTCATTCCGGCCCCTCCCCCGCGTCTCCAAATTCGGACAAAGGCGACGTGTCCGCCATCTCGGCTAATAATATTCAGTCGACAGCAGGGGAGGTAGATGGCGTTTTCGCTCTTCAATCCCATAGTCAAGATTCAAAATGGTTTGAGGATTTCAGCATTCCGTAGAATGTACGAAAGGGAGTGTTTCACGTGAAACACTCCCTTTCGAGGTACAAAAATAGGCCTAGTTTTCGGAGCCTTCAGGTGTCAAGACCGTCATAATCCGGTTCAGATCATCCACGCTAGCGAACTCGATGCTGACCTTCCCCTTGCGTGCTCCGAGAGTAATCTTGACGTTAGTATCAAGCTTGTCGGAGAGCGAATTGGCAAGGAAGTCGAGACGTTCGTGCCGTGCGGTCTGTTTCGGGGCAATCGGTTTCTTGACCTTATGTTGCCCATCGCTAAGTGCTACGGCTTCTTCGGTAGCACGAACCGACATGCCTTCGTTGATGATGCGCTGGGCCAACTGCTCAATGGCAACAGCATCAGCGAGACCAAGCAATGCACGGGCATGGCCCGCTGAGATTATCCCGGCGGCTACACGACGCTGTACTAGGGCAGGCAACTTCATTAGACGAATGGTATTAGAGATCTGCGATCGTGAACGGCCGATACGCTCAGAAAGTACTTCCTGGGTGCATTCGAATTCGCTCAAAAGCTGCTGATACGCAGCAGCTTCTTCTAGCGGGTTCAGCTGTGACCGGTGAAGGTTTTCAAGAAGTGCATCACGTAGAAGATCGACATCTTGAGTGTCACGTATGATTGCCGGAATCGTGGTCAGCCCGGCGGCCTGAGTTGCACGCCAACGGCGTTCACCCATTACAAGTTCATAAGGGGCATCGTCCTTCTCGCGAGAAGGACGAACCACAATTGGCTGAAGAAGTCCGACTTCACGAATGGAGTGGACGAGTTCTTCCATATGCTCTTCGTCGAAATAGGAACGAGGTTGCTTACGGTTTGGGTGGATCTGCTCGACTGAGATCTCAGCGAAAGACGCTCCAGGAACAGCAACCAGATCGTCAATTTCAACTTCTTCAACTTCGGCACCGGCGCGGCCACCAGATGCGGCGATCAAACCAGGCATCTGAGCTCGACGCTTTTTTGCAGCAGCCGAGGATGCATTCAATTTAGCACTCCCCTGTTTCTCCGCTGCAGCCTCTTCTTCGGTTTTCCCCGGGACGAAAAACATGTCAACCGGACGAACCTTTTTTGCGTGAGTTGTAGCACTGGCGAGCTTCCGTTTTGCCGCAGCTGTTTCACTTGCAGTTGTCTTCACCGGAGTCGACTTCTGAGATGTTTCACGTGAAACATCCGATAGCGCTTCATCCTCGGAACTAACGACGGGGCTACTTGAAATCAGAGCACCAAGACCTCGTCCTAAACCACGTCGTTTTTCCGACATTGGATGTTTCTCCCTTTCGACACAATGACAACCTTGACCCAAGGCAATTGTACTTGCAAGCGTTAAATATTTTTGGACGTCAACCGCTGGGTGTGGCCTTCAAGAGGGGCCTAGGTTGCTAGTTTTGCCCCCTATCCCGGGTAGGGACAGGGCGGCTCCGCGCTTAGAATCATCCTTCAAGCAAATACGTGCTTAGGTAACCTGATGTGGTTGATTTCCATTATGAACGAATCAAGAATACTGAATTGAGGTCGTGAAGATGGTCACTTGTATCTTCACGACCTCAAAAGAGGTTTAAGAGTTGTTTCCTCGCTCGGCAATCTCTGCCGCAGCTTCCAAATAGGAAAGAGCACCCGTCGAGCTTGAATCGTATGTGATCACAGTCTGCTGGTAACTTGGCGCTTCAGAGATTCGCACGCTTCGTGGAATCAACGCTTGAAGTACCTGGTCAGGGAAGTGTTCACGGACTTCACTAGCAACTTGTGCTGCTAGGTTTGTGCGCCCGTCATACATGGTTAACAGAATGGTTGAAACCGTCAGATCGGCATTCAGGTGTTTCTGGATCATTTCAATATTCTTGAGTAGCTGGCTCAAGCCCTCGAGTGCATAATATTCACACTGGATAGGAATCAAAACTTCGCGTGCAGCAACAAATGCATTCACTGTTAGCAGGCCAAGGCTTGGCGGGCAGTCGATAAACACATAGTCCAAACGATCCATGCCATTCTCATCACGGTACTTTGCGTACTGATCGAGGGCCCGGCGAAGTCGCTGCTCACGGGCGACCAATGAAACAAGTTCAATTTCTGCACCGGCTAAGTGAATGGTTGCCGGTGCCACCGTTAGGTTTTCAATGTTCGGGCAAGTAGCGACTACGTCCGAAAGTGCCAGGTCATTGATCAGAACATCGTAGATGCTGTCAACGTCAGCATGATGTTCAATGCCAAGCGCCGTCGAAGCATTTCCCTGTGGATCGATATCAATAACCAAGACATTGAGGCCTGCAATAGCCAAAGCCGCAGCAATGTTTACGGTGGTCGTTGTCTTACCAACGCCACCCTTCTGGTTGCTCACAGTCATGTAGCGAGTGGTCGTCGGCTTGGGCAACTTGCGACCGCTCAGGCGTTCACGACGCTTGTGTTCGCTCGCCAGCTGGCTCGCAAGCGGTGAGCTGTCGTCAGTGGTATCGAAAACGTTTGGTGCTGGCGTAGGTTCCCTCGTCACCACTGTGTCCTCTCCATCGGAGTCAGTCAGCTCGACCGATTCCGCCTCATCAAGCTCCAGATGCGTTGAAAAAGATGTTTCACGTGAAACATTCTCATTCTCAGGTAAAACAACCTCTTCAGGATGTTCTTTAGTATCCGATGAACTGAATGAAGCGAAAAGGGCTGCAAACGGTGGAATCTTGTTAACGCTTCGCTTCAAAACGGTTCTTTCTACTAACCCTGGTAGATGGCGTTATGCCACCTCATACAGCCTACGCTAAAGCGTTCAGGCTACGTTGATACGGACAACCGTCGTTGGTTCTTCAAGGATGTCGGCTCCAACTGTAACTACTTCGGTGCTCTTGCCACCCAGACGGCGAATAATCTTCGCTGCCTTGTCTACTTCCTCTGCCGCTGACCGTCCCTTAATTGCCAATACGGTTCCCTTGCCATGCAAGAGCGGAATTGTCAGACCAGCCAAATTGGTCAGCGCCGAGACAGCACGTGCTGTAGCAAAGTCCGCATTCACGTGCTCTACAACCTGCTCCGCACGCCCACGCATAATTGTGACATTTTCAAGACCAAGGTCTTCGACTACCTCGTGTAACCAAATGCAACGTCGTTCAAGCGGTTCAATGAGCGTTAGTTCAAGGTCGGCACGAGCGAGCGCCAGGGTCAACCCTGGCAAGCCCGCACCGCTACCTACGTCTGCAACGTGGGCACCTTCATCAATGAGATTGGCAACTACAGCGCAGTTCAACACATGGCGAGACCACAGGCGCGGAACTTCACGTGGACCTAATAGGCCACGCTCCATTCCAGAGGTTGCTAGGTGCTGAACATAGCGCTCAGCGAGGGGCAAACGGTCACCAAAAACGGTGATCGCTGCGGTGCGTTCCTCACCGGTAAGTTCTACTTCGTTGCTCATGAAGATGCTTCCTTGATTCTGTGCTTAAGAGTCGTCGTTTGATACGACGATGTGGCGACGTGGACCTTCGCCATCGGATTCACTGTGCATGCCAAGGCCTGCAACGCAGTCGTGTACGAGCTTGCGTTCGTAAGCGCTCATGGGATCAAGTGCTACCGGCTCACCTGTTTCACGAACCTTTGCAACGGCTTCTTCCGCAATGCTCCTGAGCTGGGTGGCACGACCCTCTCGGTAACCAGTAATGTCCAAAACCAGACGTGAGCGGTTGCCAGTAGCCGTAAGAACGGCAAGGCGGGTGAGCTCCTGGAGCGAGTCAAGGATTTCGCCCTTGGCACCTACCAAACGCTGCAATGCCTTAGCATCTTCTTCTTCGCCAACGATAGAAATGTAGGTACGTCCGCCACGAACTTCAATGTCGATATCGCCATCGAGATCGGCAATGTCTAGCAGCTCTTCGAGGTAGTCGGCAGCGATGTCGCCTTCTTCTTCAATGCTGCTTACTGAGTCTTCCAACTCTTCAACTTCGATGCTTTCAGGCTCTGAAACCGTGCTCTGATCAATCTTGCTCATGGCTACTTCTTCTTCCTGTTCTTACGCTGAGGCTGTACGCGCTGTACCTTCGGCTCTTCAACAACAGCAGTAGCTGCATCTTCTTCGGCCTTCTTCTGACCTACCGGAGGCAGACCCTTAGCGGCGCGACGTTCGTTGAGTTCGCGTTCGGCAGCGGAACCCGGAGTCGGGTTGTTGCGAATGACGTAGTACTGCTGACCCAGGGTCCACAAGTTGGTTGCGGTCCAGTAAATCAGAACACCGATTGGGAAGTTGATGCCACCGATGCCGAAGACCAACGGAAGGATGTAGAGCATGATCTTCTGCTGCTGCATGAAGGGGCCCTCAAGGGCTTCCTTTGTCATGTTCTTGGACATGATCTGCTTCTGCGTAATGAACTGCGAAGCTGTCATGGCAAGGATCATGATGATGGCAACAATGATGACCGCGCCATTGACCGGACCATCTGAGTTAATGGTGCCCAGGAAAGTCTCGGAAAGACGAGCGCCAAAGATAGAGGACGCGTCAAAGCTCTTAATGTGCTCGGCGGTAAGCTTGCCAACACCCTCGCCGGCTGCGCTCGACTGGGAAGCGCTGTTCAGCACGCGGAAGAGTGCAAAGAAGAACGGCATCTGAATCAGCATCGGCAAGCAGGAAGACAGCGGATTGGTCTTGTGCTTCTTGAACAGTGCACGCTGCTCGGCAATCATCGCCTGCTGTGAGAGCTGGTCCTTCTTGCCCTTGTACTTGGCCTGAAGCTTTCGCAGATCCGGCTGCAACGCCTGCATGGCACGCTGCGCCTTGATCTGTTTGACGAAGACCGGGATCAAAGCCGTACGAATCAACAGCACTAGGAAGACGATTGAGAGCGTCCAGGTCCAGCCCGAGTCAGGATTCATGCCAATGAGCGTGAACAGCTCGTGGAAGGCCCACAGAATCCAAGAGACTACGTACCGAAAGGGGCTCAGTATCATGTCAAGAAAGTTCATTACCGGTCATGCTCCTCAGGCCGCGTCTGCGGCGTCTTCGTCGGCGGGAATCGGAGGATGATTCAACACCATGATCTTGGGGGTCTTGCCTTCTGGCCAAATTCGTCTGCCTTCGGGAACGTAATCGATCCCGCCATGACTGAACGGATTACATCTTAAGACACGCCAGGACGTTAGCCCGATGCCTTTGATTGCGCCGTGCACCGTGACTGCTTCGAGGCCATAGGCCGAGCAGCTTGGGAAATATCTGCACACATCACCATAAATTGGCGAAATGATCTTGCGGTAAACCATGAGGAACACAATCAGAAGGTTCCTTGGGATATCTATCAAGAACCAGATGATGCCGGTTCGAGGTTTAGGGTCCTTTTTCATGTTTTTCACCTGCCTTGCGAACAACCGAGACAAGTCCCGAGGAGACTTGTTGATTTAGCTCATCCCACTCTATTTCGGCAGCCCCAGGCAAAGCTCGGAACACGAAATCGAGACCGTTGGCGTTCGCAGGAATCTGCGCGGCCAATGCACGCATTCGTCGTTTAACGAGATTGCGGTGCACGGCATTGCCAACGGCCTTGGAAACTATGAAACCAAAACGGTTATTGCCCTGAGGATCGTTTATACGAACCCGTGCATATAGCACTACGTTCCGGCGCCCAGTTCGGGCGCCGGAACGTACAGTAGCTGTAAAGTCCTGCGGAAGGCGCAGTCGGTGATTCTTTGGCAACACGACGTCACACGTCGAGTCTGAAAAACAAAGAACCCACAATAACCTGCGCTAGTCCAGGACAGTAGTGCTTAATGGTTATGCAGAAAGTTCGGTACGGCCCTTGGCACGGCGGGTTGCCAAAATGGCACGGCCTGCACGGGTACGCATACGAAGTCGGAAACCGTGCTTCTTGGCACGACGACGGTTATTCGGCTGAAAAGTCCGCTTGCTCACGGTAGTAACTCCAAGACGATCATGTGATGCGCCTTACCCGTTGCTACTAAAAAGGGAAGAACAGGCCGACGCTCGTATTCAGGTGGCGCATTCCGCTCAACTGCTGTTTACGCGGTACATATAAGAACCGTGCAAACATCATGCAGTGTCGAAAGTGCACACATAGGACTACACAACGATAGGGGAGCTTTGGAGGGTACGTCAAATTGGGGTCACCAAAGGCCCTTGGGAACCCTGTGTATATAGCTAACTAAGTTGTGGATAGCTCGGTGGATAATTCCACATTTGGCACCCATACTTGCCCTAACACGCACATTCTAGAACTCAATTTTTACTTGGATAACCGCAGATTTGCAAGCCCTATTGCGTTATCCACCACAAGTTATCCACCGACTGTGCATAACGCTGTGGATGACCGCTAGAATCTATTCGTTGGGGTTCGGCAATATTAGTCCCCCATTCATCGGCTGTTTCGTCGATGAAACGGATTGAAGGGGCCAAAATATGAGCACGGACGAATCGAATAGCGTCGGTAGTGCCTGGCGCCAGGTAGTACGCCATATCGAACAAGATGACCGCGTGACTCCCATGCAACGAGCCTTCGCCGCTCTGGCACAGCCACAGGGGCTCATTGGTTCTACCCTTTTGTTGGCAGTCCCCAACGAACTAACCCGAGATGTTCTGCAGACTCAGCTCAAAGAACCTCTCGAAGAATCGTTGAAGTTAGTTTTTCAGTCCGATATTCGGTGCGCATTCAGCATTGACTCGGATCTGCTTCCCGAAGAGACAGTTGTTGCTCCCGTCGAAGCACCACCGGTACCCAAGGCGCGTCTCAACGAAATTTCTCCTCAGCCCGCTCCCCCATCAAATTCTCAAGAATTTGGCCGGCTGAACCCCAAGTACATTTTTGACACTTTTGTGATTGGCTCTTCCAACCGTTTTGCTCATGCAGCAGCCGTTGCAGTTGCTGAGGCGCCAGCAAAGGCCTACAACCCACTGTTTATCTATGGGGATTCGGGGCTAGGCAAAACTCACTTGCTTCACGCGATCGGTCATTATGCCCGCCACCTCTACAACGGAATTCGCGTTAGATACGTGAACTCGGAAGAGTTCACCAATGATTTCATCAACTCGATCCGAGACGATGAAGGTGCAAGCTTCAAGCAGACTTACCGCAACGTGGACATTCTCCTGATTGACGACATCCAATTCTTGGCTAACAAGGACGCTACCCAGGAAGAGTTCTTCCACACTTTTAACGCCCTTCACAACCACAACAAACAGGTAGTCATCACCTCTGATTTGCCACCCAAACAACTTTCGGGCTTTGAAGACCGCATGCGTTCACGCTTCGAGTGGGGTCTTTTGACCGATATTCAACCGCCAGAGCTTGAAACGCGTATCGCGATTCTACGTAAGAAGGCCACCGCAGAGAATCTCTCGGCACCCGATGAGGTCATGGAATACATTGCTTCCAAGATCTCCACGAATATACGTGAACTCGAGGGTGCGCTAATTCGAGTCACGGCTTTTGCATCGTTGAATAACCAAACGGTTGATATGAGCCTTGCCGAGACGGTACTTAAGGACTTGATCACCGACGAAGGTGCCCAGGAAATCACCCCGGCAACCATCGTTGCGCAGACCGCCGAGTACTTTAACCTCACAATCGAGGAACTCAACAGCAAATCACGAACAAGAACTTTGGTGACTGCTCGGCAAATTGCCATGTATCTATTGCGTGAACTCACAGACATGTCTTTGCCAAAAATTGGTCAAGAACTCGGTGGCCGCGACCATACGACTGTTATTCATGCGGACCGCAAGATTCGCGAACTTATGGCTGAGCGTCGTGCCATCTTCAATCAGGTGACTGAACTGACTAACCGCATCAAGCAAAGGCAGCGCGAGGGCTAAAACCCTCTAAACACGTTAACCACAGGTGTGGATAAACCTGTGGATGATTAAGTGGACTACCCCCTAAAGCCTGCGGATAACTATGGGTACTCCTGTGGATCCCTTAATTCACGCGGAAAGTTGTCCACCGACACGTGACACTGAGTCTCACGTCCAATCACATGTTGTGCACATGCATAATTGGCGTACTGTTGCGGGCTGGCGGGGTTATCCACAGTATCCACAGGGGTTATTAACACTACTAATCCCCCTTTTCTTCTTCATCCAAATAACAAGTCCTCTTTCACCACGAACTAGCCAAACGGCCCAAAATCGAAATTTTGGTTCCCGTTACCGGTAGACGACCGGGGGGATCATTGGTGCGATTTTTTGTACCAGCGGATGAGAGTCAAGATCGAGAACTAGCTGCCCTGCAGGAGCCTAGAAATTTTGGAAATCCATAAAGTAAGTTTTCAACTCATCCCAGGACACGGACCACGTCCCAAGAATTTTTTTAAAGTCGGTAGTTACCGAAAATACAAACATTTCTTGCTACCGCGGATCAGTGACTTCGGATCAGGAGCAGCGTCGGGACGTGAGTTCTGACTCGTTAAAGTTTTAGATTCAGTTGCTGAGTGGTTCTTCAGCAAATAACGTGCCAACTTCGGAACCGAAAAGCCGGTAAGCTCAAACATCGTGTTGTCACTGAACTCAAGAATCTTCACCTGAGATTTCAGAAATCGGCAGCACGGAATCGTTTCCAGGATTCAAGCAGTGCGGTTCCTTAGCTAAGAAACCGCTAAGCTTGCTTCCAGTACTGTCGACTTCGTCTTGAAAGGCGGACTATTTCGTGAAGTTCAGCGTTGAAAAGGATGTTTTGGCCGAGGCCGTATCCTGGACCGCCCGTTCACTGTCTCAACGTCCGCCTTCCCCAGTACTTTCTGGCATTCTGATCACCGCCACAAGCGGAACAGTTTCGCTAGCTGGATTTGATTACGAAATTTCTGCTCACCTTGAGATCGCCGCAGATGTAGCCGAAGAGGGAACCATCCTTGTTTCGGGTAGATTGCTCGCAGAAATTTGCCGCAGTCTGCCACAAGCAACAGCCACCATCGAGACCGATGGCACTAAAGTCACACTGACCTGTGGTCGAAGCCGATTCCACTTGGCGACAATGCCCGTAGCAGAATATCCGGAACTTCCAGTACTTCCGGAGGTGACCGGCGTAGTTGATGGCGAAGCTTTCGCACACGCGATTAACCAGGTCATCGTCGCAGCCTCCAAGGACGACACCCTCCCGATTCTCACTGGTGTGAAGATGGAAATTGAAGATGATCTGATCACCTTCCTCGCCACCGACCGTTACCGGTTAGCCATGCGCGAAGTCCATTGGAAGCCTTCAACACCAGGGATTTCAACCTCAGCATTGGTCAAGGCCAAGACACTCAACGAGGTTGCTAAAACCTTGGGCTCCGCCGGCGAATTGAAGATTGCACTGAGCGAAGGCAATGAACTTATTGGGTTCGAAAGCGGAAGCCGCCGAACAACTTCGTTGCTCGTTGATGGGGACTACCCGAAGATTCGATCACTTTTCCCAGAAAACACGCCGATTCACGCAACGGTTCGAACTTCTGCGTTAATTGAAGCAGTGCGTCGAGTTGCTGTTGTAGCCGAACGCAACACTCCAGTTCGGCTTTCATTCACCGGTGGTCAGCTCTCCCTTGACGCCGGAACCGGTGAAGATGCTCAAGCCGAAGAAGCAATTGAGGCTCAGATTGATGGCGAAGAGATTACCGTCGCTTTCAACCCGGCTTATTTGAGCGAAGGTCTCAACGCCTTCAATTCCGAATACGTTCGTTTTTCCTTCACCAGCGCACCTAAACCCGCAATGATGACGGCTCAGTCCTCACTTGATGGTTCAGATAGTGACGAATATCGTTACCTGGTTATGCCGGTTCGTCTTCCAAGCTTGCCCAACTAGATCGCACGCGGAAATTATTCCGCTTGATGGTCGCGTGTTCGACCGTTCCACGTTCGCTCCACCCGGAACGGTCGAACACAACTTTTGGGTAATTCCACATTTTTATCCTGCGGCTCTTGTTTCAAGAACTGCAGGCCCATAGCAGGACGTTTAGGTGTACATTTCTCATGTCTCTCTCACCGACTTTCGCTCATATGCGCAAGCCGATGTTGAGCTGGGACCTGGCACAAATGTCTTAGTCGGTTCCAACGGTGTGGGTAAAACCAATATCGTTGAAGCCATCGGGTACTTAGCGAACCTTTCCTCGCATCGGGTCAGCAATGACGCTCCACTTTTGCGTTTTGGAACTGAAAGAGCACTAGTCAGAGCAAGAATTCAACGAGCTAAACTCGTCACAACTATTGAAGTTGAGATTACTGCGGGGAAAAGTAACAGAGCTCGGATCAACCGTGCAAACCCCGTACGTGCACGAGAAATCCTTGGCATTGTTCGTACAGTACTTTTTGCCCCCGAAGACCTAGCGCTAGTCAAGGGTGATCCCTCAAATCGACGCCGTTTCTTAGATGAATTACTCGTTGTTTTGCGTCCGGGAGAAGCCGCAACTCGAAGTGATTATGAGCGGGTGCTCAAACAACGCAATGCGTTGCTAAAGTCTGCGCGAGCCGGCGGAAAGCTTTCTACCGCACACGAATCAACTCTTGATGTTTGGGACACACATTTGGCCCAAACCGGTGCAAGACTCCTGCGCGGCAGGCTCGATATGCTCGAACTGCTCTCCCCCTATATGGCTGCTGCCTATGCCTCGCTTGCCGATGCAAATAAAGTTGCTTCGGCATTCTACGAATCAACTATCATTGGCGATTTTGACGAAGAGACTAGCGGTGATCGTCAAGAACCGATGCGGGATCCAAACCTCGTGGCTCCAACGGCATTACTTGAGGCCACTCAGCCCGAGCTTGAAGAAATGTTTCTTGAAGCATTGTTGAAAAAACGTGCCAAGGAACTTGAACGAGGCGTGACTCTGGTGGGGCCACACCGTGATGATATTGCGCTTCATCTGGGCACGGCACCGGCCAAGGGCTACGCATCACACGGCGAAACTTGGTCGCTATGTTTGGCCTTGCGCTTAGCAGCCTATAAAGTTTTTGGTCAGGACGATCCGCGCCCGGGAGCCGGCCCCATCCTGATTCTTGATGACGTTTTTGCCGAACTTGATGCCACCCGACGTAGTCGGTTGGCATCGATCATTGCCGGTGCCGAACAAGTAATTGTCACAGCAGCGGTTGCCAGTGATGTGCCCGAAGAATTAGGTGGGACTTTCCTGAAAGTGAGTCCCGGACAGGTTCACGCATGAGTGAAGAAGATCCACACAAGCCAGAAGCATTAGATGCTGCGCGTGCGATCTTAAACCGAATGCGAGAATCGGCAATCAGTCGTGGCGAAGCACGAATAGATGCGGCAAAAGCAGCAAAATTTGAGGAAAATGCGGCGGCTCGCAAGGCGCGCCGACGCGACAGCAGCGCACCCCCCAAATATTCTGATGGCCGAGATCCCCAAGAAATTGGAAACCTTTTCGGCAAGATTGTGCGTGACCGCGGATGGAGCGCACCGGTTGCCGTTGGTTCGGTACTCTCGCGCTGGAATGAGCTTGTTGGACCGCAAATTGCCGAGCACTGCAGCCCAGAATCTTTCGAAGATTCAACGGTAGTTGTACGTTGTGATTCAACAACCTGGGCCACCCAAATTCGGTTACTTTCACATGAACTGCTTAAGCATTTTGATCGCGAGCTTGGGCAAGGAGTTATTACCGTTATTCGGGTCCTTGGGCCTTCTGCACCAAGTTGGCGCCATGGCGGGCGCTCGGTTAAGGGACGCGGTCCACGCGATACCTACGGGTAAAAATGTTGAACGCGTAGCGGGCTCACTGGCGCACTGGGAGCCCTCAGGGTACATAGCCCCCCGCGTCGGGTTGAATAAAACGGTTCTACGCATGATTAGCGGCTATTGACGGCATGTTGTGTACGCTCAATCACGTCAAAATTTGGTCGGACACGGTAGAATTAGGGTAGGGCGTTTCCCTATGCGGGGAAACGCTGGTTCATGATCGGCCACCCACCGGTGTCCGGCCTTCCACTGTTTGAGGAGTCTGTAGCACCTGTGTCTACCGATAACACCACACCCCAGGAACCAACCGAATCCTTACAGGACGGTGCGGCTCCGGCGGCCGAAGCACCCGAGGAACATGTCAACGGACGGGTTGAACACACCTACGGTGCTCAAGACATTACGGTGCTTGAAGGCCTAGAAGCTGTCCGCAAACGTCCGGGTATGTACATCGGTTCAACCTCGGCCCGTGGCCTGCACCACTTGGTCTATGAGGTAGTCGATAACTCTGTAGATGAGGCTCTGGCCGGTCACTGTGACCACATTAAGATCAATTTGCAGGCCGATGGCGGTGTCCGCGTTGAAGATAACGGCCGTGGCATCCCCGTAGACATGCACCCCACCGAGGGCAAGCCAACGGTAGAGGTCGTCATGACGATCCTGCACGCCGGCGGTAAGTTCGGTGGCGGCGGCTACGCGGTTTCCGGTGGCCTACACGGCGTTGGTATCTCGGTAGTCAACGCGCTTTCCTCAAAGGTCAACACCGAAATTCGACGTCAAGGCAGCGCTTGGCGCATGACCTTCGTCGATGGTGGTAAACCTCAGGGCACCCTGGTCAAGGGCGAAGACACCGATGCCACGGGCACCACCCAGACGTTCTACCCGGACGCAACAATCTTTGACACCGTCGAATTCGATTTTGAAACCCTGCGCGCCCGCTTCCAGCAGATGGCCTTCCTGAACAAGGGCCTGCGCATTACGCTCACAGATGAGCGAGTCTTTGCCGATGATGGCGATGAAATTGCCACCGACGCCGATGAAGAAAACGATGCAACTCCCAAGCACCGGATGGTTGATTACCTCTACAAGGACGGCCTGCTCGACTACGTCAAGCACCTGAACTCCTCCAAGAAGGTAGAACTGGTTCACGAGGACGTTATTGCCTTCGAATCGGAAGACACCGCCAAGGGCATCAGCGTTGAAATTGCCATGCAGTGGACCAACTCGTACTCCGAATCGGTACACACCTACGCCAACACCATCAACACTCATGAGGGCGGCACCCACGAAGAGGGTTTCCGTGCCGCAATGACCTCGCTGATGAACCGTTACGCGCGTGAAAAGAATATTCTGCGCGAAAAGGATGAGAACCTCACCGGTGATGACATCCGTGAAGGCCTCACCGCGGTCGTCTCGGTCAAGCTTTCCGAACCGCAGTTCGAGGGCCAGACCAAGACCAAGCTCGGCAACTCGATGGCCAAGGGCTTTGTTCAAGGTGTAGTCAACGACGAGCTTGGTGACTGGCTCGAACGCAACCCGAACACCGCACGCGACATCATTCGCAAGGCCCAGCTGGCTTCCCAGGCACGCATGGCCGCGCGTAAGGCCCGCGATAATGCGCGCCGCAAGTCTCCGCTGGAATCCTTTGGCATGCCCGGCAAACTTTCGGACTGCTCCTCAAAGAACCCCGTTGAGTGTGAGGTCTTCATTGTGGAGGGCGACTCCGCAGGCGGCTCGGCCAAGCGCGGACGTAACCCACACACCCAGGCCATCCTGCCGCTGCGCGGCAAGATCCTGAACGTCGAGCGTGCACGCCTCGACCGCGCGCTGGGTAACAGCGAAGTTCAGTCGATGATCACCGCCTTTGGCACAGGTATCGGTGAAGAATTCGACATGGCCAAGCTGCGCTATCACAAGATCGTGCTGATGGCCGATGCCGACGTCGATGGCCAGCACATTACAACGCTGCTACTGACCCTGCTCTTCCGCTTCATGCGCCCACTGATCGAAAACGGTTACGTGTACCTTGCCATGCCGCCGCTGTACCGCATCAAGTGGTCAAACGCGCAGCACGAATACGTGTACTCGGATAAGGAACGCGATGACGCGTTGACCGCCGGCGCCGCAAAGAACAAGCGTCTGCCCAAGGACAACGGCATCCAGCGCTACAAGGGCCTGGGCGAGATGGACTACTCGGAACTCTGGGACACCACCATGGATCCGGAGCACCGCACGCTGCGCCAGATCACCGTCGATGATGCTGCCGCGGCAGACCAGATCTTCTCCGTGCTGATGGGCGAGGACGTTGAATCGCGTCGAAACTTCATCCAGCAAAACGCCAAGGACGTGCGCTTCTTGGACATCTAGTCCACAGATATCTGCACTTTTAGCGTTTTATACACAGACTTTTGACTAGAGGAAGAAATCGATGAGCGATCAGACTCCCGAAAACCCGCAGGAACCAACGCCAGGCAACGAATCAATCGTTGAGGGCGAGGTCATTGACGACGTCGAGGTTCGCATCGGCCACGACAAAATCGACCAGATCGACCTGCAGACCGAAATGCAGCGCTCCTACCTTGACTACGCCATGGCGGTCATCGTGGGCCGTGCACTACCGGACGTGCGCGATGGCCTAAAGCCAGTACACCGCCGCGTGATCTACGCGATGTACGACGGCGGCTACCGCCCGGAGCGCTCGTACAACAAGTGTGCCCGCGTGGTCGGCGAAGTCATGGGCCAGTACCACCCACACGGCGACACTGCCATCTACGATGCGCTGGTACGTTTGATCCAGGACTGGACCATGCGTTACCCGCTGGCACTGGGCCAAGGTAACTTCGGCTCCCCGGGCAATGATGGTGCCGCTGCACCGCGTTACACCGAAACCAAGATGTCCCAGCTGGCCATGGAAATGGTCCGCGATATCAACGAAGACACCGTTGATTTCCAGGACAACTACGACGGCAAAAACCAGGAACCAACCATCCTGCCGGCCCGTTTCCCGAACCTGTTGGTCAACGGCTCTTCAGGCATTGCCGTGGGTATGGCCACCAACATTCCGCCGCACAACCTGCGCGAAGTCGCAAGCGGAGTGCAGTGGTACCTGGAGAACCCGGAAGCAACCCGTGAGGAATTGCTCGAAGAATTGATGCTGCGCATCAAGGGCCCGGACTTCCCCACCGGGGCGATGATTCTTGGCACCAAGGGCATTGCCGATGCCTACCGCACGGGTCGTGGCTCCATCACCATGCGCGCGGTTGTCTCCGTGGAAGAACTTCAGGGCCGCACCTGCCTAGTTGTCACCGAGCTGCCGTACCAGGCCAACCCGGATAACCTGGCCGTGAAGATCGCCGAGCTGGTCAAGGACGGCAAGGTCGCCGGCATTGCGGATCTACGCGATGAGACCTCGGGCCGTACCGGTCAGCGTTTGGTTATCGTGCTCAAGCGCGATGCCGTGGCCAAGGTTGTGCTCAACAACCTGTACAAGCACACCGAGCTGCAGTCCAACTTCTCCGCGAATATGCTCGCGATCGTTGACGGAGTGCCACGTACCCTTTCGGTTGACGCATTTATCCGTCACTGGGTTAACCACCAGATGGAAGTCATTGCCCGCCGCACGGCCTTCCGCCTGCGCAAGGCCGAGGACGAAGCCCACATTCTGCGTGGTCTGCTCAAGGCACTTGACGCGCTCGATGAGGTCATTGCGTTGATCCGCCGTTCCTCCACCACCGAGGCCGCACGTGACGGGCTGATGGAATTACTGTCCATTGACGAAATTCAGGCGCGTGCCATCCTCGACATGCAGCTGCGCCGCCTGGCAGCCCTGGAACGCCAGAAGATTCAAGACCGCCACAGCGAATTGGAACTGGAAATCGCCGAATACAAGGCGATTCTGGCCGATCCGCAGCGCCAGCGCACCATCATCTCCGAGGAACTCGCGGAGATCGTCGACAAGCACGGCGATGACCGCCGCACCAAGGTGCTGATGGGCTACGACGGCGACATGAGCGTCGAGGACCTAATCCCCGAAGAGGAAATGGTCGTCACCATCACCCGCGGCGGCTACGTCAAGCGCACCCGTTCGGATAACTACCGCTCGCAGCACCGCGGCGGCAAGGGCATCAAGGGCGCACAGCTGCGCGGGGATGACGTCGTTGAGCACTTCTTCGTCACCACCACGCACAACTGGCTGCTGTTCTTCACCAACCACGGCCGCGTGTACCGCACCAAGTGCTACGAGCTTGCCGAGGCAGGCCGCGACGCCAAGGGCCAGCACGTGGCAAACGTGATGGCCTTCCAGCCGGATGAGCACATTGCTCAGGTCCTTGATCTGCGTACCTACGACGATGCCCCGTACTTGGTGCTTGCCACCCGCAATGGCCTGGTCAAGAAGACTCGCCTGGCGGATTATGACACCAACCGCACCGCCGGCGTGATCGCTATCAACCTGCGTGAAGGCGACGAGCTTGTCTCAGCACAGCTGATTTCCGACACCGACGATTTGATGCTCGTTTCCCGCAAGGGCCAGTCGGTGCGCTTCACCGCCACGGATGAGGCACTGCGCCCCATGGGCCGTGCCACGTCCGGTGTGACGGGCATGAAGTTCCGTAACGAGGATGAATTGTTGGCAGCGGATGTTGTCACCGAAGATTCTTATGTGTTTGTTGTCACAGAGGCGGGTTATGCCAAGCGCACCTCGGTCGCCGAATATCGTGTGCAGTCCCGCGGCGGCATTGGTATCAAGGTGGCCAAGCTCGCCGAAGAGCGTGGCGACTTGGTTGGCGCACTAATTGTCAATGATGAGGACGAGGTTCTTGTGGTCATGGAGGGCGGCAAGGTTGTCCGCTCCGATGTGAACCAGGTCCCGGCCAAGGGTCGTGACACCATGGGTGTCATCTTTGCCAAGCCAGATAAGAAGGACCGCATCATTGCGGTGGCAAAGAATACTGAACGCGGACTCGGAGAGAATCCCGAGGAAGATGCAGTACCGTTGAACGCGGAAAAGACACAAGACATGGCCTCCGACGCTCCTGCAGCAGAAGAATCGGCTGTTGAAACCCAAGCGATCATTGGGGAAAACGACGAGGTCACCAACGACGGAGGTAACGCGTGAGCACCCCGAACACCCCCCGCCCCGCGGGCGGCACTGGTGGCACCCGTCCCGCAGCGCCACGACAGGCCCCGGTAGGCGCCCCGCGTCCGGCGGGCTCGGCACCGCGGCCCGGCACCGCACAGCGCCCAGCAGGTACGCGTCCAGCGGGTCAGCGTCCGGCAGGGCAGCGCCCCGCGGGAGCTCCCGCGGGTTCCCGCCCGCAGCAATTGGTGCGTCCTGCACCCAAGGCGAAGGTTCGCAAGGCGCGCCTGCTCATCTCCAAGGTTGACCCCTGGTCGGTGCTGAAGATGGCATTCCTGCTCTCCGTCGCGCTGGGCATTGTTACGGTCGTCGCGACCGTGGTGTTCTGGACTGTTCTGGATCTGACCGGAATCTTTGGCACCATCAACACGCTGCTTGCGGAGATCATTGGCACCGAATTTGATCTTGCGAAACTTGCCTCGCTGGGCCAGGTTGCGTCCTTCGCAACCATCATTGCCGTAGTGAATGTGGTGCTACTCACAGCACTCTCAATGCTTGCTGCGGTGCTTTATAACCTTTCATCAACCCTTGTTGGTGGCATTGGCGTAACTCTCACGGACGATTAATCCCCGGAAATACGCCAAATTCGGCCCCCGCAGCACTTTGAAAGAAGCCGCAGCGGGGGCCGATTTGTTTGTTTGGGCAATTGTCATGTAAAGTTTTATCTCGTTCCCAGCAGGAACAAAGAGGGCGTATAGCTCAGGCGGTTAGAGCGCGTCGCTGATAACGACGAGGTCCCTGGTTCAAGTCCAGGTACGCCCACGGATTCCCTCATCCGATAGGTAGTTGAAAGGAAGTATCCATGCGGAAACTTCTGGTGTTTGCGGCAATAGCCGTCGGCATTATAGGCTATCGTAAGATGAAGAAATCATCGGCCGATAAGGCCAGCTGGAGTCAGGGTACCGATAAGGTAAGCTGAATTCATACGGGGACTTAGCTCAGTTGGTAGAGCGGTAGCTTTGCAAGCTTCAGGTCAGGGGTTCGACCCCCCTAGTCTCCACAGTAGCGAAAGGCCCGGAACACATGTTCCGGGCCTTTCGCGTTCCCCAAAGACTCCAAAATTATACACGGCGTCTATAGTTGGCTCATTTCCGGCATTTAAAGATGGACTCGTGAATTTTCTTTTAGCGTTAATCGGTGTCCTAGGTGTTGCAGCCTCCGGACCGATCATTGCTGCATTTCCGGCGGTCCCGGTACTTGCCATGGCCTTTTGGCGTAATGCCATTGGCACGGCAGTCATGGCAGTACCAGCAGCCATTAACAATCCTCGCTCATTCGCTCAGCTACGCAAACGTGAATGGGGTTGGAGCACCGTTGCTGCGTTTGCGTTGGCATTGCACTTTGTATGCTTCATGATTTCAATCCGAATGACTACCGTCGCCGCCTCAACTGCGTTGGTCTGCCTGCAGGCCGTATGGATTGCCTTATTCCAAACAATGCGCGGTACCCGCTATGGCTGGCGTGTGGGACTTGGCATTGTGCTGTCATTCACAGGCGTTGTTGTCATTACCGGATTCGATATTGGATCCGGACAAGAGGCCTTGATCGGGGATGGGCTTGCCGTAATTGGCGGAATTCTTGCTGCCGCCTACACCATGGCCGGCTCCAAGGCACGAGCACCAATGAGCACCAGCACCTACACGACGTTGTGCTATGGAATGACCTCGATCATTCTCTTAGGAATCTGCCTTGCTTTTAATATCCCTCTCTGGGGTTTTGATGCACGAGGCTGGGTAGGAATTATTGCCCTTGCGGTCTTCGCCCAGATTTTAGGCCACTCGGCATTCAACCATTTAGTTTCAAGCCTTGGCCCGCTGACGGTTTCAACATTGATTCTTTTAGAAATTCCTGGTGCTGCACTCCTCGCCGCACTTTTCCTGGGCCAGGTATTACCTGCGGGAACAATCATTGGCCTGGCTGTCATTCTTGCCGGGCTGGTCTTCGTTGTGCGAGGCCAAGGCAAGGCTAAGGCAATGACAACCAGCCTGAAGGCCACCAGAAGCACCTGAGACGCCTTGGTGGGCAATCTTGTGCACGAGAGGCGCGCTGGGCATTACAAAGGCGGTGCGCGTCCCACACGGCTTCAACTAAAGAGCCGGAGTTGAAGCGCACCGCCTCAAAAAAATTTTTCTACTATTTATTTATTACTGCTTTTTGGTGTGCGGTGCAGGCTTAGGAATCGCTGACTTAGTTTCTTCTAGAGTCTCTGAAACCTTGGCAGCAGCATCGTGCGCTGCCTCTTCTGCCTTGTGCTTGGCCTGGCTAATCGCCTCGGAAGCGTTCTCGGGGAGATCCGAAGCGGCTTCCTTCACTTTTTCTCCCGCAGTAGCGGCGGCATCCCCCACCGTCTTTTTAGCTTCGGCTGCTGAAGCTGCTACTTCTTCACGAACCTCTTCAACCGTTGCCTTGGTTTCTGTAGGAATATTTGCACGGATCACAGTTGGTTCAACCGGAGCAGGGGTCTTCCACGGGTCATCGATCGGTTTTGAGGCTCGCCATGCGGCAACCGCAGCGGTACCGGCAGCTGCGATGATCGCGAAGATCAGCAGTCCCTTTTTCTTTTTGGCAGGTTTTGGCACGGCTTGAAGCTCCTTGCTTGTCTTATCAATGGCTGCTGTGGCCGCGTGTTGAAGTCTTTCAAGAGTCTGCGGCTCGGGGGTCAATGACTCAACAATATTTTCCACTGCAGCTGGCAGCTGAACTTCGTCAAGCTTGCGTGTAGTGAAATCGGCAGCCTGTCCCAACTTTTCCTGGGCAGCCGGAAGATAGTCGTTGACCACAAGATCACGTGCATGCAGTAGGGCAGGCGAGGCCTTGTCTATTGCATCGTGTAGGGCCGGAGTTGCCCTATCCACTGCTTTTTGAACTCGAGGGGTGGCCTCATCAATTGCCGAAGAGATCTTGGGCCCCACGCGTTCAAGGGATTCTTGAAGCATCGGTGTTACCTTCGATACCGTTTCGGAAAGTTCGTGAGCGGCCCAATTTAGCCCCTCCTGAATTTTCGGTGATGCGGTCTCGATGCCCTTTTCAATCCGCGGTACTGCCCATTTCACTGCAGTGTCAATCTTCGGTGCAGCCCAATCCAGTGCCTGTTCCGCACCCGTAGCAATACTTTCACCGAAGTCGCGTCCAATACGTTCTGACTTCACAATGAACCCCTCTATCGTTTTGGTGGCTTTTTCCTAGCCTACGGTGTCCAAAGTCATAGAGCTATTACCGAGCAGGTATATATGGGTGGTCTTAGGCGGTGTTCACTGAACGCGTAGCCATTGGCTTACGGGCTTGCTGGGGTCATGGAAGAATGAATTTATGACTGCAATCCCTACGCACACAGCGACCATCCACACCAACCTGGGCGACATCGTCGTCAACCTCTTCGGCAATCATGCACCGAAGACGGTTGCGAACTTCGTTGGCCTCTCAAACGGCGAACAGACCTGGACCGACCCGAAGAGCGGCGAAGAGAAGGTCAACACCCCGTTGTACAACGGCACCATTTTCCACCGCATCATCTCCGATTTCATGATCCAGGGCGGCGATCCGCTGGGACAGGGCATTGGTGGCCCGGGCTATAACTTTGATGACGAAATCAACCCGGATCTAGACTTCCGCGAATCGTACAAGCTGGCAATGGCCAACGCCGGTACCCGTGGCGGCAAGGGCACCAACGGCTCCCAGTTCTTCATCACCTCGGTTCCGACCACCTGGCTGCAGGGCAAGCACACCATCTTTGGTGACGTCACCGAAGAAGCTTCCCGCAAGGTTGTTGACGCGCTGAACGCAACAGCAACCGATGGTCGCGACAAGCCACTTGAAGACGTAGTAATCTCCAGCATCGACATCGTCAAGCTCTAGAGGTTCGGCTCAGCTGCGGGATATCCCCCGTAGAGGGCTAGACAACGGCTCCGACTACCTAAACCGCTATCAGCGGCGGTACTCGGAGCCGTTTTGCTTAAAGCATGCAACTTAACGCACCCACCAAGGCACAATCACTACTTATTTTCGATCTTGGTAAGGCATCATATTCTCAGGCCCCCGATATTCCCGGTGGATGAGCAAACACGCAGGAGAACTTTCCAATGTCTTATGGCATTTCCAATCAGGACCAGGCACTCTCGGCGCCGGTATGTCCTCGCCACCCCGAGAGAATTTCCTATGTCACCTGTCAGCGTTGCGGACGCCCGGCCTGCGCCGAGTGCCAGGTAACTGCGGCCGTCGGCACACAGTGCGTTGATTGTGTTCGTGAAGCAAATAAGAACATCCCCAGCACCAAGACGCTTTTTGGTGGCAAAGCTACCGACGGACGACCACTGATCACCTATATCCTCATAGGTATAAACGTAGTGGTCTTTGGGTTACAGATGGCCATTTCCGGATTGACCAATGACCTGATGTACGCGGGCATCTACACAAGCCCTTTTGGGCCATCGGAACCATGGCGCATGCTGACCTCAGCCTTTGCCCACTCCCCCTCATTTATTGGGCACATAGCCTTTAATATGTACGCGCTCTACATCTGTGGCCGAGTCATTGAACCGATGCTGGGCAGGGCACGATTCTTGGCGCTCTATCTGATTTCCGCCATGGGCGGATCAGTAGCCGTGTTGTTGTTCTCCAGCCCGCTTTCGCCAGTAGTAGGTGCCTCGGGTGCCGTCTTTGGCCTGTTTGCCGCACTCTTTGTGTTGATGCGTTCGCGTGGAGTTCCAGTAGTGCAGATCGGCATTTTGATGGCGGTCAACCTCGCCATTGGATTCATTTTTCCCGGAATCTCGTGGCAGGCACACGTTGGCGGACTAATTATTGGCGCAGCATCGGCGGCAATTTTTGCATATGCACCCAAAGGAACACAACGGGCTCTAATGCAATGGCTGGGCACAGCTCTACTCGTAGCGATTCTTGTTGCTTTGACGCTCTGGGGCTCTACTACAGTGGCTCTTCGGCTCTAAAAGACGAACAAGACTTGATAATTATCCACAGGAGTTATCCACACTGTTAATAACTCACAACCATGTAATTCACTTGGGGAAAGCCGTCGACAAGACCGAGATTGCGCAGATTTAATCCTCAAATTTCCGAGTTATCCAATCTATGCACAATTTCATCCACACCTGTGGATAACTTAGTGCACAAGCTGTTGGTAGGGGTGGATTCCGAATGGTCGGGCCCAGGGTGGGAGTGATTCGAAAGTTTGACCGAATCAGCGAGTTCCCGCGGAAAAGCGACCTCTACCAACCCCTGCGAACAAGGGTTGTCCACACAGGTTGTCCACAATGTTAATAACTTGCACCAGGGGGCCCGGAGGCACCAGGTCCCGCGCTATCGGGCCGGAGCTGGCGCCAAATGGGAGGTAACCCACAGCCTTATCCCCACCTGTGGATAACTCCTGTGCACAGCATGTTACTAAGTCACTCGGGTGATTCTCCGACGTTTGTATGGAATTTTTTGAGAAGAAACGGAATTGCAAGCCGATTCAATCCGCTTAGCGCCATATATTGAGAACCATCGGATTCACACGGGTAGTGAACGATTTATAACACAGTGAAAAGGAATTTGAGGATGAACTTAACTTTTGGATGGATTCGAGACGAGGATATCCACGCATGGGCAAAACTCACCAATCAGCTGGCGCTGATCGATGACTCAGATGAGTTTTACACGGCAGAAGATTTGCTTGAAGAGTTACTCGAGCCTGGTCTAGATCCCAAACTCGATACAGTGGCAATTTGGGCTGCCGACGAGATGATCGGGTACGGGCAGATTCGTGTAGGACAGCAATTGCGCGATGAAATGTGCAGAGTTTCGTTGGGTGGCGGGCTTCTACCGGCTTTCAGACGGCAAGGGTTAGGAACGAAACTGCTAGAAATTCTCGAGGCACGTGGGATTTCCAAGGCAACTGCTCTACATCCAGCTACAGCACTGGCCTTTGATATGTGGGGCCATAGCGTGGGACATGGCGCCGGAATCCTGGCAGAAAGTATGGGATATACAGTTGCTCGATATTTTCAGGATATGGAGATAACTTCAGAGAATTTTAGGCAAGAAACCGAGAACTGGAACCAAACAGAAAACCTGCGCGTACTGCCATTCTCCGAAGGATATTCCGAACGGGTGCGAGTGCTGGATAACGAGGCATTTTCTGATCATTGGGGTTCGACGCCTAAAACCATCGATGAGTGGAACGCTATGACCTCGGCGCGAACATTTAGTGCCGAGCGATCACAGATTCTCGTGGGGGAAATAGAGCCGAACGGGCCCGAACAAGTTCTTTCCTATATCTTGGCTTCAGAATGGACTCCCGGGGAGCTATACGTGGCACGAGTAGGAACAGGACGCGCCTCACGAGGAAAGGGATACGCGGCCAAATTACTTTCCAGCGTAGTGCTAAACGCGTTCAGCCATGGTTACACCAAGGCAGATTTAAGTGTTGATGCCCAAAGCCCCACCGGAGCGGTGGGCTTGTACCAGCGCCTAGGCTTTTCGGTCACTCGAACCGGGGCCATGTATAGAAAAATTGTCTCGGTGAAAGAAATTGATTCTCGGATGCACGCTCCCAGCGCCACGCTTGAGCATGGATAACATCTCGTGCTATCCAAACAGCGGTATTACAAGCATGATTGCCAGCAATAACATCACCAATGCGATAACACCATCGAGGATTCGCCACGATACCGGATTTGCAAAGAAGCCTCGCAGGTGACGGGCTCCGAAACCTAAGGAGCTAAACCACAACACACTGCCCAGGGCAGCACCCGTACCGAAAAGCCAGCGACCGTTGGGGCCCTGTGCCGCCGCAATGGAGCCAAGCAATACCACGGTGTCCAAATAGACATGCGGGTTGAGCCATGTCAGAGCGAGCGTTGTGAGAACCACAGATTTCAGTGTGCTCCCTGATTCATCGACCGAATGTGTCAAAGACTGCGGGTTCGCTGCCCGCCGGGCAGCAAATATTGCATAGGCAACTAGGAATACAGCTCCACCGAGTCGTGCCACGGTGATGAACCAAGGCGCAATACTGAGTAGCGCCCCAAGCCCTGTGATTCCTGCAAAAATCAGAACAATATCCGAGGTCATACATATCAATACCGCCGCACGAACGTGTTCTTGGCGGATACCTTGACGTAAGACAAAAGCGTTTTGAGCACCGATTGCCACTATTAGCGATAGGCCCGTGGCTAGGCCGGTAAACAGAGGTAGAAGAGTCACCCTTTGAACTTATTTGAGCACAGCTATAGTGTCCAACTAATTATTCTAAGGATTCATTAGAATCTCTTAATATGGAACTACTTGGTGACCACCTACGAACCTTCAAAGTCGTCTTGGAATCAGGGACGCTCGAAAGTGCGGCACGTGAACTCAGCGTCACGCCCTCGGCAGTCAGCCAACGACTCAAATCATTGGAGAGGCAAGTCGGAAGCGTGCTTTTTATCCGTTCTCGACCCATCCGGGCCACGGCCAGCGGAAATGTATTGTTGCGCTTGGCACGAGAAACGGAGCTACTGGCGGCGGAAGCTCGAGCAGAGCTAGGACTTCCCAACGAGACTTCCCAACGTGTCGAGCCTTCGAAAATCTGTATCTCGGTAAATGCAGATTCATTGGCCAGCTGGTTTACTCCGGTACTACACGGATTGGCCCAAACGGATCATATTGTCTGTGAGATTCTTCGGCACGATGAAGCACACTCCACCGAATTACTTCGTTCGGGTCAGGTGATGGGAGCGGTAACCACCAAGAGTATGCCGGTGCAAGGGTGTACCTCGGTGCCATTAGGAGTCATGACCTATCGAGCCATGGCAACGTCCGAATTCATAGAAAAGTGGTTACCGGGAGAAGACCCACACCACGAGTTTGCCCAAGCTCCCATGGTGAGCTTTGATCGGAATGATGATCTGCAATTGGGGTTGCGCCGTCGGATTCTTGGAAAGAATAGTAATTTGTCCGTCAGTGAACATTTTGTTCCAGACTCGGTGCAATATGTTGAAGCGGTTAGAGCTTCGCTTGGTTGGGGAATGATCCTTGATTTTCAAGATCCACAGGATGGGTCGTTGATGGCGCTGAACCCTATGTGGCAAAGTCACATCAGCTTGTATTGGCAGCGCTGGAAAATCCCATCAACGGTACTCGATACGCTCAGCAACCTCGTCTGTGACGCCGCACAGCGTGCAGGCATGCTTACTAACGAATATTCCCCGCTGTAATCCTACTGAAAGGTAACAAGCAGGACTAAGCTCTGAGTATGAGCTCACCCGACTCCGTGAAACTGAAGCCTAAGGCCTCAATCCTCAATAGTTTTCGACTAATGATCCCAAAGGTTGCCGGAAATCCGCGGGTAGTAAAACATGGGATGTCATTGTGGCCACCCTTTTGGGGAGCTGGGATCGAGGTCAAGGAAATTTCCGCCGACTGGCGTTCTGCCACGGTAATCATGCGGCAACGACCCTGGAATATGAACTATGTGGGCACACACTTTGGTGGCTCACTATTCTCCATGACCGACCCTTTTTGGATGATGATGGTTCTGCACAATATCGGTGAGGGACACATAGTGTGGGATAAATCAGCTGAGATTAGCTTCCTAAAACCAGGTCACGGAACTCTGCGCTGTAATTTTCGCCTTGATGAAGCAAAACTGAGTGACCTTAGAAATCTCTTGACGGCTCAGGGCAAGGCAACGATGTGGTTTGAGGTAGAAATTATCGACGCGACAGGTGATGCGGTGGCACGGGTACGCAAGGAAGTATATGTGCGCACAAAAAACCCGGCTCCGCCGAAACCAAATGCAGCGAAGCCGGGATATCAATAAGAATGTTTAGCGCGGACCACCCGGCGGACCGATAATCAGCAGGACCGTGGTGATAGCAGCAACCAAAACAACGCCAACTATCGCCGAAAGCCATGGACGACGCAGCGCAGTAGCCTGAATAGTTTCGATAACACCTACGGGAGTATCCCCACCCTGAGCTAATCGCCAAGAATCACTAAGCAGTCCCCGTTTGAGGACCGAGCGTTCAAAGGGCAGTGTGGCAAAGGGAATGATCGCGGTCGCGATTCCAGCGATTCCACGGCCAACGCTCCAACGTTCATTGACCCATACAAAGATGGTGACCAAACCATAAGAAATGAACACCACACCGTGCATCATGCCAAAGATCCTGACAAATGCCGGCTGCTCAAACCCGTATTTCATGACCATGGCAAAGATCAGCAACGCCCACGTGACCATCTCGGCTGCTGCAAGAAAACCATAGAGTTTCTTCGGAGATAGCTTTGACACTGAGGACGTTTGACCTGCGGGTGAAACCGTTGAGGGCTCTGGGCGAACCATGGGTATGGGACCTTTCGTGGGAGTTGTAAATTTCCAGATCAACCTTGTGATTGGTTAAGCTGGATGGGTTGGAACGAAGATTTGTTCCCCGGACGATGCAGCCGTACCCAGACAGCGACAAGACGGCCATCGAAAGGAACCGGTGAACCATTTTGTCTTGGATCATTTTGATTATTTCTGGTGTATTTGAAGCAGTATGGGCCGTTGCCCTTGGAGCTACTGCCGGATTCACCAAACTTGTCCCAACAATTACTTTTGGTGTCGGACTCGTCATCAGCATGATTGGTCTTGCCTGGGCCATGAAAGAAATTCCTACGGGAACCGCCTACGTGGTGTGGGTTGGAATCGGAGCAACCCTAGCCGTGATCTACGGAATGATCTTTGGTGGCGAAACAATCAGTCCGATTAAAATTGCTTTGATCATTGGATTTATTGGCTGCATCATCGGGCTAAAAACCGTGAGTTAACGCCAACCGGTGGTCATGAAGAAACCCACCATGGCGAAGCCAAAGCCAACCACGATGTTCCAGCCGCCAATGATGGGGATTGGAAACAACGTTTGCGAAATGTAGTAGACCATGATCCAGACAAGCCCCAGCAACATCAAACCGAACATTACCGGTTTGTACCACTTAGGCATCGGCTTATCGTTGGCTACTGCCGCACCGTTGTTCTGCGGCTTGCGGTTCTTCCGACGTGTCTTGGATTCAGGCACGGTGCGTCTCCTTGAGTCTTCTTCGCGTCGACACGATCCAACGAGTTGGTGTCCGAACGGTAGGCTAGAGGGTGGACGGTATTGGAAAATACCAATACCGTCCACATCTAATACTATCTGCTCACACTGGAGGTTGCCCGGTTCGCGGTTTCCTTCATCTGAGGCGAGGAAACACCATGACACAAGTTGCTACCCGGCGCCGAAGAAAACCTTCGGTGGGTCAACGACTATTGGGCGGATTGGGTGAAATACTCATCACGCTTGGCATCGTTTTATTGTTGTTCGTCGCGTGGGAGTTGTGGTGGACGAATCTCGATGCCAATAAGGCACAGCAAGAAGTCACAGCACAGTTTGCTCAGGGCTTGGAAGTCGGACCTGCACTAGATGAAGACAAGGACTTCGGTCCGGCACCCATTGCCAAGATCCCTGATAATGAAACCTTCGGAATCTTCTATATTCCGCGTTTCGGCAAGGACTTTGCTCATCCTGTAACAAACGGTGTTGGCATGGATGTCTTGAACACCGTGGGTATTGGACACTACCCGGATACTCAAGCACCGGGTGAGCTTGGAAATTTCGCCGTCGCTGCACACAGACAAACTCACGGTCAAGTTTTTTGGGATATTGATAAGTTCCAAACGGGCGACAAAATCTATTTGCAGACCGCTGAGGGTTTCTACACCTACGAATGGCGCAACACCGAGATCGTTGAACCGTCTCAGGGCGAAGTTCTACTACCGGTCCCCCACGAACCGGGTAGTGAACCCACAACTTCAATCCTGACGATGACCAGCTGCCACCCACCTTTCACCACAAGATTGCGCATTATTGCGTATTCGGAGCTCACCTCCTGGCGCCCAGCCGATGCCGGCCCTCCACGTGAGATTGCCGATCTTGTAGCCAAGACAATGAAGAACTAAGAAAGGGAGAGCCAAGAACATGTACGCGTGGATTTTTAGGAACCTTCCTGGCCCCCTGTGGTTCCGTATCATTCTGGCACTTGGCCTGATTGTTGGGGCCGTACTATTGCTCATGAACTATGTTTTCCCGTGGCTGAGCCAATACAGCCCGTGGACCGAATCAACGATTGGCCTGATGCTGCTGTGAATGCCCCCAAAATTTTAGTCATCGACAACTATGACAGCTTCGTTTACACACTCGTTGGGTATCTTCAAGAGCTCGGCGCTAAAACCACTGTCATCCGCAATGACGATTTGAGCGTGCCCGAAGTCATCGAACTTGCCGAAGCCCACGACGGTGTCTTGGTCTCCCCCGGTCCGGGAAATCCGGCCGAAGCCGGTGTATGTATTGAAACGATCTTGTGGTGTGGTGAGCACTCTAAACCAATGCTAGGTGTCTGCCTAGGTCACCAAGCACTAGCTGAGGCCTATGGTGGAGTCGTGACGCATGCCGAGGAGCTCATGCACGGCAAGACCTCCCCCGTGACCCACACAAATCACCCAATTTTTGTAAACATCCCCAGCCCGTTTACCGCGACTCGCTACCATTCCTTGGCAGCAGTGCGCTCAAGTATCCCCAAATGCTTAGAGATCACTGCCGAAACCGCAAACGGCGTCATCATGGGGCTTTCACACAAACAAGCACCGCTGTGGGGTGTGCAATTCCACCCCGAATCGGTGCTGACCGAGGGCGGCTATCAGATGCTTGGAAATTGGCTAGAATTCCTAGGCTTTTCCGGTGCCGCAGATCATGCATCAACACTGAGCCCACTGATCCGGGCGAACAGCAACTAGTAAATTTTCTACCGCCTTTCTAAAAGAAATAGGTGCGTTGTTCACGATCCTTAGACCGTGAGCAACGCACCTATTCTTTGTTAAGTGCGTGGCAGAACTAATCGTCTTGCTGATTCCCAGACTCATCGGTGCTATTCGATGATGTGGAGCTAGAATCCGAGCTCTTGGTTCCGGGTGTGCTACTGGGCTCAGAAGAAGATTCGGTGCTTGGCTGTTCGCTTGGGGATTCTTCCTCAACAGGGGGTGGTTCAACCACTGGAGCTTTTGCTACATACACCGTTACACTGCTGCCCTGTTGCACAGCTGCACCCCTGCTGGGGGACTGATCAATAATGGTGCCTGGTGTAGCAATTTCGTTTTCTTCTTCAACAACATTGATCCGCAAACCTACACCTGGTGCCGTCAGCACGTTGGTTGCTTCTGGAACCTTAAGCTCAATGAGTTCTGGCACCGTAACCATTCCGGTGGAAATGATCAGGTCGATAGAACTCCCAGATTTCACTTGTTCCCCGAGAGCCGGAACCGTTTCAATGAGCGATCCAGAGGGGATCTGCGCATCATTTTTGGTGGTTACATTTCCGACAACGAATCCCAGTTCGGATAGAGTCGCCCGAACGGTAGCCTCAGAAGAGCCTTCGAGAGTTGCTGGAATTTTGAGGTTTTCAGGGCCCTTAGATATCAGTAACTGAACAGTGGAACCCTTAACTACCTGCGTGTTTGCCGAAGGATCTGAAGAGACCACGGAACCAGGTTTGACCGAATCATCAAATGTATCTTCGGAACGCGGAACAAGTTCCAGATTCCGAACTGTTGATTCGGCTTCAGCCTTAGTCATTGTTGAAAGCTGGGGGACCGTGACAAGTGCGTTGCGTGCGGCTTCGGCCTGTATCCAGTTATAGAAGAAGAACCCACCAACGGCCAAAGCGATCACTATAAAGACGGAAATTACCACCGTCCAAGCCGTCTTGGATCTAGCACGATATGGATCTGCTGGAACAGGGTCATCGTGTTGCCACTCGGGATCCTCATCCCAAGATTCTTCCGGCGCTATTGCATCCAAATGCCCGGTAGCTGACATTTGAGCAGGTTCGCCAGACGGAGCAGCAAAAGATTGCGGCAACGAAGCAGGAATATTCTGCGGAATGAGTTCGGTTATTTGCTCGGCAGGCAGCGGGATTCCATTGCGCGCATTACGCAGTGCTTGAGCAAAAGCATGAGCATCAACATAACGGTCTTCGCGGTCCTTGGCCAGTGCCTTGAGCACCACATTGTCAAAGATTTCCGGCAGTGTAGAAACGACGGCGCTGGGCGGATCGGCTTTTTCTCCAACGTGCTGGTAAGCCACAGCCAGTGGTGAGTCCCCGATAAACGGTGGTCTGCCGGTGAGCAGTTCATAGAGCAGACAACCAGTTGAATATAGGTCGGTGCGGGCATCAACAAGTTCACCGCGAGCTTGCTCCGGTGAAAGATATTGGGCTGTGCCCACAACCGTTTGAGTTTGCGTCATGGTGCTTGAGGAATCTGCCATGGCTCGGGCAATACCAAAGTCCATGACCTTAAGCGCGCCCTTGGTAGTCACCATGATGTTTGCGGGTTTGATGTCGCGGTGAACAATTCCCATTGAGTGTGAATGCGCTAAGGCCTCTAAGACCCCGAGAACATAATCAATGGCCAGCTCAACGGTGATCTCACCGGCCTTATGCATATCGCGCAATGTTCGTCCGCAGACATATTCCATCACGATATAGGGAAGTGAAATGCTTGATCCATCGATCTCGCGTTCTTCTTCACCGGTATCGAACACCGAAACGATGTTCGGATGATTTAGTCCGGCAACCGCCTTGGCTTCACGCCGAAAACGAGTCTGAACCATAGGGTCCCGCGCCATTTCCGGGCGCAACAGCTTAATTGCAACCTTGCGGCCGAGTATTTTATCCACGCCCAAATGGACATCGGCCATTCCGCCGCGTCCAATGAGTTCTTCAACGATGTAGCGACCGTCGAGAATACGTTCGGTGCTCACCGTTTACTTCCTTTCAGCATTTACTGGCCCGTTGATTGGGTAGTCGGCGTAGTAACTGGCTTATCTTTGATGACTCCACCAGGAATTCCGGCATCCGGATCGGAGCTATCGGTGCTAGGCGCCGTCGATTCGGTTGGCGACTGGCTCGGTTTCTCCGAAACAGTCTCTGGACCAAGTGATATTACGTACGTGACGACCGTGCCTGGCTCCACATTGGTGCCTGCTACGGGGTCCTGACTCAGCACGGTACCGGCAGGTAAGGAATTGTGAATGGAGGATCCAAGACTTGCCTGAAGACCGGCTGCCTTGAGCTCTGCAACGGCAGCGGCCTGCTGAGCCTTAACAATATTCGGAACCGTAAGCATCCCTTCGGAAACCGTCAGCGTAATTTTGGATCCGGCAGGTTGCGCACCGGTGGGACTGATATCAATCACCGTTCCAAGTTTGCTGTTGTTCGGAACTGTCACAGTTGAAACTTCAAAGCCAAGATCGCGAAGCTTCTGTGCAGCGGTTTCCACGTCGCGTCCAACATACGAGGCCCTATTCACATCAACTGTTGCAGGTGCTGTAGTGCTTGGGGCAGTGGTGCTCGGGGAAGGTGACTGCGAAGGAGACTCGGAGGGCGTTTCGCTAGATTCCGTGGGTGAGCTGCTGATACTGCTTGCCGGAGGCGGCGTGGACTCGCTGGGAGTCTTATTGCCGGTGAGTATTGGCAACATGAGGGCGCCAACAATTGCAACAACTACCAAGACCAACAAGACAATCAGCGGTGTAGTCCAGGGACTACGACGCTTAGTTGCAGGAGTACGGCGGTCAGCCTCTTCGTAGACTGGTTCTTCATCGGGTTCCCAGGGCTGTGAAGCACCGAGTAATGAATCAAAGTTCTGTGCCTGTGTCGGTTCCGAATCCGCGACAGGGATCTGCGGCATTGCATTAGTTGCCGGAGCAGGAGCAGAAATCGTTTGGTCTACCGGTTCAAAAGCAACGGTCTGATCCCCCGCGGCGGGTGTCTGCCCAAGCGCCTGAGTCGCTGCATCCGATCCGGTGAAGAGCAACATGCCAGGTACTGCCATGGTTGCTGTTTCGGGGTTTCCAGAACGAATCGCATCGGCGGCAACCGCCAGAGCCTCGGCGTCGGCGGGACGATCGGAAGGATCCTTGGCGAGCATGGACATGACAAGCGCACGCACGGATTCCGGGATTGATTCCGGAAGTGGTGGTGGTGCGTCATTAACCTGAGCCAACGCAATGGCAATCTGAGATTCACCGGTGAAGGGTCGTCGACCAGCCAAAAGCTCATAACCAATAACGCCCAGGGCATAGATGTCCGAGCTACCGGTTGCCTGCTGTCCAGTTGCCTGCTCCGGAGCAAGATACTGTGCGGTTCCCATGACCTGACCGGTTGCGGTCAGCGGTACCTGGTCGGCAATGCGAGCGATACCGAAGTCGGTGATTTTCACGCGGCCGTCGGGAAGCACAAGAATATTTCCCGGCTTCACATCGCGGTGCACGAGTCCCTGCACGTGTGCCGCGGCAAGTGCCTTGGCGGTCTGCGAAATAATCGACAGAGTGCGGTCAGGGGAGAGCACACGCTCGCGCTCGATGATTGTAGACAGCGGCTGACCCGGAACGAGTTCCATGACCAAATAGGCTGAGCCTTCTTCTTCACCGTAGTCAAAGACGCTGGCGATACCATTGTGGTTCAACAGGGCAGTATGCCGGGCCTCAACGCGGAATCGTTGGAGGAATCCGGGATCCCCGGTGTATTCCTCCTTGAGGATCTTGATTGCTACCAGACGGCCAAGGACCTGGTCCCGTGCCCTCCACACCTCACCCATACCGCCAATGGCAATACGGTCGGTCAATTTGTATCGCCCGCCCAGGGTGATACCGGAAATTGGCCTCACTGGTTGAACACCGCCTCTAGAATCTTCTTCATGTTGGGACTGGTCAGTGACGAGCCAGTCGAATAATCAATTCGTTCAAAAACAATAGTTATAGCAACTTGTGGATCATCTGCCGGGGCAAACCCGGTGATCCACGAGTTCACTTCGGCAGCGCCCTTACCGAGTGTTGCGGTGCCGGTCTTAGCAGCAATATCGAGGCCTGGCACAGCGGCCCGCTTCGCGGTTCCGGTCTTGACCGGGCCACGCATTAGATCGGTGATC
This sequence comes from Arthrobacter sp. MYb227, assembly GCF_002975435.1. Taxonomy (GTDB): domain Bacteria; phylum Actinomycetota; class Actinomycetes; order Actinomycetales; family Micrococcaceae; genus Paeniglutamicibacter. Next base: position 58,762 of record NZ_PCPT01000008.1, on the reverse strand, counting down.
TGATCCGCGATTTCCTTGGAGGTAGCCGTGCTAAATTCCTTGGGTTTCGCCTCGGAAAGAACCTTGAGATCCGGGGCAATGACGCGCTTGACCAGATTTGGTTCCATGATGACTCCATCATTGGCGATACCCATAGCAACCATGTTCATTTGCAGGGCCGTTGTCATAACATCGAACCCGCCAATGGAAGCCTGTGCGAGTTCTCCCGGAGTCATGTTCGGTGGGAAAACACTCGGCTGAACCTTCAATGGAATATTTAGCTGCTGCCCAAAGCCAAAGCGTTCGGTGACGTTTTCATACGCTTCACGCCCCAGTTCCTTGCTCATCAAGGCAAAGGGAGTGTTACAGCTCTGCGCGACGATGAAACTGAGCGTGGCCTCGGGCTTTGATGCGCAGATACCTTCGTTAAAGTTGGTCATCTTCACCGGGTCGGTGATGCTCTCCGGGTTATCTAGCACCGTCTCGGCGTTGTATTTGCCGGATTCAAGCCCTGCCACCAGGTCCAATATCTTGAACGAGGAGCCAGGATTCATGATGTTAGAGATTGCAGGGTTTCGATAAAGATTCAGTTTCGGGTTCTCGGCGATGAGTTTCTTCATGTTTGCCGCGGCCTGTTTTGAGCTATGAACCGCCAAAAGGTTGGTATCGTAGCTCGGCTTTGAAGCCATAGCCAAAATATTTCCGGTCTTAGGTTCGGAAACAATGATTGAACCTTGTGTCCCGTCAGGAATCAGATCGTAAATAAACTTCTGCAGCTTGCCATCGATGGTGAGCTCAACCGAGGCACCCTCATTTTCCTTGCCAGAGACAAGATTAATAATTCTGTCGAAGAACTGATCCTGACTCTTACCCGTCAGTTCGGGGTTCATTACCGATTCAAGCTGAGTGGAGCCATTGGCCAAGGAATAGAAGCCAGTCAGATGCGCATAAAGATTCGGATCCTTATACACACGCTGGTACTTAAACTGGCCGTCCGATGGAACAGACTCGGCAATGGGTTTGCCATCAACAAGAATGGCACCGCGTGGAAGATCAAAATCTCTGAAGAGCTGACGTTTATTCAACGCGTTCTCATTGAGGTTTTTGGAATTGAAGAACTGAACGTACGACAAGGCGCCTAAGCACAAGACAAAGAGCAACATGACTGCAATCCAGGTGTTACGAATTGCTTGGTTCATCGCTGTGACTCCTTTCGTGCACTGAGTAGTCCTCGTGAATGATCCGGTGCCTTGGTGGCAACCTCCGCGGTAGCCGAAACTCCAGCGGTCATGGGACGTCGAGAATTATGTGAAATTAAGAGCAACAGGGCGACAATAATCCAGTTTGAAAGCAGAGAGGAACCACCGGCTGCCATGAACGGTGTTGTTAACCCGGTTAGGGGGATTAGACGGGTCACGCCGCCAATGACCACGAAGCACTGCAAACCAATCGTGAAGGAGAACCCGGCGGCCAGCAATTTGCCAAACGAATCACGCGAACCCAATGCTGCGCGCATTCCACGGCTAATGAGGATCAAGAACAACAACACGATTGCTGTGAGGCCGATGAGTCCTAGTTCTTCGCCAAGCGACGCGACGATCATGTCACTATTGGCCAAAGGAACCATATAGGGGCTTCCATTACCAAGACCGGTACCAACTAACCCACCGTTGGCGAGACCAAAGAGACCCTCAACGATCTGTCGGCTACCACCTATCGCATTATAAATTTCTGGGTCAAACGCATTGATCCAGCCATCGATGCGTCGGGTTACGTGGCTCATGGTGAGGTACGCAAAGACACCGCCAGCAACAAGCATTGACATGCCAATGACGATCCAGCTCACGCGCGCAGTTGCTACGTAGATCATGACCATGAAGAGGCCGAAGAACAGGATCGAGGACCCCAAATCTCGTTGGACCACCAAAACTCCGATGCTCACGAGCCAAGCAACGATCATTGGTCCTAAATCGCGGGCTCGTGGAAGCTGGAGCGGACCGATCTTCTTTCCGGCAAGCAGGATTAGCTCACGATTCGCCGAAAGATAGCCGGCAAAGAATATAGCAAGAGTGATCTTGGCAAGTTCGCCAGGCTGAAAGGAAAGACTATTACCTATACGAACCCAGATTCGCGCACCGTTGAGGATCACGCCAAACCCGGGGATCAAGGGGAGCAGCAACAGGACAACTGAAGCAGCGAGCGCAATATAGGTAAATCTACGCAGAATTCGATGATCACGAATTGCCCAGAGGGTCACCATGGCAATGACCATCGCAACGCCTGTCCACAGGATCTGCCGCCCTGCCTGGTTGCTATCGCTAGAAATCTTGGCCAAGTCGATCCTGTGGATCATTGCCAAACCAATACCGTTGAGCGCAACGGCGACCGGGAGTATTACCGGATCTGCATATTTAGCCCAAATGCGCAGGACCACATGGAAAACCAAGGAAAGACCCGCAAGGAAAAGTCCTTGAGTGATGAAGTCTTGGTTTAATCCTTGATCGCTGTTGACACCAACTAAGTAGTACGCGCCCATTGAAACGATAAGGGCTAATAGAAGAAGCAACAATTCCATGTTGCGCCGGGAAACCGGTGAAGTTTCTAGTTCGCTCATGGGGAGATCTCCTGACAGTAGGAGGGTAAGGCGGGCAATGTTTGTGGGGAGTTTGGATTCTCCGGAACCATTACCGGACAGTTTTGCTTCGCAGTCACGGTGAGTTCGTTGACAATCGTCTGAGCATGGGCGAGATCCTTGGCGGGAAGCGAGGATTCAATGCGCTGACGCGTGTATTCGGGCAGTGCATCGAGTGGAATCTCGGTGACAGCATCTACCTTTGAAAGCTTGATGGGGCCAAGATCTTGGGAAACTCCCTTGAAGATAGCAACCTTCCCAGCTTCGGTACCAACGAAGTATTGAGTTTGGGTCCAGAGATAGCCCCAGACACATACCGCAGCAAGAATGAGAGTCATCAAGGACAAAAATGCAGGAACGAGCCATCGTCTTTGCTTGGGAGCATCGGGTTCTAGATCCTCGATGGAAATCGGGGAAGATTCTGGAGCCTTGTGCGTAAGAATTGCTGCGGCCCGTTTTTCGCCCGAGCGTTGAGTAACAACAGGGATTTTTCCGGTTTCCGTGGCAAGCTGAGCGGCACCGACCAGAAGATGAGGTCGCTTGCTCATTTCATGGCGGATGAGCGCAGCACTTGCCTCGATATCACCCTCGGCAGCAATACTGAGCTGTCCGGTATCGGGAGCGGGCTCGATCACTGGTTCTTCGCTAGTGAAGGGCGCCGGTTCAAGAAGGGACTCTTCTTCAACAACTTCAAAGACAACAATCGTGACATTATCCGGAGAGCCGTGAGCCAGAGTTGTCTCTACAAGATCGTTTGCTGTTTCCTCAAGCGATGCCGTACCGCGAATAATCCGTTCGGTGATTGAATCGGGAACCACGGCATTCAGGCCATCGGAACACAACATCCAACGTTCCCCGGCCTTGACCTGGTATTTATTGACATCGAGTTCTGGGCTGGCATCAGAATCGCCAAGGACCCGTAGCAGAACGTTCTTGTGTGGGTGTAGCTCGGCCTCTTCGGGGCGGATCCGACCCTCATCTACAAGTCGCTGCACAAAGGTATGGTCGTGGCTTACTTGCTCAAAAACATCGTCTTTGAGCCTATAAGCACGTGAATCACCAATATGAGCAAATTGCAGTACATCCCCGGTCAACAACATGGCAGTCACCGTGGTGCCCATGCCCGAAAGCTTGGGGTTGGCGTTAACCAATTCATTGAGGACCAAATTTGCGGCCTGAATTTCATCGGGCAGGACAGTTTCGGGATCCTTGGTATCTGGAACATCTAGATGAACCAAATCCAGTACCGTCGAAGCGCTGGCGACATCGCCACCAACGTGTCCTCCCATGCCGTCGGCAACTACCGCAAGGTAGCGCCCAACATAGGCCGAGTCATCATTTTTCGAGCGAACTTTGCCAACATCGCTGCGCGCCGCAAACTTGAGCACTAACGCCATGCTTAGACCCTCAGCTCCATGACGGTTTTACCGATTCTGATCTTTTGTCCGAGCTCAACGGGTTGTGCCCTAGTCAATTGGTTTTCGCCAAGGAATGTTCCGTTGGTCGATCCGAGATCCTCAATGAACCAGCGAGTTCCTTGAGGAAACAGGCGCGCGTGACGGCCCGAAGCATAGTCATCTTCGAGCACGATCGTGGCTTCTTGCGCACGCCCGAGCAAAATTGGACTGGCGGTCAGCTGATGTTCGAGGCCTGCCAAGGGTCCCTCAAGAATCACCAAGGTGGAGGCCTGCTGCTTAGCTGGAGCCTCCGGCTGGGGAGTCAGCTCGGGATTCTTACGGATTTCACGTGCTGTAGGTGTGCCGGTGCGTGCTTTGCGGCCGATTGCAAGGTCGCGGCGTAGTGCCCCAACGATGCTCAGGACAAGTAGCCACAGCAGAATCAAGAATCCTAGGCGTAGGACGGTGAAGACGAGATCGTTCACGCGCGCCCTCCTTGTGCTTGGGGTAAGAGTCTAAAGACGATGCGGGTTTGTCCCATCGCAATATTTGAACCATCCAAGAGCTCTGCCTCGCCAACAACACGCTGACCATTGACGAAGCTTCCATTGGTGGAGCCCAGATCAACAGCCCAGCTGGTAGTTCCGCGCTGCTCAATTTTAAGATGCTTGCGGGAAACGCCGGGATCTTCGATAGGGATATCGGCTTCCGCCGAGCGTCCCAACACGATGTTTGCGTGGTTCAGAGCATAACGCTGACCTGCAATATCGAGAACCGGTAGCAACTTTGCCGGTTCTTGTGGCGGGGTGGGGGGTGCAGCTGGTGCCGGCGGTGCCGCGGGCGTTAAACGTGGTCCCGCAGGATTCGACTCGGATGTGGTTGCATCAACTTCAAAAACCCCGCTCCTAAGTTCAATATCTTTGCGAAAGTTCACTTCAATGCCGCCTTGCAGGGTGTAGCCCTGGCTCTTGGCATGTTCCATGGCAATGGAGCATAGTTCCTGAGCCAGCGGGGAACCCCATTCGCGAGCCTTCGCGAAGTCTGACTCGGAAAGGCGAACCATAAAACTGTTGGGAGCCAATGTACGTTCTTGAGAAATCGTCAAGGACTTGGCATCCATGGAATTGCGTAGTCGGGTAGCAATTTCAACGGGTTTTACTTCTGAGCCGCCAGCGCCACGGAATACGCTAGTAACAAGCTTCTCTAGCCCGCGTTCAACATTGTCGATCAGACCCATTGCTTCGCTCCCTCCTTGGTTCCATTCGTTCGATTGCCTCCTTGGGAGACAACCCGGTGTTGATGATTGATGCTCTACACCATGATTGATACTACTGGTCTTGCCTAAAACTGGGCAGAAATGTGCTTAAAATTGCCCTCATTTGTGCAACGAACCACCAGTATTTTTGGTTGCACGATGGTGTCACTGATCACAGGTGCGCTCTCGATTAGTAATCCGCGGCATCTCATGTATATGATTGTTCACGCTGCTAAAGCCAATGGCTAAGCCGCAAAAGTGAATATGCGCGAGTGGCGGAATGGTAGACGCGCTGGCTTCAGGTGCCAGTGCTCGCAAGGGCGTGGGGGTTCAAGTCCCCCCTCGCGCACATATTAGATAAAAGATCCCCGGTCTGATGACCGGGGATCTTTTGCGTGTGATTCAAGAGTGCCCATGGAAATATGGGCGTTTACGGAACCTGTACTTTGCTATAGCCAATGCATTCAGGAACTTGCCAGCTAACTCAAGGGGAAAATTTCACCATTCTCCTCTCCGACGAGCCCTAAATAACTCTTTAACGCTTGTCCGAGGTTGCGGATCCTAACGCTGCCGTGGACAAGGAAGCAACACTAGAAAAGCAGCACTCAGATAACACCCTGTACACGGTTCTATCCCATGGTCATAGTTATTGGATCGAAAAAGTGCGCACCGGTGATCCATCCTGGATCACATGCGGAGCGACTTAAAATGTGTGTGAACGCCAAGTCTTAGAACTCAGTGGGGCCCGTCGCAAGCAATTTTTGGTGCCTATGTGATCAAAACACTTGTGTGAGAAGCGCTGAAAACCTGCGGTTTGGGGCCAAAGTCAATGAATTGATGCATAGACTGAGGATGTTCAAGCTTTTCAACGTCACGACGTACAAGTAGGACAGGGGCAATCGAATATGGCGTCTAAGACACCGCATCAGAATGTTTCATTCCCATCTAAGGGGCAGACCGCGCATGGCTATTTAGCCGTGCCAGAGAGCGGAACAGGCCCCGGAATCATTGTGGTTCAAGAATGGTGGGGCCTAACCGACCACATTCGCGATGTTGCAGATCGTTTGGCGGCCGAAGGATTTGTCGCCTTAGCACCGGATCTCTTCGGTGGATGGATTACCCACGATGGGGACGAAGCCGCCCAGATGATGGGCAATCTCCCCGCGGAAACCGGCGCCGACCTACTTGCCGGCGCCGTTGATTACCTCTTATCCCTGGATGCTGTGACCAACACCAAGGTAGGAACCATTGGATTCTGTATGGGCGGCGGATTTGTCCTAGCCCTAGCAGCCCAACAGGGCGAAAAGATTTCCGCAGCGGTTCCGTTCTACGGAGTAGGCCAAGGGGTCCCCGAGAGCTATACGGGTCTTAGTGCGGCAGTTCAGGGTCATTACGCTGAACATGATGGCTTTTACCCGGTAGACCAGGCACGCGCCCAGGAGCAACAGATTCGTGAAGAATCTGGCGCCGAAGTCACGTTTTATTATTATGATGCGGCACATGCGTTCCATAATGATCAGAACCCGGCGGGCAACTACCGTGAGGATGCTGCAAAGCTGGCCTGGAGCCGTGCAATGAAATTCCTCAAAGAGAACGTTTAATAACGAGATTTACCAATCACACCCCGCCGTCACAAGCGGCAACAAAAACAAGGAGCGTTAGAACATGGCAGAAACCATCATCGTTGGCGTAGACGGCAGTGACACGGCACAGCGTGCGGCAGAACGCGCAGCTCGCATTGCAGTGAACATGGATGCGGAACTCGTAGTAGTTACCGCACACGCATCGGATAACACCGAGGTCGTCAAGATCGGTACTGACACCTGGATTCTTGATGACGCCGAGCAGGCTGAAAAGCTCGCCGAGCAGTGTGCAGCTTCGCTTCGCCTGACCGAGCCAGCAGCCAAGGTTAGCGCCGCAGCTGCACACGGCAAGCCACAGGAAGTTTTGGTTTCCGAGGCAGAACGTCTGAACGCTTCACTGATCGTGGTTGGCAACGTTGGCATGAAGGGTCTAGGCCGTGTGCTTGGCTCCGTGGCCACCTCCGTGGCTCACGCAGCACCTTGCGATGTCTACATCGTCAAGACCGTGAAGTAGACACCGCAGTAAAACAATAGTGTGATTAGCTGCGGTCGCCCTTGGCGGCCGCAGCATCACGCACACGCTTTTCCTCAGCACGAACTGCTGCCAATGAGGCGCGTTCCTGCTGCAACCACTCGGGGCGATCTGCCAACAAGGCTTCGATCTCTGCAGTGGTCAGTGCCTCGGTAACCTCGGCACGAGCAAGACCCGAGATTGAAACATTTAGTTTGTGTGCAACTACCGGGCGCGGGTGCGGGCCATTGGCACGCAATTCTTCCAACCAGGCAGGCGGGTTGGCCAGCAAATCATTGTATTGAGCTCGGGTGACCGAGCCTTCCTGGAACTCGGCCGGAGCGGCCAGCAGGTAGATGCCTAATTTCTTTGCGGCAGTAGCCGGCTTCATGCTCTGTGGGGTTTTCTCACTCATATCTTCAAGCGTACCGGTACGCTGGGGTAGTGGTAGGACTAAAAATTGCCTATGTACCGGGAGTCACCCCCGGCAAATGGCTTACGCGCTGGAACGAACGCTATTCGCAGACCCCTTTAACGGCGCTGCGCTACGACTCTGAGGGGATTCTTGACCGTCTCGGTGGCGGAGAGTCCGATGTAGTTTTCGTGAGGTTCCCCACCGGAACATCGCCCAAAACACCCGCAATCCATGTGATTCCGCTCTATGAAGAGCAGCCGGTTATTTGCGGCGCCAAGGAAAGCGACCTTGAGCTTTTTGATGAGCCAATCACCCCTGCGGATTTAGCAGATCAAACGTTTTTGGATCTAGCCGATTATCCGCAAGACGTTGGTGGCATCGCCATGGCAATGGAAGTGTGTTCTTCCGGTGCCGGTCTCTTGCAGCTACCGCTGAGTGTGGCTCGGTTACATCACCGTAAAGATGTCATTCATAAGGAACTGTCGGATGTTCAAACCACCAGCATTGGTATTGCTTGGCTTGCCCCACAAGGGGACGACCCAACGGATCCGGTGATCGATGAATTTATTGGTGTGGTTCGCGGACGCGGTGCCAACTCTTCACGCCAGGCTTCGGTGGCTCAAAAGCAGCAAGAAGAAGCCGAAATTGCCCGCAAGCGCAGGCAAAGTGCCCAATCGGAACAGGCCAAGGCCGTTAAGAAGGCAGAAGCTAAGAAGAAGTCTGTAGCACGTCACGGAAAGCGTCCGGCGGCTAAACGCGGCAGGCGCTAGATTCCCCTGGAGTCTGGTCAGCTATTGATGAGCTAATGGTATTTAACACTTACGGACGGAATCCACCTAGATGACCGACTCGTGAGACGCTGGAATGAGACAGCTATCACAAGGGAGTGCACGTGGAATTCGGAACGTATCAAACATTGCTCGTTGAACAGCAGGGTAATGCACTGCTGGTCACCGTCAACCAGCCAGAATCTTTAAATGCACTTGCTGCAGCAGTGGTTGAAGACCTGTACACGCTTACCACCGTCCTTGGCTCGATCGGTACCGATGCTGCGTGGCCGGTGCACGGCGTGATCATCACCGGAGCCGGTGAAAAAGCGTTTGTGGCGGGCGCAAATATTGTTGAGATGCATTCCATGGATTCGGATGCTGCTGCCGCCTACGGTCGGCGCATGCACCAAGTAACACTGGCCCTTGAAGCATTGCCGGTGCCTGTCATTGCGGCAGTGAATGGTTTTGCTCTAGGTGGTGGTTGCGAACTGGCGATGGCTTGTGACTTCCTCTATGCCTCCGCCAATGCAAGTTTCGGTCAGCCAGAGGTCAACCTTGGGTTGGTTCCAGGCTTTGGGGGATCGGTTCGATTACAGCGTCGTGTGGGTATTGGTATGGCACGTGAACTGATCTATACAGGACGTCGGATTAAGTCGGCGGAGGCCCTACGCATAGGGCTTGTAAACCGGGTGTTTGAAGACATCCCGGCATTACTTGATGGAGCCAAAAACACAATCGATGAGATTGCTGGCAAGTCGCCGACGGCAGTAGCTAACGTTAAAGATGCAATAAATGAAATTGCAGGGTTGAACACCGTCGACGGACTTGAGGCCGAGGTCCGTTCCTTTATGAAGGCGTTTGCAACACAAGATTCGGTTGAAGGACGCAGTGCTTTTGTGGCCAAGCGTGCTCCACAATTCCCCGGAAACTAATGGAATCAATCTACAACCCAACACGTTTCCCCTATGGTGAGCACCCCAGTCAGTTCGCAGACCTGTGGGTCCCCGATGAGATCACCCATAAACCAGTTGTCATCATTATTCATGGTGGTTTTTGGAGACAAAAATATGGGGCCGAGCTCGGGATCCCGCTGGCCCAAGATCTGTATACGCGCGGATATGTGGTGTGGAACCTCGAATACCGGCGCACCTGCGGGGGAGACGGTGGCTGGCCCCAAACGTTCCTTGATGTTGCAGCGGGCATCGATGTCCTACACACCGCCCTTGACAGCATGGGCATTGCGAACGCCCCTAGGGTCGCTATTGGGCACTCGGCGGGCGGACACTTGGCCCTCTGGGCAGCAGGGCGGCACAGGCTCCCGGATCTGGCACCCGGAGCGCTTCCACCGGGCGAACAATGCCTCGATGCAGTGATATCGCAGGCAGGAATTCTAGATCTTGGCCTTGCCGATACCCTAGGACTAAGTAACGGAGCAGCAAGATCCTTGATGGGATGCGACAAACAAGAAGCCCCTGAGCTATGGGATTGGGCTGATCCGGCGCCGCGCATACCGTTGGGTATCCCCGTGGTGATGCTGCATGGCAGCACTGATGAGGATGTTCCCGTTGAATTAGGCAGGGAATTCGCACGGCGGGCCATGTTGGTTGACGCAGGTGTGGACTACATTGAATTCGATGGTGACCATTACGGGTTGATCACCGTGGGAGACCCAGCATGGAATTTGTGTATTCAGGCACTGCAGAAGTTGGAAACTACCATGCTTGTTGGCGAGTAGTCTCACAAAACTCCCTATTCATTGGGGCATAAACGGTATATTGAAAGTTTGGAACTAATCGAAGAGGAGCAGGATGTGCTAACGGTCATTGGCGAAGCCTTGGTCGACGTGCTTTCGGGCGGAATCAGTGCACCCCGCTCCTTTGTCGGTGGCAGTCCACTGAATGTTGCTGTGGGTCTGGCCCGACTTGGGCATCCAGTGACCTTCATTGGCCGGTGGGGCGATGACGAATACGGCAGGATGATTCAGCAGCAGTTGAGCGCCAACAGTGTGCAATACATCTGCGGGCAGGACTCCCACCCGACCTCTACCGCACGCGGAATCTTGGATCCGGCCGGGGCAGCAACGTACAGCTTTGACCTGCTCTGGGACCTACCCCAGTTGGCCCTAGACACTCCGGCACTTTCCGAAGCTCAGGTGGTGCATACCGGGTCACTTGCAACGATGGTTGAACCCGGAGCACAAAAAGTTCTGAAGCTCATTGAAAGAGCCAGACCACACGCGACAATCTCCTATGACCCAAATATCCGCCCCTCACTGATCACTGATCATTCGGCGGCAGTTGCCAGCGTTGAACGTTTCATAGCTCTTGCCGATGTCGTGCGAGCCTCCGATTCTGATCTCGAATGGCTCTATCCGCACCGTAACGTTGAAGAAACCGCCCAGGCTTGGTTGGAACTAGGCCCGGCAATGGTTGTTGCAACCTATGGTTCGCGAGGCCCCTGGGGGCTTGTAGCAGCAGGAACAGCTCGCGCAGCGGCCCCGCTTGTTGATGTTGCAGATACCGTCGGTGCCGGGGATACATTTATCGCGGCAATGCTCGCGGCCCTTGCTGATCGTGAACTGATCGGTGGGGCACGGCGTGAAAACCTCCGCAAGCTCGATGTAGCAACGCTCGAAGAGATTCTTGACTATGCGGCACGCGCAGCGGCAATTACTGTCTCACGTGAAGGCGCGAACCCTCCGTTCCGTGCCGAAATTATTTAGTTGAAAGATAGCTAATGCTCAAGAATGTACGCTTGATCGCCAGTGATCTAGACGGAACCATCATTCGTGCAGACGGAACAATTTCTCCGCGAACCATCAACGCATTCCTCAAGGCTCGAGAACACGGGATCCATATTGTTTTTGTCACCGGTCGTCCATTTCGCTGGTTAACACCGATACGTGAAGCCTTCGATCATTTGGGAACCGTTATTTGTTCAAACGGTGCAGTTCTCTATGACCTCGAAAGCGAAAAGCTGATTTGGTCAAAAACCATGGATGTCCCAACTCTTCAAAAGGTCAAGAACATCATCACGGCGGCCGAACCTGGTGCAACATTTGCCGCCGAAACCACGCGTGGCCTTCATCTTGAGTCTGATTTTGCTGAATCCCATGAACGTGAACTAATTTCACGATTCGAGCCATTGAATCTACGTTCATCGGAACTTTTTGAACACGGGGTAGTGAAATTTCTTGCCAAATCAAGAACTAAGAATGCCGATGAATTTCTGGCCTTGGTTGCCGATAAACTTGCTTCGCTTGTCACGGTGACCCACTCGGCCAAGGATGTATCACTATTGGAAATGGCTCATCCGCTTATTAATAAATCTGTTGCGTTGGCAGATTATGCTAAGGGACTCGGAATTGTTTCGGCAGACGTTGCAGCGTTTGGAGACATGCCAAATGATCTGGAAATGCTTTCGTGGGCGGGCCACGGTTATGCGATGGCTTCGGGACACGCGAGTGCCTTAGAAGCAGCAGCCTACCGGGCACCGGATGTCGAAGAAGATGGAGTGGCTCAGATTATTGAAAAAATTCTTGAAGCCAACAAATATTCGTAACCGCAAAGCTTAGTCATTTAGAGAAAGCTAGGGCACTTACTATGGACTCACCTCGTGTTGGAACTGTGCCCTACCTTCTCAATGTCTCAGGTGGCCCACTGGCTGGCCAGCCTCTTGCCTTTGCACACCGAGGTTTCGCCCCGAGCAGCGAAGAAAACACGATCAAGGCATTCCGGGCAGCATCCGACTTGGGTTTTCGTTACTTAGAAACGGATGTGCATACAAGCAAAGACGGAATCCTCATGGTGTTTCATGATGAGACTCTGCAGCGCTTGGCCAAGGCACCGGGAAGAATCAAAGACTATAGCGCCGAGCAGCTAAAAGAGTTCAGGGTTGCCGGAGAAAAAATCCCAACTTTTGAAGAACTCCTCGTGATGTTCCCCGACTCACTTTTCAACGTTGATCTCAAAGATAGCGCCAGCGCGACTCGACTGGCCGAAATCATTGAAAAGCATGAAGCATATGATCGGATACTCATTGCCTCTTTTGCCGGTGCACACAGGGTTGCTGCGCAAAAACTACTCAAGTATCCGGTGGCGACAAGTCCGGGGTTCATTGGAGCTGCTGCTGCAACGTTATTGAGCAAGGTTAGCCCACTGCCACGGCGCGGCCTCGGAAATTTTGCTGCGTTGCAAGTCCCCGAATTTCACGGAAAGATTCGTGTTGTTACCAAGAAATTTATCGATAAGGCTCACGATCTAGGAATCCAAGTACATGTTTGGGTCGTCAATGAAACCACGGATATGCACAGAATCCTTGATCTTGGGGTTGATGGAATCATGAGTGACAGGGCAGATCTACTGGCAGCCGTGATGCAAGAACGTGGCCACTGGCCGCAAACCCAAAATATTGGCTAACTGCCAAACCCGGGCTTCTACTCAGTTGAAGAAGCCACAAGAGCCAATGGTTCAAGCACTTTTGGTGCCCAACGCATCATATCGGCCGGATCAGCATCGGCTAGCAAACGTATCCAGGTCGCATGAGTCAACAGCGGGGCAATACGCAAGGCCGGGGCCACCAGTTCGTAAAGTTCATCGGGTGCGCCAAATTCTTCGAATTCTGCCAAATATGCACCGATAGCCTGCATAATGCGTGGATCATCGGCAGTGGTCCGAAAATCGATACACATCCGTTCGATGGGACGGGCCAGCGATGCAAATGGATGGCTCCAGTGTGAGTTGCTCAAATTCAGCAACCGAGAATGAGCGGTCTCCTCGGTCGGTGCAAAAGCACGACTCAGATCGAAAGAACCATGTTCTAAGGACAAGGGAACCGTGCCTTCGGAGAGCTTGGTGCAGGCCTGCTCAATATCCCCCAAAGCACTGTATGCATGATCGGCGTCGCTTGCCGGGATTCCTAACGGGTGATCAAGGGGCAACGAAGCATGAAGCATGAGTGCGTTATTGAACTCTTCGGGCAGCCACGTCGGATCCATGACCTGCAGACCCGTATCAAAGAGCGTCTCCTCATAGGGAATAAGATTGATTTGAGCCCTGCCCAAAGAACCTAAAGCGCGTGCCCAAAGCTCGTGGGTTAGCGGCATTGAAGCCAAGGTTGCCCCATAATCGGAACTTAGCATCCAGCCACGAGCCGGGTCGATGGCCAATGGCATCACGAACTGCGCCGGGGTTAGCCCGGCCGTTGCCGAAGTTAATCGTGCTTCAAAGATTTGGCCCGGTGCTAGAGCCTTGAAATAGAGCTGCCCGGCATCTGTTTGCACCCGTGCATGAATCGAACGAATCGACGGGTTGCCCAAATCAATAGGTGATATGCGTGATAGTGCATATGTTTCGCAGGCCATATCGATCCAGGTCTCGATATCTGCACGCCATCCGTCTTCTGCCCATGTTCTCATCCACTCAGCCACCGCACTATCGTATCCATTGAAACGTTGGCTTTCCTGTGAGGATGGAAATGCCCATAGGTTTGCGGTTTATCCTCGTGTGTCTAACCCTTTGCCGAACCTGCCATCAGGCCACGAACAAAGTAGCGTTGTAGCGCAAAGAACACGAGTAGGGGAACTATCAAGGCAACGAATGCGCCAGCAGTGAGAAGATGCCAGTCTTGACCGTGAGTACCGGTAAGTTCCGCCAGAAGTTTGGTGATCGGGGCGACCGGTCCGTCAGCGAAGATTAACGCCACCAAGAGGTCGTTCCATACCCAGAGAAATTGGAAGATTGAAAACGCCGCGATGGCGGGGGCCGTTAATGGCAACGCAATCCTAAAGAATATTTGGCCGTGGCTTGCCCCGTCCACTCGCGCGGCCTCGATTATTTCAGTGGGAATCTCAGCGATGAAGTTATGTAAGAGAAAGATGGCCAAGGGTAGGGCAAAAATTGTGTGTGCGATCCATACTTGGGCGTATCCGGCCGAACCAAAGGCACCGATTACCGGATAACCAAAGATCTCCCCGCGGGCAAAGAGCCTGAGTAGTGGAACCAAAGCCATCTGAATTGGGACGATCTGTAGGGCAAAGACCAAAACAAACATTAGATTTTTGCCCGGGAACCTCATCCAAGCAAAAGCGTAAGCGGCAAGAGTAGCTAAGACCAACGGAATAATTGTTGCCGGCAGGGTGATGGCTATTGAGTTGATGAAGGAACCAGCAAGATTGAGCTGGCTGTTGCCAGCCTGAAGCACCGCAGAATAGTTATCGGTAGTGATCCCCCAATTTTGGAATATTGTCCACCAGCCCGTGGTGCGTACCTCCTGTGCTGGACGCACCGAAGAAACCAGCAGCCCGAATGTCGGGATGGTCCACAACGTGGCAATGATCAACGCTGCAAGAGTTGCCCAACGGCTGGTGAGCCGACGTTTAGCCAATGAAGCTAAGGGAGGAGCCTGCTTCTTCAAGACCGAGGATTTCTTGATTGGTGAAGTATCGGTGGCGGTGGGCATTAGCGCAGCTCCCTTTGCTTCTTAATCTGCCGGGCATTGTAGATGACAATTGGCATCACCATTAGAAAAAGCACAACAGCGAAAGCTGCCGAACGGCCCTGCTCAAAGTTGCGAAATTGGGTGTACATCTCATTGGCAATCACCGAGGTGCCATTGGCACCGGCGGTCATGGTTCGAACAATGTCAAAGACCTTGAGTGAAGCAATGGAGATAGTTGTGAGCACCACCACCAAGGATGAGCGAATGCTTGGCAGAGTGACATTAGAAAAGCGCTGCCACGCATTGGTTCCATCAAGCTCTGCAGCCTCAAGTTGTTCGGTAGGAACGGCCTTGATGGCTGCCGAAAGAATAACCATGGCAAAACCAGTTTGTACCCAAATCAGCACCGCAATTAAGGCCAAAGTGTTGAATGGCTCAGCCTGGAGAAATTGCACCGGTTCGCCGCCCAGCCATACGATAATTTGGTTGAGCAATCCAATTTGTGCTTGGTCGATTGGTCGCGCGGTGTAGATGAACCGCCAAATAATCGACGCACCAACGAATGAAATTGCCATGGGCATGAACACGAGGATTTTGAAGACTTTCTCTCCGCGTGACTTATCAATGAATACCGCATAGGCAAGACCAGCGATGGTGGAAATCGCGGGTGCCACAAGAACCCAAACAACAGTGTTTAGAACGGTTCGAACACCCTGTGGCTGAGTGAAGATCCAAATGAAGTTTTCCAGCCCAACAAACTCGGTCCCTCGCGAGTTCATGAATGATTGGATGGTTGTTTGAATGGTGGGGACTATGAGTCCTGCGATCAATAGCACGATGGCGGGAGATAGAAATCCAATGAGTTGGAAAACATATCCTGCACCGTCGCGGGAGCGATAATCTAACCAAAAAAGTACGATGCCCAAGAGCCCTGCTCCGATGATGGCCCAAGTATACGAGTCAAGTGCCAGCATCATGCCGAGCGGGAAAATAATGCACGCAAGCAGACGAATGATTGTATATTTTTTGCCTTGACGCGGGGCGAGTTCAATGAAGAAAAGCAACAGGGCGATAACTGCCAGGAACACACCGATGATTATCGGTATCTGCAGCAGCGATGGCAGGGTGCTGAGCCATTGCAGGAAGCCAGACATGTGTACCTTTCACCAATGCCACATTCAACAAGCGAGGCGCCGCCGGGGGATAGGAGGAAAAACGTGGTGTGGGTAGCTGGAGCTCTGACGAGCCACACCTACCCACACCACGGCAGCTCTAGCTTGAAGGCCAACCGCTTTCAATTTGCTTGAGTACTGCATCGGTCTGTGAACCGTTGATCCAGTCGACCATGCCCTTCCAGAACGAACCGGCACCAACGCTGCCTGGCATCAGGTCCGAAGCATCAAAGCGGAAAGTGGTTGCCGGATCCTGCAGGATCTTTACCGCCTCTTGAAGCAGTGGATCCGAGGCATTTGCCGGATCTAGGCCCTTGTTGGCGCTCAGCACGCCACCGAGCTTGACCCTTGAATTTGCCCAGTCGGCGCTCGAAAGATATTCCTGAACCTTGATGACAGCGGGATCATCGCTGAAGGCACCAACGATTTCTCCACCACCGGTCACGGAATTACCTTGTCCATCAATCGAGGGAGTAACAAAACCCCAGAGATCAGCATCGGGGCCAACGGTCCCGCCGGCTTCCGTGATGAACCCGCTGAAAAACGAAGCCTGGTGATGCAAACTGCACTTGCCACTGACCAATACATCCGCCACATCGCCAAACGCTGTGCTATTGATCGAAGCAACATCTCCGTATCCGGCATTGACGTACTTCGGGTTCTTCAAGATCTTTCCGACCTCGTCAAACGCCGACTTGATCTGTGGATCGGTGAACTTCACCTCGTTGGCTACCCACTTGTCATAGACGTCCTTGCCAGATTGACGCAAGACCAAATCTTCAATCCAGTCTGTTCCGGGCCAACCCGTAGCATCACCAGAGCCAAATCCGGCGCACCAAGGAGCCGAACCCTTGTCTTTTTCGATTTGAGCTGTGAGATCGAGTAATCCTTGCCAGGTGGTAGGCACCTTGTAGCCCTTGTCTTTGAACTCGGCAGGTGAATACCAGACCCAGCCCTTCACGCTTGCCATCAACGGCGCACCGTAGAGCGTCCCATCGACAGTTCCGTATTTAGCCCAGTCCTCGGACCATCCGGAAGCTACATTTGCTTTCACGCCATCTGGGGCGGCCTTGAGGAACCCTCGAGTTGCCAGGTCACCCAATAGACCGGGTTGAGGAAATATGGCAAGATCCGGTGCGTTGCCGCCCTGGGCTCGAACCGCAATCTGGGTCTCAAATTCCTTTGAGGCCTCGTATTTGATGGTGATGTTGTTTTCCTTGGACCAATCGGCCCAAGACTGCTCAAGAAGTTTGGCTTCGGCATCCGCGATGGTTCCATAAATGGTGACCTCCGCCGGAGCAGCGGAAGCTCCGCCGGATGTTTCGGTGGGTGCAGAACTACTTTCGCTTACACCCGGACCGCCGCCACAACCCGCAAGAACAAGTGCCGCGGCCCCGGCAGCTGCCACAGAAGAAAATAACCGTCCGTATCGAGATTTGTTCATGAATCCTCCGTTCCGTCGACCCGAATATGCCTCGAGCCGTTGCGTAAGGAAAGGGACAAAATACCGATGACACCTTGGGTGTGATTCCTTGCCACCCGGCATGCGAGGCACCGTTTGATGGCAAATAGATTCAACGGTTAACTTGTTCCGACCCCCATGAATAAAAGTGCCTGACTTGTGATGACCTAAGCACTCCTTGTGCCCATAATGCAGAGATACGCGGAACTTTACAAGGGGTTGGTTGGGAACAACCGAGTAACGATATCAAAGGTTTGGCTTAGATTCAGCGGAAAAAACATCGCAGTTCACTGAAACTTCGAGACATATCTGCCAGCTTTATGTCTGGCATTCGGTGAGCATGACTAGGCTGGGGATAAGACCCACATTGATGATTCAAGAATTGCTGAAGCAGCCAATGCTCTAGTACTGGCTGGCAAGCTTTCTTGAATCAACACGGAAGGGAAACACCCAGCCATGAATAAGCCAGTAATCATCGCCCCACGGTACAGGCACCGGGATTTCAAGGCGGTGCTTTTTGACCTTGATGGCGTTCTGACGCCAACCGCCGAAGTCCACAGAGAAGCATGGCAGCAGCTCTTTGACGATTTCTTCGTATCTATTGGCGAGAAGCGTCTTTACACAGAGGTAGACTATTTTGCTCTTGTTGACGGTCGCCCCCGTTATGAAGGCGTAGCCGCGCTACTTGCGGATCGTGGGATTGAATTACCCTGGGGCGATGACACCGATGAACCAGGGTTTACGACTATTTGTGCTTTGGGGAACCGTAAAAATACTGTTTTCCGCGCCATTCTGCACGAACAAGGAATTCAGCCCTACCCCGGATCCCTCGAATACCTGAGGCAAATTCAGGAAGCCGGCCTAGATGTTGCCGTTGTTTCATCCTCACGTAATGCCGAAGATGTTTTGGAAGCCGCCGGACTCAGGCAAGAATTTTCCGTGGTGATCGGCGGTTTACAGGCTGATGCACGCTCCCTTCCGGGCAAACCGGCGCCAGATACCTTCATTGCTGCAGCAAGAGACCTAGGCTGGTCGGTGAATGAATGTGTTGTCATTGAGGACGCTGTCTCCGGGATCCAGGCGGGTGTTGCCGGCGGCTTTGGTCTTGTCGTGGGTGTTGCCCGTGATCAACCTGAAGAAATGTTGTTGGACTCCGGAGCCAGTATCGTGGTTTCTGATCTTTCCGAACTGGTGGGTCCAACTGCACGAGATGCGTGGGCACTTGATCCGTGGTCTTATGTACGCCAGCATCCGCGACCCGCTGACTATTCGCTGGAGCAGACAATTTTTGCTCTCGGTAACGGGTTCCTTGGATTGCGTGGAGATTCACTAGGCATTGGTGATTGCACCAAAGGCATGTTCATAAACGGACTGCATGAAACTTGGAAAATTCGTCACGCAGAATCGGCATTTGGGCTGGCAGAAACCGGCCAAACCATGGTTGCAGCCCCCGATGCACGGACCTTCCGTGTGTACATCAATGATGAAGCCTTGGAAATTGGGCGCACCGAAATCCTTAAAGACGAACTTCGCCTGGACTTCAAGGATGGGACGCTGATCTCCGACACCTTGTGGCGTACCGCAGAAGGCCACCGGGTCATGGTGCGCACTAGGTCAATGATTTCGTTTAACGAACGGCACCTAGCGGTTTTCCGCACAAGTATCAGGCTACTTGATGCACCAGCGCACGTCTTCGTGCAATCCTCGTTGATTGGACTAGTCACTGAGACTCCGGTGATAACCCCCGCCGAATCGGACGCCGGGGAGCCAGCATTTGATCCTCGCAAACGCGAAACAAACGGTGAAGAAAGCCTGCGCCCCGGGGGCACCTACGAAGAAGGCGACACTGTAGCCCTAAGCTACTACGTCAAGGGCACCAATATGTCGGTGGCCACCACCGTCCAACACGATATCCGGGTGTCCGGGGCAAACCCGGAGATTTCGCGGCACCATGAAATCACTGATTCCCGCGCGGATTCTAATGTTTCGGTGTATTTAAACGTTGACCAGGCACTACACATTGATAAATTTGCTTCGTATCACGCCTCGAGACGACATAGCACCGAAGAAATGGTCATCCGTGGTGTCCGTGCGCTCAAACACCTGGTGCCACGAGGAGCCGATGAGCTGTTCTGGAAGCAACGTGAATTTCTTGCCGAATTTTGGTCTCACGCCGACGTGCTTGTTGACGCCGATCCGCTGCTACAACGGGCCATTCGATGGAATCTATTCCAATTGGCGCAGGCATCTGCTCGTTCCGACGGCTTGGGGATCTCGGCTAAGGGTGTCTCCGGAGACGGGTACAGCGGCCACTACTTCTGGGATACGGAAATCTATGTGCTTCCCTTCCTGACCTACACCAATCCACAGTGGGCACGGAACGCATTGCGCGCCCGTGTATCAATGATTCCGGCAGCCAGGCGCCGCGCTGCAACACTAAATGAGCACGGGATCCTCTTCCCGTGGAGAACCATTAACGGTGAGGAGGCCAGCGCCTACTACCCTGCCGGAACCGCCCAGTATCATATCAACGCTGACGTAGTTTATTCGTTGGCTCGTTATGTGCGTGCCAGCGGAGATTCTAGGCTCATGCTCAATGGTGGGGCAGAAATAGTCATTGAGACAGCTAGGCTGTGGCAGTCTCTTGGATTTTGGCGCGACTCTCCGGCCGGACCAGCTTTCCATATTCATGGAGTTACTGGCCCGGATGAATATACGGCGGTGGTCAATGACAATACCTTCACCAATGTCATGGCGCGCTTTAATCTGAACTACGCGGTGCGGATCATGGGGTACCTGAAAGAGGAGTTCCCCGAAGATTATGCACGGATTAGTGAGGAGCTCTCGGTCACGGATGACGAAGTTCATCAATGGGCGCGTGCAGCAGAAGCAATGTTTATTCCGTTTTCGGAATCTGTTGGAATTCATCCGCAGGATGCTGGATTCCTTAACCGGGAAGTATGGGATGTTCCGGGAACCGATCCTAAACACCGTCCATTGCTCCTGCATTATCACCCGCTGGTAATTTACCGTTTTCAGGTGCTCAAACAGGCAGATACGGTGCTTGCTTTGTGGCTGCGCGCCTCGGATTTCACCGCCGAACAAAAGCTTGCTGACTTCAAGTATTACGATCCTCTGACCACCGGTGACTCAACACTTTCGGCAACGGTTCAGGCTATTTTGGCTGCCGAAGTGGGCTATCAGGATCTTGCCTACGAGTACTTTGACCATGCATTGCACGTGGACTTGGAGAACTTGCATGGGAACACTTCGGATGGAATCCATGTGGCCTCAACCGGGGGAGTCTGGGCGGCTCTTGTCTATGGATTTGCTGGCCTCCGCGATGATACCGGCGAGTTGTGCTTTGATCCGAGGTTACCGGAAAGCTGGAGAGCGCTGAGTTTTTCTTTACGTTGGCGCGAAAGCCAGATTCGATTCCAAGTTCAGGCGGAGCTCTTGACTGCCGAACTCACCGGGAACCTTGCCGAGGGAGAATATCCGGTGACCTTTTACGTCCGGGGTGTGGAATACACCCTGGATCCAGAATCGTCACGCATTGAGATTCCGCTGGAAGGGCAAGGACCCAAGACCCCCGGTGCGCCGACAATTGACGCCGTATTTGCCATGCAGCGGGAGGACGGTTCACCCTTGACCTCAAGTATTAGGAAGCTAACAGCCGTCGAGGAACTGGAAGCGGAACCGCCACTGAGTATTAACTAACGAATGATTGAGAAAAAACCGTGGCCGCAGGTGCGCTCCGCATTTCAGAGTTAACGAGCGGCCACGGTGAGGTGGAACAAAATTTGTAGCTAAATGGCTTTTCTAGTGGGTTGCCCCGTCAAGCTCTTCGCTTTGGGTGGGTTCGGTCCCGCGCACACGTGCAATGCTGCACATCAGGTGGTAGATCACGAGCGTGGCTGCGGTGCCCAAGGCGATACCACCAAAGCTCATATTCCCAAGATTTAGTGCGTTATCACCATAAAGCGCAATGGCAATGATCAGACCGGAACCTGCTGTCATAAGGTTGATTGGGTTGGAAAAATCTACCTTATTTTGCACCCATAGGCGAGCGCCAACGATCGCGATCATGCCATAGAGTACGATTCCGGCACCACCTGCAACACCCGCTGGAATTGTATTGATCAGCACACCAAATTTGGGGAAGAAGGCCAAGGCGATGGCAACAAACCCAGCGATCCAATATGCAGCTGTTGAGTACACGCGTGAGGAAGCCATCACACCAATGTTTTCGGCGTAGGTAGTGGTTCCGGATCCCCCACCAAAGCCGGCGATGACTGTTGCTGCGCCGTCCGCCATCAGGGCTCGCCCATTGACATCATCAAGTTCCCGATTTGTCATCAGTGCAACTGTTTTTACGTGCCCAACGTTTTCGGCGATCAGGACGAAGACCACGGGTAGGAACAAGATGAGGGTATCTAAGTGGAATGTGGGTGCGGAGAAATCTGGCAGGCCAATCCAAGGCGCATCGGCAATCTTGGAGAAGTCGACCTGGCCTTGGGCCCAGGCCACCAGATAACCAACGATGATGCCCAGCAAGATGGATAGGCGTCCGAGCATGCCACGGAAGAGCACCGTGGTCAGCACGATGGCTAGGACCGTGGCAAAGGTTGTCAGTGGAACGGTTGTGATTTTATCGGTTGTTGTTGTCGCCAGGTTGAGCCCGATCAACGCGACGATGGTGCCCATGACCACCGGTGGCATTAATGCATGGATCCAGTTTGTCCCGGCCTTTTGTACGATCAGTCCGACGATAAATAGTGCGACACCGGCCATGACGATGCCGCCCAGCGCGCCACCCATTCCATGGGTGGCCATGGCACCGGTGACCGGGGCGATAAAGGCAAATGATGAGCCCAGGTAGGAAGGCACCCGGCCCGCGGTGATCAAGAGGAACAGGAGTGTACCTAGGCCGGTAAACAGCAGTGTTGTGGTGACCGGGAAACCGGTAAGCGTTGGAACCAACACCGTGGCACCAAACATTGCCATTACATGTTGAACACCAACTCCGATGGTTTGCGGCCAGGCAAGCCGTTCGTCCGGTGCCACCGCTGTCCCTGGGGTGATGGTCTTACCATTGCCGTGTAATGTCCAGCCAATACCGAAGCGGTTTCTCATGAATGCCTTCCGGGCGCGAGAGGGAGGGGAGCGTGCTGCCAAACGGGTTTCACGTGGAACAAAATGTACAGAAACCCGTTTGGCATTTTACGCGTTAGCCGGAGTGAACAACACTTTGGTCATCGGAGGCAGTTTGAGCAAAGAAATACAATTCGTGCAAGCTTGAGGTTTCGAAGGCCTTGAACATCTTCGCCCGAGTTGTTTCATGTGCAGCGTCGAACAGTAAACGGGTGGTTTCAATGGCTTGGATCGTTGACTTGTCGAATTCTGGTGAAGAATAGGTTTCCAACCAGTCTCCATAAGGGTGTCCCCGATAGTTTGCTGCGGCCAATCGGGTTCCTACGTCCTGATAGATCCAGAAACAGGGCAGCAAAGCTGCTACTAGTACCGGGTAGTCATCGGAGTGCGATACCAGGTGGTTCAGGTAGGCGGTGGTGGTATTGCTGGGTTCTGGAACCCATTCTTCGAGCCGGCCGCGATGAAGTTCCAGCTCCTCTTCAAGGCAGCCACTGGCACTTGCAGCCCAGAAGCGCTGCTCGCTGGTGGTTGGTGCAAGCTCCGAGGCGCGAGACATGACCCGTGCGTATGTTCGCAGGTACAGGGCGTCTTGTCCCAAATAATCCTCAAAATCATCGCGGTTCAGGGATCCATCCTTCAATCCTCGAATGAATCCAAGCCCGTCAATCTCCTCACGGGTCGAGGCAATTGAATCCCACCAAGCGCCCATCGAATCCGCGGAACGTGCTGCAGTGTGAGACCAGAGCACACCAAAATGATGGATCGGGCCATGCCCACTTCCAACCCGCAGCTGATCAGCCCCGCTAATTGCGGTATTCAGCCAGTCCTTGGCGCTATCAAGGGCTTGTACCCAATCACCGGTGCGCGCATAAAATGTGGCGAGCGCGGAAGAGAACGAACAACCAGTTCCGTGCGTGTTCCTGGTTGCCAAGCGTGGTGCAGAAACCCCATGAAGAATCCCAGTCGCGTCGATTAGCGCATCGGGACATTGCGGTCCATCAAGGTGACCGCCCTTGGCCAGCACCAACACCGAGTGGGTGCTGGCAACATGACGTGCCTGAACAATGACTTCTTCCCAGCTGGTTGCTACTTCGGTGCGGGCAAGCACCGCAAGCTCCGGAATGTTTGGGGTGAGCACATCTGTAAACTCCATGAGTTTCAGCAACGCATTTTCACCAGCATGATCCAGCAAACGGTCTCCGCTGGTGGCTATCATGACCGGATCTAGAACCACGGGGATAACAGCTGTCGCGCGGATTCCGGCAAGCCAGGTGGTGAGCTCGGTAATGATTTCGGCGTTGGCGAGCATGCCGATTTTTATTGCGTCGATTTCAATGTCTTCGGATACTGCCGAAAGCTGTTCTGCCAAGAATGCCGGAGGCGGCACATGTACTGCACGTACCCCACGAGTATTCTGGGCGGTCAATGCGCTAATCACCGCCATTCCGTAGCCGCCGCAGGCCGCAATGGATTTTAGATCGGCCTGGATTCCTGCACCGCCCGATGGATCCGAGCCTGCGATGGAGAGAATGTTTTTGATGGAGTTAGTCATTATTTTCGCCTTCCCAGGCTGCACGCAGCTCTAGACTTGCTGCTTGGGGGTCTTCGGCGGCGCAGATGGCACGAACCACAGCCATGCCCGCGGCACCCGAATTGAATACCTGAGAAACATCTTTCAGGTCAATGCCGCCAATCGCTACGCACGGCATCGAACTGAGGCTTACCGCGTGTGCCAATCCCCGGTATCCCAAGGGCTTGGGATGGTCTTTCTTGGTGGGAGTCGCATGAACGGCGCCCACTCCCAAATAATCGATGGTTCCCGGGACCGCATCATTTAGCGCGTTTGCCGCCAAAATTTCTGCATCACTTGAGGCACTCAGGCCAAGAATCGCATCCGGACCGATCAATTCACGTACCAAGTTGGCAGGGATATCGGACTGGCCAATGTGCACACCTTGCACGCTTGCCCCGGCGGCGCGCGCAGCAAGATAAACATCTACCCGATCATTGATCACAAGATCGGCGGATCCCGCCGTATAAACAGCGGATTTTTGCACAACTTCAACAAATTCTCCGGCTGGCATATCTTTGCAACGCAGCTGAATCATCTGCACCCCGCCCGCAACTGCCGTAGCAATGACTTCCTCCAGCGGGCGGCCCATTGTTGATGAGGAATCCGCTACCAAATAAATACTGAGGTCTCGCATTAGGAAAGTACCGCC
This sequence comes from Arthrobacter sp. MYb227, assembly GCF_002975435.1. Classification (GTDB taxonomy): domain Bacteria; phylum Actinomycetota; class Actinomycetes; order Actinomycetales; family Micrococcaceae; genus Paeniglutamicibacter. The sequence goes on along the minus strand of NZ_PCPT01000008.1, from coordinate 33,772 downwards.
TTGTCTTTGAGCTCTTGGGGCTGCACTAGGTGGAGGGAATCAATGAAATTCATTGCAAAGGAACCAGGGCCGTCGCTGATGAGCACCGCACGTTCGGCGGCCGCAGAATAGAATGCATGGGCAGCAACGGTTGCCACAAGTGGGTCATCGTGAACACTGAGGAATGCTGCAACCATGGCCCCTAAGGCGCATCCGCCTCCTGTCACCCGAGTCAGCATGTCGCTGCCTCCGTGGACCAAAACGTTGCGAGTTCCATCGGTGATCAGATCTTCCTGACCGGATACCGCCACAACGGCACCGCTACGCAACGCCAAATCCCTAGCGTGCTGGGCAGCGACTGTGACGGTATCCGTGGAATCAACTCCGCGACCACCGGACCCCGAATCGGCAAGAACCATGATTTCCGAGGCATTGCCACGAATCACCGTGGGGTCCAAGCTGCGGAGCTCAAATGCCAATTCGGTTCGAATCTTTAAAGAACCGATGGCAACGGGATCCAAAACCCAAGGGGTCCGGGAACTATTGGCGGCTGCTACCGCCTCTAAGAAACCATTGCGTTGTTCGGCATAGGGAGTCCCAAGATTAATGAGGGTTCCCGAAGCAATAGTGGCGAAATCACCGGCTTCTCCCGGTAGATCTGCCATGGCAGGGGAAGCCCCGGCGGCAAGCAAAACATTTGCGGTGAAGTTTGTGACAACGGTATTGGTTAGGCATTGGATCAGGGGAGTTGAAGCGCGCAATCGTGCGAGGCAATTGGCTAACTCACTGGTATTTATGACAAATGAAGGTGCAATGGAAACCATTAGCAACATCCCTCCGCTAGTACGAACTAGATCAGGTGCGACGGGTCTAATCTCAGTTGGCATAATTTGCCAACACCCCGTGCCGCTAGATGTGAGCCTACCTTGAAGATGGGTACGGATCGCAACAACATTTCGTAACTCGTAGAGGTCATTGAACTGTTTTGTGGCGCGCCACCCTGTTAGCGCACAGCAGCGAGCCGTAGGCTCGGGGTATGGGTATTTTTGTTTCCGCTGGTGATCAGGTCGCGGCTTCCGAGAGTATGGCGCTGAATGAGCTCGAGCTACCTCGAGTGGTTGCACCGTCGGCAGAGAAGATTATTGACACGGTCGAGGCAATGCATGATGTTGTTGCGACGAGACTGGCGCACCCCAGGCGTTTCAGGGCCTCACAACTCAAGGCCCTTGAACGAATGCTTGATGCGCACCAGCAAGAATTCCTTGATGCCCTAGCAGATGACCTTGGTAAGAGCTCGGTTGAAGCGAAACTTACGGAAATCGATATGGTTCGTTCCGAGATCGATCATGCGCAATTGCATCTTTCAGAATGGATGGAATCCAAGCCAGTAAAAGTCCCGCTCGCATTTCATCCGGCCGCGGCAAAGATTGAACCCCAGCCACTGGGCGTTGTCTTGATCATTGGACCCTGGAATTATCCGCTACAGCTGATTCTTGCGCCCCTGGTTGCGGCAATTGCTGCGGGGAATGTTGCGGTACTTAAACCTTCTGAATTGGCACCTGCAACCTCAATTGCTCTCGGTAGGCTCATTCCACAATTCCTTGACCAGCGAGCCTACGCGGTTATTCAAGGTGGTGCTAACACCAGCAAGACCCTCCTAGAACAGCCGTTTGACCACATATTTTATACGGGTGGTGAGAAGGTCGGAAGAATTGTTGCCCGTGCCGCTGCCGAACAGCTCACGCCTGTCACCCTTGAACTCGGGGGTAAGTCCCCGGCTGTGGTGATGGATGGAACTCATGCCGCGGTTGCCAGACGTTTGGTGTACGGAAAGTTCATGAACGCTGGCCAAACCTGTGTGGCTCCGGACTATGTGCTTGCCGTTGGGAATGCTGCCGAGGCGTTAGAGAAGCAGCTGGCTAAGGCAATTACAGCGTTTTACGGAAAATCTCCCATACATTCCAAGGACTACGGGCGCATTGTCAACAGGGCTCATTTTGATCGGTTGGTTTCCTACCTTGACCAAGGCGAAATCATCATTGGTGGCGGATATGACGAGGCGACACTCAAAATTGAACCAACAGTCATGATCAACGTTGATCCGCGCTCGCCATTGATGCAAGAAGAAATCTTCGGGCCGATCCTGCCGATCATGAGCGTTGATAGCTTCGATGCAGCAGTACGTTTCATCAATTCAAGACCCAACCCATTGGCCGCATATCTCTTTAGCGAAAACCCTCGGCTGCAATCATCTTTTGGTGACCAGGTGCGTGCCGGAGCAATAGTCCATAACGCCCCGAACCTTCACCTTGCGGTCCCGGGGTTGCCCTTCGGTGGAATAGGTGCTTCCGGGATGGGCTCCTACCACGGACGCCACGGATTTGAACGACTTTCTCAGATGCGTTCGGTCATGGTCAAAACTGCTGTAGTAGACACGCTCAAGGCCATTTACCCGCCCTATACGTGGGCCAAGAGCAAGATTATCGACAAGCTTCTCTAATACGAGCGTAAAGAGGCGGTGACCTGCGAGAAATCTTTGATTTCTCGCAGGTCACCGCCTCTTTTGTGGTTTTATCCAAGGACCGAGTCAACGATTTTTTTGGCTTCTGCCTGAACCAAAGCCAGATGCTGGGCGCCCTTGAACGATTCGGCATAAATCTTGTAAACATCTTCGGTGCCCGATGGTCGGGCGGCAAACCAAGCGTTTTCTGTGGTGACCTTGAGCCCACCAATCTTGGCTCCGTTGCCCGGTGCCTCGGTCAGCCGTGCTGTGATTTTCTCACCAGCGAGATCATGTGCCGATACATCGGATGCCGAGAGACTACCAAGTTTGGCTTTCTGCTCACGGTTGGCCGGTGCATCGATGCGTGCGTAGCTAGGGGCACCGTGTTCTTCTGTGAGACGTGAGTAGTGCTTTGATGGGGTGGAACCGGTGACAGCAGTGATTTCGCTGGCCAGCAAACCCATGATGATCCCGTCCTTATCGGTGGTCCAAACCTTGCCATTGTGGCGCAGGAAGGAAGCCCCTGCGGATTCTTCGCCACCGAAGGCACCGGAACCATCCAAGAGTCCCGGGACAAACCACTTGAAGCCCACCGGAACCTCAACCAGGTTACGGCCAAGGTTCGTGGCCACCCTGTCGATCATTGAAGAAGAAACAAGAGTCTTACCAATTGAGGAATCTGCTGCCCAACCGGTGCGGTTCGCGTAGAGATACTCAATTGCGACGGCCAGGAAGTGGTTGGGATTCATGAGCCCGGCATCCGGGGTGACGATTCCGTGACGGTCTGCATCTGCATCATTGCCCGTGGCAATATCAAAACGATCCCGTTGGGCAATCAGCGAAGCCATCGCCGCAGGCGAGGAACAGTCCATGCGGATCTTGCCGTCGGTGTCTAGGGACATAAACGCGAAACGCGGATCAACTTCCGGGTTGACCACCGTGAGATCCAGCTTGTGGGTTTCGGCAATGGCACCCCAATAATCAACTGAGGCGCCACCCATGGGATCGGCCCCAATCCGGATTCCGGCCTCACGGATTGCATCAAGGTTTAATACCGCGGGAAGATCGTTAACGTAGGAAGCCATGAAATCGAATGCACCGATTTTTCCACCCAAGCGTGCGGCGCTCAGGGACGTACGCTTGACCCCGCGAAGATCGTTAGCCAAGAGTTCGTTGGCACGGTTGGCGATCCATGATGTTGCGTCGGTATCGGCGGGCCCGCCGTGGGGCGGGTTGTATTTTAGGCCACCATCGGCCGGTGGATTGTGCGAGGGGGTAATGATGATCCCATCGGCGCGAGCCGCGGCAGGGTCGGCATTGTGCATGAGAATTGCATGGCTCAGTGCCGGGGTGGGGGTCCAACCGTTGCGTGCATCGGCGAGGATGCTGACGTCGTTTCCAGCCAGAACCTCAAGGACCGTGTCCTGGGCCGGATCCGAAAGAGCGTGGGTGTCCTTACCGACGTAAATCGGACCTGTGATGTTTTCGCCGGCCCTGTACTCGACGATTGCCTGGGTAATTGCTGCAATGTGATTCTCATTGAAGGAACCGGTCAGCGAGGAACCGCGGTGCCCTGAGGTTCCGAAGGAAACCTTCTGCGCCGGGTCGAAAACGTCAGGGCGCAGAGTGAAATATGCGTCACGGACCGCGGAGAGATCAATGAGGTCAGCTGGTGTAGCCGTAGTGCCGGCGCGAGGATGAGACATGCTCCAATAATCTCATTGATCACCAAATCTCGGATCGGGATGCTCTGTGATTGATATTTTTAGCACGTGCTCGGCAAGATTTTTGGCGGCTCCTGTGAGCTGGGAATCGGTCACCAAGTAGGTTTCTTCATTGAAGCTCAAGATCCAAGTAAAGGCATCGCGGATTAACGATCCCGCAGGCGTTTGGGGCGCTGCGCGAAGTTGTTCACGCGCAGCAACCGCAAGGTGAGACCACCGGTCATCTGGAACAGATCTTCCCACGAGTGGAAGGACAAGCTTCCCTGTTCTTGATATTCCGGTGACACCACCACTCCGACGAATCTGCACTACTAAAACTTCACTCATTGGATTTCTTCACTTGCCTGCCGACTACTCATTGGAGAAGTGCGGGTCAATACCAACCTTTGACCACGCAGCACTTAGCGCACCGGCTTCCGGGGAATTTTCACCAAACTCTCGGCGTGCCTGCAACAAGGTTTGCCCGGCAAAGAGCGCAAAGCTTGCATCGATGGGTAGAGATCTTGTGGCAATCGTGTTGAACCATATCGAGCCAGCACGTTCCCACGCGTTTCCACCCAATGCCATGGCGAAAAGATAGAAGGCATGATTGGGGATCCCGGAGTTTAGGTGTACTCCGGCCGAATCTTCAGTTGTATGCACGTAATCGTTCATGTGCATTGGTTGTGGGTCACGACCCAAAATTGGGTCATCGTAGGCGGTTCCGGGTGCCGCCATGGAACGTAGGCCCGAGCCGTGAACGGCCGGGGTGAAAAGCCCTTGTCCAATGAGCCAGCTGGCACTGGAAGCATCGTCTTTTGTAGCGAATTGTTCGACCAAGACGCCGAAAACATCGGCGATTGATTCATTCAGTGCCCCGGACTGCCCGTGATACTCGAGGTTGGTGGTGTATTGCAGTAGCCCATGGCCTAGCTCGTGGGCAATAACGCTCAATGAGGAGGTAAAGGAGTTGAAGATTTCCCCATCTCCATCGCCCATGACCATCTGCGTTCCATCCCAAAACGCATTGTCATAGTTTTGGCCATAATGAACGGTTCCAAGCAATCCCATGCCGGCTCCGTCAAGGCTTGAGCGTTTGAAAAGATCTGCAAGGAATTCATAAACGATTCCCAGTCCGTCGTAGGCTCGATTCACATCGAGATCATCACGGGGGGCTTGAGCCTCGGAACGAACAAGTAATCCGGGAGTAATCTCTCCACCCTGAGCGTCGCTGATTTTTCTGTGTAGTTTGCCCGATTCATCGAGCATGGCGCTGAGTTTTGGATGCTGTCCGTGTAGGCGTTCATTGCGCAGTGCCTGATCCAGAAGCAGGGTTTGCCGAGCGCTCGTGGCAATCCGGGAGCGACGCTGTGCTTCGGAGCTTTGTTTCTCGAGGTCTGCGGGTCTGCGGGCAATGAAATCGCGCATTCCCTTGGGCGCATCCCATTCGCCGTCGCTGGCTGCCATTGAAGCTAACAGATATGGCGGCACCGCGCGGTGTTGCGGGTGGTGGTCAGAGGTTGCGTTGTTTGTTGCGATACCCATGAAGCTAACTTTTGCACCGAATCCTGAGCATCGGTTGTGAGGGTGCTGAAAGACTAAGTTGGCTAAACTTGTAGATAAATTCGCTGGACGATAGCCGTTCGGGGGTTGGTGTTGGGAGAAAACATGCAGGATCCAAAAGACCGTCAAGGCCAGAATGGGCAGGAACCGTCGTTTAGCGACCCTTCCGATCCTCGGTGGTCGCAGAACCCGCGGGTTGAATCCCCACCAAGCGGGCAGCAAGGCAGTAATCCGTATGCGGATCAGCCGCTATATGCACCTCCCGGCCAGCCGCAAAACCCTTATCTAAACCAGCCTAAATTCCCAAATCAATACCAACAGCAGCAGTATCCGCAAGAAAATTACCCACAACCCATGTATCAGCCTGCAGCCATGGAAGCATCAAATGTTCTTGGAATTATTTCCATGGTGCTGGGCATCATTTCGGTGGTGACTTTCGGGGCTTTTCTCCTGCCGCAACTGGGCGCCATCGTGTGTGGACATATTTCCCTAAGCAGGGAAAAGACCCGTCGTGGCTTTGCAATCTCCGGTCTGATTATGGGCTACATATGTCTGGGACTCGGCATTTTGATGGTCATTGGACTCATTGCCGTAGCCAATGTGGGAAGCACTTATGGCTGGTAGCCGTAAGGTGAAAAATTCTTACTGAAACCATTGAAATGGGGTCGACTCGCACAGCGAGTCGACCCCATTTCAATGGTGCTGATCAGATTTTTTAGCGAACCTCACCCATGAGCTTTTTCAGAGGTCGTGCGCTAAGTGCCAATGCCAGACCCAAGATAATGGCTGTACCGCCAAGGGCCAAGAAGTAGGTAATCTCATTACCTTCCGTGTAGAACCCTGCAAGCACACCGGCAAGGGTGGTGCCCAAGGATACCGAGAGGAAGAACAATGCAATCATCTGTGTTCCGAAGAGCGCTGGAGCCAGCTTGGTGGTTACCGACTGGCCAATGGGGCTGAGCAGCAGTTCTGCAACGGTGCACAAGAATAGGATGCCGACCAGAGCCAACAACGGCGTCTGATCCAGTGATTCGAGCGGGATGAAGACCAAGAATGCGATGCCCACGATCACCAGTGAAGCCGAGAACTTGGCAATGGTGCCCGGCTGGCGGGTACCCAGCTTGGTCCACATTGCTGCAAAGACACCGGCAAGAATGATGATAAATACCGGGTTGATTGACTGTACCCAGGAGGCAGGAATTTCCCAGCCAAATAAGTGACGGTCAAGACGTTCCTCGGAGTACACGGCAATGAATGTGAACTGCTGTTGGAACAGTGCCCAGAATGCTGCCGAGGCGATGTATAGCGGGATGAACGCGGTTACCTGCTTGCGTTCGGTGCTGGTGATGCGCTTGGAGCGCAGCATGATGGTGAAGTACACGATTGAAGCAATAATTACCGCGTAGGCGATGGTCATTGCAAGGGTTTCAACCTTGACGATCTTCAAGGCGAAGAGCGCAACGATCACAGCAACCGAGACAAGCCCGATCAAAAAGTACTTCTTGCGTTCGTTGGCAGGAAGCGGGTTGATGACCTCGTGAACCGACGCGGGAAGGTTCTTGCGGCCCATCATGTAGATGCCAACGCCAAGTGCCATACCAATTGCTGCTGCGGCGAAGCCCACGTGGAAGCCCCACGACTTGTGGAGGAAGCCGGTGAGGATCGGGCCGAGGAAACCACCGATGTTTACACCCATGTAGAAGATGGAGAATCCGGCGTCGCGACGTGTGTCTTCCTTGGAGTACAAGGAGCCGACAAGCGCCGTGGCATTGGCCTTTAGCCCACCCGAACCAATGGCTACGAGGATCAGGCCAATCGCTAGGCCCACGAAGCCCGGAATCAGTGCAAGGCCTAGGTGACCTGCCATGATCAGGAATGCCGAGTACAGCAAGACCTTTTCTGAACCCAGAACGCGGTCCGCGAGCCACGCACCAAGAATGGTGCTCAGGTAGACGGCGCCGCCGTATGCACCTACAAGTGAAAGGGCAAGTTCCTTGGGGAGACCGAGGCCGCCCTCGGAAACGGAGAAGTACATGTAGTACGCGAGGATCGCTTGCATACCGTAAAAGGAGAAGCGTTCCCACATCTCAATGCTGAAGAGGTTCGACAGCGTGCGGGGGTGACCGAAGAAACCAGTCTGGGACTGATCCTTAGGCAGGGTGGTTGTAGACATGGTTCAATTTTTCGCCTGTAACCGGCGTCATGCCCACTTTGTTGATCAATCTCACACTCCGGTAAGCTGCGCCGCGAGCGCCAAAAGCTGAATTTCTGACCCCGCACGACCGATAATCTGCACACCCATCGATAGCCCGTCCTTGGTTCGGAGCGTTGGAACCGTAATGGCCGGAAGTCCCGAGACGTTCACCATGGAGGTAAACGGCGTGTACTGGCATTGGCGCATGTAATCGATGTCTGCATCTTGAGAAGTGTAGAAACCAATCTCCGGGGGAGTGTGAGCCATCGCGGGGGTCAAAACAACATCATAGCGACCCCACTGAGTACGGAAATCAGCTGCAATCTCGGTGAGTTTTGCTGCTGCCTCCAGGGAAACTTGGGCCGCACGAGTTGTAGCGCGTTCGCGGAATGAGCGAGCCAAGGTCCCAAGTTTCGTTTCGCTACCCGCCGGCAATGGCGCGGAGGCCAAGCCAGAGGTCCACACCGTGGAGAAGGCCTCTGGGTATTGAAGGTCGTAGAAAAATTCTGCCTCTTCGAGGTGATGCGATCGATCATTCAGCAGCTTGATAGCGTTTGAAAGCGCACTATGTGATTCGGGTGCCAGGACGATGGAATAGGCAGATTCAAAGGGGCTTGCCGTGCTGACGCCAATACGTAATCCACGCAATGAATCGATACCGCCGGAACGCAACGTCTCAAGGTATGTACTGCGGGTGGGATCCACCATGGCATCCATTAATAGTGCCGCATCCAGCGCATTATGAGCCAACGGGCCCGAGACGGTGAGGCGTGGAGCCCCAAATGAGTCAACCGTTCCGTCCAACACATCGCTTGGTACAGTGCCAAGACCCGGCTTTAGACCGATCAGCCCACAAGCAGATGCCGGAATGCGAACGGAACCACCCCCATCATTGCCCGGACCGAACGGCAACATGCCAGCGGCAATAGCGGCAGCTTCGCCGCCGCTTGAACCACCGGCAGACAACGCCGGATTTAGCGGGTTTCGGGCAGCTGGGGCAACATCATTTTCGGAATGGCAGCTCAAGCCAAACTCTGGGACTTGGGTTTTACCTAGCGAAATTGCACCCGCGCGCCTAATCGTGGAGACCAAGGGGTTATCGGTTGCGGCAATCATTGCTGGCAGGGCCGCCGTGCCATACGTTGTGGGAACCCCGGCAACGTCTAAGAGGTCTTTGAACGCTAGTGGCATTCCATGCAACGCCGGAAGCGGTGTTTGCGCTGCCGCGAATTTTTTATCCGCGTCGACTGCAGATTCTAAGGCGCTCTCGGCTGTGACAGTGATGAACGAACCTAGAACAGGATTAAGGGCTTCAATTTTATTGAGAAAATGCGAAGTAACCTCGTGTGCGGAGAGATTGCCGGAACTCAACGCGTCACGGAGTTCAAGCGCCGAGAGTCCAGAAATTTCACTCATGGTGGTTTCCTTAGTTATTTGCAGCATTTGGCCGGAGCCTCGGCGCGTTGAACGCACAAGGATCGTTTCTATTGACCCTAGTACGGGTGGTGTCCAGGGTCATCTCTTAGATCTTGGCGATTCACTTATCTTGTTGCGGGAAGCTGATATTTCTTAGTATCGACGCAAAAACCATGAGGCCAAGTCTCGGGGCGATAGTCTGGAATGCAGAAGAACCAAAGCTGCTTGAGCAAGGAGAACCATGAGCGATTTTGAAACAGTTTCAGTAGAACAGGTGCCCGCCGGAGCGCTCGTTCTTGATGTTCGTGAAGATTACGAATGGATTGAGGGGCATGTAACGGGTGCGGTGCATATTCCGTTGGCCGAATTGCCCATACGTTTCGAAGAACTTGATCCGGATGTAGACACCTACGTTATTTGCCGCACCGGCGGCCGCTCGGCACAAGCCGCGGCATGGCTGGTGGCTCAGGGATACAGCGCTTTCAATATTGCCGGTGGGTCAGGCGCATGGCTTGAAGCGAAGCTGCCGCTGAGCAGCGAAAATGATCAGGAGCCAAACGTTCGATGATTTACACCTATTTGGGCCCGGCCGGAACGTTCACCGAAGCCGCCCTGCTACAAGTACCAGACGCACGCGGTTCCGAACGTGTTCCCGCGGCAAACGTCAATGCAGCACTCGAAAAAGTTCGTCAGGGCACCGCTGATGCGGCAATGGTTCCCATCGAAAACTCGGTGGAAGGTGGTGTCTCAACAACTCTTGATGCAATTGCTAAAGGGGAGGCGCTACAGATCATTAGCGAAGCCCTGGTGACTATCACTTTTGTTCTTGCGGTACGCAACAACATTGATTCGCTCGACCAGATTCGTTCGGTAGCAACCCATGGGCATGCCTGGGCCCAGTGTCGAGGATGGGCCGAAGCGAATATTCCGCAAGCGGAATTTATACCTACTTCCTCGACTGCGGCAGGTGCCATGGGCTTGATTGATGGGGAATCTAGCCATGATGCGGCGATTTGTTCACCGCTGGTGGCTCAAGAGCAGGGTTTGAGGGTCCTGCGTGAAGAGATCGAAGACTACAAGGGTGCAGTGACCAGATTCATTTTGGTTACTCGACCGGGGCCAATTCCCGCACCCACGGGAATCGACAAGACCACTGTAATTTTGCCGTTGACCGAAGACCGCCCCGGTGCGTTGATGGAGATACTTGAACAGTTTGTGGTCCGTGGAGTGAACCTGAACCGGATTGAATCCCGGCCCACGGGTGAAGGCATGGGCCGTTACTTCTTCTCGGTGGACGTGGATGGGCATGTTGCGCAGGAACGCGTTGCCGACGCACTAACCGGTCTACACCGTGTGTGCCCCAACCTTCGGTTCCTCGGGTCTTACCCGGCCGCGGCGGGGCTCTCATCCGTAGTTGATGCTCATAACTCAGATGATGCCTTCGCCAAGGCACAAAGCTGGGTTGGCGGACTACGCAGCCGGCTGACCGCCTAACTCAAACGGATATTTAGTGAAGCGGGTTTCACGCTGACGTGAAGCCCGTTCACTAATCCCGTCCCATCCCCGTCAATTTGGGTGTTCATTGGCTCATGGCAGCGCAGTGAAAGTGACGCCGAAGGGTAAAAGCCCATCACCGGTATCGCGCCACGGGCACGGAATGCTGTTTTCAAGAAAATCCAGCCCCAACCAGCGGCGCTGCGTGGGCTAAGTACCACCATGTCCAAAACCCCGTCGTCAATACGGGCCTCGGGCACCAGCTCAAGGCCTTGCAACTTGCCACAATTGGCAAAAAGTACTGAGCGGACGCTACGGGTTTGCTCCGGGCCACCATCTAGGGCTACGGAAATCTTCTTGCGTTTACCCGGTAAATGCCTAAACCCGGCTTCCGAGTAGGCAAGCCAACCAACCTTGGCCTTGAGCTCTTCGTTGGTGTCATCCATGACATCGGCATCGGTACCTACACCGGCAATGACCAAGAAGGCGTGCTCGCTGTGTGTTCCATCCACATGATCTAAAGTGATTGAACCCGTATCAATGGTGCGGATAGGACCTCGCACGGCCCCAAATGCCGCCAAGTCAATATCATCGAGCGGTACTTCGACATTGCGAGCCAAAAGATTGCCGGTACCCAAGGGAATAAGTCCGAGGCTCGCCTCGGTATCGCGCAGGACTTCTGCAACTGCACGCACTGTTCCATCTCCACCAGCGGCAATTACTACGTCACATCCGGCTTTTAATGCCTTGCGGGTTGCGCCCTGTCCCGGATCGTTGATTTTGCTTTCAAAAATCAGTGGTGCCTCAAGGCCCGCCTCGGCGCATACGTGCTCAACAGCAGCAATCGCCTCAGTGGTACCTGACTTGGACGGATTCAGAACTAATGCGACTTTTTTTGCAGTAGTTGCGGCCCCCAAAGTGGGTGCTATTGCGTTGGGTCGGTTGCGGTCGGCGAACCGGCGAACCGAGAGCCAACTTAGCGTCGCTGCGGTTCCCGCGGCACCCGCGGTGGCTAGGGCAATTAGTCGATTCCGTTGCATAGTCTCCTCAGCGTAACCGGGATTGCTAGGCTTATGGTGTGATCGACGTAAAACTACTCAGTGAAAATCCAGATACCTTCCGCGCCTCGCAGCGCGCCCGCGGGGCGGATGAGTCCCTGATTGATGCGATTTTGGCCGCCGATTCGGCGCGCCGCGAGTCGATTGCATCCTTTGAGGAGCTGCGAGCCCGACAGAACGCCTTCAGCAAGAAGGTCGGCGCAGCCAAGGGCGAGGAAAAGCAGGCCCTGCTCGCCGAGGTCAAGGAACTCTCGCAGAACGTCAAGGCGGCCCAAGCGGCCTCCGATGTCGCTGCCGAGGCCTACACCAAGCTGCAGCGTTCCATCCCCAACCTGATCCTCGACGGGGTCCCCGCCGGCGGCGAGGACGACTTCACCGTCGTCAAGCACGTGGGCACCCCGCGAGACTTTGCCGCCGAGGGCTTTGAGCCGCGTGACCACCTGGAACTGGGCGAACTGCTCGGGGCCATCGACATGGAACGCGGAGCCAAGGTCTCCGGATCGCGCTTCTACTTCCTCAAGGGCATCGGTGCCCGGCTGGAAATCGCGCTGATGAACATGGCACTGGACCAGGCCGTGCAAAACGACTTCATCCCGATGATCACTCCGACGCTGGTGCGCCCCGAGACCATGCAGGGCACCGGCTTCGATGTTGAACACGACGATGAGATCTACAAGCTCGAGCGCGATGACCTGTACCTGGTGGGCACCTCTGAGGTGGCCTTGGCCGGCTACCACGCCAACGAGATCCTTGATTTGTCGGCAGGGCCCACTCGCTACGCCGGCTGGTCCTCCTGCTACCGCCGCGAGGCGGGTTCCGCGGGCAAGGATACTCGAGGCATCATCCGGGTGCACCAGTTCAACAAGCTGGAGATGTTCGTCTACTGCTCCCCGGAGGAATCCGAGGCCGAGCACGCCAAGCTCTTGGCCTGGGAAGAAGAAATGCTCGCCAAGGTCGAGCTTCCCTACCGCGTGATTGACACAGCGGCAGGAGACTTGGGCATGAGCGCAGCGCGCAAGTTCGACTGCGAGGCGTGGGTTCCGACCCAGGACGCATACCGCGAACTCACCTCTACCTCGAACTGCACCACCTTCCAGGCCCGTCGCCTGAACATCCGCGAACGCGAGATCGGCGCGGACGGCAAGCCGGGTAAGACTCGTTCCGTGGCAACGCTCAACGGCACACTGGCGACCACCCGCTGGATCGTGGCGATCCTTGAGCACCACCAGAACGCTGACGGTTCGGTCAACGTGCCGGTGGCGCTGCGCCCGTACCTGGGCGGCATGGAAGTTCTTCCAGTTCTCTAAAAAACGCATTAACTCTCTGGGGGCAGCGCACTGCTTTAAACGCAGGTGCGGTGCCCCCTAGGCATTTAATACCAAACGTTCACCGGGACTTCATGGGTGGGTGTGTGCTACCTCATGCCCAAATCTTTGCTTTGATGATTCACTGGTTCAATGACAGTTATGACAAGAACCGGCATCGAAGACCGGTCAGAAGCAACAAACAAGTACATGATCTGCCTCGATGTGGATGGCACCCTAGTGAATCACGACGGCGCCATGAGCCGCGCCGTGAAGGATACAGCCCGGGGAATCGTTGCCGCCGGACACGAGGTAGTCATTTCCACCGGTCGCTCGTTGGGTGCCACACTGCCAGTGATTCGCATGCTTGGCATCGAAAGCGGCTATGCGGTGTGCTGCAACGGCGGAGTCACGGTACGCCTAGACCTGAGCCTTGAGGATGGTTACGAGGTCATCGACCGTAAGACCTTTGACCCAGCTCCAGCCCTGCGCGCGCTCATCAAGGCCCTTCCGACGGCCAAATATGCATTGGAAGATGATGCCGGGCGTTTTCTTTCTACCGAACGATTCCAGGATGCAAGCTTTGGTGTTGTCGCAAAGCCGGTAACTTTCGATCAAATGCTCGAGGCGACCGCCGTGCGCCTTGTGGTGTTCTCCACCGATGCCACCGCCGATGATTTTGGGGAAGCAGTCAAGACCCTGGGTCTTTCAGGGGTCACCTATTCGGTGGGCTGGACCGCCTGGCTGGACATTGCTGCCGAAGGAATTACCAAGGCTAGCGGCCTTGAGATCTTGCGCGAAAAGCTTGGCTATGAAGTGAGTCAGACCATCGCCGTGGGCGATGGTCGGAATGACATTGAAATGCTTGCCTGGGCGGGCCGTGGGGTCGCCATGGGCCAAGCTCCCCATGAAGTCAAGGCCGTTGCCGATGAAATTACCGCCGGGGTTGACGATGACGGGCTGGCAAGCGTCTTGCGCTCGGTTCTTGACGAGCCGCAGTCCTCACCCAACTAACGACTCTCTCGCGAATTCCACTTCGCCCGCGCGGGTTATCCCTAGGGGGCGGGGCGGAGTTCTCGGGTTTAGCCCACAGTTCATTCCACCACTAATTAATCCAGTCAATAGCCTTAGTGGGTTGGATTGGTCCGCAATGGGAACCATCACAATCCGCGGCGTCAAAACTACTCACTTCCATGGCTATGCTTTAAACCATGAAACGCGCACTAGTTCTGACCCTATCCATGCTTGGTACGGGTCTTTTGCTCAGTGGATGTAGCTCCCCGGATATTATCTGCAACACCGGCAAGCCAAGCGCGCAAGAAGCAATGGATCATCTCGTCGAGGCAACCCTAAGCGGAGATCAAATAGAGGTTTGCCGCGTCACTACCACCGGCGGCACCGATACGGTTGGCGAACAATTTGGGCACCTTGCTCAAGAGTTCAAAGATCTCGGTGTTACCGCGGGATTCACCGCAACACCGATCCCGGATTCAACGCTTGGTGAATGGTCACAGCTCAAGCTTGCCACCCCGAGTCATCCCGAAGGCAAGGCCTTTGACGTGTTTCAACGTTCCGGAAATTACACCATCGGGTGGCTTGAATTTCCACAAGATCCACTTCCCACGCCCACTAAATAAGCAGTTATCACACGCCGAAGAGCCCAATAATCAGTGCCATAACCATGAATGTCACGAGTTCGTGGGCACAATTCAGCACTGTCAGCCCGACCGGGCGACCCTCAAATGCATCGTGAGTGATGAAACGAGCGGCGGTAAAGCCACCCCAAAGAATTAGCGCCGTCAGTAGGGCGTTGGCGAGGTAAGAGCCGCCATAAAATTCGAACGCCAAGAATGTTGCACCGGCCAAAACCCAGGCGCTGATGAAACTTACAACTAGGGTGACGAGAATGGGGGCCACGGCGCTCTTGGCCTCCCCGGGGAGCATCTTGGTCACGCGCATCCAGTAGTTTCCAAAGACCTTTGGGGTGTACCAAACGGAGCCAACCACCATTGTTGAAATGGTGGCAAGAATGAGAGCAAACCAGTTAATTTCCGGGACCATCGTAAGCTCCTGACACAGTAGACCCCGGGCGTTCCGGTATCTGTAGGAGAATCCTACGTCCAAGAAGCGTCAGGTCAACAGATCTAACGTCAAACAGTCGCCGGGGAACTGGAGGTAGCTAGATCCCAGGTATCGAGCCCGGGGCGTCGGCCCACTTCAGCAATCGTGCCGCGGCTGGCCTGGCGGCTAATTCCTCGACCCATGACGAACGTACAACGGCCCTAGACACCGCTTGAGAGCTGATGCCAAGCTCTGCGGCAACATATTTTTGCTGTCCGCGTACCCCGGGAGTGAGAAGATCCAACACGGCCCATTCGGCAACGCTACGCTTGGAAATAATCTGCCCCAAAAGGCGCAGGACCGCCTCCGCTTCGGCGGCAAGTTCGGTATTGATGCCAATCACTCTCACGGGAACACGATCACCGGTGTGTTCGGCTCGTTCGGTTGCCGTCAACGCGTAACCTAGCGCGGTGCCTTGCAGATACTGGGCATCGGCGGGGACCGGCTCATAAAGACTGCCTACTCCCACCCCGAGAACCCAGCCTGGGAACCGCAGGGCAGTGAGAACCGCATTGACGGTTTCCTCGGCAGTTTCTGGCGCGCCAATCAGGAGCGCTGAACCGGAAGGCTGAAAGGGGGTGAGTGCCGATATCTCGGAGAGTGAGTGAAGCAGTGCCTCACTAGTATCCCCGGCCTCACGGCGGTCACGTTGCTTTAAAGTAACTACGTACACACCACCAATTATGCACGTGTCTAAAAGCTAGGCGGTGGTATTCGCTTCGGCGGCTGGTGCGGTGTGCGAGTGCTTGGGAAGTTCAACAATGCAATAACGCAAGAAGAGTTGAGTCACCGGGCCAATAGCAAGTGCGTAGAGTACGGTGCCGAAGCCAACGATGCCGCCCAGCAACCAGCCGATACCTAAGACGAGAACTTCCACCCCGGTACGAGCCAGCCGAAGACTTATTCCTGTGCGCGCATGTAGCCCAGTCATCAGCCCATCGCGAGGTCCGGGACCCAGCTGGCTGCCGATGTAGAGCCCACCGCCAAGCCCGTTGATCACTAGGGCTCCCGTAAACATTGCTAGTTGAGCCACGATGCCTTCAGCCTGAGGAATGATTGCTAGTCCGATGTCTGCAGTGATACCGAGCCATAAGACATTGGCGATGGTGCCTAGTCCCGGCATTTGGCGTAGCGGAATCCACAGTAAGAGCACGATGAACCCGAAGATAATCACCACGGTTCCCAGACTTAGCCCGGTGCGTAGAGTGACTCCATAGTGCAGCACGTCCCACGGAGCGAGGCCCAGGCCCGCACGCACGAATCCTGCCATGGCAAACCCAAAGAGTGTCAGACCAACAAAGAGCTGGACCAGCCGGTAGGGAAGCCGGCCGGCCTTGAGCTGTTCAAGGGGCGTGAGCTGAACTAATTCGGGGATGGTGCGTTTTCTCATGTACTAAGCTTCTCGCAAAGTGGCCTTGAAAAAAAGTGCCAATCTAGGCAAAGTGGACTTATGAGTATGACTCAACGGCATTTACCCGCACACAGACTCAGCACCATGCTGGGAACTCGTGTGGACGAGCAGCCCGCCTACGCGTGGCTTTCCGATGGAATCAGACACCTTGTCACTAACGGCAGGCTGCTTCACGGAACCATGCTTCCCAGCGAACGGGAACTGGTCAACGCGCTGGGACTGAGCCGAACCACCATCACACGTGCTTACCAAGAGTTACGCGAGCGTGGCTTTGCCGAAGTGCGACGAGGCTCAGGAACCAGAATTCGGATTCCCGGTGGCAACGTCGGTGGTGGCGCCGAACCACTGATCCCCTCCTCCACCGAGGTGTTCCGCACCCCAGGAATAGACCTAACCTGTGGCGCACCACTGGCACCGGTAGGTGTGGCTCAATACTACGAACGCGCCTTGGATCAACTTCCTGGCTATATCGGAGGCATGGGCTACTACCCGTTGGGGTTACCCATCCTGCGCGAAACCATAGCTAACGATTACGCGATTCGCGGGCTGCCCACAGATCCGGAGCAGATCATTGTCACAGCCGGGGCTTTATCCGCAATTCCGAGCATTGCCCGAGCAATACTTCCACCCGGTGCTCACGTGCTTGTCGAAAGCCCCAGCTATCCCAACTCGGTTTCGTCCTTGCGCCAACACGGCAGCAGACTTTCGACAATCCCCATCTCTCCCGAAGGTAGCGACCTAGCGGGAATCGAAAACATGCTGGCCCGCGGAAACTTCCAGGTAATGCTCTGCCTTCCAGATTTTCACAACCCCACGGGAACCCTGCTAGACAATGAGGGCCGTGAACGCTGGGCCAATTCTCTGACGCGGCATGGTGTCGTCGGGCTCATTGATGAAACAAATGCCAAGCTCTGGCTGGATGAAAAACCCGAGACATTGCCCATGTCCGCATTTTCGCAGAACCTCATCACCATAGGTAGCGCAAGTAAGACCTATTGGGGAGGACTGCGGATGGGGTGGATTCGCGCACCGCATAAGCTCGTCGGCGCCATACATCAGGCCCGCTCCACTTTCGATTTAGGCACCCCGGTTCTTGAACAAATAGTCCTGACCCTGCTCATGAGCGAACGTGCGGGACT
This sequence comes from Arthrobacter sp. MYb227, assembly GCF_002975435.1. Classification (GTDB taxonomy): domain Bacteria; phylum Actinomycetota; class Actinomycetes; order Actinomycetales; family Micrococcaceae; genus Paeniglutamicibacter. Next base: position 15,887 of record NZ_PCPT01000008.1, on the reverse strand, counting down.
CGATGAGGGCACACGCACTACATTGCGGCAGAACCGAGATTGGGTTTTTGGCGAACTGCGCAGTGCCGTGCCCGAGTGGAAGATTCGTAAACCATCAGGTGGCATGTCCCTGTGGTGCAACCTACCGCTACCCCGGGCTACGGTGCTCAGCGAGCAGGCCAAAAAAAGTGGGTTGCTACTGACTCCAGGCTCGGTTTTTGCGGTAGAAGATCACGGCCTAGAGAACTGGTTACGTGTCCCTTACGCACTTGGCCGAAACGACTTAGAGCTAGCAATATCCAAACTCATCGAGTCATGGAAGGCTATTGCTTAACTACGTTTTGAGATGAGCAAAAAGAAAGGTGGGTGGGAGCACATGCTCCCACCCACCTTTGCAACGGTAGCTAACTACCTAAGACTTAGGCCTGAGCCTTGAAACGCTCGATCGAACGCTCGAGCTCGGCCTCGGCAGCTGCGCGGCCTTCCCAGCCCTCGGCCTTGACCCACTTGCCTGGCTCAAGGTCCTTGTAACGCAGGAAGAAGTGCTCGATTTCCTTGATCAGCCACTGGTCGAGGTCTTCAAATTCCTTGATGTGGTCAAAACGCTTGTCGGCCGGAACGCAGACTAGCTTGGCATCTCCGCCACCGTCGTCGGTCATGTTGAACACGGCGATCGGGCGGGACTCAACGACAACGCCCGGGAACAGGTCAACGCCGGGGATGAAGACTAGTGCGTCCAACGGATCGCCATCTTCGCCCAAGGTCTCGTCAAAGAAGCCGTAGTGGGTCGGGTACTGCATGGAGGTAAACAGCACGCGATCTAGACGCAGACGGTTGGTCTCGTGATCGATCTCGTACTTCACGCGGGATCCGGCAGGGATCTCGATGGTGACGTCGTGGCTCATAAAGAAGTCTCCTCGACTCTCGTGACCAGGGGCACGTGCGAACGCGGGCGCATCCGTTTGCCGTCTAGTCTTAGTGGGTGCTGCGCTTAAGGGTATATGGCACACACGGACTACGACGATTTGAGAGTAATTGAATGAAGCGCGCGCGCTCACGCTTTGCTAGCTGGATATTGATATTGGTGACAGGTCTAACCCTTGGCCTGGTTGCCTTATTTTTGATTCCCGTACTTGCCGGTACCGCGAGTCCCAAAAAAGTCATAGAACCACCGGTCCCAGCGGTGATTACCCAGGTAACCCCCACGGCACTTGCCCCGTTGGATCCCGCGGCTCCGCGGCCAGAGAACAGCACACTGAAGACCGGATTGGATGCTATTTTTTCCGCTGGTGTATCCGATGCCAAGGTATCTGCGAGCGTGATCGACATCGCAGCTAATGAAGAAATTTATTCGCGTTCGGGCAATGAACCAGGAATCCCGGCTTCAAGCCTAAAAATACTCACGGCTCTGACGGCAACAAATATTTTGGGTGAAGATCACCGTTTCACTACCAAGGTAATGCTCAAAGACTCAAGTACGTTGGTGCTTGTCGGTGGCGGGGACGTGTTGTTGGGTTCCGGTGCCGATGCAAAGGCCATTAGCGGTCGAGCCGGGCTCGGCACGCTTGCCGGCGAGGCTGTACAAGCAATTCTTGAAGCCCAAAGATCCGGGGAAATCGGCAAGAAATTGCACCTGGAAATTGATGATTCTCTCTTTACCTCTCCGGCGTTGAACCCCAACTGGGATCAATCACTAATGGACACCAATAATATTTCCGCCGTTGCACCGCTGGCGCTATATGGAGCGCGTGTAGATGCCGGGGCCAAGTCCCCTCGTTCCAAAGACCCCGCAATGGCCGCAGGATCTGCGTTTGCGTCCGCACTGCGAGCGGAGCTAGCAAAAACCGCTGGTGCCCCAACACTTGAACCACAGATCAGCCGGGCCAGCGCGGGAGAAGGCGTCACCGAACTAGCGAGCATTTCCTCGGCAACACTTGGCGAGCAAGTCACCTTCATGCTTGAAGACTCGGATAACTATGTTGCCGAAGCACTGGGCAGACTCAGCGCCATCGCCAAGGGAAAGCCCGGGGATTACCAGCACGGTGCCTCGGTAGTTGAGGAACACATTGCTGAGCTGGGGATTGCCCATGACGGACTCTCACTGGTTGATAATTCCGGGCTGGCTGCAGCAAATAAGGTCTCCGCGTTGACCCTTGCCTCGGCACTCAAATACGCTGCAACCTCACCAAATAACGCACCGCGCGATCTGAGCTACCAGCTTCCTGTTGCAGGTTCCACCGGAACACTTAGTACACGCATGATCACACCAAGCACCCGCGGCATAGTGCGTGCCAAAACCGGTTCACTTGTCAATATCTCCTCCCTTACCGGGCTGACCGTTACCAAGGATGGGCGCGTGCTCTCCTTTTCCTTCCTCGTAAACACCGAAGACGGGCAACTAGCACCGCACAAGGGAATGCTCGATGCGGCGGCTGCCTACCTCACTAATTGCGGCTGTCGTTGAAAATATTGGCAGCTGGTCGTCGCCAACAAATTTTGCTTGGCGCGCAATCCCACCCACACACCAAGAATCGTGATGGGATGGGAATTATGGACAACACCGATTTCCGGATGATCAATTGGGAACTTGCGGCCAACACCGCAGCAACATTGGTGAGCGCCGGCCCCACACTAAACGCAGCACAGATTGCAGCGGTAGTCGCCGATCTGCGTGTTAAGGCAGATGCAGCGGTAGAACACGTTCACCGAATCACCGGACTTCAGGCCGCGAAAGATCTACGCGATTCTCAGGTGTTGATTGTCGATAGGCCGGGCTGGGCCCGAGCCAACGTGCATAGCTTTGAAGCAATGCTGGACCCCGCCATGAAGTCACTTGCTGAAACCCGTGGGGCCAAGATCAGCGAAACCACCCAGGTGCTTTCCTCGATCGCCACGGGCGTTGAACTCGGAGCGATCCTTGCTTTTCTCTCCTCCAAAGTCCTTGGCCAATATGATCCCTTCGCCGGGCTGCTGCGTGAGGATCTTCCTTCCGGTGGACGCCTTGTCTTGGTGGCGCCAAATATTGTTTCGATCGAACGGGAACTGAAGGTCGACGTCGATGATTTCCGGCTCTGGGTTGCCTTACATGAACAAACGCACAGGGTTCAGTTCGCCGCGGCACCCTGGCTGCGCGAACACCTACGCGGCAAAATTTCGGAGCTTCTCGCGTCCCTGCTGGCCGAGCCCGAGGCCTTGGGTGAACGCCTCAAAGCGATTTCTGGGTCCTTAGGAAGCACCAAGAAGACAAAAAATGAGCCGCTCGATGAAAAGAAAACCTTGGGGTTGCTCTCTTCCTTACAGAGCAGTGAACAAAAAGAAATTCTCTCCCACATTACTGCGGTTATGTCCTTGCTTGAGGGACACGCAAATGTGGTGATGGATGCCGTGGATTCCAGCGTAATCCCTACGGTGAAGACTATCCGCCAGCGATTTGGTGGACGCGGTAAGAATCGTGGACCCGTTGAAAAGTGGATTCGTAACCTGCTGGGCATGGATGCAAAAATGCGCCAGTACGCCGATGGCCAACGGTTTGTGAATAAGGCTGTTGCCCTAGTGGGCATGGAAACTTTCAATAAAGTGTGGGAAAAGGCGGAAAACCTTCCCACCGAAACCGAACTCCATGACCCTCAACTGTGGGCTACCCGTATGCTTGCGGCAAGCGAAGCGTAGGCGAGCGAATCCGATGGGAGGAAAACTTCCACCGGTGGTGGCAGCTGCCCGAAAGGCACTAAGCACGGCCACTGAACCGGGTGAATTTGTGCTGGTTGCCTGTAGCGGTGGAGCCGACTCGCTGGCCCTTGCCGCGGCCGCGGCCTTCCTCAACAGGAAGAAAAGCCTGCGGGTTGGAGCGGTGATCATTGATCACCAAATGCAGCAAGACAGCCATGTTGTGGCGAACCGGGCTGCAGAACAATGCACGGATCTGGGACTTGAACCGGTGCTAGTGCTACAAGTTGAAGTAGCAAACGATTCCGAAGAATCCGCCCGCAACGCTCGCTATGCGGCTTTTGAGCAGGCACTCGTTATGAGTGGGGCTACCCGAATCTTGCTTGGTCACACACTCGATGATCAAGCCGAGCAGGTACTCCTGGGGCTTGCCCGCGGTTCCGGAACGCTCTCGTTGGCGGGCATGCCGGCGGTTCGAGGCCCGTATCTGCGCCCATTTTTGAGCCTAGACCGCACAGCAATTGAACAAATTTGTGTCCATGAGGCGATCGACTATTGGGTGGATCCAACAAACGCCGCACCAAAATATTTACGCAATAAGATCCGCAACCAACTCATGCCGGTGCTCAAAGACGTCCTGGGAACCACAATCCCTACCTCGTTGGCACGAACCGCGATTCTTGCCCGTCGGGATGCCGAATACCTCGATCAGCTAGCTGCCACGCAGCTGGCGTTGCTTGAAAAATTCACCGATCCCACCACCTTGGTGCTTTCGATTCCCGCGTTGCGCGAATTACCAGATGCTGTGCGAGGCCGAGTCTTACGCGCTGCAGTGAGCAAATTGGGTGCTCCTAGCCCAAATTTTGAGCGCCTCGAAGCACTCGAAACCTTACTTTTTGGTTCAAAATCTGCAGGACCCATCCAAATGGATGGAAATGTGCAAGTATTTCGCATCCCCAAAAACCGTTCAATACGCGGATCTGTTGCAATGCTAAAACTCACCAAAAATGCTTCAACTCGGGCCTAAACGGTGAGAATTCGCTCACACCCTAGGCCCTCAAGCCGCTAAGTAACGCCAAGAACCTGTCGCTAGGCTCCCCACTAAGCGCCGGACTGTGGCACTCTAGTTCTTGAGTAGAAACCCCCCTCAACCGGTCTTTGTCGACCCCAGAACCAGGAGCCCTCGTGGATTCGAACGATGTCAGTGCAGATCTGGCGCATGTCCTCTACACCAAGGAAGAAATCCAGGCCAAGATCGAAGAGCTCGCAGCTCAGATCGACGCCGACTACGAAGGCCGGGACATCCTGGTTGTAGGCGTCCTCAAGGGCGCAGTGATGGTCATGGCAGATTTGGTCCGTGCCCTGCACAGCCACGTCACCATGGACTGGATGGCGGTCTCCTCCTACGGATCGGGTACCCAATCCTCCGGTGTTGTGCGCATCCTCAAGGATCTGGACACCGACCTTTTGGGTAAGCACGTATTGATCGTTGAAGACATCATCGACTCGGGCCTGACCCTGTCCTGGCTGCTGGCAAACCTCGAATCCCGTGGCCCGGCCTCGGTGGAGATTTGCACCCTGCTGCGCAAGCCGGAAGCCGCAAAGGTAGAGATCGACGTGAAGTACGTCGGCATGGAAATCCCCAACGAATTCGTCGTAGGTTACGGCCTAGACTTCGATGAGAAGTACCGCAACCTAGACTTCATTGGCACCTTGGCACCACACGTTTACCAGTAAGAGCCGGTTCTGCTCGAAAGTTTAAAAGCAGGGGACCCGTGGTCTTTTTCGTCTGTTGACGGAATAACCACGGGTCTTCTTACGCCCAAAGGGGAACTTATCGGATGGCCCATCCGTAGAATCCCTATAGGGCGTTTACTTATTAACGTGTAGCAAGGTAGTGGCGTCGCCCAGGACGCCCGGACGAAGAAACGTCCGAAAGCAGGAGGGATGGGGCGGGACCCCCAATCAATGAACGCGAAAAAGATCTTTAACAGTTGGATCATTTGGGTGCTCTTAGGCGCCGCAGTGCTGCTGATATTCCTTCCGACACTTTTGGGTGGAAACAACGGTCGCATCGATACGAGCCTTGGCATGCAATTGCTCAAGGACGACAAAGTTTCCGAAGCCAAAATCTTCGACGGGGAACAGCGTGTTGACCTGACCCTGAAGAGCCCACTAACGATTGATGGCTCCGATAAGGGCAAGAACGTCTCGTTCTACTACTCCTACCCACGTGGCACTCAGGTAGTTGACGCGGTCAACGAGGCAAACCTTACCGGTTACACGGATCAGCCGGTGCAGAACAACTGGTTCCTCTCGATGCTCGGTGTTTTGATCCCGTTCATTCTGATTGCCGGCCTCTTCTGGTTCATCCTTGCCCGCTCCCAGGGTGGTGGCTCCAAGGTCATGCAGTTCGGTAAGTCCCGTGCCAAGCTGATCACCAAGGACATGCCGCAGGTAACCTTCACCGATGTTGCAGGCGCAGATGAAGCGGTTGAAGAACTCCACGAAATCAAGGAATTCTTGCGCGAACCGGGCAAATTTCAGGCTGTAGGCGCCAAGATCCCCAAGGGTGTGCTGCTCTACGGTCCTCCGGGTACCGGTAAGACCCTGTTGGCCAAGGCAGTCGCCGGTGAAGCCGGTGTCCCGTTCTACTCAATTTCCGGTTCAGACTTTGTCGAAATGTTCGTCGGCGTGGGTGCCTCCCGTGTCCGCGACCTGTTCGAACAAGCCAAGACCAACTCCCCGGCCATTATCTTTGTTGACGAAATCGACGCAGTGGGTCGTCACCGTGGAGCCGGCATTGGTGGCGGCAACGACGAACGCGAACAGACGCTTAACCAGCTGCTGGTCGAAATGGACGGCTTTGACGCCACCACCAACGTCATCTTGATCGCCGCAACCAACCGCCCGGACGTCCTTGACCCGGCACTGCTGCGCCCGGGACGTTTTGACCGCCAGATCCCTGTTGAAGCACCGGATATGATCGGCCGCGAACAGATCCTGCAGGTTCACGCCAAGGGCAAGCCCATGGCCACCAACGTTGATCTGAAGGCAGTTGCCAAGAAGACCCCCGGGTACACCGGCGCGGATCTTGCCAACGTCCTAAATGAGGCAGCGCTGCTCACCGCGCGCTCCAACGCGCAGCTGATCGATGACCGCGCTCTGGACGAAGCCATTGACCGCGTCATGGCCGGTCCACAGAAGCGCAGCCGTCTGATGAAGGAACACGAACGCAAGATCACCGCGTACCACGAGGGTGGACACGCCCTAGTGGCCGCGGCAATGCGCCAGACCGCACCGGTCACCAAGGTCACCATCCTGCCCCGCGGTCGCGCGCTGGGTTACACCATGGTGGTCCCGGACGACGACAAGTACTCGGTAACCCGCAACGAACTGCTCGATCAGATGGCCTACGCCATGGGTGGCCGCGTGGCCGAGGAAATCGTTTTCCACGACCCGTCCACCGGTGCCTCAAACGATATTGAAAAGGCGACCGCCACGGCTCGCGCCATGGTCACCGACTACGGCATGTCCGAACGCATTGGCGCGGTGAAGCTGGGTTCCTCTTCCGGAGATGCCATGTACGGCCAGGCGGCGAGCCGAGATTACTCGGATGCCATGGCCAACGTGGTTGATGAGGAAGTTCGTGCGCTGATCGATGCGGCACACGATGACGCTTATGCGGCACTGACCGAGAACCGTCACGTGCTTGACCGCTTGGCCTTAGCGCTGCTGGAACACGAGACGCTGAACCAGAAGGAAATCGAGGAACTCTTCCACGACCTAGTTAAGCGCCCCGAGCGTGAGGTCTGGTTGAGCAAGGATTCCCGTCCGGTTCACGCCAATGGTCCGGTACTCAGCCCCAAGGAAGTTGCCAGTCAGCAGGAGTCCGGCAGCACCGGCGAAACCGTCGGCGAATAGTGCCGCACGCCACTCAGGCTAAGATCGAAGGTGTGAACGAGATCGATCAGTTAGACGAAACCAACGCCGCAAGTACCGGTGCAGTTGATTTGCCGCGCATTGAAAATGCTGTGCGCGAAATCTTGCATGCAATTGGTGAGAACCCGGATCGTGACGGTCTACAGGACACCCCCAAGCGGGTGGCCAAGGCCTACGCCGAGTTCTTCGCCGGACTGCACGAGGATCCAGCAGATCACCTGAGCACCACGTTCGACATCGAACACGACGAGCTGGTATTGGTCAAGGACATCTCGTTCTACTCAACTTGCGAGCACCATCTGGTGCCGTTCCACGGCGCCGCGCACGTCGGATACATCCCCGGCCCTGATGGCAAGGTCACCGGGCTGAGCAAGCTGGCCCGCCTGGTCGAAGTTTTTGCCAAACGCCCGCAGGTCCAGGAACGCTTGACCACGCAGATTGTTGATGCGTTGGTTGAGCACCTGAACCCACGTGGAGCCATCGTCGTTGTTGAGTGCGAGCACATGTGCATGTCAATGCGCGGGGTTCGCAAACCCGGTGCCAAAACCGTAACCAGCGCCGTGCGCGGACAACTTCGCGAACCAGCAACCCGCGCAGAAGCCATGAGCCTAATCCTAGGAAAGTAGGAGACAACCATGTCACTTGGAGCGATCCCCGGAACCGGTCCGGCCACCAGCCCACTACCGGTCATCCGCAAAATTACAGCCCGTACCCTGGCAGATTTGCCCTCCGACCGCACCCTGGTCATGGGAATTTTGAATGTTACCGAAGACTCTTTCTCCGACGGTGGCAAATACGCAAAGCTTGACGATGCAATCTCCCACGGCCTGCGCATGCATTACGGTGGTGCGGACATCATCGACGTGGGTGGTGAATCCACCCGTCCTGGCGCTGCCCCGGTAGACGCCAAAGACGAACAAGCCCGCATCATCCCGGTGATCACCACGTTGGTTAAGGCAGGTGCCATCGTCTCGGTGGATACCATGCACACCTCCACGGCACGCGCGGCCTTGGCTGCCGGTGCCCACATCATCAACGATGTTTCAGGACTCACCCACGAGCCAGAGATGCCGGGGCTGATTGCCGAAACCGGTGCACCCTACGTGCTGATGCACCGCCGCGGGGATGCAACCTCAATGGTCACCGAGGCCAATTACACCGATGTGCTGCACGAAGTCATCGAAGAGCTCAGCGCCCTGCGTGACACATTTGTTGCTGCAGGCGTGAAGCCCGAACAATTAATCCTCGATCCGGGACTTGGCTTTGCCAAGAACGCCGAACACAACTGGGATTTGTTGCGTGGACTCGAACGTTTCAGCGCCATGGGACACCGCGTCCTCGTGGGCACCAGCCGCAAGCGTTTCCTCGGTTCCCTACTGGAAGCCGATGGCAAGCCAGCGACCCCCACCGCCCGTGATGCAGCAACAGTTGCCACAACGGCACTGGCCACCATCAACGGTGCCTGGGGCGTACGAGTTCACGATGTTTCAGCAAACCTTGACGCTGTGAAAGTTGCCCACGCATGGTCGGCAGCTCCCGTCCCGGCGCTCTAAGGAAGAAACGCGTATGCGCACCGACACCATCACCCTCAGTGGGATCACCGCCATCGGACACCACGGGGTGTTCGAGAGCGAAAAGCGTGACGGGCAACCGTTCACCCTAGACGTGGTGCTCCACACCGATATTCGTCCGGCGGCCGCAAGCGACAATGTTACCGACACCGCTCATTACGGCGAACTTGGTGAACTCGTGGTGCAGCAAATTCAGGCGGGTCCCTGGGACCTTATTGAAACTCTGGCAGAAAAAACTGCTGCAGCCGTGCTAGAAAAGTTTGCAGTCGTCTCCGGCGTAGAAGTAATAGTTCACAAGCCCAAGGCGCCCATCCCGGTTCCCTTTAGCGACGTCACAATCCATATTTATCGGGAACGGGCATGAACACGCCAATCTCCTGCATCCTCGCCCTAGGTTCTAACCTTGGTGAGCGCGCGGGAACTCTTGAAGCTGCGGTGAGTGAGCTTGAAGCAACCAACGGTATTACGGTGCTTGCCGTTTCACCGACCGCGGTGACCAAGCCGGTGGGCGGGCCGGCGGGGCAAGCAGATTTTTTGAATCTAGTGCTGCGCATCGAAACGAGCCTTGAACCGCTTGCGCTTCTTGCCGCCTGCCAAAACGTTGAAGAAACGCATTTGCGTACCCGTGAGGTGCGGTGGGGGCCACGCACCCTTGACATTGATGTGATTACCTACGGCGAGCTGCTCAGTACTGACCCGGTACTCACTTTGCCCCATCCGCGGGCGGCGATCCGTGGCTTTGTGTTACTTCCCTGGTCATGGATGGAACCTGTGGCCCAACTACGCGGTGAATCCGTTGCAACACTTGCCGCACGGGCAGTCGATACACCGGGTATTAGACGATTCGAAGGGGAAGCAGGGTCATGAATTCGCTGCGCCCACTGTGGGTAGCCACGGTCCTGGTGGTGGGAACCGTCGCCGGATATACGGTGCAATTCATCACCGCCTCAAGTGGATATGCGGTTCCCGTGCTGCACTGGAGTTCCCTATTGACCATGGGTGCCGCCACTGTGCTGACGTTGATCATGGGAATACGGGTCAAACGCTATACAAGTGGAAAAAGTAAGTCTCCGATTAGTCCCATTGCTGCTGCCCGTACGCTGGTGTTGGCCCAAGCAAGTGTGTATGCCGGAAGCACGATTGCCGGATGGCACATTGGCATCCTCATTGGTCTGCTGGGTGCCTCGGGTAGCGGAAGTGATGCCGTGAAATCATCCTTGCTGATGACCGGTGGTGCGCTGGTCATGGCTATCGTTGGTTGGGTTGTGGAACAGTTCTGCAAACTTCCTCCGGAGGAGCCCTCGAGCCCGGAAGGACGCGCCAAGGGCAAGGATGAGGAAGGCTATGCAGCAGGAACCAATTGACCCAGCCGGAATTACTTGGATGCGGGTATCCCCGCAATACGCAAAGGTTCGCATGGTTGGGTGGGGCATTTCGGCGCTTATTACCCTGGTGGTGCTCTCGGTTCCCTTGGTTTTGCAGCTCACCGGTGTCTGGCCCGGGTATCCCTTGTGGCTAGGTATCGGGTTACCCGCCATCGTCTTAATTGCCGAGCTCATCCGATTGGCAGTGATTCCGCGTCAGGTAGCAGCCATTGGTTACGCCGAACGAGACGATGACCTGTTGGTCCGTCACGGATTGATGTTCCAAAAAGTTTTGGTGGTTCCCTACGGCCGCATGCAATTTGTTGATGTTGCCGTGGGTCCCATCGACCGGATGCTGGGGCTGTGCAAGATCAAACTTCACACGGCAGCAGCGGATGCAACAGCAGAAATCCCCGGGCTGCCCTTGGCCGAGGGAACTCGACTGCGTGAACAATTAGCTGCCCGCGGTGAATCACGATTGGCCGGGCTGTAAACATGCCACACACGCAAGACGACACCAACACTCGGGAACCCTGGCATCGGGTACACCCTGTCTCTCCACTGGTCCGTGGCTGGATTGCCGTGGTGGCTATCGCCTTTGTTTACGGACAAAATACTCTCTCATCCTTCATCGAACCAGAGCTTTCCTCGCCTGAGGACGGCTTCATGATGGGAGAATCGCTGTTGATTCCCATCTTGATTGGTTCGGGGATCTTGATAGTGATCTTGTTGGGATTTTTGGGCTCCTGGTGGTTTACCAAATACCAAATTACCGATCGTCACGTGAACGTGAACTCCGGGATGGTTTTTCGCAAGCAACGTCAGGCACGCATTGATCGGGTGCAATCAATTGATATTGCCCAGCCACTTGTTGCCCGTATCTTTGGCCTAGCCGAACTGCGTTTTGATGTTGCGGACTCGGGATCTGCGGCGATGAGCCTTGCCTTCATTAAGCTCTCCGAAGCCCAAGAGTTGCGCAATACTATTCTTGCCCGAGCCGCCGGGCTCAAATCTTCAACTGGTCAACAGCACACCGAGGTTTCCACGCAGCTCACCACAGTGATGGACCCAGAGACAACGACGCACCTGCAGACTTCCTTGCCGCAACAGGTGCCTTCGCCGGCACCAACATCCGCCGGAGTACAGACACAGCAGGCCAGCGAACGCGTGGTTGCCATGGTCCCACTGGGCCGGCTTATCGGATCCTTGTTACTGCGCCCGGTGGCGATCTTTGGACTCGTTGCCATCATTGCCGTGGGCGTCGCGATGAGCATGGTTGAAGATTTCCGACCCCTTTTCCTACTTCCAGGACTTTTGGGTGTTGGAGGCCTGATGTGGAAACACATCAATACCGGCTACAACTTCAAGGCAGCCACCAGCGCCGATGGCCTACGTTTGAGCTACGGGCTACTTGATACCCGGCATCAGACGGTGCCACCGGGCCGCGTGCAGGCCATTGAAATTCATGGACCGCTATTTTGGCGTCGGGCCGGTTGGTACCGGGTTGCCGTCAACGTTGCAGGAATTGGTGGACCGGGGGCCGAAGATTCAGAGGAACGTTCGGTGCTGCTCCCGGTGGGAACCTATGAAGATGTTTTGGCGGTGCTCTCGGTGGTGCTTCCGGACCCGGGGGTTCAAGAGGCGAGAGACTTTTTCGCTGCTGCAATCAATGGAACCGGCCAAGATCACGGATTCACTACCTCGGACCCGCGCGTTCGGCCGCTCTCACCGTTGGCCTACCGTCGTCAAGGTTTTGCCGTAACCCATACAGCGTTGGTGGCACGCAACGGTGCCTTGCACCGCACCACGGTGATTGTTCCGCACGAACGCACCCAGGGTATTCGGTTGTCACAGGGACCATTGGCTCGCCGCTTTAACGTTGCAGAAGTCGGACTTGCAACTACTGCCGGACCGGTAACCCCTGTGGTCAAACAGTTAGATGTAGAAGAAGCCAGGGCATTATTTTTGTCCCAGTCCGATCGTGCGGCACTGGCCCGAAAGAAATTCGACACCAATCACTGGTTAGAGGAAAACCTTCATGATGAAGAGCGTTAAACCGGGTCGGCTAGGCATCGGGGTCATTGGCTCCGGCAAGGTCGGAGCGGTGCTGGGCTCCGCGTTGCGGGCAGCAGAACACCAAATAGTCGGTGTTCATGCTGTTTCCGAAGCCTCAAAAGAACGCGCAGAGATGCTACTTCCTGGGGTTCCGGTCTTAGAGATCCCCGAAATTTTGCGCCGAGCCGAACTTGTACTCCTTGCGGTTCCCGATGACGCACTTGCGGATCTTGTTGCTGGTCTTGCCGCAGCCGGTCACTGGCAGGCCGGCCAACTGGTGATTCATACCGCAGGACGCTATGGAACTAACGTCCTAGCTCCTGCCACACAGGCCGGTGCCATCGCGCTTGCCATTCATCCGGCTATGACGTTCACCGGCATGAGTATGGATCTTGAACGGCTCACCGATTGCGCCTTTGGGGTTACCGCATCAAATATGGTCCTGCCCATTGCACAGGCATTGGTTGTGGAAATGGGCGGAGAGCCCGTGGTGATCAGCGAGGAAAACCGACCCATCTATCACACGGCACTGGCGCACGCCTCAAACCATTTGGTGACTATTGCCGGGCAGTCGGCGGGCCTGCTGGCCTCCATCGGTATTGACCAGCCAGAACGAGTGCTCTCCTCCTTGATGCGAGCCTCCCTTGAAAACGCACTGGCTTCCGGCGAGGGAGCGCTGACCGGGCCGGTGGCTCGCGGGGATGTGCAAACCGTCCTTGAACATAAGCACGCACTGAATGCACAACATATTGCGCAGGACACCCGCGAAGGATACGTGGCAATGAGTCGGGCCACGGCGCTGCGGGCCAATGCGCGTGGACTGATCAACGACCGACAGCTGGCAGCTCTTCTTACAGCGCTTGATTCTGCAAGCTAAGAACCTCCCGTTTGTTTTCCCTCTGCGCGGGGAACAAACGGGAGCTAAACTGTCTTTCGTGAGCACCGACCTGCAAATGAATCAGAAGCAACCGCTGGTAGTTAATACAGCAGCCGAGCTTGCTGCGGCAATTGAAGTGCGCGTGATCGCTGCAATAACGGCAGACAGGCAGGTGTCAGTCGGACTGGTTCCCACTATGGGTGCCTTGCACTCGGGACACGAATCCTTGGTAGCCACGGCACGAGAACAAAATGATGTGCTGGTGGTCAGCATCTTCGTTAACGAACTGCAGTTCAATGACGCTGCCGATTATGCGCGCTACCCTCGCACGCTCGATGCCGATGTAGAAATTCTTGCCCGCGCCGGAGCAGATATTGTCTTTGCTCCATCGGCCACTGAGGTTTACCCCGATGGGCGACCACTGGTGAAGATTGATTCGGGGGCCTTGGGCTCCAAATTTGAGGGAGCATCACGCCCCGGACACTTCGATGGAATGTTAGCCGTTGTGGTGAAATTGCTGAATTTTGCCATGCCGCCGGCAAGCTGCCCGGTTGCTGTGAAGTATCGAGCATATTTTGGGCAGAAGGATGCCCAGCAGCTGGTGCTGATCAACAGGATGGTCAAGGACCTGAACATTCCTGTCGATGTCTGTTCTGTACCCATCATTCGCACGGAACAAGGCTTGGCGCTTTCGAGTCGTAACCAATTCTTGACCCCGGAACAAGCGGAGGCCGCTCTTGTGATCTACCGGGCCATGAACATTATTAGGGTGCGTGCGGAAAAGCATGAGCCACTATTCCTCGAGGACGTTGCCGAGATTTTTGCTCGCGAACCGCTGGTAGAACTCGACTACCTTGAAGTAGTCGACCCCAATACCCTTGCCGAGCTTGCCTTCAATTGTCGTGAAACACCATTTACCGGCCAAGGCCTCCTATTGGTTGCCGCCAAGGTCGGCGAAGTGCGACTCATTGACAATATGCCGTTGGGTTACCATCCGGCCGGAGCCTAGGGTAAGGGTTTATCCCCAACGCTGGGCCGCGCGGGTAAGTATGCTGCGGAATTCGGAGAGTTCTTCAACGATCTGTGCTGCGCTCATCCCGGCACTGGATAATCCGGCAGACTGTCCGGCGTAAACGGGGGCAGTTGCCACATCCGCTTCCATTCGAGCCCGAATAACCATCTCGGTAAGTTCCTCACCGCGCGCAACCTCGGTCCTGAGCTCGGCGATCTTCTGGACCCACTGATCACTAAATTCATTTCGAAGTGCACGGCCCCCATATTGGACAGGCCAGGCAATACGTTGGGCGACATCGAAGGCGCGCGTATATACGGTGTCATCGATACTTGCCGAACCGATAGCTTCCTTGATTTTTGTGTGGCTCAAAGACTCGGCTGCCGCAGCAAACCTTGTGCCGATCCATGCAGCGCTGGCCCCGGCACCCAATACCGCTGCAACTCCCTGGGCAGTGGCCAGACCTCCGGCAACAATCACCGGCTTTGACGTCCTTGAAAGCGCAAGCTGCAAGAGAGGAAGGGTGGAAACGTTGTTGCGTCCATGCCCACCACCTTCGCTACCCCGACAGATCACCACATCGATATCGGATTCAAGTGCGCGGGATAGTTCCGCGGCGTTTCCCACCTGCATACCTACTAAAGCGTTGGCTTGATGGGCAAGGCGTGCCGCAGGTCCCGGATCTCCGAAACTTACACAGATAAAGGAAGGAGCGTGTTCAAGGACGTTCTTCAACGGTTCCAACGACTCCTCTAATACCCAGGCCATGAGTCCTGCACCCCAGGGCTTCCCGGGAGCAGCGGCTAGTTCACTTTGAGCTTTGACCCACCCGGCATCATGACTCCCACCGATGCCCAGCATGCCAACGCCTCCTGCCTCTGATACCGCGGCGGCAAGTGCACCACCAGCGGCTCCTGCCATAGAGGCATTGAAGATTGGCTCGGTGTAGCCCAATACCTGCTGCAGATAGTCAGCTTGCGTAGAGACGGGCCCGGATGAGATTGAAGAATCAGACATATTCCGAGTCTATGACCGAAAGAGATTGTTGCTGTGATGGAGCACTCACGGGTTCTTGGGCTGCGTGAGTGCCTGTTTCAGGTGTTTATGGTGGTGTTTTCCTTGTGTTTTGGGGGTTTTTGGGGTGTTTGCGAGTGAAGTGCCCTTCGTTTGGACTTTTGGTCTGGTTCTGCGTATAGTTATATCTCGCGCCGGACACCGAAGCGTAGCCCGAGAGGGTGAAGCGCGGGTGAACGAAGCGAAGATTTCCCAAACATTTTCAGTATTTTTTGATGCTGGTGTGTTTGTGGGTGAAGTTGTAAGAGCTCCAGAGCGAAGCGCCGGGTTTCCGGGTCGTGGATGTTGGATGCGTCTGTTGTTTGAGAACTCAATAGTGTGCCAAGTTTGTTGATACCAATTTATTT
>NZ_PCPT01000007.1 GCF_002975435.1 Arthrobacter sp. MYb227 | reverse complement strand
CGTGGCGCCAATGACCACCGGAATCATCTGCAGGAATCTGCGAATTGTGTAACCAAGCATGCAACTGCTCCCTTTCGCGACACCTCCATGGGTGCCGCATACACACGGGGTTCAAGCCCCACGGGGCCGCGGAAAGATAACCTTTCCTCGGCCCCGTGGATTACTTAAGCACCGCGTACGTGATGTGCTTGCTTAGCAGGTGAAGCCTGCGCGGTAGAACTGCAGGTCGCCCTGCGAATCGTTCATGCCAGCGCACTTGGACTTCAGTCCAAAGTCGGTGGGAATGAACAGTGGGATCGAAGGCATGTCCTTCATGATCAGTGCCTCGGCGTCGGAGTAGAGACCTGCCGACTTGGCTTCGTCTTGCTCGCCACGGGCCGAGCGCAGCAACTTATCTACTGCTTCGTTCGAGTATCCGGTGGTCGCGTTTCCATCTCCACCGGTTTCGTACTGGCTCAGGTACTGATCCGAAGACTTGTAAGACCAGCCCCAGAGACCGAAGATTGCCCCTTCGAGTTCCTGGCTGTTTCGGCGGGATTCAAGTTCGGTGCCCAGGGAAGGCTTGAGCTGCACCTTGATGCCCAGGTTGTCCTGGATCTGCTTGGAGATTGCCTGAACCAGCTGCTGGTCCGATGCTGAGTTGTGCTCGATGATCAGCGTGCCATCGAAGCCGCCGGCCTTTTCCAGCAATGCCTTGGCACCTGCTGCATCAAAGGCGCACGAATCGCAAGAGCCTGCCTTGTAGGAATCCAAGGATGGCGGAACCAACGAATCGGAGGAAGTTGCGTAGCCCTGCAGCAGGGAGGCTGCAATCGATTCACGGTCAATAGACATCGAGATGGCGCGGCGCAGGTCCGGGTTTTCGAGGCCCTTGATGTATTCGGGGATCTGCAGTGTGTACTGCTTGGAGCCGGTCTTGACCTCGTAAAGGGCTTCTTCGCCCAGCTGGCTCTTGGCCTTGGAGACCATGGTTGCCGGGACATTGCGGATCATGTCCAGGTTGCCGGCGGTCATGTCGGTGTAGGCGGCGTCGACTGCCGTGTAGATCTGTCCGACGAGCTTGTCAGCTCCGCCGGAGAAGCCCTGTGCGCCCTTGAAGCCGTCCCACTTTTCAAGCACAACATCAACGTTGTGGTTCCATGAAACAAACTTGTAAGGGCCGTTAGAGATGGGGTTTTCTTCGTAACCCTTCGGGTCGCTGAAAGCTACCTCTGGCAGCGGGCACAGTGCCGAGGTGGTCAACAGCTTGGGGAAGTCTGCGTTCGGGGCAACGAGTGTTACCTCGAGGTTTGCCTCGTCGATGACCTTAACGCCGGAGAGCTTATCGGTGGCCGGCTTGGAACCATCGGTGGGGTTCAGTTCCTTGTAGCCGACGAAGGGAGCAAAGCTGCCATTGCCCTGCCAGGCATTGGAGCCGGTTGCCGTCTTGGCCCAGGCCTTAGCGAAGGAGTCGGCGGTGACTGGGGTGCCATCCTGGAAGGTCCAGCCATCCTGCAATGCGATCTTCCAGGTCTTGGCGTCATCGCTGGTGACCGACTTTGCTGCCAGCGGTTCGATCTCTTGGGACTCGACGTTGACCTCCATGAGGTTTGCACAGGTGGCCATAGCTACCTGGCTTCCCGGATCCTCGTGCGGAACCAGTGACTTCGGTTCTGCAAGCTGGAAGGTCAGCTTCTTTTCGCCGCTGGTGCCCGCAGAACTACCGCTATCGCCGGCTGCGCAACCGCTGGCGGCCAGCATGAATGCTGCCGATGCCGCGACTACGGCAATCATCTTCTTCTTTGACATGACGCTCCCTATTCGTGCAAATGACCCGTGTGCCCCCGACGCAAATGCGGCGGTGTAAGCAAGGCAACCAACTGCTGTGATTGACCTCACCACTTATTTCACGCTCTAAAATAAACCAGATGTGAGGCAGTCTGTCAAAAATGACTATGAACATTGCGGAACTTCCTCCACAAAACTTCCACCCAAAAACTCGGAAAAATTTGCTGAAAGAACTAGTGGGACACCGCTTCTCGCTCGACTTCCGACCAAGTATTTCCAATAACTCCCAGCGGATCGGAAAGTACGGCATCCACCAACGTCGATCCGGCAAAAAGAGAGAGCGAAAAAATGTGGTCCGAGGAAAGAACCACACGGCCGGCGGCGCTTGCCCCACCGTGAGCGCTTCGCGCTACCTCCGCGACCAGGTCGGCAAACACCGCAGGAGTTTCGGCAGGCGTCCCGGCAATCACCAAAAGTTCTGGGTCATGAATGTCGATGAGTTGACTTGCTACCCGGCCCACGTACCGATTACGTTCTGCGAGCACCTCAAGGGCAATCCCATTCCCAGCCTCGGCCAATTCAAGCACGTGGTCACTGTGCCGAACGCCTTTCAAACCGCGGGCAATGGCATTCTTGGCCAAGACAACATCCGATGCCATCACGGCCAAACACCCAAATTTCCCACATGCACAGGGCACCTGTTCATCACTGACCCGCAAGTGTGCAATCTGCCCGGCGGTCTGCGAATACCCGGCCCGAATCCGTCCGTCATCGACTAAGACGGCCCCCAAGTCCTCGGTGATCACCATCAACACAAAATCATCGCTTTGCTGACCATGGCCGTAGAGCAACTCCGATTGGGCCGCAGCGCGCGCATTATTATCCACGATGACCGGTCCGGGTAGCCGTCCTGCCAAAAGGTCCAAGACGTGAACATTCTGCCATCCAGCTCCCGGATTATCGATGATGACCGCTGCATGACGGTCAACAATGCCGCCCGTAGCAATTCCGGTGCCCAGCACCAGCTTGCCCCCCGCATGTTCGGCAAGTAACGCTTCGGCGGCCAGCACAATTTTTTCGATCGAGGCCACCGGATCAATTCCCGGGTGGGGTACCAAGACCGAGGCCCGTTCCACCCCATCAAGACCCATCAGCACCACGCCCGTGGTGCGCGGACCAAGGTGAATCCCCATGACAAGTGTCGATTGGTTATCTACTTCCAGCGGAACTCGTGGGCGGCCCTGCCCCCCGGACGGTGATGGCATGGTGCGTAAAAGCCCGGCCTCCAACAACGTCGAGGCGATCGCGGTAACCGATGCGGCGCTCAGGCCCAATTGCGCAGCAACTTCCGAGCGCGAAAGCCCCGGATGATCAAATACGTGTTTCATCACCGCAGCCGTGTTCAAGCGCTTGAGGTCATCGCCACGATGACCTCGCCCAGGGCGCGGCCCTGTTTTCTTCTCATTCCCCAGCAATTCCACGATGCGTTTCACAATCCGTTTCTAGTTCTCTGCCTCAGCATTTGGGCATCCAAAATACGCAAGCACGCGAAGTTTCTGGGCATGCAAGTCCCCGGCGACAAGATACCACGCAGGGTCATGCACCTTGGAGCAACATCTCGATGCCGTGGGCACCCACAGCATGCAATGGATCGCTCTGTTCTAGCCCGATCATCAGGCTTGCATAGTTCAGCGCCCAACCCCGCGCTCGTTCCCAGACTTCCGTGTCATACAGGGCATTATCCGCAGATAGACGGAATTCTTGAAGTCCAGAATCGCTAAAAAATAGCCATCCGCAGGCCAGATCGCTTGCCGGATCCCCAGCGGTTAAATCACCAAAATCTATTACCGCTGAAAGTCGTATTTTTTCCTGTGCACTTTTAGGAGTAACAATCACGTTATGTGGGTGCGGATCCCCATGTAGCCACAGCTGCGGTCCGGCATATTCTCCGGCCTGCAGCGCGTATTCCCACAGTCGAATTAGCTCATTTTTCCCTGCTCCAACGTAGTGTTCAAGCCGTTGGAGCAACGCAACGTTACGCGCTTGAAGTGGCACTCCGCGGACCGGGTTTTTTGGCGCATCGGCGGGTGCCGGGACATGTAATGCCCTAAAAAATCTGGCGAGTTCCGGCACCAAATCATCACGTGTTTTGACGTCCACACACGCGGCACTTTGCCCGCTAAACCACGGCACCACTGCCCAATGGTAGGGGTAGTTTTCCGCGGGCTTTCCACGGTATTTCACACTTGGTATTGCAACTGGCAGCCGAGGAGCCAAAAATGGCAACCAGCGTACCTCATTGAGCAGCAATCCATGAGCGCTCACCCGGCGTGGCAAGCGCACCGCAAGGTCATCACCGAGCCTGAAAACCACATTATCCCAGCCTGCCTCTACCCAGGACAGGGGCAACTCGGCTAGCTCGGGATATTGTGCTTCTAGTAGCCGGCGCACCAACACTTCATTGATCGCTACGTCCGCTTCCGGCCGAATGCCCTGCCCTTGATGCATGTTTATGCGCTTGGATCTTCCAGCATCTGGGCAAGCTGAATCAGGTTGCCGCAGGTGTCATCCAACACGGCGGTTTTGACGGGCCCCATCACCGTGGGAGGTTGGGTGAATTCCACGCCAAGTCCGACCAAGCGCTCATATTCGGCATCTAAATCTTTGACGGCAAACGAGGTGAATGGAATTCCGTCGGCGACCAATGCGTCTCTAAATGGTGCAACTGCTGGGTGGTTTGCCGGCTCAAACACCAGTTCAACACCGTCCAGCGCTTCTGGGGACACGACAGTCAGCCACGCAAATTCGCCGATCGGGACCTCTGTCTTCTTCACAAATCCCAACTTGCTGGTGTAGAACTCCAATCCCTTGTACTGGTCATCAACGAAGATGCTTGCCAGATGGATTTTCATAGAGTTTCTCCTCGTATATGTTCGGTGGGTGTTGTGGGCTGTGGCCAGCGCCGCTGAATATCTGCCAGCGGCGAGGTATCAATATAGTGGAACTTATAGCGGCCCAGGCGCTGCGTGCTGACCAGACCGACTCCTTCAAGCACGGCTAGGTGCTGGGAGATCGCCTGCCGCGACGCGCCTGATGCACCGCTGCTTGCCAATCTGGCACAGATCTCAAAGAGTGTCTGCCCGTCACGATCCAGCAACCCGTCAAGGATCGCCGCGCGGGTGGGATCCGCAATTGCTTTAAGAAGCTGTTCCACTTTTCAATTAAGGCAAGTATCCACTTGCCTGTCAAGAGATAGCTACGAAGCCACCGGATTTTTCGTACTATACGTCTGAGGCCGAAGCGCTCGACTACGCGCGATCATTCTTCTCCGCGCTCAAAACGTAGGTGACGTACCGAGCACAAACCACGTTAACAACAGTGGGGTCCCGCTCCTCGATCCAGCAAAGCGGATGAGGAACGGGACCCAACTATTATTTAGCGTTAGCTTTGAGGCTAAGAGTTAGCCAGCCAGACCCAACTTTTCAAGTACCAATTCGCGCACGCGGCCGGCGTCGGCCTGTCCGCGGGTGGCCTTCATGACCGGGCCCATGAGCGCGCCAATGGCAGCCATCTTGCCGGCCTTGATCTTCTCGACAACATCCGGCATCGCGGCGATCGCATCATCAACTGCCGCGCCCAGTGCCGAGTCGTCATTCACCACTGCTAGCGAGCGTTTCTCAACGATTTCGCTCGGGGTTCCTTCGCCACCAACAACGTATTCGAGCACCTGGCGGGCGATCTTGTCGTTGATCTTCTTCGCTTCGATCAGCGAGTTCAGCTCAACGATGGTCGCCGGGGTGACACCCAGGTCGATAACGTCCTTGTCGGCGGCGTTGGCCAGACGAGCAATTTCGCCCATCCACCACTTGCGGGCCACCGCAGCGGTAGTACCCGCGGCAATGGTCTCCTCGATCTGCTCGGTGATTCCGGCGTTGACCACATCGCGGAACTCGGCGTCCGAGTAACCCCAGTCGGCCTGCAGGCGCTTGCGGCGCTCGGCCGGCGGCTCGGGCAGGCGGGAACGCAGCTCTTCGATCCACTCGAGTGTCGTCACTACCGGGACCAGGTCCGGCTCCGGGAAGTAACGGTAGTCATCGGCATCGGACTTCGGGCGGCCCGAGGTCGTTGTGCGGGTGTCTTCGTGCCAGTGGCGGGTTTCCTGCACGATGGCAGCACCCGAGTTCAGCACCGCCGCGTGACGCTCGATCTCGAAGCGCACCGCGTGTTCGACGGCACGCAGTGAGTTCACGTTCTTGGTCTCGGTGCGGGTGCCGAACTTCTCGGCGCCCTTGAGCATCAGTGAGACGTTTGCATCGCAACGCACGTTGCCGCGTTCCATTTTTGCGTCCGAGACATCCAGGGCCTTGACGATTTCGCGGATCGCCGCGACGTAGGCCTTGGCCAGCTCGGGTGCACGCTTGCCGGCGCCCTCGATGGTCTTGGTAACGATCTCGACCAGCGGCACACCCGAACGGTTGTAGTCAACCAGCGAGTAGTCGGCACCCTGGATGCGTCCGGTGGAACCACCCATGTGGGTGAGCTTGCCGGCGTCTTCTTCCATGTGCGCGCGTTCGATCTCCACGCGGAAGACCTCGCCGTCTTCCAGCTCGATGTCGATCCAACCGTCGTAGGCAATTGGATCATCGTATTGCGAGGTCTGGAAGTTCTTCGGGGTGTCCGGGTAGAAGTAGTTCTTCCGGGCGAATCCGCAACGCTCGGCGATCTTGCAGTTCAGCGCCAGACCGATCATGATCGCGTATTCAACCGCGGTCTTGTTGACCACCGGAAGCACGCCGGGCAGGCCCAGGCACACCGGGGTCACATTGGTATTTGGCGTATCGCCAAACACGTTGGGGGCCGCGGAGAACATCTTGGTCTTGGTATTCAGTTCAACGTGAACCTCAAAACCGAGCACCGGATCATACTTTTCTAGTGCTACATCAAAGTCAACGAGTTCATCAATGTGTGAAGTCATCTTAGGCAACCCCTCCAGTGGCGGCGGACAGTTCGGGAGCCTGATCCAGCAGACGGCCACCCCACTTGTCTTCCAACAGTTTCTCAAGTGCCGCACCGGCACGGTACAGGCGGGCATCCTCACGGGCCGGGGCCAGGAACTGGATGCCGACCGGCAGTCCTTCGGACAGACCGCCCGGGATGGTGATGCCCGGGATTCCGGCCATGTTCGCCGGGATGGTGGCAATGTCGTTGAGGTACATGGCCAGCGGATCATCGACCTTGGAGCCCAGTTCAAAGGCAACCGTCGGGCAGGTCGGGGAGATCAGCACATCGGCATGCTCGAATGCTGCCTCGAAGTCGCGCTGAATCAGCGTGCGAACCTTCTGCGCCGAGCCGTAGTAGGCATCGTAGTAGCCGGCGGAAAGTGCGTAGGTTCCTAGGATGATGCGGCGCTTGACCTCTTCACCGAAGCCGGCGGCACGGGTTGCACCCATGACGCGTTCGATGGTCAGCGGACCCTCTGTGGGAAGCACGCGGGTGCCAAAGCGCACGCCGTCGAACTTGGCCAGGTTGGAGGAGACCTCGGAGGTGGAGATCAGGTAGTAGGCACCCAGTGCGTATTTGAAGTTCGGGCAGGAAACCTCGACGATTTCTGCACCCGCGGCGCGCAGCGCCTCGAGGGATTCATCGAAGCGTGCCTGGACGCCGGCCTCGTAGCCTTCGCCCTGCAATTCCTTGATGACACCCACGCGTACCCCGGTCATATCTCCGGAGGCGCCGGTTTCGGCAGCAGCAATCAGCGCCGGGACCGGTTCGTTCAGCGAGGTTGAATCGGCGGCATCGTGGCCACCGATCAGCTCGTGCAGGTAGGCGGAGTCGAGCACGGTGCGGGTGACCGGGCCAATCTGGTCAAGCGAGGAGGCCATGGCGATCGCGCCGTAGCGCGAAACCCCACCGTAGGTTGGCTTCACACCGACGGTGCCGGTGACGGCACCGGGCTGGCGGATTGAGCCACCGGTATCGGTGCCCAGGGCCAGCGGTGCTTCAAATGCTGCAACTGCTGCGGCGGAGCCGCCACCGGAACCACCGGGAATCCGGTTTAGGTCCCACGGGTTGCGGGTTGCGCCGTAGGCCGAGTGCTCGGTGGAGGAACCCATTGCGAACTCATCAAGGTTGGTCTTGCCCAACATTGGCAGCTTGGCGGCACGGATCTTTTCGATCACGGTTGCGTCGTACGGGCTCATCCAGCCTTCGAGCATCTTCGATGCGGCGGTGGTGGGCTGGCCCTTGGTGACGATGAGGTCCTTGATGGCGATTGGCACACCGGCGAACGGGTGCAGGGCTTCTGCTTCGGCACCACCGGCGGCGCGGATCGCGTCGACCTCTGCGGCAACGGCGAGCGCTTCTTCGGTGTTCACGTGCAAGAAGGCGTGGACACCGTGTTCTCCGCCGTCAACTTCGGCGATGCGGTCAAGGTGTGCTTGGACTGCGGCGACCGAGGTAATTTCGCCAGCGCGCAGCTTGGCGGCAAGTTCGGTTGCCGAGAGACGAATAATCTCGTTCATGAATTACTCTCCATCCAAAATGGCGGGCACACGGAAACGCGTGTCAACGGAATCCGGCGCGTTCATCAACGCTTCTTCGGCGGTGAGGGTTTCACCGACGACGTCTTCGCGGAAGACGTTCGTCAGAGCAATCGGGTGGGTTGTTGCAGGAACATCGGCGGATGCGGCTTCGGATACCGACGCGATGGCTTGAACAATGACACCGAGTTCACCGGTCATTTTGTCCAGCTCGGCATCGCTCATCTCAATGTGAGCCAGGTGCGCCAAGTGCGCGACGTCCTCACGGCTGATGGCAGACATGTATCTCCCCTAAGTGGGCGGATGGGTTTCCCCACTAGTCTAGTACGCTCACCCCTCCGTTTTTGCCCCGGAATCACCGCCTTCGATGGTGATCTTCCCCCGTGGAGATTTCCCACTTGGCTCACGGCCTCCGGGCTCGGCGCTCCCCCACATGGTGCATCCTTGGCTAGCCGGTGCAACTGTGCACCATCATTCCAAGACGTGTGGGCACCAACGTGCGTTAGACGCTCGGCCAGCATGCTTGGCGCCCACACAAGATTTACCGTCAGAGAAGTTCGATAACTGCCCCGAAATCGGCACTGTTTTCCGCGTGGCTTAGTGGAGCACTAACCCAGGCCCGGGCGTGTGCCGATCCTTTTCCACCGGCCACGGGACGACGAATTATCGAGGCAATGGGTTCATCCTGAGTCGGTGTCCCTTGATTCATGCTCACGGTGATCGAATGATCAAGCACATGTGAATCGTTCTGGTGTTGTGCCGTGACTTCTCCGGCAATCAGCGCCTTGACTTGGGCTTGCCAGACCGGGTCTACTGCCGCATCGTAGATCCACCGGGTCCCCAGGATCCCATGGGCGCTGGTGCCCAGCAAGGATTCTGCGGCGCCTTCAAGTTCGGCACCACGGTAGCTCAGCGGCACGTGATAAAGCACCGGAGTTTGGGGTGTTTCATCGAGGACCAGGATCATTTCCATACCCACCTCATCCGCGGGGTCATCGAGCCTGAAGCCACCAACTACTCGAAGTGAAAGCGTCGATTCGCCCTCAAACCACGACTGTTTGGGCATCCAGGCGGCAAGCAGCTCACCCTTGGTCGGATCCATTGTTGTTCTGTAAATGACGCTCACGTGGAATCTCCTTATGCTCGGCCACCGCAGTACCTGGTGTGCACCTAGCCAAGAGCCTAGCTAAAACTCAGGGTCAAAGCCCCACAAAGTCTTCATTGTTGAGCTAGTCTCTGCCGCACGATCTGCCGGCAAGATTTCTTCCTAAAAATTCCTCTGGCCTCGGCAAATCCCGGCAGCACTTCACCGGGCCACCTCAGGGACGTGTTTTTGGCTCATCTCGCTAGCTCTTTTAGCTACCGGAAAAAACACACGATCCCCTCGATCACGGGAGTTTTGGCAGAGATGATCGAGGCAATTTGCCTTGCGCCTTGGCCTTGGCAAAACGCTTAGAAAATTGCCCTCATGAGGCTTCGCCTACCACCCCATTGCCAAGAAGCACACTAGTTATCGGGTGGCAGCCGGCCAATGGATCCCTCGAATGTTAGAGCTTCAGGGTGTAAACGACGAGCACGATCTCGGTGTTTGGCACATACCAGTCACGTTCGGAAGCATGCTGGAAGCCATCCGCTTCGTAAAGGGCACGAGCGGCAACCCAGTGCCCACCGGTGGTCAGTGACACCGTATGTACATCTTCAATTTCACGGGCACGGGCAATGAGTGCGTTGAGCAGTGCGCGTCCGGCACCCGAGCGTTGCACCTTCGGGTCAACAACCAGCATGCGGAATTCGAGTTCGCCTTCGAGTGCGATATCCGCATAATCGCTACCGGGGCGCACCAGAGTTACCGAACCAATAACTACCCCGTCGCGTTCGGCAACAAGAATTTCGGTTTGCGCGTGACGCGCCGCCACCTGCTGCACGAATTGCATGTATTCGTGGTTGGGATCTTCGAAGTGGCCCGCATCCAGGTATGACGCGACGGTGATCCGTGCGATGTGTGGGTAGTCGGCGGGGACCGCTTCGCGAATTACAAGGGTGCTGGCTTCGGGGTGAATTGCAGTAGTCATCACCTCTAAGTGTGACAGCCCCGGCGCTTTCTCAAGAATGCCGGTGGCCGCGTTGTTGCCAAACTCACGCAAAGAAATATTCATCTGTCCCGTGGTGGGTGCACTGCCGCGTCAGTGCACAGTAATTTTGGCGTCCACTCGCACAAGTGGCGTTTGTTGAGCACGTCACAATTTGATTACGACCATAAAAGTTCACCGTTCGGTCTTGCGGATTGTTTGTTAGTACAGTTTACTAACACTCATGACCACCTCACGAGGACCCCTGCGCAGCATGGCGAATAACACCGCCGCACTGCCCTCACACGGCCGTGCACACAACCTCGCGTTAGCCCTGCAAACCCTGCACTCAACCGGCCCCATGAGTCGCGCGGATCTCTCCCGCACCCTGGGACTGACCCGCGTCACAGTTTCGGATCTCATCTCGGAGCTCCTCGAACGTGGTCATGTCATCGAACTCGGCCAGTCCGAGCGCATCCGACCCGGAAAACCAGCAATCATGGTCGATCTAAACCGCACGGGCCTACAAATCATTGGCCTAGACCTCGCCGAAAACTCGGCACTTCGCGCAGCAGTCCTCGATCTCGATGGAAACATCCTGCACCGCGTTGAAACACTCACCGGCGAGGAAAAAGGTGAAGAAGTCACACACCTGGTCCTGGACCTGGTCAACCGCGCCATCGATCTAGCAACGGCACCACTGCTGGGCATTGGGGTTGGCACCCCGGGCATCGTGGATGCCGACGGGGTCGTCCTCACGGCCCCCAACCTCGCATGGAAAGACCTTCCGCTGCGCGAACTGATCGAAACCACAACGAGCCTCCCAACCCTTGTCGCAAACGATGCCGACGCCGCAGTCCTTGCCGAATTCACCTTCGGCGGCGGCGCACATGACATGATCCTGGTCAAGGTCGGCCGCGGTGTTGGTGCCGGACTGATGGTCAATGGTCAACGCGCCCGCGGCGTGCACTCGGCGGCGGGAGAAATCGGCCACGTGGTCGTGGGCACCGATGGCGGCCTGGAATGCAAATGCGGGAAACACGGCTGCCTAGAAACCTGGCTCTCGGTCCCCTTCCTCGAACGCGGCCTGGCCCAGGCTTCTGCTGCCAGCGATCCGCAGGCAGCCGCCACCACGGTTCTTGAAATTGCCGGCGAGCGCCTTGCCGTGGCCCTTGCACCCATCGTGGGTGCCCTCGATTTAGCCGAAGTAGTCCTCTCCGGACCGGCACACCTTTTGGAAGGAACGCTGCGCGACAACGTCGAAAAGACCTTGACCGCGCGCATGCTTCCACACAGACCACCCCTGGTACAGGTGCGGCTTGCCAAGGAACCACAAGATGTGGTTCTGCGCGGCACCGCCGTCATGGTTCTTTGGAACCAGCTAGGAGTGGCCTGACCCCCCTGGGGGTTAGCCCCCCCGCAGTACCCCGGAGCACTACCCGGCTAGAAATGTTCGACCCTTCGCATGGGGTTTACCCGCAGTAAACCCGTTTCACCCCCCTTTGAAAGGATCTCCAATGAAGAAGTATCTTGGGCTTGCGGCTCTTACAACCGCCGCAGCACTGACGCTGAGCGCCTGTGGCGGAAGCGGATCACCCGCTGCCTCCGATGCCCCGGCCAGCACAGGTGCCGCAACATCATCTGCGAGCAATGCCGATAAGTCACTCACCCTCTGGCTTGCCGGCGGGGATACCCCGGACGAACTGCGCACCTATCTGAAGGACACCTTCAAGACCAAGACCGGCGCAACGCTAAAGATTGAGGAGCAGGGCTGGGGCGATCTTGTCACCAAGATGACCACCGCGCTGCCCGATGCCAACAACACCCCGGACGTCGTGGAAATGGGCAACACCCAGTCCCCGACCTTCACCAATATTGGTGCCTTCACCGACATCTCGGACATGTTCGAAGAACTCGGCGGGGATAAGCTGATCCCCTCCTTCGTCGAGGCCGGCGCCGTTGACGGCAAGAACTTCACCCTGCCGTACTACGCCGGATCGCGTTACCTCTTCCAGCGTGCGGATGTGTGGAAGGAAGCAGGGGTAGAAACTCCTAAGACCCTTGATGAGTTCAACACCGCGGTCAAGACCATCGCGGAAAAGAACCCACGCGAGATCAAGAACTTCTCCGGTTTCTTCCTCGGCGGCCAGGACTGGCGCAACGGCATCTCCTGGATCTTTGCCAATGGTGGAGAGCTGGCCAAGAAGGACGGCGACGCATGGGTCTCAACCCTCGCCGATGCCAATACCCTCAAGGGACTGGCCCAGTTGCAGGATCTGCAGAAGCACGCCTCCAAGGCACCCTCGGATGCCAAGGATGCTGCCCCGTGGCTCTACATTAACGATGCAGATCAGATCCTTGACGATGAGGGCAAGCCCACCGGCAAGACCTCACTTTCCGCGGCAACCATCATGGCACCGGGCTGGGCCCACTGGTCAATTGGTGATCTGACCAAGAAGGACGGCAAGGACGTACGCGAGTGGAACGATACAAAGTTCTCCACCCTGGTCCTTCCGGGCAACGATGGCGCACCGGCACCGGTCCTCGCCGGTGGCTCCAACATCGGGATCTCCGCCAAGTCCCAGAACCAGGATCTGGCCAAGGAATTGATGCGCATTATCTTCTCCTCCGACTACCAGAACATGCTCGGCAAGAACGGCCTGGGCCCGGCAAACTCGGATTACTTCGCTTCCATGGGCGATGACCAGTTCGCTCAGGCAGCCATTGCCTCGGCATCAAACTCCAAGCTCACCCCGGCAGCCCCGGGCTGGGCAGCTGTTGAATCCTCGATGATCCTCGAAGAATTCTTCGGCAAGATCCGCGATGCAGCAGACCTCGAGGCACTGGCGAAAGAGTACGACGCCAAGATCTCCCCGATGCTGAACCTTAAGTAACAACTGGTGGTGGTCGGGGCGCGCTCTGCGCCCCGACCACCACCGTGTTTAGCACTTCCAGCACGTCGGTCCGCCCCCACCGCTCACCGCGGAAGGAAGCGGGTCCGAGACGAAAGGCCCACTCAAGCTCATGCCAACCCCAGCCCCGGCCCCACCGGCGCAGCAACCGCAACCGGTAGCACCGGCCAGCGCCGCTACTTCCCCACCCATCGTTAAGAAGCGTCAGTCGAAGGTCCCCCTTCTACTGATCACCCCCACGCTGATCATCCTCATCGCCGCTCTGGGTTACCCGGTTGGTTGGCAGATCTATACGAGCTTCCAAAAATTCGGCCTGAAACAACAATTCGGTGCCGCACCGGAATTTGTTGGATTTGATAACTATGCGGCACTGCTTGCAGATACCAACTTCTGGGTGGTGCTGGGCCGCTCGCTACTTTTCTGTCTGCTGGCCGCTTCCATCACCGTGCTGATCGGCTTCCTCTTCGCGATCCTGATGAAGCGTGTGGGAACCGTGGCCCGCATTATCCTGCAGATTTCCATGCTGCTGGCCTGGGCCATGCCCGTTGTCGCGGCCATGACCGTCTGGGTCTGGCTGGTTGACTGGCGCCGCGGCGTACTGAACTGGCTGCTGACCAAATTTGGGTTCGACGCCGAGGGCCACAATTGGCTCGCCGAACCGCTCACCTTCTTCATCATCGCGCTGATCATCGTCATCTGGATGTCAGTGCCCTTCGTCGCGCTCAGCATCTACGCCGGGCTCACGCAGATCTCCGAGGAAGTCCTGGAGGCCGCGGCCATGGATGGTGCCACCGGCATCCAACGCATCCGCTTCATCATCATGCCGCTGATCGCCCCGGTCCTCTCGATCGTGCTGCTGCTCCAACTGATCTGGGACCTGCGCGTCTTCACCCAGATCAAATTGCTGCAGGATGCCGGCGGGGTCGCCAATGAGACAAACCTCTTGGGCACCTACATCTACCAAATGGGCGTCGGCTCGGGAGATTTTGGTGCGGCAAGCGCCGTGTCAATCCTGATGCTCATCATCACCATTGCCATCAGCTGGTACTACGTGCGCTCGCTGATGAAGGAGGAAAACTAATATGAAGATCAAATCGATCTCCACAGGTGTTTGGACCATCGTTGCCGTGGCCGTCGCCCTGATCTGGGCCTTCCCGGTCTACTGGATGTTCAACTCCTCCTTCCTACCCAACGCGGTCTTGCAGTCAACCACCCCCACCTTCTTGCCCTTCGGCGGCTCACTTGATAACTTCAAGGCAGTGTTCGTCGATGGAAAATTCGTCGCCGCCCTGGGCATCTCACTGACCGTCACCTTGACCACGGTCGCCATCGCACTGTTCGTCGCGTTCCTGGGTGCGCTGGCCATTTCCCGTTTCAAGTTCAAGGGACGTAAGTCCTTCATCCTGGCCATGTTGCTGATCCAAATGCTCCCGGCCGAAGGCATGTTCATCGCCCAGTACAAGATGATGAGCTCCGTGGGGTTGCTGAACAACGTGTTGGGCCTGACCCTGCTCTACACCGCAGCGGTCATCCCGTTCACCATTTGGATGCTGCGCGGCTTCGTTGCAGGTGTCCCGGCCGAACTCGAGGAGGCCGGAATGGTCGATGGGCTCTCGCGTACCGCCGCCTTCATGCGGATCACCTTCCCGTTGCTGGCCCCCGGGCTTGTAGCCTCCGGCGTGTATGCCTTCTTGCAGGCCTGGAACGAATTCACCGTCGCCCTGGTGGTGATGACCGAGGACCAGATGAAGACGCTGCCGCTGTGGCTGCGCGGCTTTGTGCAGGCCTCGGCCACCCGCGAAACCGACTGGGGCCTGGTCATGGCCGCCTCCATGATGGTTGCCGTGCCGGTGATCATCTTCTTCATGATCGTTCAATCTAAGATGTCCTCCGGCCTGGTCGGCGGGGCGGTAAAGGGCTAATGAGTCACATGTCTACTTCTTCGCTGTCTTCGGATTCCACACAGGCCACGGAATCCACGCTGCCTTCCAGAGCGGAACTACGTATTCTGGCCGCCGGCACCCTGATGCCCGGGTTCCAAGGCATGGTGATGCCTAACTGGATCGCTACTGCATTGAAGGCCGGGCTGGGTTCGGTCTGCATCTACGGCACTAACCTCAGCTCCCCCGCGCAACTGGCAACGCTCATGGGACAACTACGCGCGGTTTCTTCCTCCGTATTGTTGACCCTGGATGAGGAGGGGGGCGATGTCACCCGCCTGCACTATTTGACCGGATCCAACCAACCGGGCAACGCGGTCTTGGGCCGCATCGATGATCCCGCCACTACCGCTTCCTCGGCAGCGGCAATTGCCGATGAACTGAACTCGTTGGGATTCAACCTGAATTTGGCACCCGATGCCGATGTAAATTCAACAGCAGCCAACCCGGTCATTGGGGTGCGCAGCTTTGGTGCAGATGCCAGCCACGTTGCAACACACACCGCGGCCTGGACCACCGGGTTACAAGGTGCAGGAGTTGCTGCCTGCGCCAAGCACTTCCCCGGCCACGGGGATACCGCAACAGACTCCCATCTGGCGCTGCCCACTATTGAGGTGGATCTGCAGACGCTACGGGAGCGTGAACTGGTTCCTTTTGGCGCGGCCATCGCCGCCAACGTGGCAAGCATTATGACAAGTCACATCATGGTTCCGGTGCTCGATGCAGAAAACCCCGCAACCTTCTCCCCCGCCATTTTGGGAGGGTTGCTGCGTGATTCTCTGGGCTTTGAGGGCGCCATCATTACCGATGCACTTGATATGGCCGGCGCCAGCGCCCAAACCGGCATCGAGATTGCCGCCGTCCGTGCCCTAGCCGCCGGGGCCGATCTGCTCTGCCTGGGCTCGGAAACCACACCCGAACGTTACGAGGGCATCCTTGAGGCAATCGTTGCTTCGGTGCACAACGGTCAGCTGGCCCCGAGCCGATTGCGTGAGGCAGCGGCGCGTACCGCGAAGCTCACGCGTGATTATCCACCGCGCCCCGCCGCGGGGGCCGGGAGCACACCGGATCAGGCACGCATTACCGCCGCCTTCGAACTCAGCGACGCGGCACGTGCCTGGCTTGCCGATGCGGCGCAACCCGTGCTTGTACAGCTTGAAACCGAAGCAAATATGGCAGTTGGTCAGGTGCCGTGGGGTGCTCGCGCACTAGATGCCGCAAGCGAGCTAACAAATGTTGGGCCCGCGGCAAAGATCGCGCTCATTGGTCGAGGACTCGATCCGGCTCACCAGATCTGGGGGCTCGCAGATTCCTTGCGGGCTCAGGGGCACCGAGTCATCGTCGTTGAATGTGGTTGGCCACGCGGCGGTGCCGATCTGGTCACCTTTGGTGCTTCGCGCAGCGTCTCGAGGGCCCTTGTCGGTTTGTTGGCCCCGCACATCGGTGGATTGAGAGCATGAAACTAGGTCTTGATATTGGTGGTACCAAAACCGCTGCCGCGATCCTGCGCGCCGATGGTTCGGTGGCCGCGCTGCATACCGCACCGTCGGGTCATGGTCCTGCCGAGGTGATCGCCGTTGCCGCAATGCTTGCCAAGGCCGCACTGGCACAGGTTTCCGCAGAACTTGCTCTCACACCCGATGACAGCCACACCCTTCCACAACGTGCCGGGGCTTGTATGCCAGGGCTTGTTGATCCGCTCACCGGCCGGGTCCGCCACGCAGTGAATCTGGGGGTCAGCTCCATGGATCTACGTGCTGGCTTATCCGAGGCGCTGGGTCTTGAGGTCAGCATCGAAAACGATGTGAAGGCAGCGGCGTTGGGTGCCGACCAGCTCATGCGAGCCCGTGCTGCCGCGGCCCGGCTAGCTGCCGTGCGTTCCGGCTCCACGGCTGGTGGCAGCCTAGCTACCGCACGTATCACCGCCCACAAGCCCGAACACCAAATTCTTGCCTACCTCAACGTGGGTACCGGGTTGGCGGCAGCGGTGGTGCGTGACGGGCAGGTGGTCCGGGGCCGCGATGGCATCGTGGGAGAAATTGGTCACCTACCGGTAGCCGGTGGAGCACCATGTAAATGTGGACAATTTGGTTGTTTAGAAACCATCGCCTCGGGCTCGGCGCTTGACCGCCTTTGGAATGTTCCGGCGGGGCGCGGACGTGACCCCTTTGCCGCGGCGGCCGCCGGGGATCAGCGGGCAGCACATGCCGCACGGGTGCTCTGCCACGGCATTGCACTCTCGCTACAATTATTGGTGCTGACCACCGGTGCGGAGCGAATTGTGCTCGGTGGCGGGCTATGCGCGTTGGGAAAAGCACTAGAAAACGGGATACGCTCGGAGTTAACCCGTGATGCGTCCACCTCAGATTTTGTGGCCGCCCTTGAACTGGCCGATCGTTTTGAACTGTTGCCCTCCGACGTGCCGGTTGCTGCCCTTGGGGCCGCATTGTTGCCGTCCGTAGCGCAGCTTTAGTACAACTAAGGAAATACGTATACATGGA
Organism: Arthrobacter sp. MYb227; assembly: GCF_002975435.1. Classification (GTDB taxonomy): domain Bacteria; phylum Actinomycetota; class Actinomycetes; order Actinomycetales; family Micrococcaceae; genus Paeniglutamicibacter. Next base: position 157,400 of record NZ_PCPT01000007.1, on the reverse strand, counting down.
AGTTTTGATCGCTGACACCCCCGAAGCTGCAGCAGTTTTTGCCGCGGCCGCCGTGCTAGATGGGTTGCGCACCCACCGCGGCGAGACACAAGTGTTGGGCCTGGCCACAGGTTCTTCGCCGCTGGGCCTCTACGCCGAATTGGCGGCAGCTGCCAAGCGCGGGGAGATCGATTTCTCGCAAACCATCGGCTTTGCCCTCGATGAGTACGTGGGGATCCCAGATACCCACGAACAGTCCTACCGCCAGACCCTGATTCGCGAGGTATGCGAGGTCATTGGGCTTCCGGTCTCCGGGCTGAACGTTCCAAACGGTCATGGTGAATCGGTGGCGCAGATCGCGGCTCAAGCCACCGCCTACGACGAAGCGATTCGTGCCGCAGGAGGCGTTGACGTACAGATTTTGGGCATCGGTGCCAACGGACACCTTGGTTTCAACGAGCCTGCTTCCTCGTTGCGTTCCCGAACCCGCATTAAGCGTCTTGCCGCGCAGACCCGCGAGGATAACGCACGCTTCTTTGACGGGCTGGATCAAGTTCCCACGCACTGTGTGACTCAGGGGTTGGGCACCGTGCAGGAGGCTCGCCGTTTGGTGCTCATCGCCACGGGCAGCCATAAGGCCGAAGCCATTGCCGCCGCGGTTGAGGGTCCGCTGTCCGCTTCCTGCCCGGGATCCGTGTTGCAGCTGCACCCTGATGCCGTGGTGATTGTGGATGAGGCAGCCGCCGCTGGGCTGAAGAATCGTGCCTACTACGACGATGCGGCAGCCGGTTTGCAGTTCGGGATCTAAGACCCACATCTCTTGCCGATATCGCGCTGATGTCACATTGACGGTGCCCTCGTGAGGTTCATAGCGAACCTCACGAGGGCACCGTCATTTAACCCGCTACTAGTAACGCGGGTTAGGGCTGGGGTAGTGCGGCAAAATCCAGGTGCCCGGCGGCCTGCCAGCCGGGGTTGGTGGTGGGACGCAGCACCGGAAGCCCCGCTTCCTGGGCAATCAAAGCACCCGCGGCCCAGTCAAACTCCTGGGTCCCATATTCGGCGTAGGCATCAAGTGTGCCATCGGCAACCAGACATAGATCAAGCGCGGCCGAGCCGAGCCGGCGCATATTTGCATACCCGGGCATCAACCCCAGCAGCGCACCAACCTGGAATTGGCGGCGGTCCGCATCATAGCCAAACCCGCTGGCCAAGAGCTTGCCCGGCTCAGCTGGGTTTGGGCCATGAAGTTGCCTGGCCGAGGCACCCGATGTGGTGGAGTGGGCCTTGCTGTGCACCCCATGGTGTTGCTCGAGCAGCCAGGCACCGTGGCCGGTTGCGGCATAGTATTCGGTACTCAACGCCGGGGCATTGACGGCTCCGGCCAACCAGGTCTTAGTTTCCGAACCCGGGGTTTCCGGGCCCATGACGGCCACCGAGGTGCAGTAGTACACGATGCCACGCACAAAGTTTGCCGTGCCATCGAGCGGATCGATTGACCACCGGTAGCCCGAGGGGTTCGCCGGAACCGTTTTGCCATACTCCTCACCGGTGATTTCATCGTGGGGTCGTTTGGCGGCAATCACATCGCGCACCGCACGTTCGGCCCGGCGATCAAAATCGGTGACCCAGTCCCCGGCCGCGCTCTTGGTATCGGCACTGATTTTTCCGCTGCCGCGCAAGGCGAGCACCGCGGCTCCGGCAGCCGCGGCCTCACGGGCAATGGCTAACAGCTCGGTGCGGAGATCTTGTGCTGCCAAGGCAGTGGTGGTGTGTGAGTGCTGTGGGTTCTTAGTGATGGCGAACTCCCCTGGATCAATAAAACTTGGATCAATAAATCGGTGTTGTTGCCGGTACATGCCCGGTGCTACATGAGGAGAAATCCTGGCGTTTAGGCCTCCGGGTTGGGCCGACCGGCCACGGCTTCGGGGCCGCCCTCGAGCAATAGTACAAAGCCTTCTTCATCGAGCACCTGAACGCCAAGCGAGATTGCCTTATCCAATTTGGAACCGGCGGCCTCCCCGGCCACAACATAGGCGGTGTTCTTGGAAACCGAACCCACCGCCTTGCCACCGCGGATGATGATGGCTTCCTTGGCGGCGTCCCTGCTGTAGGTGGGCAAGGTACCGGTGACCACGATGCTCAGCCCCTCGAGGTATTTAATGATGGATTCATCTTGCTCATCTCTCATCAATACTCCGGCGTTGGCCCAGGCGCTAATGATGTCCTGGTGCCAGGGAACAGAGAACCACTCGATGAGTGCATCGGCGATGATCACACCGACGCCGTCGACCTCGGCCAGCGCCTCGCGAGCGCCCTCGGCGTCAAGGGCGGCGATGATCGCGTCCATCGAGCCATATTTTGTGGCAAGTGAACGGGAGGCGGTGGGGCCCACATGTCTGATGGAAAGGCCCACGAGCACCCGCCACAGCGGCTTGGTCTTGGCCTTTTCCAGCTCGTCGAAAAGTTTCTTGGTGGTGATGGTGGGGCCCGAAGGCTTTTTGGCGGTGGCCTTGGAGTAGAAGTATGGGGCTAGGGCAAATTTTCCGGTGCCCTCACCCTTTGTACGAATTTCGCGCCAGACCTGGACCTCGGCCAGTGTTTCACGCAGCGTGGAATCCGGGTTGCCGGTGGCTAGGTCAAAAATCTGTGATTCGGAAGTGATCGGGCCGGGGCCGGCCGGGGCGATCGCCCCGCCGTTTTGTTCAGGGTTCTCGCCCGGGCCGACCGTCAGTGCCTGGGCTGCCTCATAGCCAAGGGCCTCGATATCAAAGGCTCCGCGCCCGCCCAGGTGCGAGACGCGTTCGGTGAGCTGCACCGGGCAGGATTCGGCGTTCAGGCAACGGATATCTACATCGCCTTCCTTGGCCGGGGCCAACGGCTGCCCACAGGACGGGCAGTGCGTGGGCATGATGAATGCCCGTTCGGTGCCATCCCGCAGCGCGAGGACCGGGCCGACGATTTCCGGGATCACGTCCCCCGCCTTACGCAGAATGACAGTGTCTCCGATCAATACGCCCTTGGCCTTGACGACGTCCTGATTGTGTAGCGTAGCGCGCTCCACCGTGGATCCTGCGACAAGCACCGGTTCCATCATGCCAAAGGGGGTGACCCGGCCGGTGCGGCCCACCTGCACCTGGATGTCCAGGAGTTTGGTGTTGACCTCTTCGGGTGGGTACTTGTAGGCAACGGCCCAGCGTGGCACCCGGGAGGTAAAGCCCAAGTTGCGCTGAATCTCGAAGGAGTCGGTTTTGATCACGATGCCATCGATCTCGTGGAGTAGATCGTGGCGGTGGGTGCCGTTTGCCTCAATAAAGCCAAGCACCTCATCGAGTGTGTCAACGACCTGTGAATAGGGGGAGACCGGCAGTCCCCAGGAGGCCATCAGGTCATAGGTTTCCGATTGCGTGGCGGCGGAAAGTCCCTCGCGCACACCAAAACCGTGGACAAACATTTTCAGCGGGCGCTTGGCGGTCTCCGCGGGGTCCTTCTGCCGGATGGAGCCGGCCGCGGCATTGCGTGGGTTGGCAAGCGGTGCCTTACCGGCGGCGATGAGCCTCTGGTTATAGTCGGCGAAGTCTGCCGAGGGGATGAAGATTTCCCCGCGTACCTCGACCTCCTCGGGCCAGTTCTCCCCGTCAAGCTGCGTGGGGATCGATCTGATGGTCAGCACGTTGTGGGTGACATCTTCACCCGTGGTGCCGTCCCCACGGGTTGCCGCACGAACTAGCTTTCCATTGCGGTAGAGCAGGTTCACTGCCAGCCCGTCGATCTTGACCTCGCAGAGCCATTTCAGCGGGTGCCCCGCGGCACGCAGCGCGGCGTTGGCCGCGGTTTTTTCGCCCCAGGCGGTGACCTCATCGAGCGAGAAAACATCCTCGAGCGAGTACATGCGTGAGAGGTGTTCAACCGGGGCGAAGGCGGCCGAGACTTCCCCACCAACTTCTTGGGTCGGTGAGTCGTTGGCGACGATTTCCGGGTGCTGGGCCTCGATGAGTTCCAGGCGTGAGTAGAGCACATCGAATTCTGCGTCCGAGATCAGCGGGGCATCGTCGTTGTAATACGCGGCACGATGTGTGCGGATCTGATCTATCAGGTCTTGGTATTCGGTGCGCAGTGCGTCATCGGGGATAGCAGCTGCGATGGTTGTTGCTTCGGCTGCGGGCTGGGTTGCATCTTGGTGGCTCACCCTACCCATTTTGCCCCAGATTATGTTCTAGTGCCCGGCTCTCGAACATTCTTGGGCGGCGTGTGGTGCAACAGGGTTAGTGCGCCGGCATCGAATCGGTGCTGACATCGATGATGACGGCCGAAATATTGTCCCGGCCACCACTGGCAAGTGCCGCCTCAACCAGCCGGTTCAGTGCGGTTGGACGTTCGCGGCATTCGCTCAGGATTGTCTCGATGGCCTCGTGTTCGACCTCACCGGTGAGCCCGTCGCTACACAAGAGGTAGCGGTCCCCGGGGACCAATGCATGGAATTGGGCATCGGGTACCGAGTTGCCCCCGGCACCCAGTGCTCGGGTGATGAGGTTTCGGTGCGGGTGCACGCGGGCCTCGGCCTCGGTAATGGAGCCGGCATCGATCAATTCCTGAACCGCCGAATGATCGAGGGTTAGTTGGGTGAGCACTCCGGCGCGCAGGCGGTAGCCACGGGAATCTCCAACATTCAGCAGCATCAGGTGCAACTGTTCTTGTGCCTCGGAGGTATCGAGGTAAACCGGAGTGGATAACTCGTCGATGCCGGTCGGGGCCTCGGCTGGGGTGTTAGCCGAGGTGCTTGGCGGAACATAGGGCAACACGTCGGTGGCCGGTTCGGGAGTCCGGGTTGCAGCGGGATGTCGTGCCGAGTTTAGCGCGCCAAGGGCGATGCCCTGAGGTGCGGTGAAATTCTCGGCGGCCGGGTCGTGCGGCCTCTGGTGTTCTTGGCTGCGCAAGTGGGCGGAGAACGCCGTGGCAGAAAATTCTTGGGTGTTGGCTTCCGGGTGTGCCCCGGGGGTGGCGGCCGGGTTCGCCTGTGGCAATGACTCGGTTCCCGCAGCTGGCCAATTTCCACCCCCTGGTTCGCATCTAATCAGGGCCAGTGCGCAGAGCGTGGTGCCGCCGCGTGCCCCAATGGCGCTACGAATTGCCACATCGGCACGTTCAACCTGGGTGAGCAGATCGCGGGCGTGAGGCAACTGCTCATCGTCTGTGACCTGCGGGTCTATGGCAATTTTGGCAAGGGTTTGGATGCACAAGCGTGAGGCCAAATCCCCCGCCTCATGCCCACCCATGCCATCGGCGACAGCAAAAATACTTCCGCCGCTGAGCACCGCATCCTCATTGACCGCGCGGCGCAACCCAATATCCGTCAGTGCATCCCCGTGAATCCGAATCTTGTGCGGCATTGTTAGTCAAGCACCAGCCCGGTGCCGGCCCCGGGGGCAAGAATCACCGGGTTAATGTCACCGAAGCCGCGCACGGCAGTAGTTTCCTGGGGGTGCAGCACAAATCTGTCATCGCCTACCAAGGTGGAGGCGGTCTGTTCATCGATAAGCACCGTGCCGGGTTCGGCCAGCGCCGTCAGCCGGGCCGCAAGGTTGACCGTGGGTCCGTAAATATCGCCAAGTCTGGAGAGGATGCGGCCCCAGACCAGTGAGACACGGGTGTTGGGGAGCAGTTCATCTGCTGCAAACTCGCGGGACATTGCCAGGGCAATCTGCGCGCCGGCCTGCGGGGTTTCGGCAACAAAGAGCACTTCATCGCCGATGGTCTTGACCAAGCGGCCGCCACCAACGGAAATGATCTCGGCACATTTGGATTCAAAGCGTTGCACCAGCTGGGCCAGCGTGCGCTCATTCATGCGCCGTGAGAGCGAGGTGTAGGAAACCAGATCCGCAAAGCCGACGGCGCGGGCCAGCGGCAGTGACACATCGTCTTCTGAGCCGTCGCGGCCCTCTTCCGAGGCGGCAAGTCCGGTCTCTGCACGCAGCGCCAGGCGATGTACCGCGGCATTGAGCTGCCGGCGCCACGAGTAAACAAGAAGTTCTTCGATGGGGGTGATGAGTTCCGGGAGCAGCCCCACCAGATTGCGGCGGGCCTCGGGGTCACTCATCTTTTGGTTTTGCACCATGTCTTCGACGAGGGCTTCGACCTGCCAGACCACCATGCGGTCGGTCATCTGGCCGATGGAACGGGTCAGCGAGATTGCTGTTTCCTCGGTCAGCGTGCCGGCACGGACCATGCCGAGCATCAGTTCCAGGGCGCCCTGATCGACCTCGGTGAAAAATACTTCTTCATCGCCCAGATTGGGGAAGCCCAGGGCACGCCAAATTTTGCGTGCGGAGAGGATTGAGACACCCGCGGCCGCGGCAACTTCGCGGCGCTTCATGGTCCGATCGGCACCGAGCAGGCGCTTTTCAAGTTCGCGCACAGCGTCACGCGCAGAGGCAGGAGTTGTCTGGTCTACCTGTTCCGGGCGGCGCATGGCGGCGGCAAGTTCGGCCAACGGGTCGGCGAGCGCGGCCTCTTCAACTTCTGCCGAAAGCTCTTCTGGTGCGCTGACCGAAACAAGGGTATCGGTGGCCGGTTCCGCGGATTCGGTGGGCTGGCGTAAGGCCTGGGCACGTGCCGCATCACGGGCGGCGGTGGGCGCAGCGGGCTGGGTGCCCGCGTCGTGCGACCGCTCACTCATGCTCAGTCCAATCTCTTTGCTGTGGGTGCGTTGGATATTCGGGTTCAACGCGCTCTTCCATGTTTACACTATCTACCCGTGGGAAGTGTGGCAGGGCGCTGATTGCACCGATACTCAGTTCACGCATTTTGTGTACGGCGGGCAGGTTGGCGATGTTAATTCTTTGCTCGGCCACGACTACCTGCAAGGTGCCGGGGGCGTCGTTGGTTGCCCGTGCCTTAGTTAGCGCCCGGACATCTTGTATTGCATACAGACCGATGGAGCGTTGTCCGGCTGCCGTTCGGCCACGTTTGGTAATGATGTGTTGGTTGGTCAGGTAGATCCAGGTGCGTGCCCAGCGGGTCAGTGGGGCCAGACACCAGATGAATAGCAGCACGATGAATGTTACGGCCACCAGGGCCAACAGCAGCGGGCTGGCTTCGGTGAGCCAACCGGGTAAATCGGTGCGAATGAGAAAGCCGGCAAGGTAGCCAAAGATGGGGATGAGGATCAGGAAGCGGATCAGTACTCCGCGCAGGGCCCGTGGATGGGCACGGGTTTTAACCAGCACTCGCTCGCGCTCTTGCAGGTTCAGCTTCACGTCTTGCGCTCCTTGCGGCATCACACCGGTGATGTGTGCCGGTCTATCTCTTCTCCTATCCATCGTAGAGCGTACGCACCGACGCTTTGCCCAGGTAACGATGTCGCTTGGGGTGTTTTGGCACTCTTCGGTGCACCGTGGGAGCTTTTAGGTGGTCGGTGATCCCTCCGGAAAGGGGTGGGTTTGGTGCGCTGGCTTTGAGCCAGCGCTGGTGCCTTAGGCGTAGTTCCCGTCGCTGCGCCGCAGGTGAAAGACGTCTCCGGCCAGCACATTGTGGATTTCGCCGGTTGTCGCGCGCAGGATCAGTGAGCCGTCCTGACCCAGATCTATGGCGGTACCGGTAAGGATGCTGCCATCGGGCAGATGTGCATCTACGGCATGCCCGAGGCTGAACATATTCTTGGCCACCAGCGCGCGGAGGGATTCATTGGTGTTTCCCAGCGGGGTGTTTGCCTTGCCGTGTGCAATGGCGAATTGTTCGAAGAGCGAGCGGACGCGCTGCAGGTAGCCGGCAAAGATTGTGGTGCGGTTGGTGGTAGTTGCTTTGAGCGTGTGCAGGCTTGCCGCGGTGCTCACCGGTAGTTCGTTTTGTTCCTGGTTGACGTTGAGTCCGGCACCCACGATGACCCCGAAGCCTTCTTCGGTGGGTACTAGCTGGGCCAGCACTCCACATAGTTTGGCTCCGTGAGCCACCACATCGTTCGGCCATTTAATGCCCGCCGAAATTCCGGCCTCCTCCTTGAGGGTTTGCACCATGGCGCTGGCGCACAGCATCGATAGCCAGGGCAGGCCCGCTGCATCAAAGTGTGCCGGTGGTCTAAAGAAGATACTGATGGCCAGTGAGCTGCGGGCCGGGGTTTCCCAGCCGCGGCCCAGCCGGCCGTGTCCGGCCTGTTGGTGTTCGGTGCTTTCCACGCTCAGATTGGCTAGCGATCCATTCTTGGCTCGCTGGACCAGGTCATCGTTGGTGGATCCGGTGCTTGATGAGATGTGTAGCTGCCCCATACCCAGGTGAGCCATCGTTGCTTGGAGGCTGGAGATATCCAAGGCTGGGCGTTCGGTGGGTGTTGGCGTCGCTGGCTGGTGGGTGCTCATAGTCACAAGCCTAGCGAGCCGCACCGGGGGGATTCGTCTTGGGGATGATTTTTATAGGAAGATGTCCGGAATCAGGCGATCTTCGGGGGCGCCCATTGAGTAGTGGCTCAGATCGGTGACGCCGGTGGCAGCGAGCACCGCCTCATCGGTGAAGAAGTTTCCGCTACAGGTCTTTGCCTCGGATGAAAGGATTGCGTGGGCTGCGTCGGCGACGATGCGTGGTGAGCGTGCCGCCTTGACCAGCTGTTCTCCGCCAGGCATATTGCGGATTGCCGCGGTGTCTATCAAGGTGGCGGGCCATAGGGAATTCACCGCGATGCCGCTCTGGGAAAGTTCGTGGGCCAGTCCCAGCGTTGTCATCGACATCCCGTATTTGGCCATGGTGTAGGCGAGGTGTTCACCGGCCCATTTGGGGTCGAGGTTCAGTGGCGGGGAGAGCGTGAGGATGTGCGGGTTGTTGCCGGTGTGTAGGTGTTCGAGTGCGGTTTTGGACAGCAGGAAGGTGCCGCGGACATTAATGTCCATCATCAGGTCGTAGCGTTTCATCGACACGTCCGCGGTTTTGGACAGGTCGATGGCCGAGGCGTTGTTGATGATGATGTCGATCCCGCCAAAGTGTTCAACGGTTTGTGCCACGGCACGGGCCACGTCGTCGTCGTTGCGCACATCTCCCACGATGGCTAGTGCTTTGCCGCCGGCAGCTTCAATCTGCGCCGCAGCGGTATGCACCGTACCCTCCAGCGCGGCATGGGCGATCGCGGTTTTGGCCATGATTGCCACGTTGGCTCCGTCGGCGGCGGCTCGCAGGGCGATGGCCAAGCCAATGCCGCGGGATCCACCGCTCATCAAGATGGTTTTTCCCGCCAGAGATCCGGGGGTTGAGGCGATGGTGTTGCGCAGTGAATCAGTCATGTGACTCAGGTTACTGCAATATCCGCCGCTAAGCTACTGGCCAGTAACTTGTTTTATGGATGACTCGTTGCCCAACACGATGGCAATTTGTAGGTTTCCTACAGACGAATCGACCCAAACCGTCACTAGACTGGCCAAGGTGGCATAGTTATTGTGCCTTTCCTACTACGCATCTACCCCAAGGGAGCCCAGGGATGACCCAGAGCCGCATCGATGAGAGCACGGACTCGATCGACCTGTCGACAACTGCAGGCAAGATCGCCGAGTTCCGCCGTCGTGAAGCCCTCGCCCAAGCACCCTCGGGCCAAGAAGCCATCGAGAAGCAACATGCGCGCGGCAAGCACACGGCCCGCGAACGCGTCGAAATGCTCATGGATGAGGGCTCATTCATTGAATTCGACGCCCTGGCGGTGCACCGCACCAATGCCTTCGGCATGGACAAAAAGCGCCCACTGGGTGACGGCCTAGTCTCCGGCTACGGCACCGTGGACGGTCGCCAGGTTGCCGTCTACTCGCAGGACTTCTCCGTCTATGGCGGCTCGCTATCCCAGGTCAACGGCGAGAAAATCGTTAAGGTGCAGGAATTTGCGCTGCGCAACGGCTGCCCGGTCGTCGGCATCCTCGACGGCGGCGGAGCCCGTATCCAGGAGGGCGTGGCATCCCTTGCCATGTTCGCCGATATCTTCCGCAACAACGTGCACGCCTCCGGCGTGGTCCCGCAGATTTCGCTGATTATGGGCCCCAGCGCCGGTGGAGCCGCTTACTCCCCCGCGCTGACCGACTACGTGATCATGGTCGATAAGACCAGCCACATGTTCATTACCGGCCCCGATGTCATCAAGACGGTCACCGGTGAGGAAGTCGACATGGAGACCCTCGGTGGCGCGCGCCAGCACAACGCCACCACCGGTACGGCCACCTATCTGGCCACCGATGAGCAGGATGCCGTGGAGTTCTGCAAGGAGCTGCTCGAGTTCCTCCCCTCGAACAATATTTCCGAAGCCCCGGCAGTTGAGTTCGATGAGGAACTTGAGCTCACCGCCGAGGACCTCGAGCTCGATGCGTTAATCCCGGATTCAGCCAACCAGCCCTACGACATGCGCAAGGTCATCGAGGGCATCGTGGACGATGGAATCTTCCTAGAGATGCAGTCGCTCTACGCACCGAACGTGATGATCGGATACGCCCGCGTCGAAGGTAGCACCATCGGCATCGTGGCCAACCAGCCGATGCAGTTCGCCGGCACGCTGGATATTGCCGCATCCGAGAAGGCAGCGCGCTTCGTGCGCAATTGCGACGCCTTCAACATCCCCATCCTCACCCTGGTGGACGTCCCGGGCTTCCTGCCGGGCAAGGACCAGGAGTTCCAGGGCATCATCCGCCGCGGCGCCAAGTTGCTTTACGCGTACGCCGAGGCCACCGTGCCGAAGCTGACGGTGATCACCCGCAAGGCTTACGGCGGAGCGTACATCGTGATGGGCTCCAAGAAGCTTGGTGCCGACATTAACCTTGCTTGGCCGACCGCGCAGATCGGTGTCATGGGCGCCCAGGGCGCCGTGAACATCCTTTACCGTCGCGATCTAGCAGCTGTCGAGGCCGCAGGTGGCGACGTTGAGGCGCGCCGCACCGAAATCATCGAGGGCTACGAGGCAGAGTTGCTCAACCCCTACCAGGCCGCCGAGCTTGGTTACGTCGATGCCGTCATCGCACCGTCCGATACTCGTTTGCAGATTGTCCGCGGGCTGCGCGCAACGCGCGATAAGCACGCGGCACTGCCCGCCAAGAAGCACGGAAACATGCCGCTATGATCACTAACCACGCATCGAGCGCAACCTCCGGAAGCGGCGAAAGCACCACAGAATGTGCCCTGCAATTTACTCATGGTGCGCCAACCGCCGAAGAGATTGCTGCGGTCACCGCGATCATTTCCGCGCTGGGCGCCAATGCGTCAGCGGAGACTTCACCCTCAGGCAGTAAGGTGCGTAGCACTCGACTGCAGCGTCGCCGTCTGCTAGCTAGCGCGCCGCAGCCCTGGCGCACGGCACGGCACTAGGAAATTCACGAATTTTCGGTTAGCCGCCACGGTGGTGGTACCCAACGCTTGCAGCGCTGGGTACCACCACCGTTTTGTTTCTGTTTGGGCAACATCGGACGAACTTCCAAGAAATAATCTTCAATAACCACTTCATAGGCGCATAGGGTGGTGACATGACTAACACCTCAGCACCGCGCTCGCCCAGCGCCATCGACGATGTTGCAACAAAATATTTCCAAAAACTCCTTGAGCTTTCCCCCGAGTTTGCTACCTCGCTAGGCCTTCCCGGCTCCGAAGCCGGCTACAGCGACTACTCACCGTCCGGCACCGCGGCGCAGACGCTCGCCGCACGTGCTGCACTTGAGTCACTTGAATCGCTCGAGCCGCGCGATGCCATCGATGAAACAACTCTCGATGCCATGCGTGAACGCCTGGGCCTAGAAATCGAAATTGCCGAAACCCGGCGCACCGAGCTCAATAATATTGCCTCCCCCGCGCAAGATATCCGCTCCATCTTCGATTTGATGCCACAAGAAAGCGCACAAGACTACGGCTTCATCGCAGATCGCTTGCATAACGTGCCAGCCGCAATCGATGGCTACATTGCCTCGCTGAAAGATTCGGCCGCCCGCGGATTGGTTTCTGCCGCCCGTCAGGTCACCATCGTGGTCTCCCAAGCCCGAGAATATGCCAAGGACGGTGGATTCTTTGACGCCTTGGCAACCGCCGGAAGCGCCATTGATCCGCAGCTGACCGAACGTTTGAGGGCCGACGCAAGCCTGGCAAACGCCTCCTACAGCAAGCTTGCCGATGTGCTGGAGAAGGAGATTTTGCCACGCGCACCGAAAAAGGATGCAGTGGGTCGCGAGCTCTATTCGCTGATGTCTCGCCGTTTCTTGGGTGCTGCTGTGGATCTTGAGGAAACCTACGCCTGGGGTGTTGCTGAACTTGCCGCTATCATTTCCGAACAAGAACGCGTTGCCGAGCAGATTTCCGCCGGCGCTTCGATCGCCGAGGCAAAGAAAGTCCTCAACGCAGATCCGTCCCGCCAGCTCAACGGCACCGAAGCACTAAGGACATGGATGCAGGGCAAATCGGATGAGGCCATCACGGCCCTTGCCGGAACCCACTTTGAAATCCCTGCGCCCATGGACAAAATTCAGTGCATGATTGCTCCCACTCAGGAAGGTGGAATCTACTACACCGGTCCCTCGGAAGATTTCAGCCGCCCGGGACGCATGTGGTGGTCGGTGCCCGAGGGTGAGGATCAGTTCACCACGTGGGCCGAGCTCACCACCGTCTACCACGAGGGCGTCCCGGGTCATCACCTGCAGATTGCGACCGCTGTCATGGCTCGCGACACCCTCAACGACTGGCGTCGGCATGCATGCTGGGTCTCAGGACATGGTGAGGGCTGGGCCCTCTATGCCGAACGTCTGATGCATGATCTTGGCTACCTATCGGACCCGGGAGACTACATGGGCATGCTCGATGCACAGCGTATGCGCGCCGCCCGAGTGGTCTTCGATATTGGTGTGCACCTTGAACTCAAGGTCCCCGAAGCCTGGGGCGACGGGACTTGGGATGCAGCAAAGGGTTTCGACTTCTTGGAGAAGAACCTTGACATTTCTGCCGGGCAGCTGGAATTTGAATTCACTCGCTACCTGGGATGGCCGGGACAGGCACCCGCATACAAGGTGGGCCAGCGTTTGTGGGAACAGATCCGCGACGCACGTTCGGCAAGTGAAGGTGCAAACTTCGATTTGAAGGCCTTCCATTCCCAGGCGTTGGCGGTTGGCTCCGTAGGGCTAGATACCTTGCGCCGGACCCTTGTGGGGTAAGTTCAGCTTTACGTTTGATGTAGCCCGGTTCCAACTGCAAATTCTTTGCCGATGGGGCCGGGCTACCCACGTTTTAGGCAGTAAATCCAAGAATTATGGATAGTTTGTCTGGCAAATGCAATATTCGCACGTTAAGCGTATGATCCTGAATTCTTACTTTTATGACATGACAACATGAAACGCTTGCCGTGGCAGGGTGAACAGCAGGGTGAATCGAGTGCAAAGCCCCTCCATGACCACAGTTTTCTTGAGAGGGTTAGTCTTATCGATGCGAATTACACCGGGAGTGACCAGCAAGGGGAAAGCCCCTAGATACTCCACTGCCGGTGGCTAAAGCGATGACGCTGGGGATAAATCGCAAAGACAGCAGATGCAATCTTGGGGGATGCATCGGCTAGGGGAATGATTCCGAGGTATGCGGGTTGGTGGAATCAACCTCCTCCACTACTTGTTGGGGACATCTTTTCCCACCTCATTGCTCCTCGGCTTCACCGTCCTCTGGTTCGGTTTTCTGGGCCAAAAGACCTTGGACGTAGGCGACCTCGAGCGCGGCCGAGCGATCTGAAACGCCAAGCTTTTTATAGGCGCTTTTGAGCTGACTTTTAACGGTATTGACCGAAACAAACTGGCGTTCGGCTATTTCGGCGGTACTTCCGGTTGTCACAAGTTCTTCCATGATTGCTAGCTCGCGCTCGCTAAGTACCACCCGCCCCAACCCTCCGGGCATCGGTGAAATAGCGTTTTCACCAATGATCAACGCGATTCCCATTTTCCGTGCTTCGGCCAGGACCCGTTCTAAATCGGGCGCAGGAAGAAAATTCAGGGCTAGGCCCAAGCAAAATTCCTTGCTCAGCGCTTCAACCATTCGCATGGCGTCAGCTGCCGCCGCATAATTTTTTTGTTGCAGCGTCGCGGCAAGAATAACCACCGATTTTTCGAATCGTCCGCGGGGCGATGCCGGGGCACCGACCGAGGATGCCAGCCGCAGTGCTTCCCTGGCATCTCCCTGGGCTAAACGGATTCGCGATTGAAGTAGGTTCTTTGCTTCACCGCCGACACTTTTCTGAGTCACACGCAAGGCGCTGCCAACATCTCCCGCCGCAAGGCTCAGCAAACTTGCTGCGGTATTGAGCATCAATTTACCTGTTCTTTGGGCCACCGGTTGTTCATGTTCTCGGCTCAAGAAACCCTGGAGACGCACCACCGAGCTGGTAGTTTCACTCTTAATGATGGCTAGCATTGCTTCGGCCAATCTAATGGCTGGCCAAAATTCGTTACTGTCTTGACCCAATGACATCAGGTCAACCCAGCATTGAGCATCCTCAAATCTTTGTTCTTCCATCGCACAAAAATAGGAGGCAAGCCGAAAAGGCGTCGCAAAGTAGTCATTGGCCTCCGGGCGTAACCAATATTCCGGATAGCTCTCTTCCAGTTGCTCCTTGGCCTTGCGCATGTTGCCATCAAGCGCGTAGTAATACGCAAGCACCGTACCCGCATAATTCCCATTTTGTGCGGATTTGATCTTGCTCTCCGCCACCACGCCGAGTTCGAGCACCTCAAGCGCTTCCCCGTGTGTGCCTCCGCTGTGAAGAGACAGCGAGAGTTGAACGAGAATTGCACCCTCAAACCGCCCAATAGCGTCGCGTTCACCCGGTGTCATCTCGTTGTATAACCGAACTCCCGCACGCGCAGTGCGTACTGCAGCGTCACCGAAGCCGCTTAGACGCATGGCTCCAGATTCAACCATGATCATGATCAACCGGTCCACCACCGGAGCTTTGCGTGCAAGGGTATGGGCTCCCGTGGCTGCCAAGGCCAATAGTTCGAGTGTCTTGAACTTATATTTGCCCGTTGCGCTATAGGCAACCGCCAAGCTCATGGCCAATAGTGGGTAGCGCGCCAAGACCGTCAGCTGAAGTTTGTCGAGCAGATGAGCTCCACGCTGTCCCAGTTCACCTTCGAGGTATTCATCGGCATGTAAACGAATCACATCGGTGGCAAGCTGATAGTCCTCCGCCTGCAAAGCAAAATTAAGTGCCTGATATGCGGAGCCATGTTCCAGTTCGAAACGGGCACAAATCGTATGTAGCTCGCGAAGCCTATCCTCCGGGCGCGCGAGGAATTTTTCCTTCAGCACCTGCCGGCATACCGGGTTTATCAGGTAGCCCCCCTCTGGATTGCACAACGAACGGTGAATCAAACCACGTGCTTCCAAATCTGCTAACCACTGTGGCTGAGCATCGGGATAGATAAGCGCCAAGAGCCGCCTATCAATCAAGTTCGGAACGGCAATGATGGCGAAAAAATCTAACTCTTGAGCCCCTAACCTTTCTTTTTCAATGAGAAGTTGCACATCCTCGCGGACGGCCGCCGTGATTGCGTCAAAGATGGCCTGTGCTTCGGGAGCCAATGATTGCGGACCACTTATTTGAGTTTTTTTGATTTGAACGTTTGTGAACGGATTGAAAGATTTTCCTCCGAGGACAGCAGCTTCTATGGCCTGTGCCCGTAATCTAGCGATTCGAAGCAGTGCTATGGAACCGTTAAACTCTTCGGTTAGCTCGGTCGCTAAATCCTCAAGTTGAGTCCCCTGCAGGTAGGCCTTTGCCTCATCAATGCTGAAGCTAAATTCTTGAGGTGGAATCACCGATATTTCGATCTGCGCAAGGCTACGGGTACGCTCCACGTCCAGAAGCTCATGGGTCATGATGATGAACCTGCGCCCGGGATGCGCCGAGACTATTCGATTTACAGTCGGCCCGATAAATGGCTCGTGTTTACTGCCAAAACGCTGGAGGACAACTAGATGCGCATCTGGGGCTGAACTTTTGGCGTAGTGAGATTCAAGGAGTTCCTGATAAAGAGTGGACCTTGTTGCCGCATCCGAGGCATGTGCATCTTCTAATGACTCTGATGAAGCATCGAATGCGCCCAAGTCAATCCAGCTCCAGGTGCGTTTTTCGGGGTCGCACCGTTTGAGCCAGTCATTAACCGAGGTACTCTTCCCACTTCCCAGCGGACCACGCACGATCATTATGGGAGAACCAACTGCCTGAGTCAGTAAAGCATCAAGACGTTGGCGTATGAGTGTGTTTGTAGCCCGACCCCATCCCATCGCTCCGTACTCCTTCTGAAGATTGGCCATCGCTACAACTTCACAAGTCGAAGCCGGGGGGCTGCATTGAAATCTGCTGTACCCCGAGACTCTTCGGACTCTAAATCCTAGTAGCGCAGTAGACCCCAATATGGGAACCTCAGCTTAACACTGTGAAACGCCGATGTGTAACAACTCACTTAAGTAAGGAAATAATCGGGAACAAGCTTGAGTTTCGTAACATTTCTCAACGCTGGCTTTATTTGATAGGTTCCCCGCCCTAACTTCTAATGGTGACTACATCAACTTCTCAGACTTCAGCGCCCACGGTGCCCAAGCGACGCTTGCCAAAATGGGCAACCGCATTCGGCCCACAAATTATCATTGCCCTCATTCTTGGCTTGGTCCTTGGCTTGCTGGCCAAATACACCGGCCATTCTAAGGACACTCCAAATGGCCTAGGCATCACCCTAGCGACGATTGGTTCTAGCTACGTCTCGCTGCTTAAGGCAGCGGTGATCCCGCTGGTTTTCTTCGCAGTCGTAGCCTCGATTGCCAATTTGTCTAAGGTAACCAATGCTGCACGGCTGGCGTGGCAAACCATTTTGTGGTTCGCGATTACCTCGCTGATCTCCGTTGTCATCGGCATGGTGCTGGGTACGGTGCTGCGTCCCGGAGCCGGAACCGGCCAGGACGCACCACCAGAATATGATGGGCGCACCGGTGATTGGTGGTCGTTCCTCATCGGGATCATCCCGTCGAACTTCTTGGGCCTCGGCGCCACCTCGCAGGTCGCCGACTCCGGTGCGGTGACCACCGCGCTAAACTTCAACGTGCTGCAGGTGCTGGTCATCGCCATCACCGTGGGCATTGCCGCGCTGAAGGTCGGCGACGCCGCCCGCCCATTCCTCGAATTCTCCAGTGCAACACTTGCGGTGATCCAGAAGATCCTATGGTGGATCATTCGTCTTGCCCCACTGGGAACCATTGGGCTCATTGGTAATGCAGTAGCCAGCTATGGGTGGGACACCATTGGGGCTCTGGGCAAGTTCTCACTTGCCATTTACATCGGCCTTGCCTTGGTGCTCTTCGGGCTTTACCCGATCTTGGTCCGCGCACATGGTTTGAGCATCAAGCAGTACTTCTCCGGCGTCTGGCCGGCCGTGCAGCTGGGCTTCGTCTCCCGCTCTTCCATCGGTACCCTGCCACTGACCCAACGGGTTACCGAACGCAACCTCGGCGTACCCTCCGGGTATGCATCGTTCGCGGTGCCACTGGGTGCTACAACCAAAATGGATGGTTGCGCGGCAATCTACCCGGCAATCTCCGCAATCTTTGTTGCCCAGTTCTTCAATATTGATTTGGGTATCACCGACTATCTGCTAATCGCTCTGGTTTCGGTCTTGGGTTCGGCGGCAACCGCCGGCACCACCGGCGCCGTGGTCATGCTGACGCTCACGTTGTCCACCGTGGGACTGCCATTGGCAGGCGTTGGGCTGATCCTTGCAGTAGATCCCATTTTGGATATGGGACGCACCGCGGTGAATGTTGCCGGTCAGGCGCTTGTCCCAACCATCGTTGCCAAGCGCGAAGGAATCTTGGACGAAGCACTTTACAACGCACCGCGCCTCGGGGATCCGTTCAACGACGAGTTCTCCGTTCACGTAAGCGAAGAGCCCGCCACTATCGATTCCTCGGTCATTGAAGAAATCGAGTCAATTAATGACGCAAACACCGATCCTGAAGCGCACAAAGAATCCGCAAGGACCTCGGTCTAACCCCTTTTTGAGCTAACCACTCAAGCTCATTGCTTTTGTTGTAGTCACCTTGATGCGTAGCGACCGCCAGCCCTCCGGGGGTCGGCGATCGCTACGCATTTTTAATGCCCAATCAATATTCGCTCCGGCACTCAAGAACCCCTGCTGTGAAGCAAAGCGGAGCAAGGTATAGCGGTGCAGGTCCTTGGCCTCCCACGAATCAGACTCACATAAATTGCACAGCATGCAAGTTTGCACGTAGTGTAGAAAGGTGAGCTCCCCAGATACCACTGCCATCTCTCGGCGTGAACTGAACAAGACAGCAACTCGCGACGCAATAGTTCGCGCGGCCATCGAGCAACTCAAGTCCGATGGTTTCGCCTCCCTGACCGCCGAATCGGTAGCCGATGCCGCCGGCGTATCTCGTCGCACGTTATTCAATTATTTTCCCTCCATCGAAGCCGCACTCAATGAGCCAACCAAGCTATTACTGGATCGCGCGGTTGTCGCCTTTGACCGCTTGGACAGCGATGTCGACCTACTCAGCGCGGCAGTCTATGCGGTGGAATCCCTGGTCGATCCGGCCCTCTTGGAACCAGTAGCGGCACTGTACTTGCAAGCCGCGGCACACCCCCAAATGGCCCGCATGCAGCTTGAATCCTGGAATACCTGCGCCGAACAGCTCAATAAGATCATTTTGCAGCGAGCTCCCGAAGGCACAGAACTATCGGCGCTGGTCTTCGCACACGCAATAGTCGGTGCGGGGAAGGCGGCTTTTGCTCTGTGGGCCAAGGAGCTCACCGGCCCCATCGATAAGCGCAGCACCGATGTGCTGCGCGACATTCTTGCCGAGGCCATCGCCCAGTTACGCGATGGTTTCCCCTCACTTCAACAACGCGCCGACAACCCCGGAAGGCCTTAGACCATGGCTTCTTTTCTGTATCGACTAGGTGCGATGGCTTATCGCAGGCGGTGGGCGGTGCTCAGCGCTTGGCTTGTAGCGCTGCTAGCCATCGGTTTGAGCGCTGGCCTGTTCATGGGCAAGCTTTCAAACACGTTCTCCATCCCGGGCACCGAAACTCAGCGCACCCTTGACCGGATGAAGGTCGAGATGCCGGAGCTTGCAGGTGGCACCGGGTCCATTGTTTTCCGTAGCAAAGATGGCAAGCCTCTAGACGAGGCTCAGCATCGGGCCATTGAAAAATCCCTTTCCGACCTTGCCACTCAGTCCGAGGTCACCGAGGTTCGTAAACCATTCGAACTCCAAAAGCAGCTTGATGATGCTCAACCGCAGTTGAAGGAAGGGCGCCAAAAGCTTGACGATGCCGCCAAACAACTCGCCGACGGTAAGCAACAGCTCGCCGATGGCAAAGTCGCGTTAGAAACGGGCCAAGATGAGGTTGAGGCCGGCCTAACAAAATTGGGCGAAGCCAAAACAACACTTGCCGATGGCAAGAAACAGCTTGCCGCTGGACAAGCCAAGCTTGATGCGGCGCGCGCCGAACTAGCAACGGGCGAGGCTCAGCTCAAGAGCGGACAGACGCAACTTGCCGCCGGGCAGAAGACCTGGAACAAGGGAAATGCAGAGTATCAGGCAGGTGCCAAGAAAATTGCCGAGGGTCGTAAAGCAATTGCTGCCGCACAAAAACAGCTTGATGCCAGCGCCAAAAAAATTGTTGCTGGGCAAAAGGAACATGCTGCCGGGCTGAACCAAATCCTGCGCGGGGAATCACGGGCAACCGTTGAAAGGAATCTTGCAAAGGGCAAGGTAGAGGCGCAAAAGGGCATTGCCACCGCCGACGCCGGACTTGCCAAAATAAATGCCGGCATCACGGAAATCAATCAGGGCATCATTCAGCTGCAGAACAGCCTTGATCAGCTAAATAAGATCCCCGAGAACCAGCGAACCGATGAGCAAAAAGACATGCTCACCGCGCTTCCGGGACAAATTGCTCAACTTCAGGCACAGCGCGACGGTAAGGATGGTCTACTAGCAAAGAAGGCCGCCGCCGAGGCCGGAAGGGCGCAAGCCCAGGCGGGCCTGAAGCAGATTACCGCGGCAACCACCGGGCTGAACCGGCTCGATGCCGCGAAAAAAAAGCTTGATGCCGGAGCCAAGGAGCTGGCCGCCGGACAGAAAACTCTGAACGGGAAGAAAGCCGAGCTTGAGCGCGGTGCCAAGGCACTACCAGGGGCAAAGGCCAAGCTTGATGCCGGAGCCAAGGAATTGGCCACCAACCGTGCCAAGCTCAACGCTGCCGCCAACAAAATCGCCACGGGCAAGGCCCAGCTTCGCTCCGGCCAAACCGAGATCGATGCAAACGCCGCAACGCTCGCCGCGGGGCAAAAAACCATTGATGAAAATCAAGCCAAACTGGTTGCCGCGCAGCAAACCCTGAAGGAAAAGGCTGCCGAAATTCCTGCGGCCGAGGCCAAGCTGGAACAAGGAGCCAAGGACCTAGCCACCGGTGAAGCCGAGCTAGCCTTCGCCGCGCGTCAGGCCGGTGCCTCGGAGGGTATGCGCTTTATCTCTACCGATGGTTCAACCGCGGTGGCGCACGTGAGCTTTAAGGGACAGACCGATTCGCTGACCCCGGCACAACGCGAAGACATTCAGTCAATTGCCGCCGGCCCGGAAGCCACCGGCGTTGAGGTGCTCTTCTCCAAGGAAATCCTCCAGGACCTCTCCTCGATCTTTGGTGCCGCCGAAGTTATCGGCATTGCCGTTGCGGCAACGGTGCTGTTGATCATGCTCGGAACCTTGGTTGCCGCAGGGCTACCGTTGCTGATGGCCATCCTAGGTGTGGGAGCGGGCGTGGGTGGCACGCTAGCACTCTCCTCGGTCATCGAAATGGCATCGATCACCCCGGCGCTTGCGCTCATGTTGGGTCTTGCGGTGGGCATCGACTACTCGCTGTTTATCGTCCATAGGCACCGCCGACAAATGCTTGAGGGTGTACCGGTGGGCGAATCCATTGCTCGTGCCACCGGGACCAGCGGCAACGCCGTGGTCTTTGCCGGGCTGACGGTGGTGATTGCGCTTTCGGCGCTCGCTGTTCCTGGCCTTCCGTTCCTGAGTATCTTGGGGATTTCCGCAGCATTTACCGTGGCGATGGCCGTGTTGATTGCCATCACGCTGACCCCGGCACTGCTGGGCTTCATCGGTACCAAGCTGATTTCCAAGCGGGCTTGGGCCAAGAATGAGGCAGCAGGTTCCGAACACGCCGCACCCAAGAACGACGCAGGTAATCGTGGGTGGGGTGCGATAGTGACCAAGCGTCCCTGGGTTGCGGCAATTGCCTCAATTGCGGTGCTTGCCATCGTTGCGTTGCCTGCGGCCTCGCTGCGTACGGCACTGCCCGATGGCAGCGCCGAGCCAGC
Organism: Arthrobacter sp. MYb227; assembly: GCF_002975435.1. Taxonomy (GTDB): domain Bacteria; phylum Actinomycetota; class Actinomycetes; order Actinomycetales; family Micrococcaceae; genus Paeniglutamicibacter. The sequence goes on along the minus strand of NZ_PCPT01000007.1, from coordinate 136,050 downwards.
AGATTCCGCTGCATTCCAGGCATATGAGCAGATGAGCGACAAATTTGGGGCCGGATATAACGGTCCTTTGCTGGTGCTTGCCGATTTGCCGAGCGGACTGGATCAGCGCGGTGCGGATACTGCAAACCTTGATGTTGCCGATCAATTGCGCAAGATTGACGGTGTGGTTGCGGCAATTCCCGTGCAGACAAATAAGGAACGTACCTTAGGCGCCATCCAGATCATCCCGGTCGATGGTCCGGCCAGCGCACAAACCGAGGCACTGGTTCATACATTGCGTGATTCGGCAGCCGGCATCAAGGAAGCCACCGGTTCCAGCATTGCCGTGACCGGTCAGGTTGCAGCGCAGGTCGATGTTTCGGAGAAGCTTGCCGAGGCGCTGCCAATGTACATCGGAATTGTTGTGGGACTCTCGCTGATCCTGCTGCTGCTTGTATTCCGTTCGATTGTTGTTCCCTTCCTGGCCACCGCCGGGTTCCTGCTCTCACTCATGGCGGCATTCGGTGCAACTGTTGCCGTCTACCAGTGGGGTTGGTTGGGCAATATCTTTGATGTGAACGTGCCGGGGCCGATCATGAGCTTCCTGCCGATCCTGCTCACCGGCATCCTCTTTGGACTGGCCATGGACTATCAGGTATTCCTGGTGGCCGGCATGCGCGAATCATTTGCCCACGGGCAACCGGCACGTGCTGCTGTGCGCTCCGGATTCGCACATTCGGCTCCGGTGGTCACCGCCGCGGCACTGATCATGACGAGCGTTTTTGCTGGGTTTGTGTTCTCCCATCTGACAATGATTCGGGCCATTGGGTTCTCGCTGGCCGTCGGTGTGCTCTTTGATGCATTCATCGTGCGCATGACCTTGACCCCGGCGATTATGCACCTGTTGGGTAAGCATGCCTGGTACATCCCGACGTGGCTTGACAAGATTCTGCCGGATGTTGACGTTGAGGGCTCGAAGATTGCCGCGCTGGCTCATGCCGACGCGCCGCAGGCTACTGCCACGGGGCTCGGGACCGATCCGGGTACCGACCAATCGCCGAGCCGGGATACGGTTGACGCATGAGTGAATTGAGCCATGATGGAGCCGCTGTGCCCGCAGATACGGTGTTGACCCAGGACCCATTGGGCGATATTGAGAATCCCGATGAACTTCCGTTGTTGGTCTTGGCCTCGGCTTCTCCGGGACGGGCGAAGATCCTCAAGGATGCAGGCATCGACTTTGATATTCAGGTCTCAAGGGTTGATGAGCATGCGGCGCTGGCCGCGGCCACCGAACGCTTTGGTGAGCTGGGACCGGCTGATACCGCGCTGCTACTGGCCAAGACCAAGGCGGAGGATGTAGCTTCCCTCGAGGCGACCGATGGTGCAATGGTGCTGGGTTGTGATTCGGTGTTTGAATTTGAGGGCGTTGCCTATGGCAAGCCCTACACTCCCGAGGTTGCCACCGAACGCTGGGAAGCCATGAGCGGGAAATCCGGAATCCTGCACACCGGCCACTGGTTGATCGATAATCGTTCCGAAGAGGACGACGATGGTGGATCCGGTGCAACAATCGGTGCCGTTTCCTCGACTGTCGTGAACTTTGAAAAGGTCAGCGCCGAGGAGATCGCCGCCTATGTTGCAACTGGCGAACCGCTTCCGTGCGCCGGAGGGTTCACCATTGATGGTCGAGGTGCCGCTTTTATTCGCGGTGTCGAGGGCAACCCGCACACCGTCGTGGGACTCAATGTCTCAACCTTGCGTGAATTGTTGCATGAAGCTGGATTGTCTATTACCGATATTTGGGCCTAACCTGCTGAGCAATAGATGGCTGGTAAGGCAAATAAAAACCCTCGGGCGGTGTGAAAGATCTTCTTTCACACCGCCCGAGGGGTTTTGTGCCAACAGATGGGCCCGGTCGTGATTTTCCTACTTCAGGACTTTCTTCAGTTCCTCCTGCGCGTCGAGTTCCGGGTGTAGCGCCGAACCTACATCCGGATCATCGTCGAGAATCAGGGATTCAACATCTGCGTATGGATCTAGTTCCGGCGGTCGTCGCTTGAATCCACCGGTGATGTAGGCGAGCTGGATGGCACCCAGCGCCAGCCAGGACAGGCCGATCATGAAGGTCAGTCCTGACAGCGAGGTCCATAGCCATACGGTCAGGCAGAAACCGACGGCCGGGATCAGCCCGTAGCGCAGCAGATCTAGCGGGGTGCGCTGGTGCTTATCGATCACGAAGTGCTTGATGGTGGCCAGGTTCACCATCGAGAAAGCAAAGAGTGCGCCGAAGCTAATCATTGAGGACAGCGTGTCTAGGTCCAACCAGATCCCCAGCAGACCGATGGCACCGACCAAGAGGATACCCAGCAGTGGGGTGCGGAAGCGTTCGGACAGCGCGCCAAAGATTTTCCGCGGCAGCACACCGTCGCGCCCCATCGAATACAGGATGCGTGAGACGCTGGCCTGCGAGGTCATGGCCGAGGCGAATGAACCAGCGCAATATGCCGCCACGAAGAAGGCTCCGAGCACGATGCCACCGACGTCTTGCATGACCTCGAGTCCCGCGGATTCAATATCAACAAAGTCCTGCCAGTTGGGGAATGAGATGGCTGCGATGTAGGCAGTTGCGGTAAAGATGACGCCACCGCAGAGCGTGACGAGCATGATGGCCCTGGGTACCTGTTTTTTGGGGTCTTTGGCTTCCTCGGCGAGTGTTGATACGGCATCGAAGCCCAAGAAAGCTAGGCAGAGAATTGCCGCTCCGCCGAAGATCTCCGAGCCCTGCATCGCGGGGCTGAGCAGCGGAGCCAAGAAGTTTGGCGCTTCACCCTGGGCCACGGCACGCAGGCCGAGCGCGAAGAAGGTAATGAGGAAAACTACCTGAACCGCGATGAGAATGAAGTTTGCCTTGACCAAAAGCCGGATGCCAATAACGTTGAGCGCCGTAGAAAGTGCAAGTACCGCGACGATGAAGATCCCCGCCGGGATGTCCGGGAAGCTTGCGTGTAGATAAATCGAGATGACCATGGCGTCGAGCATGGGGAGCAATACGTAGTCGAGCATTAGTCCCCAGCCGGCCATGAAGCCGATCTCGCCACCGAAGGCACTGCGCGCATAGGCGTAGGCGGAACCGGATTTGGGGATGGCTCGCGACATTTGCCCGTAGCTAAAGGCGGTAAAAAGCATGGCGATTGTTGTGACTACATATGCGGCCGGCAAATGACCGGAGGTCATATTGGTGACGATGCCGAAGGTATCAAAAACTGCGAGGGGAACCATGTAGGCAAGTCCGAATAGAACTAGGCCTGACATTCCAAGTACGCGGCGAAGCTGTGGCGCATCTTTTGCCAAGAGTGCACTCCTCTGTTGGGGAACCAAGAAAACCGAACAGTGTAACCTGCGTCACTCTGCCAGAGATTCGATCCATCGACAAGGGTTTTCGTTGAGCACTTCGAGGATTACGGACGATATGGAATGCACTTTGAAAATAATGATGAGTTTTTCGCGGTGATTCCGGCATTTGCTGCACGCATTTCGCACCACACCACTCACCCATCCCCCAAATGCCATCCCGACATGGCGCCAGTCGCACTCTCCAGAGAAAATCAAAGAATTTCACGGAAAGTACTTGCAGAAATGGAAAGTACTTTCTAGGCTGTAGATACAACAACGTACCGAAGGAGCATCATGAACACCTCAACGAACTCAAAGATAACTTTCCGCTACCTTGCAATCGGTTTCACCGGGGCAATCGCCTGCATGACTGCATTGTTCATTTATGGGCTAGCCATCCAAAGTCAGGGACTCTTGGTTATATCTTCCACGATTGCGGCCCTGAGCGGTGCCGTATGGTCTTCAACTTACGCCTCGGTGAAAAAGAAGGAACGTGAATCGGCATGAGCAACAACAGCACCCCCTCCGACCCCTCGGCGCAAAACAATCCCGCGGAGGGACCCGGCATTTCGGCCCAGTCGGCGCGTGACATGCTCCAAGAGGCGGGCCGACTTGGCGCAGCTTCTCGTGCAGGAGCCAGCTGGCCTCACATCACCATGCTTTTAGGCCTCAGTGCCATCAGCTCGCTCTCACTCATTTCTTTCTGGCTCGTGGGGCGCTTCGATCAGTCCCTGATTTCCATCCCATTGATCGCGATGCTGATCTGGCTAGGAATTTTCATGGTGGTCATGATGGTCTTCGGCCGCTCGACCAAGCAGGGGTTTAGCAAACGCTGGATCCGCTTCATGGCCATCTGGGCAGCGCTGTGGATCGTTGGGGTGGGCCTAGGAACCACCATTGCCATCGATACACTCTGGTTCACCTTGTTGGTTTCCGGGGCTATCACGCTCAACGCGCTCGTGGCAACGTGGCTGGAGGCACAGAAATGACCGCCGTCGAACATCCACGCCACCAACTATGTGAGGATCTAGCGCATCCGGTGAGGTTTTCCCTGGTTGCGGCACTGGCCGGGACCGAGGAAAGCGAATTCAAGGTGGTGCGCGATCATCTGCAGGTTTCTGACTCGGTTCTGAGCCGGCAAGCCTCAGCACTAGAAAGCGCGGGGATCGTGAAAATCCGCAAAGGATTCATAGGCAAGCGCCCACGCACATGGCTCTCACTAACCACTGAGGGGCGAGACACCTGGAGCAAGCATCTCGCGGCGCTCAATGCCATTGCACAGGGGCAATAGCCAGCCGGTCCAGATAAGACATGCCGCTACGGGCATGTTTCTGGAGGGACACTGGCCAGCTGACTGAAGATTCATCCTGTACGCGGCGGAGGTCGGCACCATTTTTGTAGACTTCCTACAATAAATAGGTGACTTACACCCGACACAGGGTGTTTTGTGGGTATATATCCCACAACCGCGGGTAGGCTCCACAAGAGCACATTTAAGGAGATCACCCTGCCATGAGTCAGTTGACTAAGGTTCTCATCGCCAACCGCGGAGAAATCGCAGTACGCATTATCCGTGCAGCTCGCGACGAAGGTATTGGTTCGGTTGCCGTTTACGCCGAACCAGACCGCGACGCACTGCATGCACGTCTTGCCGATGAGGCCTATTCGCTGGGTGGTGCCACAGCGGCAGATTCCTACCTGAGCATCGAAAAGATCATCGAGGTCGCCAAGCGTTCGGGCGCGGATGCAATCCACCCCGGCTACGGCTTCTTGGCCGAAAACGCCATTTTTGCCCAAGCCGTCATCGACGCCGGGCTCATCTGGATTGGCCCTTCCCCGGACGCCATCGACCAGCTCGGTGACAAGGTCCAGGCCCGCCACTTGGCTGAAAAGGTTGGCGCCCCACTGGTGCCCGGTACCAAGGACCCGGTTGAATCAACCGAAGAAGTCCTCGCCTTCGCCGATGAATTCGGACTGCCACTTGCCATCAAGGCCGCCTACGGCGGCGGCGGGCGCGGCATCAAGGTAGTACGTAACCGCGAAGAAATTCCCGAAGCCTACGAATCCGCCGTCCGTGAGGCAGTTGCTGCCTTTGGCCGTGGGGAATGCTTCGTCGAGCGCTTCCTAGATGCCCCGCGCCACGTGGAGACCCAGTGCCTTGCCGATGCACACGGCAACGTGGTTGTTGTTTCAACGCGCGACTGTTCACTGCAGCGTCGTAACCAGAAACTCGTTGAAGAAGCCCCGGCTCCCTTCCTCACCGAAGAGCAGAACACTCGGCTTTACGAGGCCTCGAAGGCCATCATGCGTGAGGCCGGCTACGTGGGTGCCGGCACCTGCGAATTCCTCGTAGGCCAGGACGGGGTCATCTCGTTCCTAGAGGTCAACACGCGCCTGCAGGTTGAGCACACGATTTCCGAGGAAGTCACGGGCATTGACCTGGTACGCGAACAGTTCCGTCTGGCTCGCGGCGAAGAACTCGGTTACACCGATCCCGAGGTGCGCGGTCACTCGTTTGAATTCCGTATCAACGGTGAAGATGCAGGCCGCGGATTCATGCCGGCTCCGGGCACCATCACCACCATGAAACTTCCAACCGGCCCGGGCGTGCGCATTGACTCCGGCGTTGAAGCCGGAGAAACAGTGTCCGGTAACTTCGATTCGATGATCGCCAAGCTGATCGTCACCGGTGCTACCCGCCAGCAGGCAGCGGCTCGTGCCCGTCGCGCGCTTGAGGAATACCAAATCGAGGGCATGCCCACGGTGCTTCCATTCCACCGTGCAGTCATGGCAGATGCGGCATTCACCCCGGAATCCGGCCCGTTCTCGGTGCATACCCGCTGGATTGAAACCGAATTCACCAATGATATTCCGGCCTGGGATCCGGCAACCGCTGGTACCGCGGGCGAGGAATCCGAGCGCAATGCAATCACCGTTGAGGTGGGCGGAAAGCGTCTTGAGGTTGTCTTGCCTTCCTCGCTGGGCTCACTGTCCTCTTCCAATGGCACCAAGTCAAAGAAGAAGAAGCGCACCACGCGTGGCGGCTCATCCACCGGTGCTTCCGGAGCCGATCTGGTCTCCCCCATGCAGGGAACCATCGTCAAGGTTGCTGTAGAGGATGGCGCCGAGGTTGCCGAGGGTGATTTGATCGTCGTGCTTGAAGCAATGAAGATGGAACAGCCGCTGACCGCACACCGTGCTGGAATTGTCTGTGGGCTCAGTGCCGTTGCCGGGGATACCGTCTCCGCGGGTACCGTGCTGGCAACCATCGGTGAATGACTTGTTTGGCCTCTGAAATGAGGCGTTAGGTGGGCCCGAGTGTTTTCTTTATCGAAAACGCTCGGGCCTTCCTTTTGCGCTCGGTCCAGTCCAGTGGCCCGTACATGCAAATATGGCGTTGGGATCCATTTCAATGCTTTGAATTAGTAATCTCTTGCTCCCTACTGCCTTGCTAGGCCTAAGCTTTGCTTATGGGCACACCAATGTACGCACGTGATGAGGTTGACCCGCGCACCAATCCCCCGCCCTGTGGCAGCGAACGGGAGACCTTGCTCGGCTTCCTGACCTATCAACGCCAAACTTTTGCCGCCAAGTGCGCGGGGCTCACCGATGCCCAGCTGGCTACCCGATCTGTCCCACCCTCAGCCATGTCTTTGCTGGGGTTACTGCGGCATCTAAGTGATGTTGAACGATTTTGGGTGCGCATCCATCTGCTGGGGCAGTCAAAGAAGCAACTCTATTGGCATGCCGATGGCAATGACACAGATTTTGAGTTTCCCTACAATCAAACCGAGCTGGTGCCAAAGTCGTGGCGGGTCTGGCATAAGGAAACTGCGTTTAGCGATGCTGCGCTGAGCCAGGAATCCATGGAAGCAACGGTGCACATCACCGGTCATGGTGAGGTCTCGGTTCGTTGGATCCTTACCCATCTGATCGAGGAGTATTCACGGCACAACGGGCACGCGGACTTGCTGCGCGAATGCCTTGATGGGGTAGTTGGCGAATAACGCACGTGAGTTAACCGCCTCCGGCGCCCAGGGTTCCCCTTGTGAGGGAACTGGACGCCGGAAGTGTGCTTGCGGTAGTTATCGCGTTCCGCAGCGATTTCGAGCTAGGAGACGTTGTTCTCGTAGTCGACGTGTGTTGTGTCCTTGGTCAGGAACAAGGCGATGAGCGTCAGTACCGCGCCAATGGCCAGGTAGACACCAACCCAGACGGTATTTCCACCACCGAATTGCCACAGGGCAATTGCCACGAAGGAGGCCGGGGCCGCACCGATCACCGAAGACATATTGTAGGCAACAGCCGATCCGGTGTAGCGAACGTTGGAGGGGAAGAGCTCGGGAAGATAAGCGGCCATGGGCCCGAAGGTCAGGCCCATCAGGGTGAAGCCCACGATCAGTCCAACCATCGCGGCGGCCTTACCCGGGCCGAACATGAACGTCCATGCCAAACCGAAGACCAAAATCCCCAGAGTTACGGCAATCAAGAATTTGCGTCGGCCAAACTTTTCGGCCAGCGGACCCGAAACAACGGTGAAGATACCGAAGAAGACAACACCGATAATCAGCATGGTCAGGAATTCGGGACGTGCAATGCCAAGGCCCGGGGCAAAGGCTGCCTCTGCCGCTGCATCAAAGACCTTGCCCTTGGCTTCGGCTGCGGCACGCGCGGCCTCTACCGTTGCCGGAGCCGTACCGTAGGTCAGCGTGAAGGAGGTCATCAGGTAGAAGAGCACGTAGGTCGCCAACATAATGAATGTGCCGGCAAGGGTGGGGCGCCAGTGGTACTTCATGGTCACCTTAAACGGAGACTTGGCAACCTTTTTCTGCTCGACAACCTTGGTGAATGATGCAGATTCAACCAGCTTAAGTCGCACCCACAGGCCAACGGCGACCATCACCGCGGACAGCAGGAACGGAATACGCCAGCCCCAAGACATGAACTGTGCGTCGGTCAAGGTTGTCTGCAGCACCACAAAGATGACATTGGCGATAATAAAGCCGATGGGGGCACCTAGCTGCGGGAAGGTGCCGTAGATGGCTCGCTTGTTAGCGGGCGCGTTTTCGGTGGCCAGCAGCGCGGCACCCGACCATTCGCCACCCAGAGCCAGGCCCTGTGCAAAGCGTAGGAGCACCAGCATCAGTGGTGCTAGGACCACGAAGTTACCCTGCGCCGGTGGCAGGAAGCCGATCAGGAACGTTGCGATACCCATCAACAGCAGCGAAGCAACAAGGGTTCCCTTGCGGCCAATCTTGTCGCCAAAGTGCCCAAAGAGTACCGAGCCCACGGGACGTGCAATAAAGGCGACACCGAAAATGGCGAACGAGGAAAGAATTGCATTCACGTTCGAGGCGTTCGGGAAGAAGAGCGTCGGGAAGACTAGTACCGATGCTGTGGCATAGGCATAGAAATCGAAGAACTCAATGGTTGTACCAATGAGGCTGGCAAATAACACGCGTCCCCGGGTGTTCGCCTGGGGTGTCGTGACCGGTGCTGTTGAAGACATGACTCAGAATTCTCTGGGGGTATGGATATAACTACCCTCAATCTTAGGTCTGTGTTCAGCAGTTGGACGAGACCGTCCAATATGTGGACACTTTATGATGATTTATCAACATTTCCTCGGATCCATGAGCCCCACATCACAGGCATTGGGCATCGTCAAAAAATAGTCAAGCTCTCTTCACACACCTCACACACCAACAGGCCGGTGGCAAAACTCGAAAGTTTTGCCACCGGCCTGTTGAGAGGGCGTGTGTAGTTATTTAGAGATGTACGTGCAGGCGGCGCGAGGCCTCGGAAATCGAACCGGAAAGCGACGGGTAGACCGAGAAAGTCTCAGCCACATCATCAACGTGCAGTTTATTGTGCACCGCCAGCGCGATCGAGAAAATCAACTCCGAGGCGCGCGGGGCAACCACGACACCACCGATGACGGTGCCCGATCCACGACGCGAAATAATCTTCACGAAACCTTGGTCGATGTTCATCATCTTGGCGCGTGCGTTTGTCGCAAGATCCAGCTTGATGATGTCCGCTTGGTACTTGCCTTCGGCCACCATGCGCTGGGAAACACCGACGGTGGCAATCTCCGGGGAGGTGAAGATGTTTGAGGAGACCTCGTTGAGCTTCAGCGGTTTCACGGAGTCACCAAGCAGGTGAGCCATCGCGATGCGGCCCTGCATTGCTGCTACCGAGGCAAGTGCGAACACCCCGGTGCAGTCACCTGCCGCGTAGACGTTGGTGGCGGTGGTGCGCGAAACACCATCGACCTTGATGTGGCCCGACTCGGTCAGCTGCACGCCAGCGGCCTCGAGTCCGATGTCAGCGGTGTTCGGGATGGAACCCACGGCTACCAGGCAGTGGCTACCCTCCAGCACACGACCGTCACCAAGGGTTACCCGCACGACGTCGCCGTCGCGGACCACTGCCTCCGCACGAGCCTGTGCCACCACATTGACGCCATTGCGCTTGAAGGCCTCCTCCAAGACCTCGGCCGCATCAGCATCTTCACCCGGAAGCACGCGATCACGCGAGGAGACCAGCGTGACCTTGGTGCCCAGAAGGTTGTAGGCCGAGGCGAACTCGGCACCCGTAACACCGGAACCAATGACGATCAGGTGTTCGGGGATTTCTTTAAGATTGTAGACCTGGGTCCAGTTGAAGATTCGCTCCCCATCGGGAACCGCGGTGGGCAGTTCGCGCGGGTGTGCGCCAACGGAGATGAGCAGGGCGTCTGCCTCAATGCGCTCGGTGCTGCCATCGGCACGCGATACCTCAACGGTTTTGGCATCGAGAAGCTTGCCTTCGCCAATGACAACGCGTACTCCAACGCGTTCAAGGCCAACATGGATGTCCGAGGACTGATCCCGGGCAAGCTTGAGCAGTCGAGCGTTGACTATTGAAAGGTTTGCAACGGCTTCGGTGGTATCTTCACCAACCTTGACACCGAATTCACGCGCGCCCGAGACGCGGCGCATGGCATCCGCGGTGGCGATCAGCGTTTTAGAAGGAACTACGTCGGTCAAAACGGCCGAGCCGCCCATTCCCGCGCGTTCGACGATGGTGACCTGCGCTCCAAGCTGAGCGCCAACCATGGCCGCCTCATAGCCGCCGGGGCCGCCACCTAGAATTACAAGCCTATGGGAACTGAAATCGTGTTGTGCACTCACGATCCCTTATTCTCCCCTACCTAAGCCAATAGTGCACAACCCTTGGGTTTCTCGTGCCCACCTGAGATCAATTCTTGGGTGTCCGATGGTTACTAGCGGTTCTAACACCGTGTGGTGTGTGGTGGCTAACTAGCTGACATTAAGCGCTTACAGCTGTAGGTTTAACCTCGTGATGGATAACGCTATTGACCCCTTTGCCCTGGCCACCGCCGCCGCCCACAAGATCGCCGACATTACCGGTGTACCTTCCCACGACATTGCCTTGGTGCTGGGCTCCGGCTGGGGGGATGCCGCAAACCTCATCGGTGAAACAACCCACCGCATCGAGGCCACGGAACTTCCCGGCTTCCATGCAGCCTCGGTCCCGGGCCATGTTGGAACCATCTCTTCGGTGCTGACCACCGGAGGCAAGCGCGTGCTGGTGCTCGGTGCACGTACCCACTTCTATGAAGGTCAGGGCGTACGCGCGGTTGTTCACGGAGTGCGCACCGCAGCAGCCGCCGGGGCCAAGACCATGGTGCTGACCAATGGCTGTGGCGGTTTGAACCCGGCCTGGACCCCCGGGACTCCGGTACTGATTGCCGATCATATTAACCTCACCGCCACCTCCCCGCTGGAGGGCGCAACATTCGTTGACTTAACAGATCTATACTCTTCACGCATTCGCGATCTTGCCCGTGAGGTAGATTCCACCCTCGATCAGGGTGTCTATGCCCAGTTCACCGGCCCGCATTACGAGACCCCGGCCGAGGTGCAGTACGCAAAGGTTATCGGTGCCGACCTGGTTGGCATGTCAACGGCGCTTGAAGCAATTGCAGCACGCCATGCAGGCATGGAAGTCTTTGGCATCTCGCTGGTCACCAACCTTGCCGCGGGCATCTCTAAGACAGCTTTGAGCCACGAGGAAGTCATCGAAGCCGGAGCCGCAGCAGGGCCACGCATTTCGGCCCTCTTGGCGCAGATCATCGCCAAGCTCTAAACAAGCTCCCCTGACCGCCGCAGCATTTTTCAAAGGAACCATCCGATGATGCAGGACCCTTCACTCACCGAGCTCCTTGAGCGCGCCAGCGCGTGGGCACAGCAGGACCCCGATGAAAACACCCAGGCCCAGCTGCGGCAGTTATGTGAAAAGGTTCGAAGCGGTGATGACAGCGCTGCGCTGGAGCTTGCCGATAGGTTTGCCGGAAACCTTGCCTTTGGTACGGCCGGGTTGCGAGCAGAACTAGGCGCGGGACCTAACCGGATGAATTCAATGGTGGTGCGGCGTACCGCTGCGGGGATCGGCCGCTTCCTACGTCAGCGCGCCAAGGGCACCTATGTGCCCTCGGCAGTCATTGGTTTTGATGCGCGCTACAACTCCGATGTTTTTGCTTCCGAGTCGGCGGCCATCCTTACCGCGGCGGGGATCACGGTTTCTTTGATGCCGATGGCTCTTCCTACTCCCGTGCTGGCCTGGGCGGTGCGAGAATTTGCGGCCGATGCCGGGATCATGGTCACCGCAAGCCATAATCCACCGGCAGATAATGGGTACAAGGTGTATCTGGGCGGCAAGGCCGAGCCCGGCTGGGGTTCCGGTGCGCAGATCGTCACCCCTGCCGATGCGCAGATCGCGGCCCAAATCAATCACGATGAACCAATGATCGATATTGCACTCGCACACACCGGATGGAAGGTCCTGCCGGGCCGGGCCGAACCCGGTGATATTGAGGCCGCATACCTTGAAAAGATCACCGGGCTGCTCACGGCTATTGAGGATGCGCCAACGGCGGATCTTGCCCTGGCACGTGCTGCACTAAAAATAGTGCTGACTCCCATGCATGGAGTTGGTGGGCACACCATGGCCACCGGCTTTGCCGCTTCAGGTTTTTCTCACGTGGCAATCGTTGCCGAACAAGAACACCCGGATCCTGATTTTCCCACCGTGGCTTTTCCCAATCCGGAAGAACCCGGGGCCATAGATCTTGCGGTGGCCCTAGCCCAGCGCACCGGCGCAGATCTGGTGATTGCCAATGACCCCGATGCCGATCGTTGTGCCGCGGCGGTAAACTTCCCGGACACCGGATGGCGAATGCTGCGCGGGGACGAGGTCGGATGGTTACTGGGCACACGCATCGCCCAAACGGCTTCCCAGGACTCGGTCTTTGCTAACTCAATAGTCTCTTCTCGCATGCTTGCCTCGATTGCTGCACTGCGGGGCTTGGGGCATCGGCAGACGTTGACCGGATTCAAATGGATTTCACGCACCCCCGACCTGGCATACGGTTACGAAGAAGCCCTTGGCTATTGCGTTGCTCCGGATTTGGTCCGTGACAAGGATGGCATTTCAGCGGCCCTGCTACTTGCCGAATACGCTGCCGAGCTCAAGGCAGCGAATTCCGGCTTCCCGCAGGTACTAGATGCGCTGGCTTTGGCTCACGGCGCCCACCAAACCGATCAATTATCGTTGCGGGTCAAAGATCTGGGGCTACTGGGAACCATGATGGAGTCGTTACGTGCCAACCCACCTAGGGAATTAGCTGGTGAAACCGTTGCCCAGTTCGAGGATTTGAGTTTAGGCGCTCACCTGCCACCCACCGATGGGCTGCTATTTCTGACCGAGGCCAATACCCGTGTGATCATTCGTCCCTCGGGAACGGAACCAAAACTCAAGTGCTACCTCGAAATTATTTCGCAGGCCACGGACGCGCAGCAGCTGCCATCCTTGCGCGTAGCGGGTCAAGAAAAGCTGGACACCATTAAACGAGAGCTTTCACGGCTGTTGGCCGGATAGCTCCCGATCAAGAATCCGGTGAGAACGTAGACCTACCATTTTTTACGGTAGCGCCAGTTCCTCGCCCAAGGTACTCATTTCATTTTTCCCATGCCCCCCACGGCCTACCTATCTCAAGGAGTCAGAACCTGATGAGCAACGAACCAACGAGCGCCAACATCGCTTCCTACATTGACCACACCATCTTGGCTGCTGACGCATCGGGTGCAGATATCCAGCGCATTTGTGCCGAGGCAGCAAAATACAAGTTCTTCTCGGTATGCGTGAACCCACTGTGGGTTTCCACGGTCACCGAGGCGTTGGCCGGCAGCGGTGTCTTGACGTGCTCGGTCATTGGATTCCCCTTTGGTGCCACCACCACCGCGTCAAAGGTCTTTGAGGCTCGCGGAGCAATTGCCGATGGTGCCAAGGAAATCGATATGGTCATCAATATCGCTGCGGCCAAGGCCGGAGACGAGGCGGCCCTGGTTGCAGATATTTCGGCGATCGCCGATGCGGTTCACGAAAGTGGCGCCATTTTGAAGGTCATCATCGAAACCTCGCTACTGACCGACGATGAAAAGGTGTTGGCCTGCCGCGCATCGGTGAGTGCCGGAGCCGACTTTGTGAAGACCTCAACCGGGTTTGCCGGAGGTGGAGCAACACTGCAAGACGTAGCATTAATGCGCGCAACCGTCGGTCCCGACCTCGGGGTCAAGGCCTCGGGCGGTGTACGTTCACTTGAAACTGCGCGCGCAATGATTGCTGCCGGGGCCACGAGGCTCGGTTCGAGCTCCGGAGTTGCTATTGTAGAGGGTGAACTCGGAACCGAAGGCTACTAATCCTCGTACGTCCCTCGGCATAGAACATACTTTCAAGGAGAATCGCTGTGTACTCGAACGGCAAGAATCTGGCCCACTCGGGTCAGGGACGCTTCGTTGGTAACCTGATCGCTACTATCGTCTTCCTGGCCATCTTCTGCGGCGCGATCTACTCGCTGTCGTTCTGGACGCTGGAAAATGCTTGGATCCCGGGCATTTCTTGCTTCGTGCTCTTCGTGCTGGCTTTCGCAATTCCGCAGCACATCATGGGCATCTCGGATCGCGATCCCGCCGAGGCAGCCTCAAAGAAGTAGGGCGTTTCAACTCCCTTCAGGACGCTTACTTCCCCCATCCCCCGCAGCGTTGTGGTGGCACGGGGGGGAAGTAGGCGTCCTGAGTTGTTTAATCGGGTACTCGGAGCATGAAAAGTCTTCTGGCATCACCCTCAGCAACATTTCTACAGCACGTAGAAAAGGCCTGACGATGACGGGTATGATGAAGTCAACGGATCATTGGTGATCCGATATAGATCCGCTAGCTGCAGAAATGAGAGCTTCACATGGAAAACACCCCAAGCACCAAAATCATCGTTGGTGTTGACGGATCGCCTCAGTCAATTGAAGCCCTACGCTACGCAGCACCACTATCCAAGGCGCTGGGGCACGAACTGCAGGCGTTTGCATCATGGCTGCCGCGCATTGCGCTTGAAGACTACACCCCCGATTGGGCCCCCGAAGCAGATGCCCGCACCGCACTGGATGCAGCAATCACCCAGGCCTTCGGTGAGAATGTGCCGGAAAACCTGACGCGCGAAGTAGTCATGGGTCCTGCGGCACCAACCCTGATTGATGCCTCAAAGGACGCAGCGATGCTCATCATGGGAACCCGCGGTCGCGGAGGCTTCAAGGGGCTGCTCCTCGGTTCGGTTTCCAGTTCGCTTGCTGCCCACGCGCACTGCCCTGTTCTGATTCACCACGGCGAAAAGACCGAGAAGTAAGACTTCAACACAAGTCATTAACAGATGGCTGTGTCCCCCACCGCTTTGGTGTGGGGACACAGCCATCTGTCGCTGGTTTCCTAAGCCACCCTTAGCTCTTAACGCGCAGCGGTTCCGGCTCAAAGATATTTGAAAGCACCGAGGAAACCCACTCAAGAATCTGCTCATCAACAAGATCCCGCCCACCCACCGGGGAAGATTTGGGCTTGGGAATGAAGATTGCCTCCAAGGCCTGCTTATCGGCAGCGCCCTTATACATGCGGGCAATACGCAGCTGGCGCGAATCCGGAAGATTCGGGATAGCCGCCGGGGCAAACTTAATAAAGTTACCCACCATTGCTACATCGGTCAGCCCCAGAGCTCGGGCCCGAATACGAATTCGCGCAACCTCCAGCAGGTTCACCACGGGTGCCGGCGGCTGACCATAGCGGTCCACCAGCTCCGCGTGCACCTCCTCGAGCCCCTCAAAGTCTGTGGCCGCGGCAATCTTCCGGTAGGCCTCCAGGCGCAGCCGCTCGCCGGGCACGTAATCGTGGGGAAGATGAGCATTCACCGGCAACTCGATCTTCATCTCCGCGGTCTTTTCCTCGCTCTCGCCCTTGAAATCGGCAACCGCCTCGCCCACCAGACGTAGATACAAGTCGAAGCCAACCCCGGCAATGTGCCCGGATTGTTCGCCGCCGAGCAGATTACCGGCACCGCGGATTTCCAGGTCCTTCATGGCCAGCTGGTAACCGGAGCCCAATTCGTTGTGCGCGGCAACGGCCTTGAGACGCTCCAGCGCGACCTCACCCAAGGGTTTCTCAGCGTTCCAGAGGAAGTAGGCGTAGGCACGTTCGCGGCCACGTCCCACGCGTCCACGCAACTGGTGCAGCTGGGACAGCCCGTAGTTATCCGCCTTATCGACAATCAAGGTATTGGCGTTTGAAATATCAAGGCCGGTCTCGATGATGGTGGTAGAGACCAGCACATCGAATTTCTTCTCCCAGAAGTCCTGGATGATCTTTTCCAGCCGGGATTCGCTCATCTTGCCGTGTGCCACCTCCACCCGGGCCTCGGGGACCAGTTCGCGCAGTTCGGCTGCTACCTTGTCGATCGAGGAGACCCGGTTGTGCACGAAGAACACCTGCCCGTCACGCATCAATTCGCGGCGGATGGCCGCGGAAATCTGTTTGTCGGTGCGCGGACCCACATAGGTGAGCACCGGGTGGCGTTCCTCCGGCGGGGTGGCCAGCGTGGAGGTCTCGCGGATACCGGTCAGCGACATCTCCAGGGTGCGCGGGATCGGGGTTGCGGACATGGAGAGCACATCGACGTTGGTGCGCATTTTTTTGAGCTGTTCCTTGTGCTCAACACCGAAGCGCTGTTCCTCATCGACAATCACCAACCCCAAGTCCTTAAACTGCACGGTGTCCGAGAGCAACCGGTGGGTGCCAATGACCACATCAACTGTGCCGTTTTTTAGCTCCTCAATGATGCCCTTAGACTCCTTGGCGCTTTGGAAGCGTGAGAGCGTGCGTACGCGCACCGGGAAGCCGGCGTAACGTTCGGTGAAGGTCTGCTGGTGTTGGGAGGCCAGCAGCGTGGTTGGAACCAACACCGCGACCTGTTTGGAGTCCTGTACCGCTTTGAATGCTGCTCGTACGGCAATCTCGGTCTTGCCGAAGCCTACATCGCCGGAGATGAGCCGGTCCATGGGGATTTCGCGTTCCATGTCCGCTTTAACTTCGTTGATGGTGGTCAGCTGGTCCGGGGTCTCCACATAGGCGAAGGCTTCCTCAAGCTCGGACTGCCACGGGGTGTCCTTGGCAAAGGTGTGCCCGCGGGTCGCCATGCGGGCGGAGTAAAGCCGGATCAGATCCCCAGCGATCTCCTTGACCGCTTTGCGCGCCTTGGACTTGGTGCTGGCCCAGTCCGATCCACCCATCTTGGACAGTGTTGGTGTCTCGCCACCGACATAACGAGTGATCTGATCAAGTTGGTCGGTGGGAACAAAGAGCTTATCCCCCGGTGCGCCACGCTTTGACGGCGCATACTCAAGAACCAAATATTCGCGCTTGGCTTCCGCCCCACCGGCCACCTTACGGGCGATGAGTTCAACAAACTTGGCAATACCGTGCTGTTCGTGAACCACATAGTCGCCCTCCACCAGGGATAGCGGGTCAACAGCATTACGCCGTTTGGCAGCCATACGCTTGGCACCGCGCGGCGCATAGGCGCTAGAGCGACCCAGCAGATCGGCCTCGGTCAGCAGACCAAGTTTCAAAGAATCTAGTACGAAACCACGGCCCGCCTGACCCGTAGTGATCTCGATCAGTCCCTCGGTGGGTTGCTCATCGAGGGAGGCAATGCGGTGAGTTGGAATGTTCGCGTCGTGGAAGAGCTCGGCAAGGCGTTGGGCAGGGCCTGGTCCATCGGTTGCAACAACAATGCGCCAGTCATCCTTGATGCGTGAGGAAATGAACTGCATCATTTCGGCAACATCGCCTTGGTAGCCGCGCGGTTCACGAGCATCAATACGAACCGCGTCAACTTCGGGAACCAGTTCGGTATCGGTACCCAGCGAGGTCAGTGACCACCATGAGACCTGCGCGTTTTGGGCATCGAGAAGTGTTTGCGTCAGGGAGGTGAAGTTCCCTGCTTCAAGTTCGTCGGCCGCTGCTTGGGCTTGGGCCTGTGAAAGATCAAGCGGGGCAGCCCCTCCATCTGAGGCAGTAGCCCAGGCCGCGGCCAGGAACTCGGCATTCGTTGCCTCAAGATCATGGGCGCGAGCACGCACACGCTCGGGTTCCATCACCAAGGCAATTGATTGTGCTGGCAGTTGGCTCAGCAGCGGCACCATCGCTTCGACAAGTACCGGAGCCAAAGACTCCATGCCTTCAACGGCAACGCCGCCGGCAATCTTGGCCAACATGTCACGCGCCGCGGGCATTTGTTCTTGCAGCTTGGCGGCCTTGGACATGACGGAGGGGGTGATCAGCAGTTCGCGGCACGGTGGCGCCTGAATCGACAATGGCGGTTCATGGTCAAGTGAGCGCTGATCGGCAATTGAGAAGAAACGCATCGCATCGATTTCATCACCAAAGAAATCAATGCGTACCGGGTGGTTATAGGTGGGTGGAAAGACATCGAGGATGCCACCACGGACGGCAAATTCACCACGGTGGGTCACCATATCAACACGCGCGTACGCGGCATCGGCTAGAGAGCGCACAACATTGGAGAAGGCGTATTCATCACCAACCTTCAGATCTACTGTTTCAAGTTTGCCAAGTCCTGCAACCAGGGGTTGAATGACGGCTCGAATCGGCGCAACGATGACCTGCAGCAACGGATCCTTGAGTTCCAAGCGACGCAAAACCGCTAGGCGGCGACCCACCGTGTCCGAGCGTGGGGAAAGTCGCTCATGCGGCAGCGTCTCCCAGGAGGGGAATTCGACGACCGCTTTTTCGGGCAGATAGCTGGCAAGACCGGCAACGAGTTCCTCGGCCTCACGTCCCGTGGAGGTCACCGCAAGAACGATTCCGCCAGAAACTTTGGTGTGTAGTGCCTCAATAATTTCGGCGGTGATTACCGGTCGCATCCCAGAGGGGGCCGCGATCTCAAGTTGATTAGCACGTGCCGCATAGTCTGTTGCAGCATTTGAATGCACCCGTGAGAAAGAGGTATCGGCTCGCAATGCACTGCGCAGACCATGAAGCGCCATCGACTAGTTACCTTTCAAGATTTTCTGGTTCCAAATACAACACAACTACCCGGGAATCCAGATGGATCCCGGGGGTACGCAACTTCAAGCGTACAGCTCTTGTCAGATGAGCCGGGTACTCTAGGATGCGCAAGAAAGTTTGCTTCGGCCGATCTATTTTACGGAGTTTGCCCCATGGCCCTTAACGCCACAACCGATTTGATGCATGCCCCCGAGGCAGTCATCGCCACCCTGACCGACCGCGCCTTTGCGGAGCACCTGACCTCCTTGGTGGGCGGAGAGCTCAAGAGCTTTGAAATTGCTGGCGACACCGCTGCAGCATTCACGCTGACCACCGTGCGCGCACTACCTACCGACCGTGCACCGGAAATCGCTCGCAAATTTGTTGGCCAGAGCGTTGAGGTAACTCAAGTTGAATCATGGAGCGCCCCGGCGTCCGATGGTTCCCGCGAGGCAACCTTAAAGGTCACCGTCGGATCGCTTCCGGTTTCCGTTGCAGGCAGCGAATCGTTGCGTGCAACAGCACAGGGTTCCGCACTTGGCATTGATGCTACTGTTTCTTCCTCGATCCCCTTTGTTGGCGGCAAGATCGCTGCTGCTGCCGAGCCGTTCATTTCCAAGGCCTTGACCCTGCAGGGCGCCAAGGTTTCCTCGTGGATTGAACGCGGCTAACACATTCACAGCTACGTTCTGGCCGAGAGCCGTGGGGTTCTCGGCCGGAATTAGCCAAAGCGAATCGATCTGAGACGATGTTCAAGATGTTGCGCCCGGGCCATCGAATTTTACTGAGTCTTTTAGTGCTCTATCTGGTGGCCTTGGCCCTTGTGGTGTTGTGGCCAACTCCCGTTGATCAGTCTTCGGGTAAACAGCTCAGTTTGATCTTGGGCTGGTTGCACGAGCATGGGATTCCGCGATGGTTTAACTATGCTCTGGTCGAGTGGCTCTCAAATGTTGTGATGTTTCTTCCACTTGGATTTTTAGTTGCTCAGCTGTTCAAAAAATGGCGCATCTTGAAAACAACAACGCTGGGGTTTGCGCTTTCTGCGGCCATTGAATCCGCGCAATTGGTGTTCTTTGCCCAGCGGAGCGCAAGCGTTCTTGATGTGCTTGCAAATACGCTTGGAACACTTGTTGGAGCATCAATTTTGGTCATTTTGGTATTTTTCCGTCAAAAACACGTTAGGGTTGTCAACGGTGTGCCGGGAAGTCTGGTCGGCGATAGTTCAGTTGACCCCGAAAAGAATTGATAGAAATTCATGAGCCTGCCTCAACCCCCCACCCCTAAATCACGGACCATTCTTGGCCGCGGTAGCTATGCCGAACACCTGCGCATCGGCGAGATCCTTCGTAAGGAAACCGTTGGCGGCCTAGTGCTGATCATCGGCGCGGTAGTTGCCATCATTTGGGCCAATTCATCTGCATCGAACGCTTACTTTGCCTTGCGTGACTTCACGATTGGTTTTGAAGTTGCAGGCATTGATCTAAATCTTTCCTTGGGCCATTGGGCAGCCGATGGCTTGCTTGCGGTGTTCTTCTTCCTTGTTGGTCTTGAACTGAAAAAGGAATTTGTTGCCGGGGATCTGCGCGATTTCAAACGTGCGGTGGTTCCGGTAGCCGCGGCCTTTGGTGGCGTGCTAGTTCCGGCATTGATCTTTGTTGCTCTCAACCTCAGCAGCGGTGGAGAGACACTACGCGGTTGGGCAATTCCTACCGCAACCGACATTGCCTTCGCGGTAGCGGTATTGGCGGTCATTGGTTCAAACTTGCCATCCCCACTACGTATTTTCTTGCTGACTCTAGCCGTGGTTGATGACCTGATTGCCATTGTCATTATCGCGTTTGTCTTCACCGATGATCTGCGTCCACCCTACCTGCTCATGGCTCTGGCACCGATCGCGCTCTACACCTTCCTGACCCACAAGTGGCCCAAGTTCTTCGCCTCCAAGCGTTGGGCACCGTGGCTGATCCTGTTGCCCTTGGGCATCATGACTTGGGCCTTGGTGTTTGGTTCCGGTATTCACGCGACCATCGCCGGTGTTGTGCTTGGCTTCTGTGTTCCGGTCTTGCGCCGTGATGAACCAGAAAAGCCGGGTCTAGCCGAGAAGTTTGAGCACCGTTTCCGCCCACTTTCCAGTGGTTTCTGTGTCCCCGTCTTCGCATTCTTCGCAGCCGGTGTTGCAATTGGTGGTGCCGATGGAATTGCTTCGGCACTCGGTGACCCGGTGCTGTGGGGCATTGTGTTGGGTCTGATCTTCGGTAAGCCGCTGGGCATCATGGGTTCAACGTGGCTGGTCACTCGCAGCGCCAAGGCGAACCTTGACCCGGATGTGAAGTGGGGAGATCTCTTTGGTGTCACCCTGCTCGCGGGTATCGGATTCACCGTCTCGTTGCTAGTTTCCGAGCTTTCGTTCGGTCTTGCCTCACCACACTATGATCACGCCAAGGTAGCTATTCTCATGGGTTCGCTCGCCGCTGCGGTCTTGGGTTCGTTGTGGTTGATCCCGCGTAACCGTCGCTATAAGCAGATCGCACAGCGCAATGCCGTCGATAAAGACCATGACGGCATCCCGGATATCTTCCAATAGGCCTTAGGCACTAAGTATTAAACGTAAGTGTGGCTCCGTACCAAGATTTTCTTGGTACGGAGCCACACTTACGTTGTCAATAAGTCGCTATGTCGGGTTCTTAGCTGTTAGCGGCAAGGAGCGCAGCTTCCGCGGCGACCCAGGCCAACATCGCGCATTTGACCCGAGCCGGGAACTTGGAGACGCCAGCAAAGGCCGCCGCATCTTCAAGAATTTCTTCATCTCCGGCCATGGTGCCGCGTGATCGCATGAGTTCTCGGAATTCTCCAAGCACGTTCAAGAATTCTTCGCGTTCATGCCCGCTGGCAAGTTCGGTAAGCACCGAGGCCGAGGCCATGGAGATCGAACAACCATCTCCTTCCCAGGAAACATCTTTAATGATGCTGCCCTCCATATGGACGCGCAGGCGAATCTGATCGCCGCATACGGGATTGTGCTGCATCGACTCGCCGGTTTGGGTGCCCGGGGCGCCCTCAAGCAGACCATCGCCTTTCCGGGCCTTGGCATGGTCAAGAATGATCTGCTGGTACAGCTGGTCTAGTTCGCTCATGAGCTCACTCCAAAGTATCCGCGCACGTCGGCCACGGCGTTGAGCAACGCGTCGATGTCGCTAGTGGTGTTGTAAAGATAAGTACTTGCCCTGGTGCTCGAGTTCACGCCTAGTGCGCGGTGCAGGGGCTGAGCACAGTGGTGACCTACGCGCACGGCAATGCCGCGCGCATCGAGGAACTGGCCAACATCGTGTGGGTGTACCCCTTGCACGGCAAAGGGAGCGGTACCAATCCGGGTAACCCCGGTTCCGGGGCCCAGAAGCGTAACTCCATCGATGCTCTGCAATCCGCTGATCATGCGTTGGCCCAGGTGTTCTTCCCAGGCTTCGATGCGGTTCATACCGACTTCATCGAGATACCCAACGGCAGTTGCTAGCCCGTGGGCCTGGGCGATGCGCTGGGTACCTGCTTCAAAGCGCATGGGTGAGGGAAGATACTCGGCTTTTTCCATGGTGACCGAGGTGATCATTGAACCACCGGTCAAAAACGGTGGCATGGCATCAAGAAGTTCTGCTCGCCCATAGAGTCCGCCGATTCCTGTGGGGCCGAGCATCTTGTGTCCGGAGAACGCCATGAAATCTATTCCCAGTGCCTTGACGTCGACCGGTAGGTGCGGAACCGATTGACAGCCATCCAAGACTGTTAGCGCGCCAACTGTAGCTGCTAGGGCAACCAACTTGGGAACCTCGGTGATGGTGCCCAAGACGTTCGAGACGTGGGTGAAGGCAAGGATGCGGGTGCGTTCGGTGATGATCTCACCGGCTAATTCCATGCGCAGCACACCATGCTCATCCACTGGAATGTATTTCAGCGTGGCACCGGTGCGGAAAGCCAGTTCCTGCCATGGGATAAGGTTTGCGTGGTGTTCGAGCTCGGTCACGACGATTTCATCCCCCGGGCCCAGCGCAAATTGGCGTGCAGCTTCGCCCCCGAGACCGGCACTGGCATTGGCGAACGAGTAGGTGATGAGGTTTAACGCCTCGGTAGCGTTTGAGGTCCAGACAAGCTCATTGTCTTTGGCACCAATAAAGCGCGCAACCGTGCTGCGGGCTTGTTCAAAGATATCCGTTGCTTCCACCGACAAAGAGTGGGCTCCACGGTGAACTGCCGCGTTAAAGGTCTCGTAGTACTGCTGTTCTGCCTCATAGACGCAGGTGGGCTTCTGTGAGGTAGCACCGGAATCTAGATAGATCAGCGCCGAACCGTTGATAGTACGTTCAAGGATGGGGAAATCGGCACGTAGGCGCGATGCTTCGATGTCGTTGATCGGTTGGATACTGTCATCGTGATTTGGGTGCGTGGCACTAGATGTCATGGAATCCTCCGAAGTCTGCGTTCATGCCGTGCCGAGTGCCGAACTGCTGACAAAGCAGATTTCAACTAGCACTCATTTGTGATTACGGCATCATTTTCTTCGCTAATTATTCCACGTATCACGGTGAGGCCGCACGTAAGCCGTGCCTTACCGACCAATTTTAGGGAACAAAAAAGAGGCCGGAAACAGGTTGGGGGTGGCCCAGTCTCGGAGGCCGCCTGTTACCGGCCCCTTGCTTTGGGACCAAAATGGCACTAGTTCAGTGTATGAGCAACATGATAATCGAACAAATCGATCAGTACCCGGCGAGTCTTCCCACCACAGAGAGGTGCTCGCCCGGAATCTTGTTCACACATTTCGATCATTGGGTATTACGTAGTATTAATTTTCTTCTGTGCAGCATCCCAGCCCGATCGAACAATTTCTTCGACAGCGTCTGCCGAGTTGTCGATCAAAAACGGCAGCGACTTTTTCTCGTCCTTCGAAAAATCTTTCAGAACGTAGTCTGCTGTTTCCATGCGTCCGGGTGGACGTCCCACTCCTACGCGTACACGCAGGTAGTCTTTGGTGCCCAACGCCTTAGAAATATCGCGTAGGCCATTGTGCCCACCTTCACCGCCGCCGAGCTTAAGCTTCACAGCGTCGAAGGGAATATCGATCTCATCATGAACCGCAATCACGTGGTCCGGCGAAACACCAAAGAACTTAGCGAGGTTTCCTACCGGTCCTCCAGAGAGGTTCATATACGTCATGGGCTTAGCCAAAATAAGTTTTGGTCCACCAATCCCCAACCGGCCCTCAAGAATTTGAGCGCGCGAGCTGTGGGTTTTGAATTTTCCACCAATTCTGGTGGCTAATTCATCAACAACCATCTGTCCGACATTGTGCCTGTTATGCATGTAGCCGGGCCCGGGGTTTCCGAGCCCGGCTACAAGCCAGGTATCGCTAGTCATGCGATGAAGAATACCTGAAGACTACTCGGCAGATGCTACTTCTTCATCTTCCGAAGACGACGCTGCTGCATCGATGGTTGCAACAACAACGTCGCCTGGGATGGCAAGTGCGGTGCCCTCAGGGAGGATCAGGTCCGAAGCAAGGATCTGCGAGCCGGCCTTGACGCCAGCGATGTTTGCAACAACGTGCTCCGGGATGGCGATAGCTTCTGCTTCAACTGCGATAACAGCGTGGTCCAGGGACAGTGCAGAGCCAGCGGTGAGTTCGCCTTCGATGCGAACGGAAACCTCAACGATAACCTTCTCGCCCTTCTTGACGATCAGCAGGTCAAGGTGGTCAACGGTCTGACGCAGTGCGTGACGCTGGATGTCCTTCACCAGGGTGATGGTTTCTTCGCCCTCAACCGAGATGTTCAGCAGGGCGTTGGAGCCGCGAACAGCAAGGGTGGTTGCAGCTGCCGGAAGCAGGATGCGAACAGCTTCGGTACCGTGACCGTAGATAACTGCAGGGATCTGGCCTGCGCGGCGGGCCTGTCGTGCGGCACCCTTACCGAAGTCGGTGCGCAGTGAGGCGTCAAGCTTGATGGTGTTAGCCATGATGTTCTCCTAAAGGAAGATGATGAATTGGTTCTTGCCCCGCTCGGGCCTAGAAGCATCACCATCCGATTCCTTTTCAAGGAGAAGGACGCTAGTGCGTTTCTAGCCTCGTCGATAACGGACCCACATTCTCATGTGGTTCCCTCGCCTGGGCACAATCAACTATTTTAGCAGGCTTGGTGCTCCACCAAGAAATCACTGGTCAGCGCCCGGAGCACTGGGCCTCATTTTAACGCCATAGGGGCCCTCCCACGCCGGCGGCGCGGAAGAACCCCATATGAATACGTAACTCTAAACTTTAGGCGTTGCCGTCAAAGAGGCTGGTCACCGAGCCGTCTTCGAATACTTCCTTGATGGCGCGTGCCAGCAATGGAGCAATCGAAAGGACCTTCAGGGTCGGGAATCGCTTGGATTCCGGAATCGGAAGGGTGTTGGTAACAACTACTTCGCGGGCACCACATTCGGCCAGACGCTGAGTTGCCGGATCCGAGAAGACTGCGTGCGTTGCCGCGATGATGACATCCTTGGCTCCGGCGTCCTTCAAAACCTTGACCGCACCGGCAATGGTGCCACCGGTGTCGATCATGTCATCGATCAAGACACAGGTACGACCCTCAACCTGACCAACAACGGTCTTGGATTCGGCTTGGTTCGGAACCGTGAGGTCACGAGACTTGTGGACGAATGCCAGCGGTGCACCGCCAAGACGCTCGGCCCACTGCTCGGCCACGCGTACGCGACCGGTATCCGGGGAGACAACGGTCACCGGCTCGTCGCCCACAGCATCGCGGATGTAGTCGGCGAGTAGCGGGATACCGAAGAGGTGATCAACCGGGCCATCGAAGAAGCCCTGGATTTGCGCGGTGTGCAGATCCACGCTCATGATGCGATCCGCACCGGCAACCTTGAACATATCCGCCACAAGGCGTGCCGAGATCGGCTCGCGGCCACGGCCCTTCTTGTCCTGACGTGCGTAAGGGTAGAACGGTGCAACTACAGTAATGCGGCGGGCGGAGGCGCGCTTCATGGAGTCAACCATGATCAGCTGTTCCATCAACCAGTTATTTAGCGGTGCCGGGTGGGCCTGGATGATGAAGACTTCCTTGCCACGTACAGATTCACCCGAGCGTACGTAGATCTCGCCATTGGCGAAGTCGTAGGCGCTGACCGGAAGCAGTTCGGTACCAAGAGCCGCTGCAACTTCTTCGGCTAGTTCCGGGTGGGCACGCCCTGAAGCTAGTACCAGCTTCTTATCGACGTTATGGCTCAATTCGCTCATGGGATCGCTTTCTCGCTCGAACGGGGATCGAAGGTGATGTTTTTTTACTTCGCCGGTTCCGTTGATTCGCCAGAATCAAGGGCCGACTTGAAGGCAGCTTCTGCGGCGGGGGTGCCTGGGCGCTTGGATAGCGTCCAGCCCTCGGCATTTCGTTGCGGTGCCACGGTGAGGGCAAGTGCCCCCGCCGGAACGTTTTTGCGCACGATCGCGCCGGCCCCCGTGTATGCGCCATCCCCGATGGTAACTGGGGCGACGAATACGGTGTTGGAGGCGGTACGTACGTGCGAGCCAATAACCGTGCGGTGCTTATTAACACCGTCGTAGTTGGCTGTGATGTTGCCACAACCGATGTTTGTGTATTCACCGATTTCGGCATCCCCGGCGTAGCCGAGGTGCGAGAGCTTCGATCCACGACCAACAACGATGTTCTTGGTTTCGTAGAAAGCGCCGATTTTTGCATCGGGGCCAAGGTTCGTCTTCGGGCGCAGGTAAGCAAAGGGGCCTACCGATGCGTTTTCGGCAATCTTTGAATCGGTAACGTCCGAGCGGACTACCTTTGCACCGCGACCCACAAGGGTGTTGGTGATGGTGCTGTCCGGTCCGATGATTGCATCGGTGCCGATAGCAGTGGAACCATGCAGCTGGGTACCGGGCTTGATGGTGACATCACTGGAAAGAGCAACCTCAACATCGATCCAGGTGCTATCCGGGTCAATGATGGAAACTCCGGCGCGCATCCAAGCTTCGAGCGTGCGGCGGTTCATTTCCTTACCCAATGCTGCAAGTTGTACTCGATCGTTGGCGCCTTCAACCTGCCAGGCGTCCTCGGTAACAACTGCTGCCACGCGGCCACCGTTGGTGCGAGCAATGCCCAGCACATCGGTCAGGTACATTTCACCTTGAGCGTTCTCGGTGGTGACCTCGGTAAGCGCCGAGCGTAGAACCTGCGCATCAAATGCGTAGATTCCGGAGTTTACTTCGCGGATGGCATGCTCTGCTGCACTTGCATCCTTGTGTTCGCGAATGCCAAGAACCGTGTCATCATCGGCGCGCAGGATACGGCCGTATCCTGTTGCATCTTCAAGCAAGGCCGTAAGGACTGTTACTGCGTTACCATCACGATCATGGGCAATGACGAGTTCGGAAAGAAGTTCGGTGGTCAGTAGCGGGACATCGCCGTAGGTGACTACTACAGTGCCTTCAAGATTTTCATCGAGCTGTTCCAAGCCCTGCTGAACCGCACGGCCAGTTCCGGGAATCTCGTCCTGGTCGGCAATGAGGAGGTCTGGATTGATCTGCAGCAGGTGCTCAACGACGCGATCACGTTCGTGACGGACCACTGCTACAAGCTTCTGTGGTTCTAGTCCACGGGCCGCGGCGAGCGCGTGGCCCACCATGGAACGTCCGCCGATTTCGTGAAGGATCTTGGGCTTCGCCGATTTCATTCGGGTTCCTGCGCCTGCGGCGAGGACGATGACGGCTGCTGGTGCGTTGGCTTGAACGCTCAAGATTGGTACTCCCATGTACTTTGACTAGCCGGACCGGCCGAGCCTGGCTTCACCAGTCTATCCCGGGAATTAACCGGAAATTCGTTTGTGTGATGCGTTCCGCCCATAGGATTCGAACCTATACTCCACAGCTCCAAAGGCTGGGGTGCTGCCATTACACCAGGGCGGATTGTGCGTGGAGTTACCCTCACTGACACAGTCAACTATTCTGCCACGTCTGACCCCCTTGACGCGACTTGAGGATAACTCGCGTGTCATCGACGCTTTTTATTGGCCCTCACTCCCGCCGTTTCCTGCGTAACATAATGACCATGAGCCCTTCCTCACGCCCGCGCACACGTACCCGCATGACAGGTGTGCAACGCCGTCTGCAGCTTCTGGAAATTTCTAGATCGCTATTTTCATTGCGTGGTGTCGATGGTACAACCATTGAAGAAATTGCTACGGCCGCCGGAGTTTCCAAGCCGGTTGTTTATGAGCACTTTGGTTCCAAAGAAGCCCTCTATATGGAGGTGGTGACAAATGAGTACCGAGAGCTTTTGACACGCATCACCGAGTCTCTCTCCGGAGATGACTCCTCACGAGTCTTCCTAGAGAAGGCAGCCCTGGCGCTGCTCACCTATATTGAGGACAGCACCGAGGGGTTCCGCATCTTGGTCCGGGACGCTCCCCCATCACAACCCGAGGGCACCTACTCGACGCTGCTGACCAAGGTCACCGAACAGGTCGAGCATATTTTGGCTGACGAGTTCTCCCGTCGCGGGTTTAGTGCCGAGGATGGCTCGATTTACGCACAGATGCTCGTTGGGATGGTTGCCATGACGGCACAATGGTGGCTTGATGCAAGAAACCCCGATAAGCGCACGGTTGCCGCGCATGTAGTGAATCTTGCCTGGTACGGATTGACCGGTCTGCGCAAAGAACCGGGGTTACGTGAAGGACAATCCGGTGAACCCGAACAGCTTTAGCCAATAAGATTCCCGCATATAGCCTCTTGCCTCAACACCGCCTCTTGGCCCATGGTTAGGAATAGACGGGATCATTCCGTAACGAACCGCCTGGGGGTAGATAACATGATTCATGTTGAGCCAAGTGCCGATGTTGCCTTTGATGCATTTTTGGGCGCCGGAACAAATATCTGGCACCTGGCACAAGTGAGGGAAAAGGCAGTGCTTGGCGCCGAATGCAATGTTGGGCGCGGAGCCTACATCGGCCCGGGGGTCCACTTAGGTGATCGTTGCAAGATCCAAAACTATGCGCTGGTCTATGAACCAGCGGTCCTTGCTGATGGGGTATTCATTGGCCCAGCCGTTGTCTTGACCAATGACTTATTTCCTCGCGCAATTAATCCCAATGGGACCTTGAAGACCGGGGACGACTGGGACCTGGTGGGTGTAAATATCGAAACAGGAGCCTCCATTGGCGCTAGGGCTGTATGCATTGCCCCGCTTCGCATTGGCAAATGGGCAACGATCGCGGCCGGCGCTGTGGTCACCAAGGATGTGCCGGATTATGCGGTAGTTGCCGGGGTGCCAGCCAAGCGCGTGGGATGGGTTGGTGAAGCTGGCCATCCGCTGGCGTTCGTTGACGGATCGTGGATTTGTCCGGTCACCAAAAACCGATATGTGGAAAGTGATGGCGCCTTGCAGGCGGAGTAAATCGTCAGCCCCCCCCAGTCGCACTGGTGCCGTATTTCCTTAAAGTGCCTCGTCATGGTCGTGGCGCTTACCAAAACTCATATTCGGGGTACCGGACCTCACTGCAGCAATGCGACAGCACCGAAGGCGACCCGGAACGTCACCCCTTTTCGCCGCAGGGGCAATATCAATTCCTAACTGTTTGGACCAAACAGTAAGGATGCCTGGCCGAATCCATCTTTTCGCTGCGCCATCCCGTCATGAATACTTGGTTCCTTTCTGCGAAGAGCAGCCCCGGGTGCTTGAGTACCAGCGGCCGGCTCCAACACAACCGCACCACCGCATGGCCCTAACCCGCAGGCGGAATAATCCAAGTACCCTCCCCAAAACTGCGGTGTGCGATTCCGACCGCCCCACCGATGAAGGCATACACGGTGAATTCGCGTTACGGCGCAAGCACCCACCCTGAGTGAGTTACCTCACCATCCGCGGCGGGGTAGCGAAGTGTTTGGGCATCTCTTCCGCGAATCAGAGCTCGTTGCCCACCAAAATTCACGACGCCCGAATGTCACTTGTCAACATTCTTTTGGCTCCTCGGTACACACCCAGACTTCGCTTGCGTCGAAGCGCTAAAAATTTGAAATGCCCGTAATTTCAATGAACCCTGCTCCAATTACAACGGTTTGCTAACGATATTGGATGCATGTCACCATGTTTGAAGTCCGATGCGGTGAACTGCCCACAGAGCAACACACACCCTCCATATCTTGAGTTTCATGCGTAAGTACGCCCGACGCATCGCTCTCAGATAGTTCTATGATTTGAGACTTTCTTTGACGAAAAACGCTAACCAACCCTCAGCTTTGCAACCCAAAACTTACAAAAAACGCATGGTTCAGGCCGTCGCAGCTACTGCGGCTCTAGCCACAGCAGTAGCTGTCATTGCGCCAGTAATTGGCAAGCCAGCCATTGCGGAAGCTGCCACAAAGTACACGGTCGGCAAAGCTGTTGTATCTGATTCTATGAGCCGCACTCAGGCATCTGGCTGGGGCAAGGCATCTTCTGCCGTCTCGTATATCAGCAACGGTTCAGAGTTTTCCGTCAACGGTTCCCGAGCACTCATCGCGTTGCCAGCCTCAGGCAAAACTAGTGGCGTCAATGCCAGCTATAAACTGCAAGATTTAGTGGCAACGTACAAGGTCTCCACGAATAAGCTTGCCACCAGCGGTGCTGGAATCTACTCTTCACTTCACGCACGCAAATCAACTGCCGGTGATTACCGCGCCACGCTACGAATTTCTCCTCAGGGAGTTAGCTACCTAGAGCTTAACCGCTGGACCAGCAAAGGCATGAAATCGCTGACGAACCCGGTAAAATTGGGATTCAATGTCGCTGCGAACAAGCAGGTAAACATGAAGCTTGAAGTCGCCGGAAAGCCCGCCGTAAGTGTACGGGCGAAGGCATGGCCAGTTGGCACTACCGAGCCAACGGCTTGGACTACTTCGGCCACGGATTCGACTAGTGATGCACTAACCGGCGTTGGCACCGTACAAGTTAGTGCGTTCCGTGGCAGTAATAGCCCAGTCTCGGCGCTTTCATACGACGACTTGGTCATCGCGCCTCTGGCTGCCTCAAGCACATCGACGAAGCCACCAACGACTACTACCCCTAACCCACCGCCGACGACTGCACCTACCCCACCTCCAACAACGGCACCTACTCCGCCGCCATCGGCCTCGGATGGGTACCTAGCTGGTTGGGGGACTCCCGTTTGGCAAGACGAGTTCAGTGGCTCACTTTCAAAGTGGACAGTTCGCGACGATGCAACGCATGGAGTCCTCTCCTATGACCGTGCGATCATCAAAAAGGAAAATGCAGTCACCAAGGATGGCGTCCTGAGCATTCAAGGTAAGCGCATGGCAACGCCGGTCAATAAGGGCGGGTTGCGTGAATTCTCCACCGGATATGTCGACAGCATCGGAAAATTCTCGCAAAAATATGGCCGTTGGGAAATGCGTGCGCAATTGCCGCTAACCAAAGATAATGCCAAGGGGGTCTGGCCGGCATTTTGGCTCCGCCCAGATGGAGCCAAAACTGGCGGAGAAATCGACATCATGGAGGCCTATGGCACTCCGCACACCGCAAACACCAACTTTAACCCGTTCAACCGTAGCGAAGGAACCCTCCACTACGACCAGACTGGCAAGAGTAAGACCAATTCATGGATCCCTGTAACCGACCTCTCCGGCGGATACCATACGTGGGCATTCGAATGGACTCCTAGCGGGATGACGTGGTTGTTTGATGGCAAGCCATACAAGACGGTAAAGCGTGAAGGCAATGCGGCCTACGAAAAGGCTTTCGAAACCGCTGCCAAGTTCCATATTCGGCTGAACATGCAGTACGGATCCCCCTACTGGGGCATGCCGGACTCCACAACTAAGAACACCGCGGATTACAAGATCGACTACGTTCGTGTCTGGGCCTACAAGGGTTAAGACGTACTTCTGAAAACCCGGTTCGGTAGCTGTCATAAGGCAGTTACCGAACCGGGTTTTCCGTTTTTGGCCTAGCTTTGCGAAAAGTCTGCAGCAGCTGCGCCAAGAGTTCTTCAAGCCCCAACCGCTTGCCAAAGCGAATGCAGAGCATCAAGTAGATCGGCATTCCGATGGCCAGTTGTAGACCGGCTGCAAGCAAGGTCGGACCGAGAACAATCCGCCAGGCCAGCCCCCCGGCCCCAAAAACAATCAGACAGATCCCCGCCAGTGGAAGCAACTCGCGCACCGGGGCACCAAAACCCATGACCCGTGCCACCTGCAGTGTCGCCAAGGAACAATCCACGAGTATTGCAACAGACCACGCAGTAACGGCGCCCAGCAATCCCCAGAGTGGAACCAACAATAAATTAAGTATCAAGGCTGCGGATAATGCACAAGCTTTGTTGCCCAACTGCCAGCGGCTTTTGCCTCCCATCAGCAGCATGCTCTGTACTCCCCCGGCCGAAACCGCAAGCATCATAACAATGCTTATGATCGCCAAGGGCACCGCTCCAGCACTGAAACCCGAGCCAAAGAGTGAAAGTACCGTCTGCCCAAAAATTCCAAGCGTGAGGTAAAAAGGCCAGGCACAGCCAACCAGCAGCTTGGCTGTGTCATTGAAAAGACGCCGAGCCTCCGAATGGTTTCCAATAGCTAGGCAAGCACTAAGCATTGGACCTGTCACCAACCGTGCTGTGTGTTCAAGCATTACCCCCATTCTCACGCACCTATTGACCGCACCATAGATTCCTGCCGCAGCAGGTCCCATGAAAACAGCAACAGCGATAACATCGACCCATTCCAGTGTGGTCTCCACTAGTGCACTCATCCCGCGAGCCGAGGAGAACCCCCAGAAGGACCAAAACGATACCTGCGGATCATTGGGCGTACCCGTTCCAACGAGGACGTTTGCGCCGACGGGATGGAACCCCCGAATTGACAGCCAAGTGGCTACGCACGCTAGAGATACTCCCAACAGGACGGGAAGAGTCCATGCCGCAGTGAGCTGCAGCAAAGTTCCACCCAGCAAAATTGCCAGCGCAACTGCACCAAACCGGAGCGTGGGCAACAAGAGGTTCTGGATCGCACTAAAACTTGCCACCTGGCCCAGGCCGCGCATGGCGCCAAACGCCACGTTCATGATTGCCGCAGGAACTAGCAATGGCGCTGCCAGCCTAATGGCGGCCGCCAACCCGGGAACGTGTGCTGACTGTTCCAGGGACTCAGCGTTCACCCACAATACGAGCCCCAGAAGCATAGAGAGAAGCAGTACCGGTAGACCGGCTATGACGATGGTGCGCTGCAAGTTTTTTCTAGTGCCAAGGACCCGTTGTGCCGCGAGGTTCCGCACCAGCCCGGTATCGGCTCCGAAGGTGGATGCCACCACTACTATGGAGAAAAACGCCATGATCTGGAAGAAGATGCCAGCGCCAGCTTCACCAACTTGGTTGCCCAAGTAGAGCGCTGTAGCAAAGGCCAGAACTGCACCACCTAGCACACTGGAAAAAGTCAGCACCGTGGTTCTTGCCGTGCTGGGCTCTCCCTTGGCACGTTTTGCCGCCAACATCGGGTCACTCATTTGTGATCCAGATATCTTTGCCGCAACAACATTGCAAGGACGACGGCCAGAGAAGTTAGTTGCATGGCTGAGAGCCCATAGAACGGTGTCAGTGAAAGCCCCGCGATGAGCGAAGCATGCAACCAAATATCTGCAGTGTTCGCCAAACGCCAGGTACGCAAGATTCCGTTGACAATAAAATAGAGGAACAACGAAAGACCAACAAACCCATAGCAAAACATCAAGGTCCATAAGTAACCCTGGGACCCGAGCGAAACTCCGATGGTGGGGTCAATGCGTGGACTACCATGACCCAAGACCGGTGCTTGCAGGCTTTGTTCCCAGGTCTTTTCATACAGTGCCAATCGCCCACCGGTGGAGTCACTGTAATCCTGCCGGCCCAGAATTCCACTGATTGCTCCGCTGGAAACCAGCATTACTCCAAGAACCACCGCGCCTGCACCAATTATTGCGGCAAGCTGCCAATGTCCGTGCCCCAGATGGCGCATCAGGGCATACCCAATGGCAATGGCCAAGCCAACAAACATTCCTCGATTACTGGTTGCCACGGCAGGGATAAACGACAAAGCCAGCAACACTCCGAGCGAGACTGCCAGCTTTCGGTTGCGCAGTGTAACCATGCGTGAAATGACCACGGGAACCAAGACCGCGAACGCGGCTCCCCAGCTATTTGCATATGGGAACGGCGCGGCGGGACGAATGAACGGTTCGGGGGCGCCCCAAGGTTGTTGAACTTCTGCCAACGGTGGAAAAACTAGATTTCTGACCAATTCATTTGACGTAATTGACTCGGGAAGAAAAGCTCCCAACGGTGTTTTCAAACGCACTTCGGGCATCACCAACGCGAGAAATCCCAGACCCACAATGGCGATCCAAACGAGTACGAGGTAATTAACAATGCGCTTCTTGGGCAAGGAAATCCCAGCGTTTGCTATGTAAAGCATGCTCACACCGACCAGCAGCAATTCCATGGCGCGCATGCCAAAACCTGCAAGGTCTGCGGCACCGTGGACATTGATGGCTGCGGCAAGCACCCAGATTAGGAAAAAGAACCACGGTGCCATGCCGGGAAGCATCCTGACCCCAGTGGAATTCATCAAATAGAAAACCATGATGGTGACCATGACCAGCGGAACCAGAGGTATGACTCCTAGGGCCCACCACAGTGGAAACCCTACGATAAGGACAAAGATTGGCCACCGTGGAAGGACGCTTGCGGGAGCCGCCTCCAGGTTCAGGGAATCTGAGACAAATGTCCCGTGTCGGCTCTCAAACGGCACGGCAAAACGTTGCCCGCTGAGCGTCAAAGTCCCCGCCCCACTTTTTGCATTTGCCGCACCAGCCAGGCTGCATCAACAAATCCTGTTGATACAACTAGGGCTGCGTAAGCTCGCAATTGCCTCCAGTCCCGGTGCATTGAGCTTCTGGCCCACAGTCGTGCGGCGCGGCCGTTTCCCTGGGCGGCGTGCGCGAAAGCCACCTGGCCGGCAATTCTGGAAATTCCCTTGGGGCTACGCTCAAATTCTGGAAACTTGCGAAGAATGTAGGTCAGTCCCGCAGATATGTTCTCCCAGCGGCCGGCAAAAAATGACGGTCTGTCCCACAAGACACCAACGAGAGGTTCTTGAGTCGAGTAAATGTCTCCGAAACGCGTCGCCCGTAAGAGCAAGTCGTAGTCTTCTCCGTAACCTGCTGGAAGTTCCTCATCGACCGGGCCGATTCGTCCTATCAAGTCCTCCCTGCGAAACAACATCGTTGAGGGATGGATAGCCGTGACCCGTGAGCGCAGGAAGTTCTCGAAGGTAACTCGTTGAGGTGGCATACGAATGATGTTCGTCCCGTCGGTGCGGATATTGATACCGCTGGCGACGGCCACCGCATGGGGCGCGTCTTTCCATGTGTTCATTTGTTGCGCGAGCTTTTCTGGATGCCAATCATCGTCGTCATCACAAAAGCCGATGATCTGTCCGCTGGCAGCACGGATCCCGGTGTTTCGTCCGCCGGCCAATCCCGAGGAGCGTGAATTGGCCATGGTGGTGAGTCGACGCCCCGGGGGTACTTCCACGTCTTTTAGTTCATCCACCGAAATCTTGTCGAATACAACAACAACCTCAATTTCTGCCTCATAGTTTTGGTTGAGGATCGATCTAATGGCTTTGCGCAGCAGCTCGGGACGTCCGCAGGTGGTGATGATCGCGCTGACGCTGCTCAACGAGTGGGGTTCTTCGAGGCGCAGCCACGCACCGTTTTCCTGATAGTTCATTTCGCCAGGGCTCCAAGCTGGCGGTATTTACGATGTGCCGAGATACCGGCAAAAACAAGGCCAAAGACAAAGAGGAATACGTAGCATGCAATAAAGGCCACGGGGCTCCCCCAAAATACAAAAACCCAGCACATTACGCCGGTATCTATCGGAAGGATCAGCACCGACCAAAGGTTGCTTTTGAGCGTCTGATCCTGGGGATGCACTTTGACATCGGGTGATCCGGCGCGCAGAGTGTGTTGGCGGGTCAGCTGTTCGGCTAGTATCTGGCTCATGAAATGCCCGATGGCAAGCAAGGCGAAAGCCAACGGCAGGAAATACAGTGCCGTATCGAGTTCGAACCAACGCTGAAATCCCGTAAACACGGCAAGATGAAGTGCCGGGGTCCGAACTGCATCTATCACGTGGTCAAGCCATTCACCTGCAGGACTGCCCGTGCCGGTTACCCTGGCGACCTGGCCATCGGCGGAGTCCATAATGTATCCAAGTGCCAGAAAACATGCGGTGGCAATGCCTGTTCCCCAGCTCGCGGGAAGAAGAACCAACAGAACCAACCCCACAAGGCTCGAGCACGCGCTCAGTAGTGAAACGGTATTGGGTCCAAGCCCGCTGGCCACGGCACCGGCAGCAAAAGCCCTTGCCGCACGCCGGTTGATCCATCGTGTGTAGGCAGGAACGCCGACTCCCGGTTTTTGCGCATGCTCAAGCTCATGCAAGACCTGCACAAACTTCGACTGCCCTCCCTTAGAAATCGACATTTCCTGCGTTCCCACTGTTTCCCCCTGATTCCAATGACATACGATTCATGCCCAAGCCGGATCCAGAACTTGTTAGTCATCCAGCAAGCCCTGCTTTTGTAGTCCTTCCTTCATCATGTTTTGCGCCATGCCCCCCGCTCACCAACTCGGCTTGCAGTTCAAAGCTCACGTTGGGCGATGTACGCCAATTTGAATGCACCTCGGCACCAATGACGTTGGTGCCGGAATGCAGTGCGCTCCCGGGCACCGTGATCTGTAAGGGAGCATTCTGTGCCGATCCGGTTGAGGGTGCCGCGGTTGCGTACGTCAGGTAGCTCAAGATGGAGGTTGGCAGGTTTTTTCTGCCGACCTCCGTGCCATTGACGTAGATGGCTATCCCATCATCGGCTCTCGTCGTAATTTTCATTTCCTGTACCGCGGTTGGATCAGCAACCGTGAAGCTCTTGCGGTAATAACTTGTCAGCGGTTTAGTCCCCGCACTAGCAAGTTCTGTAGCAATTGATGTGCTGCCCCATCCCAGGGGTGCCTTGCCTTGGTCCCATCCCGAATCATTGGTGTTGGTAGCCATCCATGTTGTACCGGGTGCCGCATTTTCGAATTTGTATTTCCATGTGGAACCGGTATCAACAGCCATTGCTGGCTCGGTCTTCGGGGGTGTCACCGGTGGTGTGGGCTGATCCCCAAGCGTCGCTTTGAGCTCAAAATCGAATGAGGAGTTGGGCGTACTTCGATAGTTGGAATGGACTTCCACACTGAGAACATTGTTTCCGTCGTGCACCACCCATCCGGGAACCGTAGCTTTCACGGGATTGGACTGGGCAGTTGCGGTGCTGGGTGCAGTTGTCGCATATGAGTTGTAAGCGATATTTCCCGTACCCATATTGGATCGCAGAACTTCAACTCCGTTAAGGTATGCAACAATCCCATCATCGGCCCGTGTCGAGAATTCTAGGCTGGCAATGTTGCTTGCATCGGTCACGCTGAAGCTCTTGCGCAACTGGTAAGACAACGGTTTGGTGCCCGGGACATTGAGGGTTGTTTGAATACTCGAGGTCCCCCACCCCAGAGGTGCCTTGCCCGAACCCCACGAAGAATCATCAAAGGTAGCGGTAGTCCAGCTCGCCGGTGGTGCACTGTTTACAAATCGATACTTCCAGTTTTCTGCGCTCCCAATGTACTGGAACGTTCCAGCGGGTACCGTGCCCATTGTTGCACGAACAACCTTCGATGAAGCCGACCGGTTTCCCGCTGCATCAACTGCACGAACGAAGTACCGAGCCGCATCTTGGTGGTCAACGGCAATGCTACGGGCGGTGGTCGTGGCGACCACCCGATCATCACGCAGTATCTGGTAGGCAGAGGGCGAACCGCTTGAAGCCGTCCAGGTGAGGGTATCTATAGTTCCGTTGCTTTCAGCCTTGACGGTTCCGGGTATACCCGGTGCGGTCGAATCGTTGAGCGCGAATCTGGCAAACCCTCCAGACCATTGGCCCGAACCGTTCGTACGCACCGAGGAGACGAGGTCTCCTCCGCTCCACAGCACACCGCGGCTGTCAACGAAGTTGCCCCATATTCCGTATCCACCGCGGCCCTTAATTACCGGGTTGAATTGCGGCAAATAGGCTCCTGTGCTTGCATCCCAGATCCCAACGAGGTTGATCTTGTCGGCGATAGTCCAGTTGGGGCCAGGTCCGGGCCAGATCGTTCCATCCGTGTAATTCCAATTTCCGCAATGGCATCCGGCATAAATCAGACCGTTTTGGCCTGTGACGTCTTGGAAGTCTCCACCGGCTCGGGTGATATTGCTCGACAGCCGTTGGAACGAGGAAGGGCTAAAACTAAATAAGCTATGTTCGGAACCACCCAGCCATACTCTGCCGCCTTCATCTGCCACACCAAACTGGAAGTGGGCCGAGGCGCTCGGAGTCCAGCTCCAGGTATCTACCGGGGCATTGACGCTGGTGCGAATTGCAGCGGCAGCATCCGTTGGTGTGCTGTTTGAAGCGGTGAAGTAGCCCGATGCATATAACCGGTTGCCGTCTTTTGACGGCGCAACATCAAGCACGGTTCCGTTGAAGGCCGGATTCCAGTTGCGGTCAACGGTGCCATCGGCGATTGATACTCTGGCTGCGGATCGAGCATATACGGGGCTGGTGTTCGTGCCACCGGTCAAATGCGTGAAGGCACCACCGACGTATAGCCAATTGCCATAGATGCCGAAGGCCCTTACGGAGACCGCACCACCGGAAATCCGGTTCTCCATGTTCACTTTCCAGCTAGAAGATGTAGCACCGGTCGTAGGATTCAATGCGACAATCCCAACCGCGGGTTTGCCGTTCACAACGGTAAACTCGCCACCTGCGATTAGTAGGCCGTTGGGAAGTGCGATGAGCTCTTTGACCTGCCCATTAAAGGTGGGAGCAAACCCCGGCTTAAATTCGCCGGTAACAACGTCAAAGCCGGCGACATAGGATTGTCCGACGCGACTGCCACCACTGGAAGTTTTTTGCACATACTTGAAGTTTCCACCGACAAATACCGTGTTTCCAACTTGTGCAAAAGTTTGGGCTTCGGTGCGTAATTCGCCACTGCCCGAGACAAGCCCATTAACTCCCCAAACGGTTGGCATGGCTCCGGTCTCTTGTACCGAACGCTGCTCATATTTTGGGGTTCCAGTATCTGGAATCGACCCGAACTGAAGATTTGCTTGTAGCAGCTTGGGACGCAAATACATTTGAGTAAATGGTCTGGCATTGCCAACGCCCGAGGTCGCTGACCACAAATAGTTGGTACTGGAGTTCGTACCTGTGATGCTTGAACCAAATGCCCACCCCTGAGTCCATCCTTGGGCCTGCGATTCTCGTGTGTCGATCCTGTTAGCCCCTTGTCCCGAGCCAAAGTTCGAGGTGGCTCCGCCGGCACCTGTCACGCTGTCAAACTTGTAGTTTTTCACCGGAGTTTCCGAGGAAAATGTCCAGGTCCACCGTTCGCGCTTGTTCGTCTGGAAACGGACTTCCTGCCATTGGCTCCCTGCGGTGTTCAATGCCCGGCGAAGTCGAATTCCATCGCTTAGCGATTGAGCAGACTGACCATTAAGCAATTGGTCGATGACACTAGAGGAAAGTTGTTTGGGTGTAAACGCCGCAGTTCCGGTGACTGCAGAACGAACTTGGGCCGTGGTTCCAAGTCCTTCATACATTTCTTTCCACCCTTGACGGCCCCTACCGATCAGGACCCACCCACCGCCGTCAGTAACTTGATCACAGTAGAACTGTGCAGGGGCGGACATAACGGGAGTCTGCAACCAATAAATTCCGGAGTCGGCGGTTGGCCTGACTTTTTTGGCTTCCCAGCATGAGGCAGCAGCGTTCTGTTCGCTCAGTCCGTCGAATACTGCGGTCCCCTCCGCATATGCCGGTTGCATCGTGAAGCTCATACCCGTTGCGATGAAGGCTGTTGCAATGATTGCGCAAAGGATTTTGCTAGTTACACCTGAACGAATCGTGGTTGATGATAATTTCATGGTTTTTCCCCAAGACTTGAATCAACAGTTCGGGTCTTCAGGAAATAGGTGATTGGCAACAACGAGTTGCCCGCTTTGTTCCTGAAGGTCATAGATATTCAGCGCGGTACGCGTTCCTGGCGCCGATTTCGGCGTCACAACAAATCCGTCGGATTCCGTCACCTCAAGACTGCTGGAATCCAAGCAAAGATATACTCTGTGGGTTGTGACTCCGTCTATGACTAAGTCTTCAACCTTTGGTTCACCGACGACTAGAACTTCGCCTGATTGCTTCCAATTGTTGTTTGCATACTCTGCAAATTGAGCCTCGAGTTCGCCCATTGCCACACCTTTGGCGACGTCACTGTAGTCCGGTGGTTTCGGGATCGTGTTTTCGGGAGATTTGATGATCTTACCGAAATTTGGTGATGTCATCTTTTCGGTTTTTTCAACGAACCCTTTAGTGCTTGCTTTTTCCCGACTATCACTTTTGCGAGATTCTTTCGGCCACGTTTTGGGTGGTTTTTGAGCGGTCTGTGAGACCTCAGCGGTCTTCGTCTTTTTCGCCTGTGAATCTTTGCTGCTCGATGTTGGTGTTGAAGGCTTTATGACCAATGATCCGTTTGGAGATGGGTCCGCAGCTGGTTTAGGTGACGGATCAGCCGGCGCGGATGACTGAGCTGAATTTGTTGGTGTTCCTATTTGTGCATGGGGCAATGACTGGGGAGGTTCCGACACACAGCCGGTAGTTCCCGTGACAAGCATCGCGGCAATTGCCAGAGGTGGAACCACAATCCACCATTTCATTTTCATTGTTCTGCTCGATTCTGGATGATGCTTCGTTGTGCTCCTAGTTTCAAGACCGGCTTTTTGACCGGTGGTGGTTCTTGATGCTGCGGAATATTTTCTGGTTTGTTTCGCTGGGTGTTTCTCCTCGCAATCATCAATCGCCAGGCTCGTCGGAGCGCCTCCGGATGCCGCGGTTCTCCGAGCATCTTCTCAATTTCCTCGCCCAAAAAATGGGCAGCCTCCTCGGGATTACCGATACGTGGACTTTTGTGGAACTGTTCTGGAGTTCGAAGTGCTGATTCTAGGCACGTTCGAAGCTCCTGCTCGGTATTAGCCGCAATGGCTTCTCCATGCAGTTCCATGGTTCTTGTAAAGGCAATCTGGTGCCCGTCAACAACTTCTTGGTTCTCTGGCCGGCGTGGAACAGCAATCGGTAGCATTCCGACTTCGCGTGCATCAAGAATCGATCCTGGGCCACCTTGCACGATTACAACCTTCGCGCCTGCGTACAGTCCAAGCAATTCATCACGCGACATTCGAGATACTCCCAGAGCATGGGTAGGTTCGCGGCTAGCCCCATATTGCACCAGGCAAGTAGGGCGTTTCTCTTGCTGAACCAACCAATTGTCCACCCAGTCAATGAGCCGATTGAATAGATGAAAATCTGTACCAACGGATACTACGATTTCAGGTTGGATACCGTCGAGCACTTCTTCCAGGTTCTT
Source organism: Arthrobacter sp. MYb227 (assembly GCF_002975435.1). Taxonomy (GTDB): domain Bacteria; phylum Actinomycetota; class Actinomycetes; order Actinomycetales; family Micrococcaceae; genus Paeniglutamicibacter. The sequence goes on along the minus strand of NZ_PCPT01000007.1, from coordinate 94,649 downwards.
CATAGTAAGTGTCCAATGTTGATGGCATCCGGATAGAACTGGATTTGTTCTTCCCACTGCACGCAAAACAGGTCACTTATCGGATAACAAATTCTTCCGCTCAGCGTTGGCAAGGTGATCCGGTCAAAACACTCAACATAGACGGTTCTGATTTTCAAGAACTTGCATACGATAAAGAATGGGACGCTGACTCCGGCACCGTTCGAGATCACCACATCGGGTCGAGTTCTCCGCAATGTTGGCCATGCCAGCCAAAAGTTCTTGATCGCATTTCGGGCATTTCGCGTTGTTGGAAAATGTGCCCATGTAATTTGTTCGCCATCCAGAGCCGAGACCACTTCGGGCTGATGGAACGTCACCCATTCATGGGTGAATTGTTCCCACCATGAGCTCAGCGAAAGCAGTTGGGCCAGGTGTCCACCGGGCGATGTAACAAGTAGGATTTTCATCTGACGCGTCCTTTCCAGTTTGACTAGAAATTAAGTGCTCTCAACTGTTGTAGTTGTATGCATTTTTTCTCCCGCCTGCTCTGTACGAATTACCGGCCAAAGTTCCCTTTCGCGACGTTTCCGGTGCTTTTCTACAAAGACGAGGCACAACGATTCGGGGTCAATCCCGCTGCAGGTTTCGAGTTGGCGTTGCACCGTTAAAAGCGGTGTCGATGCATCGACGAAGATTGCCGCGGCATCCATAAACCTGTCGCACAGCACTGCGACCCTTGCATTTTCAATGCCGGGAGGAATTCCTATGAGTACAGCCCCAGCCTCAGGCCAGACGTTTTGTTCAAATCCTTCTGGCCACCCTCGGTCAATATCACCAGGTGTCACCGAGGCAAGGGATTGGCTATGGCAACGTATGTTTCGTGCTTCTAAAACATGCGCTAATAGCGCCCGAAACCGTGTTTCCGAAGTTTGACCAAGACTCAGAACGCCGATTGCCCTACGGTGTCTTCTCGTTTGGGCCCCTGAGTCAATTTGAAGGGACCTGACTACCCAACGTATCCCTTCCATATCGGTGGGTTCGGTCATGCTGATGATCTTCTTACCCGTGCGCTCTGCCAGACGCTGGGCATTTTCTGTCTTTCGGCTGACCCGGTCTTTGAAAACCGCGGCGAGCAACCCAAGAATGAGTCCGCCTGTGAGACCGGCGGCTAAGTAGATGGTGATTCCTGGGTATGACCCCAAATCGGAGGCATCGGCAAACCCGATGATTCTCCCCGGGTTTTCGGCAACGAGGGCAAGGTCGTTGCGCTGGTTAATGAGATCCGAGAGAACCAAGGAAGAAGCCGATCCGTTTTTCGCGGCCTGATCGAGCTCTGCAATGCGCTTGTCAATTGCCTTAATATAAGTGTTTGCAACTTGGGAAGCACCCTCGGAGCGAAACGCCAAGTAGGCAGTTGCCAAGGCATTGGCTTTTTGGGCGGCCCTCTCCGCATTGCTATCGACTACGGTCACCGTCAAAACCTGTGAGCCTTGGGGTGCCTCGATGCTGGCATTCTGACTCAACAAGGCTGCGCTAATGTCCTCACCCAAACTTTTAGCGGCCATCCGTGCTACTTCGCCGGAACTTAGAATGGCTCGTTCGGTTGCGATGTTGATCTGTTGGTTAGCCGTAGCAGTTGAGAAGGGGTTAATAGTCAGGGGGTTGACAGTCAGGACTGTCTTAGCCGAGTAGTTGGTTCCGTTTACTGTCGCCACTACCAATGCGGATAAGACCGAGATAATGAGAACAATGCATACAGTCTTCCAGCGATATATGATTCGTCGCCATATTTCTGATAACAGCATTGACTGCTTATATTCCTGCACGGTTTGTGCCCCCCCTCGTCACAGGGAGACCTGTAATGGCCAACATCGATCTGCACGTACAACTCTGATACTCCCAGTTGATGTTCAGCCTACGTATGTACTGTCCAACAAGCACGGGAAGCGTCTACTTCATTTGAACCTTATTCATGTGAATTCCGGCCCTGCGGTACTCTAAACATTACTTAGGCACTACTTAAGAAAAGTTAGCCAGACGAGCATTCTTGCAACCGTAGATTTCAAGAATGCTGCACTTGAGACGCATGATTTACTTGGCAAATTAGAACCAACAATGTCGTGGGAACCGCAAGTAAATTTCCAGATACAGGCCTGGCTCGTAGAAGAGGCGACTGAGTAGAGAACCGCAAAATATGGGTAGCCAGAGTCAAAGTCCTATCTATACTCCGATCGTTGGTTTAGACGATAACTTGAGGGTTTGCTGTTCCCTTCTTGTCCTTTTCCCTACTGTCGGTGCGAAAGTCGATCAAAATTTTCAAGCGCGAGCCTGAGCTTTGTAGACGAAGTACGCAACGTATAAGGAAAATACTCAACTTCCACTCCGACACCGTGGAATCGGTTCTCAAGGTCAATACCTCTGGGAGTTTCCCGCCAGTCTTCGCCTTTAAAGAAAACGGTAAATCTAAGCATTTTCCATGTGTCGAGTTTGTCTGGTAAGGATTCAATGACTGCTTCATCAACATAACTAATGCTCCGGACAATCTCTAGGCGCTCGTCTTCCGGGATGAATGGTTTGATGCCTTTGCTCAGCTCACACATTTCGTCAGAGACGACACCAGCAATAAGAAAGTCACAGCGTTGTTTGGCTGCGCGAAGAATATTAAGATGCCCAATATGGAAGAGATCATAGGCACCTGCCGCATAGCCCACCTTCAATGAATTAGGCCAGTTTCTCTCGGTGGTGTCATCATCGATTGGTCCGGAAATCGCTGGCCCGGTTTTGAACCGCACATTTGTTTTCGAATCACCGAACCCAATGTTTGCAATCGTTCCCGCATGTTCAGGGGAATTAGGTTCGGGCAAAGCCTTCGACGCTAGTAAATCACGTACCCTAGCGGAATTACGATCCTGCCCCTGTCGTGTCATTGGTTCTTGTTCCCCCATGAGATGCTGCGCCGATGTTTCGCAGATGCCCCTGTTCCCTACATTAGGTATCGGGCGCGCATGTTTGCATCGGTCACGCGTACTCGAATTTTAGGTATTAAAGTGGGTATTCTCGCTGAATGGTACTCGGACCAAGCATTACTCATACTGGGTTTCAGGTTCTCTCTTGCGCCGAACCGATGTTCTCCCCCATGGTTGGAATGTAGATACGATTGCTCTACTTGAAAAATTCCGGGGGGATTTTCTTGACTCATATTGAACCGACTGCCGTTGTATCCATCGACGAAGTTTTGGAAACTGGAGCTACTATCTGGTGTGCGACCCCAGCTAGAGAAAAGACAACGCTAGTTATTGAACGCAATGTGGGACGTGGTGCCTACATCAGCTCAAGCGTCAAACCGGCAACTGATGCACGATTCAAAACTCAGCACTCGTGTATGCACTTTGGTTCCAAGCGACGGGATATTTTATTGGACTATTCATTGGACCTGCCGTCGTGTTAGGTAACAGTAGCTTTCCGCGCACCAGGGAACTGGCGAGATCGGCTAACTTAAGTGAAGTTTGGGACATAGTTGGGGCGCAGATTTCAACCGGAGTAGAGACTGGGGCACATGCACCGTGTATTGCTCCGGTAAACATCGGAAAATGTACAACAGTTGTGGCTGGCGTTTACATCGTCAAGGACGTGTTCAACTATGCAAAAATTGCTGGCTTCGCTGCCAAATGCGGTGGATGGGTAAGCAATGTAAGTCACCTTTGGATTTTTGCAGATCATTCTCGGAAATGTTCCATGACACTGGATCCCCACGATCTATCAAACGTTAGGGACACTCGAAGGTGAGAAAAACGTTCTTTTCCCGTACTTGGATAGGCGTACTCATACTCGGGTATCTTCTATTGGTCTTTTTTGTCGTCTTCTTTATCAAGATAAACGATTTACATTTACCGGAAGTTATCTCAACGGCCCTTAAATCCATGCAAAAGTACGGTTTTTCAGACAGGGTGCGTTTCGGTCATATCGAAGCTGCCGCAAACATATTGTTCTTCATACCACTAGGAGCATTATTACCACTGTGGTTCAAGACCCGTCAATGGGTCACCGCGTTGTTTACCTGTTTTGCTATTTCGGTGGCGGTTGAATCTGTCCAATTCATTATCCTCAGTAATCGTGTCGGTTCGATTCGCGACGTCATTTGCAACAGCATTGGAGCGGGTTTCGGCGTACTACTTACGTGGATAGTTATAGAAATTAGAGTACGTAAAGTCACTAATGCACCTGTTCAGTACCCCCGCTAAAGCATAGATTGGGTTTATATGGGGAGAACCGTTACCGAGTGATGGTTCCATGTTTACTGCCTTGGGGGGCGCAATGCAACAAGTTGATCTTGTGGGTGTCGTAGTGGATCTGTTGGGGTTGGAAGATGCCTTGGACCGTGTCACTCAGCGAGCCCTCGCTACGCAAGAACATGGGTCCGAGGTCCGGCCGCTCTCTGTTGTGTCGGCAAATCTTGATCATATTGCCCAGTTCGGTCGTCTCGGACGTTGGTATGACACCTTGGACTATTCACTTGGCATGCCCAATGTCAGTTGCGCAGTTCAGCACGGAAGCAACAGCGATGACTGGCTTGTCCTATTAGACGGCGCTCCTCTAGTTGCCGAAGCAACCCGACTCACTGGGAAAACGTGGCCCCGACTTGCTGGAAGTGACATTATCGGGCCGTTGTTGGACCGAGCTGAGACCGAGGGTTTGAGCGTTGGTTTTCTCGGGGGTTCGTACGTTGTGCAGCGAGTGCTTTCTCGCTCGGTCACCAGAACCCGTCCCAGCCTGAAAGTTAGCGGTTATTGGGCACCGGATCGCAAGGAGCTCATCGACCACGAGGCATCGCTTCGGCTCGCCGATTCAATTCGTTCCGCACGCACTCAGATACTCGTGGTGGGCTTGGGAAAACCACGCCAGGAACTCTGGATGGCTAAGTATGGGCCAACCACCGGCGCCAATGTTTTGCTGGCATTCGGCGCGGTAGTCGATTTCCTTGCAGGAAGCATCCAGCGTGCGCCAAGCTGGGCCAGCGAAAATGGCTTGGAGTGGGCTTGGCGTCTGGCTCTTGAGCCACGTCGACTGGCGCGGCGATACCTTGTCGATGACCCGCCCAGCCTGCTGCGGCTACGTCGAGAAAGTCGTTTAATCACTTCGAATTCATTGAACCCACCAAGCGAAAACGAGTTTGTTGCAGCGGCGTTAGACGGATCGACTTCAGAAACACTATCGGAATTGGACCGAAGCCCTCTCGCCAGATGTTTTAGCCCCCATGGTCAACAGGTAGATGTAACAGTTTTGGCGGTGACTTTCAACAATGCTGACACCATTGAGGAACTCATTGCGACCTTACGTGCTGAGACCGAGGCATTATCGTTGCGGGTAGTGGTCGCGGACAACGGTTCCAGCGATTCAACGCTAGAGCTACTGGCCCAACATCCAGATGTCATAACGGTTCGCACCGGAGGAAACCTCGGCTATGCCGGAGGATTGAACACAGTCATGCATTTAGCCAGAGGCTGTGAAGCAGTCCTAGTGCTCAATCCGGACTTGATGGTGCAACCCCAAGCCATATCGCTCTTGTTAGACCGTATGCGACGTTCAGGTGCAGGTATCGTTGTCCCACAACTCTTAGAATCAGACGGTTCAACATATATCTCGCTGCGCCGCGAACCCAGCATTTTTACGGCCATCGGTGATGCCTTGTGCGGCGCCAGGTTCACGGGTCGCCCAAGTTGGGCTTCCGAGCTTGACTACGATGCAGAAAGTTACCAGCATCCGCATCGGATTGATTGGGCGACTGGAGCCGCGTTGCTAATTAATGGTTCCCTGGCACAACGACTTGGTGCCTGGGACGAGCAGTTCTTCCTGTATTCCGAAGAAGTTGACTATTTCCGCCGTGCTAGGGAAGGCGGTGAAAGTATTTGGTACGAGCCTGCGGCTCGGATGACACACCACATGGGCGGGTCAGGGGCGTCGACCGCTTTGAGCGCTTTGATGGCAGTCAACCGGATTCGATACGTACGAAAGTACCACACCAAGAATTATGCTTCGGCATTCCGTTCCGCTGTTCTTTTGGCTGAGGGCCTTCGGGCTTTCAAACCGAACCGTCGTGGGATCTTCAAAACGATCTTGGACGAAAGTAGCTGGGGAGAACTGCCCCGGCCCAGTGTTGTTCCACAAAATCAGGATGCTTTGGCAGATTTCCCCTCAGGGACCATCATCATTCCTGCACACAATGAGGAGTCCGTGATAGCTAGAACTTTGCACCATTTAGCTGTCCTTGCCGCTTCAGGTTCCGTTCAAGTCATTGTGGCCTGTAACGGATGCACGGATCGAACAGCCTCAATCGCTTCTTCATTCCCCGGTGTCAAGGTCATTGAAGTAGAGGAGGCTTCGAAAGTCGCCGCATTGAATGCTGCAGACGAAGTTGCAACCCGATGGCCGCGTGTCTATCTGGACGCGGACATCGAGATGAGCCCTACCGCAGTGAAAATGGTTCTCGACCGGTTGACCCATAGCGGTGCTTTGGCTGCCCGACCAGCCTTCGAATACGACGATTCACGCGCGTCAGCACTGGTGCGAGCCTTTTACCGTGCTCGTCGTCGGATTCCTTCAACTAGCCAAGCTCTGTGGGGAGCCGGGGTATACGGGCTGAGCAAGGAAGGACACGCAAAATTTGGCGCATTCCCAACGCTTACCGCCGATGACTTGTTTGTCGACCAACAATTCGAGACCTGGGAGAAAGTTGTCCTCAACACTCCACCGGTACGCGTCGTGACGCCCCGCACGGTTGCGAGTCTCTCGGCTATCTTGCAACGCAACTACCGTGGTCAGACCGAGTTCACGGAAAATGCCAAGAAGTTACCCCAATCGGTACCTGTACCTACTGCGTTTTTGGGAAGTGGTGACATTGGATCTCGACGTACTACCCGCGAGTTGCTGGGTTCCGTTCGCGGCCCCGGAAGCGCTTTCGATGCAGCTATCTACGCATTTTTCGTTGCAAGCGCCAGGCTCAAGCAGAAACGTCTCTCTGCAAAGATAGCCATCCCCGTATGGGAACGGGATGTCAGCAGCCGTTCGTAGCTCGCACTATTCCTCAGGAATGCACACAACCTGCAGAGTCATGAGATCCAGCTTTACAGCATGCATGAGTTTCCTGCCGATTTATAGATATGGACAGTATTTGAATCGGCAAATTCATCTTTAAAGGAACCGTTTATTACGGGTATACGTCTTTCCTCAAATAGAACTTCGACGTACCCATCCGGCATGCATCTCGAACTAATTTGAGACTCGGTATCGTTTCCGGTTGATACGCCAGCTAAGATATACAGATCGTTTTCGTACACTTTAACTGAAGCGTCTACCGAACCAACAACGTTAACGGCAGTGTCCAAAAAGGGCGCATTTAGTACGGAAGATAGAGCCGTAAGCTCGGAATTTACCTTTCGAACGGCGTCACGCAAATCATCGCCGCATTCTCTAAGTACATGCTGAGACGGACAATCACCCGAGAAGTTGTGGTTGAAATAGATAATTCCACGAGCTCCGTGAATAATGCTGCTCCAAACTGCGGAACGAATTTGAGATCCATTAATCGTCGGAGCATCAGATTCAGTAAATGGATGACCAACTTCGATGAACGACCAAACGGGAAGACTACCAGCAGGTTTGACAAGACCCCGGAGACGCTCAACAGTCCAGCCATAGTTGGACGGATGGCGACATTCGCTTTCAGTCAACGGCCTTGGATTTTCTAGTAATGTTCCGCCCTGAGATTCGCCGCAAATGTCAGGATCTGTAAACCAATAGTTATCGGCGGAAACAATATCTTGAAAATCATTCACAAAGCGTCCTGCTTCTTCGTCAGATTCCCAAAAGGTGACACCTTTCCCATAGTTTGCATAGCGCATGGTCCCGCTCGGCACCGATTGAGATAATTGGCTCTGCACGCTATACCCACATTTAGCATTTGATGGAGAACAGGCTTCGCCTTGCCCAGGCCAATTCCCAGTCCAAACACTTTCACCAGGGCCCGCCCACATGTCGACTTCATCAGCAAGCACTGCGCCAACTTGGCCCGGAACAGGCCAGCTCGCTAGTACGAGTGAATCAGTTCCGGACAACAGCTCAAGATTTGAGTTAGTAGTCAGGTCTACATAAGTATTCAAGCCAACGTCAGAATCCTTTTCAAGATCCGCCGGATCTACAATGCTTTCTAACCAAACTCCTATAGGAAAAAATGATTCTCCGGAGGGCAGTCTAAAATGGAATTTTTCAAGATACTCGGATCCTCCATCAGGTGCCCTAAGCATGGTTTTATCTGATATGCCCAGCTCCGGAATTTCATTTCCGGTAGTTATTCCGTAATCATCCGAAGAGTCGACATCTGGATGGAAGCTGGTCGAACAACTGACAAGTAAACACGCCATAATCCCCGCAAAAAGAGGAACGATAATTGAACGTAAATGTTTGGAAACAATAAATTGATATTCCCAGAATATTCGAAGGAGTTTAGCTAACATTTTAAGATTTCTCGTCCGATTGTTTTGCCGATATAGAACTCCCACCTGAAACTTTCTTACTCCTAGGCACAACGTGTTCGTCTAGTTGCATAGGTTTTAGATTAGTTACAAAAATTTGACCGCTATCTGGCTCAACGATGGGTCTATACCGACTCTTTGCATCGTCAATTTGGTAACCTCCCAAGTTCTCTTGAATATGCACAACTTGAGCGACGGCTACTTGCTCTGCTGCGTCGACCGCACGTCTCTGAACTTTACGGATGGAAATGGACTGAGCAATCGAAACTGCACCAAACAGTAAAACCGCTCCAGCGATGCCCACCATGATCAAAGACCTCAGCCGACTGGAGTATAGTTCCTCAGCGGGACCGGGGCCTTGAACCGGCAATGCAGAATACAAATATGAAGAATCCGCATCATTAACTTCTTGAACCACCTTAATGGTTTCCTGGAATTTCTTGCCAAGTACCCGAGCCGTCTCCACTGCGATATCTGCAGTATTCGCAGTTCCGGTAATTTTCACGAGACCCATCCCAAGATTGGCGACTGGAGCAATCGTGAATTCATTACCAAGACCTGTAGCTTCCAGCTCTTCCGCTACGCTAGGATCCGAAAGCTGGGCAATCACGACTTGTGATAATAGTGAGCTATCCCCCGACCGCAGATATGGATTATCTGAATTTAATTTTGATAGCTCTTTATTCTGTTGAAGTTCATAATCCGATGGAATCTTTGGAGCGGCAAGTGCATAGGACATGCTAGCTTCATAAGTTCGTGGAGCAAACATATACACGTACACACACCCAAGAAGCGTCAGAATGATTATCGGAATTGCTGTCCATTTGTGTCGCCAAAGCGTGTTTAAAACTGTCAACGGATCCATGACGTTCCCCCAACTTTAGATTTTGTGTTCAAATGAAATAATCTTGATTTTTCGATGTAATCTGGATGATTTTTCACAGTTAACCACACGGTTCCTTGAATTCCTATGAAGAATGGGGTAATCAAAGCGAACGTCTGAAATGACATCGCGTCGAACGTACCTGACGATATCGCTGCCACAAACATTGCTCCTGCAATGCTGCCCGCCAAGTACCTTAGTTCTTCAGAAACTGCATACCGAGCTGACATAAGGGCGGCAAAGGCTGGCACCAGCAAATAGAGAAGAAAAGCGACCAATCCGAGACATCCTAGCGTTACCACAGTTAAGAGATATTGGTTGTCAAAGATGTTTTTCTGATCGGTGGGAATCCAAGCACCCGGACCCAATCCAAAGAGCGGGTGATCAAAGAACAACTTCCACGCTAGAGGGTAGTCGTCAGTTCTATAAGTAATAGATGTATCACTTGAACCTGCCGTAGCGGAAGAAAATAGGGTTGTTACCATACCCGGAACCATAAGAAATAGCGCCATAAAGCCAACTGGCACAACTACTACTGCCCATTGTTTAAAAATCTTCGGCATAAATGGAATAGTAATGAGCGCTACCACGGCAAGACCAATCATTCCAGTTCGAGAAACTGTCATGATATTGCCCGCGAACAGGAGAATTGGTGCTAAGACACGAAACCACCTCGGCATTTCCGTGTCGTATTTCGCCCACCAAAGAGAAAGAGGGAGCATCATAGATACGACAACCCCAAGCTCAATGGGATGCATTGTCGCGCCCGCTACGCGAGCAAAAGAACCTCTGTCCTGAAACGGCGTTCCCGAACCAATATCTTGAAACCCTGGCATCAATGTTGCGATCCACTCCATAGGATTCACGCTGAGGGTAAATTGCAATAAAGCAATTACGCAAGAAATTGAGGTGCCAATAATCACCGTGCGCACGATTTCTCTAAGGTCGTGGATACTCCTGACAGACTCTGTAGTCATAAGTGTGATGCCAGCGCCGGCAACAATTAGCAGCAACCAACGGTCTGCTGCAGCCCGTTGGATACTGTCGCTACCACCGCTAAATCCAGAAAATAAAGCAACATAGCTTAGGCATGAGGCAAAGATCCAGACGAGTAATACCGCACGTCCAGGATGTCCATATTTCCATGGATTATGAAGCCCGAAAGCTGCCGCGGATACCCAAACTACGAAAATCATAAGTGACAGTATCTGTCCAACACCGCCGCTGGCGCCAAGCGGCCCAAACACCATGTACGACGGAAGGATTAGGATTGCTATGAGTGTAATTCTTAGAAGCCGCGGGGAACCCGAGGTATTGCTCATTGCTGAGAATGTCGGCAGGATCTCTCTCACGATCGTTGCTCCTCCGACAAATGATTTACGATTCCAGCGATGATCTCTTGCGGTGTTTCAGAATTGGATTGAATATGCACTGCAATATCATTTTTATCGTAGGCTTCGATGAATCGGGAAGCTCCAGACCTGTCTAAAGGAATTGGCGACCAATAACTGTGACACAGAGTATTGGGCTTTACGTAGGACTGCTGTTCTAATGTTCCAAAGTTGCGTACATAGGTACCGTAAAGAATGAACTCGCTAAAGTGCAGCTGTTTGGAAAGTGCACTCGCCCAAGGGATCCCCGACACGGTTTCAACTCGGTGAAGGCAGTCTCTCACAAGAGCTGGATCCCATGAAACAATTCCACCGACATAGTCAGGAAAAGTAGCATCGTCGGTTCCGCATAATCCAAGCATTTCGCGGGCAACGCGCGTCCACACTCGGTGTCGAGCCATCCCCTCGTGGACAACTGCTGGTTGTTCGTAAAGCCGAACGGTAGCACCCGAGTAAAACTGGCTGGCATTCAGTTTCTTAATTAGTACGACGTCCGAATCGATGATGACAATACAGTCGCTCCCCAATTGTGTAGCTGCTGATAGTTTGAGAATCTGTTGCAGTACCCAGCCCCTAAGCGGTGGCCATGGATATCGCAAGTTAATTGCGCTGCAGTTCAACGTCCGTGGCCAAAAAGGCAGCCTTCTTCCCAAAGCAGAAATGCTTCCCGTTGCAACAAACCCAGTTGGAAGAAACTCGTTTTCACTCCAGACTTGTAATCGGTGCGATTTAATGGCCTGAAACGCTTCGAGATCGCGTTTGGGGACGATGACATGATGCATGATCGATTCATCGGCATGACGCAAGACAGAGGCATGAAGTCTCTCGAAGCTGACAATATCTGGGAGAAACGACGGGGTTAATATGACAGCGGTCTTCATGATTTCCTACTTCTCACTATTCGGGAGACTCCAGATATTTGCGAATCCGAATCATTCGTATTTTGTTTTGGCCTCCACACCAAAATCATCAGCGCTAGCTTGCAAGAAATACCTTTCGAATTATGGTTTGACTGAATCTTCAGGAAAGGGCTCTCACTAACAACGTAGGTGTTGTAGGTCCCTATCAAAGTGCAGGAAATTCCCACAACAAGAAGTACCAACAAGGTGCTTCTCTGCATCATCTCCAGCGGACTGACAAGCCAAGTACCTACTAACCCTAGGACTATCGAATAACTTAAATAACAACCAAATGCGTATTGTCCGATAAGAACATGCGGGCGAAAAGATAAGAATCTCGCGGCAGTCCCCAGCTTGCCAACGCCGACTACAGCAACCCAGAAGGCAACGGCTGGTCCCATTTGCAGATTCACCCGAGTGGTCACATAGAGCCCGTCAATGCGTCTTAACGTAGGCGTTGTCGGGGTTAGGCTTTTACCATGTTTGTCATTCAACATGACGCAACGGGCTTTCTTGAGTCTGGGCTACTATCGGCAGGTTTCCGCTAGAAGTATTTTCGCTAGGTGCTCCAGTCTGACTTTCAATGAATTCTGTAACCATCTGTTGGGCTGCCCCCCAGCCAACAGGGGCCCCAGCTCCGGCGCGACGTGCATGCTCTTCGAGCTCGGGTCGGCTGACAGCCTTCACAAGTCCTCGTGCCAGCGCTTCAGGATTCGGCGCAGCCCAAATAACTTCGCTAGATGCTAAATCTCGTTGTACATCGGGGTCAGAGTTTAGAACTGGAACATTTCCGGCGGCCAATAGTTCACCAGGTACAAGGGAAACATTAGTGAATGACATTGCTAATCCAGCAATAGTGCAGTTGTACAAATCATTTAGATCCGATGGTCGCATTGAACCGTGATTAATTACAGGGATTTTCCAGCCACGTATCTTATCTCCGACAATATGGATTTCTTGGTCCGGACACAATTCATGGAAACGTTCCAAAGCGGCTTTAGCCAGTAAGTACCCGCGGCGGTCCACCGACTGCTTCGCGTAATACACGACGCCGTTTCGCTTCAAAGTTCCTGTCGCTCGAGCCTTTATTTGATACACGTCGTTATCACAACCGAAAGGCACCGTCAGTTCAGGATCAATGCTGTTTCGCGTCCGGATCTCATTGGCAACCATCTCACCCAAGGCAATGTTCATGAAACCAAATTCATAGGTCATCTCGGCCAAAGTGTAGAGATATCCACGAGGATAGAAATATGGCTCATAATCTTGAATAAAATAGAATTTATTAATTACGTCCGCGAACCGGCGAGAAACGACATGTGCACTGACCCAAGAGCTGGCTACGATGGCGTCAAACCTCTGATGAGACGTCGTGGCGCTGGCCACCCGCGCTGAAATCTGTGGCCAATTTGCTCGAATGAGTAGTTCATGGCGAGCTGCCTCGTCAGAATCTCGTTCGTACAGCAAAAGAGTACACTCATGGCCTCGCGATTCCATGGCCTCCACCATTCGGAATAGAGTGGTGTGACCACCCGACCCAGCCCCAGGCGGAGCACAAACCCAGGCTACCCGTAGTCTATCGGCGGCTTCACTATGTCCCCGGCTTGTTCGTACTGTTTCCAGTGACTCGATATCTTCAGGCCGAAGCGGGAAACTAAGGTCTGCCCACCCAAATCGTGATTCGGCCCGTTGCGCGGCTTTCATGCCTATCCGGCGTACTACACCCGAGAAGCCAAAATCTTTCAACCTTACTATAAGCGTTTGGAACATATCTTGAGCTGCCATGATTTCCCCTAATTCTCAAAATGAATTCAATACTCGCCATACCGGAGCCATCGCCTTCGAGACAACGCTGCCTGAGCTCTCCCCCAAATTCGGTGAAGAAACCCGACTAATTGATTATGAACAGAGTCAGCACCTTCGATCCGTGCCCGCAGTCGCTCTACTGTTTGAAGGTTTCTCTCATTCGAACCCCGAGCTTCCTTTAACAAAGAATCAAGTAATCCACGGTTTGGAGCTCCGAGATCAAGTTCATGAGAAGCCAAAGACAAACTTGCAGAATCCAATGCCTCCGCGGCAAGGACTTGTAGCTTCGGAACCCACGATTCGGTTGCCGCGATACCGGAAAATAGCATGTCGAATGCCGCTCGCCGTTCTTCAAGGTCTGTGAGGATGTCCACTAATCGAGTCGACAAACTCAATGCGTGTTCACGATGCCAAGCCTGGTCACAGCCTCGAACATAAGCGACATCCGAAAAAGCAGATATTCGAAACCACATTTCCATGTCATGTGTGTGAGCCAGCGGCATTTGTCCCCCCACCATGTCCACTACCGATTTCCTCATTACAACCTCGGGAGAGGTAATGACATTCAATCCATCTCTACAGCGCCGTTCCAACCATGAGAGTCCAGGCCACAACACGACTTTTGTCGCTTTCTGACGAGCAGTTGGCAGGATCGACCCCGAAAAATGTATGGGACGACCATAGACCAGCCCTACGTTTCGATGATCCAGAAATACTCGAACTGCTCGTTGTAATGCACCAGGTGTTAGTAGATCGTCAGCATCGAGGCGAACTAAAAATTCCCCCGTTGCAAGAGCTAACCCGTCGTTGAATGTCTTTACAGGGCCTAAGTTTGTCTCGTGAAGAACAACTTGAACACATGCATAATTCGCGGCAAGATCGTTGGCAATTTCCTGACTACCATCAGTTGAACAGTCATCAACAATAATTATTTCTATCTCGACACCAGCTTGAGAGAGCACACTTTGTACGGCATCGGATAAGTATCGTCCGTAGTTGAAACAAGGTATTACGACGCTAACAAGCGCTGGCTTCAATACCTCTTTGTTGAATTTTATGACCAGAGATTCATCTAAAGTTCCAACGCTCCGGAGACACTGAGCAGTTTGCTTCGACGGCAGAAATTCTCGTTTGTTCATCGGTTAAACACCACCCTTGCGTGTTGAAGTCTTATTAAGAACCGTTGGCACCGAAACTCCAACAGATTCATTGACGGCCCCATACTTCGTGATCACCTTTAGCTTTCGTTTGAACCAACTTCCGATGCAAATAACGTAAACAAGGCACCCGACACTCCCCCCAAGAACTAAGCGGATAGATAGCGAGTCGGTCATAGAAGAAGCAAGAACAGTAGCTAGCGCAGTGGGAACCGCCGCGATAAGAGGTGGCCAAAAAGCCGCCCAAAGCGCATTCAAACTAGCGCCGATACGTGAAAGTCCCCAGCAGTAACTGGGAAGAACGAAAAGTACCGCGCAAGCTAAATGAGCAGCGGCTGCCCCAACGATCCCAGCTAAGTTTGTTCCTACTATCATGAGCGGTACGAGGCATACCAACCAGATCATTTGGATTATGAGTACGACAGATGACCGCCCATTTGCGAGCAGAAATGCTGCTGCCATATCAAAAATTGTTCGAAGCGCGCCGAAGATTCCTAAGATGGCAAGTACTGGAACTGCCAGAAGCCATTTTCTTCCGTAGACAAGTTCGATCACCGGAGCCGCCAACAGTCCAAGCATCAGTCCTGCAAACAAAATGATCGTCCATGCTGGCGCAATCGAATCGCTAAGTATGCGTTGTGGTGAGGTATTCGCTCGCGAAAAAGCAGGTAGCGAAATTGACCTAATAACCTGGCCAATAGCGTTCATCGGCCAGCTAGAAATATTGAACGCCAAGAAGTAGAACCCTAATGCTGTCGGCCCAGCCATTCGTGACACCACTACGTTGTCAGCGTTCAAGAGAACCCACGAAAGGAGGTTTGCCCCCGCTACAGGGAGTCCAAAGCCCAGTACTTGGCGAGTAAGCGTACGATTAAAGCCAAATTTCGGACGTTCCCCTGCAAATATGTACTGAAGCATCAGCGTCACGAACTGTGCAGTGACCCTTGAAATGGCCAACGCCATGACACCCCAGCCACTCATGAGTAGCAAAACGGTAATCGCAGTTCCAACGAAGAAATCAACCAGACTAATAATGAAGAGCTGCTTCTGCATGAAGTTTCTCTGGAGCTTTGCATAAGGTACAACGCCGCATCCGGCCAGAAGGAGTGTGCCAGACATAACCGCAATTACGGGCCCGGCTTCAGGACTTCCCAAAAGCTGTGCCATGCTTTGGGCCGAAATAACCATCAAAATAGTTAGAGAAGTACCTGTGACAACTCCCATCGTCGCTACCGTTGGAGCCTTGCGTGCATGGTCCTGAGATCTGATGAGATCCGTGCTTAGACCGAAATCTGCCAACGTCATAAGCACGGCTTGAACCGTCAACGCGATAGCAAAAACACCGAATTGTTCGGGTGATAGCAACCGTGCTAAGAAAATACCGACGCCGAAGGTCCCGATACGAAGCACTAGAGCGTTGATTGAGCTCCAGGCGAGACCCCTGCTGATTCCAACACGAACACTGATTTCCGACATCAGATGGCCGCTCTGTCTTTGAGCGATTTCGTCATTTTCAACATTCTGAACTTAGTTAAACCTGCGATTGAGCGAAGAATCGATAACAAAATTGCTCCTTTTCGACGTGGTTCAAACTGGGCATCCTTGTATATCCTTTCCAACCTGTCTGCAGCCGAAACTAGACTAAATTTGGACTCAACTAGCTCTCTATTCCACGATCCGAGAGAAGAATTTGTAGCAGGATTTGATACTAAATCTTTCAAAATTGATAGCAAGGCTGACGCCCCCGCGCCACCATTTCCAAAGAAACCTACATCTAGGAATGTATCCAGTGTGTCCGGTGTCAGCAGCTCCCAATATCCATCTGAGCCCTGCACCACAACTGGTTTGCCATAGGCCATGCCTCGTAAGATCGAACTTCCCATACCAAGCACCACGTCCGACCCTTCATAAAAAACCCCAGGATCTAAGACACTCCCCGTTATCTCAATAACGGTTCTGCCGAGTTTAGTGTTGACTGCATCTGCTTGATTAGAAATTCTTGTCAATTCCGGTCCATCGCCGACAACAAGTAATCGGATTGACATATACTGCGCAAGGTATTCAATTGCTTCGATGGCGTTCAGGACCCCATTGGCTTTATCTAGTTCATTAGTCATTCGGCAGATAATTGAAACCACGAACTCTTCATTGCTTGCTCGAATCTGACGCCGTGCTGTGCACAAGTCAACGGTTCTGTTCGCTTGCGTATCGATAGGTGGTTCAATAACATGCACGGCTATGTTCCGCTTCATTGATTCTGCAAGCTGGCGAGTGCCAACTGTTAGATGAAGATGCGTCGGCAAGAACTTGGGAACGTCCATAGATAAGACCGTGATCACCTGACACGCATTTCGAATTGACCGGAATCCACATGCTGCATTCATGCTTGGTGCCCATTCATAGGTATGAACGATGTCCGGGTCAAATTCTTGCGCAAGGAGTCTGAGCCCTCGAGCCCACGCTAGCGAAAGCTCTATTCCGCTCGGCGAAAGAACCAATTTAAGTCCAAGATTGGATATTTTCTGGGACAGTTCCCCTGCCGGTGCATAGATTATGACTTCGTTGCCACGATCTCGAATTGCAGCAGCTAACTCAATGGCATTAATTTGGCTTCCACCCATAGCCAGCTCATGTGGACATACGATGATTCTCATGTATCTGCCCACATGGAACTAGTTGAATCTGAGCCGAGTATCTTTCGAAGTTGTTCAATAACACGGTGTTGTTCTTCGGCGGTGATGTGCGGGTGCAGGGGAAGAGACAAAATCCGAGTTGCTGCTTGTTCCGCCACCGGGAAGCTACCGGTCTGTTGCCCCAGAGAGGCGAAGGCCTTAGTCAGGTGCAACGGGTAGGGGTAGTGAATCCCTGCTCCGATACCTGCCTGGTTCAACGCCCTAAGTACTCGATCACGTGTGGGGACTTGAATGACATATAGATGCCAGACGTCCTCGTTGCCCGGTGCACTCTGTGGAACTACAACGTCTGGCAGCTCGGCCAACAGCTGCCCATACAGATCGGCGGCTTGCCGCCGCTTCGCATTCCATCCGGCCAATCGCTTAAGTTTTGCATTGAGAACAACTGCCTGAAGCGTATCCATCCGAGCGTTAAAGCCCACCACGTCATGCTCATATTTGGTGGAGCTTCCGTGTGCACCAAGGATCCGTGCACGTTCGGCGAGCGCAGGGTCATTGGTAATCACTGCCCCAGCGTCTCCTGCCGCACCAAGGTTTTTGCCCGGGTAGAAGCTGGTGCCCGCTGCAACTCCAATGGTTCCGGCAGCTCTGCCGTGCCGTGTGGCACCTTGAGACTGTGCCGCATCTTCGATGATTGCAAGTTCATGCACTGCGGCTAGGGGTTCTAGCTGTTCTATGAAGGCGCTTTGCCCATAAAGGTGAACCGGCATGATTGCCCTGGTTTTTTTCGTCACCGCGCGTTCCACTGCTTGTGGGTCGATGAGTAGGTATTGAGGGTCAACATCTACAAGCACCGGGATGGCGCCAATGCGGCAGACGGCCTCGGCTGTAGCGATGAATGTGTTCGCCGGCAGGATGACTTCATCTCCTGCGTGGATGTCAGCGGCTCGTAAGGCTAGTTCTAGTGCATCGGTTCCGTTGCTGGTACCAATGCAGTGTTTGGCACCTAAGAATTCTGCATAGCTGCTCTCGAATTCGGTTACCGGGGCCCCACCAATGAAGGAAGTTGTGGCAAAGACTTCGGCCAGTCCACTGGTTACTTCCGCGCTTATTTCTTCCTGCTGTGCCCGCAGGTCAACTAGCGGAATGTTCAGCATACTGGTTTCGGTTTTCATAGTTCTACCCCGCTGTGGCTCCATTTTTCACGTTCTGTTGGTGCTCCCGATTTCATTGAGGAACGAAATCGCGAGACTTCGATGGCCGAGCGCAGAAGCGAACGTGCGCGAGAACTGCGTGAGCTGTGGTTGCGGTGGGCAAGCAGATCAAAGTAGATCTTGGTCAGTTCGTTTGCGCTGCGTTCAAGGTTGTAGCGGGATTCGACAAGTTCACGGCCAAAAAGACCCATCCGTCTGCGTAGGGCCGCATCATTGAGTAATTTCACTAATGCGTCGTCAAGATCGGCTACGCCGCGCCCTTCATAGCCAAACCATCCATTGGATAGGAATTCCTCGGCGTTTTCTTCACTGAGCATCTGCCAGTAGCCGGCTTCGCCCTGGACGATCAGTGCTTTGGAGTGGGCAAGTCCCTTGATGGCCGAGGTCCCCATGCCCAAGACGATATCGGCGGCAGCGTATGCCAGTCGTGGGTCCTGCAGAAATCCTCGCACGTCTATCACGGTGCGCTGGTGCAGTGCGTTAATGCTCTCGGCACGGCTTTGGACTTGTGCTTTGCCTTCCCCATCTCCAGCAATCAGCAAACGCACCGGGTATTCGGCTGCCAGGCGATCCACCAACGCCATAGCGCTGAGAATACCTTGAAGCTTTTCCAGGTCCGTGCTCAACATGGAGACAATCGAAACAACAAGTTCGTGTTCAGCTATGCCAAGTTCTTGACGGGCAGCTGCTGCATCCAGGGTGCGGTTCGCTTCCATATCCACCGGCGGTTCAAGTAGGAAGGCGGTGCGGTGCGCCCATGCTTGCACACTGGCCAGAGCGGGGGTACCAACAATAATTGGTACGTGGCGGGGCAAGAATTCGGGTACTTTCATTGACATGACCGAGGCGACCACCGGGGTGCTGTTGCGAATCCCCGCGGAAAAACTTGCGGCAAGGCTTGGACCCCATTCGTAGGCGTGTACCAAGTCGATCCGGTACTGCTCAATGACTCGGTTCAGTCCTGCTCGCCATGCCCTGTTGTTGCCGTCTTCGGGAGCTCTCTCATAGCCGATCCCCAAGTCCTTGACCATCGCCACAAGCGTCCCCTCGGGTGCGTAGATGGTGACCTCATGTCCAAGGTCCCTGACCTTTGCGGCTAACTCGATGGCATTAAGCTGCGAGCCTCCCATGCCCATTTGGTGTGGGCAAACCAGTATTCTCATTTATTTCACTCCCCAAGAGCGTTTAGGAAACACATTGTGTGTCTTCAATCGTTGTTTTTGATGATGTAGATTTTCCGGTAGTTGATTGATCCGGGTGATGTTTTAGCATTCGTGCCGGATTTCCGGCCCAGATGCTATGTGCTGGTTGGTCTTGCAATAGCACCGAGCCCATGCCCAAAGTCGCCCCATCGCCAATCACCAGTCCTTGGCGCACACTTGCCTGCATCCCCACGTAGGACAGAGCACCAATTTGAGTACTGCCACCGAGGGTTACCCCTGCGGCCAGCGTTGCGTAATCCCCCAACCAGTTATCGTGGGTGAGTACAACATTTGGCATGAGCACCACGTGGCGGCCCACTTCGATGTCACACGTCAAAACGCAGCCGGGCAGAATAATGCTGCCCCGTCCTAGCGTTGTTCGCGCGCCGAGCTGAGCGGCATCACTGACATGGGTGGCATACCGCGTGTTTTCTACTCCCAGACGAGCAAGGGAAGCAACAATGCTTTGCCGTGCTGCGCCGGATCCGGCGCAGATCAAGAGCTGAGCATCAATAGTTGTGGCCTGTTCTATGCCGCCCAGAACTTCGAGTCCGGCAACAAACTGGCCATGGAGCGTCGGCGAATCATCAAGCATGCCAAGGATCTGGTGGTCCCCGGTTGCGGCAATCGAAGATGCTGTCTCGCGGGCCAGCCCCCCAGCGGCAAGCAGCAACACCCTTGACATTTCTATCCCCCCGGATTCGAAAGTGCGTCTATGACGCGTTGTTGTTCGGCAGCCCCGAGCTGATGAAATAACGGAAGAATCAGCGTGTTGTTGGTCAAGGACTCGGTCACCGGTAAACCAATATTCTTCAGGCCCGAATACGCGGGCTGGAGGTGCGCTGCCATGATGCCGCGGCGTGCAGAGATTCCGCGGTGCCCCAGATGTTCAAGAAGCTCTTCGCGATCCAATCCATACTCTGGAAGCACCTTGATCCAACATGATTGGAAGTTTGAGGTTCCATAGTCCGGATCTGCTACTAGTTCCAATCCTTTAATATCGTCGATCGCTCTGCGGTAGATTTCCACAAGCTCGCGACGTCTGGCGACCATCGCATCAAGCTTTCCAAGCTGTACCAACCCCATGGCCGCCTGCAAATCGGTCATCCGGAAGTTATAACCAATCTCCGCATAACTTTCCGGTGGTGCCACAAGTGCGGAGTGACGCTCCGCCGCAGAAATACCCATTGCATGTTCGCGAAGTGTGCGAGCCCGATCCGCCCACTGTTGGTTATTGGTGGTCAGCATCCCGCCTTCACCGGTTGTCAGCAATTTTCGCGGGTGAAATGACCAGGCACTGACATCTGCGCCATGACCCACCGGGTGCCCCCGGTAGGTTGAACCTGCACCGCATGCTGCATCTTCAATGAGTTTTAGGCCATGTAGATCGCACCATTGACGAATAGGGGCCAGATCTACAGGAATCCCACCCTGATCCACGACTATTACCGCTGTGGTGGCAACCGTCAGTCCACGGTCCAGAGTTTGCGCCGTGACGTTTCCGGTGGCTTCATCGACATCAACGAATATGGGGTGCGCACCAACATAAGTTGGTGCGTTGGCGGTTGCAATAAACGAGAAGGACGGGACCAATACATCATCCCCAGGTTTGACTCCGGCGACCAATAACGCCAATTGCAGTGCGGTGGTGCAACTTGAGGTTGCTACTGCGTGTTCCACCTGTTGATGCTGTGCAAATGCTTGTTCAAAGGCAGCGGTCTTCGGTCCCTGAGCAACCCAGCCCGAGGCAACAACTTCGGCAATGGCTTGGGCTTCTTCTTCGCCTAGCCAAGGCTTCATCACATTGACACGTTCAAGGGTTGGTGTCTCCCCGTTCGTGCTAACCAAACTCATTTCAGCCCCACCCCACTTTTAATGTCGGTCAGACGTCCTGCAGCGACTTCCTCGCGCAGTGGCTCCCACCAGGTCACCAGCCGAGCCAGCCCTTCTTCAAGTCCTACCCGGGAGCTAAAACCCAGTTCTCGCTGCGCAGTAGAAGTGTCGGCAAGTCGACGCGCCACACCGTTGACCGCGCGTTCTGGACCGTGTTCAACCGACAGCTCGGATCCCATGACTTTCAAAAGTGCTTGGGCAAGTTCTAACAGACTCGTCTCGGTTCCGCTTGCAACGTTGTATATTCCTTCATTGATGTTTCCGGCAGCGGCAAGCAGGTTAGCCCTGGCAATATCTTCGGTAAAGACAAAGTCCATGGTCTGCTCACCATTCCCGAAAATAAGTGGGGGTAAGCCATCTGCTATGCGTTCCATCCAACGCACCAATACCTCGGTGTAGGCACCGTGCACGTCCATCCGAGGACCGTAAACATTGAAGTAGCGCAATGCCACGTAGTTCAATCCGGTCATGGCACGGAATGAGCGCAGCATTCCTTCATTAAAGCTTTTTGCTGCCCCATAGAAGGTGTCGTTATTCAGGTGGTGGTGTCGTTCGGTGGTGGGAAATTCTTCCGCTTGCCCATAGACCGAGGCACTAGAAGCTGCCACTACTTTGGACACGTTTGCCGCTGCCGAAGCTTCAAGAACGTTAAAGGTTCCATTAACCAATACGTCAAGGGCCAGACGGGGTTCTTCGGCACACTGAGTAATCCGGATTGCCGCCTGATGGAAGACTATGTTTTTGCCGCGAACAAGTTTGGCAACAAGTGCCCTATCCCCGATATCACCCTCAACAAGAGTGCATTTACCACTAGTCAGAGCCGAATCGAGATTCGCCTTCCTGCCACGAACCAAGTTGTCCAGAACTTGTACTTCCGCGGCGCCCGCGGCAAGCAGCTGATCTACGATTTCAGATCCGATAGTTCCGGCCCCACCCGTAACCAAATACTTTCCACCTGCCAGTGCGGCCGAGATGTTGCTCCGGCCGTTGCTATTTTCCTGCATGATGCCCCCAGCTTTCTTTGTGTACTGCTAAATTAATTTGCTTCGGCTAGTCTCAAACTTTCGCCTATGACTCGTGCTCGACGCCCACCCTTGGCCAACGATCGGCTTGTGGCTTCCAGTACCGAGAGCACTCGCATTGCCGAGCGCCCGTCGGTGGGAGATTCCTGAGCATTTTGAATGCTTGAATGGAATTGAGTGACCATACGCCCCAACGGTTCAAATTCTTCCAACGCCGGAGACCAGGTATCGCCCAACCTGTAGGAAATCGAGGCATTGCGTCGATCCGAGGTGTCTTCGTTAGTTAGTTCTTGGCATTGCAGATCAACACCTCGGTCATAGATGCTCAAACGCTGCTGCGGATTCAAATCGTCCCAAACCAGAGTTCGCTTGGAGCCACCAATGACCATGGAACGGATCTTGGTGGGGCTAAGCCAATTCACATGAATATGTGCCAAGGCACCCCCAGGTAGTGGTATCGACAGATAGCCCACGCAAGCTTTACCGGATCCCAACGGATCGGCTGCTTGAGCGGTAACGGTCAAAGGGCTCAGTCCCTCGGGAAGAATGAAATCAAGGATCGATAAGTCATGCGGAGCCAGGTCCCAAAAAACATCAACATCCGGCTGAACAAGCCCTAGGTTAATCCGTACCGAGTCGATATAGAGGATCTCTCCCAAATCTCCTGACTGAATCAATTCACGAATCTTGAGCACTGCAGGGGTATAGCAATAGGTGTGATCTGCCATCAGAACCAGCCCTGAGGTCGCTGCGGTATCGACCATTTCTTGCCCGGCTTTCGTGGTATCTGCCAACGGCTTTTCCACGAGAACATGTTTTCCTGCAGCCATAGCGGCCATGGCAATGCCATGGTGGGTGCGGGCGGGAGTGGCAATGGCAACTGCATCAATCTCGTAATCATTGAACAATTGATCAATGTTTGGAACAACAGCGGGGTGACCTACTTTGGCTGCCAATGCTGACGCGCGTTGAATATCCAAGTCACAGATGGCCACGAGTTCCCATAAATCTGAGGTAGCGAAATTCCTCGCGAGATTTGGCCCCCAATAACCGGCTCCAATGACAGCTACTTTCAGCGGTTGCGTTGTATTTGACATTAGTAGGCACCTTCCGGCTTAATCATGATTTTCAGGGTTCGCCACATGATCATGAGATCTCCGGTCACCGACCAATTTTCTACATAGTAGAGATCAAGTCGGATGCTCTCATCCATGGGTAGTTCGGAACGGCCACGTGTCTGCCACAAACCTGTAACACCTGGTTTGATGTAGAGGCGGCGCTGAGTCGGACCCTCGTATTGGGCTACTTCACTTGCTAATGGCGGGCGCGGTCCAACCAAGGACATATCACCCTTGAACACGTTATATAGCTGGGGCAGTTCGTCTAGTGAATATTTACGCAGCCAGCGACCAGAAGTAGTGATCCTTGGGTCTTCTTTCATTTTGAAAAGATGCCCATGTCCCTCATTGAGTTCACGTAGTTCTTCAAGTTGTGCTTCCGCATCAACCACCATGGAACGAAACTTGTACATCTTGAATAGTTCGCCGTCCCGTCCCACCCTCTGCTGTGAGAAGAAAGCCTGCCCCGTGCTGTCCTGCTTGACGATTAATGCCAGCACCACGAATACCGGGGATAAAGCAATAAGAGCCACGGCAGAAAGAACTACATCCATGCCACGCTTGATTACATGATGGCCGCCTTCAAAATTAGGCAAATCAACATGCATCAGTGGCAGTCCTTCTACCGGACGCATACGAATCCGTGGACCTGCAACATTTGTCAGACTAGAAACCAAAATGATCTGCGTACGAGATTCTTCAAGGCGCCACCCAAGATTTCTTATGGCTTGGTTTCCCTCACGCAGGCTTCCTGCAACTATCACTGCGTCGGCACCGGTACCGGCAACAACGCTTTCAAGCGTTGCCAGTCCCGCACGTTGCGGGTAGCTAGCATTTGTACCAGACACTGTTGCTTCGTCGAAAACTACACCGACAACTTTGTAGGCCGGCCCGGAATGTTGAGCGAGCCTATTAGTTACATAGTCAATGTCGGTTTTCTGTCCCACTACAACAACCCGGGATAGGTAGTGACCCGACTTCATACTCTGCCTGTTTAGCCATCCGCGCCACAACCAGCGGGCCAGCAGTAAAGCGGCAAGTCCAACCGGGAATACCACAACGAGCATCCACCGAACTTGAAAAGAACCGGTGAAAACCACAAGTATCGCTGTCCAGCCGGCGGCAACCGCCGTGGCATCAACGACTCGTTTGTATTCCATGGCGCCAACGCCAATTCGCTGGAGTGAGCGAGTTCTGTAAAGAGCTAGAAGCACGATCCAAAATAGTGAAACTCCGAGCGCTTCAAACATCAAGGTGCGTGAAGATTCTTGTGCCAAGAACAGTGCGGAAAGACAAACCGTCACGATGATGGCCACATCGGTGGCTATCAGTCGCCACGTAAATCTTCTGCGCCATTCGCGTGCCGGGAACTCAACTGCGGTCGTTTTCCGTTGGCCACGGGTAGTACTTCGAACCGGAAGCCAATTTGTGTTGGTCTCAAATTCGAATGGATCATTTATCTCGGTCATCTGTTCTGCCTCTTGTCTAGGCACAGATGAAATACTGCCAAAGACGCATAAGCGCCCAATGCGAAATTCATTGTTCCCCAAATCCCCAAGTGGTTAGCGGCTTTCCCCAACCGCTTCACTTTGAGCCTAGTTCCGCGTGATGCGGCGAACACGCGTAACCGAACACTCGAATACTGTCTTTCTTGCGCAAGTAGGTACTCGAACCAAAAAACGCATACTCATGATGCAGCCGAGTATGGGAATAAATCCCGTACTGAAAAGGCATTTACCTCCCGCGCAGACAAACTAACAGGGGAGCAAAGTGAGGGCACTGATCCATGAGTATCCAAGCAGAGTTTCGCGCCGCAACTGTTTGGGAAAAACACGAGCCCCCAAGTAGTACTTCCCTTGGGGCTGTGGAAGGAGCCGGCGGCTGCTGGGGGGTCGATCGCGCGCTGGGGCGCAAATCGCCAACCGCCGACTCCAGTCCTTTGCGGTCAAGTGGAATCGTAGAACAAACCACTTGTTGCCCGGAGGTCCCCCGAGCCTAGTCACGAATCAAGTGCACTTAATTGATTCCGAGCTCTATGAAGGCCCAAACCGGGCTACTTCAAACATTAGGCGGGGTCCCTCACCCAGCTCACGCGTAGGAACTACCTGATTGTTCGATTGCCAATACGTGTATCGACGTAGAATTCACTCGCACTATAGATTCACGGCGTATTTGGTGGTTCATTTAGGGAAGTGAATCAAGCTCAGCTCGCCCGGCTATCCCCAGTTTTGCAAATACCCGGTACAAATGTCCTTCAACTGTGCGTTGTGAAACCGTCAGCAACTTGGCAATTTCCTTATTGCTCATTCCTTGCTGGACCAGATCGATAATCTCTTTTTCCCGGGCGGTCAGATTTCTTTCGCTTAGCACACCGGATAAGGAACCCCAAGGAACCCCACCCAATTCGTCGATCCAGGCAGCGAGTCTGCGCAGTAGAACTCCTCGTTGGCGTTCATCTCCATCATGGGTCAAGGTTCCGAGAATGTTTGCCAGCAGTTCGGCGCCCAACCCCGTTTCACCGTGGTTGAACAGTTCTTCCGCAACTACAACTAATTCTTCGGTCTGCGTTTTGTCTCCGCTGCGGGTAAGCAATAGAACAGCGGGAGTTTTTCGACCGACCGGTGGCGCACATAGCGTTTCTAAACCTCGTAAGGCAGGGCCGCGTTCGCCGACGTTAGTTGTACTCCGCCATAACATTAGTGACAGCTGCAACTCCGTGTGACGGCATATGGAAGCACTAGCACGGTCAATGAGTTCGGCAAGCTGTCCTTGTGCTTTTTGAGCTCCGGCTAACGCCAGATAGCCCCGAGCCAGGAGGATCGCATCTGTGTTTTCTCCGGCTGCCCACCCGCGCCGCAGATGCTTTTCAGAGGAAAAACTGGGGGACGCTGACGTTTGGCCCGAGACCTGCTGTTGCTCGAATGAGCACAGAGCTTGGCAAAGTTCTAGTAACTTATCTGGATCATGAAATGTAAGTTCGGCTCGTGCCTCATACAGTTGAGTCCTTGCCAGTGACCAGCGGCCTTCTTGGACCGCAGCAAGGGCCGACCACAAGTGCATAGTTCCCGCCCATTGCATATAAACCTTAGTATTCTTGGGCATACCAGAGGCAACTATTGACCGTACCTTTGCATATTCCCCCACTGCGAATAACACTCTCAGCGCGGTAGCCATGATCTGAAAGCCAATATATGACTCCAGGTCCGAGTCTTCTTCAATATTCTTCAGATTTTCCAAGGCACTATCGGAAGCTTCAACAAATTTCCCGAGCCTCAAGAGCGTCAGACACTTTGCATCTACCGCTAAAAGCCCTTCCAAGCTACCTTTTGGGGAACCAATCTCAATGGATCGGGCTTGTTCTAGAGTCGTTTCAAGATCCTCGCTCTGAGCAACGGCTATCCACAAGCGTAATAATGTTATTGCTCTAGAGTTGCGTTGAATTTCTGTTTGATCCCGGGACTTTGGATCTTCTCCCCAGGTTTTGCATTGGTTATTCCAATCATCGAGAAGTTTTTCGATTCCGTCACCAGAGTCTCCCGTGCGCCACAGCGCCGTAGCTGCAAGGGAACGAAGTCTCAAAACTTCGCGTGGATCATCTTCGGTTTCCAGCGCCTCGGCAATTTCCCGTAAGGCTAACTGGTATTGCCCCAGTCCAAGTAGCGCGCGGGCACCTTGCTGAGCATTTTGAAGATTCTTATTCAAGGTTTTTGCCAGTTGGTATAGTTTCCAGGCCCCAACCTCGTCATTGTGATTCAGGGCTGTTTCAATTGCTTCATAGAATTGGTCATCGGTGGCACTTGCACCACTGCTCAGCGCCCACAACAAACTATTAGGTAATGCTCCACGATGTTCTCGGTCCGCGGAGAGCTTCAACCACAGGTGTTTGCTTCGCCCCGGTGGCACCAGCTCCCGCAACACCTGGGAATATAGCGGGGAGCTAATGCACAAACGTGTTTCATCTAGGTGACCAACTAGTCCCGTTCCTATGAGGCGCGCGGTATCTGTGGCACAAACTCTAACTAATACTGCCGAATCCTCCGCACCATTGAGCGCAAGAATTTCTAGAGCTTCGGCATCGGATTCGCTGAGCCGTTTCTGTATACCGGCGACAACAGCATGAAGCGCCTCATCATTTTCGACGTATGGCTGAGTCAAGCAGTACCATCCCTGACTTTCGCGAAGAACATTCTGCGAAAGTGACGAGGCTATGAAGGCTTCGACCAGTACCGGATTTCCTGAGCAAGCCGCTGTGATTACTTGGTTCGTCGAATCAGAGGTTGGATTCCCAAGGATCATCCTTGAGAAACTTGCGACTTCAGCGGGGGTGAGCGCAGCAATGGCTACATGCCCCAGCAATGCCCCAAGTTCGGTGCTCGCCACTACCTGTTCGTTTCGACCAATGCCGACGGTGAGTAAGACAAGTTTGATTTTCTTAGCCAGTGCCAACTGAGAAAGGACAAATGCGCTTGCAACATCAAGAAACTGGGCTTCCTCGATGAGCACCAGGTGTCGCTTGGTCACGGTTGCGGTTTCAAATCGGTGCGTTAGAAACCGCAGCACATTAAGCTCATGCAACGGCTGAACCATATCGATCAGCATCGGTGCCAAAGCTCCAAAAGGAATCTCTGCTGAGACCGGAGAACATAGCAAGTGAACCGTGGAAGCAAAATCAGAGTTAATACAGGAAATCAAGAACTCCGACTTTCGACTTCCAATCGGACCCGAAATAACCACGCCATTACTTGAATCACTCTGCAGAATTTCTGTGATTTCCCTCTGTGCCACGCTATGGTCTGGAATATGAGTAGCTGCAACCCGGGAACTCATATACGTGCTTCGCTACCCGCTTGAAGCGTGGCTACCAGTGTACTGAGATCCCGTCGACCGGTGAGCGCAAGCTTAGAATAAATCTGGTAAAGGTGTCCCTCAACAGTCCTGACAGAAACTCCAGCGTCATTAGCAATTTGTTGATTGTTCAGTCCTTGAGCCGCTGCCGAAGCCACAAATTTTTCGCGTTTGGTCAGGACCTCCAAAACCGGAAAGTCGTATTCTTGAAGGTTTTCGGGCAATGGATTCACGACAAGTTGTCCCTCGCGCTTGCGTCGCTTGATCCGGTTCGTCAAGGTAGTGCGTTCGATCTCCGAAAGTAGATCAAAGGCGTTATTGCTCCAAGGACTGGCGAAGATCACGAATCCTGCGTCAAGGAGTACTTCCAACCCAATTGCAGTCTTGTTCTCCGATAATGTCCCGTTAGAACACAGCATCAGATCCAGCGCCTTCATAACGTTAGAGCCAGCAAGAAGCGGTTCTACGTGTTCTAAGGCTGGAATGGGTGTGTAGCCATGGCGAACGCCCACAAGGATTTCTAGCAATGCAGAACGTCCCGAAAGCACCCCACGATTTTCCGCCAGACCGTGGTGAAGTAATGTACTTTCACGTGAGGCTAGCAGCTCGCTGAACCACCATCTGCCGTTGTCCCAGTCCCGTTCAAAGGCCATCGGTGCGTGTTTCGCTGGGTCGTCGTCTTCAAGCAGAAAATTTCTCATTGATTGAACTAACCAACGGTCATAGGCCGTGCCGGAGATTTCTAGTTGTGCACCGAGCGCCTCAAGAGCTGGTAGTGCCGCTCCCGTAGAAACCTCAATAACGTCTAGGACAGCTTGGGCGAGCACTACTACTTGGACCAATTCCGCAGGAAGCGTCCCATGATAGCTTCCCAGCAAGCTCGTGGTGCATTCTCTGGCACGACCAAGCTCGCCTTCGAGAAGACCGGTGCGTAATTCCTTAAGAATCTTGTGTGCGTCGAGGGATTCGAGATCTTGATTTAGCTTCAACGCTTGCTCGAGGCTTGAGCGCGCGACAATAAAATCGTAGAAATGTCCGTTGCTCGTGCGTTGAGCTTCTAGTTCGCGTAAATCCCGTGCTGCGAATCCGGTATCGAGCTCTGTTGCCAAAAGGCTCGAACTCACTTCGATAGTTTCATCGCTGAGGTTGTTCCGGCGAATGAAGCCCCAGCTAATGAGCCGGTCCAGAGCGTCTAGCTCGGAACTGCTGAGGGTTTCGAGTGGTACCTGCCGGTTCTTAGCTATGGAAAGCAACAGCTCCCGTTCACTTTTTTCTAAGACAACGGTTTGCGATAATGCCATGGCTTCAAGTCGTCCACCCGTGGGCCATGCGCCGGCACCTAGAACCAAATGGCCATCTCGAATGATGAGTTTTCCATTGGCCAGGGCGTCATGTGTCAGTGCCGTGAGCCAGCCCGGATTCCCTTGGCTTCGTTGCCACAAGGCCACCACGGCAAGTGGTGTGGGTGTAGCCGCATAGTCCTGTGCCAATCGTTGGTGGGCTTCATCCAATGACAGCGGTTTGATCCGTAGTTCGTGGTGGTCATTGCTCCGAAGAATGGGGGCAAAAGCCGCCGGAAGAACTCCCGGATGTTCGGCAAGAACTACCAACAAAATCGCGCGATTATAGGCAAGCTGTGCCAGTACAGTTCGTGAATGGACATCAAGAAGTTGCGGGTATTGCAAAACCACAATGCCACCGGTGCTGTGCCCAACACTTCGGGATATCGCCTTCATGACCTG
This sequence comes from Arthrobacter sp. MYb227, assembly GCF_002975435.1. Lineage (GTDB taxonomy): Bacteria > Actinomycetota > Actinomycetes > Actinomycetales > Micrococcaceae > Paeniglutamicibacter. The sequence continues at coordinate 64,334 of NZ_PCPT01000007.1, read as the reverse complement.
GGCAGGAGCCGGTGTCTCCGAAGGCTCCAAATCTGCAAGCAAAAATGCTAACGCCCCATACTGCAAATTCTGGGCATAGGTTGTACCAACAATATGGACAATTTTCCCGGGCCCCGCCACACGTCGGTGAGCCTCGGTAATAAGTTCTACTCGATCATCGCCGTGTTCCCCCAAAAGAACTATCGGCTTACTCGAATTTTCGCGTAGTGCTGCAACTATTGTTTCTAAATAGTTCTCGCGAGTTTCTCCCCCCAAGGATTCTCCGTGCAGTTTCCCCCGTATATCAATGCGTACCTCAGAAAATTTTGGACGCCACGTCTTACAACGCATTTTTCACCCGTTCCCCAATACCGGCTAAGTCGGTCACGGGCTACCCCCAAGATAGCCCCTCACCATCTGTTCAAGATCTTATGCCTTGTTCTCTGGCCTAACATCAGTAGTTCGCTTACTTGCTCTACTCGTTTGTCTTTCCCGCATACTTAAGTACCTCCTCTAAGAGTCGTTTCTGGCCTCTGCATGGCTGCTCGTGCATCGAGGTACAGCTGAAGAAGTTCGGCTCGATTACCGACGTTTACCCGCTGATAGATCTGATACAAATGTCCCTCAACTGTGCGTACCCTAATGTGTAGGCGTGCCGATATTTCCCGGCTGCTTGCTCCGGTGGCCGCTTCTGCAACGATTCTTTGTTGTCTGGCGGTCAGAGAGGAGAACAATGCGAGTGCAGCACTACTTGGTTGTTGAGAATCTTGCTCTGGGATTTCCTGCCGAGCCGTATGTGAAGTGATCTTGTGAGATCCAAGTGCATGAGTATCAATCAATTCAGCGGTGGAGTAGCCCTGTACGCTTTGATTTCGATGCTCCATTGACCAGTTGTCGGCAATATGTTGTGAAGGCCTCTCACCGTTAGTTTTGGTACTTCCCCCGATGTTAGCCAGAACCTTTTCTGCGATCGAACTATCGCAGCGCTGGGCACAGGCATAGAGCTTGGCGCTGCCCTCGGTATCCCCGAATCGAGCCATCATCAAGCGGATTGATAGTTCAAGATTGACGATGCCTCGTTCGGCATTAATCTCGGCAGCCTGTCGTAACTGTTCTAGGGCTTCTTCCTTGCGACCCAGCTCGAATTTTGTCCCAGCATGGAGAATCGTTGCCCCTTGGGAAATTTCCCAATCCGTAGAAATGTCGAGGGATTCAAACTGGGCTAGGAGTTGTCCCGCATCGGGAGTCTTCAGCCGGGCCGCTGCCAATGCAGCAGCTGCCGCAGCCAATGTCAGATGGCCGTAAGGATCATAAAGGCGAAGCTGCTCAATTTCGACGCTCAGAAGTTCCATGGCGGCGACTGGGTCGGCTTCGAAAAGTTGTGCCACCGCCGAATACAGTCCATCAATTTCTGTCAGGCGTGGAGACTCTTCTCCACCCACCCAGGCAGAGTTAAGCACTCCGAGGGCTTCCTGCCATTCCCCCGAGATCAGGTACAGATCTGCTAGTTCCTGTTTTACTTGCTGGCTTGCGGTCTTGGAGAGACGCTCTTGTTGCAAGAGCATCACCAGTTCACGGCCACGTTTGAGCCCCAACCGAGTTTTTCCTGACCGAATGCTTTGCCTATTGTGCAAAAACTGCCAACGCAGTAGCTCTTCCCCGGCCAATTGCGGATGGTTGTACGGTTTCTCTCTGCGTGGGAGTTCACCATAGCGGTGACAAATTTCGGCTTCGAGAAGATCGAGATGCCCCGCAAGCTCTGTCAGAACAGGTGTGCGTTCGCTATGTTCCTTGGACCATTTTTCATAATCGCGACGAACGTCGTCAAGTTTAGTTTCGAGTGTCTCCCAGACGGTGGCAGGTTGCCTAGAAAGCATCAAAACTTCGATGAAATCGAGCCGAAAAATGCTTGCCACTTCGTCTGTATTTAGTCCACCAAATTCTTCACTGTGCCTTGACCCTAGGGAAAGCCTCAGTACACGAACACTGTCCTTCGCTCGTTCTAGGTAGCCCGCTCGTAACAACGCTTCAAGATAAATAAGTTCAATTTCGGGACCGGATTTTTCAGCGTTACCCAATAATTCTAGACAAAGCTGTAGTTGTCCGTTGGCTAGTGCTTCCTTCGCAGCAGCATCAACTAATTCTTGGGTGGGCCGAATCCCGGAACTCTGCTCCCACACCATCTGAGTCAGGGAAGGAAGTGTGTAGCCGGAGTTTGTTAGAGACCGAAACTTCTCCAATAAGGAGCGGGCCCGGCCAGGCGGTGTCATCTCCATCGCGACCCTCGAATGATAGGTACTAATTACCCTCACCGTGCGAGAGTATTTTCCGCGGCTCTCTATTAGCCCCCGGGCAAAGACTGCGTCAACGGCTTCGGCATCGCATAATGTCATCAACACATTTAGCGGAATTTCCGTTGCCATGGCCAATACCTCAAGAACTTCTCGTTCCGCTTCATTTAGTGCGTCAAGAACTGAGGTAACTAAATGTCTGCTGCGTATTCCGATGGGGCCAGCTTCCCCTCCGACAACCCAAGAATCGGACTTATGTAATAGGTAGTTTCGTTCTTGCCAGTCTTGGATGAGTCCGCGTAGTACTTGAATTTGACCGCCGGAAGCTATCCACAGCTGATGCGCGGCGCGACGACTAACCGCACTTCCCAGATGTAAGGACAGGACTCTTTGAGTGGCTTTCAGATCTAAGGGATGCAACTGAATTCGGTGCAAATGCACGGCAGCCGTCAGTTCATCATGTACCTGATGTCCGGTACTTGGCGTAATCGTACCGGTGCACAATAGCGAAAGAGCAGTAGCTAGACTCAGCGAGGCGAGCATTGCTACAGCTTCGGGCACCAATTTGAAATGTTCCGGAACGAACACGATGATGGGTAGCCCCATCGATTCATCTTGCAGAAGTGCGTGTACGGTACCCAACGCCATGAAGCGCGTTGAAGCGTCCTGCGTGACGCAATCATCTAAAATCTTGCTGAAAGCTAGAGCTGCCGAGTTACTTCCCGGGAATCCCAAGTCAATGATCAACGCGCGGCCATGCAACTGGCGCATGATCGTGGTAACAAGTGTCCGTTTTCCGGCGCCAGGCTGACCACTGATGAAAACACCAGGACCCTTAAGCAACGCTTCAATGGCTTCTTGAACGAGCTCCTCGCGGGCAACTATATCTAGTTCAAACCCGCCACCTGTGACATTTTCCTCTCGCTGTGCCACGGGCATGGCTTGGTATCCAGCACTCGAATCGAGTCGCTCCACACTTATCCACCTGTCTCTCCCCTTAGCGCTATCTTGTCACTTGGGTGGCCAGTTGGGTAGAGGGATATCATCTATAGGATATTTTTGGTGGAGAATTCGCTATTTGACGGTGCCCTGAATGAGGTAGCTGAGCGGATTTGAAACTCTTATTTATTCACCCAAAATTTCGGCGGCCTCCAGCCACGTCATCTCGAGTTCTTCCTTTTCAGATTCGATTTCCTGCAGTTTTGCATTAAGAGTAGCTACCTCATCAAACTTCATGGCTTCCGAGGCTGTAGCCATCTGAGTATGAAGCTTGGCGATCTGCGTATCAAGCTTGCTCATTTGGCGTTCAACACGGTTCAATTCCTTGCGAGCCTCACGCTTTTCGGCTTCGGTTGGACCTGTGCTTCCCACAACCGGGCTACTACCGCTCTTATCCGTCGGTGCACCTGTATTGCCACCGCTTTGGACACCTTCACGTAGCTCAAGGTACTGGTCAACACCGCCGGGCAAACCACGGATCTTACCGTCGCCAAGCAATGCAATCTGATGATCGGTGACGCGTTCGAGCAGGTAACGGTCGTGGCTGACCACCACGAGGGTTCCGGGCCAACCATCGAGCATGTCTTCGATTGCCGCCAAGGTATCGGTGTCAAGGTCGTTGGTGGGCTCATCAAGCATCAACACGTTCGGTTCGCCAATGAGTAGACGTAGCAGCTGCAATCTGCGGCGTTCACCACCGGAGAGTTCCTTGACCGGGGTCCATTGCTTATCGGTCCCAAAACCAAGCTGTTCGGCAAGCTGGCCGGCGGAGATTTCTTTGCCGCCAACTTCGAAGGACACGCGCTCGGATTTGATGACCTCGATCAGGCGCATGTCGGCGACCTCATCGAGTTCCTTGACCTCCTGGGTCAGGATCGCGGTCTTGACCGTCTTGCCGCGCTTGATCACACCGCTGGTGGGTTCGACCTCACCATTGAGCAGGCGCATCAGCGTCGATTTGCCGGCTCCGTTGACACCGACGATGCCGATACGCTCGCCCGGTGCCAGACGCAGGGTGATGTTGTTGAATAGGGGTTTACCGGTGCCGAAATCAAGGCTCACATGTTCAAGATCCAACACGTCCTTGCCCAAGCGAGCTGTTGCCATTTTGTTCAGGGCCACGGAGTCACGCGGTTGCGGTACATCCGCAATCAGCGTATTTGCTGCCTCGATACGAAATTTAGGTTTTGCTGTACGTGCGGGTGCTCCACGGCGCAACCAAGCAAGTTCCTTCTTGACCAGTTGTGCCCGCTTATTCTCTACGACGGCCGCGGTGCGGTCACGCTCCGCGCGGGCCAAGACATAGGCGGCATAACCACCGTCAAACGGATCAACGGTTCCGTCGTGGACTTCCCAGGTGCGAGTACAGATTTCATCGAGGAACCAACGGTCGTGAGTCACCACCAGCAAACCATTCTGGTTTGCACGCCAACGATTCTTGAGGTGTTTTGCAAGCCAGGCAACACCCTCAACATCAAGGTGGTTGGTTGGTTCATCGAGCATGATGACCTCATGGTCACCGATCAACAGCTTGGCCAAAGCTACTCGGCGTTTCTGTCCACCGGAGAGTGAGGAAACTTCGGCGTGCCAGTCAACCTCACCGACAAGACCGCCCATAACCTCACGAACCAATGGGTTTGATGCCCATTCGTGGTCCGCTGCTTCTCCAACGATGGCTTCACCGACCGTCAGTTGCCCATCAAGCACATCTGTTTGGTCAAGGTAGGCAACGCGTACGTCTCCACGTTTGGTCACGCGTCCCGAATCCGCGGTGATGCGTCCTGCAAGTAGGCGCATCAGCGTTGATTTACCATCGCCGTTGCGCCCGACCATGCCTATGCGATCCCCGTCCTCGAGCCCCAAGGAAAGGGAATCAAGAACGGTACGGGTGCCGAAGGCCATTGAAACGTTTTCGGCGCCAAGCAGGTGTGCCACGGGTGGGGTGCTCCTAGCTAGAGGGTTGAATCGGTGGAAGGTAAAATGCTGGCACCGCTTACCGGGCCATGGACGGCAATGGTTGCAACACCTGGTTCGTCCGCGAGTTGGTTCATGATTTCTGAACCATGGGCCACATTGCGGGCCAAAAGTGCAAGGGTGGGACCGGAACCTGATACCAAAGCATGGAGTGCTCCGGCAGCTTCACCAAGGTCACGGACCACACCAAGTTCTGGTGCCAAGGCCAGCGCTGCACGTGTCATGTCATTGACAAGCAGCCCGGATAACACCTCAAGATCCGCATCCATGAGTGCGCCAACCATTGCCGGGTTAACTTCTGTGGGGGTGCTGACGTCCTCGTTGGCACGAAGCCTGTCAAGCATTCCGTAAACACGTGGTGTTGAGAGCCCATAAGATGCCGGGACCAGCACCCAATCGGTGCGCTCGCGCAAGAGTAGTGGGGCAAGTTCGTCTCCTACCCCAAGTCCTACTGCAGCGCCTCCATGTAGAGCGAAGGGAACATCGGCGCCTAGTCGAGCACCGAGCCTTGCTAGTTCTTCACGGTTCAGTCCTGTCCCCCACAGCGCATTGCAGGCCACAAGGGTGGCAGCCGCATCAGCTGATCCGCCGCCCATGCCCCCGGCAATCGGGACGCGCTTGGTAATGCAAAGATCTACCCCGGCAAAGTGGCCGGTGTGTTCGCGCAGCATCATTGCCGCCTTGACCACTAGGTTATCTGGCCCCAAGGGGAAGGATTCGGGGTCAGAAACGGCCGTTGAATCTTGGTGTAGTGAGACATGGATTTCGTCGTCAACGCGCGCAGTTGCGGCAACATCCTCATAGAGGGAAACCGCAAGATAAAGGCTGGCAACCGAATGGTAGCCATCTTCCCGGGGTGGACCAACTTTGAAATAGCAGTTGATCTTTCCCGGTGCCCGGGCCGTGATGGTACGAGTCATTGCGAACCGTTTTCCAGCTTTTGTTTGGCTTCCGCAATAGCAGTAAATTCGAGAATTCCAAGCTTTTCACCACGTGCTTGTGGGTCAATGCCGGCTGCTACCAGCGCTGCTTCGGCCAAAACCGGGGAGCCTGCCCATCCGGCCAGGGCAGCACGCAGGGTCTTGCGACGCTGGGCAAATGCGGCATCGATGACTGCAAAGACTTCTTCGCGGCTTGCCGTGGTCACGGGTGGTTCGCTGCGTTCAAAGCCAACAAGACCAGAGTTAATCTTGGGTGCTGGCCAGAAGACGTTCATCCCAATGACGCCAGCTTTACGCATGGTGCCGTACCAGGCACCCTTGACGCTGGGCACTCCGTAGGTCTTATTGCCAGGTCCTGCCGCCATGCGGTCTGCAACTTCATCTTGCACCATGACCAGCCCGCGCTGAAGGGACGGGAAATGCTCCAGCAGGTGTAACACCACGGGAACTGCAACGTTGTAAGGCAAATTTGCCACAAGCGAGGTAGGTTCGTGCGGTAGTTCGGTGATCTTCATGGCGTCGGAGAGAATTACCGTGAGACTTTCGGCCTTTGTCGGCCGGAATTCCTTGATGGTCTGCGGTAGCCGGGCGGCAAGCTTCGGGTCAATCTCGACGGCAACAACGCGTGCTGCTGCATCGAGCAGACCCAATGTCAGCGAGCCTAGACCGGGGCCAACCTCGAGCACTGTTTCGTTGGGATCAAGTTTGGCGGCAGCCACGATGCGGCGGATGGTGTTTCCGTCAATAACGAAGTTTTGCCCCAACGTCTTGGTGGGGCGTACGTCGAGTTCATCGGCGAGGCGACGAATTTCGGTGGCGCCTAGCAGCGGCGGCGGGGTTGATTCTACGGAAGTCACTGTTCAATCTTAGTTCAGGCACCAGCCACGGCAGACCGATGCGTCTCATAAACTCCGATGGGCCCCACAAAAGCGGAGCCCATCGGATGTATTAGCTTAATATTTTTCTGGGCCTAAGGCCGAAGAAGAATTCAATCGAGAACGATTTAGCGCAGTCCCAGCTTGCTGGAGCATGCTGGCCAGTGGCCCCAGCCACCGCTTTTGCGCAGATTTTCTGCGGTTGCGATCTGCTGAGCAGGTGTTGCTTGGTGCGGCAATGCTGCGTATTTTCCGCCACCGGCGCCACGCCAGCTGCTGGCGCTGAACTGCAGTCCACCGTAGTAACCGTTGCCGGTATTGATTGACCAGTTTCCACCGGACTCACATTTGGCAAGTGCGGCCCATGCACCGGAGACGCTAGAAGGAGTCTTGGTGACCTTGCTCGATTTGGCTTCAGACTTTGTCTTTGCCTTGGCTGGTTTTGGCTTTTCCTTGGTACCAACCGAAATTTCTTCGGTAACTGCCTTGGTCGTGACAGTCTTGTCGTCCAGGTCCTTAGAAACTTCCTTGCCATCTCGCAATGTCACCGTGTAGGTGAGCGTACGCTCTCCGTCGACACCCTTAGTGACTGTCTTCTTGGTGCCTTCCAGTGCCTTGGCATCCTTGACGGTCTTGGTCTCATGCGAAATCTTCTCGGTCTCGGTGACCTTCTTTGTTTCGATGCGAGTGACCTTCACAGCCATGCCCTCGGTAATAGCATCGCCGGGCTTGACGTTTAGCTCGTCATCCTTGCCGAGTTTAATCTTTGCTTCATTCAGGACTTCAGCGACGGTCGGCGAGGTGGATTCCAGCTTCTTGGTCTCACCATCAACCTTGATTTCAACTGCCTTAGGAGTCGAAATATCGATGGGTGTGCTCAACGCGGCAAGTTCCACGGAAGCGCTCTGAGCGATATCGCTCTTCACATCAACGTCGAGCTGCTTCAGTACATCGGCAACCGTCAGGCCCGTGGTGTGTACAACGCGATCCACGCCATCAATGTTTACCTGGACAGATTTGTTGCGCTTGATCTCAATTGCTTCACCATCAGCGATAGGAGCATCAAGCCCAGGGGAAACCACATCTAGGCTATCAACCTCGATCTGCGAGTCCTTCAGAACATCTGCCACTGTCGCGGCGCGGGTGGATACGCTTTGGCTCTGACCATCAATGGCAACGGCAACAGTCTTTCCGCCACCAACAAAAGTGACAAGACCGAGGATCAAAGCTGTTAGGACGGCTGCTTGCGCGCCGATTTTCACCCAACGATTTCTGAGGGCATTCTGCACAGGATTCCAAACTTTGTGTTGATCCAGGCACGGGGAAATGAACAAGGCCCCAACGTATCCCCCCAAACGACCGGTGATTCGGTCAATTCATGAAGAGATACCAATGCGAGTCCACTGAATTAGGTACTTTCTGAAAGTCGCTCAGGTACTAGCTCCACAAAACGGTTTTTAGAGGCCGCGAACGATTTCAAAAGCACCCGGGAATCTTCCCCGATCCCGGCTACTAAATACCAACCGTAACCGAATCGTAATATGGCCGCAAGAGACACGGACCACTCTGGCATAAAAAATCGGCTAGAAGTCTCCGTAGACGCGCTGTGTATTTGCTGCCAACAATCGACAGAACTCTTCTAGCTCAATACCTCGATGTTCGGCCATAAATCGCACCGTCTGTGGCAATAGGTAGCTTGCATTGGGTCGACCCCGGTAGGGATGCGGGGTCAGAAATGGGGCATCCGTTTCAACAAGTAATAATTCCGGTCTGGCTACCGATAACGCAGCACGCAAGTCATTAGAATTCTTGAATGTCACGGTTCCTGAAAATGAAAGATACCATCCGTGCTCATTACAGATCCGGGCCAATTCCTCATCACCCGAGAAACAGTGGAAAACCACGTATTCAGGAAGCTGCTCGCCTTTGAGCACACGCACAACATCGAGATGTGCATCACGGTCGTGAATCTGCAGTGCTTTACCGTGATCTCGTGCCATACGAATATGTTCTCGGAAGGAATGTTCCTGGGCTGGGCGGCCCTCTTCGCCGGTCCGAAAATAATCGAGCCCGGTTTCCCCTATGGCGCGCACGCGCTCGTGACCGGCGAGCGCCTCAATTCCCGCCAGTGCCGCTTCGAGTTCTCCCGTGGCCGCTAGACGTGCCGCGTCGTTCGGGTGGATGGCAACAGCAGCAAGGACCCGGGAGTCTTCCTGAGCAGCGCGTACCGCGAACTCCGAGGATTCAACATCGCAGCCCACCTGGATGACGCCTGGCACACCCACGGCGTTTGCGGCATCTAATGCTTGAGCCACCGTAACCGCGATTTTTCCGTCCTTAAAATCCATGTGGGTGTGGTTATCGGGAACGTTGAAGGGCAGCGGCTCGGGCGCCGAAGGGTAAGAGAGGTTACGTTTCTTACCGCGCTCATCCTGTGTGCTGCGGGTCAGTTCGGTTCCGTCGGGGCCAAGCTCGAGTACGGGCAGGTAAGCTTCGGGAACACCAAAGGTATCCCCAAGCTGGTGTTGTTGACTGCCGTGTTCCATAGCCATTGCGCTCCTCCAGATTTCCGGGCTGCCGTCTAGTGCAAACCCGGTGTACCTTCACTAGGTTACGTGGCCACGGGAAGTGCTTGGTGAGGAATGTGATCTCCAGCATAACTATGCCGGTATCGTTGAAGCAGGAATTTCATAAGTACTTCACTTCCCATTTCAGGAGGGCATTGCATGTCGCTATCCACCGAACCTCAGGTTTTATCGGCGGAGGAGTTTGGTCGTGTCTGTGAGGGCATCCTGAATGCCGTTGCCACGGTGATCGATGGGAAAGCCGAGGTTGCCCGTACGGCGTTGATCGTACTCTTAGCCCAGGGTCATCTTTTGTTGGAGGACGTGCCTGGCGTTGGCAAGACAATGCTGGCCAAGACGCTTGCGAAGACCGTTGATTGCAGTGTGCATAGGATTCAATTCACCCCCGATTTATTACCCTCGGACGTTACCGGCGTTTCAATTTTCAATCAGGAAACCCACGAGTTTCAATTCCGTCCTGGTCCGGTCTTTGCTCACATAGTGATCGGGGATGAAATTAACCGAGCCAATGCAAAAACCCAATCCGCCCTTCTCGAATGCATGGAGGAAGGCCAAGTCACCGTCGATGGAATTACCCACACCTTGGAAAGCCCTTTCATGGTCATCGCTACCCAGAACCCCATTGAGCTCGAAGGAACCTTTCCGCTACCTGAGGCTCAACGGGATAGATTCATGGCAAAAATTTCCATGGGTTACCCTGATGCAGCAGCCGAAATGTCAATGCTCGAAACCCACCAATCGGTTTCTCCCTTGGATGCTGTGCGCCCGGTGCTTGATCTTTCGCAGCTTCATACGCTGATCAAAACCGTTGCAGCAGTGTTTGTCTCCGAACCTGTCAAGGAATACATTGTGTCTTTAGGCAGGGCGACCCGGGAACATAGCGATATACGTTTGGGCGCTTCACCTCGTTCTCTTTTGCAACTTTTGCGCGCTGCCAAGGCCGAAGCCGCACTCAACGCACGGGATTTTGTGTTGCCCGAAGATGTACGAAAGATTGCTACAGATGTTTTGGGTCATCGCCTGATCTTGCATCGCCGGGCTGAGGCCTCCGGTAGCAATGCCGAGTCCGTGCTTGCCCAGATCCTCAATGCCATACCTGTGCGCGCCGGGGCGCGCGGCTAAGTCAGCAGATAGCTACAGACCATGAGCCAGTTGGAAACGGGACCTGCCGAATTTCGAGAATCGCCTCACACAGCACGTTGGGCCATCGATGATGAACCGGCGACTTTACGCGCACGCATACACCTGGGTTTCTTGACTGCCCGTGGGTGGGGCATCTTTGTTTCAGGTATCCTCGCCCTAGTGGGTGCCTGGATGTTGGGTCGGCGGGAGCTCATGGCCATTGCCCTATTCCTCATTGTTGTGCCGCTTCTTGCTGCCTTCGTGCTGCGCTTTGGCTCTTCATCTTTGGCCGTTTCACGCACCTTTAACCCAAACGTTGCAACCACCGGTGCCGGGGTGCGGGTGCGGCTCACCATCTCCCATCAAGGGCGCTCACCTGGCCAGCTCTTACTCAGTGACACTCTGCCCCAAGATTTTGGGCACGGACCCCAATTTTCCTACCCCACACCACATGCGTTGATCAGTGGGGATGGTTCTAAGAGTCTTTATGAATATCGGCTTCGTTTGGCTTCCCGCGGCATCTACGCCATAGGGCCAGTAAATGCCCAAGTTACAGACGTGTTTGGTTTAGCCACTCGGCCTTCCTCGGTGGATCGGCCAAGTGCGTTGGTTGCCATGCCCATCAAAGAAATTCTGGAACCTGGTCCGATGCCCGGCGAGCGCGGAGCCCATGGCGAAGCAAGTGCCAATCGGCGGTTAACCCCTGACTCCTTCGATGTCATGACCCGCGAATATCGTGATGGGGACTCAATACAGCGCATTCACTGGCCGGCAACAGCTAGGCGTGGAGAAATCATGGTCCGGCAAGAGGACTATCGGGCCACGCCGCGGGCCTTGCTCATCCTTGACCGGTCCCGGGCAGCATTTCTACAACAAGGTGTAGGTGCCGAACTGGGCATTGATATTCCTCAATACACCGCGCCTTCTAAGCAGTCGAGTCATCGTTTTGAGTGGGCGGTGCAGGCTGCCCTGGCCATTGGTGCGCACCTTTCTAACACCGGTTTTGGTGTGGAGGTGCTGGATCAGCAAGCAAGGCCCATCAACCAGATCTCGGCATCCGGTTCCGAAACCGGAGAGGAAGTCTTTGTGGGTCCTCATGCAGTAGAGGAAATGCAAGGTGCATTGGCTGCCCTGGGGCTGGAAGACAGCAGTAATCGAATTGATCAGGCTTCGCCGTCTTCAATGAGCACCGCCATGAGGACACGGTTGCGTGCCGATGGGGACCGCTTGGTGTTGTTCTTGGGTGAGATTCCTTTGGCCGCAGCAAATATGTGGATCGATGCTGTGGGTGCCCAGCGCAAGGTGATGGTGTTCTCGATTGTTCACCGACCCGAACATGCGCAGCCCATTATTGACCGTTTCAGGCAGGTCGGGTGGAGTGCTCTTGCGGTATCGCCCAAAACCTCACTCGCCGATGCCTGGGAAGAAATTGGCAGGTCCGTATGAGTGCTTCAACATTGACCCGAGCGCGGTCCCAGGCCGAACCGCCATCATCCCCAACCGCGTTGCGTTCTGGAAAATCGAGGATTTCGGCGTTCTTCGCTTTCGCTGCCACGGCATTTGCCGTGCTGGCGGCAACCGCTAGCCTCCACGGAGTCATCAGTGATTGGGGGTGGATGGTTCAGGTCGGCATCGTGGTGGTCGTGCTGTTATTGGTCACAAACACCGCACGCTATTTTGTGGTGCCACGTTTCCTGCCCCCGGTGTTGGGTTTGCTTGCGGCAATCCTGACAATGACCTTTTTATTCTTCGCTAATACCGCGTTTCTGGGTTTCATCCCCACTTCGGCCACTTACCAGGCGCTCCTGCAGGTGTGGGAATTGGCCAACACCCAGATGGGTTCCCAGGTCCCGCCCGTTCCAAGTACCGGGGTCATAGTCTTCTCCGTGACTATCTGGGCCGCGGTTATCTCTTTGGCCGTGGATACTCTTGCTTTCACGTTGCGTGCACCTGTCATAGCCGGGATTCCCTTAGCCCTGTTCCTGACCATCGCTTCGCTCTTCGAACCGCAGGGCGCAGGCATTGGCAGCGTCGCCACCACCGGCGTGGGGTTCTTGTTCATTCTTGCTGCGGCACGTCGGCTTGAGGTGGTACATCCTAAGCTCGATGGACATCCCGTGCAGGTCGAAACCTTAGGCTCCGGTTCCAAGCTTCATGTGCGTCTCCCTGCTAAACCCGGAAACTCAATGATCCAGGGTGTTGTGGTGCTGGTGGGCGCCTTGATCACTATGTTGCTGCTTCCAGGAATCGTACCCGGCTTCAGCAAGGGAATGTTGGTTGAAGGCACCCGCCCTTCATGGGGCAATGTGGCAACCAATATTGACCCAATGATCGCCTTAGGTAATGATCTGCGCAGCAGTTCCTCGGGCCAGGTGTTGCGTTACTACACGGATGCCACATCCCCCTTGTATTTGCGCACCTCGGTCATTGGCAATCTGGAGGGGACCAAATGGAAACCCGATGATTCTTTGTTGCGGGTTCCAGTATCTGAAAGTCTTCCGGTGCCCATGTTCCCCACGATGATTTCCGAAAGTCACGCGGTGATCACGCGCGTGGTGACCGACAGGTATCGCGGTGCTTGGCTGCCGGTTCCCGGGAACCTAACATCTGTGGAGGGTTTGTCCTCGAACTGGCAATGGATCCCCGATACCAGTACCGTCCTGACACAAAATCCGGGGCAATCTGCCGAGCAAGACTTCATTGGTTTAAGCCAAGAACCTAAGATCACTTCACAAACACTGCATGAGGCCAGCCGACAGTTAGACGAGGGCTACTTTGATTCGGTTAATCCCGAATACTCGCAATTGCCCAACAACGTACCAAAATCTGTAAACACTGTCATCGAGAAGGCCACCGCTGGTGTTGAGGACGCTACAGCATACGAGCAAGCCGTTGCCATACAGGATTACCTACGTTCTAAAGCATTCACGTACTCCGAGAAAACCCCGGTTCAGGACGGTTATGACGGTAGCGGCATGGATGTCATTGCTGCTTTCTTAGAGAAAAAATCGGGATACTGTATCCATTTCGCCTCAACCATGGCGCTCATGGCTAGGACGTTAAACATTCCAAGTCGGATCGTCACCGGGTACTCACCAGGAGATCCAAGCGGAGATTCCGTGACCAGCAGTTCCGGAACTAAACTCAACGAGTTCTCCGTGACCTCACGAAATGCTCATGCCTGGCCCGAGCTCTATTTCCCGGGGGCCGGGTGGGTAGCATTTGAGCCAACTCCGGGCCGCGGAGTGCCTCCGGCTTACGCTCCGGCGCAGGCAGCGCCGACCCCAAGCCAGGGTGAAGATCCACGTCTAACTAATCCCACAGCCAAGCGTTCGGAACAAAGCGCTCCTACGTCCCCTTCCGCTCAGTCGGGAGCCGCAACAAACCAACCTTCGGCGGATGAACCGGTCTCCCCCTGGCCATGGCTCGGTGCTCTAGCCATCGTCCTCATTGCTGGTGTTCCGCTACTGATGCGTCGAATCCAACGTTCGACTCGAATCTCGGCAATAGAAAAACCTGGCACGCTTGGGAGCGAAACTGGTGCAGCTGCCGCATGGGCCGAATTGGTGGCATTGGGTATCGATCATGCAAAACCCATGCGTCAAGATGAATCGGCAGGTGATTATTCACGCCGTCTTGCCAAGCATTTCGCCACGGTTTCTGCCGATCTTCAGATGCTTGCAACAAGCTACGAACACCAAAACTATTCCCAAACCACACTAAAGCTCTTCACTACCCAAGAACTCACTGATGCCTTAGAAAATATTGGCCATGCCATGGCTAAAGAACAGTCCTTTGGTTCAAGGCTCTGTACAGTTTTATGGCCACGGTCGGTGTTTGCTCCTAAGCCCTTAGAAACTGCTCATTATTTGGGCTCCAAGTAGATTCTCAACTGTTCCAAGTGATCGGGTGGATTAAATCCGGTTGCCTTGATTTTGGCTAGGTTTAGCACGCTGTTGGCTGGGCGCGGTGCGAAGAATCTTTGCTCGCTGAAATATTCGGAGGTGCTCGTTTCTTTCACCCGGACTTCGCTATAACCCAAGATTTTAAAGGTCTCTTTGGCTATCGTTGCCCACGAAACGGGTGTCCCATCATTTGTCAGATTATAGGTTCCAAAGGGCGCCTCGGCGTGTAGCACATGCAAGATTCCTCGGGCTATATCGGTGGCAAAGCTAAGCCTTCCCACCTGGTCATTTACCACTTCGGGGTCGAGTCCTGTCGCGGCAAGCCGGTGCATTGTTGTTATGAAGTTTCTCCCGTCCCCAATGACCCAGCTGGTTCGGAAAATGTAATGCCGCAACAGCCCTTTGACCACGCTGTCACCTGCCGCCTTAGTTTGCCCATAAACACCTAGGGGGCATACTGGGGCATCTTCGGCATAAGAATTTTCTCGTCCATCAAAAACATAGTCACTTGAAATGTGCACCAAAGTGATTCCATGCTTTGAGCATTTTTGTGTAAGTTCGCTCAAGGCATGAACGTTAACTTCCCACGCTTTTTCTCGGCCTTCTGGTGTTTCCGCCACATCAACCTGGGTAAAAGCCGCAGCATTAATTACTGTTTCATACGCCGCCCAGTCGAGATCGGCAAGATCTTGGGCATTGCAAAGGTCAAATTCTTCCCGGGTCAGAAACTCAAAGTCTTCGTCACCTGCAACTGCTATTGCAAGCGCTCGGCCGAGCTGCCCATTGCCCCCGAGGACTAATGTCTTGCGTTTTTTCATCGGTACTACCGCTGCAAGATCCGGATGGTTCTTATCCGCTTCGGAAATTGTTGCTTGTTGCAGGTCCACTGGCCAGGGGATGGCAAGTCGTTGGTCGGCCAGATTTACAAAGGTGTATTGGTTTTTAGCTTGTTCGGACCAGTGTTCGGTGACTAGATAGCTGTACCCGGTGTCTGGTTCAAGGGTTTGGAATCCATTGCCCACCCCTCGTGGAACGAAGATTGCTTGCCCGGCACGTAGTTCATGGGTATAGAGAGTCCCGAAGTTTTCTCCCGCGCGTAGATCTACCCAGGCGCCAAATACCGCTCCCCCGACAACTGCAATGTATTTATCCCAAGGTTCAGCATGGATGCCGCGGGTGGTTCCCCGCATTTTATTGAATGACACGTTGTTTTGAACCGGACGAAAATCCGGTAGCCCTGCAGCAACCATTTTTTCTCGCTGCCAATTCTCTTTGAACCATCCGCGAGCATCTTCAAACACCGGTAGTTGCACCAGTAAAAGGCCAGGAATACTTGTCTTTTGAACCGTTAAGGAGTTCATGCGGTGCCCACGGTCTTCACCGCTTCTAGCTTTCTGTCGCGTTCTTGAGATTCATAGCGCGCTTCGGTCTGCTGTTTTAGAGGTTCCCACCAGGCGCGGTTCTCCGTGTACCACTGAATCGTTGTTGAAAGCCCTTGGGCAAGATCTTCGTGCTGCGGAACCCAACCAAGTTCCACGCGTAGTGGGCTTGCATCAATTGCGTAACGCAAATCGTGCCCCGGCCGATCGGGAACCTTCTCATAGTCGTTTGCATTTTTTCCCATGAGTTCCAGGATGGTTTCGAGCACTACCCGATTATTTTCTTCTCCATTGGCACCGATGAGATAGGTTCGGCCCATTTGCCCGTGTTGCAGGATGCGCCACACCGCCGATGAATGATCATCTACATGGATCCAGTCACGGACGTTATTACCCGATCCATAGAGCTTCGGTTTTTCACCATTGAGGATATTGGTGATTTGCCGTGGAATGAACTTTTCAACGTGTTGGTATGGCCCATAGTTGTTCGAGCAATTACTCAGTGTTGCGCGTACGCCAAATGAGCGCACCCAAGCCCGCACCAAGAGGTCGGAAGCCGCCTTAGTCGAAGAATACGGGCTCGAGGGGTTGTATGGGGTCGTCTCGGTAAATCGAGCCGGATCATCTAGCTCCAAATCCCCATAGACCTCATCGGTGGAGATGTGGTGGAACCGTACATTGTGCAGGCGAACCGCTTCAAGGAGCATATAGGTTCCCAGAATATTTGTTTCAAGGAAAGGGGCCGGATCATGCAAGGAATTATCGTTATGCGATTCTGCAGCAAAATGAACAACGGCGTCGGAGTCGGAGACAAGTCTATCGACGAGGCTGGCATCGGTAATTGAGCCAATACACAGCTCGACCCGATCTTCGGGTAATCCATTCAGGGACTCACGGTTTCCTGCATACGTCAGTGCATCGAGAACGACTACCTGTGCAGAGGAGTGCTCGAGTAGGTAGCGCACAAAGTTCGCCCCAATGAATCCGGCACCCCCAGTTACCAAGATTCTTTTCATATTTGAAAGGCTATCTCCCCTCCCTATTCTTGACTAGGTGTGCCTACTATGGCGTTATGAGGGGGATCATTCTTGCTGGGGGAACTGGATCGCGGCTACATCCGATCACGTATGGGATTTCAAAACAGCTAGTACCTGTTTATGACAAACCCATGATTTATTATCCGTTGAGCACATTGATGCTTGCTGGAATCAAAGACATTCTTGTTATCACCACTCCATCCGATGCACCACAATTTCGGGGACTTCTAGGCGACGGCTCAGACTTTGGGATCAATCTTGACTATGCAGTTCAAGAATCCCCCGATGGGTTGGCTCAGGCGTTCATGATCGGAGAATCGCATATTGGCAATGAGGCAATCGCGTTGGTCTTGGGTGACAACATTTTCCATGGCCCAGGTTTTGGAACACAGCTGGCCGATTTTCATTCCGAAGCCGGAGCCTCAATCTTTGGTTATTGGGTCAAGGACCCCGGGGCATATGGTGTTGTCGAGTTCGATGCTGCGGGTCAGGCAGTCTCGCTTGAGGAAAAGCCCGAACAGCCAAAAAGTCATTACGCGGTTCCGGGCTTGTACTTCTATGACAACAGCGTTGTCGAACGAGCACGGAATCTACGGCCCTCAGCTCGCGGAGAACTCGAAATTACCGATATTAACCGCCAATACCTTCAGGAGGGTTCTTTGCGGGTCAACGTGCTTGCCCGAGGGACTGCCTGGCTGGATACCGGAACCTTTGATTCGCTCAATGATGCATCGAATTTTGTGCGAACTATCGAGGCCCGTCAAGGACTAAAAATTGGTGTCCCCGAAGAAATCGCTTGGCGCAAGGGTTACATCGATGATGAATCGTTGGAGGCGCGTGCCGCCAAACTAGGTAAGAGCGGCTATGGTGCCTACCTGCGGATGTTGCTCGAACAAAAGTTTGAAGACCCCTATCACTAGCATCCGTTCAAACCCAGAGGTGAACGCGGGAACAGTAAAGCGACGTGTGTGGGTGAATTCGCCAACACACGTCGCTCTACTTTGCAGGAACCTGAATTAGGTACCGCGAGCTATTTACTTAGACTGCGTACGGATCTGCGATACCGATGTACTGGGTGGTTGTGTACTCGGCAAGACCCTCGGCGCCGCCCTCGCGTCCCAGACCCGAATGTTTCACACCGCCGAACGGTGCTGCGGCGTTTGAGATGACACCGGCGTTGAAGCCGACCAGGCCGAACTCGATCTGCTCAGCAACGCGGAACAGGCGGTTGTGGTCCTTGGTGAAGATGTACGACGCCAGGCCGTACTCGGAGGCGTTGGCCAGCTCGATGGCGTGTGCCTCATCGCGGAAGGTAGTCACCGGGGCTACGGGTCCGAAGATTTCCTGGCGGAGGATCTCGGCATCGTTAGCAACGTTGCTCAGCACGGTCGGGGCGTAGAAGAAGCCTGGGCCTTCAACGGGTGCGCCGCCGGTGATTGCAATGGCACCGGCTGCAACTGCCTTTTCAACAAGCGCGTGAACATCATCGCGGGCATTGCCGTCAATCAGCGGGCCGACGTTGGTGCTCGGGTCGGTGCCACGACCGGTCTTCAGTGCGCCCATGGCTGCGGCGAACTTGGTGGTGAATTCCTCTGCAACGGCTTCGTGAACCAAGAAGCGGTTTGCTGCGGTGCAGGCCTCGCCCATGTTGCGCATCTTCGCTGCCATCGCGCCCTCAACTGCTGCGTCAATGTCAGCATCTTCGAAGACCAGGAACGGTGCATTGCCGCCAAGTTCCATGGAGGTCCGCAGCACGTTCTCGGTTGCGTCCTTCATAAGCATCTTGCCAACCGCTGTGGAGCCGGTGAAGGAGACCTTGCGCAGACGCGAGTCGGCCATGATCGGGCCGGAGATCTTCGAAGCCGAAGCGGAGGAAACAACGTTCAGCACGCCTGCGGGCAGTCCGGCTTCCATCATGACCTGTGCGAAGAGCTGGGAGGTCAGCGGGGTGAGCTTGGCCGGCTTGAGCACCATGGTGCAGCCTGCGGCTACTGCTGGGCCCACCTTGCGGGTTGCCATGGCAAGTGGGAAGTTCCACGGGGTGATCAGCAGGCACGGGCCAACGGGCTTGGTCTGCACGATGATCTTATTTTTGCCCTCCGGGGTGGTGAGGTAGCGGCCGTAGTCACGGACGGTTTCCTCGGAGAACCAGCGCAGGAATTCTGCGCCGTAGGTAACTTCACCGCGGGCCTCTGGAATTGGTTTGCCCATTTCTAGGCTCATCAACAGTGCAAAATCCTCGGCGCGGGCGGTGATCATGTCAAAGGCACGGCGCAGGATCTCGGCGCGTTCGCGCGGTGCTGTCAGTGCCCACGAGGCTTGGACGGCGTCGGCGGCGTCAAGTGCCGCCATAGCGTCCTCGGAGGTGGCGGAGGCCAGCGTCGCCAGCTTCTCACCGGTGGCCGGGTCGAAGACATCAAAGGTGCCGCCGTCGGAGGCATCGCGCCATTCGCCGTTGATCAGCAGACCGGTGGGGACGGAGGCAAGTAGCGCAGCTTCACGCTCTGGGGTAATGGTCATCGGGGCGTTCTCCCTTGAACGAAAATTACGGGCAGTGGATCAGTTCACTGCCCACGCTAGTGCTACAGGCTAGGGCTGTAAATTTCTATCTGCACTATGACGCACCCCATGTGTTGTGCAGGTATCCCAAAGAGCCCCCGTCAGAAAATTAATTCCCGTGCTGGCTAGGCGCGAGCTTCAAGCACCGCGGTGTATAGCTCGCGCTTTGAGACACGTTCTTTCTCGGCGACAGCCGCAACTGCTTCTTTTAGACGTAGTCCTTCGGAAACCAACTGTTGCACCTGGGCAACATGATCAACTGCACGTGCTGGTTCTCCTGCCGGTGCACCACCAATAACAACTGCAATCTCGCCACGCACCTCTCCCTCGGCCCAGACCAATAGTTCATCAAGTGGTCCGCGGATGACCTCTTCATACATTTTGGTTAGTTCGCGGGCAATCGCACCGGGTCGTTCGCCGCCGAAGGCATCACGTAGCGCACGAATCATTGCATCCAAGCGGTGCGGTGCTTCAAAGAACACCATGGTGCGTTGTTCGGTGGCAAGGTCTTCGAGGCGTTTAGCGCGTTCCCCCGCCTTGCGTGGCAAAAAACCTTCAAAGGTGAAACGGTCGGTGGGCAACCCTGACAGGGCAAGGGCCGTAAGTACCGCCGAGGGGCCGGGAACTGCCGTCACGGTGACACCCGCTGCAACTGCTGCCTCGACGAGTTTAAAACCGGGATCGGAAACTGCTGGCATGCCGGCGTCGGAAACCACAAGAATAGTTGCACCGCCGGCCACTAGCTCGAGTAGTTCGGTCAGTCGGTGGGTTTCGTTGTGTTCGTGGTAGCTAATTATGCGTCCCGGAACACGGACCCCCAGACCCTGGGCTAGGTGTACGAATCGGCGGGTATCTTCGGCGGCAACAACATCGGCGCTCTTCATGAGCTCCACCAAGCGTGGTGAAGCATCGGAGAGGTTTCCAATAGGTGTTGCGGCTAGGACGATCTGGCCCGAATTTTCTTGAGTTTCCACACGCCAAGCCTACTGCCAGTGGTGCCTTCCCGGTGTACCAAGCACCCCGGCTAGTAGAGTGGGGCTGGTGAACACAGCAACACCGCCAACGATCCGCCGCTGGATGATGGCCCCCGAGCGGGCCTTTAGCATCCAAGCGTTGCGTGATCGACTCATCGGCCACGTTTTCGTACCTGGTCTGTGGGGTTGGATTGTTCCCCTCGCCATGACGGTGCTTGCCGGTGTACTGCGGTTTACAAATCTGGCACACCCGCATCTGTTGATCTTTGATGAAACGTATTACGTCAAGGATGCCTACACCATGATGCAAGCGGGCTACGAGCTGGAATGGGCAGAGACGCCAAATGATGCGTTCATCAGTGGTCACCCCGAACCCAAGGATAGTGCCTCTTTTGTTGTCCACCCGCCCTTAGGCAAATGGTTAATTGCCGCGGGTATGTGGATCTTTGGTACAGATAATGGTTTGGGTTGGCGGTTCTCCACAGCACTTTTTGGAACTCTCGCGGTCCTACTGATTGCCTTGATCGCCCAACGTATGTTTTCCTCCGTGATCTTGGGTGGAGTTGCCGGGGGGCTCGCGGCAATTGATGGGCATCAAATTGTCATGTCGCGCACCGGATTGCTCGATATTTTCTTGATGTTTTTCATCGTTGCCGGTTTCTGGGCACTGCTGAATGACCGTTATTACGGGCGTGAAAGGTTGGCCCGCGCACTGGCAACCCTCGATGGGAAATTACCGGATCCACGTCTACTCGCATACGGACCATGGCTCTTGTGGCGTCCCTGGCGCCTTGTAGCCGGTGTCATGCTAGGGTGTGCCGCGGGCGTAAAATGGTCGGCATTATCCTTTATCGCAGTCTTTGGTTTGCTGACTGTGCTGTGGGATCTCAGTGCCCGTCGCCGCGCCGGTATTCGGCATTGGTTCGTCGGCGGAATTCTACGCGAAGGCATTCCAGCCTTTTTCACAATTATCCCCACCGTGGTTGGCGTCTATCTACTCACCTGGACCGGTTGGTTTATGACCTCCGGTGGCCGTTATCGACAATGGGCGGTAGAAAATCCTTCGGAAGCCTGGAGCTGGGTTCCCTACTCGGTGCGCTCCCTGATCGAATATCACCGCGCTGCCTATACCTTCCATGAAGGACTTGGTGCTCCGCATGGGTGGGAGTCTTCCCCCTGGAGCTGGCTTTTTGCCGGGCGCCCGGTGCTCTTTTTCTACGAGTCTCGCACCACCGGGCAATACGGTTGTATGGATACCAATTGTGTTCAGGGAATCACCGATTTGCCCAACCCCATCATGTGGTGGGCAGCAACGCTGAGCCTGCTCCTGCTCTTGTTCTATTGCATCGGGGCACGCGATTGGCGCGCAGGTGCCATTTTGGGAGCTATTGGTGCCGGGTTCCTCCCGTGGTTTATGTATCCAGAACGCACAATGTTCTTCTTCTACACTCTTCCCTTTGCACCGTTCATGATCCTTTCCTTGGTTTATGTTTTGGGCAGGTTTATCCCCGAAGGGAGTGTAGATGCGTGGCGTAGCAGCAGAGCATTATTATTGACCGGATTGTTCTTAGCGCTCGTGTTACTGGTTTCTGCGTTCTACCTGCCAATCTGGACCGGACAAATGGTCAGTTACGAATTTTGGCGCCTCCATATCTGGATGCCAAGTTGGTCCTAGTCCCCAACCATAAATGTCGAGCCCCAGCGACGCTGGGCAATATTTTCAGTTCATCAACCAGCAGGAATACTCATGCGTGAAGTAAGTACCAAAAAACTTATTGAACTTTCCCCACATTTCAACACCACAAATTTACTGTTGGACAGGCTTGCCTCAGGCAATGAAACACCACTCTTTAGTGTCAAGCGCGGAGCGAGCTGGGTAGATGTTTCAACTGCTGACTTTGTTGCAGACGTTCGCCTGCTGACCAAAACTTTAATCGAAGAAAATGTTAAGCCTGGGGATCGGGTGGCGATCATGTCGCGCACCCGGTACGAGTGGGCCCTGGTGGAGCAAGCCATCTGGTTTGCCGGGGCCATCTCTGTGCCGATCTACGAGACAAGCTCACCATTCCAGGTCGAATGGATTTTACGCGATTCCGGTGCCCGTCATGTATTCACCGAAGAACCCCAGCATGCCGCGGTGGTTCGTGCCGCTCTTGCCTCGTTGGGTGAAGAAGTGACAATTTGGCCCTTTGAATCCGCTGGCACGCAAAACTCGCTCGATAGTATCCCGGCAAGCGGTCTACAGAAACTACTCATGCAAGGTGCTTCATCGGCAATCACCGAGGCCGATGTTGAGCACGCTCGCAGTGGTACTCGGCTCGGTGATACGGCGACCCTTGTCTATACCTCGGGAACCACCGGTCGGCCCAAGGGCTGCATGATGACTCACGCAAACTTTTCGGAAGTCGCGGTGAATCTTGCACCGCATATGGCAAAGGTACTCGGGGATGGGGAACGTACCTTGATGTTCCTGCCCTTGGCCCACGTATTTGCCCGGGCCGTCCAACAAGTATGTTTGCACGCCGGGTCGACGATTGCGCATACGCCCTCGGCTGCAACGCTGGTTGAAGATATGAAGGCCGTCAAACCCGGCTTTCTTCTGGCGGTTCCACGCATTTTTGAAAAGATCCGTGCCACGGCCTCTGCCACCGCCGAATCGGCCGGTAAGGGGGGCCTCTTTGCTCAGGCAGAGGCCGTTGCCATCGAATATTCCAAGGCAGCCGATGCCCGCGGTCGAGGTTTCAAGAGCCGGCGTTCGCCACTATTGTTGGCCAAGCATGCACTGTTCAATAAGGTCTTGTACCCCAAGTTGCGTGCCGTGCTCGGTGGCAACGCCCGGTACACAATTTCCGGAGCCAGCGCATTAAACCCAGACCTTGCGCATTTCTTCCGTGGTGCGGGGCTGGGCTTGCTCGAAGGCTACGGGCTTACCGAAACAACGGCCCCAGCCACAGTTAATCTGGCCGATGACGTACGGGTAGGAACCGTGGGAATCCCGATTCCTGGTACCACCATTAGAATTGCACCCGACGGCGAAGTGTTAGTCAGGGGCATCGGCGTCTTTGCCGGTTATCACAACAATCCCGAAGCCTCCGCGGGCGCCTTTGATGCCGAGGGTTTCTTCAAGACAGGTGACACGGGTTCTCTCGATGAGGCAGGATTCCTAAGCATCACCGGACGCAAGAAAGATATTTTGGTTACTGCCGGCGGAAAAAACGTCGCCCCCGGACCGTTGGAAGAATATGTCCGTGCCTCACGGTTGATCTCTCAGGTGGTAGTCGTTGGCGAAAACCGCCCATTTGTTGGTGCACTGATCACTCTCGACGCCGATGAGCTTACGTCGTGGTGCCGAGCCAATGGCTTACCTGCCATGAGTCTGAAGCAGGCGGCAGCGCATCCGTTGGTGCGCGATACCGTGCAACGGGCTATCGATGCGGCAAATACCACTGTGTCCCAGGCTGAGAATATTCGTAAGTTCCTAATCCTCGAAGAGGATTTCACCGAGGAATCAGGACATATGACCCCCTCCATGAAACTCAAGCGCAATAGCGTCATCGACGCATACGCCGCACAGATCGATGCAATTTATCTTCCGGTGCAACGCTTATAGCCAGCTCGTAACGGGCTGAATGCCGAATAAAAGGTTGAAGGGGGTAAGTGAATTTTTCCTCACCCCCTTCAACCTTTTGTTCAATGTTCTACTTCAACCCAAAGACGCGAGCTTCCTGGCGCAGCCTAGACTTTTCTCGACGCTTGGCCGAAGGCCATGTGAAGATCAGGGTGATCACGGAAACCAGCATGACGAGGCCACCAATGGTGATTGCTGCATCTACCCAGAACTGCGGCGGATAGAGCCTAATCAAGGTGTCCGAATAGTTGAAGGTCCAGGTCCCATTGGCGAAGAAAATATTGTGGAAACCAGTAAAGAAGGCGTCCCACCCAAGTATTGCAAGTGCGGTTAGACCCCCAAAGAGGGCAATTGTTGAAATTGCACCAGCAAATAATCCGCGACGGATACCCCCTGCATAGCTCTTGCCTAGGTAGAACAACACAAAAATCATGATCAGTGCCAGGATCGCACCGGACGCGTAGGTTAGCGAAATAACGTTTTTCACATCAACCATGTGCTGCACCTCGGTGTTGAGGAACAACGGATTACCCAATGGATCACGCAATTCACCCAGATACCGTGAATCTGCAACATTGTTTAAATAGTCGACGCCGTAGGAGCCGTAGGTCAACCGGTCGGCGGTGCTGAATCCAAAACCGTCCGCAGGGAAACCCGGGCGCTGGTATGCCGCCCAGAGGAATGCCGAGCTTGCCACGGCACGAATCGCCACGATCAACAACACAAATGGGTAAATTACGGCAAGTATAACCTGTAAGGTCCGGGCGAGGGGTGGTTTAGATCCAAGGGCAGCTTCTCGTGCAGCACGCCGTTCGCGGGCCGCTGGCGAGGGTTCCGGAGTGGGGCTATAAGCACCAAAAACCCGGTTTCGGGCTTCGGCAACTGCCGCAGCGGTCATTTCCGAATTTGCCTTGAGCGGTGGAACAACTGCTGCTTCGGGGGCAGGAACATTCGCTTTGAGCGCCGCTTGATCCACGGCCGGTAGCGTTGCAGTCGAGGAAGGGGCTACTGCTGGTTTCTCTGGTTCAACAGGAATCATGGCAATAATGTCTTCGATCTCTTCCGGTTTGTTTACCGGTTGGGTCACTTGTGCTTTGTTTTTGGCTACGGTCTTCGGTGCTGTTTCCGCCGGCGTTTTTGCTGCCGGCTTTGAAGCATCGGTTGCTTGTGGCTTGGCCGGAGCATTTGGTACCGGGTCATTCCCCGCGGCTGGCAACGCCTTTTTGGCTTCTGCGGGTTTGCCGGAATCAGGCGCCTGTCCCGGCGCCGCAGGCTTCTTATCGGCTTGCGTCTGAGTTGACTTAGCATCGGTCATCGCCGGGGTCTTTGCGGAAGAGGCCGGTGATGCTGCACTTGAAGCAAACGCGGAGGCTGCCGCGGCAGCTGCGCTGATAGCCGCATTGGGTGCAACCGGTGTACTCTGCGGTATCTGGTGCTCTACAGGCTCGGCAACTGGCTCCGAGAGGGAATCCGATGCTGGGATGACCGGTGGGATCTTGGTTTGTCCCTTAAGCGCCGCAGACCGTGATGCGGCAAGGGTTGCCTCGATCTTTGCGGCAGCAGCAGCGGCAGCAGCGCTCAGCGGTAGCCCCTCTGCGCGGGTACGGGCCGGGTTTAAACCTGTTTTTTCAGGCGGAGTGGAGTCTGGCGTTTCGGCCCGGGGTTCATCCTGTACTGCCATCTTTTCCCTCACAACTTCGGACGTTGGTGTCATACCGGTGCGAGGGTCAGCAACAATCCCGCCATTACCCGGAACACACCATGCCCCAAGCCTATCGAGCTAACGTGCTATCCCATGACTCACTACGCCAAATACGCTCCAGCGTGTCGGAGAGACGCTGCGCTTTTCCACGCTTTCACGTATTGAAGTGGCTAGGAGGACTCCTAGTTTGGGACGCTTTGGGCTTCTTGGGTCAGTAGGATCGGAATGCCCTCACTGATTGGGTAACTCAGACGTTGTCCCTTTTCATCGGTGCCAAGAGAAACTAGGGTGTCACCGATTTGTTCAAGCGCCGAACCGGTGAGAGGACAACGAAGCAAAGATGCGATCTGAACTGGAAGTCTAGGCATACTACCTAGTTTAGAGCTCAGAGTTCCCTTCACGCAGCACGCGAAGGTGTCGACGTGTCAGATGGGTTCCGTTACCCGGTGCAATTGCCGGTGGTGCGGTGCGGGGCGCCGGAATTTCTACGGCGGGTTCAACCGGGGCTTGAACTTCCTTTTCACGCACGGCGTTTGCCAATGCGTAGAGGTCATCCTTGTTCAGCGGCGTTTCGCTGGGAAGCTCCAAGCGCAGCACTTCCCACCCCAGCGGGACGGTAAGTCTTGCCGCGTGCTGAGCACATAAATCGTAGCAATGAGGTTCCGCATACGTGGCCAGGGGGCCCAAGACTGCGGTTGAATCGGCATACACATACGTCAAAGTCGCGATTGCCGTTTGACGGCACGCCGAACGTGAACAAAGTCTTGTAGATCCCACGATTAGACAGACTACCCGGTTCTCTTGGTGTTTACCCCTTCGCACCGCCGGGTGGCAGGCAATCAGTATTTCCGGAGCTCGCCTGGCTCTAGTCTTAGAGTATGACCGAAAATCTTGTGACAGATCTGGATTCCGTGCCCCTAGGCGATCCTGCACCGGGCACGGGCAGAGGTTTTATGGCAAGAAAACGTAACCGGCATGGCCGCGGACGCCGCGGACCAATACTTGATTCGTTGCTCCCGGGAGCCCGCACCCGTGAAGAATTTTTCGAGGATTTACTTATTGAATCTGCCGAACGGCTCGCCGATCGGTGGGGTTCCCGGGTCACCGCCATCGACTTTCGCCTGATGTTGGTTCCCAATACTAAGGTGCTGACGCGGGTAGCGGCCGAGGGGAATAGGGTGCCCTGGGCAACCAACCGTTCGGGGCGTCCGGGGCGCCCCGAACGAATTACCGTCTATCGTCGCCCGTTGGAGCAAGCAGCGCAGGTCCCTGCGGAATTACCGGAATTAGTCCATATGGCTATCGTTGAGCAACTTGCCGATTTGTGGGCCATGGACCCACAAACCATTGATCCTAGCTACCATCCTTGGGGTTAGTGACGTAGCTGAACCTGCACACCTTCAACTCCGGAAGCAGCCGGATTCAATGCCAAGGTCGCGACACCCGTATCGCCTTCTTCGATAACCATTGCGGCATATGCAGGCGCTCCACTTGCTGAAATTATGACGGCAACGGTGTCGTTACCAAGATCGCTTGGCTTGAGGGTGATGGTCTTGGCGTCGCTTAGCTCGATCTTCTTTTCGGCGCCCAATTTTCCGTCCTTATTCAGCGGTCGCAGTGTAATGGTTGCGGTGTCTACCGGTGCGTTGAGGACCAAACGAGCATTGCCAATTTCGGGAACCGGTGAGAGGTGTTCGCTACCAATTCTTGTAGCTCCAACGGCCCAGGCCTGATCCATCGGTTCATCGGCCTTAGTTCCACGGACCATTTTCACCGATGCTGTTACCGCGGAATCGGCTTCCAGGACAAAGGTATAAACGCCAGCAGGTAGACCTGTGAGGGGAAGTCTTGCCGTGGCATTCGAGGCAACGATTAGTTCGCCACCGCCGGGAATTGCTACTTCACCGTTTGCGCCCAAGGCCTTAACCTTGATGGTTGCACCTTCGTTTGAGGTTGCCGAAACATGAAGTTCTGGCACTGCATCCGCTGCTGAGGTGCCTTTGGCAAGGTCACCGGCAAGCTGTGGATCTTGCAGGAGGACACCGGGGATTATCTGGCTGGAAGCCGCTGGTGTTCCTGGAACTAGATAATCAATTCCTCCAGGGGTAAGCCCATGCAAGGAACTTTGTTGGACAGTTGCATTGATTTTGCCGCCTGATGCCGAAATTTTCAGTGCCACCGATTTTTCGTTTGGCGCGTACGCAGCCAATACCAGTGATTTGCTTTCACCCGGTGCAATCGCAATTTCGCTCAAGGATGCGGCCTCGATGGCTCCTCCGGAGCCACGCAGATCAATACGGACCTGACTGACAGAAGCCGATGAATTCACAAGATGAAGCACAGAGGTAGTACCGCCGGTGGTTGTTACACCGGTAATCCAAGATTCGGAAGCGGGAACGGTGCAGCCGGCCGCGGCAAGCCCCGCCAAGTCTCCGTCTTTTGCGGTATAGAAACGCGCTGCACCACTCAAGGACTGTAATCCGCCAAGTGGTTGAGTGCGCAAGGTCAGTGGTTCGGCGGCCGTAATGCCGCTTGCTGTAATGCCCTTGCGTTGCGAGGAACCGTCTTGGGCCGCTGGGGGAAGTTTAGCGGCTTCGGCTTCTTCAAGTCTGGGGGCAAGCTCTTGCTGGGACTTGCCATCGAGTTTGAGTAGTTGTGTGCCCGGGATGCGACCCACGTTATCGGAGAGCACTGCAGCACGAATCACCGATTTTGAATCTTTTGAGGTTGGCGCAAATTCCGGGTCTGCATCTGCTCCTGCGCCCTTCAGGAGTCGTACTGCTGCCGGGCAAGTGGTTAGGGCGTCACTAGCCGGAAGTGTAGTCAGTCCGGTGACTGCCCCTTGTGCTGGAAGCTGCGCAGGGAAGAGCGTGCCCGCTGCAACAGCGGCAGCTCCAAGGCACAGCACGGCCACCGAACCAATGAAGCCAAGGGTTTTTTTGGCCTTAGAATTTTTGGGCACTTTGGTGGCTAGTCCGGCCGTTGGCGCTGGAACTTTTTCGAATTCAGGTGCTGCCTCGAAAACTTGTGCTTCGGCAGCGGTTACTTCGGCAGGCTTGGAGCTGGAATCATCTGGAGATTCCGGCCCGCTTGTTGTTGTATTTTCCGATTTCTCAGATTTTTGGGGAGCATTAATTTCGGTGGCATTTGCATCTTTGGTGCCGTGGTTGGACGGCTCAACGTCGGCTTCGGCATTCGGAGGCGTTTGCGCGGGTTGGGCGGAAGTCTGCGTTGGTTCAACTGCCGGCTCACCGGGTGAGAAGAATCTACGTTTGGCATTGCGCTCGGCCTCCCGGCGGGCCCGACGTGATTCGCTCATGATTTTTTCTCCTTGGCCTGGGCCGTATGCTGACCGCGGTCCAGCTCATCAATGCTTTCGGCGTTGCCACGAGTACGGTATTCGTCAAGCCTGCGTGCCGAAAAACGGCGGCTACGTGGGATCGGAATTACTAGCAGCAACGCAAGAATAAGTACCGTCCAGCGGGCTATCGAGACCGGTATTTTGTAAGGGCTCGAATACGTAACATTCAAGGTTCCGCCCTCGGTTCCTAGCTCAAAACCTTGGGCCCAGGCTTGGGCTTGAAGCCCGCCTGTACCCGAGACTCCCCCGGTTTGTGGTCCAACAGTCACTCGGGTGAGCGGTTTGCCGTTGAGTGTTGCTTTCCATCCGGCGTCCGCGCGTTCCGCGAGCACCACCTGACGTGGTTCGGTAGATGGTTCAAGCTTTACGTTGCGTACTTCGGCACGGTGTGAAGGTAGCAAAGCAGTGGTTTGACCATTGGTGGTGATTCTGACCCGCGAGGTGAAGTCTGTGGCATTATCCGCTCCGGAAATTTCGGTTCCCGGTTCCACTCGCCAGAGCCATCCGGCATCTGTGCGACCCACCGGTGCGAGCCCCTGTACCGAGTCAAGTTGAGCTACCAAGGCCGAGGCCGTCTCACCGCTTTCTTGCAACACCACAAACCCGACACCTAATGAATCCAGGAAGGAACGTGGATCGAAGTCCGAGTTAGCAACAAGCATTGCGACCGTTGATTCGATGAGTTTCTCCGCGGCATCATCGGCTCGTACACTCGGATCAAGTAAACCGCCTTCGATACGTTCGGCGCTTGCTACCTGGGAGAGCGAATCGGCTGTGGTTCCGGCACCGTTCATCAGTGCTGCGGAAATCGCACCATCACGGCTTGGAGCCAGTACCAAGGTCCGGTCTTCATATGGGCCTAGGCCTCGATCGGCTGCGGTTGCCGGTAGGGTTCGGGACGCGACAGCGCGCAGTGAGCTGGCAGTGCCCCAATTGGTTTGGTTTTCGGTGCGTGAGCCATCTTGTGCCAGAAGCCACGTGGCGCCGCCAGAAATGAGCGAGAGGGTCATCAGTGAGCAGATCAGTACCAACACACCACGGTTTGCACCGTGTTCGGGTAGCGATGTTGTTCCGGTAAACCCTTGGGTAAGTGGTTGTTCTTGGTGCTCCGAACGGATCTCGGCAACACCGATAGTTGCCGCGAAGAGCATCACTACCAAGAATGCCGAGATAAATGGCCCGTTGAATGGTGCAACCCAGGCTTCTCCAGCAACCGAAACAGGAATCAGGCTTGCTCCGTACCCGGCTGCCAACATCAGCACGCCACCAAGCCACAGGGTCCTGACCAATGCCGCCCGTTTGGAAGCCGAGAAAAGCGCGACAATCGACAGTCCCAGTAGTGGGGCACCGATGATGATTCCTATGACCAATGCCCAGGGGCCATCCGGAAGGAAAACAAAGCCAAGCGGCGCGGCGAATGGGTCAAAGTTTACCGGGAAGCCAAGAGCCTGGGCCCAGAGCGGTGCCGGAGCAAATGCTAGTGGAAGGCCAGGATCTGTGATCAACGTACGGATGTTTTCAAAGGCACCAATAATCAGCGGTGCTTGGAAAACAAGGGTTGGCAGTGCCACCCACCACAGCGTCTTTGCACGGGAGCGTAGCGTGATGGCTAACAACAGCATCAGGACGATGCTTGCAATACCAAGAGCCGGTGAGGCGGCCGCTATTGCCGCAAGTAAGAGCGAGGCTGCCGCGGCACCCGTCCAAGATGGGATTGCATCAAATCCGGGGCGTGAAAGAGTCGCACCGTTGATTTGATTGCGCCGTTTAAAGTCCGTTGCAGCACCCACCGTGCGCAGTAGAGCCAGTAGGAGCAGTGGTGCCAGAATATGAACAACCATCGCTCCGGCACGCCCGGATGCCAAGGAAACCTGCAATACCGGTGCGAGGCCCCAGAGCAGTCCGCCAATCATGCGTGCAGCCCGAGAACGCGTCACGGCTCCCAAGCCCAGCCAAGCGCTGAGCGCTGCAAGTGGCATGACCAGCAGTGTGAGTACCACGGCTGCAGCGTTGGAGTGTCCGACACCGAGCAAAGCTGCTAACCAAAGTAGGAAATCAAATGGATCCGACCCGCCGGGTATTCCCGCGCCGAGGTTTTGCCACCAGGTAGTTGCGTTGGTGTAAATCTCAGATGCTTTGGTAGACAGTGGTAGCAATGCCCCACCGGCAACTGCTGGGGCACCAATGAGGGAACGCAACCCAATGAGCGAAAGAGAAACGGTTCCAAGCACGGCAAGAATCGCGCTGATGAATGCAGAGGTTCGTGCCGGGGCTGCAAGGGAAGCAAAATCATTGCGTGAGTCTCCACTGGGAGCCTCCGAGGTCAATGCCCCGGTGCCGTCTCCAAGAACCTGGGCGTGATCGAGGCTTTCGAGCATGTGTTTGCGATGTTCACGGACAAGATTTTGGTCGGTGAGCAGTCGAGCAATCGCGTTCCGTGGCATGGTGCGAGTTTTTGCCGCTGCCTTGCGTGATCGTGAAAGTTTGATGGGGGTTCCCACAGCACGGAACGTCGCGTCCAGTTGTCCAAAGGCATAGCCGGGGTCTTTAGCTAGTAAGGAGCCGATAAATCTATAGAGCCCACCTAGAATGGCCCCAGCTATCAGGAACGGAATCTTCCACCCGGCTGCGTGCTTGAGCCGCATGAAGACTTCGGCGCGCCTGGTTTCCTTGGGTCCGGCAAGCGCACGGACTACCGCTGCCTTGTGGAACATCATTGCTTCGGGAACAACAACGACGCGGTTGCCCAGCAGGCGGTTGCGCCAGCACAGATCCATGTCATCGCCCAGCCCCGGCAGGGCAGGGTCAAAGCCGCCGAGTGCTTCAAAGACATCACGGCGGATCAGCATTCCGGCACTTGTCACAGCGAAGGAGTCGGTTCGTGCATCATATTGGCCTTGGTCAACCTCATCGATTTCAATGAGGGTCACCCGCTCGGCGTATTCATTGACGCCAAGACCCACGTCGAGTAATCGACGTGGTGAATCAAGGTCTAGCTGCTTACAGCCGGCAATAGTCACCGATTCGGTGGCTTCAACGACTGTGACAAGTCTTTCGAGGGCATCAGGGGCCGGGGTTGAATCGTCATGGATGAGCCATAACCATTCGGTGCGCCCCGGTTTGGGTTTGCCCAAAGAATTAACCGCAGCTTTAACCGATTTTCCAAAGCTGTGCGCTTCGACGCCAAGAATCGTGGCGTCCGAGGGCAGATGCTTGCGCATCAAGGATTCGGAATCATCGGTTGATGATGCGTCAACGCCCACAAACCTATCGATGAGGCGTGTTTGATCACGCAGGGCATCGAGGGTTCGGGGCAAGAAGACTGCGCCATTGTGTGCTGCAACAACGGCTGTGACATGGATCGTGGGGAGAATTAGACTGCTCGTTTCCGCAAACGTCGGCGTTCACGCTCTGACAATCCGCCCCAAATGCCGAATCGTTCATCATTGGTCAAGGCATATTCAAGGCATTCGGATCGTACGGCGCATGCTCCACATACGCGCTTAGCGTCTCGAGTAGATCCACCCTTTTCAGGGAAAAATGCTTCGGGGTCGGTCTGCGCGCACAATGCCTGCGTCTGCCACCCTAATTCGCCATCTTCGGATTCGGCCCCCAAGCCAATCCAAATAGCTTTCGATTCGTTTCCCTTATCCAACTCCGCGTCGAGGCTTGGTGCCCATGACGGCGTCGGTTCTCCCACAAGTTCATTGACGGCATCATGTGCCAACAAAAACGCAGCAACTTGTTCGTTGCTACTCAGAGCCTGAGGATCACTCTCGCTACTTACCGAGTTGGATTCTGCTGGGTCAACAAACCAGTCCGTCGGCACTTCTCGTGACCCAAACCGGGCCTGCGAGATGTTCAACGATGCTGCTTCATTGAAGCTGCGATCCAAGTTCCCCATGGTTTATCAACCTTCCGCTGTTACAAACTCGTGACAAAAATTAGACCTAGAGGAAAACTTCAGCGGCTTTTCGAGAAAGGCCACCGCGAGACAATTACGCTCTCCCGGGCGGTTCACTATCTAATTACACTGGTGTAACTCGGCATGAGTCAAGTAGGGTCGTCGATTTTAGCCAAAGCTGGCGTAGATTTAGGGTCACGCCACGCCCGAGAATTCCGCGTGGTAATGGACAAAATACGTATAACGTGAATTCCCGGTGAATTCACAGGGATGACTAGGATGTATTTATGAGCACTGATACCAATTCGTTATCACCCGTGGAAGCACTCCTTTCCCCCTACCGCCATTCGACCCACCCGTGGTTGACTTGGTATTCGCTTTCTGGGGAGCGCGTTGAGCTCAGCGGAAGGGTCTTTGACAACTGGGTTGCCAAAAGCGCGAACCTCTTAGACGAAGAATTTGATCTGGCGCCGGGCGATGTGGTTGGCATAGATATGTCCGGCCACTGGAAATCGGCAGCACTGGCTCTGGCTTGCTGGCATTTAGGTGCCGAACTTCACTGTGTGGCGCCCGGGGAGAATCCGGGAAATGTTGACTTGTTCATTACAGCTTCGCCACAGACATTGAACGTTGACGGCTCGGTAGAAGTTCTTGTGGTTCCGCTTCCGTCCCTGTCGATGTCCTTTGACGGTGAACTTCCGGTGGGTGCCACCGATTACGCGTCCGAGGTACGTTCCTATGCGGATTCCTATTTCCCCTCCCCGATTGATACCACGGCCGTTGCCCTGCGCCATGAGTCAAAGATGCTAAGTTTCGTCGATCTCTTTACCCAGGGCCAGAGCCCGACCGGAACCACCTTGGTAACCACCGCTTGGCCTTTAGAACGCCTTCTTCCAGCCTTTATCGGTCTGTGGTCTAAGGGCACCAGCGTGGTCTTGGTTGAGGAAGGTGTGGCAATCACCGAAGGAATGCTTCAAGGAGAGCGGGTCATCAACACCCTCGACCAAAAGAGCTAGGGCTGCTTCCCACTCGATCGCACAGGGCATGGAGTAATTGCTCGGCGCGTCGAGGGCTTTTAGGTTTCTTTGACGGCCATCATGCCGGGTTCGCCTGGGGCGATCGTCTTGATTATCGAAGAATTGTCGGCGGATGCTTAGGTGAAATGTGCAGCTAAGCACGCTAACCGTTTTCCGCAACGCACATCAGGGACTCTTGACGAAGAATAATCATCGCCAAGAGTTTCCCTTTCCAATCCATCAATAATTCCCGCGGCTGTCTCAACACTAAGTTCTACTCCCCGGACGAGGGGAAGCAGCACTCGTTGCTGATGGAGTTCTTTTCACGACTGGCCTGCAATGCTCGGGGAAAGCCAAAAAGGGTTCAGCCAGAGAATCTCCACTCGTACTAGGGGCTACAGGAAGTACTCGCGCAAGCGCGACAGCCAGTGCGTGATCCCCCAGCAGAAAACCAGCGAGCCGGCCGTGACTGTGCGGACTCCGTTAACGGCCGGCACGTTACCAACGATATAGAAGCACTGTCCTACCATTCGGCCATGGCTTTCCATGTCGTGGCGATCCGGAGCAATATACTGCACATTCGAATCTTTGCCCAAAATGACGTCAATTAAATAGCGATTAGTCATTGATAAATACTAATTCGGGTACTATTCTCGGTCATACTCGAACCACTGGGGGGACGGGACTTGTCGTGAATTTGGGGAAATTACGTCATGAGTCGCCTATTTTTAGATGCACATCGATTGCTGAGCGCTGCTGTCGCATTCATTGTTCTATTGGTGTTGGTGTCCAGCACCAATGACTACAAAAAGTCACCGCACGAAATCCAAATTGTTTCGCATTTTCCGCGTGACGGCGCAAAATCGGTTTCTCGTGACGCCACCGTAGTCGCGTGGCTAGATCATCCGGTTAAGGAAGGATCTAACCAGCTGGCACTGTTGTTGAATGACCAGCAGGGGGTACCCATCAACGGCCGATTCGAGTTGGCAGTGGATGGCTCATCAATAACTTTTGAACCAGAAACGAAATTGGCACCTGGTCAATACGTGGCATCTGTCCGGGAAAGCCCGTCCGCGCTCGACGGCTCCGGTAATTTGAGCACCTGGAATTTCTATGTTCCCGAGAAAAAATCCCTCGAACTTGGTCCTGGCGGTTCCATTTTGTTGGTCACTGACGACGATAATAAATTTTCAGCAAAGTATTCAGAAATCCTACGGCTCGAAGGGCTGAACAGTTTCGAAACCGTCAATGTCGATGAACTAACACCTCAGCTCTTAAGGGCCCACGATCTCGTGATCCTCAGTAGTGGCTCCGTAAAGCCACGGACCGAAAAATCAATCATCGACTGGGTCAAGAACAACCAGGGCAACCTCATCGTTATGGAGCCGGTCGGGCTCCTGGCAAAGCTCGCGGGCGTCCAGAACCACGGTGCAGGCGTATCCAATGGTTATTTTCGTGTCGACACCGCACAGGCCCCGGGAAGTGGCATCGTCACTGATTCCATTCAGTTCCACGGTGAGTCATCAATGCTAAAAGCCATGAGTGGCACCCGGACCATAGCTTCGCTGAGTTCGAGCGCCCTGGGATCGGCTGGATCACCCGCGGTTACGCTGAGACCAGGGACGGGCAAGGAAGGATATGTGGTTGCCTATTCGTTTGACCTTGCCGAATCGACGGTGCTGACGCGGCAAGGGAATCCCGCGTGGGCCGGCATAGAACGCGACGGTATCACGCCGATTCGACCCAACGACTTGTTTTTTGGCGCAGGTGACCGCGACTACCTTGATTTATCCAAGGTCCATATCCCCCAGTCCGATGAACATCTTCGATTATTGTCCAATTTAATCGGCTACATCAATCAAGAAAATGGACCACTACCCAAATTCTGGTATTTCCCGAATTTCTCCAAGGCTGTGCTTGTGATGGCCGCGGACGACCATGGCACCACCACGGGAACTGAGAACATGTTCTCTCGGATGAGCAAACTCAGCCCAGAAGGTTGTTCCGTCGACCTATGGCAGTGTTTTCGGGCTACGTCGTGGGTCTTTCCGGAATCTGGATTAAACCCAGTAGAGGCCAAAAACTACTCAGAGATTGGGTTCGATATCGGTGCCCACGCGTCCACCGCCTGCGAAGACTGGAACGCTAAATCCTTAAATGCGGCATTTTCGGAATCTCTAGGTGAATTCCGGAAGAAGTACCGTGGCCTTCCGCAGCAGACAGGCAGCAGGTTGCATTGCATTACTTGGAGCGAGTGGTCAACGCAAGCCAGCATTGAACGAACGTGGGGAATTCGAATGGACATGAATTATTATTACTGGCCCGCCGATTGGATCCGCGAGCGTGCGGGCTTCATGACTGGATCGGGCCTGCCCATGCGCTTCAGCGACTCAAATGGGGATCTCATCAACGTTTACCAACAAGAAACGCACTTAGTGGATGAGGTTTTCGCGGGACACCCTGAGCAAGTGGAAAAGCTATTGGAACGGGCCACTGGCATCGAAGGATTCTACGGAGCATTCGGCACCCACTTCGATTTCAGCACGGGTTTCGATGCTGAGGTGATGGAACTTGCCATCCGACATTCGATTCCCATGGTATCGGCCAAGCAACTTCTGGACTGGACCGATGCCCGAAATGCATCGAGTTTTGAAACAGCGAAATGGCATCAGGGCGAATTATCGTTCGCTCTGGATATCGCACCTGGAACTCATGGAATGCTCAAGACAATGCTGCCAACCCAATCCGTTGACGGCTCGTTAAGCGTGCTTCGTTTCAGGGGCGAAACAATCAATTTTTTGGTCGAAACGATCAAGGGCGTTGAATACGCAATCTTTGAGGCGGCAAGCGGAACCTACAAGGCGACATACCGCTAGGCTCTTTTCCCTATTTGTGCTTTCTTGAGGGCGGAGCAGCGGATCGCCACGGCAGCAATCTTAGCGGTAGCTAACACCCTCGATCAGAAGAGCTGTGCGCGCTTACTGCTCAATCACCAAGGGCGTGGACCTTCAATGAAGGCTAGCCGTTGACATAAGTGCGTTACTGGCTTTGGCTTCCTTCTCCGGGAGTAGCCCCCGGAGTTTCCGGTGTTTGAAGCTTACGCATGCTGCCGGTCTCTACCCCAACACCGAGTAGTTCCCGATCGTTAGCGAAGGCTTCTTCCTGATCCAGCTCTGCGCCAAAGACCCAGAAACGGTAGGCGAAGAAGCGGAAAATTGTGCCAAGAACCAAACCGACGACAGATCCCGCAATAAAGAGGCTTGTGGTGTCGGTGAGACCAATCCAGTATTTGGTGATCCACACGCAGGCAGCGGCGATTCCCAAGCCAATGGCGTTCATGATGAGGAACATCACCAGTTCACGCACCACATTTGCCTGGCGACGGTGTCGGAAAGTCCAGAAGCGATTGGCTACCCAAGAGAACATCGTTGCAACAACACCGGCAACGATCTTCGCTTTTACCTCGGAATCATGCATGGGGCCTTCAAGCATCCAGAGGTAAATGCCGGAGTCGATAATGAACGCTACCCCGCCTACAACGCCAAATTTTGCGACTTCGCGCCACATCATTGACGCGAGCCCGCTAAGCCTGCCCCAGATCTTCGACAGCATGGTCCTCCAGATATTGGTTTTCGTATACCGGTGCTTCAAACCCATCTCTGGGCTAGCGCCGTTACGTCTCAACCGCGACTACATGACCCGGTCAACCTAAGTATTCTAATGCGGTTCACTGAAAGTTACCCAAGAATGGTGTCGAATCTCGCTTCATTCTCATCTAAGCCCTGTTGAGGTTGGGTAGGCTATGGGGGTGACGTTTCCAGTAATTGGCGTTGTTGGCGGAGGCCAACTCGCACGCATGATGGCCCCCGAGGCATTGAACCTCGGCTTCGAACTACGCATCTTGGCCGAGAGCCCCGATGTTTCTTCAGCGCGCGCTGTTGCCGACGCACCGGTAGGTGATTACAAGGATTTGGCAACGCTGCGTGAATTTGCGCGCGGTTTGGACGTCATGACGTTTGATCATGAGCACGTGCCTAATGAGCATCTGCAGACGCTGATTGCCGAGGGCGTGAACGTCCAGCCGCGTCCCGCGGCGCTGATCCATGCCCAAGATAAATTGGTCATGCGTGCAGCAATCGAGAAACTCGGGTTGCCGAATCCGGCGTGGGCAGCTGTTGAAACAGTTGAAGAGCTTGTGACCTTTGGGCAGCAGATCGGCTTCCCCATAGTGCTCAAGACCCCCCGTGGCGGCTACGACGGCAAGGGGGTACGCATGATCAATGACGCAACCGAAGCCCGCGAGGCGGCCGACTGGTTTGGCAACGGCGCACTGCTGGCTGAAGACAAGGTCGATTTTGCCCGCGAGCTCTCAGCACTTGTCGCTCGCACTCCCTCCGGTGAGGCCAAGGCCTGGGATGTAGTGCACACCATCCAGGTTGATGGTGTGTGCGATGAGGTTATTGCTCCGGCGCAGAACATCTCCGATGAGGTGGCACACACAGCAGAATCTGCAGCACTAAGAATCGCCGAGGCATTCGGTGTCACCGGTGTCATGGCTGCCGAACTTTTTGAAACTCCGGGCGTCGGTGCGGGGTTTGTCATTAACGAACTTGCCATGCGTCCACACAACACCGGTCACTGGACCCAGAACGGCTCGATTACGAGCCAGTTTGAACAACACCTGCGTGCGGTTCTTGACCTGCCCTTGGGCGCTACGGATGCCCTGGCGGAAATTACAGTCATGAAGAACTACCTCGGTGGCGAAAACCAGGATCTGTTCTCAGCATTCCAAGCAGCCTTGGCGGCCGAGCCACGTGTGAAGGTTCATGCCTACGGTAAATCGGTTCGTCCGGGACGCAAGATCGGACACGTAAATGTGGTCTCCGAGCCCGGCGAAAGCGCAGATTCCCTGCGTGCCCGGGCCACTTTGGTAGCCTCAATGATCCGTGATGGCGTAGAAACCACGCCTGTTCCCAGCACCGAAGGAAATGCATAATGTCTACACCCGCACCACTTGTTGGCCTCGTCATGGGCTCGGACTCGGACTGGCCGGTCATGCGGCTGGCCGCCGAGGCCTTGGCCGAATTCGGTATCCCCTTTGAGGCGGATGTTGTTTCGGCACACAGGATGCCCGAAGACATGATTGCTTATGGCAAAGAAGCCCATACCCGTGGCATCCGCGTCATCATTGCCGGTGCCGGAGGCGCTGCCCACCTGCCCGGGATGCTTGCCTCCGTCACCCCGCTTCCGGTGATCGGAGTTCCGGTTCCACTTAAGACCCTCGACGGCATGGACTCGCTGCTTTCCATCGTACAAATGCCCGCTGGTGTTCCGGTGGCGACGGTATCCATTGGTGGAGCCAAGAATGCAGGCCTGCTTGCAGCACGGATCCTTGCCGCAGGAACCGATGAACTTGCAGCTACCCTGCGCACTGCGCTCGTTGAATATGCTCAGTCGCTACGCCAGATCGCTTCCGATAAGGGTGCGGCCCTGCGCGCAGCTGCAGCAACCGACTTCGGCGCCTAAGGACCTATATGACATCGACCCGCCGTACCGCACGCGATCAAGGCGTCTTACCCGACCCGGCTTCAGTGGCAGCACCGGTGCGTTCCAAGCGCGCGTTCATGCTGTTATTGATGACCTTGTTCTTCCCTGGCAGTGCCCAGTCGGTATCGGGTCAGCATGCGGTTGGCAGGTTCGCCATGCGCATCACCATGGCCTGTTGGGCCGTGGTGATTGCGCTGGTCCTGTTGTTGCTACTCAAGCGTGATTGGCTGCTGAGCTTTTTTGCTCAGCAGTGGGTTCAGTTGAGTACCAGCATCATCTTGGTTGCTTTGGCGGCAGGTTGGTTACTACTTTTCCTCAACACCCTCTCGATCATTCGTCCCAAGCTTTTGGCCCCCGGGGCTCGGATGATCATTGGTGCTGGCCTGGTTTTGGCTGTTGTTGGCACAAGCGGCGCACTGGGTTATGGAGCGTTTGTGCTCAATAAGGGGCGGGAAACTATTTCAAACGTTTTCACTACGGCTCCTGCCTTCAAGCCGGTCAATGGCCGCTACAATATTGCAGTTTTTGGTGCCGACTCCGCCGGGAACCGTGATGGGGTCCGCACCGACTCCATGTCGCTACTGTCGGTAGATGCCAAGACAGGTAAATCTCTGCTCATTTCGATCCCGCGTAACTTCCAGAACGCCAAGTTCGCCAAGGATTCACCCATGCGCAAGGTGTATCCGGATGGCTACAACTGCGGTAATGAATGCCTTTTTAACGCTATTTACCGGAATGCCACGGACAACCATGCAGATTTGTACCCCGGGGTAAAAAATCCTGGTGCACAGGCAACCATGGACGCCATTGAGGGAACCACTGGGCTAGAGGTGCAGGCCTACGTCATGATCGATATGGCAGGTTTTGCCGGCTTCATCGATGCCATGGGTGGGGTAAGCGTTGAATCCGGAGGTTGGGTTCCCTACAATGCCAAAAAGTGGCCCAACTCCTCGGTTAACACTCACTGGTTCGCCCCCGGAGTTCATAAATTCACCGGCAAGCAAGCGCTCTGGTTTGCTCGTTCACGTGATTTCACCTCCGATTACCACCGCATTGCTCGTCAGCAGTGCCTGCAACAGGCAATGATCTCGCAGTTCAGCCCGCAAACCATGCTCACCCGCTTCACCTCGATCATGGATGCAGGTAAGCAACTAGTGGAAACCGATATTCCGCAGGCCCAGCTCGGTTCCTTCCTCAACCTTGCAGATAAGGCTCGTGCCACCCCATTCAAACGGTTGACTCTAGGTGCCCCCGATTTTGGTTCGGCCTCCGATAAATTCTCCACCTACCCAGATTTTGATCAAATCCATGCACGCATCGAGTCGCTGATCGAAAAGGAGTCGGGCGCCAAACCCAAGACCACGCAAGCGTCCAAGGGCACCGAAACCAACACCGATTCGTCGGGATCAGCAGCGTCCTCCAGCCCTGCCACCGAGGAGAAAACTACCTCCTCCAGTGGGCGTAATAGCTCCCCCGGCAAGGTCAATGAGGTCAACGAGGATGTTCCGACCACCAAGCGCGATGGTAGCCCCATCACCGAAGAGTATCTTGTACAGCTCGAACAGATTGGTCGAAAAGACCTAATCAATAAGATTGCAGCAAATAACAACGAGTGTTCGGTGCCCTAAGCTGGGGCACCACCCATTGATGTCCAAAGGACCATGATGTATCGCCTGACAAACACCATCCGTGATTACGCCTGGGGATCTTCCGGCGCTATTTCCAATCTTTTGGGGAGCACTCCTAGCGGCAAGCCAGAAGCCGAAATGTGGCTTGGTGCTCACCCTGGTTCCCCATCACTGACCACAAGCACCGGTGCTGGAGCACCCCAGGGGTTAGATGAGCTGATCGCTGCAGACCCGCAGGGACTCTTGGGAGCAGATATTGCCCAGAAATATGGCCAGCTACCCTTCTTGGTGAAGGTACTGGCCGCAGGAAAACCACTGTCTATCCAGGTGCATCCCTCCGCCGAACAGGCAGCCGCGGGTTTTGCTGCAGAGAATGCTGCAGGTCTCCCTGCCGATGCACCGCACCGAAACTATCGGGATTCCTCGCACAAACCAGAAATGATTTATGCGCTTACCGATTTTGCTGCGCTGAGCGGATTCCGTTCCCCCGCCCAAAGCGCTGCACTCTTCAGAGACCTGGGCGCGGTGCTCGATAAGCAAAATGCAGCGACCTGTGAACGAATCGCCGCGCTGCTCTCACACCCGCATGAGGGAACTGCCCTGAGCTCAACGTGCGAATACCTGCTCGGGCCAGCAGCAGAACCCGGCAGCTTGGTCGCCGCAGCTGTGGCCGCCGTCAAGACGCATCCGGAACTTGCCGAGCATATCTCCTTGGCGGAACTGCCAAAGATCAATGAGCATTACCCCAACGATATTGGTGTACTTGTCTCGCTATTGCTGAACCTGGTAGTTCTCGCTCCGGGTCAAGCGATCTATTTGGATGCCGGAAACGTGCATGCCTACCTGCGTGGGTTGGGCGTTGAGGTCATGGCCAACTCGGATAATGTGTTGCGTGGCGGGTTGACCCCCAAACACATCGATGTCGCAGAGCTCTTGCGCATTACTCGTTTTGAATCTCTCGGTGTTCCGTTATTGGAACCGGTTTCCACAATGTTTGGGCAGCAGATTTTCACCCCGCCCTTTGCCGAGTTCCAACTCCAACACATCGAACTTGCCAAAAATGCCGATGCCGGCGATATGGCTGGTGGCGATGTTCCAATTGCCGCACATGGACCGGTGATAGTTCTATGTGTTGAAGGTGAAATCCTTGTTGATACCCCGCGCGGTGATGAACTACTCCGGCGCGGAGATTCGCTATTTATTGGTGCCAATGAGGCCCCGGCGATGGCTCGACGCAGCGCTAATGCAGCGGGCCGAGCTTTCGCCGTGACACCGCAAGAATCCGCATAGTCGATAACGTTTTAAAGACTGTGGGGCCGGTACAAGAAAACTTGTACCGGCCCCACAGTCTTTTGCTACGAAAGTAATTTAGCGGGTGTAGGCTTCCCACTTATCCGACTGGTGTTCGCCTTCAACAAAGCGAATGGTGCCGGACTTCGAGCGCATGACGATCGACTGGGTCTGGATACGGCCGTTCTTGTACCGCACACCGCGCAGCAGGTCACCATCGGTGATACCGGTTGCCGCAAAGTAGCAGTTGTCGCTGGTTACCAGATCATTGGTGGTCAGTACGCGGTCAAGATCGTGTCCGGCGTCGATGGCCTTCTGCTTCTCATCATCGTCTGTGGGCCACAGACGGCCCTGAATGATGCCGCCGAGCGACTTGATGGCACAGGCGGTGACAATGCCTTCCGGGGTGCCACCAATGCCCATCAGTGCGTCAACGCCGGTTCCCTCGCGGGTCGCGGCAATGGCGCCGGCAACATCGCCGTCCATGATGAACTTGGTGCGCGCACCAGCGGCACGGATCTCTTCGACCAGGCCAGCGTGACGCGGGCGGTCCAAGATACACACGGTGATCTGGGAAACCTTCTTGCCCTTAGCCTTAGCGATCAGGTGCAGGTTCTGCTTGACCGGCAGGCGCAGGTCAACAAGCTCCGCCGCTTCGGGGCCGGTGACAAGCTTCTCCATGTAGAAGACTGCCGAGGGATCAAACATTGAGCCACGGTCTGCTACGGCAAGAACCGAGAGGGCATTGTTAATGCCTAAGGCGGCCAACCGGGTGCCATCAATCGGGTCAACGGCTACGTCGCATTCGGCGCCGTTGCCGTCTCCCACGTGTTCGCCATTGAACAGCATCGGTGCTTCATCTTTTTCGCCTTCACCAATGACAACTACGCCATTGAAGGAGACAGTGGAGAGCAGTGAACGCATGGCGTCAACTGCGGCACCGTCGGCAGCATTCTTATCGCCAAATCCAACCCAGGGGCTAGAGGCAATGGCTGCTGCTTCGGTGGCGCGCACCAATTCAAGTGCTAGGTTAC
Organism: Arthrobacter sp. MYb227; assembly: GCF_002975435.1. Lineage (GTDB taxonomy): Bacteria > Actinomycetota > Actinomycetes > Actinomycetales > Micrococcaceae > Paeniglutamicibacter. The sequence continues at coordinate 20,604 of NZ_PCPT01000007.1, read as the reverse complement.
GGTCCGGTTCGGCGTCGCTAACCGAAAGCCGTGGGGACAGGTGGGCAAAATTCGTGGCTTCAGTCACGGTCTTCCTCGTCTTTGAGATCTGTTCGTTTGCCGGGGGCCAACGCCTTCCATCATATCGCTCGTTCTTCGAAGGCACCGCCTCATGAACCGAAGGTGACCGGGATATCACGTTTAGATTCTGCGGGCGCAATAGGCGAGAATGGTTGGGTGAGCCAGCACCCCGAAGACCCAGCAGCTACCGTGTCCACTCCAACCTCGGCGCCCACCGAGGCCACCGACCTGCCCGCAGGTACCACCGGTGAAGCGGAAACAGCCCCGGAAATCACTCCGGTTTTGACCCCGTCACAGGCAAAACGTGCCAACCAGACGCTCAAGGGCATGATCATTTCTGTGGTGCTCACTGTTGCCGTTGCGTTGCCCATTATTTTCATTAACCCGGCCAGCAAGGCCGAGACATACCGTCAGCCAGTAGATATTTCGGCTGTTGCCTCGCAGGCCGCCGCGGATGCCGTCTTTACCCCGTGGGCACCTGCCCTTCCGGAGGGTGATTACGTGAATTTTGCACGGTGGCTCACCGGAAACATTGATGGCATCAAGTACTGGGAATTTGGTGTTGTCACCCACGATGACAAGTTTGTCTGGGTCAGGCAGACCGGAGATGTAAACCCTTCGTGGCTTGCAACAGTTACCGATAATGCGGTACCAGCCGGTGAGCATCTTGTAGATGGCGTTGCGTGGGAATTGCGCAAGAAAGATAAGAGCCAGGTACTGCTTTCTACGATCGGTACCTCAACCATCGTTTTGAGCAGCGAAAGCGGTATTGAAACACTTGAGGCCTTGGCGCGTTTGGCCACCGCTCAGGTCCAAGGCTCCTGATAGCCTAGCCGCTACCTGCGGGAAACATGAGACTTTTCCCACAGCGGATGTGCCGATCCCCTCGGCGTTTCGCATATCGAAGCGTCATGCATCGACGTTGGTGCATCCAGATGCCTCTGGTTGCAATACGCTAAAACTCATGAACGAATTCGATGCCCAGCTCGAGAATCTAGCGCTTACTCCTGCCCAAGCGTGGCGGAAGCTGCGCGAAGGAAACTCCCGCTTTGTTTCTGACCGGACCGATCATCCAAATCAGGATGCGTTGCGCAGGCATTCACTGATCAATAGCCAATATCCTTTTGCGGTAATTTTCGGTTGCTCGGATTCGCGGCTCGCTGCAGAAATTATTTTTGATCTCGGTCTGGGTGACGTCTTTGTGGTGCGTACCGCCGGACACGTCATTGATGCCGCAGCTCTCGGATCCCTCGAATACTCGGTTGATCTGCTCAATGTCCCCTTGATTGTGGTCTTGGGTCATGACTCCTGCGGTGCCGTGACGGCAACCATCCGCTCGGTGGAGACCGGGCACATGCCTCCGGGATTCATTCGCGATCTTGTTGAGCACATTACTCCCTCGGTGATTGCTGCTAACCGCAATGGAATCCACGACGTTAATACAACGGTTGTTGAGCACGTCCAGCAGACAACTCACCGCCTAGTTGAGCAATCCCGACTCATCTCAAACGCTGTAGATGAGGGCCGCACCGCCGTCATTGGTGTCACCTATCGCCTAGCCGAGGGTAAGGCGGAGATGGTTTCCGGGTTCGGGGTTCTCTGAGGCCTAGCCCAAAAGCTGCAAAGTTTTAGCTAAAGCGATGGTGCTGCTGGGAAATTATTCCCGATGGACACCATTGCTTTTCTATTCCCGGTTTCGCCAATTGCATGACCACCTGCCTTTTCTACTTATGCGGGCGTAGCGTGGGTGCTATGGATAATTCAGCTGACTTCCGCATTGAACACGACACCATGGGTGAGGTTCGGGTACCCGCAGCTGCGCTGTATAGGGCACAGACTCAACGTGCAGTAGAAAACTTCCCCATCTCTGGGAAGAAACTTGAATCGACCCATATTCGCGCTCTTGCCTTGGTGAAGAAGGCGGCAGCACGTGCCAACCTTGAGCTGGGGGTCTTGGATACCGAGCGGGCTGCGGCGATTGTTGCAGCAGCGGACGAGGTCGCGGCAAATAAGTATGATGCTCATTTCCCCATCGATGTATTCCAAACGGGTTCGGGTACCTCGTCAAATATGAATATGAATGAGGTCCTTGCCGAACTTGCAACCCGTGCCTTGAGTGAGCAGGGGTCACAAACCGTTGTACACCCCAACGACCACGTCAATGCCTCCCAGTCCTCAAACGATGTATTCCCCACTTCGGTGCACGTCGCAGCGACAGCGGGACTGCTAGGGGATGTGATCCCGGGTCTTGAGAAACTTGCCACCTCCCTTGATGCCAAGGCCGCAGAATTCAAGGATGTTGTGAAATCCGGGCGCACCCACCTGATGGATGCCACCCCGGTCACCCTGGGTCAAGAATTTGGTGGCTATGCCGCCCAGATGCGCTATGGCATCGAACGTATCCTGGCATCGTTACCGCGGGTTGCCGAGGTACCGCTGGGTGGCACCGCGGTGGGAACCGGGATCAACACCCCCGAAGGGTTCCCGCAACTGGTCATCAAACTGCTGGCCGATGACACCGGGCTACCGATTACCGAGGCGCGGAACCACTTTGAGGCTCAGGCCAACAGGGACGGGCTCATTGAGGCCTCGGCACAGCTGCGGAACATCGCGATCTCACTGATGAAGATCAACAATGACCTGCGCTGGATGGGCTCTGGCCCAAACACCGGTCTGGGTGAAATTGCCATCCCGGATTTGCAGCCGGGGTCCTCGATCATGCCGGGCAAGGTCAACCCCGTCATCTCCGAAGCGGCCATCATGGTTGCAGCCCAGATCATTGGAAATGACACGGCCATCGCATGGTCCGGTACCAATGGCGCGTTCGAGTTGAACGTGGGCATCCCGGTGATGGCCTCGAATCTTCTCGAATCGATCCGGCTGTTAGGTAATACAACCCGTGTCATGGCGGAAAAAATGGTTGAGGGGATCACCGCGAACGTTGAACGTGCACGTTTCCTGGCCGAGGCCTCGCCCTCGATCGTGACCCCGTTGAATAAGGTCATTGGCTATGAGAATGCAGCAAAGATCGCTAAGAAGGCAGTAGCCGACGGGCTCACGGTTCGCGAGGCGACCGTGGCTCTGGGATTCGTTGAACGCGGTGAGCTGACCGAGGCGCAGCTCGATGAGTTACTCGATGTCACAACAATGACCGGGAAACACTAGGGACGCCCCGGCCCCGCGTCGATATGGCGTCGTGGTGTGCGGCAGAAATTCTGTCTCAAGCCACGACGCCATATGCATTAATCATCCAGCGTTGCCGTCCTGGACGGTGACGCAAAACACAAGACTTGCACCGTTGCTCCATTAGTGCAAAACTGCACTCTATGACGAACAGTGCAAAGAGCGTGGAGAACGTTCCACCTACTCCCCCAACGCTCAGCGCACGAATGCTCAAAACCCGGCTGTCCATCACGCGTCACGCACGCGAACTGACGGCCGCGCACGGTTTCGCAGGATTCACAGTTGAAGAGCTCTGTGCCCGCGTCGGTATCTCCCGCCGCACCTTCTTCAACTACTTCGGCACCAAACTCGACGCGGTCTTTGGCCACGCGGAGGACGGCATACCGGCGGACGCTTTGGAACGTTTCATGAATGCCCGCCCCGCCGGAACCGTGGGGATCTCCCCCACCCTGTTGACAGATCTGGTGAGCCTGGCGCTCGAACAGCTACGTCTGGACGATGAAGAGATCCGCGGAGCGCAGGGCTTCTTTACGATCCTGCACCGCGAGCCCGAACTGCTCGAACGCATGATGAAACTAGGTCCTGAACGTCAGGCCGAATTCACCGCAATGGTTGCCAAACGTGAGGGCGTTGACCCCACACATGACGGCATTGCCTTGGCCTTACACACCCTGCAATTTGCTGCCATGCGTGCCATCGATCGCTACCTGCAATCCCCCGAGGGGCCCACGCTGGGCGAAGAATTCCTCGCCGTCATGGAACAAGCCCAGGTATTGCTGGGTCAGGAACTCACCACGGTGGCGCAAGCCCCCGAGCCTTCCGTGCCGCGTTCACCCTCACCATAATTGCCCGTTTCCCAACTTCAAGGAAAACTCCCCCCGATGTCTACTTCCACCGCGTCCCGGCCCGCCGGGGCACCCGCACCGCTGCTGCTGACCCAGCGGCGGATCTGGATCATCTTCTCCGCGCTGATCGCCGGCATGATGCTCTCCTCCCTTGATCAGACCATCGTCTCCACCGCGATGCCCACCATCGTGGGACAGCTCGGCGGCGTCGAACACCAAGCGTGGATCACCACCGCTTACCTGCTGGCCACCACCATTGTGATGCCCATCTACGGCAAATTCGGTGACGTATTAGGCCGACGCAACCTCTTTTTGATCGCCATCGCGCTGTTCACTCTTGCTTCGGTGGGAGCCGCGTTCTCCGGCACCTTCTGGATGTTCGTCTTCTTCCGCGCCATGCAGGGGTTGGGCGGCGGCGGGTTGATGATCCTCTCACAGGCCATCATCGCCGATATCGTCCCGGCCTCCGAGCGCGGTAAATACATGGGCCCGCTGGGCGCTATCTTTGGTCTTTCCGCGGTTGCCGGCCCCTTGCTGGGCGGCTTCTTCGTTGACCACATGACCTGGCAGTGGGCCTTCTACATCAATATCCCCATTGGCATTGGCGCCTTCATCATCGCGTGGTTCGCACTGACCCTGCCTAATAAGAAGGCAACTAAGAAGATCGACATTCTTGGTGTTCTGCTACTTTCCATCGCCACGACCTGTCTGATCTTCTTCACAGACTTCGGCGGCAACAAGAACCACGGCTGGGGCGCGATTGAGACCTGGGCCTGGGGCCTGGGCCTGCTCACCGCCGCCGTGCTCTTTGTGATTGTTGAAGCTCGCGCACAAGATCCAATCATTCCGCTGGCGCTGTTCAAGAACCCCATCTTCATCAATGCAACTGCCATTGGTTTCACCCTGGGCCTTGGCATGTTCGCGGCGATCGCGTTCGTTCCTACCTTCTTGCAGATGTCCTCGGGCACCTCGGCGGCCGTCTCCGGTCTGCTGATGGTCCCGATGATGGTCGGCATGATGGGTACCAGCATCTGGTCGGGTATCGCCATTAGCAACTCCGGAAAGTACCGGGCCTACCCGATCGCCGGAACCTTGGTCACCGCGGCTGCCATGCTGGCCTTCACTACACTCTCGGCAACCACCCCATTGTGGCTGATCTGCATCTACCTCTTCGTCTTTGGCGCAGGCTTGGGTCTGATCATGCAGGTTGTGGTGCTGGTGGTACAGAACGCAGTAGATCCTTCAATGGTGGGTACTGCAACCTCCACAAATAACTACTTCCGTGAGGTCGGTGCCTCGCTGGGTGTTGCCATCTTTGGTGCCATGTTTACCAACCGGCTCTCCGAGAACCTTACCGAGGTCTTCACCGGCGCCGGGGCCAGCGCCAGCGAGGCTGGCAATGCCACGGCAACACTTGATCCGCAGACCATGGCACAACTTCCCGAGGCCGTGCGTGAGGGCATTGTGACCGCTTATGCCGATTCATTGGCTCCGGTGTTCTGGTACTTGATCCCGTTCATCCTGATCTCATTTGTGTTGGCGTTGTTCCTCAAGCAGGTCAAGCTCTCCGATACCGCAGGCATGGTGGCCCGTGGCGAAGCAATTGGTGGAGAAGAAGCCCTCACCATGGAACAAGTTGCCCGCGCAGGCAAGGATTCTGCCCCAGCAGCTGAAGAAGACTCAAGCGATTCGTTTCAGCAACGATAGTTAGTTTGAGGGCTTAGCAAAATGCCCCCGAGGTTGTTTTCTCCTCAAGGAGAGACAAGTATCGGGGGCATTTTGTCGTTCAGAAATAAATCATTCAGAAATAAAGTGGCCTTCGTTCTTTGGCTCTTGTGCCCATTGGATCGCACGGAGGTGCTTGGGCGGAACCGATGGCAAGTCGTTAATTTCGAACCAAGCAACTTCGAGGTTCTCATCATCATTAACTCTTGCTTCGCCACCCACATAAGTGGCACTCATGACAACATCTAAATACTGAGCGCGGTCCCCATTGGGATAGATGGCCTCATCGGTGGTTGCCACCCCAAGTAATCTATCGATACTGCAATGCACCCCGGTTTCCTCAAAGACTTCTCGAACCGCGGCAAGCGCGGGTTCTTCACCGGGTTCTAAGATCCCCGCCGGGACCGTCCATCTACCGTTATCTGCTCGACGCACCAATAGCACGCGTTCTTGGTGGATCAGCACTACTTTAACCCCGGGAAGCCAGAGTGGGTCGGTGCCAATTTTGCTACGCAGTTGAAGAATAAATTCCGGGGTTGCCATACTGTAATCCTGTCACGAGCGGCAATGCCAGACGAATCACTGCCGTATCGAACTGCTAGAAGCTCACTGTCACAGCAATTGCCGCACCACTTAACATGAAGGGGCCAAAGGCTACCGAGGAACGCAGGTTCATCCGCTTACTCAGCAGCAACATGGCCGAGACACCTGCTCCCAAAATGAAGGCAAGAACTGTCGCGATAAAAAGGTGTGCCCACGAAACGAATCCTAGATAGAGTCCTAGCACCGCGGCGAGTTTCACGTCTCCTAAACCCATGCCGCCCGGAACCAGAAAATGCACCAGTAAATAACCACCAAAAAGAATCCCCGCACCGGTTAACGACCGTAGAAGCCTCTCGGGCTCCCCGGCACATAGTGCCGCAGCACCGAGCAGGATGAGAGAAGAAACAAACCATGGAAAGATAATCGCGTTGGGCAACAATCGAGTGCGGAGATCAATGATTGATAAACGGACACCATTGATCAGGAATAGCGCCAATGCACAGCTGACCAAGATGCCGGCCAGCAGATCTAGAATGGTCGAGGCAGTTAACCAACCCATGATTTGTTCGGGCATGTGAACACCCTACGCCGCTATGCCCCGCCGCTGGGACACCGGAACCTGAATGTGGATAAATACGCCAGGGACGGCAGCCACTGTGGCATGGCCTCGCTACTGGGTTATTCGCCAGCATTCCTCGCTACACTGAAAGCATGGATCAGCTCAATGGCGCAGCCGTTTTTCCGGACCCTGATCAGGCTCCGAGCAAAGAACTTATGGGCACTTTTCGACGTCTTGCACGCTCTTCGCCATGGTTGTGGGACACCATTGAGCTAAAGATCAGCGAACATAGCCTCACCAAGAACGCAGCCGGTGTGAAGGCCGTGGAGACGAGCGCACCATTATCCGTGTTGATTAGACGGCCCAACGCGGTTCGGGTTGAAGATCAGCATGGAAATGTCGTGTTCCGCACCGATTCAATCAATGATTCAAAGTCAGCATCTTTTCTGATGTCCAACCGAAAATCGTGGCTCTTGCCGCCCAAATTGTTGGCTCCAGTCTATGGAGAAGATGGTTTTGTCTCTCGCCGCCCGGAAGCGGCCTATGTGAACGAGCTGATGCCTGTTAGCAAGTGGAATGCCTTCCTTGATCCGGTGGAGATTGCCGGCTTTACTCCTGGCCCAGCAGACCTCGCGTTCCCGCATCCAAGCATTATTCATACGCTGAATCAGATGACCGATGAGGCTGGACGGCCCTGTTTGGAAGCCGACCTTTCACGCGGGCACTCCTATGCGCCGGTCTTTACTCATTCCCCACTCTTGGCCGAAGGAACCACCCGGCTACGCATTGATCTGGCAACCGGTATTTGTGTCCAGCGCACGGTGCTTACCGGTGCCGGCGCTGGAAGTGTGCAAAAGGTGAAAATCATTGCCGTGGATCGATACATGATCGATGGGCTGTTCACCCAGCCCACTGCCCAGCTCTCCGATGTGCGGCAAGCTCCTGTGTGGCCGGTATCGGAAGAAAAGCACCCGCCCGGTCGCCATCAGAGCTAAAAGCTGACTCATCGAGTGGTAGTTGGGTGCCGATCCGTGGTTGCTTCAGCACCCAAATCACGAGACTCTAACTAAATTTTTCTTCGAGCATCTCGGTCACCAGGGCCGCAATCTCCGATCGTTCCGAACGTGTCAAGGTGACATGACCAAAAAGCGGATGTCCTTTGAGCAGTTCAACAACCGCAGAGACACCATCGCGGCGTCCCACCCGAAGGTTATCGCGTTGAGCCACGTCGTGAGTCAGCACAACCTTTGAGTTCTGCCCAATGCGGGAGAGCACTGTCAAAAGCACGTTGCGCTCCAGTGACTGCGCCTCATCAACAATCACGAACGCATCGTGCAACGACCGCCCGCGGATATGAGTCAGCGGCAAGACTTCAAGCATGCCGCGGCTGAGCACCTCGTCTATGACGTTCTTTGACACCACCGAGCCGAGGGTATCGAAAACTGCCTGAGCCCAGGGATTCATTTTGTCCGATTCGGCACCGGGCAGGTAGCCAAGCTCTTGACCTCCTACCGGGTAGAGCGGCCTGAAAACCATGATTTTGCGGTGTTCGCGGCGTTCCATGACGGCTTCGAGTCCTGCACACAGTGCCAACGCCGATTTACCCGTCCCAGCACGCCCTCCCAGCGATACGATCCCCACGTCCTTATCCAGCAGTAAATCAAGGCCTAGGCGTTGCTCGGCGGAGCGCCCACGTAGCCCAAATGCTTCACGGTCTCCACGAACCAGATGAAGCAGGTGGTTTCGATCCACTCGACCCAAAGCAGAGCCCCGGGGAGAATGGATGACCATTCCGGTATTGCAGGGTTGTTCGGCAAGCTCCGGGAGTTCCAAGGATTCGGAGGCATAGAGGGCGCTCATATCTTCTTCGGTAACGTTCAACTCCGCAATACCTGTCCACCCGGAGGAGGCAACTAATTCATTACGGTATTCTTCTGCTGCCAGCCCCATGACCGAAGCTTTGATGCGCATCGGCAGGTCTTTGGAGACGAGACAAACATCGACTCCGTCGTCGAGCAGCGACTTGGCTACCGCAAGGATCTTTGAATCATTATCCGAGTTCCGGAAACCCGCGGGTAGTACTTCGGGAGAAATGTGGTTGACCTCGATCCGCACGGTTCCGCCGGATTTCCCAACAGGCATCGAGGACGCCAGCCCTCCACCGTTTCTTCCCATCTCATCGAGCGTGCGCAGTGCTTCGCGGGCGAAAAAACCAAGGGTTGGATCGTTGCGTTTGTGCTCAAGTTCGATGATGACTGTCAGTGGGAGCACCACGTGGTGCTCGGCAAAGCGCAGCATGGCGTGTGGATCGGCGATAAGCACCGAGGTGTCTAGGACAAAGGTGCGTGCTTCTTGCACGTCTAGAACCGCGTTTTGTTCCAAATTCTCTGCCATTTGTGACTCCCAACGAGGTGTTGTTCCCCGCAGCTATTGCGGGTGAGTGTTGGGGCACTAAGGGTTGGACGGCGAAAACCGGCGATCGGGCTTCTGAGCATGGTGGCCATTGGATGCTGTTCCCGCCGTCCTACTCTCGGAGTTGCCCCTACCGACCTTGAAGGTACAAGGCCGTTATAACCAACCTACGCCCAAACAAGACACTAGTCACGAGTGTTTTATGACCAGTGACCGGCTTCTGGATGAACATTTGGAAACCCCGATGCTAGCCGGTGGTTGGGCAGCAGCCACGGTTATCCGGCCAGCAAGCCGGTGAGAGAATAGCCAAGGAAATAGCTTAGGATCCGAAGCGCCGCTGACGATCGGCAAAATCACGTAGTGCACGCAAAAAATCAACGCGTCTAAAATCTGGCCAGAGTGCTTCGCAGAAGTAAAATTCGGAGTATGCGCTTTGCCAAGTGAGGAACCCGGAGAGTCGTTGTTCTCCGGAGGTTCTAATGACAAGTTCCGGGTCCGGTTGTCCACTGGTGTAGAGGTGTTTGGCTAGCTCGTCCGGATCCAGTGTCGCGGCGATTTGCGCCGCGTTTTGTCCCTTTGCTTGGCCTTCGAGCAGCAATGCCTTGACCGCATCAACGATTTCGCGGCGTCCACCGTAACCGACCGCAACATTGACGTGGACACCGTTAATCCCTGAAGTTGAGGCTTCTAGTTCGCGTAGTTTGTTTGCCAAATAGTCTGGGAGCAGTTCCAAGGCACCCACGGGCTTAACGCGTACCGCCTTGGTTTCGCCCAGGCGTTCGAGGGTGTTGGCGATGATTCCCATCAGATCGTCGAGTTCTTGACTCGAACGATTCATATTGTCGGTGGAAAGCATATAGAGGGTCACCAGATTGATATCTAGTTCCTTGCACCAATCCAAGAACTCTAGGATCTTGTCGGCACCCGCTTGGTGCCCTGTTGCGGTGGTGGCGCCGGCGAGTTTTGCCCAGCGCCGGTTTCCATCAACGAGAACACCAATATGTGTTGGCAGTTTTTCCGGGCTCAGTGAACGTCGGATCTGCCGCTCATAGAGACGATAGACGAAACCCGGTAATTCCACCGCATACTCCCGCTTTGAACTTGGACGGTACCGCATTTGAGATACCCTGATCCTTAACGCTACCTTTTGCGCGGGCCACTAGGTGGCAAGACTCGGCTCCCAGCGTGTGAAGTTACTAAGAAACCCTGCCTACTAACAAGTAACCTACCGCAACGTAGGTTAGGCTTTGTGCATGATCAAGGAAGCGCACCCCCAGGGCAGCGGCAGTCCCACACACCCGTCACTGTCTTCATCTACGACGCCGATCACCGAAATAAAACCACGATTGCGCGGCTGGATTCACGCAGCAATGGTTCCGCTCTCACTGGTCTCAGGAATCATATTGATCTCCTCGGCACCGGCCGGAGCCGGAAAAATAACCAGCGCCATCTATGCGTTTACCGGGCTCCTACTATTTACTGTTAGCGCGACTTATCACCTAGGCGACTGGTCGCCAAGAGTCAAACGTGTGCTCAAACGCCTCGACCACACAAATATCATGCTGCTGATAGCCGGCTCCTACACCCCGCTGGCTTGGGCACTATTGCCAGCGGGCAAGGCAACATTCTTATTGATTGCCATCTGGATAGGGGCCGTGGCCGGAGTTGCCTTCAGGGTGTTCTACACCGACGCACCGCGCTGGCTTTACACACCCGTATATGTGCTCCTGGGACTTGCAGCACTACTGTTCATCGGAGATTTTTACGCGGCAAGTCCGGTATCCGCCGTAATGATCTGCGTGGGCGGTGCCTTCTACATTTTGGGAGCAATTTTTTACGCACTCAAACGCCCCAACTTCAATGCTCAATGGTTTGGTTTTCACGAACTTTTTCATGTTTTGACGGTTGCCGGATTCGCTTGCCATTACATTGCCATCACGCTGGCTGTGGTGAGCCAGCGTTAGTGCATGGCCTCGAGATTTTCAAGGCCTGGGACCAAGAGTTGGATCAGCTCCGCCGGACTATTGGCAGGCATATGGCACACACCGCCGCGACACACATATATTCGCAGCCCTTCAGCGGGCCCTGTCGGATAGTTCGTAGCCAGGCTCACCGGGGCCGCTAGGTTCCCTAGCTGCGCAATTCCAGCCAGCACCCCGAGGCGCATTGCCTCATGACGTTGCTCGGTGCGCCCTCCAGCGATCACTAATTCGGAGGTGGAACCACGCACAAATTTCACCGCAACTCCCAGTGCGCTACCCGCCGCATGCGGAGCCCTATCCGCAATGGCAGGCACAAAACCAATGAGGGTTCGAACCAGCTCTAGGTCCGCATTGATAGCTTCATTCCCCTGCCCGGCGAATCCACTTTCCATGATTTGGCGCATTCCGGCACGGGCAAGCAAGGCCGCGGCAAGCAGGGAACTAGCCGCAGGAACCGCATCATCAAGAGCTTCTGCAGTCAGGGCACCGGCGCGGCTTGCCAAGACACGTGGGTCTCCGCTGGGTGCGTCAACGGGCCCTGCCGCTGAGACAAAACGTTCCACGGTGCCATCCAAAAGCTCGTGTGAACGCTCAAGCCAGCGTTGCTCACCACCAATGACGGCAAGAGCTTGGAACCCTAAGACCACAGATGCATGATCCTCAAGCACACCGATATTCTGCAAATCCGCTTGACCTTGATAGCTCACCCGCAAGAGTACTGAGCGCTTTGCATCCCAATGGGTAGCCCACAGGTATTCTGCAGCGCCCGTGGCAAGCTCCAGAAATTCCGGTTCATCAAGTAATACCGAGGCTTCGGCAAGCGCGGCAATGGCTAGCCCGTTCCACCCGGCAACCACCTTCTCGTCTCGCGCAGGTTGGATTCTTTGTTGACGAACTGTCGCCAATTTTTCAAATGCCAGATCAAGTTCTGCCCATTGCTCAAGGTTTGGAACCTTGCCCAACGCAATGCTCAGGCTTGGTTCTTGACCATCGCTGACTTCCGCTGCTCGACCATCCCAAAGTTCCCAGAACGCATTTGTCTTATCGGTAATAATTTCTTCGATTTCGCTGCGCGTGAAGGTGTAGGTTGCACCCTCACGGTGACTTCCATCTTCCATCACGGTATCGGCATCAAGCGAGGAGGCCAGCCCGCCGGAGGGTAAGAGCATCCGAGCCCTGAGCCAGTTGCCAATGCCGCGGGCCGCCCTGCTAAAGAGTTCACGTTCGACCGCCCGCGGGCTCTGCACCGCGGCGCGAGCGTAAATGCTTAATAGTTGGGCATTGTCATACAGCATTTTTTCAAAGTGTGGGATCTTCCACTGCGCATCAACACAGTAGCGGGCGAATCCACCCTCTATCTGGTCGGCAAGTGCACCGGTGGCCATCAGATTTAGTGTTCTGTTGGCTAACGTTGTGGCGGCTGTTGCCGCGGGCCCCGTTCCGAGTCCGGCACGCAGCAAAAAGTCCAACACCGGCGAAGGTGGGAACTTTGGAGCCGGGCCAAAGGCTCCAGTTGGATCTTCTAAGCTGCCGAGCTTTTCAATGGCCGTGGCAATCACAGGCCCGAGCCTTACCTGATTTTCGCTGGTGGGCAACGGGAGTTTGCGGGAGAACATTTTTGCTTGTCCCGTGGCTACCGAGCCCAGGTGGGTGGCAAGAGCTGTTGCCTGTTCCTCAAGCTGCGGCCGACGATTGACCCATGCATCGTGTACCGCCTCGAGCACTTGGCTAAAGGATGGCTGCCCGGGGTGTGGCTTAGGTGGGAAGTAAGTGCCCGCGTGGATGGTGCGTCCATCGGGTAGCGTGAATACGCTCATGGGCCAACCACCGGAACCGGTGAGGGTTTGAGTTGCCGCCATATAGGTCTGATCAACGGTTGGGTGTTCTTCGCGGTCCACCTTGATGGGTACGAAATTTTCATTGAGGTAGCCGGCGACCTGCGGATCATCGAAGGACTCTGCTGCCATCACGTGACACCAGTGGCAGGCAGCGTAGCCAATCGAAAGGAACACGGGGATATTGCGTGCCTTCGCGTGTTCAAATGCCGCGTCCCCATAGGGCCACCAATCCACCGGTTGGTGGGCGTGTTGGCGCAAATAGGCGGAGGCACTTGAAGCGATTCGTTGTCCCATGCTCCAAGTCTCCCCCACCAGGTGGCACTAATAGTGCCTTCTGTGGTCCTGCCCCGGTTGGTGTTTCACACACGTCATGTGAGCGCAAGAGCGGAAACCGCAAATATCAGAGGCTCATCAACGGTACGAGCAAGAATTTTTGGGCTCGCTCAAAGCGCAGGCCCGAGCATCTTAAAAGATTTTCGACCCATAAGATTTAAGAAGTAACGCTTAGCAGTACTTTGTGTTGGCGCCTTGGACTTGACCGGCGCCAACATCAGCCTACTTAGTGAGCTGGCTTATCGCCGGGCTCATCGGGCTGGATATCTTTGCCGCGCTCCACCAATTCTTGTTGGCGTGCCTCGGCCTCGCCCTGGTAACGAACCCGGCGGATACGTCGAGTCATATCGCGGATGATGAAAATGGTGACAATGACAAGGGCTGCCGTTGCCACGAAGCCCACGAAACCCGGACCGATGGACCGAGCAGCGTCCTCGGAGATTTCGGGAATCGGGGAAGGTGACACGGATGCTGCATACAGCAGGAACGAATACACGCGCGAAGCTCTTTCTAAAAGTTGACTGCCGGGAACAACGGCACAGTATCTATCTTAGACCGGCAAACAAATCGGTTTCGGGCAGCTCCGTGGGAACCGAGGACTCGATCAAGGTGAAATCCTCCCAGGGCCAGTGCTTGGCGTAGATCGCTTCGGGCACGGCAAAGAAGAAACCCGTGGGATCAATCTGAGTTCGGTGCGCCTTCAGCGCCTCGTCACGAGTCTTGAAGAACGCAGCACAATTAACCTGAGTTGTGGTTTTGTGTGGCGAAACCCACCCAAACATTTGCTCGTCCGGGTGCTTTTCCCATTCGGCAATACGCTCAGCGTAGGGAGAATCAATGCCTTCCTCAAGCATTGCGTAGTGCAGTGCGCGGAAGCGTTCCGGAGCAAAAGCACGGTCGTAGTAAAACTTTGAAGTCTCCCACGCCTCACCAAGTTCAGGTGAGCTTTCGGCCTTGGCTGCTTCCTCAAAAGCGTAGACGGCAACCTTGTGCGCCTGAATATGATCAGGGTGTGGGTACCCGCCATTTTCGTCATAGGCGATGATCACATGAGGTTTGAATTCACGGATCAGCTTGATCATGGGTGCCGCAGCAATTTCGAGCGGGATCAGAGCAAAAGCACCAAAGGGAAGTTCCGGAAGCGGGTCTCCCTCGGGCAGACCAGAGTCAACGTAACCCATCCAACGATGTTCAATCCCCAGGTGGGCTGCGGCCTCGGCCATTTCGGTGCGACGTACTCCGGCTAGGTCACGGTGGGCATGAGCGAGCTCGCCGACTGCAGCGTTGAGGATATCCCCGCGCTCGCCTCCGGTGCAGGTGGCGACCATGACCCGTGCGCCGGCGGCAACGTAAGCTGCCATGGTTGCCGATCCCTTTGATGATTCATCGTCCGGGTGGGCATGGATCGCCAGCAAACGCAGGCCCTGAGACGGGGCGATTAGCTCTTCGTTGTGATCTTGCACCTGTATAACTCCAACTTCATATGCTCGGTAAAGGGATTCCCTGCGCCAAGGCTTAGACTGGTAGAGATGCTTTCTCCCCGGCCGCGACGCCCACGATTCTGAAAGAGGCGCCATTGTCCAGCTTAACTAATAGGTACGGTTCGCCCAAGAAGAGTCTTAGCAAAAAAACTCGCAGAAACCTCATTATCGGTGGTTTGGCCTTCGGCATCCTCTTTGCGCTCTACCTCGCTTGGGCGACGATGAGCAAAGTTGAGTTCAAGGACAACTCCTTTGAGGTCATCTCTCCCACCGAGGCTTGGACCCTGGTTGATATCACCAAGGATGCCAAGGATACTGCGCAATGCGAGATCCGTGCCTTGAATGAATCGTACGCAATTGTTGGATGGAAGACTCTGACCATCGGTCCAACCGAAGGCAAGGGCAAAGTGACTCAACAATTTGATGTCACGCTTCGGACAGAATCCTTAGCCACCACTGTTGGCGTTGAAGAATGCAAAATCATCAAGACCAACTGATCAATTCGCTCGTAAATAAGCGACTCGCCGGGTACGCCAAAAGCTCAAACTCTTGGGTAAATGCTCATCGAGGGCTAATATCTTTCTAATACGTTAACGCCCCGCTGCAGATCGTGACGGACGAAGTTCTTCACCATCTGTGCGGGGTCTTTGCTTGCAAGATGTTCGTCGCATCATCGGCAGGGACCGTCTCGGCACGTTGCTCCAATCCAGGATCAACCGCCCTGATTACACAAGGAGTACCACCGTGACTACCACCAACCACGAACCAGTCATCTGGCTGACCCAAGAAGCCTTCGACCGTCTGAATGCCGAGCTTGAGCACCTTTCGGGTCCGGGCCGTGCGGAAATTGTCGACCGCATCGAGCAGGCTCGTTCCGAGGGCGACCTCAAGGAAAACGGTGGCTACCACGCAGCCAAGGAAGAACAGGGCAAGGCCGAGGCACGTATCACGTACCTGAAGGATCTACTGCGTCGCGCCCACGTTGGCGAAGCTCCTGCCGATGACGGAGTTGTCGAGCCTGGCATGCTCGTTGAAGCAATCATCGCAGGGGATCAGACCACGTTCCTCTTCGGTAGCCGCGAAGTAGCAGGCGACTCGGATCTGGAAGTTTACTCGGAGCAGTCCCCGATCGGTGGTGCCGTCCACGGCGCCAAGTCGGGTGACAAGATCACCTACACCGCTCCGAACGGCAGGGAAATTCTCGTTGAGATCGTTTCTTGCAAGCCTTATAGCGCTTAATTTCTTTCTGCCACGACGAACTCTTGGCACCGGTTGTTGATGGGGGTTTCCGCTAGCGCGGAAACCCCCATCAACACTTTAACCTTCGGTAAAAAGGGCAAGAAGTAGCCGGTGTTTCTTTTCCCAGCAAGGAAGGTGAAACACCGGCTAGCTTGTGCGCTGAACTTTTACTGCATGATCATTGGCTGGAAACCTTCGGCACGAAGGTTGTTGAGTACCTGTTCCGAATGAGCGTGACCCTTAGTTTCCATATCAATGGTGATTGCTACGTCTCCCATGGACAATGAACCGCCTACACGGGTGTGATCAAGACGGGTAACGTTGGCATCGGATTCGGCAATGACACGAGAAATCGTTGCCAGCTCACCTGGACGATCATCAAGCATCATGCGCACCGTAAGGTAGCGCCCCGCGGCCGAGAGACCGCGCTGGATGACCTTGAGCATCAGCAGCGGGTCAATGTTGCCACCGGAGAGGATCACCGCTGTCTTGGCCGGGTTTAGGCCCAGCTCTTCGAGCTTGCCTTCGAGGAGCGCAGCAACTCCCACGGCACCAGCGGGCTCCACCACGAGCTTGGAGCGCTCCAGCAGGAAGACTAGCGCACGTGCCAGCCCGTCCTCGGAGACCGTCACGACATCATCGACGAGTTCCTTGATGATCTGGAAGGGAAGCTGGCCGGGGCGACCTACGGCAATGCCATCGGCGATGGTACGTACAGTATCCAATGGCACCAGTGCATCTGCTGCAAGTGAGGGAGGGTAGGCTGCAGCATTTTCTGCCTGCACACCAATCACCTTGATGTCCCTGCCCATTTCTGCGGCCTTGGATTTGATAGCTATTGCCACCCCGGCAAGTAGCCCACCGCCACCAACACCCATCAGGACGGTATCAACGTCTGGAAGCTGTTCAAGGATTTCTAGTCCAATGGTCCCTTGTCCAGCAATGATGTCCGGATTATCGAAGGGGTGAACAAATACCGCTCCGGAGGCCGTGGCAAAGCGTTCGGCTTCGGCAAGGGCCTCATCAACGTTGTGACCGTGCAGGATCACCTCTGCGCCATGATCACGGGTTGCGGTGAGCTTGGGCAGGGCAACACCCAATGGCATGTAGATTCGGGCCTTGATGCCCAATCGGCGTGCGGCCTGGGCAACGCCCTGCGCGTGGTTTCCTGCTGATGCAGCAACTACGCCGCGTGCGCGCTCCTCTTCGGAGAGCAACGCCATCCGAACGTAGGCTCCGCGTACTTTGAAGGAACCGGCACGCTGCAGGTTCTCACATTTAAGGTAAACCTCGGAGCCAACGGCCAAGGACAGCGCACGCGAGTGCTCGATCGGGGTGCGTACGCTGACTCCCTCCAGAATGGTTTGTGCATGTTCGATGTCGGAGAGACTTACCGGGAGCTTGGTCTGCTGGATCATTGAACGACTTTCTCAAGGGGCGTGATGACGCGAATTCTAAATGGGATTATTTCTTGGTTAGGGCCGTGCTGGCTGTTGGTGCGAACCGGGGTTTGGTTCTTCACCGTCCAGGTCGGCGGGAGCCGGTTCCGGGTGACGGACCGGCTCGATAATTCGAGTGGGATTCGAAAGGTCGGGATCGTTTTCCCACCCTCGATTTGAAATGTATTTCACCACGGTATTGGCGATGGCCAGCAGCGGGACGGCAAAGAGTGCACCGGGGATCCCGGCGACCATGGAGCCTCCGGCAACCGCCATGACCACGGCTAGCGGATGTAGGCTGACCGCCTTACCCATGATCAGGGGTTGGAGAATATGGGATTCTGCCTGCTGGACAAAGAGCACGATGAGCAACATGATCAGCGCGTTGACCGGTCCGTTTGCCACGAGTGCCAACAGTACTGCCACAGCGCCGGTGACCATGGCACCGATGACCGGGATAAAGGAGCCAATGAAGACCAGCACGCCCAACGGTAGGGCCAGTGGTACACCGATGATCAGTGCCCCAACCCCGATGCCAACTGCATCAATGAAAGCTACAAAGAGCTGGACCCGTACATAGATCACCATCGAGGCCCAGCCGCGGCGCCCCGCTCCCTCGGCTGCCGGACGAGCCCGGCGCGGAAGAATATTGATGAAGAACTTGCCAATGCGTGGACCATCAAGCAACAAGAAAATCAGTGAGAATAGCACCAGCAACAGGCCCGCCACGAGGTGGCCGAGGGTCGTACCCCACGAAAGGGCTCCCGAGACAATGCTTGAGGAGTTGTTCTTCAATTGATTCAAGGCATCTTGGATCAATACGTCTAGGTCTTCATTGCTCAGGGCCAGCGGTCCATTGGCAAGCCAATCTTGGATCTGTGAAATACCCGTGACAGCTTGGGCCCACAAGCTAGAGAAGCCTGTTGCTAGGCGTTGTCCTACAAGTGAGAGTCCCCCAATGACAACAGCGAGGAACGCAATCATGGTGATGCCAACTGATAAGCCCTTGGGCAGACGTAATCGTCTATTGAAGAAATGGACTATGGGGCTCAGCAATCCGGCGATGAGCGCCGCAATCATCAGTGGCACTACCAGTAGCGAAACCTGTGAGAGTAACCAGACTGCAATGCCAAGGGCCACGACAATGAGGATCAAGCGCCATGCCCAGGAAGCTGCAATGCGTACCGCATACGGCATGTCTTCGGCCTGCGTCACTTCATTGGTGCTTTCGGCGGCTATCGCTTCGGGTGATTCGGTTTCGTCAGGCTGCCCGGGAAAGAGCTTTGCGCCCAAGGCTTGGACACCTTTAACCGTCTCTGCCCCGGTCTTTTGGTTGAACAGGTGCGGGAACTTCACGATCCCACCAGTTCCTGTTTCGTGTCGAGTACCGAGGGTTGCGAGACTACAGACATGGCACTGCCTGCGGTCTTTCCGGTGGTACTGACGATCAAACTCATGAACATACGGTATCCCTTGGAAGAACAAGGTGCGACATAGATGACGCACATATTGCAGAAAAACTGCGGGGCAGTACCCAAAAATGGATACTGCCCCGCAGTTTTACATCAGATTGACTAGTCGTCGCCACGCAAGATAGCCAGAATGCGCAGAATCTCAACGTAAAGCCAGATGAGCGTCACCGTGAGACCGAAAGCCGCGGCCCAAGCCATCTTGGCAGGGGCGCCGCGCTGGACACCTTCGGAGATCGAGGTGAAGTCCATGACCAGTGCGTAGGTTGCCAGCAGCACGGCGAGGATACCAATGCCCAAGCCTAGGATGCCGCTACGCATGCCGAAGGTTCCACCCGCAACGCCGGTGAGCATCAGAATGAAGTTAAGCAGCGAGAACAGGCCGTAGCCGATCATGGCAATCATGAACATCTTGGTCATCTTCGGGGTGGCGCGGTACTTACCCGAGCGGTAAAGCACCAGAGTCACGGCGAAGACCGAGAAGGTTGCCAGCACGGCTTGAACCGCGATGCCCTCCCACTTGGTTTCGAAGAATGCCGACAGGCCTCCCAAGAACAGACCCTCAAATGCCGCGTAGAGCAGAATCAGGACCGGGGATGGCTCACGCTTGAAGGAGTTAACCAACCCGAGGACTAGGCCAATAATGGCACCGGGAAGCATCAGAATGGGTGCCTGCCAGCCGACGACAGCACCAATGACGACCAACCCGAGGGTCAGCGTGGTCTTGTTGATGACATCGGCGTAGGTCATACGGCCGGTCTGCATCGGTGATGCCGAAGGCTGCGAGTACATATCCTGCAGAGCTTGTGTGCTCATGCCGGATTGTGCGTAAGTGGTGGGCGCGGCACCCGCGGGGCCGGCCGCACGGGTCTGCTCGCGATAGTTCTTGGAATTGAAGACCGGGTTTCCGCCCAGGGCCATTATATTTCTCCTCAGTAGGGTTGTT
Source organism: Arthrobacter sp. MYb227 (assembly GCF_002975435.1). Lineage (GTDB taxonomy): Bacteria > Actinomycetota > Actinomycetes > Actinomycetales > Micrococcaceae > Paeniglutamicibacter. Next base: position 550 of record NZ_PCPT01000007.1, on the reverse strand, counting down.
AGTTAATAGCCTACGTTGGTCTAACGAATCAGATGTACCGAAAAATCCCCAATATTGCATATTTTTCTCAAGAACCCGCGCGAAGTGCTGTTTTAGGGCAAGATTGGCCCTTATTTAGTCGGCACAGCCAGAGTTGTTCATCGAGTTCCTACGAAATTCATGGCAGTTTCATAGAGTTGCACCCTACGTCGCCACTCCCGAAAACCCCTTGTGAAAGCCGCGGAAAAGATTTTTCCACGCACGCTGTGGGCAATAGCCAGACAAGCCAAGCGTTTTGGATACAGCAAAGGCTCCTACTCCCCCGTGTTTACAGGGAAGTAGGAGCCTTGTTTTTGGTACCCCCAGTGGGACTCGAAACCTCTAAAGTCCGCTAGCTTACACCAAAAACCCTGAACTTATGCGGAAACTCATGCGGTGGAATTAGTGGAAGTATGGGCAAACGTGGGCAAAGTGTGGGCAATTTGTGGGCAGACTAAGAATATCGACGTTAAAGAGTTCGCCCCCTACCCCAACTATGAAACATAGGGGGTAGGGGGCGAACTCTTTAACG
>NZ_PCPT01000006.1 GCF_002975435.1 Arthrobacter sp. MYb227 | reverse complement strand
GAGCGGGGAGGGGGAGAAGCGAGCACGCGGGGAGCCTCCGGCTGGGCGGGCCTAGAGATTAAACCCGCCCCTCCCCTCGGAGGCGGTTGGTCCGGCCGCCGGTTGAAAGGGGCAAAGCCACGGCGACCGGACCGGTCTGTTATTCCGCTACGGTGTTAACCTGGCGGATGTGGAAGGCATTGGCGCGCTCCACGCCGATGTCCACACGAGCGGTGACCTTCAAGGCAATGGCGTTGCGGTCGAAGGCGAAACCCTCGGAAAGCTTCACCGTGATTTGTGAACGCCAACCGATGATGAGGCGGCCGAAGTCACCCATAACGATGTGTGACTTATCCTCAGTGGTGGCCACCTTGCTGGTCGTAAGCATCGGCAGGTTATCGAGGGATGCCGGCGGCCGAATGAATTGGCCAAGAGTGTCGGCCTGCAGTGCCAGGAACTCCTCTACCAATGGGTTGGTGATAGTCGCTGTGGGCTCGTGGTTGGCATTGCGGATGATGGTCTGGGACCTCACCAGGTCAGCCCACCCTGGTGTGCCTGTTGCAGGCGCTGCGAGGATGGTGACACCTGGTGTGTTGAATAGGCCTGTGGGTTCCTCGGCGTTGGTGGCTGAGGAACCGAACAGGGCCACACGGTCGATCTCTGCAGCGATAGCCTGGGCAACTGCTTGGGAGACGAATCCCTCGAGGCTTTCCACGTCTTCAATGATCTCCTCGGAGAGCAGTGCGAAAGCGCGAACGGTGCGGGCCTTGAGCTTGATGGATCCGAAGGTGTTGGAGGAATCATCCTGCTTCTCGAGCTCGGCTTTCCATTCCACCGCCATATCCGATTCAAGGCGTGGAACGGTGACCTCCCGGGTATCCATGGGAACGGTCTGCGCCCCTGCCTGAGTGACCAAGGATTTGGAGCGTGCCAGGTCGATGATGCTGGTGCTGAGCTCTTCTGGCAGCAAGATTCCGCCGTCTGGTTGCGAAATTCCAGCAAAGGCCCGCTTTTCGGCCTCGTAGCCGCTCCATCCCTTCCCGGCCATGCCTCGGACGAACCCATCAAAGGAAAGTGCCGAGTCGGCCTTGTTGAAGGTGCCGCGGCTGCGGTAGACCTCTGCCAGGGACTCTGTGGGCTTGAGACGGGCAGGCCCGTTGTCCCTAGTCTGGTTACGTTGGTGGCCACCGCCTACAGGAGTGTCTCCGCTGGGAATACCAGCGTTGTTCATGGAGCGGGCGGTTATGGCCCCGCGCTGTTCACTGGTTTCTGCCTCGGAAATGGCGCGGGTCAGGTTGGTGAACCGCTGTTCCATGGCTCCGTATTGCTGCAGCTCATCTGCGAAGAGGTTGCGGTTCTCGCGTTCTGCCTTGCCGTTGATTTCTTTGAGGCTGTCGACGCACCGTGAGCGTTCCTGACGGAGCTCAATGGAGGTGCTGATGCCGTCCCACGGTTCTGCGGAGGTACTTACAGGGAAATCGCCGCTGCTTGCAGAGAGGGAGCGTTGAAGGATGTTATCGATGTTCTGCAGCACGAGTTTGTTGGCGTTTGCGTCGCGGGTACCGGCGGGCATGGAGATATTTTTGTTCATGAGAGTGATCCCTTTGAGGAAAGGTGGGTACACCGACTAGAGCGGTGTGATTATCTGATCGATCGGGAGGAACTGTGTCCGCTGGCGTGCCGCGTTGGCTTTGTCAGGGTGCCTCTACCGAACCGAAACCGTGAGTGGATGGCGTGCCGCTGTGGCTTGGCCGTTCCCCCGTGGTTGGGATCGATGCAAGCCTAACAGAAACCCGTTCTGTGATGGCACCGTGGGTGCCGGCGGTGCGTCGGTCCCTTGCCCAGGTAATTGCCTTGGGCCACATTTCCCGATCCGGAGTGCCTGGGAACCGTGCACGGCCCTCTTCTCGGAGTAAGAGCCGGCAGGAAATGGAACACCAAGGCTTAGTCCTGGCTTTATTGGATCCACATACCAGGCATTCATCCATTGGAAGCTTCCCAGCTCAGTAACAAGGCGTTGAGTCGGTTTAGTTCGGCCAGCGGCCCGTCTGGGGCGTTGTCTAGTGCTCCACGGAGCAGGGAAAGTGCCTGCATTGCAATTTCTGCCCATTTTTCGCCGGTTTGCGGAACGAGTTGGGCCCAGGCAGTTTCGTCGTGCTGGATGCTGGCGCGGAGCATGGCTAGGACAGTACTCCGAGTCTCGAACACGGCTATTTCACGCATGGTGCACCGAATTCATTTTTGCATTTGGTAAGTCAGCGACTTGCAGACTGTTCATCCCTAACCGTCGTTGCTTGTCTGAAACCTTTGTGTAGATCTGTGTGGTTGCCAACGATTCATGGCGCAATAGCTCTTGAACAATGCGAACGTCTACACCGGATTCGAGGAGTGTCGTTGCGTACCAATGGCGTAGCTGGTGGGCCGTTCCGTGGATCTTAGCCCGTTCCATTGTTCGTTGGATTGCTGCGCCAACAGCTTTCGGGATGACGGGTCCGCCATCTTTTTCGTAATTAGGGAACCAATAGCCAAAGGTGGGCCATTCCTGGCACTCAGTCAATAACACGTCATGGAGCGGAAGCACGGCGGTTTTCCCGCCCTTGCCGTTTACGGTCAAAGTTGCGCCGTACCGGTCGATGTCTTCACCACGGATTTTCGCTATCTCGTGCACCCGAAGCCCTGCGAATGCGGCCAGAAGAATCATCATTCGCGTGCGTTTACGGTTCGCGTACTTCAGAGTCTCCATCAACTGTTCCGTGCTGATGGGCCGCGGCACCGACTTTGGGCGCTTCGGCGAGGGAACTTTCAGCGTGGGATCATCATCCCTGATCCCGATCCGCACCATCCACACGCAATATGCCTTGATTGCGACAAAATAAGTTGATTTGCTGGTGCGCGACGTGGCTCGATTATTGAGAAACCGCACGATGTCATCGGCCGTAATTTCATCGATCTTCGAATCAACGACGCTGGCCAAACGGGTGAGGATGCTCGACCGTTCAACAATAGTCCGCTGTGAAAGGCCCTGGGCATTCTGCCAGTGTGTCCATCGCGCCAACACCGTCGATACCTCCAACTGCCGGGAAGCATCCATTATCCGTGTACTTCCAGTATTTCGGTTCTTGGTCACTTGGTTTCCTGCACTTCATAATTTTGGCCAGAGGGGACGATCTGTGGAAGAAATTCCGAAAAATGTATGACCGAAGAAATTGCCGGTGTAAAAATCGATTCACGTGGAATATTCAGCCCGAAATTATGCGCTACGTGCGTATTCTGTACACGCTGGAATTCTTCTAGTGTCCGGAGTACTCGCAATGTGGTGGCGAAGTCTTTTTTAGTGATCGGTACGAGGTCAGGCTGTTCTGGGTTACTGTTCATGGTTGAGTGCCGTTCTTCTATAGTTTGTAAAGTTTGTTTCGGGATGGGCTCCAGCCAACAGCGACTGCGTCGCCTGGATTGTCTAACATCTGTCGCGTGATAAACCCTCCGTTGGCTGTGATTTCTCCGGTGGCAACGACGTTGTCGTCAACTTCTAGGTTTCCGTCGATGTATGTTCCGCCGGCTAGTCGGGTGCTTCCGGTGGTTTTGAAGTTACCGTTGGCGGTCATGGGTCCGTTGGAAGTGATGGATCCGCCGGCGACGATGTTGCCGCCAGTGCTGATTGTGGTGTCACCGAAGGTTGCTGAGCCGTTGGGGTTCAAGTCGAAGGAACCGGCGGTGAGTCTTCCGTTGGAGGCGATGTCTAGTGCACCGAACTTTGCGGATCCATCGGGATTGATCTGAGTGTTCCCGGCTTTGATCATGCCGCCTGCAGCAATGGTCAGGTCGGCTTTGATGGTGGTGGCTCCGGTGATCTCGGTGATCCCCCCGAGCTTGGTTTTTCCCGTGACCTCTAGCGGACCTTTGACGAAGAGATCCCCATTGATGGTGGTCTCGCCGTCCAGGTTGGTTTTCCCGGTGACGTCGAAGAGTCCCTTGACCGTGGTGGCTCCGACGATGTCGGTGAGTCCGTTCAGCTCGGTAGGCCCGTTGACGATGAGGTTGCCATCGGTGGTGAAATCCCCGGTCACGGTCGTGGCTCCGACGATGTCGGTGATCCCATTGAGCATCGTGGGACCATTGACAATCAGATCACCATCGGTGGTCAGTAGTCCGGTGACCGTGGTATTCCCGGTGATGCTGGTGATGCCATTCAGCTCGGTAGGCCCGTTGACGATGAGATTTCCATCGGTGGTCAGGATTCCGGTGATATCGGTATTCCCTGTGATCCTGGTGAGCCCATTCAGCTCAGTGGGCCCGTTGACAATCAGATTGCCATCGGTGGTGAAATCCCCGGTCACGGTCGTGGCTCCGGTGATATCAGTATCCCCGGCAATGGTGAGCTTGCCCGTGATGCCGGTATCGCCCGCGATCGTAAGCAACCCGGTGATATCGGTATCCCCAGCAATAGTCAGCTTGCCCGTGATGTCCGTATCGCCAGCCACGATCAGCGGCCCGGTGATATCGGTTGTGCCGGTGAGATTGATAATCCCATCGGCCTGGAAGGTTCCGGTCACGGTGGCCGTGCCGGTGACCCGGAGGGCGGAGTTTTCAATGAGCAGCTCGGAGTTGTCATAAAAACGAACTCGGCCACGTCCCACTGACGAGCTCACTAAAGGGGTTTGAGTTTGTAGCTTGGTGATGTTCTTGCGGATATCGCTCTGGCTAGGACCGTTGAGGTTTCTGATTGCTGCCATGGGGTATTTCTCCATTTCGTGTTAACACCGGTAATCGGCGAGCGCTCATGCTGCGTTGTCCCATTTCCATCCGGCGAGTGTTGCGGCGTGGACTAGGCATTGGCTGAGGTTCGCGTCGTTTCCGAGTGCGTGTCTGGCTTGTTGCATGAATTCTGTGTGTTGTCCTGGTCGTTCGTTGAGGTATGCCCTGGCTGAGTCGCTTTGTGGTTCGGGGATCCTAATTTGGTTTTGGTCTTGTCTATCCACAGGCTTGGTGACGTACCCGGCTAGGTGATCTGATTTATCCCTCTTTTCTTCTAGTTGTTGTGGTCTCTCTATAGGCCCCAATGAATCGTTGGGGCTGTTTCCAACGTTTTGTTGGGGCTGAGCGGCAACGTTTTGTTGGGGCTGAGCCCCAACGTTTTGTTGGGGCAGATGCTCGCGTTCCATGGGTTCCCAGTTGATGACTGGGTGGCCATTTCGATAGCCGGCGATGGATGGTGCATATGTCACGGTTGGCTCAAGGGTCAGCGCGTATTCGGAGCGACTCCCACCGGTGCTACCACTGGAGACGATGGCGCCAGCTTGGCGAAGGGCGGCACTGGCTTTGCGGAATACCTCGGCCGCGCTGCGTTGGCGTTCGCCGTAAGGGTCAAGCCCCAGCGCTTCGGCTCCTGACTGCCACCCACCGAAATAGCGAGGTGGAAACGCATCGTCATTAGCCATGAGGGCAAAGAATGTCAGCAAGCGAACCTCACGGTGTCCCAAATGCCGCCAGTAGGTATAGACCTTGCTGACGTTCCTAAAACCCATGGCTATGCCTCGTTATCGTGTTCCCGGCGCTCGCCGATATCGTTCGCAATGTTCAATTCTTGAGCTTTGTTTTCGTCGCTTGAGGATTGAAGCTGCTCCAATGCCTGGATAACTTCGGGCAGGTACTCGATTGGGAATATTCCATCTCCATGTGCCCAGTCAGTCCAGAGGCTTATCAATTCATTCTTGGTACCCGAGTCATGTAGCGTGACGATAACTCGCTGGCGAGTAGGCAGGACAGCCCGCAATGCTTTGATGACCTCGGGCAGGTACTCTGCTGGGAATGTGCCATATCCGTGTGCCCAATCGGTCCATAGGTTTACTTCGCCAGAAGTGTCCGTGAGGCGGATGTCATGCAGGGTTGCGGTAACCCGCTTGCCGGCATCGGCTGAATTCTCATGGTTGGAATGTAGGCTGTTCATAGCGCCGTATCCTTTTGGTTGTTCGGTATGCTCGCGCCCTCGGTGGAATTCTTGGCGGAATAACCGGGGGCGCTTTTCGTTGCCCGGAAGCGGATGCGATGTCGAGTTCTAGGCACTCCAAACCTCACCGGTCTGCGAACGAGTCTGGTCGTTTAGCCATGTATCTACATCTGCAAGGCGATAACGCACTAGGCGTCCGAGCTTGATGAACTTCGGTCCTTGGCCCACGTAACGCCAATAAGCAAGTGTTCCAACGGTGCTGCCGATCTTTTCCGCCAGCTGTGTTGCATTGAGCAGATCCTCAGACATTTTTCCTCCTGTGTCATTTTGAATTAACATCTTACAAAATCTTCAAGTTTTGCTTCGATATGACTCATATAATCACGAGCTTCAACTTGAGTCAACATGAGCATCAATGAGTGATGTAAAGTGTCAACATGACACAATGGGGAGATGAAGTAGCGGCAGGAATTATGTCAAGAGTCCGTGAGATTCGAGGCAGACGAGGTTGGACCGCACAGGAACTCGCAGAGCACTGCACAGCCGCTGGCTTCCCAATGGCCAGAAATGTAGTAGCTAATTTGGAAAGTGGACGCAGAACTACACTTACCGTGGCGGAATTACTCGCTTTTGCTTCAGTGCTCGCTGTACCTGCCTCCGTCCTCATCGTTGATGCTCTCGATCTGAGCGGTGAGGCGATTGTGGATCCGAGTCGCAGGCTTTCTAACTACGAAGCAATATTCAGCGTTACCGGGCTTGGAGTACTAGAAAGCCCGGACCCTCTAAAAAGCTTCTTTGAGCATCGGCTCGAGGATCTCCTCAGTCTTCAAAAAGCTGAGTACCTTGCATGTATTTATGCGGCAGATACCGCACCAGCTATGCGTGATATCGAAATCGCTACGGAAGAGGAGTTTCGCGAACGTCACCGGATGGGGCCTCAAGAGTTCAAAAATTCGAGGCAGGAGAACCTTCGGTACTGGCTACTGCGAGCCCTATGGATTCGATACGACATCATGGTTGATTCTGACCCACATGGCACCGAAGGCGAATTGTTCAGAGGCCTGATCGGAACGCAGCCGCCTCTTGACGCCAGGACACACGAAACCTATAAGGAGGCACGCTTATCGAACCTTCTTGCTACCCTCTTGAGCGAAAACCCAGAAATCTTGCCTTCGTATGAGGAAATGAAAAGCTACGTTAGTAGTCCATCCATAGTAGGGATGAACGGCGGTATTCTTGATGGCGACGATTGAGGCATACGCGACGAAGTCGGGAAAACGGTACCGGGTCCGCTATAGGAAGCCTGACCGAAAACCCACGGATAAGCGTGGGTTCAAGACTAAGCGTGAAGCTGAGGCGTTCGCTGCCACGGTCGAGGTGTCGAAGCTCAAAGGTGAGTTTATCGATGCCACCGCCTCTCGGGCCACAATTGGCACATTAGGTCCGGCATGGCTCGGCCGGCAGTCCCATCTCAAGCCCTCGGCGTTGCGCCCTGTAGAGAGCGCCTGGCGCATTCACGTTGAACCTCACTGGGGGAAGATACCCGTTGCTGAGATCCGGAAGACTGGTGTGCAGCAGTGGGTTTCCAATCTGAGCAATGGTGACAAGTCAGCCACTCCGCCTCGCTCCCCCAAGGGAGCCACGACGGTAATCCGCGCTTACGGTGTCCTGGCGTCGATTCTTGATGAGGCCGTGGATGATCGGCGGATCCTGTCCAACCCTTCTCGCGGCGTGAATCTGCCCAGGAAGACGAAAAAGCCGCACGTGTACCTGAGCCATGAGCAAGTGCATACTCTGGCGGAAACATCCAAGTACCCTCTGCTCGTCCTTGTGCTGGCTTACTGCGGGCTGCGCTGGGGTGAAGTAACCGGGTTGCGAGTTAGGGATGTGAATATGATTCGTCGTCGCCTGCAGCTCGAGCAAAACGCGGTTGATGTTGGCGGAAAAATCATGGTAGGTACGCTCAAAAGTCACAAGAGTCGCGCTGTACCGTTCCCCAAGTTCCTCGAGCAGGCCATGGGCGAAGCTTGCAAGGACAAGCATCGGGATGATCTTGTATTCCCTGGGCCGTCCGGTAGCTATATGGGAATTGCGGCCAGCGGTGAAGAGCGCGGGTCCTGGTTCGCTTCTGCAGTCACCAGTTCAGGGATCCCCCGGGTTACGCCGCACGACCTTCGGCATACAGCTGCGAGCTTTGCAGTGAGTGCGGGTGCCAACGTCAAGGCTGTACAACGGATGCTTGGACATAGCAGCGCGGCCATGACTCTGGATATCTACGCGGAACTGTTCGACGACGATTTGGATGCAGTGGCGGTAGCTCTAGATAAGGCTGTTACTGAGAGCATTGTGGGCAAAAAATGGGCAAAACAGTAGTTTTGAGCAAAGCAAAGGCCCCTACTTCCCTATAAACAAAGGGAAGTAGGGGCCTTATTTCATGTACCCCCAGTGGGACTCGAACCCACAATCCTTTCGGCAGTTGATTTTAAGTCAACCGTGTATACCAATTCCACCATGGGGGCCTACCGATCTAGAATACGCGATCGGGGGCTGTGGTGCGAAACGAGGCGGCCAAAGAAGTACTCTTTGGCCGCCGCGTCACTAATCTTGTGGAAGCAGACCTGCGCCTATCACACGGTCAAACTCCACAAAGATCACATTTCCTTAAGCGCGAGGCTTCGGGGTCGCTGCCTCAACAAAGACACCGCGCGGGTTCTCGAGGTTGTTCAGCTCAAGGATGTCGCGTTGGAAGAACAGCGCAGCCATCCAGTCGCCAAGGACGCGGAGCTTGCGTTCGAAGGTTGGCATCGCCATGCCGTGGTAGCCGCGGTGTGCCATCCAGGCCGGCCAGCCCTTGAGCTTGATGCCCATGACCTTGGCGACGCCCTTGTTGGCACCGAATCCGGCAACCGCACCCATGTTCTTGTGCTTGTAGTTCTTCACGTGGCCCACGCCGTAGCGGGTTGCGTAGAGGTTGTGTGCCAGCAATTTGGCCTGACGTACTGCGTGCTGTGCGTTTGGCACACAGGTGCCATCCGGAAGTCCACCGGTCACATCCGGCACTGCCGAGACGTCGCCCGCTGCCCATGCACCCTCGATGGCAACGCCGTCTTCGCCGGTGATGCGCAGGTCGGTGCCGGTCATGACACGTCCGCGGGCCTCAATCGGGAAGTCGGTGGAGCGAACCATCGGGTTAGCCATAACGCCGGCGGTCCAGATCAGGGTGTCGGACTCGAAGGTCTCGGCCGCTGACTTGTCTGGCATGTTGATCAGGGCAAGCTTGCCCTCGGTAGCGTCGGCCAGTGAGGTGTTCAGCAGCACCTCGATGCCGCGGCTGCGCAGATGGTCAACGACCCACAGTGCCTGGTCCTCGGTAACCTCCGGCATGATGCGGCCCATGGCTTCAACTAGGACAAAGCGCAGCTCGTCCTTGCCAATGCGGTTGTTGAGGTTGGCCGCGAAGCGCGCCATATCTTCAATTTCCGCGATGGTTTCGATACCGGCGAAGCCGCCACCGACAACCACGAAGGTCAACGCACGCTTACGTTCCGCTGCATCGGTCATCAGTGAAGCCGACTCGATGCGCTCAAGGATGCTGTTGCGCAGGGCAATGGCTTCCTCGATCGATTTGAGGCCAATGCCGGTTTCGGCCAAGCCCGGGATCGGGAAGGTACGGGTGACGGCGCCGGCGGCCATGACAACGTCGCGGTATTCAAGTTCGAACGGCTCGCCAACAACAGGCACGATGACTGCCTTGTTGTTCTTGTGATCGATTGCCGAGACGCGGCCATTGATCAGTTCGGTGTGCTTGAGGTGCTGACGGTGCGAGACCACCACGTGGCGCGGCTCGATCTGGCCACCTGCGACCTCGGGGAGGAACGGCTGGTAAGTCATGTACGGCAGCGGGTCAACAACGGTGACGATGCCACCGTGATCCTTGACCTTCTTCTGCAGCTTCATGGCCACGTAAAGACCTACGTAGCCACCGCCAACTACAAGAATGCGTGGGCGATCAGAAAATTGTTCAGTGATAGGCATAGATCAATGATAACGCGGAAAGCATGGTTTGTGAAAATGTTCACGAGCGTTTGAGACGTGCCAGATTACCTGTCGATTTTCGACTCCGGCATATCGTCAAAGATATCCCTGGAACTTGCATGCTCGGCAAGTTTCAGACTTGCTACGGAACCCGCAACTGCCGTATCGGCACGCTGTTTTGCACGGGAGGATCGCACGAAATGCAAGGTTCCACCGGCCATCGTCAAGACCAACAATGACCCAAAGCCCAAGACCAACAATGGCGGCAAGAACGCGTCGTCGTCACTTGGCGTTTGCGGCTTGGGTGCAGCAATTGGCTCAATAGTGGATTTCTCGCGTGAGATCCCCGGATCCAGGCTGGGCTCGGCGCTTGGGGTGTCGCTCCGACGGTGAACACGAATCCATTCGGCAATGGTGTTCATTGGATTTGCCGCAACGTGGGGAACTGGTGCGGTCAATGCGGCATTCGCATCGAGAATTCCGTGCCCATAGAGGTTATCAACACCGGGTTTACCCGCATCTCGCGCCGTCACGAGAATCCGGTTAATTACTTCCGGAGCCTTCATGTGCGGATATTTGGAGCGGATCATTGCAGCAACACCTGAAACCAACGGAGCTGCCCCCGAAGTTCCGGCCCAGTCTGCATACCCTCCACCTGGGAGCCCACCAACTAATGGCTCGGCCGGAGCTGCGACTCCGATGCTGATACCTTCGGTTGAAGAATCAACGCTTGCCTTACCGTCTCTATCGATACCGGCAACTGTCAATACACCGGGAATTGTTGCCGGAGCACCAACTTGGCTCATGCCTCCGGCACGGTTTCCCGCAGCGGCAACCACAACAACGTCATGATCTTCAGCATATTTGAAGGCCCGATCCCAGCTCACCGGCCATTCGGGGCGTGTGGAACCCAATGACATATTAATGACCTTGGCACCCTGGTCTACCGCCCATATGACGGCCCGCGGAATCTGCTCCTCGATGCTGATACCCGCCGGGTTTTCGGTTCCCATCCACAAGGAAATTGAAAGTAGCTCTGCTTCGGGAGCAACCCCAATAACTCCATCAGGACCCGGACCGGGCTTAGGTACTGCGATGGGGTCGGGCGAAGGCGGTGGTGGTTCTTCGGCTTCTTCGGCGCTCTTCAAAGCATCTTCATAGGCATTTTTCTGAATATCAGCTTCGGCCCTGGCCTCGGAAATCGCCGAAGCATTATTTCCTCGCCCTGCCAACAACGTGGCCACAAGGGTCCCGTGCTCGGGCCGATTGCCCAGGGGCTCCGAGCCATCGGCTTTACCGGACCCCGAGACATCTTTGCCGCCCACTACCGCTCCGGCAAGATCCGGGTGGGAGGTATCGATTCCTGTATCAATGACAGCAACCTTGACTCCCTTGCCCTTGGAAACTTCCCAGACCTTGGTAATGCCCGAAGATTCAAGCCACCATTGGCTATCCCGGGCAGCATCCGCGTTTGCACTCGGTGCACCAGCAAACACAAAAGCAGCGCAAAGCCCAAGACTGAGCATCAGAACACCGGCTCGGTGCAGTCGTTGCCTCAAAAGCCCACCCATCAATTATTCAATCTGCGTTTCTTATGCGCCAAGGCCTAAAGCAATTCCATCAAGAATATCGTGTTCGGAGGCCGTCGCTGTACAAATAGTCCCGCCACTGGCTTGGTTGACCCGTTGCAAGATGCATCCATAGATGAGTGCTCCGGCGGCGATAACATCAACTCGTCCAGGATGCATGAAGCCTAATGAGGCACGAGTTTCCCGATCCATTGTAAGTATTTCTGTAATGCTTTCTTCCAGCTTTTCTAGGCTAAGTTCGGCACCATTAATTTTGTTTGAATCGTACCGAGTTAGACCCAGCGCGGCAGCGGTGAGCGTGGTGATGGTCCCGGCGACTCCAATGAGGCGATCCACCGCGGAGAAATCAATGTCTTTGGCCGCTTCGTCCAGCACCACGTTCACTTCGGCTCGCGCTTGGGCGATCAGCTCTGCAGTTGGCATTTCTTGGCCCCAGAAGCGCTCGGTGAGGCGCACACAACCCATGTTCATGCTGCGGGCAGCCACCGGACCCATTGCTCCCCCGAGCACAAATTCGGTAGAACCGCCGCCGAGGTCAACAACTAACACGGTGCTCCCAGAAGCCGGCGGGGCAATCGAAAGTGCACCAGCGAAGGAAAGCGCGGCTTCCTCATCCCCCGACACGACCTCGGGATCAACCCCGAGGCGCGTCCGAACCGCTGCAATAAATTCGTCGCGGTTCTTCGCATCCCGGGTAGCAGAGGTCGCAACAAACCGGATCTTGCTGGCTCCATGATCCTTGATCAAAGCCGCGTATTCGTCAATTGCCGCATAGGTACGTTCAAGCGCCTGCGGATCGAAAGAACCAGTTGCATCCACTCCCTGTCCCAGACGCACAATACGCATCTGGCGCACTACATCGTGCAGTACCGCACCATGTGGCCCTGGTTCGAGATCTGCAATGAGCAGTCGGATGGAATTGGTCCCGCAATCAATTGCTGCAACGCGTGTCATCAGGGAATCGTGCCTTACTTTTCGGTGTCGGTTTCGGCTCGCGCCGCTACCTCGCGAGCTGCGCGAGCTGCTGCACGTTCAGCCTGCTTGATAGCGGGATCCACTGCCTGTGTTTTCACGTGGCGGGAGCGGTCCTGGCTTGGCGCCGGACCCTCAATATCCCAGGCTCCCGCGCAATAGCATTTGTCCTTGGTCCACCACTGGTTAATGTCTTCAAGGGCTCGATCGCCCAGCGGGTTGATACCCGGTCCTGCGGCAAGTGAGTGCCCCACCAGCACGTGCAAGCACTTCACGCGGGTGGGCATGCCGCCTGCCGATACGCCAGAAATTTCTGGAACTGCTCCGGTACCCGAACGCTCACCAATGGCATCGCGAACGGCTAAGTATTCGAGGTGAGCCTGTTCATAGGCCTTGGCTAAGGACTCGTCGTGCCCCAGTTCCTCGTTCATCTGATTCATGAGTCCCGCCGCTTCAAGCCGGGATACGGCGGAGGTAATGACAGGGTGCGTGAGGTAATAGGTCGTGGGGAACGGAATTCCCGAGGACAGTCGCGGTGCCGTGGTAGCAACCAATGGGTTGCCGCATACGCAACGTGCTCCAATTTCAACAACGTCGCGCACCGGGCGATTCAACTGGCGTGAAAGCGTATCGAGGTCTTCGGCGCTTGGCACGCGAGCGGCGGCATCGAGTGCTTCATGGTTTGAGTTTGCGGCGTCCACGCTGGGGACTTCTCCTCTAATTGGGGTGAATTTCAATCGGTAGCTGCGCGCTGAACCGAGTCATAGAGCGCATCTACCCACGGTAGATCCGTGCGAATTTCATTGGGGCTATGATTTTCTTCGGCAAGCGGAATATCAGTGGGTTGGGTTCCAACAACCATGTAGTTCCGTTCACCGGGCATCACTAAGTTTATCCGGTCACGAGCCTGCTGTTTGATGTAGAGCGGATCATCCCAGCGGGCAATCTGGTCTTTGAGATTTTCTTGCTCGGATTCCTTGGCCGCAATTGAATCACGCAATACAGCAAGTTCTTCGTGTTGCCGCGCATAGGTACCAATGCTTGGGACCAAGAGCAACGCGAACACGGACATGGCAATGCTCAAGGCAAGGATTCGTCCCGAAAAGCTTCGAGCAGGAATCGGTTTTGCTGGACCCTGTGCTTCCTTGGGCTGCTGTTTTTTTGCGGTCTTGACATCTTTGCGCACGGCACCGGAGAGCAAGGCACGGTCTTCGATCCGGCGTTCGGAGTCAGAAGATTTTTGCTTCTTGGGTTTAGTAGTGCTCTTAGGCTTCGATTTAGTTTCGGCAGACTTCTTAGGCTTGTACGCGCTGACATGAGTTGCATCAGAACTCGTTCCCAGGTGCTTCCCCTGGCCAGTTTCGCTCTGAGCAGGCCGAGCTTCGGTAGCACCATTGGTATTGATTTTGCCTAAGGGGATAACCTTGGCAAGTGTTGGCTCCGGCGCACTACGTGCTCGCGTTACAGGCTCCTGGGGAGACTGCGCCGAGCGGGGCCGTGGTGTTGGCTGCGCCGCTGCCGGACCCTTGGCCGCGGCTTCGTGATCGGCTGCGGCAGGTCTACCACTTCCGGCGCGCGGCATGGGAGGACGTCGCTTAGTCATCTGGCCACTCCTTACCCTTGCGTTAGGGGCCTATCTCAACCACCTAAATATCATTTAGCCGAGAACTTATTCTAGGTGGAAACCACAAGGCTCGTGGGAGAACCTCTATTGGTTCTCCCACGAGCCTACGTGTTTTTAGTGCTAGTTATGCTTTGAAACGCGGGAAAGCACCGGCACCAGCGTAAACTGCTGCATCGCCAAGTTCTTCTTCGATGCGCAGCAGCTGGTTGTACTTGGCTACGCGCTCCGAGCGTGCCGGGGCACCGGTCTTGATCTGACCTGCGTTGGTGGCAACACAGATGTCAGAAATGGTGGTGTCCTCGGTTTCACCCGAACGGTGTGAGGTGATGGTGGTGTAACCGGCACGCTGGGCCATCGAGATGGCGTCCAGGGTTTCGGTCAGCGTACCGATCTGGTTCACCTTGACCAGCAGCGAGTTGGCGGTGTTGGATTCAATGCCGCGGGACAGGCGTTCCGGGTTGGTGACGAACAGGTCATCGCCGACCAGCTGAACCTTATCTCCGATGGCGTCGGTGAGAGTCTTCCAGCCTTCCCAGTCATCTTCATCCAGTGGGTCTTCAATGGAGACCATGGGGAAGTCGGCAACCAGGGTTGCGTAGTAATCGCTCATTTCTTGAGCGCTGATCGATTTTCCTTCGAACTGGTAGGTACCGTTCTCGAAGAACTCCGAGGAAGCAACATCAAGTGCCAAAGCAATGTCTTCGCCCGGGGTGTAGCCTGCACGGGTGATCGCTTCGATGATCAGTTCAAGGGCTGCACGGTTAGAAGGCAGGTTCGGGGCGAAGCCGCCCTCGTCGCCCAGGCCGGTGGAAAGGCCCTTTTCTTGCAGTACCGACTTGAGGTTGTGGTAGACCTCAACGCCCCAGCGCAGTCCCTCGGAGAAGGTTGTAGCGCCAATCGGAGCGATCATGAATTCCTGGATGTCAACGTCCGAGTCGGCGTGCGAGCCACCGTTGAGGATGTTCATCAGCGGAACCGGAAGCACGTGGGCGTTCGGGCCGCCCAGGTACTTGTAGAGCGGCAGGTTCGAGGACTCGGCTGCGGCGTTAGCAACGGCAAGCGAAACACCAAGGATGGCGTTGGCACCAAACTTGGACTTGTTTGAGGTGCCATCAAGATCCATCATGATGTTATCGATGGCGCGCTGATCGGTTGCGTCCATGCCTTCTACGGCCGGAGCGATGTCTTCGATAACTGCTTCGACGGCGCCAAGAACGCCCTTGCCCTGGTAACGCTTGGGGTCTTCGTCTCGACGCTCGGCTGCTTCGAAGGCGCCGGTGGAAGCACCGGAGGGAACGGCTGCGCGGCCCAGTGAGCCGTCGGAGAGCAGAACCTCAACTTCAACGGTTGGGTTTCCGCGCGAGTCAAGGATTTCGCGGGCGTGGATGGCATCAATCAAAGCCATGGGAAGGTGCTCCTTCAAGGTGTGGATTGTTAGTCAAACGTGTACTGCATGGATGCAGGCGCCGTTGCCTGCCTCTAGCCTAGCTTGGCTCAGGCCCAGTTCACGAAGTTATGTCATGCTCTGGTTCTTCGGTGGCAGCAACGTGTTGTTGCACCACGGTGCGCAGGGCTCGTTCGGCGTCGAGTCCCTGAGCTTCGGCCAGTGCACAGAGGGCAAACAGGTGTTCACCCAAATTCTGTTCATCGGGTAGATCAGTATTTTGCAATAGTTCTACCGGCGTCACAGAAAATTTTGGGGGTTGGCCCGCAATGTTTTCCAACGTGGCGTGACGTTGAGTGCGGGAAACAAATTTTTGGGCATAGAGCAATGCGGGAAGGTTTTTTGGTAAACCCGCAATTGCCGATTCGTTCAATGGCTTTTCTGCTCTTTTGGCTCGATCCCACGATTCAATGATTTCCTGGATCGAGTCGGGGAAAGAATCTTTGAGCGTGCCATCTTTATTGAAAATGTGGGTATTGCGGCGAATCATCTTATGTGTCAGATGTTCGGCTATTGAGTCGAAGGAAAACCCTTGGTGTTCGGCACCTATCGATGCGTGTAAGAGGACTTGGAGCAAAATATCTCCCAGTTCTCCCTCGAGCTCAGCATCAGGGGCATGTGTCTCGATGGCCTCGGTGAACTCATAAGATTCTTCAATCAGATACTCAACCAGGGAACTGTGGCTCAGGGCCGCGGTCCATGCGCAATGCTCACGTAGTTGGGAAATCACTTCGACAAGTCGGTCGACCTGTTCGCTCACTCGCGTTCCCTTTCGTGGGGCTGAGCCCTAGAGGACGGGTTTTGGCCGCATAACACTTGACCAAAATTCCCGTGCGGGCCTCATTGCCCACATGGTAAGTATATGAGATTTCTTTTGACTCCCCGAGCCGTGAAGTTATCCATGTTGCTCACATCTCTACTCGAGCAACGCTAAGAGGTCGGTGCGCGACATCCTTGAATGTGTTGCGCACCGACCCCTTTATAAATACTTGCTAACCAAACGCTAGCGTGGAGAAGAGATTAGTCTTCATCCTCGTAATCATCTTCGTCGTAGTCTTCATCATCTTCATCATCTTCATCATCGGCCATTGCCTCGTACGCCTCGTTGATGTATTCAACAAGTACCTCGCGTTCTTCCAAAGGCAAGAAG
The DNA here is from genome assembly GCF_002975435.1 of Arthrobacter sp. MYb227. Lineage (GTDB taxonomy): Bacteria > Actinomycetota > Actinomycetes > Actinomycetales > Micrococcaceae > Paeniglutamicibacter. The sequence continues at coordinate 196,418 of NZ_PCPT01000006.1, read as the reverse complement.
GATGCTTCGGCAGCGTTCAACGTCAGATCCAAGAGGTCCTCTAGGTCATAGTCGAAGGCTTCAACAAGTAGCTCGAATTCGTCGGAGATTGTGGTGCCACTCATCAACCGGTTATCCGGCGAGATGGTGACGTTAAATCCCGTCTGCACCAAAAGATCTACCGGGTGTGACTCGATGCCATCACCATATTCGGCGGTGGCACCGGTCTGCAGGTTGGAAGACGGGCAGATTTCCAAGGCGATACCGCGGTCACGAACCCAGTTAGCCACCGGGCCCAAGGCCACCAACCCGGTATCCTCGCCGACTTCCTCACCGTCGTCATCGAGTCCACCAAACTGGATTTCAATGTCTTCGGCGATGCGTACACCGTGGCCCAGACGCTGCGCGCGGCCAATGATCAATGCCTCACGGATTGAGTCAAGGCCAGCTGCTTCACCGGCGTGCACGGTGGTGGGGAAGAAATTTTCGGCCAAGAGGTCGAAGGCTTCCTTCATCCGCGATGGTGGGAAGCCTTCCTCCGCACCGGCAATGTCGAAACCTACAACACCGCGTGAGCGGTGGCGCAGCGCAAGCTCTGCAATTTCAACGCCGCGCTCGCCCTGGCGCATGGCAGTAAGAATCTGGCCCACCTGGATCGGGGTTCCGGCATCGGTCAGCTCATCGCTTGCTTCTTCCAGGCCGCGCTGTACCGCTTCAACAACATCGTCAAGGCTCAAGCCTTCACGCTGGTGCTGCTCAGGTGCCCAACGAACCTCACCGTAGACAACGCCGTCATCGACGAGGTCCGCAACGAACTCGCGGGCCACGCGGGTGAGCGCGTCCTTGGTCTGCATTACTGCGATGGTGTGTTCAAAAGTTTCGAGGTAGCGCTCCAGCGAACCGGAGTCTGCCGAGGCACGGAACCAAGCACCGAGCTCGTTGGCATCGGTGGAGGGCAGCTTGTGGCCTACAGCCGCAGCCAATTCAATGATGGTCTGCGGGCGCAATCCCCCATCGAGGTGGTCATGCAGCGAAACCTTGGGCAGCGCCCGGAAATCGAAGGAAGGGTCATAGGCAATGTGGATCATCTCGTCAGTCACCCGCTCAGCCTATCTGTCACACCCCGGTTCTAACAGTAAGCAGCGACCTTGTTGGAGCGAAAGTTCATGAGTTGCTCAACGCAGGTTCACTCGCTGAGCCCTGCGGGCCTCTCATCATCGGGGACTTTGACCGGTTCCGGTAGGGAATTTTCACGCAATAAATGAGTTGCGTGGCTCAACGGTTCGTGGCGTTTACGTCCAAAACGTTTCAGTAAAGTGTGCACAATTTTGTCAATTAGGTACCCCAAGCAAATAGCCAAGGCTACCGAGAGACCAATGCCCAAAAGCTTGTTGTCATGGAACCATCCACCGGCGACAACGCCAATGGCCACCGAATATCCGGCCCAAGTAATACAACCCAAAACATCAAGGAGAGTAAACCGTCTGATCGAATAACCGGTGGCTCCTGCGCTCAGATTGACTACCACACGCCCCACCGGAATGTAACGTGCGGTGAAAATCAGCATGGCACCGCGTTCGGAAAGTTCCTTGTGGGCAAAGGCAAACAGGGCCTTAGTTCGTTTGCGGCGCATCCACCCAAAACGTTCGGTCCCTACCCGACGTCCAATCCGATAAGCGATTTGGTCACCACTGATGGCTCCGGCGGCACCCACCAAGACCAGTAAGAAAACATTTGGTTCGCCGGTACTGGCTGCCACGGCGCCCAGGGCCACTAGGAGGGTTTCGCTGGGCAGTATCGGCATGAATCCGTCTATCAGGCAGAAGACATAAATGATCGGCAGAATCCACCAAGCATTCGCCGCATGGACGATTGCTTCATTAATCAGATCCACCACATACCGACTTTCCTTGTGAATAGCGCCGGCGCTCGTTTTCCCATGCGGATAACGGAAGTTTGACCGTGCGTTCTCCATTCTCCCGCACTCCGTAGCCGGTGTGCATCATTCCCGGGGATGAATCAGGGATCATTACCGGGTATCCCCTGATTCAGCTTCTACCGCGGTCAGGGTGCGGGGGGCTAAATCGATGGAGGTTTTCTCGCACGTGGCGATTAGGTGGCCGCGATTCGATCCAGGATGAGGCTCATTTCTGGTCGACTTCCCATAGGAGCAATTGTTGCTGCGCTTTCCAGTAACGGACGGGCGCGTTCAAAACGTTCGGGGGTATCGGTAAGCATTGTTGCAAGCGGTTGACCACGACGGACCACATCCCCTGGCTTTGCGTGCAGACGCACGCCGGCACCGGCCTGCACCGGATCTTCACGCCGTGCCCGTCCGGCACCCAAGCGCCAGGCCGCAACCCCAACATCCATAGCATCTAGGCCCGTCAGCACGCCGTCCGCCGGGGCATAGACAACATCGGATTCCTTGGCGACCGGCAGTGGCGCATCATTATCGCCGCCCTGCGCCGAAATCATTGCACGCCATTTATCCATGGCACGTCCATCCTTGAGTGCTGCTGCGACATCAACATCGCGAATTCCGGCCCCGGCAAGCATTTCAGTTGCCAGCGCGATTGTCAGTTCAACAACATCGGCTGGTCCGCCGCCGGCAAGGATCTCAATTGACTCTTCGACTTCGATGGCATTACCGGCGGTGAGGCCCAGTGGGGTATCCATATTGGTGAGCAGTGCCACGGTGTGTACCCCCGCGTCGGTGCCAAGGTTCACCATGGTGCGGGCCAATTCCAACGCATTTTCACGTGTTTTCATAAATGCACCGGAGCCCACCTTCACATCGAGCACCAAAGCCCCGGTGCCTTCGGCGATCTTTTTGCTCATGATGGAGGAGGCAATCAGTGGGATTGCTTCAACGGTTCCTGTGACATCACGCAGTGCATAGAGCTTTTTATCCGCTGGAGCCAGCCCGGCACCAGCAGCACAAATTACCGCTCCCACCTCGGAAAGCTGAGTCATCATCGCTTCATTGCTCAGCTCTGCTCGCCATCCGGAAATTGCTTCAAGCTTATCCAGCGTGCCTCCGGTGTGGCCGAGTCCCCGACCCGATAGCTGTGGGACAGCAACTCCAAAGACAGCAACAAGTGGAGCCAGCGGAAGCGTGATCTTGTCCCCCACCCCACCTGTTGAGTGTTTGTCGGTGGTCAGTTTCACCGAACCGTCGGAGTTACGGAGCGAGGAAAAATCCATGCGCTCGCCCGAGTTGATCATCGCGGTTGTCCATTGCGAGATCTCGGACCGATCCATGCCGTTAAGCAGGATCGCCATGTTCAGCGCTGCCATCTGCTCCTCGGCGATGACCCCGCGGGTGTAGGCGTCGATGGCCCAGTCGATTTGGGCCGGGCTCAGCGTGCCGCGGTCGCGCTTGATGCGGATAATGTCGACTGCGTCAAAGTTTTCCGTGCTCATCGGTTACTCCTGGATTATGCGGTTCCAACTTGTTGTTGATGCCGAGGGGTTCAGTGAGGTTTGGGTGCTGCTAGAGGTTGTGCGGCCCAAAAGCATCGGGCAGCACCTGATCCATGCTTCGGACCCCGCGTGGGGTCATGAGTTCCATATTTTCCCCGCGGTGTTCAGAAAGTAATTGCCGGCAACGCCCACACGGCATGATCGCGGAACCCGAGGCATCAACGCAATAGAAAGCACGCAGCTTTCCACCTCCCGTGGCAAAGAGTTCACCGATCATCGAACATTCGGCGCACAGGGTGACCCCATAGGCAGCATTTTCTACGTTGCAGCCCGAAATCAACCGGCCATCTGTGGTCAGCGCCGCGGCACCCACCTTGAAGTTTGAGTAGGGTGCGTAGGCTTTTTCCATGGCCGCGACCGCGGCCACCTTGAGGGTTTCCCAGGTGGTCGGGTCGATGCTCGTCGATTCCATGATCGAAACCTTTATTCCTTGACGTAGGGTTCGCCGTCCGCGGCAGGCGCCTTGGACTTTCCGACCAGTCCCGCCACGGCGAAGATGGTGACGGCGTAGGGCAGCATTTGCATGAACTGGCTAGGCACCGGAGTGCCCAGAATGGTCAGGACGAATGAAAGATTCAAAGAGAATCCGAAGAGCAGTGCAGCGAAGAATGCGCCGATCGGGTTCCAACGGCCAAAGATCAGTGCAGCCAACGCGATAAAGCCCTGGCCAGCAGTCATTTCCTTATTGAAGGATGATGAGGTGACGAGCGTGAAGAACGCACCGCCAATACCTGCAACAACACCGGCAAGCACAACGTTCCAGAAACGCAGCGCATTGACCTTAATGCCGACGGTGTCTGCTGCCTTGGGGTGTTCACCCACGGCACGTACGCGCAGACCCCAACGGGTTTTGAAAAGCCCAAACCAGACAAGGAAGACGGCGAGGTACATTCCATAGCCAAGAATCGTCTGTTCGAAGAAGATGGGGCCAAAAATTGGAATATCTGCAAGTAATGGAATTCTAATGACATCAAATGCCGGTGGTGAGTTGTACTTGCTTGAGTCGCCAACCATGACAGTTGAGAAGAAGAAGCTTGTCAGCCCCGCGACCAGCACGTTGAGCACCACACCAACGATTACCTGGTTAACCAGGTACTTGATAGCGAATACCGCAAGCACCATTGACACCAGTACGGAACCAACGATTGCTGCCAAGACACCAGCGATCAGTGAACCTGTCATTGAACCCACGATTGCCGCACAGAAAGCACCAGCAAGCAGCTGACCTTCGATAGCAATGTTCACAACGCCTGCGCGTTCGGAGAGCACACCGGAAAGGGAACCAAAGATCAGTGGGGTTGCAAGGGTGAAGGAACCAGCAATCAACCCCGAAAGGTACACATTGGGGGTATTCGCACTACCAATGACCCAGACCAGGAACGCAATGACAAATACCGTCGCAAATACCGGCATCATCCAACGCGCAAGTTTGCGTCCAGCCCGTACCAACACAAATGCATAGGCAGCGATGCCCAGCATGATGATGGCACCGGCCCAACCAATGAATGTAGTTCCTAGGACGAGATCCGGAACCGAGATTTTCTGTGAACCGTCGGTGATTCGAAAGGTTGCCTCGGCATGGGGCGAACCAATGGCAAATCCCAGTAAGGCTACAAGCCCCAAAACCAGGTAAGTAAGGGGGGCCGCCCAGGAACGAATGACAGCAATATTCCGTGTTGCGTTGCCGGGGGTTTCGGTTGCTATTGATTGGCTCATGCCGCACCTCCGGTGGCTGCCTTGGTGGCTGTTTTCTTGTTTTTAGGCTTGGACGTGCCAATCCTAAAGATCGAACGTACAAGTGGTGGTGCCGCAATGAACAGCACGATGAAGGACTGAACCACCAACACGATATCGATAGGGATACCTGTATTGGCCTGCATGCCCACGCCGCCGGCGCGCAGTGCACCAAAGAGTAGACCAGCAAAGAGTGTGCCGATCGGGTTGGAGCGGCCCAACAGGGCCACGGTAATTGCATCAAAACCGAAGCTTGCGGCAATACCGCCGGAAAGCGAGCGTTCGGTCCCCAGGATCTGTGCGGTACCGGCTAGTCCGGCAAGAGCACCGGCAATGACCATCGAGAGCAAGTACGCCCGTCCCACATTAATACCGGCGGTCTTGGCGGCTACCGGGTTAGCACCCACCGCACGCATTTCAAAGCCGGTGGTGGAACGGTTCAGCAACCACCAGGTGAAGGCCACTGCACCAAGGGCAAGGACAAAGCCCCAGTGCAGGCGGAATGAGTCACCAAACATCAGTGGGTAGGCAGCCGACTCGGCCACCGGTTCACTGAGCGGGTTATTGGATCCCGGACGCTGGAATGCGGGGGTGGAGAGCATGTAAAGCAGCAGGTAGACGGCAATGTAGTTGAGCATGATCGTGACGATCACTTCGTGTGCGCCGCGGCGCGCCTTGAGGAACCCGGCAATGCCGCCCCAGATGGCACCGCCAATAATGCCGGCAAGCACCGCAACGATCAGGTGAATGCCCACCGGAAGATCGAGCGTGAAACCCACCCAACCGGCAAGCGTGGCACCAAGAATAATTTGACCCTGCGCACCAATATTGAATAGGCCAACTCGGAAGGCCAGTGCAACACCCAGACCAGCGAAGATCAGCGGTGTGGCAATGGTCAGGGTTTCGGTCAGCGGGTAAATAGCATCGGAGAAACTAGCCGCCGAGGTGTTGATGATGCTGGATTGGAACAAGGCAATATAGGCTTCCGAGACCGAATCCCAGATCGCCGTGAGCATGTCGGCCGGACGGGAGAAGAAGTAACTTGCCGTCGAGGTGACACGTTCATCGGTGAACGCGATAAGGATGGCACCAACAACCAGTGAGAGGAAGATTGCCAATACCGAGACCAGACCGTTGCCGGTCATGATCTTGGTGATCAGCGACTTTTCGGGCTCGTCATGGTGCTGGCTGGTGGGTGCCACCGGTGGGATCACAGGAGTTTGACTATGTTCTGCCGGAGGCATATCTGCTGTGTTACTCATGCGTCTTCCTTGCCCTCGGTGCTGCTCTGGGATTCGGCTTCTTCGTTACTTGCCCCGGCCATCATCAGACCAAGCACATCTCTGGGGGTGTCCCCCGGGACTATTCCCACAAGTTTTCCCTTGTAAAGAACTGCAATACGATCGGCAAGATCGGTAACCTCGTCAAGTTCGGTTGAAACTATCATGACCGGGGTTCCGGCATCGCGTTCGGCAACAATGCGTCGGTGGAGGAACTCAATGGAGCCCACATCAACACCGCGAGTTGGTTGGGAAGCAATAAAGAGTTTCAGAGGGCGGGATAGTTCGCGCGCCATGACGACTTTTTGTTGGTTGCCACCCGATAGTGTTCCGGCCTCGGAATCTGGACCTTGGGTTCGCACATCAAATTCGGTGATTTTCTTTAATGCATTCTTGAGCATCACCACAGGGGACATGTTCAGTCCGCGTGCGTACGGTGCCTTGTCATATTGATTCAATATGAGGTTTTCGGCAACGGTGAAGCTGCCGATCACACCATCGGTGCTGCGATCTTCGGGAACAAACCCAACACCGGAATTAATGATTTGCTTAACCGAGCGGCCCAGCAATTCTTTGCCCCCGAGCTTGATCGATCCGCTGACGTGATCGAGCAGACCCATGATCGCTTCGGTGAGTTCGGTTTGACCGTTGCCTTGGACACCGGCAATGGCAAGGATTTCCCCCTGGGAAATTCCAAAGCTTACCGAGTCAAGAAGCAATTGGCCATTGGGTGCCAACACGGAGAGGTCCTTGATTTTAAAAGATTCCTCACCAAGTTTTGGTGGATCTTTTTCCAAGGTCAACGACACCGCACGGCCCACCATCAACGCTGCAAGTTCTGCCGCGGAGGCACCGGGGTCGGCCTTGCCAACTACTTTGCCGCGGCGGATCACCGTGATGATATCGGAGATCGCTTTGACCTCACGTAGTTTGTGGGAAATGAACACCACTGCGGTTCCGGAATCACGTAACTGACTAATAATGGTCAGCAATTCGTCGGTTTCCTGTGGGGTCAGCACCGCTGTTGGTTCATCAAGGATCAAGACTTTGGCGTTACGCACCAGGGCCTTGATGATTTCTACGCGCTGCTGGACACCTACCGGAAGGTCTTCAACCAGGGCATCGGGATCAACACCGAAGCCGTAGCGGTCGGAAATTTCGCGGATACGGGCACGAGTTTTTTCTAGGTGCAGGATCCCACCCACACCGGTGTCCTCGTTACCTAGGGCAACGTTTTCGGCGACAGTAAACACCGGGACAAGCATGAAGTGCTGGTGCACCATGCCGATGCCTGCTGCCATGGCATCCCCGGGGCCACTAAACTTTACGGGTTTGTCATCAATGAGGATGGTGCCCTCGGTTGCCTCATAGAGGCCAAAGAGCACGTTCATGAGGGTCGATTTTCCGGCACCGTTTTCACCGAGCAGGGAATGGACCTGACCGGATTCGACAATGACGTCGATGTGATCGTTGGCGGTGAAGGTGCCAAACCTTTTGGTGATGCCCCGAAGCTCGAGTTTCACGTTGCTACCCGTTTCCCTTCTTATCCGGCCCGGTAGGGGTCGAGGGGGTCGTGTTGGTCAGGCCCCCGCGCTCCCCAGCCTAGTCACAACGGGGCTGGTGCGGAATGCCGAAAGTGGGCACAACCAAACGCGCCGTTTAAATCATTTCCAATAGAAGGAAATAATCGCAATAAACGGCGCGCTTGGCTGGCGTTACTTCTTGGTTACTTGGTCTTCGGGCTGGAAGGGGATTCAACCTTCACTGCACCGGAGATGATATCTGCCTCCAGCGCGTCAAGTTCGCCCTTGAGCTCGTCCGATACCTTGGAATCGAAGTCGTGGAAAGGAGCAAGCGCTACGCCACCGTTTTCGAGGGTTCCAACGTATGGGGTGGAGTCGAATTTGCCTTCAACATCGGAGCGTACGACATCCTCGACGGACTGGCCCATCTCCTTAACCACGGAGGAGAGCACAAACTGGTTGCCCGAAGCCAAGGACTCGAAGCCATCTGCATCGACCCAGATGACCTTGACGTTCTTCCCACTTGCGTTCAGTTCCTTGACCGCATCCATGGTGCCCAAGCCAACCGGGCCAGCAACCGGCATGATCACGTCGGCACCTTCATTAGCGAAGGTCACGGTGGTGTTCTTGCCCTTGCCCTGGTTATCGAAGTCACCGGTGAAGGTGCCCGACTGCTTGGCAACGTCCCAGCCTAGGACCTTGACGTCCTTGGACTTCTTCTCGTTGTAGTAAGCAACACCATCTGCGTAGCCATCCATGAAGATGGAAACGGTTGGGATGTTCATGCCGCCGTAGGTGGCGACCTTTCCGGTCTCGGTCATGCCTGCTGCAAGGTAACCAGCGAGGAAAGCTGCCTGAGCCGTGTCATAGATGATCGGCTTGACGTTCTTGGCATCGATGGCATTATCGTCAACGATCGCAAAGTGCTTGTCCGGGTTAGCGGCGGCGGCCTTCTTGGTGTCATCCGAGAGTAGGAAGCCAACGGTAACCGTGAGATTACAGCCGCCCTTAACCATGGCATTCAGGTTCGGTGCAAAGTCGGTTGCAGCCTTGGACTCTGCCTGCTTCACGTTGATGCCCAAATCCTTCTTGGCGGCCATCAGACCCTCGTAGGAGGACTGGTTGAAGGAGCGGTCATCGAATCCGCCCGAATCAGAGACGATACATCCGGTGAAGTCGGATGCCCCGGCCGGAGCCGAGCCACTGGCCGAGCCTGACGGGGTTGCTTCCGGCGCGGCGCCGCAGGCAGTCAAAACGAGTGCTGAAATGCCGAGCATGGCCGCGGCCATTCCGGTCTTGCGCTTGATGTTGCGCATGTGGGTTCCCTCCATTGGGTTACGAGCTACGTTTCACGATCCAGCGGGCGCAAAAGGTTTTTGCGTTCCACATCGAACCAAGTATGTCGCGTTGCCTTTAGGCACCGGTCGATCCATCGGATTTTCCTGACACCCGCTTTAGTAACTATCGGGCGACGAGAAAGAACGGTTTCACGTCGGTCTAGCCTATCGCGCAAAACGCTTAACTCAAGGGAGAAAATGTTACAAGCGCATAACTCTAAGCGCTTGACGTGCGTTAGTTATCCTCTGTCTGGGACTGAAAAATTGCCCGAACTGCCGCTGCCGTCATCACCGTAACGCCAACCTCAATCGCGGATTCATCTGGAATATAATCACCACGGTGTAGGTCGTAGGTCTCGCCTCCGGGGGTCCTTGTGCCCAAACGCATCATGGAACCAGGAACTTTATTGGTCATCCAAGCAAAATCTTCGCCACCCATTGATTGCGGGGTCAAGACAATTGCCGGCGACCCAAGCTCGGCTCGTGCCGAGTCTTCAATCAGGTCGGTTTCGTCCTCGTTGTTGATCACCGGCGGCACACCGCGGGTGTGTTCGAGCTTAATTTCAACGCCATAGGGTGCAGCAACCTGACGAACTACCTCATCAAGCAGATCTCCCGCGCCTTCCCAGGCCTCACCGTCAAGGCAACGCATGGTGCCGGCCAAATAGCCGGTTGCTGGAATCGCATTCGGTGCGCTTCCGGCATGGATCTGTCCCCAGACCACCGAGACCGCCGAGCGCACATCGATACGACGGCCCAGGACTGCTGGAACATTGATAGCAATCTGACTCATCGCAAAGACCAAGTCTTCGGTCAGGTGTGGGCGGGAAGTGTGTCCGCCACGGCCGATCAGTTCAATCTTGATGGTGTCGGAGGCCGAGGTAATGGCACCAATACGGGTGCCGATCTTTCCCGCATCTATGCGTGGTTCGCAGTGCAGGGCAAGAATACGAGGAACATCGTCAAGCACGCCAGCAGCAATGACGGCTAGGGCGCCACCTGGCATTTTTTCCTCGGCGGGCTGGAAGATCACCCGGATACGTCCGCCGAGTTCTCCTGCATCATCCATTGCCTTGAGGGCCTTGGCAACGCCTAGCATGACGGTTGTGTGAATATCGTGGCCACAGGAGTGTGCAACTCCATCAACCACCGAGGCGTAGTCAAGTCCGGTCTCTTCAAGGATGGGTAGCGCATCAATATCGGCGCGTAACCCTAAGGCAATGGGACCGCTACCAATATCAACGTAGGCACCGGTTTCCTCGAGAGCAACCGGGGCAAGGCCCACCGCGCGAAGCGCAGTGAGGATCCGCTCGGTGGTTTTATACTCGACAAAAGATAGCTCGGGATTCGCGTGAAGCTCACGTCGAAAGTCGACGAGCTCGGCAAGCAGCGGGGCTACCCAAGGCTGCACCGATGGGATCTGCAGATTCTTTTCATTACTCATGCGCACAGCATCGACAATACTTCTTTCCCCTACGGAGAGCCGACTTTTTGCCCAATTGTTGCCTTGAGCAATTTTTTCCCGCCAGCTCAAAGTACTATGACCGACCCTTGTGAAAGCACCCTAAAGGTGCCCACAGAGGGCCGGTCACTAGTCTTGCCGGATCAACGAGCGTTTAAGCGTTCTTGATTAATTCCGCGCAACGTTCACCAATCATCATGACAGTGATGTTTGGGTTCACGGTGACCAAGGCGGGCATCACCGAGGCATCTGCAACGCGTAGCCCGGAAACCCCCTTGACCCGTAGTTCCGGGTCAAGCGGGGACATTGCATCGTCAACTGCGCCCATGCGAACCGACCCTGCCGGGTGGTAGACGGTGTTATGGGTGCGGGTGATGTAGTCGGCGATCTGCTCATCAGACTGCACCTCAACGCCCGGGTAAAGTTCTGTCCCTGCCCACTGCTCCATGGCAGGTTGGGCAACAATCTCACGAGCCTGCCGGATACCGGCGATCATGACGCGCATGTCATGACCTTCGGCATCGGTGAAGTAACGCGGGTCAACTCGCGGCTTATCGCGGAAATCCCGGCTACGCAGACGCACCGTGCCACGGGACTTAGCCCGCGTGACGTTGGGGGTCAGGCAAAATGCGTTATCCGAGGTCGGGTAGCCCTGACGCAACGTGTGCATATCGAAGGGCACCGAACCGTAATGCATCATCAGATCCGGGCGATCAAGTCCCTCAACGGTAGTGGCAAAGATGCCAATTTCCCACCACTGAGTTGATTCGGTGACCATGGGTTTTTTGGCTTCCCATTGGATCACACCCTCCGGATGATCCTGCAGGTTTGAGCCAACACCCGGTGCATCAACCAAAAGTTCAATACCGTGCTCGGCCAGGTGCGCAGCCGGGCCAATGCCCGAGAGCATCAAAAGCTTAGGCGTATCGATGGCGCCGGTTGAAACGATGACTTCGCGGCGTGCAGCCAGGTGGCTGGTGCGTCCAAAGCCACCATCGACAACGAACACACCGGTACATTTCTTATCTTCGTCGAAAGAAAGCTTTCGCGCGCGCAGCCCGGTGAGCAGCGTGAAGTTTTTCCGCTGTGAGATCGGGTGAATGTAGGACACCGAGGACGATGAGCGGGTGCCATCTTCCAGGCGGTTGATCTGGAAGAAGCTGGCTCCCTTGAGCACAGTCTGGTTGCTATTGAACGTAGCGCGCGGAATTCCTGCCTGCTCGCAGGCATCCAAGACCGCAACACCACACGGGTCCACGGGAGGCACGTTCATTAGCTTCACCGGGCCGGAGTCGCCATGGTGCGGGGCATCCGGGCCAGCATTCTCATTGGTTTCAAGCTGCTTGTAGAGCCGGAAGCCCATCTCGGCGTTCCAGCCGGTGGCGCCGTGTTCGGTTTCCCAAGCGTCAAGGTCCTCGGCCGGAGCCCAGAACGCAATACACGAGTTGTGGCTCGAGCATCCGCCCATGACCTTGGCACGCGAGTGGCGCATGAACGAGTTGCCGTTTTCCTGCTCTTCAATGGGGTAATCCCAGTCGTAGCCGGATTCCAGAAGTTCCATCCAGCGATCAAGCTGCAAGACTTCCGGGATTCCGCGATCGTCAGGGCCGCCTTCAACGAGTGCAACACTCACCGTCGGATCTTCGGAGAGGCGTGCCGCAACCGCGGCTCCCGCCGAACCGCCACCGACGATGATGTAATCAAATTCTGTTTCCTGGCTTGAGTTTGATTCGGTTCCCACGTGAGTTTCCTCCATTGCTCTTACTCCTGATCCTGTACAGAGTTTTCAAACCAACCGGTGACCTGTGGGTCAAGGTTTTGATAAATGTGTTTTGCTTCCTGGTATTCGGCAAGGCCGGTGGGGCCCAGCTCGCGGCCGACACCCGAGAGGCCAAAGCCTCCCCATTCTGCTTGCGGCAGGTAGGGGTGGAAGTCATTGATCCAGACGGTTCCGTGGCGCAGGCGTGCGGCAACGCGCTGGGCGCGTCCTGCATCCTGGGTCCAGACCGCCCCGGCAAGCCCGTAATCTGTGTCATTGCCAATCGCTACTGCTTGATCTTCGGTGACGAAGGTTTCCACGGTGACCGTCGGGCCAAAGGCCTCGTCCTGGGCGACCGACATGGATCCGGTGACCTGGTCCAAGATAGTTGGCAGGTAAAAGTGCCCGGCCTCAAGGTTGGGTCCATCGGCGTTGGTTGCCTTCCTGCCACCGGTGCGTAGGCGTGCTCCCTCGGCAATGCCGCGCTGCACGTAGGCATCGACCTTGGCCAGGTGATCGGCGGAGATCAGCGGGCCGGTCTCGGCGTTTTCATCAAATGGCCCACCCAAACGAATGTTCTTGGCTCGGCGAACCAATTCATCGACGAAGGCCTCGGCAATTGACTCCTCGACTACCAGACGAGCGCCGGCCGAGCAGACCTGACCGGAGTGGATGAAGGCGGCGTTGAGCGCGTTGTCTACAGCCGCATCAAAATCGGCATCCGCGAAAATGACGTTGGGATTTTTGCCGCCGAGTTCCAGCGCAACCTTTTTCACGGTTCCCGCTGCGGAGGCTGCAACGATCTTGCCAGTGGCCAACCCGCCGGTGAAGGAAACCATATCAACATCGCGATGCGTGGAAAGTGGGGTGCCTACCGCGGCGCCGGCACCGGTGACGAGGTTGGCCACACCCGCCGGCAGCCCCAGCTCCTGGAGCACATCCATCATCAGCACCGAGGTGGAAGGGGTCAGCTCCGCGGGCTTGAGAATAAATGAGCAACCCGCGGCCAGAGCCGGAGCGATCTTCCAAGCAGCCTGGAGCAGCGGATAGTTCCACGGGGTGATCATGGAGACCACACCGACGGGTTCATAAACGATGTTGGAGACAACGTTTGAATCCCCCGCATCAACTACACGGCCGGCGTTCTGCCCCGAGAGCTTGCCAAAGTAATTGAAGCTGTCAACGATCGCATCAATATCGGCACGCGCCTCGTACATGCGCTTACCGGTATCCAAGGCTTCAGCTCGCGCAAACTCTTCCTTGCGTTCGGTCAGCCGGGTGGCAACCTTGAGCAAAAAGTCACCACGATCGGAAGCCGAAACCGATGACCAGATACCGGAGTCAAAGGATGCACGGGCCGCGGCAATGGCGCGTTCGGAGTCTTCGGCACTGCCCTCGGAAATGGTGGCGACGAGTTCACCGGTGCCCGGGCAAATAATCTCCCTAGTGCCGCCTTGAGCGGCAGGAGCCCATGCCCCGTTGATGTAGATGGTGTGCTGGCTCATGCCTTGTCCTTTTCCTTGGCCCGGTCCGTTGTGGACTCGGTGCTGATGGTGGGAATCATCCCGGTATCAAAGTCTGATTCCCAATCGGTCTTGGGAATCGTGGTTTCGGCGATCTGGCTCAGACCGTCGGTGTTTGCCTGCGCTCGCAGGAACGACATGTGGACCTCGTATTGATCGAGCACATCGGAGATGATCTGTTCGCGGGTGCAGCCCATCAGGTCATAACCGTGGGAGCCTTCCTGGGAGAAGACTTCCATGCGGTAGTACTGTTCTCCGGTTGAGGAATCGCGTGCATACGACGGCACCTTGAGCTGTATCGGGTACACCTGGTATTTGAAGGGACGTTCTTCACCGTGCGGAACCACGAGGTCAACGGATCTAACCCCAAGTTTGCCTACGGGTTCAATAGCTAGCTCGCCAATGACCCCGGAGCGGGCGAACTCGGCGTTGACTTCTTCGAGGGCCGGGGCAACTACATCATCAACAAAACGTTGTGCGTGGCGTTGCCCCGGATAGGCCATGGTGCGGGCCAAACGTTGGCGCCAGCCGCGACGGTGCTCAATTCCGCTGGGGCCGGATCGCGAGGTCAAAACCGAATGCAGGGTGTTCTTGTAGCTGCCGGCCAGTGCGCGTTCAACGCGCAATGCCTTGTAGAGCCCCAACATGATGAATACCAGCACCACCGAGAACGGTAGCCCCATGATCACCGTGGCGCTTTGTAATGTTGGCACCCCATCAACCATCAGCATGGCCAAGGTCAGCAGGCCCGTGGCCACAGCCCAGAAGACGCGGACCCATTTAGGTCCATCCGATTCTGCGTCCTTGAGGTGTGAGGTGAAGTTGGCCATGACCAAGGCACCGGAGTCGGCACTTGTCACATAGAACAGCAGGCCGGTAAAGGTCGCGATGGCGGCGACCAGCGGAACGGCCGGATATTGCTCAAGCAGCGAGTAGAAGGCACGTTCCGGGTAGTTCATCGCTACCTCGCCAAAAGCGGCGTTTCCGTTCATGACCAGTTCTAGTGCGCTGTTACCGAAGATTGAAATCCACAGCAGGATGAAGGCGAAGGGAACCACCAATACGCCGGTGATGAATTGGCGGATGGTGCGCCCACGCGAGATTCGTGCCAAGAAGAGCCCAACGAATGGTGCCCAGGCAATCCACCAAGCCCAGAAAAACAGCGTCCAGCCGTTGAGCCAATCATCGGGACGGTCGTAGGCCATGGTGTCCAGAGCCATTCCGGGGAAGCGGGAGAGCATATCGCCAACATTGAGGATGATTCCATCTAAGAGGAATCGAGTTTTTCCGGCAAAAAGCACAAAGAGCATTAAGACAATGCACAGGATCACGTTGAGTTCGGAGAGCCGGCGGATGCCTTTTTCTACTCCGGTGAGCACCGAGATGGTGGCCATGATGACGGCAATGACGATCAAGGCGATTTGTACCGAGATGTTTTCTTCAATGCCGAACATGAAGTTCAACCCGAAGTTCAGCTGGGCTACACCGATACCCAAGGAGGTGGCGATGCCAAAGATGGTACCCAAAACGGCGGCAATATCTACACCGTGGCCAATCGGGCCGTGGATTCGCTTGCCCAGAATCGGGTAGAGCGCCGAGCGGATGGATAACGGTAGGTTGTGGCGGTAGGCGAAGTAGCCAAGGGCTAGGCCGATCAGCGCGTACAGACCCCAGCCGAGCAGTCCATAGTGAAAGAGCGTCCAGGTGAGCGCCTGCCGGGCGGCTTCAACGTTGGAGCCTTCCCCGGTGGGTGGAGCCAAGAATTGGGCTACAGGTTCGGAGACCGAGAAAAACATCAGGTCAATGCCGATACCTGCGGCAAAGAGCATTGCCGTCCAGGTGAAGAGGTTAAAGGTCGGCCGCGAGTGGTCGGGGCCGAGTCTGGTTTTTCCGACCTTGGAGATTGCTATTGCAATGACAAACGCCAGGACGGCCACGACAACCAGTGAATACCACCAGCCAA
This sequence comes from Arthrobacter sp. MYb227, assembly GCF_002975435.1. GTDB lineage: Bacteria > Actinomycetota > Actinomycetes > Actinomycetales > Micrococcaceae > Paeniglutamicibacter. The sequence continues at coordinate 180,372 of NZ_PCPT01000006.1, read as the reverse complement.
AGGTCTTGCCGACCCAGCCAACTACAGCATTAATAACGGTGTCTGCACCGCTTTGATCGAGCATGGCCCACAGCGTAAAGGCTAGGATCGCCGCCGCGGAGCCGAAGAAAACAACCTTGTTGATGCGGTTGGGGCCAGCATCGGGAGGCACTGAACTTTCTGGATCGCCGATGGGTATTGCCGGATCTTCTGGAAATTTGACGGCACTCATGAGTTCAGAGCCTAGCAATTTCTTGTGTGAGCTTGGCGACTCAGGCGCGCGTATCACACACAAATCAGTGAAATTGATCACTAACTTTGCGTTAGTCCAAAATTGTTGTTAGCCCGCAGGATTCCGCGGGTTTTGGGGTGCAAAAAAGCCCCGTGGTGAGTGGATCAAAACCGAGCACTTTACTGTGTTAGGTCTTGTGGCGTGTCCCACTCGCCCGACGGGGCTTTTTGACCCCCTCCCGGTGTGCTGCTGGGGGGGCTGTTGGTTAGAGGACGTCCATGATGCCTTCACTCTTGAGCTTTTCCACGGTGTTTTTGACCGACTGAGCGTGCTCCTTGGTGGTAACAAGCAGTGCATCCGGCGTGTCAACAACGACGACATCATGGATACCAACCAAGGCAATCACGCGCTTGGAGTCGGTCACCACAACTCCGCTAGCTTGGTCCGCGTAAACACTCTTGGAATCTCCGATGACCGTCACTCCGGTTTCTTCGCTTGCCGGGTTCAACCGACCAATGGCGGCGAAGTCTCCAACGTCATCCCAATCAAAGACACCAGGGATCACTGCAACATCTCCGGCAGCGGCCGCAGGTTCCGCCACGGCATAATCAATTGCCGTCTTGGGCAGCGTGGGCCAGATACGCTCCATTGCCTCTTCACCGTTGCCGGATTCCCAAGCTTCGGCAATTTCCATCAAACCGGCGTGCAGTTCTGGCTCACTACGCTCCAGGTGCTCAAGCATCAGCGACACCGGAGCGACAAACATTCCGGCATTCCAGAGATAGCCACCGTCCGCAAGGTATCCGCGTGCAGTATCTTCATCAGGCTTCTCAACAAACTCGATGACATCACGTGCCGTGGGGGCCCCGGAGACCGATAAGCGTTCCCCGGCACGGATATAGCCAAACCCCGTGGACGGGAGGGTTGGTCGTATGCCAATGGTCACAATCTTGCCGGTGGCGGCAGTATGGATAGCTTCACGCACCGCATCTTGGAATACCGACTCGGGGCGAATCACCTGATCGGCAGCAAAAGAACCCATAATAATTTCGGGGTTCCGGCGGTACAGGATTGCCGCTGCTAGGCCAATTGCCGCCGCGGAATCCTTGGGGCTCGGCTCAAGGATTAGGTCAATGTCAGTGAGCTCGGGAAGCTGCGCTAGAACCGCAGCACGGTGGGCCTGACCTGTAACAACAGTGATATTGTCGCCGGCCAGCGGGATCAGACGTTCGTAGGTTGCACGGATCAAGGTTGAGCCGGAGCCGGTGAGGTCGTGTAGGAATTTTGGGGCCGCAGCGCGCGAGAGCGGCCACAGACGTGTTCCGACTCCACCTGCCGGGATCACACCATGGAATCGAGCCAAGAGTTCAGCATTCATTCGACTAACGGTAGTTGATAGAGGCTGGGAATACCCTGTTTAGGCGAGTATGAAATAGGTCATTAAAACATAATGTATTTGCTATAACCCCTAAGAAATCCTGAAATCAACCACACACTCCGGTGACCCTAATCACACAACACGCGTAAACAATGGGCACGCACGCCGCAGGTGGTCTAAGATCGGGCAAGGAACGCTCGCACTCCGGCGTCAATTTATTGTGTGGAAGATACACATGCGCCATTGTGAGTCATGGAGGTTAATTCAGTGTCGAAGACTTCGTCAGGCACCCTCTACCGCGGCCGCGAAGGCATGTGGTCTTGGGTGGGGCATCGTATAACGGGTGTCGTTATTTTCTTATTCCTGTTGGTACACGTGCTAGACACGTCGCTGGTTCGGGTTTCCCCGGGTGCCTACGACGCCGTTATGGCCACGTACAAAAACCCGCTGATGGCACTGGGCGAAACCGCTCTGGTAGCCGCCATTGTCTTCCACGCGTTCAACGGCTTGCGCCTGATCCTGGTTGACTTCTGGAAGCAGGGTACTAAGTACCAGCGTCAGATGCTCTGGAGCGTTATTGGTCTCTGGGTCATCACCATGGTGGCATTCTCCATCCGCCACCTGTCACTTGCTTTTGGAGGTAACTAAGCCATGTCGGCAGAAATTGCTGCACCACGCAGCCAGCGTCTAGATCCGAAGTACACCCGCGCACGCAAATCACGCGGTAGCTTCGAGATGATTGCATGGCTCTTCATGCGCCTCTCCGGTGTTGTACTGGTAGTTCTGATCTTCGGACACCTCTTCACCAACCTCCTGGTCGGCGGTGGCGTCAAGGCCATCGACTTCGGCTTCGTTGCAGGCAAGTGGGCAGACCCGGTATGGATGTTCTGGGATCTTGCAATGTTGTGGCTTGCCATGTTGCACGGCACCAACGGTGTTCGCACCATCATCAATGACTACGCGGAGAAGCCTGCCACTCGTCAGTGGCTCAAGGGCATCCTCTACGTTGCAACCGCTGCCATTGTCATTCTTGGCACCATGGTGATCTTCACCTTCGATCCGTGCATCCCTGGTAGCGACCTTCTAGTTTGCAAGTAACCTTCGGCACCGTTCGCTGAAGTAAAGAATTCAAGAAAAGAGAGCATCAGGTATGCAGGTACATAAGTACGACGTCGTGATCGTCGGAGCAGGCGGCGCAGGCATGCGCGCGGCCATTGAATCCGGCCAGCGCGCACGTACGGCCGTTCTCACCAAGCTTTACCCAACCCGTTCGCACACAGGTGCAGCGCAGGGTGGCATGTGTGCAGCACTGGCCAACGTTGAAGAAGATAACTGGGAATGGCACACATTCGACACCATCAAGGGTGGCGACTACCTGGTTGACCAGGATGCAGCCGAGATCATGGCGAAGGAAGCCATCGACGCGGTACTGGATCTGGAAAAGATGGGCTTGCCCTTCAACCGCACCCCGGAAGGCAAGATTGACCAGCGTCGCTTTGGTGGTCACACCCGCGACCACGGCAAGGCAGCAGTTCGCCGTGCCTGCTACGCAGCAGACCGCACCGGTCACATGATCTTGCAGACCCTGTACCAAAACTGTGTCAAGCACAACGTTGAGTTCTACAACGAGTACTACGTGCTGGATCTGCTGATGGTTGAAGAGGATGCCTTCCGCGAAGATGGCACCGCTTACAAGCAGAAGCGCGTAGCGGGCGTTGTTTCTTACGACCTAGCCACCGGCGAACTTCACGTTTTCCAGGCCAAGTCCGTCATCTTTGCATCCGGCGGCGCCGGCAAGGTCTTCAAGACCACGTCCAACGCTCACACCCTCACCGGTGATGGCATGGGCATTGCCTTCCGTAACGGTATCCCGCTGGAAGACATGGAGTTCTTCCAGTTCCACCCGACCGGCCTAGCCGGTCTGGGCATCCTGCTCACCGAGGGTGCACGTGGTGAAGGCGCGATCCTGCGTAACTCGGATGGCGAACGCTTCATGGAGCGCTACGCACCGACGATTAAGGACCTCGCCCCGCGTGACATTGTTGCTCGTGCCATGGCAAATGAGGTTCGTGAAGGCCGTGGTTGTGGCCCGGACAAGGATTACGTACTCCTTGACCTGACCCACTTGGAGCCGGAGCACATCGAATCCAAGCTGCCGGACATCACCGAATTTGCCCGCACCTACTTGGGTGTCGAGCCGTTCACCGATCCGGTGCCGGTCTACCCGACCGCGCACTACGCCATGGGCGGTATCCCGACCAACGTCGAGACCGAGGTCCTGCAGGATAACGACACAGTCATCCCGGGTCTGTTCGCAGCCGGTGAAGTTGCCTGTGTTTCGGTCCACGGTTCAAACCGCTTGGGCACCAACTCGCTGCTGGACATCAACGTGTTCGGTAAGCGTGCAGGTATCTCCGCCGCCAAGTACGCACTGGGCGCCGACTTCGTTGAACTTCCAGAAGATCCGGAAGCGTTCACCCGCGGCCAGATCGATTCGATGCTCAACTCCACGGGTACCGAGCGTGTTGCGCCGATCCGCAAGGAACTGCAGGACACCATGGATGCAAACGTTCAGGTGTTCCGTACCGAGAAGTCCCTCCACGAGGCACTCGAGGTCATCGAAGACCTGCGCACCCGTTACAAGAACGTATCGGTCCAGGATAAGGGCAAGCGTTTCAACCTTGATCTGCTCGAAGCCATTGAACTTGGCTTCCTGCTGGACATGGCAGAGGTTATGACCACCGCTGCCATGCACCGCAAGGAATCCCGCGGTGGCCACTACCGCGAGGACTACCCGGATCGCGACGACGAGAACTTCATGAAGCACTCGATGTCCTACAAGGACGATTCGGCAACCACCGAGGGCATTTCCGGCATCCGCATGGAAACCAAGCCCGTTGTCTTTACCCGTTACCAGCCGATGGAGCGTAAGTACTAATGAGCACGGAACTTCCGGAACCAGCATCGAAGATTGAGCTGAAGCCCGGTGTTGGCGGCGGCGGAGAAATTCCGCAGTTCAACATCACCTTGCGTGTTCGCCGGTACCTGCCGGAGACCACAGCAGACGCGTACTGGGAAGACTTTGAGCTGACCATGTACGGCACCGACCGTGTGCTGGACGCCTTGCACAAGGTCAAGTGGGACATCGATGGATCGCTTTCGTTCCGTCGCTCCTGCGCCCACGGCATTTGCGGCTCCGATGCCATGCGCATCAACGGCCGCAACCGCCTGGCCTGCAAGACCCTGCTCAAGGACTTGGATCACTCCAAGCCGATCACCGTTGAAGCCATCAAGGGTCTGCCCCTTGAAAAGGACCTCATCGTTGACATGGAGCCATTCTTCCAGTCCTACCGCGAGATCATGCCGTTCTTGATCAACAAGGGCCACGAGCCGTCGACCGAGCGCTACCAGTCAGCAGAAGAGCACTCGAAGTTCGAAGACACCACCAAATGCATCCTGTGCGCCGCGTGTACCTCTTCCTGCCCGGTGTTCTGGACCGATGGGCAGTACTTCGGCCCGGCAGCAATCGTCAACGCACACCGCTTCATCTTCGACTCGCGCGATGATGCAGGGGACATGCGTTTGGAGATCCTCAACGATAAGGAAGGCGTGTGGCGTTGCCGCACCACCTTCAACTGCACCGAAGCATGCCCGCGTGGCATCCAGGTGACCCAGGCTATTGCCGAGGTCAAGCAGGCTATCTTGGCTCGCTCCATCTAGTTTCTAACTAGTTTCTATGACTGTGGCCGGTTTCCCGATAAGGGAAATCGGCCACAGCCCTTTTGACGAGAGGCCTTAGTCCCCCCTCCAAATGAAATTTCCAGCTACCGCGCATTGTAGTTACAGAATTGGCTACGTATGGTCTTACCCTGCACGAGCCACAGGTAATCGTGGTGGATGAGCTGGCGTTACGATTCTTCTCGTAGGAGAAGACCCATCATCTACTCGGCATTCATGCGCGTAGCAACTTCGTGGGAGACCGGGCGTTCATCGACCCTTGTCTCTAGGTAGATCGGTCGGCTATGGCACCCAGAATTGCTCAACAAAATTCACCCCACACATTTGTTAGCCGGACTTTATGGGTTCACTTTCGAGCATGAACCGTTTAGCTGAACTATGGATCCCACGTGCTCAGCATCGTTGGGGTTGCATTAGATGTTCTTGACGACGTAGCTCGCTTGAACGCTCGCCCTCAAGGATTACACCGGGCCGTAGCATTCATCGAGGGCCGTTGGCCCGGCTCGGGGCCGCAGCACAACCTTGCAATCGTCCTGGCACCTACGTAGTTCAGCTCATCGGTCTCGTGATAGCTCTGCTACGGCGAAGCTCAGCATTACCAGTACTTCAGCAGCTTTGGGCATCCGAGTACACCGACGCATGCCTAGGCGGTCCGGACGACCCCTTGCAGGTCGGCCGCGCGCACCGCAACCACCGCCGCGGAGACCAAGTACAGCTGGCTTAGCAGGTTAAACCAGACAAAGAGCCCAAGGATTACCGCAAAGGGCGCCAACAATACGTTATTCGTCAGCGAGGCAAGCAGCATCGCGGAGAAGAAACGTAGCGTTGTTGCACCAGCACCTGCCAGCATGACTCCTGGCCATAGCGACCCACGGATGGTGACGGCACGTGAGGCAACCCGTAGCAACACCCAAGCGGTTGCACAGTCCAGGATGAACATCGCGATAACGAATCCCACCCGAGTCAACGCACTGGTCCACATACCGCTAAAACCCAACCAGGCGGCCAGCGAATCGATCATCGACGAACTGGCGATCGCTAGGGCGCTCGAAGACACCAAGGCAATCGCGAGCACCACAAGCAACATCGCATCACGCAATTTTGAAACAACGGGATTGGATCTATCGCGGACCAGCCCAAAAATTGTACGGATGCCCTCACGTAAGCCGGTCAACCAGCCAAGAGAGGTAAAAACCAACGCACCGAGCGAGATGACAAGCGTAAGCCCAAATCCACCGAGCCCCAGGAGCTGTTCGGGCTTGGCTAATCCGCCATGTCCGGTGTCTATAAGGCCCGGCGTGCTCGCGGCAACCATGTCAATAATTCCGTCGCGGAGAACCGGGTTACCGTTGGCAACCATGCTCAGCACTGAAAAACCTGCAACAAGCATTGCTGCAATGGAGAAGAACATTCGGTATGCGCTACCTGCGGCGAGCAGGGGTCCCCGTCTGCGCAGATATAGGTTCCAAATTCGCACGGGGTACAGGGAATTGATAAAGGCCACCAGCAACCTAGACAGGGCACCGATGCGAGCGAAAATCGTACCTTGTGCCCGTTGGGCATAGAGCTCTTGAGTCTTGAGCCTTTTAAATGCAGCTAATGCCCGCGGGTCAAGTGGGCTTGGAGGCGGTTCAATCGGCGCCCCAACAAATTTGCGTGCGACAACTCCAGGGGCACGCGTACCAATTTCAGGAATGCTCGGATCGAGATCAAATGGGTCAGGTGAATGCTGCATCCGCGGATCATCGGCATCCGCGCTGATGAATATTTCTTGGAGTCGTTCGCGTTTAGGTTTGCTCTGGGCCAAGGTCTAGCTCCTCGCGCAGTGACCAGCGACCTGCCTCATCAATTCCGAAGAGGCCTATTGAAGTAACGTCAAAGTCCATTGATTCATGGGACAAATCTTTTTGGGCCGCATCAAGCAAGGAATCGGCAACATCATGGGCAATGGTTAGATGTGGGTGATAGCCGAAGGAAAGGTCATGCCCCAATGGGCCGGTGAGCAATGCATCATGTAATTCTGTGCAGGCGTCGGCGCCCGTGGTGACGTTGAGGTAGACAACATCTGTCACCGGTCGAAAGGTCCCGGTACCTTGCAAACGGATGGTGAAGGCTTTGGACCGGCGGGCTATCCTACGCACATGCGCCGCGGCTTGGTCCCACACACTGGTAGACCCGGATACCAAAGTGATGTGTGGGTCAATGATCGAAGCATCAGCGCCACCATAGCGCAGACGCCAATCACGGAGACGTTCACGAAGTGGGGAAGGTATCTCAATAACCACGCCTAGCGGCGTGGTATCCACGTCGCTAGGTGCGGTACTCTCCCCCACTCCGATGCTCATGGTTAGGAAATCCCACCCAGTGGAGCCATGAAACCAACGCGCTCATAAACATCTGCCAGTGTCTTTGAAGCAACCTCACGAGCCTTCAGGGCACCGGCAGCCAAGATGGAATCCAATTCTGCCGGATCTTCGAGCAGTTCAAGGGTGCGGGTGCGGACCGGAGTCAGTTGCTCAACGACAGCATCGGCTACCGCAACCTTCAGGTGACCATACATCTTGCCTTCAAATTCGCTGACAAGCGCAGGAACAGCGGTCCCGGTAACGGCCGAAAGAATCTCCAGCAGGTTGGTAACACCCGGTTTGTTGGCTCGATCGTGGGCAATGACGGTATCGGCATCGGTTACGGCGGACTTGATCCGCTTGGCAACCTGCTTGGGATCATCAAGCACGTTGATCAGCCCATTGGGGCTTGAGGCAGATTTTGACATCTTGGAGGTTGGGTTCTGCAGATCGTAAATGCGTGCCCCTTCCTTCTTGATGAAGGCCTCGGGAACCACGAAGGTCTCACCAAAACGGTGGTTGAAGCGGGTTGCCAGGTCACGGGCCAGTTCAACGTGCTGACGCTGGTCATCGCCCACCGGAACACCTTGCGGCTGATAGAGCAAAATATCGGCGGCCATCAGCACCGGATAGGTGAATAGGCCAACGGATGAGACATCGGCACCGCCTTTGGAGCTCTTGTCCTTGAACTGGGTCATCCGGCTGGCCTCACCAAATCCGGTAATGCAGTTCAATACCCAGGCAAGCTGAGCATGCTCGGGAACCTGCGACTGCACAAAGAGCGTTGACTTGTTTAGATCAATGCCCCCGGCAATGTACTGGGCAGCGGTCACTCGGGTGCGGTTACGCAGCTCGGCCGGATCCTGCGGCACGGTGATTGCGTGCATGTCGGGGATGAAGAAGAATGCCTCATATTCATCCTGTGCTTTGACCCAGTTGACCAGCGCGCCGAGGTAGTTACCTAGGTGCAGTGAATCGGCCGAAGGCTGCATCCCCGAAAGTACGCGGGGACGAGTGGTGCTGGCGAATGTTTCGCTCATGAATTCTGTGTTCCTTTAGAACTGGTAGTCGACGACCAGCGGTGCGTGGTCGGAGAAGCGCAACTCGTAGTCCGAGGCACGGTCAACGACTGATTTGGTCGCGAGGGCGGCAAGTTCCGGGGTGGCCATGTGGTAATCGATGCGCCATCCGGTGTCGTTGACGAAGGCCTGCCCCCGCCACGACCACCAGGTGAATGGTCCATCAACTTCACCGGCAAGCTCGCGCGCAACGTCCTTGTAACCGATTTCTTCACCAAAGAAACGGTCGAAGTAGGCACGTTCCTCGGGCAGGAAGCCCGAACGCTTCACGTTGCCCTTCCAGTTCTTAATATCCAGCGTGGTGTGGCCAACGTTCAGGTCACCAACCACCAGCACGTGATCCTTTTCGGCCTTGAGCGCCGGCAAATGCTCAATCATTCGGTCCAGAAAACGGAACTTATCTACTTGCTTGGGAGTATCGACCTCACCGGAGTGCACATAGGCGCTGATGACCGTCAGTACCTTGCCGTCGGCAAGCTTGAAGTCTGCCTCAACCCAACGTCCGGTAGTGGCGAAGTATTCATCGCCAATATTCTCGCGCGTAGCAAGTGGTTCGGCACGGGATAGCACTGCAACGCCGGCACGGCCCTTGTCCTGGGCCTCGGCATGCAGAATGTGCCAACCATCGCCAATGAGTTCGCGCAGGATCTTATCCGGTGCACGAACCTCTTGGAGGCAAAGAACATCAATGTCACGGGCTGCAATCCAGTCGGCCATGTTGCGCTTGTATGCTGCGCGAATGCCATTGACGTTCACCGAGGCGACGCGCAAAGCGCCATCAGCCTTGGTCAGGATCTCTTCTGCGGTAGGTATCACGCCATCCACCTTACAGATAATTAGTGCTGGGTTCTCGGGGAAATGCCGGAGGCTTCGCCTCCGTCAAAGGTATTAGTCGATAACCTCACCGGTCATGGGTTCATTACGTCCCTGTGGCTTCATCATGTCCCGTGCATTGGATGCCGTGATCTCGATGGTCTCCAGGGCACGGTCGACCATGCCTTGAGCTTCTTCGCCTGATTGCACGCGGTACTCGTTGACCACACCAACTTGCACCTGGATGATCTTGAATGAGTGATCAAGTTTCATATCTCGGTTGCGTGTAGCCTCATCAACGACCACTGCTACTGGCTCGCCGCCGTGTCCACGCGATGCAGCTGCAGCTGTTGCTGCCTTGAGCTGATCGGTCATTTTGGCTGCGCCACGCTTGAGCCCAAAGACCAAGAACGCCGAGAGTAGCAGCCAACCAAGGGAAATCACCACTACCAACCAGCCAACAACGGTGTTCTGATTTGCAGCAAAAACAACTGCCACCAAGAAGACGGTGACCATGACGGCCAGTGAAAGTGTTGAAGCATTTATCGTGACTTTTTTGCCCTGAGCTGGGGCCGGGTTACTACCAAGGGATTCCATAGCTATATTCTCTCAAATCCGTAGCCACGCATTCCAATCCGAGTATGAATTACGCTTGTTAGCTTAATCCGACTCCCCCTATGCTCGACGCAGTTACGTATAGCTGGGGCACCCAAAACGGGCTAGAGCTCCATCATCTTCTTGGGGAAACAGATGAAACGTGTATCGGATCCGGCAAGTTCTACTCATCGCACGTCAACGCGCGCAACTTCCGGAGGGAACAAAGCTTCATCGCGGAGCCGACGATCACGGAGTTGGTGGGCCTTGGCCTGTTCTCTGGCAATGGTTGCAGTGACGCTAACTGCGCCCAGTTCCGTAGCGGCAGACCCGTGCGCACCTGGCGCCAACAAAATCGTGTGTGAGAATTCCAAACCCGGTACCGATCCCAATCTATGGGACATCCAAGGAGCCGGCGACGCAAGTATCCAAGGTTTTTCCACCGATATCAGTGTGAACGTTGGTTCCAAGATCAATTTCAAGGTCGATACCAATGCTAGTGCCTACACCATCGATATCTACCGCACAGGCTGGTACCAAGGGCTTGGAGCTCGAAAGGTAGCTTCCGTATCCCCAAGCGCAACACTTCCCCAAATACAGCCAGCCTGTCGTAATGATGTAGCAACCGAATTAGTAGACTGCGGAAATTGGGCTATTTCGGCAAGCTGGAATGTTCCTGCCGACGCTGTCTCCGGCGTCTATGTGGCAAAACTACACCGAGCTGACAAGGATGACTCAAGCCATATTACTTTCATAGTCCGTGATGACTCAAGCCATTCCGATATCTTGTTCCAGACCTCCGATCCAACGTGGCACGCCTATAACACCTACGGTGGTTCAGATTTCTACCAAGGTGCAGCCAACGGCCGAGCCTACAAACTTAGCTACAACCGACCATTCAATACCCGTGGCGGAATCGAGGCCCGAGACTTCTACTTCGGGAATGAATACCCATTGGTTCGGTTCATGGAGCGCAACGGCTACGACGTTAGCTACTTCAGCGGGGTCGACACCGACCGACGCGGGAATCTTCTGACCAACCACAAGGTCGCGCTTTCGGTGGGCCACGATGAGTACTGGTCAGGCAACCAATGGAAGAATTTCGAAAAGGCACGTGATGCCGGAGTCAATATTCAGTTCCTCTCCGGAAACGAAGCATACTGGCGCACTCGGTACGAGGCCTCTGCAACCGACGGTACGGCTTATCGGACCATGGTTTCTTACAAGGAAACGTGGAGTTACGCCAAGATTGACCCCAGTAGCGAATGGACTGGAACCTTCCGCGACCCACGCTATGCACCGGCGAGCGCGGGCGCTGCCACACCAGAAAATTCGCTGACCGGCACCCTCTATATGGTTAATAACGGTGATCTACCGGTGACTGTTAGTGCTCAGGAAGGAAAAGGTAGGTTGTGGCGGGGCACCTCTTTGGCTTCCCTAGCTACGGGCACAAAGCGTGCCCTGGCGCCGCACACCATTGGTTACGAATCCGATGAATCGCCGGATAATGGGTTCAGACCGGCTGGGCAGATCTTCTTATCGACTACCACCGGGGCGGTACCCGAGTATTTACAGGACTTTGGAAACAATGTTGCAGCCGGTAATACGACTCATCACCTCAGCCTGTACAAAGCAGCAAGTGGAGCTCTAGTATTCTCGGCCGGCTCCATCCAGTGGACCTGGGGGCTCGACCAAGAGCACGATGGCGATGGTGCTGCGGCAGATCCAATCATGCAACAGGCTCAGGTAAACCTGTTTGCCGATATGGGCGCACAGCCTTCAACCCTGATGAGCGGACTTGTTCCGGCTACCAAATCAACGGATCTCACGGCTCCAAGCATCAATGTCACCGAGGCTCCCCCGGCCTCGCCTAAAAACGGTAAGACCTACACCGTTTCGGGAACCGCGCTAGATTCTGGTGGTGGAATTGTTGCTGGTGTCGAATATTCAACCGATGCCGGAGCTCATTGGCGTCCAGCAAATGGCACTTCCAACTGGACTTTTAGCTATGTCCAATCTGGTAAAGACAATGTTTCACTGCTGGTACGAGGTATCGATGACAGTGGAAACTACCCAAGTACGGCAACGGTGCTGCCGCTAAATGTTGGCGGACCATACAGCGTCTTTGGCGAGAAAGCGCCAAAGACCGCCGACTCTGGAGATAGTTCCGCCGTTGAATTGGGGCTGCGTTTCACCCCAACCAGCAACGGATTCATCACCGGCGTACGGTTCTACAAATCAGCTGCCAATACAGGAACTCACACCGGTACGTTGTGGTCGATGGCTGGCCAGAAACTTTCAACGCTCACGTTTAGTGGTGAAAGTGCTAGCGGCTGGCAAGAGGCTAAGTTCGACACCCCGGTAGAGGTACACGCCGGAACCGAATACGTGGTCTCATATTCAACGTCGAAGGGTCATTACTCGGCAGAAAACTATGCCTGGGCCTATTCAGGAATCGTGGCGGATCCCCTTCAGGTAGCTGGAGGATTCGGAGCTAATCCGGCAGGCGTCTATGACACCGGTGGAAACATGCCCACCAGTAGTTATGAGCAGGGCAACTACTTTGTTGATGCGATTTTTGATTCACAAGACAACTCACCCTTGCGTGCCTATGGCCAGTCACCGGTGGACACCGCAAAGAGTGTTCCGCTAGGCACCTCAATCAGTGCCACGCTGTCTCGGGCCGTGAAACCTACATCGGTCAATTTTCAGGTAAAAACTGCTTCAGGAACAATAGTTCCCGGTACCACTGCGTATGATGCGGCTACTCGACGTGGAACATTCACTCCCGCTGCCACTCTCGCCAAGGGAGAAACCTACCAAGTCAAAATTTCGGCACAAGATACCCAAGGAATCAGCCTTACTACTGGTTCCGAGTGGTCCTTCACCAGCGTGAAGCCCGATGTCATCGCTGGAGCTTGCCCCTGCGGGCTATACCAAGATTCAGTTCTACCCGGAACCGAACTGATCGACGATCGTGAACCACTAACGCTAGGAATGCGCTTTAGCTCCACCGAAGATGGAAAAATTACCGGAGTCAAATACTACAAAGCTCCGGGCAACGCCGGTGCACACACCGGACAACTCTTTTCATCCAGCGGTGTTCTGCTAGCCAGTGTTGCTTTTTCTAATGAAGGATCCTCCGGTTGGCAATCTGCTCAATTCTCAAACCCCGTAGCCATCACCGCGGACACCGAATACACGGTGGCCTATACCAGTGAAGGAACCTACTCGGTCACGGCTAATGCTTTGGGCGCTGCCAAAGTCTTTGGTCCGCTTAAGAGTCCTGCTAATGCAGGGGTGTACGTCTATCCTGGAGGCTTCCCAAATAATCAGACAAGTTCGGACTATCTCGTCGATGTTGCTTTCACTCCCGATGCATCGCAAACCATCAAGCTCGTCTCGCAAACTCCAGCTAATGGCGAACTTGATGTACCGGTAAATAGCTCGATCAGCGCGGTACTAAGTCAGGCTATTATTCCAGGCTTCACATTTACAGCACATGATTCGACGGGGAGCATCGCCGGGACAGTTTCAAACTCGGCCGATAGAAAGACACTTACTTTCACGCCCACCGCATCATTGAACACCGGAGCATTGATAACAATCCAGTTGAAGAGTGCAAAGTCTGCGACCGGTGCATTATTGCCCGACCAAGAATGGCACTTTAATACAGCTAATCCCAACGGTGCTCCGACCTCATTCTTAGGATCTTCCCAACCTGCCCAGCTAGACCCACACGACGTTGATTCCGTCGAACTAGGTTTGAAGCTTAAGACCTCCAAAGACATCGATGTCACGGCACTGCGTTTCTTCAAGGGGACCACCAGCAGCGGGACCCATACCGGAACTCTCTGGAATCAATCGGGAACAAAACTTGCAACCGCAACATTCACCGGCGAATCGAGTTCTGGCTGGCAAACTGTACAGCTCAGTACCCCCGTCCGTCTGCAAGCAAACCAAGTCTTCGTCATTTCCTACTTTGCTCCGAATGGAGGGTATTCCTACACCGCAAATGCCTTTGCACAACCCGTCACGGTAGGTGCATTGACTACTGAAGGAGATAACGGACTATTTGTTTACGGTTCCGGAAACACCATGCCAACAGGGACCTGGGGGCAGACCAACTACTTCGTAGATTTGCTCTACCGCGAAGTAGTTGAAACTACCGGGCAGTCGGAACCAACAGCACCTACCCAATCCCCGTCCCCGAGTAGCGAACCGACACCAACGCCAACTCCAACTCCAACTCTGCCAGCCCTTGCCAACTTGTTTGGGACTCTGCAACCATCGCTGCTTGACTCGGCAAGCTCACGGTCTATCGAGGTAGGACTGAGATTCAGCACCAACACTCAAATCAAGGCGACGGGAATCAGATTCTACAAGTCTCTGGCCAATACGGGAGCTCATACCGGAACTCTTTGGAATTCCAGTGGTCAGTCACTTGGCAAGGTCACTTTCACCGGAGAGACTGCTCAAGGATGGCAGAGCGCCAATTTTGCTACTCCCATAAATCTAGCTACGGGAACTTATACGATTTCTTACCTAGCCCCACGCGGACACGTTTCCACCACCGTTTCCTTCTTCACCAAGACCTTTACAGACGGAGTGATCACCGCTTCCACGAGTAACGGCCGTTATCGGTACGGAAGTGGCGGGACGATGCCTACATCAACGAGCAGAAACACTAACTACTTCGTCGACCTCATTTATTCGAAGTAGCTAAATGTGGGAGTCCAGTTGCTTTCTTCTCGTCTACTATTCAGCAGAGATTCAGCGCTGAATTGAAGGCGAGAACGCATGTTCAAGGAATAACCGTGGTTTGCTGTCATTTTGTAGTGTCAAAGAAAAGATGTCTGCATCTCCGGGGCTATCGGCCCGGGCCTGTCCAAAGAGCAAGGTTTCGGAGTCAAGCCATTCAAGTTGGTCATCGAAGCTAGTCTCCAATGGGTAAAGCGTCTCGGTTCCTTGAGAAAGATCTTGAACGGCAATATCCCAATGCACAGGTACCGAATCGGCACGCTTTTTCTTATACGCAATGAACTTCCCATTAGGCGAAATGGAGGGACACTCCGCATTCTCACTGACCGCTGTTAAAGTTCGGTCCGATAGTGAGCCACGCATCAACCAGGTCTGTTTCCCGGAAGCCGCTGTGGCATAAAACGTATTGGCGTCCTTGGCAAAACTGACACCCCAGACATTACGGTCTTCAGCGGTCAATGTTTTTCCATCAACCAATAGGGTGAAATCCTGTAAGTTTCCATAGTCTTTTCCGCCCGGGGCCGAGATCGTTGTCTTGGTGGAGAAACCCACTTGTTCATAAGACTCACCGGTGATGAAGGACGTTACCCCCACCATGCCCGTGGGTGAGACGCGGGTACGGCTAGGTTCACCCGGTAGCGATCCGGTAGCCAGCAATTGACCACCCACACTGTAGACCTGCGAATCGTAGGTGGTGTTCATGCCACGGTTGACGCTGAGGCAAGAGAGCATGCCTCCGGTGCGGTAGACCCTGTCACACGATAGAGACGTCATAGTTCGGGTACCCGGCAGATCTGCCAACTCCACCCAACCGACTTTCCCATAATCTTGGAAATCGCGGGTGTCTCGGAAAACCACAGCATTCGACAGTGGAATCTCTTTCAGCCCTGATGGGTTCTCCTGGATGGTAGAAGTTGGCGCGGCGGAACGTTGCATGTATCCGGTAATTGACACGGCAGCAATTCCGCCAGCAACGAGTACCGCAATAGAAGCCATCATCGCTACCGGCCACGTTTTACGTTTTGCCTGCTGCATAGCCTTACTTTCCTGCCACAAAACTACCAAAGGCGGCGACAACCGTAGCGCCAGTTCCGGCAGTTCTTACCGTTGCGACAGTCGTATCTTTCCCATAGCCAAGAGTAATATTCTTGGCCCCGTCTGCCCCTGTTCCTCGGGTAGCCAGCCAGCCCTTCTTTGTTGCCGCATGCTCATAAAAAGACAACACCTGTTCCGGGGTCTTCGACGTCCTGTAATTTACAGCTACCTGGATATTTTTTCCCTGCGTGCTGACAGAAGAATCAACAATATGTGCACCCTCCGGAACTGGCAGGGCTTCGGCGGGAAATCCCTGCGTTAGCTTCCCCGAGGCAGTTCCTTCTTGAGGCGTTTTTCCGGAAATTGCGGGAGCTTTTTCAACAGATTTCGGCAGCGTTGTCACGCTCGGCTGCGGAGTCGAGGGAACCTCAAGCCGAGGTTTTTCAATGGCTGAGGCAGAAGGGGGCGATGCTGACGATGTGGATTGGGGGGCCTCGGTACCGGTTTGTTTCGTGGCAGTGGTTGGGTCTATGGGTTCCGACACCACAGCTGAGCCCGAAGGCGCAGGAGAGTTTTCGTTTGAGTTTTTCGGAGTTTCAGACACAGTTGTTGGGGTAACACTGGGGCTGGACGCAGCGTTCGGGCTAGAAATTGCATTTGAGCGAGACGCAGGATCCCGCGAGGCAAGATTGAAAATCACTGCCACAGCCATCAGCACCACGACAAGTCCAGCGGCCACTAAAAGCCACAATTTGCGCTGCACGTTTCCCCCAAATGTTGATCGGCTGCCTGATTTACAGCGGCAGCTTTCCCCCCCTTATGATCGTTGGGTTTAGCCTACAGGTCGAGGTTGACAACAGACCATGGTGTTTCCATCTTTTTCCTCTTCGTCGCACCGTTCCCCGGTGAGTTGCCAAGGCACCATGTGCTCACTCGCCAACCGCAAATGAGCTCAATGAGCTATTTGAAGGGATTCCAAGCGGCGTAAGGAAAGAGGAAGGACAAAGAAGAGCGCAAGAGCAGAAAACCCATGATGCCAACCACCCATGCGAGAGTTTCGCCCGAAGCCTTGGCTAACCAATCCGAGAGTTTGTCGAAAAGTTTGCTCAGCCGTTGACCAGCAACGGCGCGTGCCCCAATTACCACCAGTGCTGGCACAATCATGACCAGCGCATACAGCACCAGCAAACTCACCTGTATGGATACCGGTTTACCACTGCTGGCCAGCAATCCGATGGCACCAAGATACGGGAGCATTGTTGGTAGTTCGAGTAGACCCGCGGTAATGCCCAATAACGCGACTCCACGCTTAGTTCCCATTGCTTTATCTAACCTAGAACCCCAGCGTCCCTGGGCCGGAGGAGTCGGCGATGGGACGTTGATAGTTGTTCCGCTACCCGCCGGGCTTGTTGCCGTTACCGTTTGCTGAATAGCCTGTTTGGGTTTCCTGTTCATGGCAAAAGATCCAATAAACATACAGAGCCCCAGTACAAGCAATGCCCAACGTAATGCTGGTATTTCAAGAATCTCGCCGGTAAAAAATGCATCAAGCCAGCTGGCGCCCATGAGAATCAGCAGACCTATAGTCAGATAAAAGCCGGCAAGCACCATCAGGTAGAACACTGCCGAACGAAGCGCTGCCCCATCGCGGGCACGCAGCACCAGCCATATCGGAATCACCAAAGTACCGATGCTTGTCGAATCAATCAGGGCCAATATACCCAAACTCAGTAATAATCCGGTGGTTCCTAATGTGATGCCAAATGTCATGAAACCAGTGTGATCGCTCGGCGAATACTTCCGCGTCAGGCAAAGGACCCACAATACTGTCCTACTTTCGGAGGATAAGCGTGTGCCGCCCTTGGCTTTATCTCCGGAAACCAGCACGATGAAAGGGTGTCAGCACTTACCCCGGTGGGGCGTTCGGCCCCCGCATTCCGATTGGGGAAGATCTTCGTGGAAGATCTGGTCCCCGCATTGCTCTATGCGGTCCTCACTTGGATTTTTTTCTCCGCTGGATTCTCCAATTATTCGCATTCGTTGCTCGAAGAATTCTCTTGGTGGTGGCCGCTTCCACTGGCCATTGGTTGCGTAGCAATCCTGCTGCGCCGAATTCAGGTTCCGGTGTTTGCAGCAATTATTGCGCTCTGTGGCATTTGGCTGTTTTTATTGGGAAATACGGCAGGGTTCTTCTTACTTTTTGAGGCCGTATTTACCCTAGTGCTCTTGGGCAGTGCACGTCTTTCTCGTTTTACCGAGCATGGTGCGCTGGTGCTGACCGGTCTGTTGGTGGTGCTTATGTACTTCGTTACCGGTTCGGTGGCATTAACTGTGACGACGGGCCTGCTGGCGGGCGCAACTATATGGATGCCAGCCGAATGGGCAGGGAATGTACGCAAAGCACGAGATCTGGCTGTCAGTGAACGACAAACAGCTGAAGCTACAGCCCACGCGGCCACCATTCAGGCCCAAGCCCAGGCGCGAGAACATGACATGTTACTGACCGAGGAACGCACCTCCATGGCACGGGAGGTCCATGATGTGCTCTCGGCACGACTCTCGGCAATCGCTTTACAAAGTGGCGCGGCGCTAAATTCACCAAATAACACCGAACTAAATTCCAAAGTCATGGAGGAGATTCGTGTCCAAAGCGTTAAAGGGATCGAAGAACTCAATTCAATGATTCGGATGTTGCATCAGGGGTCTCCCTTGACACCTGTTGGAACACTTGCCGATATTCCCGCTCTTGTTTCGACCTATACGGTTGCCGGGGAACAGGTGGAATACAGCAATGACTTACCCCAAAACGGAAAGAA
The DNA here is from genome assembly GCF_002975435.1 of Arthrobacter sp. MYb227. Lineage (GTDB taxonomy): Bacteria > Actinomycetota > Actinomycetes > Actinomycetales > Micrococcaceae > Paeniglutamicibacter. Next base: position 161,602 of record NZ_PCPT01000006.1, on the reverse strand, counting down.
ACTTGGTGCCTCGATACAGGCCGCACTCTATCGCGCCGCGAATGAGTCACTTATCAACTTTTCCAAGCACGCCCCCAATAGCCAACTCAAACTGGAGCTAAAACTTGTTGACGATTCAGTGCAATTCACTGCAAGTAACCCGCTGGTCCATCTCGATCCCGGAAAAACTAGGATGACATCTGTGCTCGGCACGGGGACCGGGTTGCGCAGCATGCACGCCCGAAGTACCGAACTTGGCGGACGATTCCATGCAACAAACACGGGAAACCAATTCGTCCTAAATATGTTTCTTCCCGCAGAAGAACTCCTGCACTAGTCATCACTCTCGCAATTATTAGCCACCTCGCTACCCCCTGACCTAAGGATTATTTTCAATGCAGCAGACCATTCAGGATCCACCGGCCACAGCTATCACGGTGCTACTCGTTGATGATCATGCTGCTATCCGTGTGGGCATGCGCATGGTTGTTGAGTCTGCAGAACATTTTGTAGTTGTTGGCGAAGCGGAGAACGGGTCCTCAGCGATTTCAATGGCCCGCGCGTTGCGCCCGGATATTGTCTTAATGGATCTTCGGATGCCGGTCATGGACGGTGTTGCGGCTACCGAACAGATCACCGGGCAGGGCCTGGCAAAGGTTCTGGTGCTAACGACTTTTGATCATGATGACTATCTTTTTGGCGCCTTACGTGCCGGAGCACAGGGCTTCTTACTCAAAACAGCTTCACCACAAAGCATCATTGATGCTATGCACGCGGTGGTGAACGGCGATCAAGTAATTTCCCCAGAGGTCACTCGCAAACTTGTCTCTGCCGCGCTAGAATCCCAAATTCCCGAACCGTTAGTGGAGTCACAGGTCGACCCACGCGAGGTACTCACCGAACGCGAACTACAAGTATTGCGCCAATTGGGTGCCGGACTCAGTAACTACAGCATCGGCCGCACCCTAGGAATCGGTGAGACGACGGTAAAGACCCATGTCTCACGGGTACTAAGCAAACTTGGGGTCAACTCACGGTTGCAAGCTGCGCTGCTTGCCCAAGGGACATTCAGTGAGATTGAAAGCTAAACAACGCACCGACCTGTGGGCTTACGAAGTGACCAGCCTTGAGCTTCAACCGCCTCAGCACGCCTAATAGAGCCATGATTTCGGCTTGGCTTGCTCCGCAAACATCGCTGTCTTCGTCAACGTCCACCCGTTTCTTTCAACTTTTGCATTATACGCGATAGCACGCTGCGCCGTTGGCGACGTCATGAGGTGGAGCAAGCGCAAGTATCTTTGTCATTGGTACGATCTTTGCTCGTTTCGGAGCCGGACCGTTGATGCAGCGGTTGGTGTTGCTGACCTGCTTTGGTGTTCATCATCCGTCCACACTTTTATCTGGCAACGGATTCATTGGCACTCACAATGGTCTTGCGGATCATACATGGATTGGCAGGCGGGCTGGGCTCTTCGGTGCTCGCAATGCTTGCCGTCTCTGGCATCCCAGCACATCGATTAGCCGAGGGCACCGGATACTTTGCATCTTCAACGGTTCCGGGCCCGGCATTTGGACCGTTCACCGGATTGTTACAGTTAAACACCGAGAATTCTGATGCAGTGGTGTGGACGGGAACCATTACCTCGGCGGTGGGATTCCTGCTGGTTTTGACCACGCGAGCACCGGCCCTAGCCAAGTCGACGGGCACGAATGAACCACATGGTTTCCTTTTACGCATTGTTGAACCGGCTGCGCTGCCGATGGCGTTGCGTGGTGGTTTGTTCATGGTTGGCCATTCCACGGTGGTGGCCTTTGTTTCCACACTGGGTGTCGAACGAGGCTTGGGTTCCGCAGTCTCTATCCTCTTCCTGATTTACGCGGCAACAATTCTGCGCTCCCGAGCATTTACCGGTCCGCTCATGGATCGACGCGGATTCACTCTTATGATTGGTGCAGGGATTCTTACTCTTCGCCATGGGGCTCATTAAGCCTGGGCCAGAGCTATTCGGGAATGATTTTAGGGCTCGCTACAGTAGTAATCGGTTTGAGGCGGGGAAATATGGTCTCCGGTGACCAGACAACCGCCATCTCCCGGGTACCCTCGCGCAAGCGGGGTGTGGGAACCCCAACGTTTTTCTGGGTATCGATGTAGGAATGGGCCTTGGCCCATTCCTCGTGGGAATCTTGGCCCAAGTGCACGGCATCGGAGCCACCTATATGTGGTTGGGTACAGCAATGATTCCGTTGCTGGCCCTGCACTGGTTATGGCAGGGCCGCAAAGTTCGTAAAGTTACCAGCTAACTAGGCAAAATGGGTGACTCTGTGGGTCTAGATACACCCGGAAGGTCTTAGACCCGGCCCCCATCGAGGTTGCCCCCATGGCAAGAACCTGAGTTTCTGCCAAGTCAAGATCCTTGACCTTGACGTCGATGTGAGCCTGCTGCGGATGAACATGTCCTGGCCATTCAGGAGCAATATATGGATCTACACGTTGGAAAGCAATTGCTGGACGGTCGGGGGCATCGCCTATGCCAACCCAATCATCGTCATTTTCAACACGAACCATTCCCAAAAGTTGTTCATAGAAGCTAGCCAATTTATCGGGATTTTCGCAGTCAATAACCAGTGCCTGCCACGTTCCAATCATGGTGGTTCCCCTTGCTATTCGGCGCGGGGAATCGGGTGTACCCCCGTGTATCACCACACCAGTATGACTTGCTAGATCAAGCAGTTCTAGTACAAAATCAAAACGCTCGGGATCGTTGTTTTATTTCGCTAAGGGGTGCCGCCGGTTCGTGCAACGATGGAGTCATGAATAAGAACACGATGTGGCTCTCGGCAATCTTCTTTGTGGTCTTCTTCGTACTGCTTGTTGCTTGTGGCGGATTGATGTGGTTCTGGTCATTCGACTATCAGTGGTGGGTCATTGCCCTGACAGCCGTTGGTGCTGCCCTACTCACGGCCCTGACTCTTACCGCGTTCGGTTTCGGCAAAAGACGCCAACCGCACACCCCTCATAGATCATGACTTCACGGGCGAGGTTGAATCCAGTGCCAAGAGTGTCTTCTTTATTCGGTAGGGAAGGCAACGCCTTCACCAATAACCCGCAGGTTTAATTTCATCCCGGGTCTAGCCATTGCCGCGTTCCAGTGTCTAATGGTGATGATTTCTCCGCCTCCAATGACACCTTCAACCGGGGAAAGTTTAATGCGGACAGTTGTCTCTGGACCGAAAAAGACGGTATCCACCACGGTTCCCTTGATGGGCCCATCTGCGGTAATTCTAATCTGTTCGGGGCGCAGCATTAGCCGTACCTGACCTTGAATGGTTGCGTGGCGTACCGGGATCCAGCCAAGTGAACAGCCGGCCAGGGAGCCTTGCAGCATCGCGTCGAGGATTACCGCATCACCTAGGAATTCGGCTGTATCTCGATCTGCGGGACGCGTATAGACGGAGAATGGGCTACCGGTCTGTGCCAAGGTTCCACCGCGCATGACGGCCACTTGATCGGCAAACGATAGAGCTTCCCCCTGATCGTGAGTTACAAGAATTGTTGTCACTTCCGCCTTATGAAGCACATCTGCAACTGCCTTACGTGTGGCGACCCGAAGTCCTGCATCCAATGCTGAGAAGGGCTCATCAAGGAGCATAAGTTTGGGTTTACGTGCCAAGGCTCGGGCCAAGGCAACCCGTTGTTGTTGACCTCCGGAAATTTCGTGTGGTTTACGCGCGCCCATTGAGGATTCGAGCGAAACCATATCCAGTAATTCGGCAACACGCTTGGCTCGTGCCGTGCGTCCACCGCTTGCCCACTGGCGTTCAAGACCAAAAGCAATATTCTGGGCGATACTCAGGTGCGGGAACAGCGCTCCGTCTTGGGCCACATATCCAATCTCGCGTTTGTGCGCTGGTACCCATGCATTGCCGGCAACGCTATAACCATTGAGCTCGATAGTTCCACCATCGGGATTTTCAAAGCCCGCAATCAAACGCAGCAGAGTTGTCTTTCCTGATCCCGAGGGACCCACGATTGCTGTGGTTCCTCCTTCGGCAATGGCAAGATTCACGCCATTGAGCACTTGTTTGGCACCAAAGCTCTTCACTAATTCGGTGGTTCGCAAGAAAGTCACCGTGGGCATCAACCCGGTTATTTTGTGAGGTCTGGGTGCTGCTTCGGTCATTGTCCGGCTGCTTTCTTTGATTGCTGGAACAGCAGGTAAGTCATGGGGGCCGCGATCAGGATCATCAGCAATGCGTAGGGAGCAGCACCCGCATAATCGATCTCACTACTCTTGGCCCAGAACGCTGTGGCCAGGGTGCGGGTGCCATTTGGTGCTAGTAAGAGCGTTGCGGTTAGCTCGTTGACGATTGCTAAAAAGACAAGTGCTGCTCCACCGGCGGCTGCCGGGGCGGTCAGTCGCAGAGTTACCTTGACGAAAGCAATGGTTGGCGAACGTCCAAGTGACCTTGCGGCTTCCTCAAGTTCCCGAGGTGCCTGGGCCAGCCCGGAACGAAGATTCACCAAGGCGCGTGGCAAGAACAATAAAATGTAGGCGGCCAATAACACGTAGGCGCTCTGATAGATTCCCGGCACCAATCGAATGCTGACCGTGACAAAGGCAAGGCCAACCACGATTCCGGGTAGCGAGCTGGTGATGTAGTTGGAAAGCTCAAGAAGTTTACTGAACCAGTTTGGGTGACGAACCGCAAGAAAAGCCATGGGGAAGGCAACGATACACGTCAGTGACGCACCGGCTAGGCCATAGCCCATGGTTTGTGTCAGCGCAGGAATCAATTTTGCTGGTTCCCACACCTCAATTCCCCCGGCAATCAGCCAACGGGTCACCGAATACATGGGCACCCCGGCTGCCATTAGGGTGAGGCCCAAGAGCGAGCATTGAGCAGGGATCTCATAGCGCCCCAGATGTAGTCGGGTGGCCAATCCTTGGGCACCAAAGCCCACCCGGGCATACCGTGCATTTCCGCGGGCTTTGGCCTCGGCGAGAAGCAGGATCATACAGAGGAAGACCAACACACTTGCAAGCATGTTTCCGGCGGCGCCGTTAAAGGTGGATTGGAATTGCACCATGATGGCGGTGGTGAAGGTATCGAACCTAATCATCGCAAACGCTCCGTACTCGGAGAGCAGATGCAATGAGACAAGCAAGGCTCCGCCGGCCATGGGAATCCGTAATTGTGGCAACACCACGCGGAAAAATACCGCCCAGGGCCCTAGTCCTAGCGAAGCAGCCAATTGTTCGATCGCTGGGTCAAGTCTGCCAAGGGTTGCTGCCACCGGAATGTAGATCAGGGGAAAATACGAAAGGGTGGCTATCAATGTTCCGGCGCTAAGCCCAGCCAACGATGGAATCGCCGAGGCCCAGGCATAGCTGTTAACGAATCCATGAATCGCCAGTGGGGCGGCAAGTCCAAGGGCCCACCAGCGGTAGCCGCGCAGCGTGGTGCGTTCAACCAGCCAGGCTCCGCCAACCCCAAGCACCAGACACAATGGGACGGTCAGCAACACCAATAAGATGGTGTTCAGCAGTAGTTCGCCAACGCGTGGTCGGATCACTAGCTCAATGACGGTTTCCCACCCGGTGGTGGCTGTCATGTAGATGACATAGGCAAGTGGAATCAGTGAAAACGAGGCGATAAGGATCGCCAAAATGGCCAGGCTCGAAATGCCCCATGGCGGGCGGGGGGCTTGTGCCCCCACCCGCCATGTTCGACTCCCGTATGTTGGTGGGTGTCGGTTGAGTCTTGCTCATCGGTGCTAAAGCAGTCCTGCCTTGGTCATAAGTTCAACGATCTTGGCCGAGTTCAATTTGGCCGGGTCAATGCTCGGGGCCTGCAAATCCTTCAGTGGCACAAGTTTTTCATTGGCGGCAATATCGGAACCTACCGGGTATTCGCATGAGGTCCCGCTCTTCAAGACTTCTTGGCCGCTTTTGCCCGTTACAAACTTCAGGAATTGCTGGGCTTCGGCCGAGTGCTTTGATGACTCGAGGACTCCACCACCGGATACCGAGACGAATGCTCCAGGGTCTTGGTTCTTGAAGTAGTACGGGGTGACGTTTTTGGAGTTCTCTCCGGTCTTGGCTTGATCCCCATAGTAGTAGTGGTAGATCAATGCGGCGTCTACTTCACCGGCATTCACGGCCTTCATGGCGGTCGAGTTGCCCTTGTAAGCCATGAAGTTTTCTTTCATTCCCGCGAGCCACTGCATTGTGACTTCCTCACCCTTGAGCTCAAGCAGAGCGGCAACGATTGCCTGGAAGTCAGCACCGGTTGGGGAGGCCGCCCATTTGCCCTTCCATTCTGGCTTTGCCAGATCCAGCATCGACTTCGGCAACTGGTCTGCGCTGATCTTCTTGGCATCGTAGACCAGCACGGTGGAGCGTGCTGCAATTCCTGTCCACTTATTGGTGGATGGACGGAAGTCGGTCGGAACCTGCGCGATGGTTGCTGCATCAATATCGGCGAATAGGCCCGCGTTCTCAACCTGCGCCATGGCTGGGGAGTTTTCGGTCAAAAATACATCTGCGGGTGAGGCTTTACCTTCCTGGATGATCTGGTTCGAAAGTTCTGTGTCCGATCCGTTGCGCACAGTGACCTTGATGCCGGTTTCCTTGGTGAAGGCATCTACCCACTCCTGGGTCAGGCTTTCATGCTGTGCGTTGTAGACAGTAATCCCTGCGGCGTCCGATGCTGCGGGAGCCTTGTCACCGGTTGAACATGCGGTAAGACCAAGGGTCGCCGTGGCAATGATGGCTAGGCCTGTCAACATTTTTTCGAATCGTCATGTGACGAAACTTTCTCATAGGGGAAGGTTTCTTAGGTACAGCTCGGTGTGAGCGGCACCTCTTTGTCCAACCTTAGGTATAGCTAACCTAATTCGCCAAACAATCTGCGACGCTATTTTTGCCGGCGGGTGCATGATGTGCAAAAAGTGCCACGCACAAGGCCGCATCTCTGATATCGTGCGGGTTTTAGGTCGCGCTCGAGAGGTCAAGTTTCCGCTAGTGAGATAAGTATTCGGGTTTGCCGCAGATCGTGCGGCAGTCCTATCATTCGAGCACAAAAGGACTCATTGTGAAATGAGTCACCGAGCTAGCCTGCTTGAGAACAAGGCAAAAACATTGCAGCAACGCTTAACGAACGATGCCCATGACGCTCGCTGCTGCGAGCATCATGGGCGTCGTTAAACGTGTGGAAGCTATTCACAACCCTAGTATGGGCGGAATTCGCCAACCATCGGGCAGTCAAATGGATCTCGCGCCGAAAGGCCCACCTTGTTCAGGTAGACAATGACCTGAGCGTAGGACTGGGTCACCGAGGCCACCGTGTAGGGAACCTTGAGTTCGTGGCAGTATTCACGCACAATCTTTGCCACCGGAGCCAGGTTGGCACGTGGCATCGAGGGGAAGAGGTGGTGCTCAACTTGGTAGTTCAAGCCGCCGAAAACGTGGGACAGGACTCTGTTGCCAAAGGCTGTGCGAGCCATAACGTTACGGCTTGTCAGCACCTGACGTGAAAAGAAGTCAATGCGTGATTCCTTGGGGATCATTGGCATTCCCTTGTGGTTGGGCGCAAATGAGGCGCCCATGTAAACACCAAATACCGCTAGCTGCACGCCGATGAAGGCCGAAGCGATGCCCACGGGTAGGAAGATGTAGATGGCAGCCACATAGAGAGAAAGTCTAATGAAGATCGAAATTATCTCGCGACGACGGTCCTTGACTCGTTCACCGGTAAACAAGTAGACAATTGAGTGCCGGTGAAGATTGAGCCCCTCAAGGGTCAACAACGGGAAGAATAGGTAACCCTGGCGTTGCGTGATCCATTTCAGCAGGCCCGTTGCCTTCTTGGCATCCTCGGTCTGGAACGAAATCGTATCGAATTCGATGTCCGGGTCCTTGCCAACGGTGTTTGGCATGGCGTGGTGCTTATTGTGCTTGTTCATCCACCACTGATAGCTGATGCCAACTACGAAGTTGGCCAAGAATCGACCAATTTTGTCGTTGGCCGGCCCCGAGGTCAAGATCTGCCGGTGTGACGCCTCATGTGCAAGGAAGGCGAACTGAGTCAGAAGGATTCCTACCGCTGCCGCAATGAGCAATTGATACCAGCTATCCCCTAACAGGATGAATCCGGTGACGGCACCGCCGAGGAGAACTGCTAAGACAATCCCCATACCAAGGTAGTGGCCCTTGCGTCGACCCAGGAGGCCTGCGTCGCGGACTCGGACTTTCAGGTGGCGGTAGTTGTTTGACCCGGCAGTTCCACGTGCAACACGTTTTTCTGAAGCTGGGGGGGTCAGGGTGGAACTCGAACTGCTCAAGGGTCACTCCCGGGGAGCCAGTTGGGCGACAAATTCAGTCGAAAGAACTGAAAGTCTCGGTTCCTATGTAATTGAGCATACGGCTAGTCGATGTGAACCACCTGATCGTTGCGTGATGACACCATATTTTTGATGCTGAAATCGGCATGAACTTTTGCGATACTATCGGTCAATCTCCCGCAAATGCCTATATTTCAAGGATTTTTCTCACCTTGCCATAATGCCGACACATAAGATATTTGGAATATATGGCTTGCGTCACACGATAGTTTTGACTCGCCGAGTTGACTGAACTCCGTGTCACGATCCACCCGCAATCCAGCCAACCCTATCGTGCAGGGATCGCCGATTATTTAGTGTGTAACCTCAATACCTCGAGCCGTTGCAGGTACTCTGTTTCGTCTATTTCACCGCGCGCAAAACGTTCACGTAGCACTCCCTCTGCTGTATGCGGGTCACCTTGTACCCGGTGGCGCCAGAACATCCGGCGGCTGAAGAAAATGAAGAAACCAATCAGCAGGATCCAGAAGATCGGGATCAGGATGAACCAGCCCGGTCCGTAACCCGGTCCCCACCCGTGGGCGGGCATTGCTGCGGCCAGGGCCGGAAGAATCGTGGTTGTCATTTTGGGGTGCTCCTCAAAGCATTGATGGTGGATTCGAGGCGGTTCGCCTCATGTATCCATTTTCTTCCCCATCGAGTGTTGCCGCATCGGCCCTCGGGAGACACCTTGGGGCACCGGATGTACTCCCTGCGGTGCAGTCATAAGGAGCTTCTGGATTAGTTCGGGTTCCGGCGAGGCGCCTGCACCTTCGGCAACGCACCTGGGGTGATCAACCCGCTCTCGTAGGCGATGACCACCAATCCAGTCCGGTCTCGCACGCCCATCTTCCCGATGATGCGCGAGACATGGGTCTTGGCGGTCAGCGGAGCGATGAAGAGCTGCTCGGCAATTTCGGTGTTGCTTTTCCCGGTGCCGATCAGCAGCAGGACCTCGCGCTCACGATCGGTCAGTATCTGGAGTGCGCTGGGTTCGGTTGGTGTTTTCGCCGGCGTGCTGGCCGCGACCTGGGCCAGCAGTTTGCGGGTCACCGAGGGAGAGAGCAGCGAGTCGCCCGCGGCCACGATCCGCACCGCGGCAATCAACTCCTCCGGTTCGGTGTCCTTGACCAGGAACCCGGAGGCCCCCGCACGAATGGAGTCCAGGATGTAGTCATCAAGTTCGAAGGTGGTGAGCATGATGACCCGGGTGTGTTCCAGTTCCGGCTCCGCGCTGATCGCTGCCGCAGCGGTGATGCCGTCCCCCTGCGGCATGCGGATGTCCATGAGCACGATGTCCGGCTTCAGTGCGCGGGCTTGGGCTACCGCCTGCACTCCGCTGGAGGCCTGTCCAAGCACCTCTATGTCGTCCTCCGCGCCCAGCAAGGCCGAGAAACCTGCTCTGATCAATGACTGGTCATCGACGATGAGTATGCCGATCATGCACTTACCTGCGTTTCCTCAGCTGATTTTTTGGTGTGGTTCCTAGACATGCTGGCTTCCGGGCGCCGGTAGCCACGCCACGATGCGGGTGCCCAGTGTAGGACTTCCCGGTACCCAGGCCGGGGTGATCTCCAGCATTCCACCGTGGGTACCCAGACGTTCGCGCATGCCGCCGATTCCGTTGCCCTCGGCGGCGGCTCCCATGCCAACGCCGTCATCCGTGATGCCCACGGAGGCGTGTTCGCCATCGAGTTCCACGGCCACCATGACGTTCCTGGCATGAGCATGGCGTACCACGTTGGTCAGCGATTCCTGCACGACCCTGTAGAGGATGTTTTCCACTCGCTCGTCGACCCAATCCGGGGGCGGCAGCACCGGCGGGGTGAAAGCGATCGACAGATTGGCACCGCGGACCCGCTGGATAAGTTCACCGAGCTGTTCCAGCCGCTGGCTGGGAACTCGGGGCGCATCCTAGCGCAGGACGGCGAGCACCTCGCGGACCTCCACAAGCGCTTCCTTGGACCCGGCCTTGATGTTTTCCAACGCCTCGTACATGAGGTGCGGATCCTTGTTGTTCTTGGCCAGGTGGAGGGCCACCGAGGCTTGGACATTGATCATGGACAGCGAGTGGGCCACCACGTCATGGATATCTCGGGCCAACACCAGCCTCTCCTCGTCGCGTTGGTGCCTGGCCCGCTCGGTAGCCGCCTTGCGGTATTCGTCCCGCCGGGCCTTGGCGCTGCGCCCCAGCTCGCCGGCCAGCAGGACCACGATCAGCCACACCAGCACAAAGAAGACACGTGTGCTTTGTCCGTGTTGCAGGGCCGTGAGCAGGAACCCGAATCCTGCAGCCGCTGCACTCCCCCATGCCCACCAGCGGGCCCCGGCCAACACGGCCAGGACAAGGCCTGTGGCAAAGGAGAGGGGAAACGGGCCCCAGGGGAAGCCCGCTGCCATGTATCCCACCGTCACCGCGGCAATGCCCGCCACCATGGGTCCTGGAACTTTCCGACGCAGCAATAACAATGCTGGCCCTGCGAGCAGCAAGAGAGCTGCGGGCAAAGAAACCGTTTGCCCCACACGGTGTGCCGCAAAGTGGGTGCCAACTATCTGAATAACCGCCAGAACCACCGGCAAGATTCCCAGCGGCGGACGGCGTCGGTTGGTCATGAGTCGAGACTACTGCCTACTGAGCCTCACGGTCGTCCACCTGCGGCCGTAGTGTGCTGTACACCAACGGGAGTATCTGGCTCCGTCTGTGCCGCTCGGCCTATCTACACCGGAGCTGTTCCCGATTACTGGGTCGCTAGTCAAGCTCGTTCTTCAATACCGCGCCGGTCATCGCGTCAAGATAGATCTCTCGGGTCTGGGAATCTTCCTTGACCTCGGCCTCCCAGGTGGTGGTGCCACGCCAGGAATCTAAGTCAAGTTCGTCGATGAGTCCCTGCGGTGATTCCTTTTCCACCATCTGCGCCGCGGCAATGACGTCTATCTTCGCCGAATCCACCAAGGACCTGTACCGTTGCAGGACGTTGGAGCCTAGGCGCTGTTCACTCGGGCCGGATAGCACTGTTGTCCCATCGGCCGAGATATGCACCTCATGTTCGGTGTCTTGCTTCGTGAATACCGAGACTTCCCAGGTTCCGGCATCCTTGGATTCAATGGATGTCACGGTTCCCTCGATGGCGCTTTGGGCGCTTTGGGCGGCCTTGGCAAGTGCTGCGTACCGAGTACTGGCAGCTGTGGCTCCGGTGTCTTGGGATGAGCCTGCCGTTGGCGTGCTTGGTGCGGGGGTGCTTATTGTAGGGCTTTCGGGTACTGGTAACTGGCTTGGCGTGGCTGTCACCGTCACAGTTGACTGCGGTGGGGTCTGACCGCTGCAACCGGCAAGTGCCAATGCAGCCACACCCACCATGGTCAGGGCCGGGAGGAGGTGGAAACGCCGGGCACGAATTGCGGGTGTCATAGAAAAGCCTTTCATGGTGGCCCGTATCCGGCAGGAACTCCGGTGCACCACCTCTACAGCAAGGGAGTTCCGGGCTTCATCCCCCACCCTAGGCGGCATCCGATCCGGGACCAAGGGGCGTACACCTAAGCAAAACGGCCGTCGTGCCGAACCCCTTGGCAGGATCCGGCACGACGGCCGTTGTACGTTTCTGCTGCCGGACTAAAGTCCCGCGGCGCGCTCGGCTGATTCAACCACGTTGGCAAGCAGCATGGCACGAGTCATCGGGCCCACACCGCCGGGGTTCGGGGAGATCCACGAGGCAACTTCGTAGGCAGCGGGCTCAACGTCGCCCGTGACAACTGCCTTGCCGTTTTCGTCATTGACTCGCGACACACCAACGTCAAGCACGATGGCGCCTGGCTTCAGGTCCTTGGCCTTGATCATGTGCGGGGAACCTGCAGCTGCGATGACCACATCGGCGGTTGCCAGCTCGGCGGCTAAATCCTTGGTGCCGGTGTGGGCTAGGATCACCGTTGCGTTGATATCGCGGCGGGTGAGCAGCAAACCAATGGGGCGACCAATTGTCACTCCGCGGCCAACTACTAGAACGCGCTTGCCATTGAGGTCAATGCCGTGACGTTCCATTAATTCCACGCAGCCCTTAGGCGTGCAAGGAAGCGGGGAGGCCATCGGACGGTTTACGTTGGCCACCAGACGGCCCAGGTTCATTGGGTGTAGTCCGTCGGCGTCCTTGTTCGGGTCCATTGCCTCGAGGATGACGTCCTGGTCGATGTGCTTGGGAAGTGGCAGCTGAACGATATAGCCGGTGCATTCCGGGTTCTCATTGAGCTCGCGAACCTTGGCCAGCAAATCTTCCTGGCTGGTTTCTTCCGGAAGGTCGACACGGATGGACTTGATTCCAACTTCTGCGCAATCCTTGTGTTTGCCACCCACGTACCAGGTGGAGCCCGGGTCGGAGCCAACAAGGATGGTGCCAAGGCCCGGGGTAATACCCTTGCTCCGCAACACAGCAACGCGGTCGGTAAGTTCGGCCTTAATGGCGGCGGCCGTCGCCTTGCCATCTAGAATCTGTGCGGTCATGTAATGAAGCTCCGTTTCAAAAAATATTGCATGTCATCAAAAGTGTGAGCGCCGGGCCCGCTGGGGGTGCATTCCCCGCGCTCACACTCTCTGAGAGCAGTGATAAGTTCTTAGTTCCGATCTTGGCAGACCAAGAACCGTTTTGTTGCTTTGTGGTTTTTAGTCCAGGCCCGGGTACAACGGGAAAGCTGCGGCCAAGGCCTCGACGCGGGCACTCAGTGCCGCCTTGTCTGCGTTCTGTCCGTCGCGTAGCGCGATACCAATAATGTCGGCAACCTCGGTAAAGGCCGCAACGTCAAAGCCGCGAGTTGCCAGTGCCGGGGTGCCGATGCGCAGGCCCGAGGTGGTCATCGGCGGGCGCGGGTCAAACGGTACCGAGTTGCGGTTCACGGTGATGCCGATTTCATGCAGCAAATCTTCTGCTTGCTTGCCATCGAGCTCCGAGTTGCGCAGGTCAACTAGCACCAGGTGCACATCGGTGCCGCCGGTCAGCACAGAGACGCCTGCCTCGGTGACATCTGCTGCGGTGAGACGCTCGGCCAAAAGCTTGGCGCCTTCAAGGGTGCGCACCTGACGGTCGGCAAACTCTTCGCCTGCAGCAATCTTGAAGGCAACCGCCTTTCCGGCGATTGCATGCATGAGCGGTCCGCCCTGGTGACCCGGGAAGACATTTGAGTTGATCTTCTTGGCCAGCTCGGCATCATTGGTCAGGATCAGCCCCGAGCGTGGACCTGCGAGGGTCTTGTGCACGGTTGAGGTGACAATATCTGCGTATGGAACCGGGTTTGGGTGCAGACCAGCGGCAACGAGTCCGGCGAAGTGGGCCATATCAACCCAGAGCAGCGCGCCAACTTCGTCGGCAATCGAACGGAATGCCGCGAAGTCCAGCTGCCGGGGGTAAGCGGACCAACCGGCGATGATAACCTGCGGCTTTTCGGCAATGGTCTGAGCGCGTAGCTTGTCCATGTCCACGCGGAAGGTATCTGGCTCAACTTCATAGGCGGCAACCTCGTAGAGCTTGCCGGAGAAGTTCAGCTTCATGCCGTGAGTGAGGTGTCCACCGTGTGCCAGGGAGAGACCAAGGATCTTGTCCCCGGGCTTGATCATTGCCGAGAGTGCCGCGGCGTTGGCGCTGGCGCCAGAGTGTGGCTGAACGTTTGCAAACTTTGAACCAAAGAGGGACTTCACGCGTTCAATGGCTAGGTTTTCTGCAACATCTACGTGTTCGCAGCCGCCATAGTAGCGACGGCCCGGGTAGCCTTCGGCGTACTTGTTGGTCAGGACCGATCCCTGTGCTTCGAGTACTGCGCGCGGGGCGAAGTTCTCCGAGGCGATCATTTCTAGGGTGTCGCGCTGGCGGCCAAGTTCAAGTTTCAGGACCTCGGCAATTTCCGGGTCAAGCTCGGCCAGGGACATGTTGGTCACGGTGTTGTTGTTCATGTTGAACTCCATCGGGGTGAGGGTTGTGCTTCGGGCAGGGAACATACTGACGAAATCTTTCAACCCCCGGGCCCAGGCGCGCGGTCCGTGGTTAACTGCTTGTGTCGCTCCCCGGTGGTTCACCCCACCCAACGCCAGTTGCGACACCTTCAATCTTAGACGGAATACTCAGTCACCACAGACTGTTACACCTCATGACAGTTGAAGTTTCAATCATTTTAGTAGGGAGCGCGGGTTACGTGAGTGGCGTTGGACCGGACTTGAAGACCGTGATCATTGGGGCAGGGCAGGCTGGCCTTTCGGCAGCCCACCACTTGCTGCGCAAGGGACACAAATCTTTCGAAGATTTTATGGTCCTAGATGCCAATGATGGCCCGGGTGGAGCATGGCTTCACCGCTGGGATTCATTGACTTTTGACAGAGCCCACGGGCTTCATCCATTGCCCGGTTTTGCCCTGCAAAAACCAGATCCTAGTGAGCCAGCATCAGCGGTGGTTGCCCGCTATTACGGCGCCTACGAAGCCCACTTTAGACTCCCAGTGATCCGCCCCTTCAAGGTCAAAGCAGTGAACGGTTCCCTAGAAACCGGATTCACGATTCTAGCCGCGGATGGGAGGAAGCTCACTGCCCAAACCATCATCAACGCCACGGGAACTTGGGATAAACCCTATTGGCCGTCCTATCGGGGCCAACGCGAATTCACTGGGCGTCAACTACATACCCACAATTTTCGCTCTCCCGATGAATTCCTCGGAAAGCGAGTACTCGTGGTGGGCGGTGGAACCAGCGCTGCTCAATTCCTCTTGCAATTTGAAGCTCACGGTATCCAGACCCTTTGGTCGACCCGGCGTCCCCCTCAGTGGCGCACGGCACCCACCGAGAAGTCTTGGGGCATTGGCATTGAGGCAGAGGTCAATGAACGTACTCATGCCGGACTGCCACCGCGCAGCGTGGTGTCGGTCACCGGATTACCCATGACAGATTTCTATGCAGCGGGCATCGAATCCGGTGTCTTGATTTCACGTGGAAAGATCGCCAGCTTCGGCGAGCGCTCTGTGCGTTTTGCGGATGGGAGCAGTGAAAGAATTGATGTGGTGTTGTGGGCCACGGGTTTTAGGGCCTCGTTGGATCATTTGGCGTCACTGAATCTGCGGGAACCCGGCGGCGGGATCTTGATGGATACCGATTCGGTGTCGGTGGCGCGGGTGCCGGGTTTGTTTTTGGTGGGTTACGGGGCTTCGGCTTCCACTATTGGTGCAACGCGTGCCGGGCGTGCGGCAGCAGTGAGGTCCAGTGCTTTGCTTGATGTGCGTGTGCTGCTTCCCACTTTCTAGCTAGATTGCCCAGTTTTTGACGCAATGACGGCTTCATACGCTCGAAAAGCTTTACGTTCAACGGGTAACCTCATGCAAGTGAGCACCAACGAATTCATTGTGTCCCTGTCCTGTCCCGATCGTCCGGGAATCGTTCATGCAGTTTCCGGTGCCCTCTTGCAGGCGGGTTGTAATATCACCCAGTCGCAGCAATTTGAGAGCCCCGAAACTCATACTTTCTTTATGCGCATTGCCGTGGAAACCGACCAAGACCTAGCTTTCTTGCGTGATGCACTGGAGCCTATTGAGGCCGCGTTCTCGATGGACCTTTCGATTAGCGCCGAGGGAACATTGTTGCGCACGCTGATCATGTGCTCTAAGGAAGGTCACGCGCTCAATGATTTACTCTTTGCCCAGCGTGCTGGAACCTTGCCCATTGATGTTCCGGTGATCGTTTCTAACCACCTGGACCTGAAACCCATGGCCGATTTCTATGGCATTGATTTTGTGCATATTCCGGTCACCGCTGCCGGTAAGGCCGCCGCGGAGGCCCAACTGTTGGAACTTGTTGCTAAGCACCAGATTGACCTTGTGGTACTGGCTCGGTACATGCAGATTCTCTCCGATGATCTATGCCGAGCGCTCAACGGCAAAGCGATCAATATCCATCACTCGTTCTTGCCTTCCTTCAAGGGGGCTAAGCCCTACCACCAGGCACATGCCCGTGGTGTGAAGCTGATTGGTGCCACGGCACACTATGTCACAGCCGATTTGGACGAGGGTCCCATTATTGAGCAAGAGGTGATTCGCGTTGATCATGCTCGTACTGCAAATCAATTTGTTGCCATGGGCCGCAGCGTTGAAGGTCGCACGCTGACTCATGCGGTGCAGTGGCATGCCGAGCGCCGCGTCATGCTCGATGGTCACCGTACCGTCGTATTCTCCTAGGCACAGCGTCGCCACATCCATGAGACGGTTTCCGGGCCGGGAACCCGCCTATGACAGCCCAAGTGGCTCTCAAGAAGAACACCTTCGCGATGAAGCCGTGGGTGCTCGGCAGGATCGGCCGAGCGCGCACGGCTAGTTCCCTTGTACGGATTCGGCCATCACTGGTTTCCTCGCACTCGGAAGCGGACCGCTCCCCTTCAGTGCGCGCAGTGCACTGAGGATCGCCACTAGGTCAACAACTTCTTGGCTCAAGGCACCAAAGATTGCTGGTAATACGCCTGTTGCAGCGATCAGCATCAGGACTAGGGAGAAAATAATTCCCAACCAAATCGATTGCAAAGCAATGTGCACTGTATCGCGGCCTATCCGTACCGCGTTGGCAACCTGTGAAATATGTTCGGTCATGATCACTACATCGGCGCTCTGTGAGGCGGCAGTTGAACCGCGCGCGCCCATGGCAATACCAATTTCTGCTGCTGCCAACACCGGTGCATCGTTGATCCCGTCACCAACCATCAACACCGGACGGTGTGTAAGTTCACCGACTCTCCTCACCTTGTCCTCGGGCAGACATTCGGCATGCACCGTATCGAGTCCAAGTTCCTTGGCAATGTGATCCGCGGTGGCCTGTTGTTCACCGGTTAGCATCACCATTTCTTGCACGCCCAAGTCGCGTAGCCGGTCAAGCATCGTATGAGCATCTGGACGGAGCTCATCAGCTAGAACAATGGTCCCGGCAAAAACACCGTCAATCCCTACATACACCGAGGACTCCCCCGGCCCGGGAATATGGCGCCTCAAGCCTTGGACCTGCGGATCAATCCAGGCAGGTTTGCCCACCAGCACTCGTTTGCCTTCCACTACTGCGCTCACGCCATTGGCCGCGGCCTCGCTGGCTTCGGAAACTGCCGCTATGTGCAGTCCGCGCTGCCTGGCCTGAGCAACAATCGAGGCAGCTAGAACGTGGGTCGAGTATTGCTCAGCGGCTGCAGCAAGTGCCAATAGCTCGTCAGCCGTATAGCCACTGGCCAACTCGATGGAACGCAGCACCGGGGTGCCACGAGTGAGCGTTCCGGTCTTATCAAACGCCGCAGATTTCACGGCAGCCAGTCGCTCAAGGGTGCCACTGTCCTTGACGATCACCCCGTTCTTCGCTGCGCGGCTCATGCCACCCATGAAGGCGACAGGGGCTGCGATCAATAATGGGCACGGGGTTGCAACAACTAGAACCTCGGCAAAACGCACCGGGTCCCCACTGAACCACCAGGCAACTCCAGCAATCAGATAGGCTAGCAACGTAAAAGGCACAGCAAAGCGGTCGGCAAGACGGACCACCGGGGCTCGGGACGCCGAGGCCTCTTTGACTAGTTCTACAATGCGCGCGTACTGCGAATTAGCGGCATTGGCGGTGGCCAGCATGCGCACCGCAGTGCTGCCATTCACGGCACCGGACATCAAAGATTCACCTGCCAGTTTGTGGACCGGAAGAGAATCACCGGTCAGTGAAGACTCATCAAACTCGGCCGCAGCATCCAGCAGTACACCGTCGACGGGAAGAATTTCGGCAGGTTTCACCATCACTGTGTCACCCCGGGCCACCTCCGCAAGATCAACCTCGTTGATATTGCCCTGAGCATCAATGATTTGAGCTCGAGTGGGAACCCTGTTCATGAGCTCGGAAAGTGAACGAGTTGCCCGCTGCTGGGCATAATCTTCTAAGGCCCCACCGCCGGAGACCATCAGGCAGATAATCAGTGCAGCAATCCATTCACCAACAAATACGGTGGCGAGGATGGCGGTGAAGGCAAGAACATCGATTCCCCAGTGACCTTTGAGAATGTCCTTGAGCATCCCCCACCCCACTTGGGCGGCAACAAGCAAAGCAAAAATACTTGCAATCCACCGGGCCGGATCCCCCAGGTCGGCAGGGAGCATCAGTAACGTGCCTAGCAAGATCACAAGCGTTGCAACAACTACCGGATATCGTCTAAGCAAATTTGTTTTCATGCTGCTCACTTCTCCCCACATTTCCTGCAAATGCCCAAAAGCCCCTGCTGACTACCTCTCATACTCGACGGGTTAGGGTTTCTCCGCCAGCTTGGAAAGGCTTACCTGCGCCGGCGCCGAACCTCATGAGCCACTCCCTCTAACCACCTGGCAATGTTTGGCTTCGCTGTCCGCGAAGCCCCTGCTACCGGTGTTCTTAGCTACCAACGACTACAGTTGGTGCCATGGCTCACATCATTACCATTGACTCCATTACTCCTTCCGTTGATCCCAGCGTGTTCTTGGCACCCACCGCCACGCTTTCCGGCGATGTGCACTTCGGGGCAAATTCCAGTGCCTTCTATGGGGTTTCGGCCCGCGGCGACTCGGACACCATCACTGTCAAGGAGGGCACCAACCTGCAGGACAATGTTGTACTTCACGCAGATACCGGCTTCCCCTGCAGCATCGGCGAGCGCGTCTCGGTGGGCCACTCGGCAGTTGTCCACGGGGCAACCGTGGGCAATGACTGCCTGATCGGCATGAGCGCCACCATCATGAACGGTGCCGTCATTGGCGATAACTGCCTTGTTGCCGCCGGCGCCTTGGTCCTTGAAGGCACCCAGGTTCCCCCGCGTTCGCTGGTAGCCGGTGTCCCGGCCAAGGTCCGCCGCGAGCTCAGCGATGAAGAGGTCGAATCACTGAAAGAAAATGCTGCCCACTACCTAGTTCTTGCAGCAAAACACCGTGAGGCCAACGCAGCTCTGTAGTCTCATGCCCCTAGAGGTTCCACCAAAGTAATTCCACCAAGCCCAACTGATTAGGGAGCACACCAACGATGGTTAGTTACATCCAGGCACCACCTGCCGCCGCCGCAAGCGCCCCCTCGCCGATCAAGGCCACGGGCCGCTCGCTGAATTGGGGCGTAGTCTCGACCGGGCGCATTGTTTCAAAGGTCATTGCTGACCTGCAGTCGTTGGAAGATGCCAACGTGATTGCAGTGTCCTCACGCAACGAGGAACGAGCACGCGCATTTGCCGACGAACACGATATTGAGTGGGCTTACGGGTCGTATCAGGCAATGTTTGATGAACCAGAAATTGAGGCCGTCTACATTGCTACTCCGCACGGTCAACACTTTGAAATTGCCATGGCGGCTTTGAAGTCTGGCAAGAACGTAGTCTGCGAAAAGTCGTTGACCATCAACGCGGCAGAGGCTCGTGCATTGGTTGCCGAGGCAGCCGCGCAAGATCTATTCCTCATGGAAGCTGTTTGGTCACGCTTTACCCCTGCGTTTGCTAGGGCCATGGAAATTTTAGAGTCTGGAGAATTGGGCGAGCCTTCTTGGGTTCAGGCAGATCTTGGGTTTAAAGCCCAGTACGATCCTCAATGGCGACTCTTTGACCCGACTGCGGGAGGCGGCGCTCTGCTAGACCTTGCCGTCTACCCGTTGACTTGGGCCATTGGTACCATGGGTTTCCCGACCTCGGTCCAGGCTAGTGCGGACTTGAATGAAGATGGTGTGGATCTGCAGACGGCCATCACCTTGGGTTACTCCGGTGTACGTCATGCACAGCTGATGGTCTCGCTGAACAGTTCATCAACACGGGAAGCCCGGGTTTCTTGCACCGCTGGTTGGCTGGGCACCAACGCCCCGCTACACAACCCCACCAAGCTCTTCATCCATCCGGTTAATGGACCTGCACGGACCGAGGTCTTCGAACCGGTGGGCGAGAACTACACCTATGAGTTCCGTGAAGCGACCCGCTGCATCCAGGAAGGCCTTACTGAGTCTCCCACCATGACGTGGGAACACTCGATCAATACGATGGCTATCTTTGATGGCATTCGCCACCAGCTGGGCATTCGATACCCGAATGATTTGGCGCGAACCAGTAATTCGTAGTTCCTAGCAGCGGGGGGCTGCGCCGGTGATTCGGAAGAAATTCCGCACCCCAGCATGGCCCCCCGCTGCATCCCATTGCTCTTGCACTGAGGAAGGAAGAAGTATTGTTGGCCCGAAACTACATTGGCAAGGAATTTAATGCGCTGCGCATGCTGCGTCTCTTCCTTCCCGCCCGAGACAGCGCCGATCTTCCACTGAGCTGGTCGTCAATATTGCCTTTGGGTTTCGAGCTCACTGCTTCTACCGACTGCAACGAACTTGTCAGTGGTTACCTCGCGGAGCATCCCGGCGCGGTGCTACCGGCGGCTCCCTTGGGTCGTCTCGCTAGGGAAACCGCCAATGCGTTGCGTGAGATTCTAGGGTCGTGGGTGAGCACCAATTCGTTTTTACATACCCGAAGCTGGGTCGGCTACTCGCCACCATTCACCGATCAAGCCAGCACAAGTTTCTTTGTCGGCCGTGAGTACCTGCATGAGGAAATCGGCCTAGAGGAAATCATCTTCCATGGCGTGCGGGACCAGGTTCCGGCATTTGTTGAGGATCCATCCGGTTCCTTCGCATGGGGCACGGGCCTGTACCCGGATTCGCTGATAGTTGCCGCCGTACCGGAACTCTTCATGGCTTTGCATCAAGATCCACGATTAGAAATCATCTCCACTAATTCCAGCAGAGACGTGCTACCGGCTCCGTTCGAGGGTTGATCCACCCCAGTAATCCGATACGGCAAAATCGTTTAACCCCGGCATCTTTCAATCACAAGTGTGAACCTCGTTGCAGGTACCGTGTGCCGGTTTACCCTCACCGCTACTGCGTTCGCCATGGACCATGCAGCTAGCCACCGCACCCAATATCTCATGGCAGATATGTGTGTGTTGCCTAGAGCCGTATCCGAATATTTCGTTTGAGGATGTCTCAACAAGAAAGGTGCGCGGTAGTGCAGTCCATGCATGCCACGCGGATTAGGCTCATAATAACGGGACTCAAGCAACCAGAGGGAAACACCATGACGTGAACATGGACCCAGTCAAGGAAGAACGGAACGAAGAATCCACCTTTAATATCAGGGCCACCAGGAGCATCGATTATGGACACGGGTGCAGAATTGCTACATAGGCTCAATGCGTGGTGCAAGGATCACCGTTACGGGGTCCGGAACCCTCAACAATGGAATAGCTTGTCCCACGGTGCGGCACATGACATTTATCAAGAACTTCTCACCGCGGGGTTCACCCCGTTGCATGATAGCCAACTGCAAAGAATCGTGACTAACACCGAACAATGGTGGTGGAAGCAGAATTCACGCAGCCCATACGGCCGCGCACGCGCTAGCCATCACAAAGGTAACCCACTAAAACCGACAGCCTTGGACGACGGCATCGAGTAGGTGGCCCTTTCGGACCCACCCTGTACAACGGCCGAAGGCTCCCCGGTCGCCCACTATGTGGGCAACGAGGAAACCTTCGGCATGTGGATTCAACGGTTGACTACTTGGAAGCGAGCTCGGATTCGAGGGCTTCGCGCTCGGCGTTCTTCGCGCTGGAACGGCGCCAGTAGGCGGCGATCAACGCACCGGATAGGTTGTGCCAGACCGAGAACACCGCACCAGGTAGCGCGGCTTCCGGGGTGAAGTACTGCTTGGCCAGACCCGAGGCCAACCCGGAGTTCTGCATGCCGACCTCGATGGCCATGGTGCGGCGCGAGGCTATGGGCTGTTTGAACAGTTTGGCCGTTCCGTAGCCCAGCGCGATGCCGCCCGCGTTGTGCAGGATGACGGCCAGCAGGATCAGCGCACCGGCGCTGAAGATGGCCGCGGCACTACCTGCCACCACGATGACGACCACGCCGGTGATCGCGATGACCGAAACCCAGGGAAGGGCAGGAAGCAATTTGTCCACCAGAGCCGGCAGCAGCGCGCGCAGCACCAGTCCCAGCACCACGGGGATCAACACAATCTGCACGATGGTCTTAGCCATGGAACCGGCATCAACGGGTAAATATTGGCCCGCAAGCCAAAGAGTCAGCAATGGTGTGAAGACAGGGGCCAGCAACGTAGAAATCGAGGTCATTGTCACCGAAAGCGCAAGATCGCCCTTAGCCAGGTAGGTCACCACGTTTGATGCTGTTCCACCCGGTGCGCAACCGACCAAAATAACGCCAGCGGCCAGTGCCGGGGGTAATTGCAAAAGTAATGAAATTCCGAGACCCAATAACGGCATGATCAGGTATTGGGCCACAACTCCCAAAAGTACTGGAAGTGGCTTTCGTACCACGAGTGCGAAGTCCGGCAGGGTCAGGGTTAGACCCATGCCAAACATAATGATCATCAGTAGCGGGTTAATGGCTTTGGAATAGCCTGAAAACGATTCAGGTGTCAGCAGGGCAATGGCTCCGCCCGCCAATACGAGTAGCGGGAAAAGGGTTACCGCTATCTTGGCGCTACGCTCTTCGCCCGCTACTTCTGGTTTTTGTTGCACATTTTGATCGGAAGACATGCATTGATCATTGCAAAATGATCGACCATACTCCAAATGTTACGCCAAACCGGCCATTCCAAACCATTGAACGTATAAAAATCACCGCTTAGCGCCACGTTTCATGATCATTTTGATCAAAACGAGAACTAGTTGATTTGATCATTTTCGGCGATTGCTTTATTGACCGATTCCAATAACTCCTCAAAGACAGGCAGTCCAGCCAGGCCAGTGGGAGTTGGATAGACACGACAGCTCAGGGCGGGCTCCGCTGCCGATGCAAAAAGGTCCTGACCCGCTACCGCAAAGGTGGGCGATCCATGAAACCCCAAGGCCTGTGCTTCGGTTTCGGATCTCAGTTCGCGGATTTTTAGATCTGTTGCATTCAGATTCGCGGCTTCCATAACTTTCGTGAAGAGTTCGGCAGCTGGTGCACTGTTGGGGCAATCGGTAATGATCAGTAGTTCAAAATCCATGTCTCAATCTTCCTACGTTTGCGCTTCCCTTGCTGCCCGGTGACGAAATCTTGATGTCCACCCACAAAAAATGCGTTGGCCGTGTTGCAGTCCCCTCAGACTCCCCTTACACGGCCAACGCACATTTAGTACCCGGCACACGACCGGGAATTCTTTTAGACGGATGCCTCCGCAAGCGATGCGTTACGTGCCGCGCTAAGTCCTAGCTCAAGATCGGCAAGAAGATCTTCAACCTGTTCAATACCAACGCTCAGTCGCACCAGATCCTTGGGAATTTCCAGCTTTGTGCCGATAACCGAGGCATGAGTCATCTCTGAGGAATAGCAGATCAGCGATTCCACGCCGCCTAGGGAAACTGACAAGGCAAAGAGCTCGGTGCTCTCGGCAAAGGCGCGTGCCGCGGCCTCACCACCGGCAAATTGCAGCGAAACGATGCCACCAAACCCATCCGCTTGCGTCTTGGCCAGTTCATGTCCTGGATGCGATTCGAGCCCCGGGTAGAGAACTGCCGAAACTTCGTCACGATGCTGCAACCATTGAGCGATGACTGCGGCATTTGAGCAGTGTCTTTCCATACGCAACCCCAGTGTTTTCAATCCTCGGGCGGCGAGGAAACAGTCTTGTGGACCGGCGACGGCCCCGCCAGCAAATTGCTGGAATCCTACCGTTTCGGCCAATGACTGACCGCGGAAGATCTTGTCGGCAACAATGACGGCACCTCCCAAAACATCCGAGTGTCCACCAATGTATTTGGTTGTTGAATGCACCACGGCATCCGCGCCCAGGGTGATGGGCCGTTGCAGGAACGGAGTGGCAAAGGTGTTATCCACTACCAGTAGTGCCCCGGCCTCTTGGGCGATTTTGGCCCACCCGGCAAGATCTGCGATGCCCAGTAACGGGTTGGACGGTGTCTCCACCCACAAAAGTGCTGTCTTTCCTGGCTGTACCGCGGCGGCAACAGCGCCAAGGTCTGTGATGTCTACCGGAGTATTGGTGATCCCCCACTTACCGTGAAGTCGGTTGATCAGCCGATTAGTTCCCCCATACCCATCTGCACCCAGCACAATATGATCACCCGGTTCTAATACCGCACGCAGCAGTGCATCCTCGGCGGCAATGCCCGAGGCAAAAGCAAAACCTGCATGCCCTGCTTCCAGGGTGGCGAGTTGGGTTTCAAAGCCATTACGCGTGGGATTCGAACCACGTGAGTACTCGTGTCCATTGCGCAGCACATTGATGCCATCTTGAACAAAGGTGCTGGTCTGATAAATCGGAGGAATGACGGCACCGGTCAGTGGGTCGGGCGCTTGTCCCGCATGGATGGCCAGGGTGTTGAATGAATGGCTGTTCAAGGATTCGGTAGTGTTCTGTAGCTTGCTCATCATCGTTCTTCTTCTAGGCGCTAACGGATTCATGGAGAGAAATATTTGGCACCGTAATCAGGGATTCGAGTGCCGAGTAAAGATCGGCGATCAGGTCATCGGCATTTTCTAGGCCAACCGAAACACGCAGTGTGCCCTGCCGGATTCCAGCAGCTGCCAACTGGTCATCGCTAAGTCGACAGTGGGTCATGGCCGCCGGATGAACTACCAGCGAGCGAGCGTCCCCAATGTTTGCTGCCAGAGCAAAAAGCTTGAGCGAATCAACAACTGCCGGTACCGCGGTGGGGTCCAGCAGATCAAAGGAGAAAACACAGCCCGTTCCCCGAGGAAAATCCTTTTCCGCCAGCTCATAATCTTGATGATCCCGCAGCGAAGGATGATGAACCTTGGCCACGGCCGGGTGTACTTCCAAAGCTTGGGTTACGGCAAGAATATTTTCTTGAGCCTTGGCCACACGCAGCGAGAGCGTCTCAATACCCGTAAGAATCGCTGACGCGGAGGCCGGAGCCAGAGTCGGGCCCAGATCATGGAGGAATTTGGAGCGTGCAAGCATCAAGTAGGCCTGAACTCCATAGCGTTCAAGCAAGGAATCTCCATAATAACGGGCCTTCGCCGCGGCGATCTGTGGCCAACGTGCCGCATCCGAGAAATCAAAGGTTCCAGCATCAATAACCAGTCCCCCAAGAACCGATCCATGTCCGGCCAGCGCCTTAGTCGCCGAATGCACAACAACATCTGCGCCAAATTCGATCGGTTTGTAGGCTGCAGGGGTTGCCAAGGTGTTATCTACTACTACCGGGATGCCAGATGCGTGGGCAATATCGGTGATGGCTCGCAAATCTACAAGGGTAATCAGCGGGTTGGAGACGGATTCAAGCAGAAAGCCACGAGTCTTCTCAGTGATCGCTGCTGCCCACTGCGCCGGATCTTCCGGGTCTACGAAGGTGACAGTGATGCCGAAGTCGGCAAAGGTATCCGTGAGCAGATCAACGGTGCCACCGTAGAGCTTGTTTGAAGCAACCAGGTGATTGGGCCCCTGCAACAAGGCGAGCAGGGAGATGGCAACTGCTGCCTGGCCCGTTGCAGTGGCGATGGCACCCACACCGCCCTCGAGTGCCGCGGCCCGTGCTTCCAATACGGCAACAGTTGGGTTGCCGGTGCGTGAGTAGGTGAAGCCGGGCTTCTTCAGCGCAAAGAGTTCTGCTGCTGTTGCGTAGTTTGGGAATTCAAAGGCAGCCGAATTGTAGATGGGCACGGTCATGGGACGGTGGGGACCGGTGGGGCTGTAGCCAGTATGAATTTCGGTGGTGGCGTTGTTCCGGGTATTGATGTCCATGATCGTGCCTTTCGGACGGCTTGTTCAAAATTTGGAAGGTGGGTGTGGATTGGTGCTCTGGTGTCATTTGCGGGTGACAGCAGAGCACTCATCCCCCCCTATTTCTCACATCCAGATCCAAGACCAAGATTGGGACTCGAGGTAGTGGTCGGAAGGTGAAAATCTAGTGTCGCGCCGCGTTTAGACGCTTGCACCCAACGTGGCGCGGGCGCTGACTGCCGCCTGCACCACGTTCGCCAAAGAAGCTTCAGTCTCCGCGTAGCCACGAGTCTTCAGACCACAGTCTGGATTGATCCACAGCTGCTTGGCAGGCAACGAAGCCAAAGCGATGTCAATGAGCTCGGCGACTTCCTCGGTTGAGGGAATACGTGGCGAGTGAATGTCGTAGACGCCCGGACCGATACCGCGTGAGTAACCGAACTCGGTCAGATCCGCGGTGACTTCCATGCGAGAGCGGGCAGCCTCGATCGAGGTAACATCCGCATCGAGTGCGTCGATCGCGTCGATGATTTCACCAAATTCCGAATAGCACAGGTGGGTGTGGATCTGGGTTGCATCCTTGGCACCGGCGGTGGAGAGGCGGAAGGAATCAACCGACCACTTCAGGTAGGCGGCTTGGTCTTCCTTGCGTAGGGGAAGCAGTTCGCGCAGGGCCGGCTCATCAACCTGAATAATGCCAATGCCGGCATCTTGCAGGTCATCGATTTCATCGCGCAGGGCTAGTGCAACCTGATTTGCGGAAACCGAAAGTGGCTGGTCATCGCGGATGAAGCTCCAGGCCAGGATGGTGACCGGGCCGGTCAGCATGCCCTTGAGTGGCTTGTTGGTCAGCGAGGCTGCGTAAGAAATCCACGGAACCGTGAAGGCCACCGGGCGGGAGACATCACCCCAGAGGATTGAGGGGCGAGTGGCACGCGAGCCGTAGGACTGGACCCAACCGTTTTCGGTTTCCGAGAAACCCTCAAAGTTCTCGGCAAAGTACTGCACCATGTCGTTGCGTTCGGCCTCACCGTGCACCAAGACATCGAGGCCCAGGGACTCCTGAAGTTCTACAACGCGGGCAATTTCTGCCTTGAGGAAGCCCTCGTAGGCGGCATCGTCGATGCTGCCGTTGCGGTGTGCGGCACGTGCCGTGCGGACCTCGGAGGTCTGCGGGAAGGAACCAATGGTGGTCGTTGGCAGCGGTGGCAGATGCAGTGCTAGATCCTGTGCTTCGTCACGAATCACCGAATCCGAGCGAGCAAAGTCTGCATCATTCAGGGCCTCAAGGCGTTGGCGAACTGCAGGAACCGTGGTGCCGGCAAAGGAGGCCCGGTGGGTGATTGCTGATTCCGCTGCCGCAAGTTCTGCGGCAATCGCTGATTCGCCCCGGGCCAGGCCCTTGGCAAGGGTGATGACCTCGACGACTTTTTGGTTGGCGAAGGCCAGCCATTGAGGAAGGTGAGCCGGCAGGTTCTTTTCAAGGGCGACATCGTGTGGAACGTGCTGCAGCGAGGTGGCTGTGCCCACGGCAAGTACGCCACCGGCGTTCTGCACTTCGATACGCAATTGCTGTACGACGCCCAGCGAAGCAGCAAGGTCGTTGCGCCAGATATTGCGTGAGTCAACGATGCCTGCGACCAATGTGGAACCGGCAAGATCGCCCAAGAATTCTGCACTTGGATGCTGACCGCGGATCAAATCGGCATGTACCGCATCGGCTCCGGCGCGGGCCAAAATACCTTGGGCGGCACCCGGGCGGTTGATATCGCCCGCGGTTCCGTACCCCGTGGTGACAAAGAGCGCCGGGCGTGCGGTGGCAGCCGCAAGGGTCGTATAGACGGTCTCGACAAGTGCACCGGGTACCGCAAGTGCGGCGCCACGGTCCGTGACCAATGCCGGCTCATCAATCTGTACCCAGGGTGCTCCTGCGGCACCGAGTTCGGCAAGGATCGCTGCGTAGGCTGCGACAACTTCATCGATCCGGCTCAGTGGATCAAAGCCTTCCGCGGCTCCGTCTTCTGCCTTGGCCAGCAGCAGGTAGGTGAGGGGGCCAACGAGCGTTGGGCGGATGATATTCCCGGCCGCTTGGTGAGCCTTGAAGGATTCCACCAAATTACCTGCGTTGGGGATGATCTGGGTGGTTTCGCCGATTTCAGGAACCAGATAGTGGTAGTTGGTGTCGAACCACTTGGTCATTTCCAGTGGGGCACGGCTTTCATCGCCACGAGCCAATATGAAGGAGGCTGCTGTGTTGATTGAACCGTTTTTGCCGGCCAGGTCTGCGAATCGGGCTGGTAGGGCAGAGAGTGCAACTGTAGCGTCCAAGACCTGGTCATAGTAGGCGAAGTCGCCCGGCAGTGAGGCGTCTGTGGCATTTAGGCCAAGGGCGGTGAGCTTTGCGTTGTTCGCCTGCTGTAGTTCGAAAGCCGAGGCGTGCAATGCTGGTTCTTCGCTGCGTCCCGCCCAGTGCGATTCAAGTGCTTTTTTCAGTTCGCGGTTTGGCCCGATGCGTGGGTAGCCGAGGATGGAAACTGCGGGGAATGTTGCTTTCGACATGGTGATTCTCCTTGAATGTAAAAGTTTGTGGTGATGAAGTGTGCGGCTAGACAGCTGCGCGTTCGGCCCACATGTTGTTAGCCAATGCTCTGGTGCGTGGAAGTTCTAACTTTTCAATGACATCCAGTGAGCCTCTGTGGTCATTGAAGGTGTAAAGGTGAACTCCTGGTGCGCCGTCGTCAAAGGCGCGTTGGGCCAGGTTCGCTGCCGCATTAACACCGATCTTGTGGCGTTCGGCATCCGATGAGGCAGTTTCCAATGCGTGAGCTAGCAGTGGGTCCGGGGCTACTCCGACCATGGAAGCCAGTCGGTCGAATCGTTTAGGGCTCGACAGCGGAATAACTCCCGGGATGATCGGGATGCTCACCCCCGCCTTCCGTGCCGCGATGACAAGGTTCGTGTATTCCTCGGGACGGAAGTACACCTGGGTGATTGCGTAGTTAGCGCCGGAGCGCTCCTTACCCAGCAAGACTTCAACGTCGTGATCAAACGATGGTGATTCGGGATGTTGGATAGGGTAGGCAGCCACGCCAACCCCCAGCCGTCCACCTGCTAAGGCTGCCGAGTGGTCGGTTTCAACTTCACGAATGAGTTCAATCAGGTAGCGGGCGAAAGGGAATTCGCCACGCCATCCATCCGGATCCGTTGGCAAGTCTCCGCGCAGTGCTAATACGCCACGGACTCCCAACGAGATAAAGTGTCGAATCAGATTTTCCAGTGACTGCTTACTCTCTCCCACACAGGTGAGGTGGGCTAGGGGCCGCAGTCTGGTGTTCTGGATGAGGTGTTCGATCAAGTCCAGGGAAGCACGCCGACGGGTGTGCGTTCCCGAGTAGGTGACCGAGACGTAGTCGGGGTCGGTACTTTCCAGTGCCTCGATGCTTTTGAAGATACTTTCTGAAGCAGCTCGGTTCACCGGTGGGTACAGCTCGTAGGACAGTGACGGCGGGGCCGCAGACGCTGCAATACTCATGTGTTTCTCCTCGTCGATACGAGGGAGACTTCAGGGGGTCCGCAAATAAAGCCGCGAAAAACCGGTGACGGTTTTCTACGGCGATGATGAGCGGATGCTAAAGGTGCTCCATCGCTTCTGGCCTTAGCACCCTCACCGAATAGACGCCCCACATAAGGAGGAATCCATTCTTGGTAATGGTTGCTGCGGCGTCAACGAGCCAGATCTCTCAGCCGCTCTTGATGGTTGATGTATCTATCTTGTTCCCGGCAGATGCACCTTGCAAGGCGCAGGGCGGCAGGTGCGTCACGAAAGGCAAAAACACTTCATGTGACAGGGATTCGTCATGATCGCTGCCCGACGGCGTCACATTATTACGTGATGAGGTGCGCCAAATTCCGCGAGTTTATTGGAGAATTTGGCATCTTTGGTTACGTCGGGCACCGCTCGTGAAGCATTTGTGACGTTGCACTCCGGCACCAGCAGTTCTTCAGCACCATTGATAATTTCTCGGGGTGCCGATCGGTTTAGGAGGTTGGACCGGATAAGAGTGTGCGCATTTTTTCGTTCGTTGAAGTTCCAGGCACCGGTGCATACATCACTAGGTGCAGCTCCGGCGCATCAGAGGGCACCAAGCGGTGCTGTTCAAAAATCAGTTCCCCGGCCTCGGGGTGTAGGAAGATGCGCTGCCTAGAGGCAAAACGCTCAACTCCGCGGTCCGCCCAGAGTTTGGCAAACTCCACGCTGGCTTCACTCAACCGACCGATCAGTGCCGCGTGCGCCGCGGAACCGAGCCGGGCACCTGCCTCGGCACGGAATTCCGCCACGAAGTGCCGTGAGGTTTCTTCCCAGTCCGGAAGCATCTGACGCAGATGAGGATCGGTGAAAATCAGCCAGAGCAGGTTTCGCTCACTCGGGTCCACCGAGTCAATGCGTGAGTAGAGCCCGGCATAGGCACGGTTCCACCCGGCAATCCCCCAGTCCGGGGCCACCGCAAAGGCCGGGAAGTCAAGGGTGTCTAGCAATCGTTGCAGGTGATCGGGTGCCTGTTCAATGCTGGTGACCTCGGTGGCCGGAGTCGGCGTATAACCGCCCATGGCCAGCAGGTACGCGGTTTCGGCATGAGTCAGGGTGAGTACTCGGGCAATGGATTCTAGGACCTGACGGGAGGCGTTAATGTCGCGTCCCTGTTCAAGCCAGGTGTACCAGGTGACGCTGACCGCGGCGAAAGCGGCAATCTCTTCTCGACGCAAGCCTAGGGTGCGGTTGCGGCCAATGGGTGGAAGGCCTAATTCTGCGCGTACCAGGTTAACGCGCCGATCCCGCAGAAACTGCCCTAATTCCATTCTGCGTGCTTCACTCATGACTCTAAATCTATCACTGCCACTACTAGTATTAGCGCCGCCTTCCGATCTTTGGGAACTGCTGATTGACTTGGACTATGCCTGAATTACGTTCACGAACAGTCACCCACGGCCGCAATATGGTCGGCGCCCGCGCCCTACTTCGCGCCGCCGGAGTCAAGGGCTCCGACTTTGGAAAGCCAATCATCGCCGTGGCGAACAGCTTTACCGAGTTTGTCCCCGGCCACACCCACCTGCAGCCGGTGGGCCGCATAGTCTCAGATGCCATCATCGAAGCCGGCGGCATCCCGCGCGAATTCAATACAATTGCCGTCGATGACGGAATCGCCATGGGACACAGCGGCATGCTCTACTCGCTGCCTTCACGCGATTTGATTGCCGACTCGGTCGAATACATGGTCAATGCCCACTGCGCCGATGCACTGATCTGCATCTCCAACTGTGACAAGATCACCCCGGGCATGATGATGGCAGCCATGCGCCTGAACATCCCCACCGTCTTTGTTTCCGGCGGACCGATGGAGGGTGGCACCGCAGTGCTGGTGGATGGAACGGTACGCAAGCGACTGAACCTGATCTCCGCCATCGCCGATGCCGTGAATGACTCGGTCACCGATGAGGACCTGCTGAGCGTTGAAGAAGCAGCGTGCCCCACCTGTGGTTCATGCTCGGGCATGTTTACCGCCAACTCGATGAACTGCCTCACCGAGGCCTTGGGCCTCTCGCTGCCGGGCAACGGCACCACGCTGGCAACCCACACTGCCCGCAAGGACCTCTATGAGGATGCCGGACGCGCGATCGTGGACATCACCAAGTCCTACTACTTCGACGACGACGCCTCGGTGCTGCCGCGCGCCATCGCCAACCGGGCGGCCTTCGAGAACGCCATGACCATGGACATTGCCATGGGCGGTTCCTCAAACACCATCCTGCACCTGCTGGCCACCGCTCAGGAAGCGGAACT
Source organism: Arthrobacter sp. MYb227 (assembly GCF_002975435.1). Taxonomy (GTDB): domain Bacteria; phylum Actinomycetota; class Actinomycetes; order Actinomycetales; family Micrococcaceae; genus Paeniglutamicibacter. The sequence goes on along the minus strand of NZ_PCPT01000006.1, from coordinate 129,672 downwards.
GGACTTCACGCTCGATGACATTGATGAGATCTCCCGCCGCACCCCCTGCCTGACCAAGGTTGCTCCCAACGGCGACTATCTGGTTGAGGACGTGCACCGCGCCGGTGGCATCCCCGCTATCTTGGGCGAGCTGGATCGCGGCGGGCGCCTGCGCCACGACGTCCGCTCCATCCACAGCACCGACCTGCGCTCCTGGCTTGATGACTGGGACATCCGTGGAGGCAAGGCCACCGAGACCGCCGTTGAGCTGTTCCACGCGGCCCCGGGCTGCGTGCGTTCGGCCGAGGCCTTCTCCCAGTCCGAACGCTGGGACACCTTGGATCTGGATGCCAAGAACGGCTGCATCCACTCGATGGAAAATGCCCACTCCGTTGAGGGCGGCCTGGCCGTGTTGCGCGGTAACATCTCAGTGGATGGCTGTGTAGTCAAGACCGCCGGTGTAGACGAGTCGATCTTCACCTTCTCCGGTCCGGCAGTGGTCTTCGAATCCCAGGATGATGCAGTCACCGCAATCCTGAGCAAGGAAATCGTTCCCGGCGATGTAGTTGTCATCCGGTATGAGGGCCCACGTGGCGGTCCGGGCATGCAGGAAATGCTCTACCCCACCTCATTCCTCAAGGGACTTGGCTTGGGTGCCAAGTGTGCATTGATCACCGATGGCCGCTTCTCCGGTGGCACCTCCGGTCTTTCGATCGGGCACATCTCCCCCGAGGCTGCCGCAGGCGGCGCCATTGCCTTGGTGGAGAACGGCGACACGATCTCCATCGATATCCCGACTCGCGCCATCACCCTTGAGGTCAGCGACGCGGAATTGGATCGCCGCCGCGAGGTCCTGGAAGCCACCATCGGCTACCAGCCACGTGACCGCGACCGCGTGGTTTCCCCCGCGCTGCGTGCCTACGCCGCCTTCGCACTGTCGGCGGATAAGGGTGCGGTGCGTTACGTACCGGAAATCAATGTACCGTTGCCGACCCCGGTGAAGACGCTCGTCTAAGCAAAGAGAGCTCTCATCCCCCACTAGCTGTGGCCGGTGCCTTGCATAGGTGCCGGCCATAGCTATTTGCATTCAAGCTAGCTCCTTGAACTGCTGTTTCTTGCCAATGATTCCGTGGTTCGCCACCACGGTTGAGCCAAGACAAACTAGGCTGGTGCGCATCATGGAATACAGGAACCAGACACATCTAACCGGCGGCCGGCAGCGCATGATCCCCGAAGCGCCGCGTCCGGACGAGGACGACTTCCGCGTCGATATTGAACGCATCCGCTTCTCCCCCTATTTTTCCAGACTTTCGGCGGTCACCCAGGTCATCCCGCAGGCAGGGGCAGGCACCGTGGTGCACAACCGGCTGACCCACTCACTGAAGGTTTCGGCCGTGGCACGCTCTATCGCCATTGGGCTGCGCACCTGCGATGAAGCAACTCGAGATTTGGTAACCGAGCTCGGTGGTTGCGATCCGGTGGTGGTCCAAGCCGCAGCCGCGGCCCACGACCTGGGCCACCCGCCCTTTGGGCACCTGGGCGAACAAGAACTGGACCGCGTGGCCCGCAAGGTCCTACGGCTCCCCGATGGGTTCGAAGGAAATGCCCAATCCTTCAGGATCCTCACCGCGCTCGATAGCTGCGATGCCAGCGCACGTGGATTGAATCTGACTCGCGCCGTCAAGGCAGCGGTATTGAAATACCCGTGGACCCGGAACCAATGGCGCAATTCCCCCGAGATTTCACCGGAACTTTTGCCGCGCGGTGTGGGTGAAAGCGTAGGCGGTGGAGCCATGAAGTATTCGGCCTATGACATTGAGGCCACCGAGATGCGTGACGCACTTTCGGTTTTCCCTCATATTGCGGCTAACCAGCAGACCCTTGAATGCTCGGTCATGGATATTGCCGATGACATTGCCTACGCGGTGCACGACCTCGATGATTTTTACCGCGCCGGGGTTCTGCAATATACAACGGTGTCCGCCGAACTCACCGCCTGGCTCAATGCAGGTTCTTCAATGACCAGACTTTCGGAACACGAACTTGATCCGCGCCGCCCGGGCCACGGGCTTGAGCGTGCCTGGCGCCGTGTGCTGGCCAAGGATCCATGGATAGCCAATGCGTTGGCCTTTCGTGAATCGGTGCAACGCATCCAACACGATCTTGTCGAGGGGCTGCTCTCGCTGCCCTATGACGGCGGCTTGGATGCGGATCGGGCCGTCACCGCGTTCACTAGGCGCTGGATCGATAGGCTGCAGGCTTCAATTACCGTTGAACGAAACCCCACGATTCGCAGCGGTCACGTCCGGCTCAGCGATGCCGCCTGGCACGACGTGGTCGTGCTGAAGTTTGTTCACTCCCGCTTTGTGCTGGACCGCTCGGATTTAGCCCTCTACCAGCGTGGACAAACCCGGATCCTGCGCTCACTAGCCGAGGGCTTTGCCGCATGGCTCGATGATAAATATGATGCCGCCCGTGCCCCACGCAGGCTACTGGATTCGGTCGAGGCCGCCACCGGGGAATACAGCCAGCTACATTCAACGGACAAGAGCGTGCTTGGCAATATCGATCATCAAGAAATCCAACGCTTGGGACGTGCCCGAGCCATTGTCGATTACATTGCCTCGTTTACCGATGCCCAAGCAGTATCGGTGAACTCGTTGCTCACCGGCACCTCCGAGGCCATCTGGGAAGGCGGCAGAGGGCTCTAGCCCCTACGATGTGAGCGCTGCAAGGTGGCCGGCGATCACGCTGGCCACCTGTTCTGCATTAAGCCTGCGGCTTTCCACCACGTGGGAGTTCGCGCGCAACCACTCACGGTTCTGTACATATGTTTCAACATGCTCAAGACGCCATTGTCGGGCACCTGTTTCAACGGTGTCGGACTCGATACGACGGATCAATTCCGCCTCGGAGACATCGAGCAAAATATGTTGGTATTCGATGCCTTGCAGCGTCAATCCGGCAAGAATCTCTGTCAAGTAGTCCTCACGCAGGATCGTCATGGGCACCACCAGAACTCCTCCATAGTGCCGAAGCATCTGTGCAGCGACTTCCGGAACCAATCCTCGCCATGCCGGCCAGTCCTGAAAATCCTTGATAGGTTCGGTGATGTAGTGACGGAGCATGAATCCCACTATCTCGGGATCAAAGAGACGAGCACCGGGCAGTAGCTCCAAGAGTTTTTGGGCGGTAGTTGTCTTACCGGAGCCAAATGCGCCATTGATCCAGAGTATTTGCGTCATGGGAACAGTATGCCGTCAAACAAGTTGATCCTCGGGTAACGAAGCTACAAATACAAACGGCGGGCCGCCTTTTCCCAAAAGGAGAGAAGACGGCCCGCCGTTGTGAACGGCAGAAACTACTTCTTGAGCAGTTCCAGCGCGGTGTTCAGCGTGGCGCTCGGGCGCATGATGGCCGAAACCTTCTCTTCAACCGGGCGGTAGTAGCCACCCAGGTCAACGGCAACACCCTGAACTGCTGCCAACTCGGAAACAATTGCTTCCTCGTTGTTCCCCAGTGCCTCGGATACTGCCTTGAAGGCTGCTGCCAGCTCGGCGTCCTTGGTCTGCGCGGAGAGCTCTTCTGCCCAGTATTTGGCCAGGTAGAAGTGGCTGCCGCGGTTATCCAGCTCGCCAACCTTGCGCTTGGGCGACTTGTTTTCCAGCAGGAAGGTGCCGGTTGCCGCGTCAAGGGTGTCGGCAAGGATCTGTGCGCGAGCGTTGCCAGCGGTGGTTGCCAGGTGCTCGAAGGAGACCGCAAGAGCCAGGAATTCGCCCAGTGAATCCCAGCGCAGGTGGTTTTCGCTTACCAGCTGCGAAACGTGCTTCGGGGCGGAGCCACCGGCACCGGTTTCGAATAGTCCGCCACCGGCGATCAGCGGCACGATGGAAAGCATCTTGGCGCTGGTGCCCAATTCGAGGATCGGGAACAGGTCGGTGAGGTAGTCACGCAGCACGTTGCCGGAGACCGAGATGGTGTCCTCGCCGCGGCGGATGCGCTCGATAGTGTACTTAGTGGCCTCGATCGGAGCCAGGATCTCGATGGTCAGACCCTCGGTGTCGTGATCCTTGAGGTACTCATTGACCTTGGAGATCAGCACGGTGTCGTGTGCACGAGAATCGTCAAGCCAGAAGACCGCTGGGGTCTGGCTGGCGCGGGCACGGTTGACGGCAAGCTTGACCCAGTCGCGGACCGGGATGTCCTTGGTCTGGCAGGCGCGCCAGATATCGCCTTCGAAGACCTGGTGCTCGATGAGTACGCCACCGGTTGCATCCAGGATCTGGACGTGGCCGGCTGCCTTGATTTCAAAGGTTTTATCGTGCGATCCGTATTCCTCGGCTGCCTGAGCCATCAGGCCAACGTTTGGAACCGTACCCATGGTGGTCGGATCGAAGGCACCGTTTGCACGGCAATCCTCGATGACGGCCTGGAAGACTCCCGAGTAGGAGGAATCCGGAAGGACTGCCAGGGTGTCGTGTTCCTGGCCATCTGCGCCCCACATGTGACCCGAGGTGCGGATCATGGCAGGCATGGAAGCATCGACGATCACGTCGGATGGCACGTGCAGGTTGGTGATTCCCTTATCGGAATCGACCATGGCCAATGCCGGACCATCTTCCAGACCCTTGGCGATCAGAGCCTCAACACCGGCGCGTACATCGTCGGTGAGTTCATCCAAGCCACCGAGGATTGCGGCAAGGCCGTTGTTGGGGTTCAGGCCGGCAGCGGCGAGCTGTTCGCCGTAGGTCTCGAAGAGCTCGGAGAAGTATGCCTTGACGACGTGGCCGAAGATGATTGGGTCCGAGACCTTCATCATGGTCGCCTTCAGGTGTGCGGAGAAGAGCACGTCTTCTGCCTTGGCACGGGCCACCGCGTCCTTGAGGAACTTGCTCAGTGAAGCGGCGTGCATGACGGTGCCGTCAATGATTTCGTCCTTGAGCACCGGAAGGGACTTCTTCAGGACCTTGACGTCTCCGTCTTCGCTGACAAAGCGGATGGAAAGGTTCTGGTCCTTATCGATGACCACGGACTTCTCGTTAGCGCGGAAGTCGTCTTCGGCCATGGTGGCGACGTTGGTCTTGGAGTCCGCCGTCCAGGAACCCATGGAGTGCGGGTTCTTGCGGGCGTAGTTCTTTACGCTCAATGGTGCGCGGCGATCCGAGTTACCTTCACGCAGAACCGGGTTCACAGCAGAACCCTTGATCTTGTCGTAGCGGGCTCGGATATCGGTTTCCTCGTCGGATGACGGGTTATCCGGGTAATCCGGCAGTGCGTAGCCAGCGGCCTGCAGTTCGGCGATTGCTGCCTTCAGCTGCGGGATGGAAGCCGAAATGTTCGGCAGCTTAATGATGTTTGCATCCGGGCTCTTGGCCAGGGCACCGAGCTCGGCTAGGGCGTCGGGAATCTGCTGTTCTGCGGTGAGGTAGTCACCAAAGACGGAAATGATGCGGCCGGCCAGCGAAATGTCGCGGGTCTCGATCTCTACACCCGCTGTCGAGGCGTATGCTTCGACAATCGGCAGGAAAGAGTGGGTTGCCAACATCGGAGCTTCGTCGGTGTGGGTATAAATAATCTTGGCCATAGGTGAGGCGTCTCCCTGAACGGTCTTCTCGGATATGAGTGGTCCGAATTGATCTCAACATCCCCAACTTACCCGAATTTGGCCCCAAATCCACCTTTAAGTAGCGAAGCAAACCGTTGAACAACACGGAACATGCACCCAATGTGAGTGAAGATACATTAACTCGACGATAAAGCACTTCAGTTACTGATGCGTAACTGAGATTCGGCGCAGAGCAGGTTCTAGCCATGGCTCGCCACGCACAAACCGGCCGCGGCCAGCCACCCCTCAGGGCTGCACGAAGAGCCCTCTGAGGGCAGAAGCGGCCCGGTCAAAATGCTCCAACGGGCTTGAAACGACGCTATCGAGCTCGGCCTGCCCAAAAGCCTGCCACGACACCCGCCAGATAGTAGCGGTCAACTCAGCTATGAGCACTGCCTGGACCGCCTGCACGAGACCACTTTTCACCAGTTCCGCACTCAAAAGCTGAACCAGCTCTTGCTCCTGCCCCGCCACAAAACTCCTGAGCCCCGGCTCCTTAATGAGTAGTCGGGAGATCCTGCGAAAATCTCGATGTTCGATCTCGAAGGCAAAATTCTCCCGGCACGCCCCGATCAGTTCCAGAAGGATTTCGGCAGCATTATCGGCAGCTGGCTCATAACGCCTGAGGGAATCCGCCAGCCCCGCTTGTCCCGGCATGAGTGCGTGCTCCTTGGACTGGTAATAGCGGAAGAACGTGCGTTCGGAGATTCCTACGCGCTCGGCAATCTGCCCGACCGTCGTGGCAGCCAAGCCCTTGGCTTCAATGAGATCCAGGGTCGCTGCCTGAATCTCATTGAGCATTTGGGTGCGGTGACGTTCACGAATACCCACAACAATTACCCTCCAAAAACCACTGGTACGGCAGCAGTCCCAAACCGGGCCGAATGCCAGCACCCCGTATGCATCTTGTCACATCGTGACATGTTTGGCTTACGAAAAGATGTCATGGTGTGACACTATTTGGTTGCTTCCCCCTGAAAGAGGTACTCATCCAATGGCCATTCCCGTCTCAGAAACACTTTCTGAATCCGCAGCCCCACCCCAAAAATCAGCCCCGGCGCTGCCGACCCGGCAGTTAGTCGGCATTATCGGAGCCATGGCTCTTGCCGCATTCCTCATGATCTTGAATGAAACGGTGCTCAGCGTCGCCCTGCCGGCGGTCATGGCAGACCTCTCGATCTCTGCATCCGCGGGACAGTGGTTAACCACCGGGTTCCTGCTGACCATGTCGGTCATCATCCCGATGACCGGTTACCTGCTGCAGCGCTTCAGCTCCCGGAGCCTGTTCACTTTCGCATTATCCAGCTTTATCCTCGGCACGGTTCTGGCCATTTTCGCGCCAACCTTCGCGTTCCTGCTGGTGGCCCGCGTGATCCAAGCCGTCGGCACCGCGATCGTGCTTCCACTGCTGATGACCACCACCCTACAGTTGGTGCCCAGGCACAAACGCGGGGCAATCATGGGCTTGAACGCCATCGTTATCTCCGTGGGCCCGGCCATCGGTCCGACGGTTTCCGGCGCCATCGTCAACTCTTTTTCCTGGCACTACATCTTCATCCTGATGGCCCCACTGGCCGTGATCATCCTTGCCCTAGGCATCATCTTCATCAAGGTCCCGTTCCAAGCCCGCAAGATTCCGCTCGACGTACTTTCGGTAGTGCTCTCCGCACTCGCTTTCGGCCTGCTGGTCTACGGCATTTCCACGCTTGAACACCTCGGTGACAATCCCGCGCTAACCATCTCCTGCTTCGTCATTGCTCTGCTCGCGCTGGCCTTGTTCATCAAGCGGCAGGTTCGGCTGACCCGGGACGGCAAGGAATTGCTGAACCTGACCCCCTTCAAATCCCGCACCTTCACCCTTTCCTTGCTACTGATCATGATCGCTTTTGGCACCCTGTTGGGCACCATCGTGATGTTACCGATCATCCTGGAATCCGGGGCGGGCTTCAGCACGCTGTCCATCGGCATGATGTTATTGCCCGGAGGTCTGGCCCAGGCGATCGTCTCACCAATTTTTGGTCGCGTCTTTGATCGCTTCGGCCCCCGACCGGTGCTGATCCCCGGTGCTGCAATGCTGGCCGCTGGCCAGTGGCTGTATGTCAGTGTGGATGCGGACACCGCTCTATGGATGTTCATGATCAACCACGTCATCTTCTCCATTGGCCTGGCGCTGCTGATGACGGGGTTGATGTCATCGGCGCTGTCCACCGTTGAGCCCCGCCTCTACGGCCACGGATCTGCACTATTCAATACCGGACAGCAACTCGGTGGCGCCATCGGCACCACCATCTTCGTGACCATCATGTCCCTGCTCTCCACCGCAAAGCTTGAGTCCGGATCGGATGTAGCTCACGCACTGTTCTCCGGAGCTCATGTTTCCTTCATCGTCGGTGCTCTACTGGCCACCGTCGGCGTGGTCATGGCGTTCTTCGTCAATCTCGACAAGCAGCACTGATCGGCCCCACGCCCAAATCCCATGGCTAAGGAAGGCGCGAAGTATCCGCAGTTAACGAAAAGGCTGCCTCCGGCGTTCCCCTTGCAGGGAATGCCGGAGGCAGCCTTTTCACTGGCTTAGCCAGTAGAGCTTTTCCTAGTGGAAGAAGTGACGCGCACCGGTGAAGTACATGGTGATGCCAGCTTCGTTGGCCGCGGCAATGACCTCTTCATCGCGCACCGAACCGCCTGGCTGTACAACGGCGCGCACGCCGGCGTCCAGGAGGATCTGCAGGCCATCGGCGAACGGGAAGAATGCATCGGATGCCGCAACGGCACCGTGCGAGCGCTGTTCGGAAACCGCGTCTCCGGTACCTGAGGCACCGCCGGCCGCATCAACCGTGGATTCGATGGTGACACCCAGGGTGTTTGCGCGCTCTACTGCGAGCTTGCAGGAATCCACGCGGTTGACCTGGCCCATGCCAATGCCTACCGCTGCACCATTCTTGGCCAGCAGGATGGCGTTAGACTTCGCGGCGCGCACCGCGGTCCAGGCGAAGGACAGATCGGCAAGGGTTGCAGCGTCTGCGGCTTCGCCGGCTGCCAGGGTCCAGTTCGCCGGGTTATCGCCGTCGGCGTCAACCTTGTCGCTCATCTGGACCAGCACGCCGCCGGAAACCTGACGAATTTCGCTCGGGTAGCGGCCGTAGCCCTCGGGCAGTGCCAGCAGGCGAATGTTCTTCTTCTTGGAAAGAATCTCAACTGCTTCCGCCTCAAAGTCAGGAGCAATAACAACTTCGGTGAAGATGTCCTTCACGGAATTTGCCATGCCCGCGGTGACCGTGCGGTTTGCGGCAATAACGCCACCGAAGGCGGAGAGCGGATCGGTTGCGTGTGCCTTGGCGTGCGCATCGGCGATCGGGTCTGCGGCATCTGCCGAAGCAACTGCCACGCCGCACGGGTTGGCGTGCTTGATGACTGCTACGGCAGGGGTATCAAAGTCGAAGGCTGCACGCAGTGCGGCATCGGCATCGACGTAGTTGTTGTAACTCATGGCCTTGCCGTGCAGCTGATCGGCCTGGGCGATGCCAGCCGGAGCAGACTTGTCCACGTACATTGCTGCCTGCTGGTGCGGGTTTTCGCCGTAGCGCAGAACCTCGGAACGCTCCAAAGCCAGACCGGTGTAGGCCGGCCAATCGATGAGTCCGTCGCCGTCTTCGTCAAGGAACTGGGCAGCGGTCCACGAAGCAACAGCGGTGTCATAGGCAGCGGTGTGCGCGAAGGCCTTCGCCGCTAGGCGCTGGCGGGTCTTCAGATCGAAGCCACCGGAGGCAGCAGCGGTGACAACCGCACCGTAGGCTGCCGGGTCAACAACGATCGATACCGCAGCGTGGTTCTTGGCCGCGGAGCGAACCATCGCCGGTCCGCCAATGTCGATCTGCTCAACAACGTCGTCGCCCTGCGCGCCGGAACGCACTGTCTCAACGAATGGGTAGAGGTTTACGACCACCAGATCGAAGGTCTCAATGTCCATCTCGGACAGGGTTTCCATGTGCGCCGGGACGCGACGGTCGGCAAGGATACCGCCGTGCACGCGCGGGTGCAGGGTCTTGACGCGACCGTCAAGCATTTCCGGGGAACCGGTAACTTCCTCGACCTCGGAGACCGGGATACCCGCTGCGGCAATGCGCTTGGCGGTGGATCCGGTGGATACCAGCTTGACTCCTGCTGCGTGCAGTCCGGCTGCAAGTTCCTCCAGACCGGTCTTGTCGTAAACGGAAATCAGGGCGCGACGAATCGGCACGCGATCAAGGACGGTCTGGCTCACAGAAGTCTCCCAGGGTGCGGTTGAGGGGGGTGTTTTCCCCATTCTACCGGCTCAGGGTGTGGGCCAAACCGTCTCCTTGAGCTAGCTCACACACGGTTACTTAATCATTTCGCCGGCAGGAGTTGAAAGGTACCAAACATCTTTGACGCCTTGGCCCAGCACATCACCGGGTTTGCTGTCCTGCACAAAGTTGTACAGCGGCATTCCATTAAGAGTCAGCTGCAACTTTCCATCCGGGCTCGTGATGGTTGAAACCGTCCCGGTCACGCCCTCAATCTTGGGGGTTGCGCTGCTGGCTACCGCAATGGGCCAGGCCTCAAGACACGCTCCGGTGCACGCACTGGTGGTGGTTCCCTTGGTGTCCAAGGTGTAGAAATACAGGCTCATTCCCTTGCCATCAACAACAATGTTCCCCAGGCTGCTCGTTGCAGTCTTCAAGTCAACGGCGGAGCTGTTCGGAGAAGCAGTTGTGGCCGAGCTGGAAGCGCTGGGGCTTGCAGCGCTGCTACTTGCCGCCGGCGTGCTGGAGGAATTACTCGGGCTATTGCCCGCACATCCCGAAAGCAACAGAGCCGCAGCGGTGATAAGCGCTGCGGATCCAGCAAAGTTTCTGCGTGTGTTCCGATTCATCGTATTCATCCTTCTTCGTTGTGGTTCTGGTGTCGGCTCTTGAAGGTAAGACGCAAATAGTTGGCCCTTGGTTCATTGAAAACCTAATTTTCTGCCCCATACTCTAAACAGCAGTGAACCACTCTCAGCTCTCATACGTCTTAGCGGGTTAAGGAAATGTCCTCAAACGAAAAAGATGGAGCCAAGGTGCCATTGGATGCCAGCGTTGTATCCGATATCTATCGGTTACATGCCCCGGAGCTGCGGCGCTTTCTCAATCGGGTGGCCGATGATCGGGATGCTGCCGAAGATATCTTGCAAGAAACTGTGATCAAGGCATGGCAGGCGGCACCGCACATTACCGGTTCGCTACGCAGCTACCTTTATGCCACCGCCCGGAACGTTCTCATTGATAGGTACCGGCGTGCCTCCAGCAGAATCAATGCCACAAGTCTCAGCGATTCCATGCAGGAAAGCACGTCGAATACGACAAGCTTCGATGCCGTTTTGGACAAGGTACTACTGGAAGAGGCTCTCAAGTCGCTGTCGCCGGACCATCGCGAGGTGGTATGGCAATTACACTATTTGGGCGCCACTGTGGCCCAAACATCAATCATGCTCGGAGTTCCCGAGGGAACAGTTAAATCTCGCGCCTACTATGCGATTCGGTCGCTACGCCAAACACTCGAAGAAATGGGGATCGAACGGTGAAAGAAAATACTGGAGCCAATGACACACATATATTATTGGGCGCTTATCTCCTCGGGGGTCTGCATGATTCCGAACGCCAGATTTTTGAAGAACATCTTGCCTCGTGTGCGCAATGTCAGGTAGAACTACACGCGACTTCAACTATCCCTTCAATACTGAATACCCTAGACACCAAGGAAGCACACCTAGCACTGATACCCGAGCCAGAACTGATTTCCGCTGCGCCAAGCCAAGAATCATTCCAAGAGCCTGCGGGAACCATCTCCTTACTCTCCAAGCTGGCATCGGTGCGACGGCGTAAACGTGCCGCCCTAGGTGCCATAGCGTTTGGAAGCATTGCGGCATCGGTAGTTTTAGGCGTTTTCATTGCCCCAATATTTGCCCCGGAGGCCAGACCGGATGTCAGCTACTCCGCGGTTAACGATATTGGTACCCAGATCAACATAGGAATGAACGCGAAAGCGTGGGGAACCGAAGTGCAGTTCAGGGGGAACAAGCTTCCCACTTCTGGTCTGCTTTCGCTCTGGGTTATCGACAGTCAAGGGGCAGCCGAAAAAGCCGGATCATGGCAAGCGACAACAACGGGAAGCACCAAACTTACCGGAGCAACTCCCACACCCTTGAAAGAAATCAGGAGTCTAGAGTTGCGTGATCCCGAGGCCAAGGTCCTAGTAAAGCTCGATGCGCGCTTATCGAAAGACTAGTGGGCAAGCTCCGGGAAATGTTTGGCTAGTTGATCTTCGGTGAGGCACCTGCGCAGAATTTCGTCTGCATGCTCATCATCCGAAAGATAAACGACCAAGTCCGCATTGCGTCCCGTGGCGAGGATGTGGCGTAGCGAATCGGTGACTCGGATCAACATTTCATAGTAAAGACGATTAGTTGTTTCCCACCCATGATGTTTGGCAACACCGGTCAAGGCCTGAGACCACAAGTCACTTGCCGATTCGTCGAAGAGCTCGATGGAACACCAATGCCAATCCGGTGGATTCCACTTTGATGAGTAGAATCCTTCCTCTTGGGCACGATTCATGGCTTCTAAATCTCGCAGGACTTCGTCGAGGTCAATGTCGTCCTCGTCGTCGTCTTGATCCGATTCCTCGTCATCGTCCTCGCCACGTGGCGAATCCTGATGTTGGTCTCTATCCGAACCATCGTCATCGGCATCGGGGCGTTCTTCGTAGCCTTCTTCTTCGTCCTCATCGAAATCCTCGATGGGGATGATTTCTTCGTCCTCTTCCTCTTTAGCGATCCGCTCGAGAGCCTGGATCGTATTGAGGGCAAGAACCGGAAGGTCAATATGATCGGTTTCATCGGCGGTGACCCCGTCAAGGGCTATCGCATAGAAAACCTCGTTCGGGTGACGGTCAATAATTTCTTCCGCCTGGCGAAGAGCCGACACCCGTATCGCCTCTTCGAGAGCGGTCCAATCTACTCCCATATCCAGAGCCTACCCCGTGATTCCTCACAGTGGAACAGCACCGGTTACCGTGAGTTATTCCCGCAGATTTGTTGCAGCACTCCAGAGGTTTTTCTGACCATAACTGCGAAAAAGTCAATGCTTTTGAGGGCGTCCAAGCATCTTTCTTTCACTAATTTTGTTTGCCGGTCATGTTTGAAAGCTGCGCCAGCTGATCAGAAATGAACTTAGCTCCCTGCACCGGGTCAACCTCGAGAAAACGAATATCGTTGAGCCCTTCGGCTTCTAAGGCAACCCGCAGCAGCCGCTGATAATCGTGTTGGTGCATGCCCAAACCTCCACCAATGATGACCGGACCCGTGATTCCCAAGAGCCCGGCAAGATTTGCTAGAACATCATTTACATAGCTCACCGCATCGTGAACAATTGCGGCGCTACCAGAATCCCCGGCGGCCAGGGCCTCAAAAACCACTGGCGATTGTTCAGCCCAATACCGACGGTCCGTAGCACCGTGGAAAAGCGCTATGAGCTCTTCGGGAGAAGAAACATTATTTGTGTCAAGCACCCGGCGCCCCAACTCCCCGGGGGCCTTTCCCCTGTTGAATTCCCGCAGTGTGTGGCGCACCGCCTCACGTGCCATCCAATATCCGCTTGCCTCATCACCCAGCAGATATCCCCAGCCGCCGGCCCGTGCCTCCTGTCCCGCAGTATTTACACCCCAGACAGCAGATCCGGTGCCCAAGATGACCGCCATGCCTTGCGTTGCTCGCCCCGCTGCCAAGATCAATTTGCTGTCATGAACTACAAGAATCTGTGCGGAAGGCGCATGCTCGGCAATCAGCGAGCGCAGGAACTGCGCATCGGCTTCGGTGTCGATGCCACCGGCTCCGGCAACCACCCGGTCAATATGCCCACCACCCAACACCGCAAATACCTCCGCGATGTTGGCCCGAGCGGTTGTGACACTGACGTTTTGTACATTGGCGCTGCCACTTTTTGCTTCGGCCACCTGTGCATCACCATTCCAGCGCATTGCGTGGGTCTTGGTACCACCAATGTCTAGGCCGATCAGAGCCAACTGTTTCTGTGGGGCGCTGCCCATGAGTGTTCCTGTCCTGCGTGATGCCAACGCATCGGATCGATGATATTGAGGCCGGCTCGGGAAGTTCTGCTGCTTTGACTCGGTGAGCTCACTGCCAGAGCAATACTAAGCTTCTCACCCCCGGTATCCGCAGCGGCCAAGTCATCCGAATTTTCATGTCTTGGTTTATCTTCCGGTGAGTTCCGCAGCGACTCCTTCGCGTTACATCCCGTTCTTATCGGGTGGCCGGATGCATCCTTCGGTTATCCTAGCTTCACAGGCAAGCCATATGACTTTTACGTCTGCACTCTGAAATACAACGGTGCTGACTTCTAGAAATATCATTGCCCGCAGTATCCACTGACTTTGGCCCACCGGGCCACGGCCCGGCGAAAGGCATTCATGCACGACGACATTCCCTTGACACTCGGACGTGTCAAGCGGGTCCTCGAAGAACGTATCCGCCCGGCGATCCACCCGGTTTCCGCCCCGCTACGGGTGCGGTGGCATGAACTCCCCGGCGAACCCATCGCACCGGCTCAGGCCATGGCCAAGGACTACACTGATTACTCGGTGGGCACCAGTTGGGGCGCCGCCTGGGGCACCACCTGGTTCCGTGTCCAAGGCACCATCCCCCAGGCATGGGCCGGCAAACGCGTCGAGGTCCTCGTGGACCTAGGCTTCGATAAAAACATGCCTGGCTTCCAATGTGAAGGTCTTGTCTACGGGGCAGATGGCATTACCGTGAAATCCATCAACCCACGCAACCAGTGGATCCCCGGTTCGGATAATGCCGCAGGCGGGGAAGAAATCGATTACTTCATCGAAGCCGCAGCAAACCCGGTGCTACTTGACTACCACCCGTTTTTGCCCACCGCCGAGGGAGACATCCAAACGTCCTCCTCGCGCAAGCTCTACACGACCGCCCGCATGGACCTTGCCATCTTCGAACCCGAGGTTCACGAGCTAGCCCTTGACCTTGAAGTCCTGCTTGAACTCCAGGCCGAGTTGCCCGCCGGGCCGCGCCGCATGCGCATCCTGCAGGCCCTTGATAATTCCTTGGATGTGCTGGATCTACAGCGGATTACCCAGACCGCATCGGATGCTCGCGCCGCACTAGTTGAGGTACTCTCCAAGCGCGCCGAGGAATCCGCGCACCGGATCTCCGCGGTGGGTCATGCCCACATCGACTCGGCCTGGCTCTGGCCGGTCCGGGAAACCATCCGCAAGGTCTCTCGCACCGCATCCTCAATGGTTGAGCTGCTCGGCTACGACGAAGATTTCCTCTACGGTATGTCCAGCGCCCAGCAATACGCCTGGATGAAAGAAAACCGCCCAGAGGTCTACGCCCGCGTCAAGGAGGCAGTCGCTGCCGGGCGCTTCCTGCCGCTGGGTGGCATGTGGGTCGAATCCGATACGGTCATGCCCTCGGGCGAATCAATGATCCGCCAGTTCTACTACGGCCAGAAGTTCTTCCGCGAAGAATTTGGGATTACCTGTGCCGGTGTCTGGCTGCCAGATTCGTTTGGTTACTCCCCCGCACTACCGCAACTGATGCGCCGGGCCGGCTTCGAATGGTTCTTCACGCAAAAGATTTCCTGGAACCAGCAAAACAAATTCCCACACCACACCTTTAATTGGGAAGGCATCGACGGTTCACGCGTCTTTAGCCACTTCCCCTCCATGGACACCTACAACTCGCAGCTTTCCGGTCAAGAGGTAGCTCTTGCTTCGCGTCAGTTCCGCGAATCCCGCCATGCCTCAGGCTCCATCGCCCCGGTGGGCTGGGGAGATGGTGGCGGCGGCACCACCCGTGAAATGACCGGCAAGGCACGTCGTCTGGCAGACCTCGAAGGCAGCGCCACCGTCAAGTGGGAGCACCCGGATAAGTTCTTTGCCCGTGCCAAGACCGAGCTGCCTACCCCTCCTGTCTGGGTTGGCGAACTCTACCTAGAGCTGCACCGCGCCACGCTGACTTCCCAGCACCAGACCAAGCAGGGCAACCGCCGTACCGAACAGCTCTTGGTGGAGGCCGAACTCTGGGCTGCCACGGCTGCCATCTACGCCGACTTTGAGTACCCATACGAGGAAATCGATGAGCTATGGCAGCAGGTTTTGTTACACCAGTTCCACGACATCCTGCCGGGTACTTCTATCGCTTGGGTGCACCGTGAGGCAGTTCTCCAGTACGCGCGGGTCACCACCGCGGCGCAGGCAATTATCGCCGCAGCCCAGACATTGCTAGTTGGTGCGGGAGAGATCCCGATAGAACTAAATGCGGCTTCGTTCGCCCGCTCGGGTCTGCGCACCGGTTCGGCGGCAGCGGTCACCGAGCTGGCCCCAGTCACCGATACGGTCACCGCCACCGAATCGGCAGACGGCGTCGTGCTGTCCAATGCGTTAGTCACCATCACCATCTCTTCCGAAGGTCTGGTCACCTCGGCGGTGGATCAGAGAACCGGGCGCGAGAGTATTGCCGCAGGCGCCGAGGCCAACCTGTTGCAGCTGCACCAGGACTTCCCAAACATGTGGGATGCCTGGGATGTGGATAAGTACTACCGCAATCAGGTCACCGACCTGCGTGATCTAGACTCCCTGACGCTGTCCACCGATGCCGACGGTGCCGCACGCGTGGTCATCGAGCGCAGCTTCTCTGCCTCCACCGTGCGCCAAGAACTGACCTTGGCCCCGGGTTCCAAGGTTCTGCATATTGAGCAGGTCACCGACTGGCACGAGACCGAGAAGTTCCTCAAGGTTGCGTTCCCGCTCGATATCCGCGCCGAACATGCGATCGCCGAGACCCAGTTCGGTTACCACAAGCGCGTCACCCACGTGAACACCAGCTGGGAGGCGGCAAAGTTCGAGACCTCGATGCACCGCTTCGTGCTGGCCGAGGAACCGGGCTTCGGCGCCGCGTTGATCAACGATTCCATCTACGGTTTCGATGTCACCCGCGACTCCACCGAGGCCGGAGTCACCACCACCATGCGTCTATCGTTACTGCGTGCCCCGCGCTTCCCGGATCCGGAAACTGATCAAGGCATCCAAACGCACCGCTACGGCTTGGTCATTGGAGCGGACATCGCCGCTGCCACCGAGGCTGGTGCGTTGCTAAATTCCGACGCACGCATCATCAAGGGTGCCCACGGGTTTGACCCGCTGGTCACCGTTGAGGGTGAAGGAATTGTGCTCTCCAACGTGAAGTTGGCCGGGGATCAGAGCGGCGACCTTGTGGTGCGCGTCTATGAGTCTCTGGGACGCCGAGCCAGGGGCACCGTGCGTGTGCATCGTGGAGTGGAACACGCTTCAGCGATCTCTTTGCTGGAAGACCCCCTC
The DNA here is from genome assembly GCF_002975435.1 of Arthrobacter sp. MYb227. Lineage (GTDB taxonomy): Bacteria > Actinomycetota > Actinomycetes > Actinomycetales > Micrococcaceae > Paeniglutamicibacter. The sequence continues at coordinate 112,670 of NZ_PCPT01000006.1, read as the reverse complement.
GAGGGCTCCTCCGGAGTTGCCGAGCTCACCGGCGATACGGTGTCAGTCTCCTTGACCGCCTTTGAGGTTCGGACCCTGCGCTTCAAGCTCAAGGATTAAAGGAAGCCATAGGCTTTCCAAGCACAGCAAACAGGTAGTGCTAGCTGCAATATCGAAGAATCCCCAAAACATGCTTTCGGGGATTCTTCGATATTGCGGCGGACCCGAATATCCACGCTACCCAGCACGGAGCCGCGACATTGAAACAGTCCTTGGCTGCACCGAGTGCCGGAGCAAACTGCCGCGGCCACAAAATTGTCGGTACATATTCAGTAGATTCTCCTCTAACCCGATAACGTAGAGCACGGTTCGGCTGGGGGTTTTCCCCTTGCGATACCACCCCCCGTAACCCGGCATGATCCACATGCAACTGTCTAAAGGCCACCACCTCATGAGCAATTCCTTGAAGTTACCTACCGGTGAGTCAATCGTTCAGAACCTCCCCTGGAAATGGGGTGTTCAGGGCAAAATTTTTATCATCGGCGGACTCGGTTTCATGTTTGATGCGTGGGATGTCACGCTCAATGGAGCGCTCATTCCTTTGGTAGCGGCCGAGTGGGGCCTTGACCGGACCACTGCAGCATTGTTGAGTACCGGAAACCTTATTGGTATGGCATTGGGTGCATTCATGTGGGGAACCATAGCCGACAAGATAGGCCGCAAAAAGGCTTTCACCTGGACACTGCTGATTTTCTCAATCTTTACCGTTGCCGGCGCCTTGGCCCCCAACTTTGCGTGGTTTGTTGCATGCCGTTTCTTGGCAGGCGTTGGACTTGGTGGTTGTATTCCCGTGGACTACGCATTGGTTGGGGAATTCACTCCTGCTAAACAACGTGGGCGCGTGCTTACTGCCATGGACGGATGGTGGCCGGTAGGGGCTGCACTATCGTTCTTTGTTTCTGGTTGGGTCCAAGCCACCACCGGCAACTGGCGGCTAATTCTTGCCGTCATGGTGCTCCCCGCATTGCTGGTGTTCTGGGTGCGCCGCAGTGTTCCCGAGTCCCCTCTGTATCTGCTCCGATCGGGTCAACGCGAAGCTGCAGCTAAAGTCATTGATGATCTTGTTGCAAGTACCGGCGCAAAGCCGCAGCCGTACACCCTGCCCGAACCCGAAGCCGCACCACGCCTATCCCCCGGTTCCTGGTGGGAACAGCTGCTCAAGGTATGGAAATTCAGTCCCAGGATCACCATGGTCTCCTGGTCATTGTTCCTGACGATTCTTTTGGTCTACTACCTGGCGTTGACTTGGATGCCATCGATTCTTGCCGAGGCAGGAATGGCCCAATCCTCGGCATTCTTCATGACCTCGGTGATGGCCCTGATGGGCCTTCTGGGCGTCATCATTGCAGCGCTCCTCGTTGAACGGGTAGGCCGCAAATGGTTGCTCGCCGTGACGGGACCGCTCTCAGCTGCTGTATTGCTCTTGGTTGCCGTGACGTTGAAGGTCCCAACAACTGCCGTTGCTTGGTTACTGGTCTTCGGTGTTGTCGTTCAAATAGCAATCCCGGTGCTCTACACCTACGTTTCGGAGCTATACCCGACAGAACTTCGCGGCTCTGGCTTTGGCTGGGCTTCCTCATTTAGCCGTTTGGGAGCGGGCTTCGGGCCACTAATTTTCGCTGCTTTGTGGCCAGTTGTCGGTGTGGCAAATCTATTCATGGCAGCAGGGGTGCTGGTGCTGGTTTCGGTCATCTTGATGGCACTATTTGCACCCGAAACCAAGGGGCGAGCCTTGCACTAAACCCTATTTGGCTTGGTCAAACTTTGGAAAACGATATTGAGATTGAGCTAGCTTTAGCGCAACGCCCATCATCGGAGAACCGATGGTTACCGACCCACCTTTCGTCATGATCGGCATCAGTATCACTGTGGGTGCCTTCGCAATATTCATTGGTGTCTTGGTGAGTATTTAGAACAGCAATCTGACACCTAATCACAAGCTTCTATGGAAGGCGGAAGTTTTCCGGCTTCCCGTAGTTGCACAGCTATTTTGGCTATTGATCGAACGAAAACGCCATACGTTTTCCAGCTAGGCATTGGCTGACCGAGAGCAAGCTACTTAGTGACCTGACCACACCAGTACGCCAACGCATCCTCTAGACCTTGTTCGTTGCCTTCGCCAGCCCATGCAACATAGCCATCAGGGCGGATCAATACCGCGCCGGGTGAAGTTACACGTCCAAGAAGTGGCAGCTCGATATCTCCCAGGAGCCGCACACTCATATTTTGTATGTGCGTTCTACCCTTGCCAATATCTATGTGATTCAATTCCTGAAAGTTCAGCAGAACCGGCTTGGCAGCGTGCAATAACGTGTAGACCCGTGTCCGACCATCTGCGGTTTCAAGATCTAGATCCGGCATGCGTCGTCCCACCATAGGGTGCCCCGCACCCAGATCGTAGGTAATATCCAGCCCGTGAATCAGCGCAGCAATATGCTTTCGTGGTTCGTCCATCACCATGAGCTCACCAAGGCTCTCGGCGAGCGCTGAGGTTCGCGGGTCATTGCGTTGCAGGACCGTTTGCGCCATGGAGTGCTTCAAAGCGCGCAATTCCACCGGGTGGCGTTCTGCGGTGTAGGTATCCAATAATGATTCGGGCGATCGTCCCTCGATGACTTGGGCTAGTTTCCAACCCAGGTTTACCGCATCTTGTATTCCAAGCCCTATGCCCTGTCCACCTGCCGGGTAATGGATATGTGCTGCATCTCCAACCAGTAAGATCCGGTCCTTTCTATAGGTTGTTGCCTGCCTGGTGGCATCGGTGAATCGTGAAAGCGATGTTGGGTTGTGTACACCAAAGTCGCTTCCGTAGGCGGCCAGCAACGAGCTACGCAAGTCCTCGAGTGTTGGCTCTGTTCGGGAGCCGAGTGCGGGTTCGGTGGTAACGACGCGGTAGCTGTGACCATTTTCCATCAAGGTGAAACCATGGACACCTGATTGATCCTGCAACATGCCCACTGGTGCGTCCCTGGAAATCTCCACCTCGGCAATCAGGTTGCTGCGCATTGCAGCCCATCCCGGAAAATCGATTCCTGCCATGGTGCGAATCAGGCTTCGGCCGCCATCTGCACCAATCAGATAACTACTGTGGAGCTTTTCACCCTCTGCGGTTTCAATGGTGACGCCGGATTCATCCTGAGTGAAGCCAGTAACTTCAACGCCATATCGAATCCAGACCCCTAATTCGGTGATCCATTCTTCAAGGATTGGTTGCAGATGACTTTGCCACAGCCCAAGCCCGTATGGGTGCCGAGTAGGGAAGTCACTAATATCGAGGACCGAGCCGCCAAAGCGCGCGGTTTGTGCCTTGGTCCCGGCGTTCAGGAATCGCTCTGCTATTCCCCGCTGATCGAAAGTCTCGATGGTGCGGCAGTGAATCCCTCCCGCACGAGATTCAATAAGTTCCCCTACTGAGCGTTTCTCTACAATTTGGACATCAATTCCTGCGAGTTTCAGTTCTGCGGCAAGCATCATGCCTGCCGGTCCGGCGCCAACAATAACTGCCTTGCTCATTTTTGCCTTTCACACAGCACACTAAGCGCCCATACCGAGCAACTCTCATCAGCAGTTTAGGACTGCCCTGGGTACTTGCGGCAAGCCCCCAGGGACGCGCTATCGTAGAAAATGCAAGAGGAATCAAAACAATGCTTTGAGGTAGTGGCTCTTTGGCACCGATTACCCAGCTGGAGCAGCAATACAGTAACCTCAGGGGTAGAAATCATCTGCCGAACGTGTGCCGATCTGCATTATCTGAGATCGTGAGTCACACGCGCAGTGCAACGAGCGGGACGGCCCGTTCGTTTCATCAGACTCGGGGACGACCCCGCAGAAAAGTGTTTTTCTCCTCATGGTTTCCAGCACTAAAAATCTCATCTTCTCTCGGGCTGCCATCGCACGCCTACTAATCGGTTGGGGCGCGGTTCTAGGTTTGGCCATTGCGGCCCCACTCCTTGAACCTCCGATTCCGGGTTTCTTGTTGATCACATTCCTCGGGCTGATCATTGCAGTGATCTTGGTATGTTCTTTTGGCGTGGTGCATGAGGCCGAGCATCTTGCACGGCGTCTGGGTGACCCCTATGGATCATTGGTCCTGACGCTCTCGATCGTTTTGATTGAAGTGGTGTTGATTTCGGCGATCTTGTTGGGGCCCGGAGAACATGCAACGATCGCCCGCGACTCCGTCATGGCCGTCTCGATGATCATTCTCAACGCTGTCGTTGGGCTAGCCCTGCTTGTGGGCGGTCTCAAACACGGCTACCTAGCGCATAATCGCACCGGCACTTCTTCCTACATGGCCATGATTATCGTCTTAGCTTCCTTGGCGTTCGCGTTACCGGCTCTCATCGGTGTCAATGGGTCTTACACGGTGGGTCAGGCGGTTCCGATTATCGTGCTGACCTTGAGTGTGTATGCTTTCTTCCTGGCCCAGCAAATGGGTAAGCAGGCCGTGGTTTTCCGTGAGGTAGATCCGCGTTTCTTACTGAATTCAGAAACCGGTCCCAACAGCGAAATAACTACCGAGCGTCAGCCCATTGACGAAATTCTGCGTGAGCATCGGACCGAGGTCTTGCTTCGTCTGGGATTGCTCGTTGTCACGGTGCTGCCCATTGTCTTGCTCTCGCACAATATGGCGGCCCTACTCGATGACGGTCTGAGCCGTTTGGGTGCCCCCGTAGCACTTTCCGGAGTGCTGATCGCCATGATTGTTTTCCTACCGGAATCGATCACAACGGTACGTGCAGCATTGGGCGGGGAAGGGCAGCGGGTCACAAATCTCTGCCATGGTGCAGCAGTTTCCACCGTGGGACTTACCATTCCGGCGGTTCTACTCATTGGGATGCTCACCAACCAACCCATTATTTTGGCCGAATCACGGGCCAATTTGCTCCTACTTGGCGTAACGCTATTACTCTCGGTCGCCACATTCTCGGCAAAAAAGGTAACCGCCATGCACGGCGCAACGCATCTAGTGCTCTTTGCCGTGTACGGCCTCGTCATCTTTTCCTAGCCACTTATTCCTAGGGCCGCTAACAAGTATGGGGACCACCCCACGGGATCCTCTACTGGCTCATTTTCAAGCATAAAAATAAGCAGTGATGGCAGATGAGATACTCGACTGCCATCACTGCTTGGTAGGTTTTTGAGCTATCAGCGCGCTATTTTGCTGCCAAATCTGCAAGCGTGGCAATGAGCAGGCGACGCTCGACTAGCTTAATGCGCTCGTGAAGCGTTTCTTCGGTGTCGTGATCCTCGATCACCACAGCTTCCTGGCGCAGGATTGGACCGGTGTCCACTCCGGCATCGGCGATGTGCACCGTGCAGCCGGTGACCTTGACGCCATAGGCCATGGCGTCGCGGACGCCGTGGGCACCGGGGAAGGAAGGCAACAATGCCGGGTGGGTATTGATGTAAGTTCCATCAAAAGCGTTGATGAATTCTTCTCCAACGATGCGCATGAAGCCCGAGGACACCACATAGTCGGGCTCGTAGGACAGGCATTTTTCGGTCAGTTCGTGGTTCCATTCGGAACGCTCGGCGTAGTCCTTGAAGTTCACCACAAAGGTTTCAATGCCGGCGGCGGCCGAACGCTCAACCCCGTAGGTATCGTGTTTATCTGCACCAACAGCAGCGATTTCCACGTTTGGAAGTGAGCCGTCGGCGACGGCGTCGATGACTGACTGAAGGTTTGACCCGGTACCGGAAACAAGAACTACGATGCGCATGGCTACAAGTTTAGTTGTTCGTTCGGGGGGAACTTACTTCAACTCCTACGCCCCAGACAACGCTTTGGCCTATCACCACGAATCATCCTAAAATTTGCGGCTTTTGCGTAGCTCATAAACACCGGCGCTGGTAAAGAAAATAGTTCCAATGGGTCCTACCAGCATCCCCACCCAGCGAGGATAACGTGATGAAAGTTCACTGGGGTCTGCCATGAAAGCAAAAACGCTCAACAGCAAACAAGTTATACCAAAGAGCAAACTCACTATGGATAACCGGAACCACGGGAAGACCTTGCCCCGCATCCCGTTTCCCAGAGCGCAATTGTAAATATCCGACGGTTACTAGAACCAGACCGAAAAGTGCGTTGCCAAGGGCTAAGAAGAGATCTTTGCCTTCCGAAAGCACAAGCATGACGCCACCGCCGCAGAGGAATAGCGCGCTAACGATCATCAGGCCCCATGGAGGCTGTTTTGTATGTTGCATCCGTTCTTTACACCCGGGCTAGTTCTTCGCGTAGGTTCAGTGAGCTTGCCACCAATTCAGCGGTGTACGGATGAGCGGGGTTCGTGTAGATCTGTTTGGTGTTGCCTGCCTCAACAATTTTCCCATCTTTCATGACAATCACCTTGTCGCACAGGTGACGGACCACTGCTAGATCGTGAGAGACAAAAAGCAAGGTCAATTCATTCTCTTCAACTAAATCTGCCAAGAGATTCAAGACCTGGGCACGTACCGAAACGTCAAGGGCAGAAACCGGCTCATCGGCGACCAAGATCCGTGGTCGATTCACCAAGGCTCGCGCAATAGAAATGCGTTGCCGTTGACCACCGGAGAACTGATGTGGGTAACGAGCTGCCGAGTCTGACTCCAATCCCACAGATTCGAGCATGCGAGAAACCGTTGCAGAGCGCTCGGTCGCATTCAGGTTTACACCCGGGATTAATAACGGCTCGGCAACAATATCGCGTACCCGCATCCGTGGATCCAACGAACCCATCGGATCTTGGAACACGATCTGAAGTTCTTTGCGTAGATCCACAAGGTCACGTTCCTTGGCACCTGCAACCTCAGTTCCAGCAACCAGTACCGACCCCTTGCTAGGTTGATCAAGCCCCGCCAAGATGCGGAGAAGCGTTGACTTACCTGAACCGGATTCGCCAACAATTCCTAGTCGTTCACCGGATCGAACCGTGAAAGAGATACCGTCAAGAGCGGGCACCTCCGGGCGCGGTCCCCACAAGGTGGTACGTGCACGATGATAGATCCGGCTGACCTCGGAGACCTCAATAAGTGCCTTACCAGCAGGGATCTGAGCTGGCGTGGCGGCGGCTCCCATCATGGGTATTTCGTCACCCCCGGCGGAGGCAACAGCATTTTCTGCTGCCTCACCGACGACCGGTGGCCGGTAGGCCCCGGCGGTGGAAACCGTGAAGAGACGGCCGCGCTCATCGGTAGCCTCCAAATCACTCGCGGCAAGAAGCGCACGAGTATATGGGTGCGTGGGGGCCGAAAAAACCTGGTCCAAGTCTCCCTGCTCAACAATCTTTCCTTGATTCAGCACCAAGACTCGTGAGCACATATTGGCAACGACAGCTAGATCGTGGGTGATGAATAGCAGCCCGGTGCCGCGTTCACGCACTTGTTCCGAGACTAACTCGAGCACCTGGCGTTGCACCGTCACATCCAACGCTGTGGTCGGTTCGTCGCAGAGAAGCAGTTGTGGATTGTTAGCCAGTGCCATTGCAATCATCACGCGCTGACGCTGACCGCCAGACAGCTGGTGGGGGTAGGCACGTGCGGCAAGTTCCGGATCCGGGATTTTCACCGATGCCAATAATTCAATTGAACGTTTGGTGGCGGCTAAGCGATGAGAGATTTTTCCGTGCTGTAGCATCACCTCGGCAACCTGCGCTCCAACCCGCATCAACGGATTTAGCGCGGTCAAGGGCTCTTGGAACACCATGGAAATTTCATCCCCGCGCAGCGCGCGCATGAGTTTATCCGGAGCGCGCAGCAGGTTTTGGTCAAACCCACGTAACCGCGCATCCCCGTTTACCTCGAGTTCCTCGGGAAGCAAGCCAAGTAGTGAGGTTGCGGTTAGCGACTTTCCGGAGCCCGACTCACCAATCAGGCCAATGCGTTCCCCTCGCTGCATGGAAAACTCGATGTTCTGTACCAAGGCCTTGGAACCCGCACTAATGCTGAGGTTTCTTACCTCAAGCAAAGTTTCACTCATGCTCTATCCCTGCCAACCTTTGGATCAAATTTGTCGCGTAGTCCATCACCCAGCAGGTTGAACCCCATGACCGCCACGGCAATTGCAACTCCTGGCCAGATCGCCATGAGCGGGAAAGTTCCCCAATATTGTTGGGATTCTTGGAGCATCCGTCCCCACGAGGGAACCGGAGGAGGTGTGCCTAAACCAAGGAACGACAGCGCGGCCTCGGCCAACACGGCCAGAGCAAAGGTGACCGAGCATTGAATAATCAGGATTCCGGCAAGATTGGGCAAGACATGTCGGCGGGCAATGCGCAAGGGTTTTTGTGAGGCAGCCCGGGCTGCCAATACATATTCACTGTTCATCACCTGCAGGGTTCCGGCACGTGCAACGCGCGCAAAACCTGGAACCGAGGCTAACCCAATGGCTGCCATGGCGCTGATGGTTGAGGCACCGTAAATTGCTGCAAACATGATTGCCAGCAGCAGTGCTGGGAAGGCTAGGAGAATATCTGCACCACGCATGGTGATTTCTTCTACGGCACCGCGCTTCATGCCGGCCCAGATGCCAAGCGGTGTTCCAATCAGCACCGCGATCCCCACCGAGACAATACCGACCAGCAGGGTGATGCGTGCACCCACAAGGATGCGTGAGAGCAGATCCCTGCCCAAATTATCGGTACCTAATAAGTGTTCGAGGCTAGGTCCTTGAAGCTTGACCGATGAATTAATCTGCACGGGATCAAACGGCGTCCACACAAACGAAATCAGGGCCGTGAGCAGAACCAAACCCACAAGAATGCTTCCCGCCAAGAGATTAAAGTTCATATCGTGTCGAGCCCGGCGCGTGGGAACGACTGGCTTTTGTTGCTCGGTTGGTCTCTTACTCATCTATCTCGCGGCTTTCTCTACTCTGCTGCACGTATACGCGGGTCAAGGATTGTATAGAGCACATCAACCATCAAATTGATCAGCAACGTAATGGCCACCAACACCATCACCACCGACTGTACTGTCAACAGGTCGCGGTTTCCCACGGCCGTGAGCAACATCGAACCAAGTCCCGGAATCACAAACACCCGTTCAATCACCACGGCACCAATAATCAATGCAGCAAATTGCACACTGGTGACTGTCAATACCGGAATTGCAGCGTTGCGCAGTCCATGTTTAAGCAAGGCTTTCATGGGAGAAAGACCCTTAGCCCTAGCGGTGCGCAGGTAATCCTCATGCATCACATCAAGTACAGCCGAACGCACATACCTCATAAGAATTGCCGATTGAACCCCGGCCAGCGCGGTGACTGGAAGGATCACGCGGCGTAAAAAGTCACCAAATTCATCGCCCGGGGAGGTCCATCCGTTGGCGGGGAGCCACCCCAAACGCAAAGAAACCAGCGTGACAAGCATGATGCCCAATAAGAATCCTGGCACCGCAATACCCAATTGGCTTATCCCAGAAATCAGCGCACCACTGAGTTTCCGGTGTCGTACCGCGGCCAAGGTTCCCAAGGGGATGGCAATAACCAGTGCTAAGAGCATCGCCAACACCACTAAGATCAATGAAACCTGAACCTTATCGAGCACCAGAGGTGAGATATCGGTACGAGTCACATAGGAAACCCCAAAATTTCCGCGTAGTATCCCGGAAAACCATTCCCAATATTGCACGGGAAGGGATCTATCGGTGCCGAATTCCTTGGCCAATTGGGCAATGATTTCGGGGGTTGCATTTTCTCCGGCGGCAATGACCGCCGGATCTCCGGGTAAGACCCGCATCAGAGAAAAAACTGCGAGGGTTGCTACCAAAAAAGTCACGATGAATCGTGCAAGGTTTTTAGCAATGCGAACTAGCACCGAGGTTTCCTACCAATGGTTTTGGCCGGGCCCATTTCTTAAGACCAGGCGATGGATGCCAGGGAAAGAGCCTCGGTGACCGAGTTAGCCCCGATGCCGCTCAATCCTGCTTTAGCCACCGAAATATTGGGGAAAATAAAGAGCGTATCGCTTGCCGCATCGTCAACGATGGTGCGCACCACGTTTTTCATCCCGGCAATGTAGTTCGTTTCATCCGATTCATCGGCAAGAGCGGCTTCGGCCTTGATCTTCGAGTTGTCGTAACCGATGTAATAGTCAGGGTTGTTAAACATGGTCAGCACATCGCGTGCTTCAACGGCTAAGACCACAGACATTTGGTAATCATGACGGTTGAAAACTTCGTCAAGCCAGACTGCTGGGAATTCAGCACTCTTGATTTTCACGTTAATTCCCACGTCTTTGAGCTGTGAGAAAACTACTTCGGCAACGGCAGTCGCGTAGGGGCGAGTTGGCACGGTGAAGGTGATATCGAGGTTTTCGGCACCTGCTTCTTTCAACAACGCCTTGGCCTTGGCCGGATCATGCGGGTAAACATCGTTCAGATCTTCATAGTACGGATCCGTGGGTGGTACCGGTCCACCAACAAGCGTTCCCAAACCGTTCCAGGCTGTGTCGCGCACTTCCTTCCTGTCGATCGCATACATTACTGCTTGGCGCACACGCTTGTCATTGAATGGAGCAACCTTGTTATTCATTGAGAGGATAATTTCACCGTTGCTGGTGCCCTCAATGACTTGATACTCGGGCTTGGATTGAAAACTAGAAAGCAATTCCGGAGCTTGCATATTGTAAACAAGGTCAACGTCGCCACTGCTCAGTGCGTTAGTGGTGGCAATTGCGTCGGCAAAGTAGCGGAGCGTGACATTCTTGATTCCGGGAGCTGATCCCCAGTACTCATCTCGGCCTGCAAGTTTGATTGAATCACCACGGGTCCAGGATTCTAGTGCGTATGGGCCGGTTCCTATGGGCTTGTTTGCTAGGTCTTCAACACCACTTGGGTCAAACATTGCTCCAACTAAAGTAGACATCGAGTAGAGCCATGCCTGAGATGGTCGCTTGAGGTTTACCTTCACGGTGTCGGGAGAAATAACTTCAACATTCTCAACCACATCCATCTTGGTTTTGAGTCCGTTGAGCCAGGCAGAAGATTTGACTCGATCGATTGAGAATTTCACATCACTTGCATCAAAATCTGCTCCATTGGAGAATTTGACGTTCTGCTCGAGTGTGAAGGTATAAGACTTGTTATCCGCACTTGTCACCCAGTTCTTGGCCAACAATGGTTTGATTGCGCCAGTCTGGTCCACGGAGACGAGTCCCTCATAGACATTTGACATCATTGCTTGTGGAATTGCTGCGCCAGCGGTAGTGGTGAAATCCAGGTTTACCGGTTCGCCGGTCAGCGCAACGGTGAGTTTATTTTTTTCACCGGATGCCCCCGGCTTATCTGTGGAGCCTGCAGTACAACCCGTCAGGGCAAGCAGCCCACTGAGCAGGAGCACAGCAACGCCCCTTACACGACGGCTTGTGGTAGAACGTTGCATCGTAGCTCTTCTTTCACTTTCCTAAATCCCAACCTTTGGGATTGACCCAGGCAAAAATCTTCGTCAGGTACGTTTCCGTGGCCCGGACTGGCGTCTTGAACTGACACCACAACAAACCATTATCTTATGGCGTGGGCAGAAGTACCGCCTTATTAACCCGCTAAGCACTATTTCGGGTTTAGTCTGGGACTATGGCCAGTGATCCGTACCAGGTAACCACTGATACGGTGCGCCCACTCTTTCGTTGGGTTTGGTTGACAGTCGCGTGCATGGGTGCGACCTATCTTGCCTCGTTTTTGCTCTTGCCGTGGCGGATTGTTGGCCTTCCAATCGCTATCGCTGGGATAGTTCTTGGGGTGATTACTATGCGCCTTGCGTTTCGCACCCCGGGGTCCGGGTTCCTAAAGCTCGCCGCACCCCTGTCAGTATTTTCATGCGGACTTTTCGCGATTATATTCTCAGGTCAGGCACTCTTCTTGGGTCCCATGCTGGAATACCAAGATTGTCGGAACGGCGCGCTGACTTTGCGTAGCGAATCAGCGTGTAAGACAACGCTGCAAAATCAAATTATGCCAACGTTTTTAGGAGAACATCATGAGCCGACAACCAATTCCAGATACCAAGGATTGGACGAAAGTTCTTGATTCGGTGTGTGAGGAATGTGGGCAGGATGTCCGTGCATTGAACCCCACACAGATTGCAAGACTCATCCGTGATTCGGTCGGACGTTTCGAATCCGCGCTACAACGCGAAGATACTGCGGTTCGTCCAGCACCGCAGGTATGGAGCCCTTTGGAATATTGTGCGCATGTGAGCGACATGTATTCGGTGATGAATCACCGGCTCACCCTGATCACCACTCAGGATTCTCCAACGTTTGCCAATTGGGATCAGGATGAGGCTGCCATTGAGAATAAGTACGCGGCGATGACACCAAATGTCGTTGCAGAAAATTTGCGCGATTCTGCCGATGATTTTGTCCGCGCATTGGAAGCACTAGAAGATTCGCAGATTCCACGCCGTGGTTACCGCTCCAACGGTGCCATCTTCACTTCGGCGACTCTTGCCCAATATGCTTGGCATGATGCGGTGCATCATCTCTACGATTTGGGTATCTAGAACCCTAGATTCGGGCCTTTAGCCTTCGAGTACGGGGTCGTGTTCCAACAGTGGAGAAGCTAGGTATCCGACTGCGGTACCGACTGCCACCTGAGCCGCAAGCAATAAGGCGGTCAGCAAAATATTGGGTCCGACTTCGGTAAATCGGCCAATACCTAACGAGCCACCGGCAATCCAGCTTCCTGCCAAGGAAAGAATTCCAGCCGTGGCGCCAATGGCGATACCCAGCACCACCGTTGAAAGCCCCAGAGAGACCCAACGGATGCGGATCTTGAGGGAGATCCAGTCATCAAAGTGATTTTCTCCAACCCGTAAGAAGTACCAACCCGCCATAAATCCGGCAAGCACCGGAAGTAGCATGAACGCCCACGCATAGTTCAGATCGCCTGCGGGTAGTGCCGCAAAAATCGGGATTGCAGGTAGTGGGCCCACAGTGGTTTCTAGTGTGGAAATGGTACTTCCTATACCCAACGTGAATCCGCCACCGCTCATCCAGGACAATGTCCACAGCACAAGGTTTGGCATGAGCCCCAGTTGCCCCATGGTCAAAACGGCCGAACCGATGGGTCCTGGGCGAAGCTGTTGGTAAACGTTGGAAATATCGACCCAATGAATACCCAAGTTGATTGAGAGCACCAGTGAGGCAAGACCAAAGATCATCACGTAGGCAAGTGTTCCTCCGCAAAGCACTGCCCAAAGGTAGGAACCGGCCCAACGTGAGTGCTGAGACGTTTTTGCGATCCATGCTGCTGCATCAAAACCAATCAGCCGCCCCCATGAACCTGCTTCTCTGCGGGCACCGATAATAACGCCTGCACCAGCAGAAATCATGGGAATCAAGGCTGCAGCAAGCAACGAAATTTTGACTTCGTCGTTGTTTACCAAGAACGCTGTGAATAACCCACACAGCAGATAAACGCCTAACGCACCTAAAATACCTTGCCACAGTTGGTCGGTATAGGAGGCTCGGGCAATTCGGCGTCCGGCACGCCAGCACAAGAAGAATGGAATGAGGGTTAGTCCCAAGGGCACAATATTGAGCACACCGGTGAGATTTGTTGGGTCAGTACCGGTTCCAACCTGCAATAGCTGTAGCGGCACACCATGGATCAATAACCATAGTTGACCGCCCATCCTCAGCACCGATTCAATGGTTCGCTCGGCAAACCCCCCGCTAAACCAGACGGCAAACCAAGGAATGACCACGAGAAAAGCCGAGAAGAGAGCCGCCTGAAGAAATTCAAAGGCACCCTGAAGCACCAAGGGCATTGGCCAGCCGTGTGTCAGACGTTGACGAGCCGCGTTCAAAGCCGCTGCGGCCTGCGGCTGTTTTTTCTTCTCACTCATTGATTCAATCGTGCCACCTATCCAACCGCTCCCCCTTGATTGACGCGTTTAGATCCGCTTCCTACAATCTTGATGTCTTCTTCTTTACAGCGCGCGCAAGCCACTGACTAGGGCTGTGATGGCACCAAAGAATGCAAAACATAAGACAAAGATGCGTGCATGTTTGTCGCTGACCACGCGTTGAACTTGTTCCCCAATCAACACACCTACCCAGATGAACACCGCAACACCAATCCATGCCCAGTTTGGCATATGTGGAAGCTGGTCGGCGGTGGTTAAGAACTTCATACCGACAGTCACCAAGCCCGTCACTACAAAGAATGGTTGTAGGGTCGCGGCAAAGGGGCGTTGGGGCCAGCGGGCCATGACCGCATAGGCACTAACCGCAGGTCCTCCCACACCGGCCAAGGAATTAGTCAGACCGGAGAGAAACCCTGCTGTCCCCTTAGGTATTTGTCCGCTCACCCTGACATTTGCCCGAAGCAAGACGAGCGAAAGTAATAGCGCAAAAAGTACTACACCGCCTACAACAATCGACAGCGGGGCTTGGGGCAGACTACCCGCTAGGAGTGCACCGACTACTGAGCCGACAACGCTAAAGGAGACTAGCCATCTAAACATTGACCAATCAATGCTTTTCCATACGCGCGGCACAATGATTGCCGAGGAAACGACTCCACAAATGTTGACGAGGAAGACGCCTTGGTGCGCCCCTAAGGCAAGAACGAGGAAAGGGGATACGAGCATTGCAAAGCCTAGCCCGGCCACTCGCTGTGCTATTGCACCAAGCAGAACCATGCCAAGCACCAAGAAAATAAGGGAGAGTTCCATTCAAACGAGCTTAGCTGTATTACATCATTGGGCTCATTCGAACTGCTCCCCCCGTAGCTCGAATTGGTTTGGAGACCCCCCAATGATGCGCAGCATTTCGCTGCACATCAATTCAAAACACAAAATTCTTATTAGTAGCTTGCGGGGGTCCCGGAAACAGCATCATGCCCCGCAGCAAATTTTGCCGCAAGTGCTTCGGAGCCACGAGCTAGAAGTGCAACGTCGGCTCCTACACCAACAAAATCAGCACCCAACTCGATGTAATGTTTAATGCTTTGCTCGGCAAATGCGTTAACTCCAACAAACTTGCCCGCGGATTTACCCGCAGCAATGCTCTTTTCTACCGCTGCAACGACTTCGGGGTGATCTTGCTGTCCAATGACTCCCATGGAGGCGGCAAGATCCGATGGACCAATAAAGATCCCATCAACACCTTCGGTGTGAACAATCTCTTCAACGTTTTCCACTGCCTGCGCGGATTCAATTTGCACCATGAGTGTCAGAGTTTCTCCGGCACGGTTCAAATAATCTGGAATACGGTTCCAGCGCGCCGAGCGGGCAAGCGCCGAGCCAACACCACGCACGCCCAGCGGCGGGTAATGACAGGCTGCTACCGCTGCACGGGCCTCCGCTGCGCTATTGACCATGGGAACAATCAACGATTGCACACCCACGTCTAGGTACTGCTTGATGATCACTGTGTCATTGACGGGTGGACGCACTACAGGAATCACCGGGTACCCGCGCACTGCCTGCAGTTGGGCCAGGATTGATTCGAGTCCATTGGGCGAATGCTCCGCGTCAATGAAGATCCAGTCAAAGCCGGCTCCGGCACAAATCTCGGCTACCAGCGGGGACCCAGAGCACACCCAGATCCCTGCAAGCGAACGGTCGGCGGCTATCAGCGCGTCCTTGAATGAGGGGTCGGGATTTATGCGAAATGACATGTCACGGTTCCCATGCGTCCGTAGTCGGCGAAGACGGTGTCTCCCTTATCAACCCACATGGGTCGGGTGAAGGAACCAGCGAGGATGATCTCCCCGGCGTTCAGCTTATCTCCGTGCGCGGCAATCTTGTTTGCGAGCCAGTACACGCCCGCCGCGGGGTGGTTCAGTACGCCCGCCGCAACTCCGGTTTCTTCAACGATCTGGTTCTTGAAGAGGATCCCGGAGACCCAACGCAGGTCAATATCCGAGGGTTTCATCGGGTTGCCACCAATGACCATGGCTCCCATTGCCGCATTATCGGAAATGGTATCCACAATGGTGCGGCCTTCCATTTCAATGCGGGAGTCTAGAATTTCTAGGGCAGGGATGACGTATTCTGTGGCGTTGAGCACGTCAAAGATGTTTGCGTTTGGACCTTCAACGTCTTTGTTGAGTTTGAAGGCAAGCTCCATCTCGACGCGCGGGTGGGTGTATTTATCCCATTCAAAGGTGCAGCCAGAGTCAAGGACCATGTCATCGAAGATGATGCCGTAATCGGGTTCGGTGATACCGGTGGCCATTTGCATGGCGCGGGAGGTCAAGCCAATCTTGCGACCGGCAAGTTTGCGACCGTTGGCCTCGGAACGCTGACGCCAAAGGTTTTGGACCTTGTATGAATCATCAACCGTCATCTCGGGGAAGCGTGCCGTGAGCCGTTTGACTGGGATACGATCCTGGCCAGCCTTCACTAGTTCATCTGCAATGAGTGTGATTGTCTCGTCATTGAGCATGCGTGGCCTATTTCCTTACCTAGAGTGTGGTCGTGATTCGCTACATGGCACCGAGTCATACCGGGGCACACTTGAACATGGTAGCCAATTCATGGCTCATCTCACACTTGGCAGCGCAACATGTCTATCGTGGGTTAAGCCCTGATTCACCTTGTGGCCCTAGCGTTGGTGTCATGTTCTGGAAACGCCGTGATCCGGTGAACACTGCATCAGATTCGCTGACCGCCATGCACGAGATCCATGTCCTCTTGACCGAACACCGTGCGCATACGGCCGCCGAACTCTTTGTTGCAGCGTTCTCTTCCGGTGCCCCGGAAGTGGTGCGCATCGAAGAACTTGCGGTCTTACTCTTGCGTCATGTGGGTGCCGAGCCGCGCACTACGCACAAGGGTTTTTCGCTATGCCTCGAACCAAATGGAACCGCGGCCCGCGCGGCACTAGATATGTTGTGGCTTTGGGAACGCGCTGGAATCGCCAAAGTTTATCCGGGGCAAGACAACTTTGTTTTCCCGCTATTACGCGGGAATCGGGCGCTTTCTAGTGATCGGATGATCAGTACCCTCACCGATTTACTCAGCACCCACGATTTGCCGGTTCCCGAAATTCTCACCACCCACTGAAAATGCAATAGCAGGGTTCAAGTGGAGTAATCAGAAAATACTACGAGGTTTCAGTATCGCCTGGAGGTGTTTGCTGCTCACTCTTCAGGGTTCCAAATACTGCAGATTGCGGTTTGATCATGCGAGGCAAAACAACAAGCAAATATCCTGCGGCAAGCACTATGGCCCCACCAACGATCAAGGCGCTAAGCCATCCGGCGAGCACCAGCACCACAAACCACACGCACCCCGACACCAAGATTCCAACACCCAGAATGACAAGTTTGGATATCGCGTGACCCATTTTTACTGTTGTCAGTTTGACTCGATGACCAAAAAAGTGCCGATGCACTGCCACTGGAGTAATAATCAAAATGATCAGCAACCCGGAAAATACAAGAAGGCAGAGGTAAAAGAGCCTTTCTCTGTCATCCAAAATGGTAAAGCGCGCTTGGAAAGGTAGAACTACAAGGAACGCGGCAAGAATTTGTACCCCGGTTTGCATGACTCGAATTTCTTGAAGAATGTCGTTCCAGTTCCGGTCAAGGCGTTCTTCCACTGATTCATTTCGTCCCTGCATCATTGTGCCCACCGGTACCTTTCGCGCAGTTACCCGCAACCCAGTTTTGCTGAGATTCGGCTCTGACTATCAACTTAGCGAATTGGCAGCATTTATGGGACAGGTGAGAGAAATAGTTGTGTATCGTTTGGGTCCGATCGCGTCTAAGCTGGCTAAATGGTTGCTCACCCGTTTGACTTGCTTACAGTAGATCAACTGCGTCAGAGCGGATCGCTCAAGTGGAGCGCCTACCCGGATAGTTTGGGTGCTTGGGTCGCCGAGATGGATTTTGGTACGGCCCCCGGTGTTATCGAAGCAGCCCAAGAAACACTGGCTCATGGCCTAACCGGTTATGCACCCAACTATCTAGTAGCCGACATGCAGGAAGCCACCGCTCATTGGTTGCAGCAACGGTTTTCATGGAGCCTCGAGCGTGAGCAGATCCGACCCCTGAACAGCGTCATTTCGGCCTTTGAGGCAGCACTATTTCATTTTTCTCCGACGCACCGACCTAATGCGCCAATTGTCCTGCTGACTCCCGCGTACATGCCGTTTGTTGTTGCTGGCTCGCGCTTTGGACGCGCCTCCATTGAAGTTGCCTTACGCCAAGGCCCCACAGGATGGGACCTTGATTGGGTTGCACTTGAACGAGCATTACAGGGTGGGGCACTTTTGGTGTTGGTGAACCCGCACAACCCCTTGGGCAAGGTTTACACGCGCGAGGAACTTACCAAGATCTCTGAACTAGTAGAACAGACCGGCTCACGCGTCTTTTCCGATGAAATTCATGCTCCCTTGGTTTTTACCGGAGCTACCCATATCTCCTACGCCACAGTCAATGATGCGGCTGCACAGCACTCAATTACCGCGTTTGCCGCAACCAAAGCGTTTAACATCCCGGGGCTGAAATGTGCACAGCTAGTACTCACTAATGAGGAAGACCGGGAGGTGTGGTCTGCTGTGGGCGGTGTTCCCGAACATGCAGCGGCAAACGTTGGCCTTGCTGCGACAACAGCGGCTTACAGTACCGGAGCAGGATGGCTGGATGGGATCATTGATTATCTTGACGGTTCACGCTTGTTGCTCGGAGAGCTCATTTCAGAGCACCTCCCCCAGGCCGAATATCAGCCACCCCAAGGAACCTACCTTGGATGGGTTGATATTTCTCGGCTCAATCTGCTGCCCAGTCCCGCCGAATTTTTCCTTACCGAAGCCCAGGTGTCATTGGTGGATGGAAGCGCCTGCGGCAAAGGAAGCGATGGGTTCGTCCGACTGAATTTCGCAACACCACGACCGGTTTTGGCTGGGATCATTCATCGGATGGGTGCGGCCGTTGATGGATGCGACAAATTCGACGCTAGTGACCCGGAATTCGCGACACAGAACCCCGTGTATTAGCTGGACTGAATGTTAGCCAGCAATTGTTCAAAAGGCAGCGAGCTCAGTGCATCGCGTGGATTTGCAGTATCACTGACGTTTGGGGCGATGGAACGGGTGTCCCCAAGGTTTCGTGACACCGGGGCATTCTCTCCGTGCTCTGCGCCACCCATAGAGAGGGCAAGTTCGCGTCCGGCACGACGTTCGCGTTCGGCCAAGGCTCCATGTCCCTGATCCGCTCCCCAATCTTCGGGCGAGGCAAAGATGCTTGTTGGCATGATTGATGCGCGCAGGTAACTGAAAATCGGGCGCATTGCATAATCAATAACTAGGTTGTGTCGTGGGCTGCCACCGGTGGCAGCAAGGACCACTGGTTTGTTTTCAAGGGATATCGGGTCCAACACGTCGATGAAGGACTTGAAGAGCCCAGAAACGGAGGCAGTAAAGACCGGGGAGACCATAATCAGCCCGTGTGCAGCGGTAACCGCATCGATGGCTTTTTGCAGTGCGGGTGGGGCATATCCGGTCAATAAGTTGTTGGTGATATCTGTTGCGTAGTCACGTAATTCCAGCACGGTAATATCCGCTTGAATACCGGCGCTGGCCATTTCCTGGGCCGTTGCTTCGGCTAGTTGGCGGCCTAGTAGTCCCGATGTTGAGGGGGTTCCCAGCCCACCGGAGACTACAACTATTGATTGGTTCATGATGGTTTTTCTATCTCTCGCAGGGGGGCGGTTACATGCCTTTGCATATAAAACACGTAAGGCCCCGAAATCATTCCCGACCACGATAGCTACTGCAAAACTCTACCTCTCACGCACTTCGCTTTCTTCGAGAGGTACGTTCACTGCCGTTGCGCAAACATCGCCAAAACAGCGTCCACGAATCGTAGAAAATGCTGCGTAAAGCGCAACTGCTCCGGACCCAAGACTTGCAACTGCTGAATCCTGCCAGAGCGACAAGGCGAATGCGGCCAAAACTACCGCAAGGATCGTCCATATTATGCGGTCTCGCATGTTTCCTCCCACGGAAAATATTTTAGCCAGCTATACCCTTAAGGGTATCTCAAGAGTTCGGTTTGGACCCCGACTCACGCGCGTCGTCGCACACGGCTGAGCCACAGGACAGCTGCTCCTACCGAGCCAATCAACACTCCGATCAGCAGAACATAGAACCCCACGGAAAAGTAACCATTGGCACTGGTATGCGGATTCAAGAATGGGTAGGGGTACCACGCTGTACCGGTTCGTGGATCGGAAATCAGGGCTCCGCGCACCAATGTGTATCCGGCCCAGAGAATGGGGAAAGCAACAATACCCCACAAGGCTCTCGAGTGCAGTGCCCTACGTCCCGGGGCAATAATCCAATCCAGCAACATCACCGCCGGCGCCACCACGTGCAGAATTTCGTTGGACCACCCAATAGTTGTTCCTTGCGGCAATTCAATACCCCGCAACAGAAGATTGTAAACAACGCCGGTGGTTACCATAAAGGTGGTTGCCGCGGCCCGAAAAACCGTCCAGGCCATGGAATCTATTTTTCGAGAGCCAAGAGTAAAGATCCCAATAAAGAGGGCTATAGCTGCCAAGACGTTTGATTCGATAGTGAAAAAGGAAAAGAAGTTTTGTACAACAAAACCAACTTCACCCTTGCCATCTTTTTCCACTTGCATGCTCAGCTGCAGCTGCGCCGCTACCGCCGCAGCGATCGCAAGGCTTCCGCCAATACGCAACAGGTAGGCCAAGATCCTTCTCATACGGGAATTCCTTTTCTCGGGACTCCCCACAGCATAAAGCTTGATCAGCACTAGTGTTCCTCGGGACACCACTAGTTCGTGAAATTGCTATACCGTGTCAGGATTCTTGCTATCAAAGGCGTTGGGCCATATCATCCGAAGATCTGGCCCAACTAACCTTTTCACCTAGGCCTTCGCGTCCCCTATGCCGCGAGCTGGAGAAATTCTCACGGCTTTTCATGCTTGTGCTCAACATCGCCGAGCCCAAAGGCAGCGGGTCCGCGCAGGATGCGGAAGACTCCAAGCGCTGCCACCATGACACCGATGATGACCCCAATCCACAATGGATTAATCGTCCCATCTAGCGAGACACCACTGACGAAAATAAAGAGCAGAAAGAGTAATGCAGTAAGAGCCCCACCTAGAACTAGCCCACTAAAATGGTGCTTAGCCCGCACATGTCCAGAAGAAATCGGGACCTGACGGGGTGGAGGAGTTTGCGGATTTTGTGTCATCACGAATCATTCCTTTGCGGCCTAACTGACCAGATTCGATACCTAGATTCCACGCAGGTTCGTGGCGCGGAATGACCTCTGCAACAAAGCGACTCATCCCTCACCTCCAATACTTCCCATGCAATGATCGCCGATCCGCCAGATTATCGAAATCTACCGGCCTACACTCGACGCTACTTCCATGCGGATCGAAGCACTAGGGTCTTTAGACAGGGGTTCGTGGCGAGATACTACGACAGGGGAATTACTACCGCCAATGGCAGATCTCGACAAGGACGCAGTTCGACTCTGGAAAACCCAACATCCTCTCCGGCTACCGGCAGGATTGTTTCTATTGACTCTTTCCATCCGGGAACCAGCAGCCTACCGGCAGCCAGTTGCGGTTCAACCGAGAGAATTACTCGTCCCCCACCGTTGATCAGCGTTGCTCGAGCATCAATATTTTCCAGCTCTCCCATGAGTAGCTTTTCCACGGATTCAACAAACATGTCGACCCCCGCAATTCCAACAAATTTGCCCTCCGCCAAGACCGGTACCGATAAGGTCAAAGTGTATTCATCTGTACATAAAAAGTCGACGTAGGGACCGGTGATATGTCCTCTTCCGGTTTCCATCGGCACGGTGAACCACTCGCGGCGCGAGTAAGTTTCTCCCGCTGATTCCATGGTGAGCATCAGCAGTCGCTCCTGGGCAACGCCTTGCCACCAGGCCATATGCCATTCGGCATCACTTAGCGCATTGTGTGCTGCAACAAAACCCGCACCCACGAGAGGCAGGTCCTTGCGATCAAGCATTGCTTCGGCCAAAGGCTGAATGACCGTGTCGATCTCGGCTCGAGTTGGTGAGCCAAAATCTTCAAAAGCCTTGCCCATGGCCTTAGACCAAGTCTCCATCTGACCAAGTAAGGAGGAAAAGAACTCCCCAACCTGGCAGCCGGCATCCAAGCTACTCGAATCGGGCCTTGTCATGATGTTCTCCTCACGCGTAGGTCGGGTACTGCCTTGGTACGTGGCATTCGGTCAGTTTCGGGATTGCTCTGGTCTTGGATTAACCAGGTAACCCCCGACCTAACGTAGTCCCCCACCAGACTACGAGCCCTAGCGGGGTCCATCGATGCTACAGCGTCAATAATTTCGCCACACAGGGCAATCATTTTGGCATCAAAATCTTGATCAGCGTGGGCCAAAGACAATAACGAGCCGAAATCCGTATGAAGTCTGACGTGCTCACGCGTCAATCTAGCCGATTGGCTAAGTGAGGCTAACTCCAAAAGGAAATTCCCCACCACCGTGCCACGGGTATTGAGCCGGTGCGGACCACTTTCCAGCAAGCCGCGCAGAATTTCAATATCTTGCTCGTCTGCAGCGTTTGCCGCAAGTTCCGCTGCCGTTGCAGCAATTGCCGCGTAGTGAATTGCCAAGTCACGCAGCTCAACCCGACTCATGGAAGCCAAGCGATCGCGTAGCAGGCTGGCCCGGTCGCCCTGCGGCAGGGTGATGAAAGTTCCACCCTCACGCCCACGTCGTGTCACCACTAAACCTCGGGTGCGCAATGAGGTCAACGCTTCGCGTGCGGTCATTGTTGCAACTCCAAGTGCCGCGGCAAGTTCGGTCTCACTAGGTAGCCGATCACCATCGAGCAGAATCCCGGCGCTGATTCCAGAGACTATGCGTTCCTCCACGAGCTTTGCTCGACCTTCGTCGCCCAAGGAGGCAAACACTGATGAGAGTTGACGCTGGTGCGGTGAAGAATCTCTAGGCATGCTCACATCCTTTCAAACATTGGGGTTCGCGCCTCTCGCGGCTCGCTCTCAAGAATCTTCTCACAGAATTTTTTCACAAAGTGATAGCTATTACATCTAACATCTGGTTTCATAGGTTAACAGCAAGCAAGTTACCCCCATCACACACCACCGAGAAAGGACGGACACCGTGCCAACCACCGCAACCAAAGCCAAAGCCAGTGCCGCTCCAACGCATCACCACAGCACACCGGCGATCTCTCTCCAGCAGGTCGGCAAGTCCTTCGGTGACTTCGAAGCCGTCAAGGGACTGGACCTAGAAATCCGCAAGGGAGAATTTTTCTCGCTGCTCGGCCCTTCGGGCTCGGGCAAGACAACAGTCCTACGCATGATCGCTGGCTTCGAGCTCCCCACCGCAGGCCGCATCGAACTCGGTGGCCAAGACGTCACCTACGCTGCCCCCTTTGAACGCGACGTCAACACCGTGTTCCAGGATTATGCTCTGTTCCCACACCTGACAGTGGCTCAAAACGTCGAGTACGGCCTCAAACTACGTAAGCTCCCCAAGGCCGAACGCACGGCACGCGTCGCCGAAGCCCTTGAAATGATCCAATTGCCCAAGGTCGCTCGCCGCCTGCCTTCTCAGCTTTCCGGCGGCCAACGCCAGCGCATCGCTCTGGCCCGTGCGCTTGTTCTACGTCCCCAGGTGCTGCTGCTTGACGAACCCCTCGGAGCTCTAGACAAGCAGCTGCGCGAACAAATGCAAATCGAACTCAAGGCTATCCAGCGCGAAGTGGGAATCACCTTCGTCTTTGTCACACACGATCAAGAAGAAGCCCTCACGCTCTCGGACCGGGTAGCAGTCTTCAACGAGGGAAAGATCGATCAAGTAGGTTCGCCGTCGGATCTTTATGAACGCCCTTCAACCCGCTTTGTTGCGTCCTTCCTAGGAAACACCAACCTCATCGACGGTGAACTGGCCCGCCAGCTCACCGGTTCCCCTGCCCTACTCTCATTGCGTCCCGAACACATCGTTGTTCGACCACTAGATTCCATCCAGGAATCCGGAACCTCAGCCGCCACAGCGGTCATCGAGGAAATCGTCTACACCGGACCAACCACCCGGTTTATGACACGTACCGATCATGGAACCCAATTGATCGTGCAGGAACAAAACGGTGCAACATCTTCCGGGGCAACCCGTGGCTCAACTGTCCGTCTCGAATGGCCATCGCGCTACAACTACACCGTTTAGCTCCCCCCCGAAGCTATTCGCTTTTCCCTCCTTCCCCCCACGGCCGGGATTCGCCTCCCAATGAATCCCGGCCACGGCACGACTCGCATAGAAAGGCCATGATCATGAAGATCACCAAGGCACTTCCCCTAGCAGCACTTGCATCTTTGTCCCTCGTCCTTGCAGCTTGTGGTGGTGGCGCCGGTGCCAGCACCGGCGGCGGCATCCAGGTCCCGGATCTCCCCACGGCCACCGAGGTCGGAGAATCCGAAGGCCAAGTCAACATCATTGCCTGGGCCGGCTTCGTCGAAGACGGCTCCACAAACCCCAACGCAGACTGGGTCAGCGCCTTCGAAAAGGAAACCAGCTGCACCGTGAACCGCAAGGTCGGCGCCACGAGCGATGAAATGGTTCAACTCATGCGCGGCGGCGAATACGATCTAGTATCCGCCTCCGGCGATGCCTCGCTGCGTCTGATTGCCGGCGGCGACGTCGCCCCGGTAAATACCGAGCTGATCCCCAACTTTGGAAACATCGTTGACGGGCTCAAGGGACAGATCTACGACAACCTCAACGGCAAAACCTATGGGGTACCGATCGGCCGCGGCGCCAACGTGTTGATGTACAACACCGATCTGGTTAAGGAAGCACCAACGTCTTGGGCCGATACCTGGGCCGCAGATTCTCCCTACAAGGGCTCGATCATGGCCTACGATTCGCCAATTTTCATTGCCGATGCAGCGGTCCAGCTGATGGCCACCCAGCCAGATCTGGGCATCACCAACCCATACGCACTCGATAAGGATCAGCTCGCCGCGGCAGTTGAATTACTCAAAACCCAAAACACCGTGGTTGGCGAATACTGGAACGATGCGCTGAAGGCAGTCTCCTCAATTTCCTCGGGCACCTCCGCCCTAGGTACCGGTTGGCAGGTTGTTGTAAACCTAGCCCAGGCCGACGGTGGCAAGGTCGAATCGGTCCTTCCCAAGGAAGGTGCAACGGGCTGGTCCGATACCTGGATGATTTCGGCGAAGTCTAAGAACCCTAACTGCGCGTACAAGTGGATGGATTGGGCTTCAAGTGCCGATGTGAATGCCAAGATCGCACAAAACTTCGGTATGGCACCTGCCAACAAGCTGGCCTGTGAAGGTAGCAAGGAAAACGAAACTCACTGCGAGACCTTCCACGCCACCGACGAGGACTACTACAAGCAGGTCTGGATGTGGACCACCCCCGTTGAGCAGTGCATCGATGGTCGCACCGAAGCCACCTGCACCAACTACCAGGAATGGACCAAGGCCTGGACCGAGGTCAAGGGATAAAGTCCCCCAGCTTTACCCCATCTCGGTCCATTCAATGACCCGGTGCGAGGAAGATGACCCCCAAGCATCACCTCGCACCGGGTTTCCCCCCTTTTGCATTCTTCGCACCCACTTCCAAGGAGGATCGACGAGATTCGTCGGCACCCGCCATGACCGCACTGAAAACCCCGCCGGACACGGCGGTAACCCGCACTATACCCACCACCCAGGGACCACGTAATTCCTCGCTGGCAGATAAGATCTCCCGCTACCTCTACATCCGTCCCAAGGTCCGAGTCACCGGTCTACTCTTGCTCCCGCTGCTCTGGCTCGGAGTCCTCTATCTTGGTTCCCTGGCATTGCTCTTTATCACTGCCTTCTGGACCACCGATTCATTCACCTCCAAGGTCATCCCCGCCTTCACCTTGGAAAACTTCACCGAAATCCTTACCCAACCCGCCTACCAAGCAACAGCCCTGCGGACCATTGGCATTGCACTTGCGGTGACGGTCCTCTCCGCAGCACTCGCGTTACCCCTGGGCCTATATATGGCAAAGGTCGCCTCCCCCAAGATGCGCGCTCTCCTTGCCATCGGCATCACGCTGCCACTGTGGGCTGGCTACCTGGTCAAGGTTTTCTCTTGGCGCATCATTTTCTCCACCGGCGGCCCACTGGATTGGCTCCTTGCACCTTTCGGTGCCAGCGGCCCGGGCTACGGAACCACCGCTCTGGTGATTACCCTTACCTACCAGTGGTTCCCTTATATGGCTGTTCCCGTCTATTCGGCATTCCGGCAGATCCCCGTCAACCTCTTTGACGCTTCATCGGATCTGGGAGCCAAGTCCTGGGCCACTGTACGAACGATCGCCATCCCGCTGCTGAAGCCGGCCTTTATCGCAGGCTCCATCTTCACCTTCTCGCTATCCTTGGGCGACTACATCGCGGCTCAGTTCGTCGGCGGTAAAACCCAGGTCATCGGCACCGTCATTGCTTCCAACATCAACCTCAACCCACCTCTGGCTGCGGCATTCGGCATTGTCCCGATCATCGTCGTTGTCATCTACCTCTTCCTGGCCCGTAAAACCGGCGCCCTGAAGGCCCTGTAAGGAGGGGAAAGACATGAGACTTTCAGCCCCAGCCAAAATCACCTTGCGTGTCTTTGCCGGCATCGTCATGGCAGCCATTTATCTGCCACTGGCCTTGGTCATCACCAACTCGTTCAACGCCACAACCTCGGGTTCTTTCCCCATTAAGGAATTCACCACCAAATGGTGGGTTGCTGCCTGGCACAATGAGGGAGTCCGCGAGGCACTCTGGACCTCCATCAAGGTAGCCTCCGTGGCAACCATCATTGCGTTGGTATTGGGATCCATGGTTGCCTTTGCGCTTTCACGCTACGAATTTTTCGGTAAAAATACCGTGAACCTTTTGGTGGTTCTTCCGATCGCTTTGCCCGGCATCGTCACCGGTGTCGCACTGAACAACACCTTCAAGACGGTCCTCGAACCCCTAGGGATTGGCTTGGGGCTCTTCTCGGTCATTGTTGGTCACGCGACGTTCTCAATCGTGATGGTGTTCAACAACGTCCAGGCACGCATGGGACGCATGAACCGTGGACTTGAAGAAGCGGCCATGGATATGGGAGCAAATATGTTCAAAACCTTCTTCCAAGTCACCTTCCCGGGGTTCCGTTCTGCCTTCATCGCCGGTGGTTTGCTGGCATTCGCCCTGAGCTTCGATGAAATCGTTGTCACAACGTTCACTGCGGCACCGGGCACCGAGACCCTGCCGATCTGGATCTTCAACAATATGTCTCGTCCAAACCAGGCGCCGGTAGTCAATGTAATCGCCGCCGTACTGATCGTGGCCTCAATGATTCCGGTATACCTCAGCCAACGACTGACTGGAGATGATAAGAAATAGATTCTTCCCTGCCTTCCCCAGTTATTTCCCCATAAAGTTTCCCCCACGAGACACAAGTTTCGTGGGGGAAACTTTGTTCGCTAGACCGCCTGCCGAGCACTGCTGGGTCTACCCTATTGCCATGGAAAAAGTTTATGAGTTTTATATCAAGACCACTCCGGAAAAGCTTTGGGCTGCGCTAACCGATCCGGATCAGACCGCCATCTACTTCTTTGGCAATAGCTACCTCACGGATTGGAGCGTTGGTTCGCGTTTCACCACGCAGAACCCCAATGCCGAAGGTCCCTTGGGCGAAGGCACCGTGCTTGAGTCCCAGGAGCTGACGCGATTGGTGCTATCAATGACCGCATTGTGGGATGAGTCGGTGCAGGCTGAGGGTGAAAGCAGGATTGCTTATCAGATCACCCAATTTCAGGACACTTGTTTGCTCACGGTGACCCATGACCGCATGCGTGTTGATACCGATGCACAGCTCTACGGAGGTTGGCCCATGATCCTTTCCGGGATGAAGACGTGGTTGGAAACAGGTCAGCGTCTCACGACTCCCGGCTCACTGCGCTACACCTAGGAAAGCCTGACTATTAGCGCACCGTGAAGTGGATCTGGTGCCATCCGCTGGCACCGTTGGGTGCCGGGGATGCGATGTCTCCGCTTTGTATTTCTCCGTGCGTATCGATGGCACGCACTTTCACCGAGTGTTGACCTGCCGGGGCCGATTCCCAGAGGTACCGCCATTGCCGCCACGTGTCCACGGAGACTTCGTCTCCAAGTTCCGTCTTGACCCAAGGCCCATCATCAAGGCTCAGTTCTACAGCTGCGATACCCCGGGTTTGTGCCCACGCGGTGCCTCCGAGGGCAAGATTATTTGCCGCAACTGTTGCGTTGTTCCGTGGAACATCAACCCGTGATGCAAGTTTGATGGGTCCGTGTTCCGACCAGCCCCTTGTGCTCCAATAGGCAACTTTGTCCGCGAACCGGGTGACTTCCAAATCCACTACCCATTTGGTAGCCGAAACGTACCCGTAAAGCCCGGGGACCACCATGCGGACGGGGAAACCATGTTCAAATGGTAGCGGTTGGCCATTCATCCCTACTGCAAGTAATGCCATGCGGTGATCGGTGAGTACTTCTAGTGGAGTTGATGCGGTGAATCCGTCGCTTGATGTTGAAAGCACCATATCGGCGCCGGGTAACGGGACTGCTTGTTCTAAGAGCAACCGCAGTGGGTAACCGAGCCACTTTGCGTTGCCCACTAGGTCTCCCCCAACCGGGTTTGAAACACAAG
Organism: Arthrobacter sp. MYb227; assembly: GCF_002975435.1. Lineage (GTDB taxonomy): Bacteria > Actinomycetota > Actinomycetes > Actinomycetales > Micrococcaceae > Paeniglutamicibacter. The sequence goes on along the minus strand of NZ_PCPT01000006.1, from coordinate 83,986 downwards.
TAAGCGTCAAGTAGCTTTCCACAAGCTCTTGTTCAAGCAGCTGCGCGAAGCTCAAGGTAACTTCGTGTTCAACCATTCCATGCACCTTCAGCGACCATCGGGCCGGATCAATCTGTGGGACGGTAAGTGCGGTGTCGATCCGATAGAAGTCCGTGTTTGGTGTCAAAAATTGTGGCATTCCAGCAATCTCGATCTGAGCATTCCGTGGAATAGGTGAGGCCTTCAACTTTGGTGCTGGCAAACGAAGAGACTCACGTGCCGCGATGGATAGATCGCGGGCTGCCGACAAATACCTTGATAATCCGGTGGCAAGTAGTGAGCCCACGATGGTCAATGAGGAGAAGAGAACAAATTGCCGTCTGGTAGTTGTGGTTCGTGCGGTATCGAAAGTAGATTCATGCGTGGCGAATACGCTTCTAGCCACCGTGCTCAGCCATTTTAAGACTAATAGCCCGGTGATGATTCCAATAACAAGTGGGGTTAGATCCCCAGCGCTGGCGCCCGTGCGCGACAGAATTGCAGCAGCTACACCAATTCCAAGCACTGCAACGCTACCCGCTGCTGCGGTAAAGCTTCGTTGTGCAAGCATCCCAATCAAGAATGCTGCGATAACTACCACCAGCGCCATTGACAGCTTCAGTACCAATTTGTCGTTGGTCCCAAAAATACTGATGACAAAGTCTTTGAGCCAGACCGGAGTCAAATCAATGAACGCGCTGCCCATGGAGTTCAGCGGTGCAGCAGGGACGGCAAAGAAAACCGAAAGCAGCTGGGCGACTGAAAATAGTGAGGCAGCTGCGACAAGCCCCGCAAATCCTGCGGCTACCCAGTATTGCTGGGGTGATTCACTTTTCCTCATCACGTTTCATCACCTGCATCGGTTGACCTGTTCCTTGGCATGGCGGATCTCCAGTGATGTTTGCGTCCCGCCGGTATGAGAAGAAGTGGAGAAGAATTTCTTCTTCCCCACTTCATTACTTTCCATGCACATCAGAGCATTCAATGCTTCTTATTGATGTGGGTTACCTGATCGGTGTCAACATCCGGAGCGTTCTTCGAACGTTTTTCGGCTCGCCGCTCCTTGATAGTTTTGCCGTGTGGCTTCTTGTGTTCATGTTTATGTGGTGACTTATCCGGCATCGTGCACCTGCTCTCGATCTGGCCGGGATTGCTTGTGACCCTTCGTGGTCTCCCTTTTCGAACGATACGCCTGTGCTGAGCCCTATGCTAGGGGCTTCAGGATTATCTCCAGCGCAACCTTGCATCGGTGCTCGAAGACTTACAGGTGTAGCTCTTCCCGTTCTTTTTTCCAATCCCTTTGGTTCCAGCATCAGCCTTGGCACAGTACGCGCCGGGAGAAACGTCCTTCGCCTTAGGCAGAGGTGCCTTACTAGTATTTTTCTGGGCTGGAGTCGGTTTAGTCGCGGGGCCAACCACCGGATTTTTACCAGTTAGTTTGATGGGCGTTGTTTTGGCAGCCTTTTGGGTGGGGCAACTGTTCAGAACATCTTTCATAGCGTCTTTTTCCGCGGGAGTGACGGCAAGGGCATACTTTTTCTTGACGCTAACCTGCGTTGCCACATATTGGCAGCGGAAAGACTTGTTGGTTGGCAACCATTCGGCTGCGTTAGCATCACCCTTGGAACGATTCGCAGAGGCCTGTGAGGCCATTAAGTTCAGCGGATCATTGGCTACCGCAAGGCGCTGTTCCTGCGATAATTGTTGGCCGCCGGAGATCCAGACGTTTTTCAGTGCAACCACATGATCGACATCGACTGAGCCGCTGTTCACCTTCCAATTGATGGTGGTACCCGTGTAAACATCGCTAAGCGTACCGGACGTGAGTTGGCAATTTTTGTTATCTTTGTACCGAATTTTCGACATATCGCGAGTCAAAGTATCTTGGCGTTCATCGCATTTATTGCCATCAAAATCCTTCCATCCGTTGCCGAATTTACCGTTCCTGTCATAGCCGGTAGCTGGCGCTTTACCTTTAACCTGCAGTGAATTCAGAACACTCAGGGCGCTAGGTCCATCTAACTTTGCGCCGGGTTTTACCTGGCCTTTAGTGCTGGTTGCCGAGGAAGGTGCGTTTTGTTGCACGATTCCGGGCAATTGAGTAGAAATTTGTTCGGTGGGGGATGTGATTAGTGTTCCTGCGGAAATCAGCAGCGATAATAAAAAGTAGGTCAGGAATTTCAAGGCGCTCTTTCAAATAACTCAACAAGGCACAATGGCCGAAGATCCATCAGAACATGCGTCGACGACAATTTGATAACCCATCGTTACCAGAACAGCAGCACTTTGTGGCTCTAGTACTGGGCATCGAAGCGTGCCGCTTCAACGCGCCCATAGCTAGCGGGCAAGTATCCCCGGTGGTACCTCGCTATGGTGTTCATAAGCGCATGGGTGACAAGGAGTGATTACGTGTTCGAAGATCTTGCACGAAGTGCCATTGCGGTCTTCTTATTTGCCTTGACCGGTTTTTGTATCACGTGGCTTCTTTCTCCACTGACAACCACATGGGAATTGGCAAGGCTTAAATTGAGCCCTCGAAGTATGGACGAGCGCCTTTCCGGTCAGTCTTTAGTTGGTCCCGTCATCATTCTTGGTGGAATTGGTTTCATTATTTCTGGCATCGTTGGCTGGTCAGTTGGCATGCTGATGCAAGACTTCGATCCCATCCATTTTGCCGAGAGCTCTACCCATATCAATGTCACGCTCATTGCTCTAGCGGTTTTTTCTGTCACCGCGTATCTAACCAATGCTTATGCAAGATTTGGAGCCGGGAAACCAACGAATCTTGGCGAACGTCTCTACGAATTGCAACACCGAGAACGCGGTTTTTACGCACCGGAACATATGGACAAGGCGCGTTGGTTAGCATTGCGAGAAAACACCACCAAGCCGTGGGAACATTTGAATGACACTGATCAAGCATTAGTTGAACATCTTTTGGGTTGCCCCGTACCGAGCGATCCGTGGCAAAATGTGCGTCAGGATTTGGTTTTAGCGTGGAGAAATACGCACCCAGCCGATGCCGTGCTTCGAGAAGAACGGATACTGGCTAAAAAAACTTGGATGTCGCATCCATCGCATTGGATTCGGTTGAGTATCTTGGCGTTCTTGGCCACCGGGATGGTTGTATTGGCCATCGATTCTAGGGATATTCCAGTGCTCTCTACCGCGATCGGGTCAATTGGCGTAGCTTTGCTGATCATTCCGCCACTAATTTTTCGAGCTACCCGTTCCGCGAATCGTGGTCGTACCGCTGTACTTGCCCGCAATCTCCTCTGGACTCGGCTCACCGTCAATCTCATTGATATCGAATTGGAAGCTTTGACGAAACCGATATCTGCCAAGGACGCTGTACCCGTTTCTTGGTTTCAGCCGTTTAAACGCATCCAGCTCTGGCTAACCGGAGCATAATGAGGGGTTGATAGGCCACAATCCCTAAATCGCCTCACGATTTGTTCGGGCGGGTTTCCAACTTAACAGTTCTAATTCAGCAGCCTTGACCCAAATTGAGATATCGGGGAGGACTTTGCTTGCGTCTTGGATGGCTCTCCGCACATCGGATAACGGCAAAACTATATTGTGTTTCGGAGCTTGGGGATATTCCACTCAGCTCGTCGAGGACAAAAGTTAGGGCACACCCATCTCATTCAGGTTAGCGAAGTGCTACACGTTTATTCCTGTACTTGTCCTTCTTCCTGCTTCATCGTTTTCTAGATAATCCATGCCTTACGTACTCTGGTGTTCCATCCCGAACCAGCCAAACGCGTCTCACTTGAATTTTTCCCGACAGGGCTACAGCGATCCAACAATCAGACAGTTTCACTCTCTTGACGTTCGTCGCAATACTGATATTCTCATTTCATGGCCTGCCCACACGCATCGACGCCCGAAGGCGCACGCGAAATTGAAGATACCGTCCGCACCGACTTCCACAACGCCATGTCGTATGGAAGCTACCTGGATTTGGAAAGGGTCCTTTCCGCGCAGCACCCGGTCAGCGTTCCGGAACACCATGACGAGCTGCTCTTCATCATTCAGCACCAGACAAGTGAGCTCTGGCTGAAACTAATGCTCCATGAGCTAGTGGAATCTCGTCGGCTGATGGATAAAGATGAATTGGGCAAGGCCCTGAAATGTCTGGCCCGTGTCAAACACATCCAAAAGACCCTTACCGAGCAATGGTCGGTGCTGGCAACCCTTACTCCACGAGAATATGCACAGTTCCGTGGCTTCCTAGGATCTTCATCTGGCTTCCAATCCTTCCAATACCGTGCCGTTGAATTCATCCTTGGCAATAAGCACGAAGGAATGCTCAAGGTCTTTGAATCAGACCCAGCAGCCCACGAACTGCTGAGCAATACCTTGCAAGAACCAACTGTCTACGATGCGTTCTTGCATGCACTATCACGTGCTGGCTACGCGATTCCAGAAGAAATTCTCGACCGCGATGTCACGAAACCATGGGTATTTCAGGAAGCACTGGTTCCGGTCTTCAAGGACATTTATGAATCCGATGACACAGTATGGAGCCTGTATCAGGCCTGCGAAGACCTCGTTGACCTAGAAGATAACTTCCAGGCATGGCGTTTCCGCCATATGCGCGTGGTACAACGAACCATTGGCTTCAAACGTGGCACCGGCGGCTCTTCGGGCGTTGATTTCCTCAAACGAGCATTGGATTTAACATTCTTCCCAGAACTTTTTGCAGTACGTACCGAAATCGGCAAGTAGAGCTCCTTCTTCTATGACCTCTACCCTTGAAGACCTCGATGCTCGCCCAGGAAGCACCACTTCCATGGTGCGTACCATCGTCGGGCTCTACATTCGAGAACTTGGTGACTGGATATCTACCGCCCACCTTGTGTCATTAATGGACACACTGGGTTTCAGCGCACAAGTAACGCGCACAGCACTCAGCCGTCTAAAAAAGAAGGGGATCCTTGAGCCACAACTATTGCAAGGGTCTTCGGGTTTTGGTTTGACTCCTCCTGGCAAGCATATGCTCGCCAGGGGGGATCGACGCATTTTCAATCCACGATCCATGAGCGATACAGATCAGTGGTGTTTGCTTTCTTATTCAATTCCCGAATCTCAGCGGGAACGACGCCATCAACTTCGTCGTCATCTTTCGGGAATTGGCGGCGGTTTAGTTTCCCCTGGGCTTTGGATTTTTCCCGCTTACCTTCGGGACGAAGTCTGGGAAATACTGCAAGCGCTAGAATTGCATGATCACGCAACGGTATTCATTGCTTCAGCACCCGAAACTACTGGATCCCCACTTGATGTGGCGAGTACTTGGTGGAGCTTAGATACGCTTGCCGATCTTCACAACTCCTTTATCCGCCTCAATAACGTGGTTGAGCAACCGGCCGCACCAACACTTGCTCAGAGCTTTGTACTCTATATAGGAGCCGTCGACTCATGGCGACAGATTCCGTATCTCGACCCTGGATTACCGTCATACTTTTTGCCTACCAGCTGGCCAGGGCATCATAGTGCGGAACTCTTTTTACGTATTCAGGCGAGTCATGCCGAGGCCGCTTTAGCGTTTGTCCGATCGGCATCTTGAAATCAGACCGGCGCTCAACAAATCAGGTCGGTGAACCCCACCCGCAGTGGAATGGTTCACCGACCTTTGTTCCCCAACCGATTGACCCTTCGCATGGTTTCATCGTTAGGTTCTGCCGGATTGATGGAGTCTTAGCGCCATCTATCCGAAAATCATGGTGAAATTCATCGCCAGCGCTGACCAACAACACAACGATTCGATATTTGGTTCCCCGCCAACGCGGGGGCCATCACGAGTCGTGCATATGTGTTTTGCTTAGTACCAGTCAGAGCCCCAACTATTCGGACACGAAGCCGAGCATTGTTGATTCTCGCAGGCCACAAGCCCTAATACATATCCTCTCATCTTCGAGAGCAAAGGTCATCACTTTTTAGTGATAGTTGATCACACCTCAAGTGTCTGTGATCTACCGGTGGCGTGTGGCCCCATCCTTCTGACTTCTCTGGAGCATACTCGTATCGGAAGCTGCCACAAAAGGGCTCTTCGACTTTGGGCGTGGTGACCGGATGTTCAGCACGGTCTGAGGTCGCGTGCCGAAAATAATAATATCCGTAGTCTGTAGTTCTCGTGGTTGATGTATCCGCGTCCCATTCGTTTGAAGTTCTTGGCTGTCAGGTTTGCGGCCTCGCTGCGGGCGTTGGTCAGTCGGGTGAGGCAGTAGGTTTCGAGTTCTTTCTTCCATGCAGTGAAAGTCCGTAGCAAGGATTTGGCTTCGTCCATGCCGGAGGCTTTCACCGAGGTTTGCAGCTTGTCCCAGCCGGTGGCGAAGGCTTCCGGTGTGTTGGTTTTCAGCAGGTCCCGCACGTGTTCTTTGATGGCATAGACGATCGCGAGTTCGGTATCTGATTCAAGGATTTCTTTGAGGCGTCCTGTTTGCTTTACGAAAGAGGTTCTCGAGGTTGCAGGTCAAAAGTTTGCGGTATTTGTAGGCAGGGTCGGTGTTCCGTCCGCGACGTCCGTGCAGGTCGTGGGCGCGGCGTTGCCGCACCGCGGTGATCATCTGGTGAGCGCGTTGGACGATATGAAAACAATCCACCGAAATCTTCGCCTCCGGCAAAGACTCATGGATAGCCTTACGGAACTCGGCGGACAAATCGAAACGAAACATATTCAATGTTTCGCTTCCATTTTTCTGGGCGTTGAGCCATCCAGGTCGTGACGGCGGTGCCGCGGCGTCCGTCAATGACATCAAGGATCCTGCCGGTTTCTAGGTCCGTGAAGACGATCGACCAGGGCTCGAGGCGGATGTTCTTCCCGGTGGGTCCCAGCACGTAGCGGATCCTGCGGAAGCGGTGCTCGTCGATCCCGAGACGGCGCACCAAGCATTGGTCAACATCGAGCAGGATATGTTCGGTGGCGAAGGCCTTGCGCAGCACGGTGGGCCAGGCGACCTGGTTGGCTTGGGCAATGCCGGTGATGGTGCGGATCTCGTTGACGCAGTCTTCAACGATTTTTCCCACGAGCCGGGTGGTCAGGCGTGAGCGTCAGGGGATCTGCGCGGTGACCTGGACGAAGGTTTTCTTCGCGCACGCTTCTTCGAGGCACACCAATCTGCGTTTCTTTACCCACAGGACCAGGTCTTTGCCGCCGGTGTCCAGGTCTTTGACTCGGTGCACCGGGCGGGCCTGGATACGCCGGGAAAGCACCCCGCACCCCGGGCAGGCAGCTTCGCGGCTGATCGGTTCCACCAACACCGAACGAGTCGCTCCGTGACGCTCACTGCTGAGCACCGTATGGTCATCAAGATTCAGCAGAATCGACGCAGCATCAACCGCGCCGGTATCGTTATACATGGCTCGTAGTCCTTGGAAATATGTTGTCTAGAGAACATCCATATTTCCGTAGGGCTGCGGGCCCTACTTAATTCATGACACCACGCTCAAAGTCCGAGAGCCCACAAAAGCGCTTTCGGCTTTTCTTGATCTTGAAAAGAATTTAGGTTAGTGCAATTTACATTATGGGCAGCTAAATTTCTCAAGATGTCAATGGCATTGACTATCAGAGGTTACCTTGACGAAGACAAATCCTGTTTACAGCACCCTGATACCCCAGCATTTACAAGAAAAAGTTATGTTTTATAACAATTTGGGACATCTCTTATTGATGATCCCGAAGCTGTGAATTACCTGAAAAAATTTGACTTGAGGCCCCGTTCCTGTTGCTATAGGAGAGAGCCGGTCGCCAATATCGGACCGAAGATCGGCTCGCTCGAAACCGCTACGGCCGCTGTTTTCGGCCTTTCTATCATTGCGGCGCCTCTCCCCAAAGGGATTGAGGCCTAGGAGTTTTTTGCCAAGCGGCGCGAAGTACGCCGTACCGGTTGTTGGAGGAAGCACAGTGCGCTTCCCATTCCGGGTTGCGTCTCCGACTGCGCTTTCCACATGGCGCGGTTTCGAATTACTTGATAGCCACGAGTAACTAATCGGTCCGAGAAATGAGGAGAAAGCATGAGCATGCGAGTCGGAATCATTGGTGCGGGCCCGAGCGGTATGGCACAGTTGCGAGCATTTGAGGCAGCACGCGCATTGGGTGCAGAGATGCCCGAAATTACTTGTTTTGAAAAGCAGTCAGACTGGGGAGGCCAGTGGAACTACACGTGGCACACCGGCATGGATGGCGCAGGCGAATCCGCGCACTCTTCGATGTACCGTCACCTTTGGTCAAATGGTCCGAAAGAATGCCTCGAGTTCTCTGACTACACCTTCGATGAGCACTTCGGCCGCCCTATTTCTTCATTCCCTCCGCGCGAAGTTCTTTTTGACTACATCAGTGGTCGCGTTGAGAAATCTGACGTGCGCAAATACATCAAGTTCAACACAGCGGTGCGCTGGGTAAACTACGATGCCGCTGCCGAGGAATTCACCGTAGCAAGCCAGGACGTCAAGACCGGCGAGAGCGAAACTCACGTTTTTGACAAACTTGTCATTTCCACGGGTCACTTCTCCATCCCGAACACGCCAGAGTTCGAGGGAATCAACACCTTCCCCGGCGAAGTCATGCACGCTCACGATTTCCGTGGTGCAGAACGTTTTGCCGGCAAGAACCTGCTGATGATTGGCTCCTCATACTCGGCCGAAGACATTGGCATGCAGGCTCACAAAATGGGCGCCGCCTCGGTGACCATGAGTTACCGAACTTCCCCGATGGGCTTCGACTGGCCGTCAACCATCGTTGAGCGTCCGCTGGTAACTCGCTTTGAGGGATCCACCGCACACTTCGCCGATGGAACTACAGGTGAATTCGACGCGGTAGTGATGTGCACCGGCTACCTTCACAAGTACCCGTTCTTATCATCTGAAATGGCGATCAGCTCCCCCAATGTGCTCTACCCGGGCAACCTATACAAGGGCGTCGTCTGGCAGCAGAACACCAACCTCTTCTATTTGGGCGCTCAGGACCAGTACTACACCTTCAACATGTTCGACGCTCAGGCTTGGTTTGCCCGCGACGTCATGGTTGGCAAGATCGAACTGCCGAACGAAGCCGAACGTGCAACAGATATCACCGCGTGGCTAGAACGCCAGGATGCGCTGACAGATCATGATGCAGAGGCGGACTTCCAGACCGATTATGTGCGCGAACTGATCAACGCAACCGACTACCCGGAGTTCGATCTCGATGCAGTAAGCACCCTGTTCAAGGACTGGATGCGTCACAAGAGCGAAGATATTCTTGGCTACCGCGATCAGACCCACAAGTCTGTTATCACCGGAACTATGGCTAAACCACACCACACGCGTTGGATCAACGCCATGGACGACTCCTTGGAACGCTACCTTAATGGTCCATCGGAGAACGTGAATACAAATGCCATGGCAACCATCGACTTTGAAGGCAACTTGGCAGGTCAGCGCTAAGCGCTCCACGTAGCACCAGCTTTTGGGCCGGGCACCTCCTATAAGGGGTGCCCGGCCCAAATACTTTAATGTCTAGTGTCCCGAGATAAAGTCGGCAACAGCGCCCTTCCCGTATCCGGATTTTCAACTTACGACCAGCCCAACCATCAAGCCCCACCGAACGACCCCCAAAGCTACCAACGGGAAGACCCTTAAGAGCCGCTTGCTCCGAGGGCTCCGCGGGCCGGCCAGGGCCTCTAGGTGTATATAAGGTGCACCAGCTTCCGATTTAATTCGGAAGCTGGTGGAAAAGTGCCTCCCGCATCATCAGAATCACGCAGCTCAGCTGACCCACAAGGCAGCCATGCAACATGGCCGAATCTTGGGAATCTCTAAGGAATTTATCGCCAGGTCTTTGCGCGCCAGATATAAGGCTCAGCATGCACAACTAATAATGCGATGCCGCGGAATCCTAGCGATGAGACCTTGCGTGTCCCAGCCAACGGTGTAGGGTTCCATGGTTCCGCGCGGTGGGTCCAGTCCACCTCGCCCAAAGAGGCGCTGAAACCAGTAGCAATGTCAAAACCCGGTTAAGGCAAGAGAAAGCTGTTTGGTGCTTCGCTCACGGCGACGCACCAAACAGCCTTGAAACTCCTTAGACCGCGAAAGGTCAGTAAAACTACTTAGCCGGCAGGTCCAACGACTGGCCAACAAAGATCAGATCAGCATTTGGAACGACGTCCTGGTTCAGCGAAAAAAGATCCTGCCAGTTGCTGATCCCCTGTGACTGGGCAATCTTGAACAGGGTATCGCCAGCCTGAACCGTGTAGTTCTTGCCCGAATCCTTGACGTTGACGTTCACGTAGGCGGTTGGAGCCTTGGCGACCGGTGCAACAACACGCTTGCCACTTGAAACGTAGCTCTTGGTCGGAACAGACTTAGTCTTGTACGTTGCGGAGCTGCTGGACTTCAGCGTGCTTGTTGAGCTCGCATAAGTCTTCTTCGGGGTCTTCACCTTGACGGTGGCAGTCTTTGCAGGAGCCGACTTGTAAGTCTTTGCAGCGACCTTCTTGGTTGGAACCGCGGTGTAGGACTTTGCTACCGAACCCTTACCACCTGACAAACCAAGCTTTGCCGAGCATGCTGGCCAAGCGCCCCAGCCCTGTCCTGCCTTGACCTTTTCTGCAACACGAATCTGCTCTGACTTCGAGGCATTGTGGGCGCTTCCCTTACCGCCGTATGCCTTCCACGTGGAGGATGAGAACTGCAGGCCGCCCTTGTAGCCGTTTCCTGTGTTGATGGACCAGTTTCCGCCTGATTCACATTTAGCCAAGGCATCCCACGTGCCCGTGCCTGCGGCGTTTGCTGGAGCAACGGACATAACCATCGCGCCTCCCGCCACGGCTAGTGCAGCAATAGCTGCTGCGCCACGACGGATGTTCTTTTTCTTGGTATTTTGCTGGATCATGTTTCTCCAGTGCCATCCCCGCGTAGGTCGTCCAGGACCATTGTGGCGGCGTTGTCCGGCGTCGCATTCGACGTGTGAGTGGCTACTGCCGAGCTGGACAACGGAGGATTTCCGGCAGTAGGTGTACCAAGTTTCTAAACGAGCCGTTATAGAAACGTTACTTAATGACGGTACTTCACCACCCGGGGGTGAAGTCAAGCCCGCAGGTCAGAGAACCTGCAAACTGCCTAGTCAGAGTCTTGAAAAAACTTTTCAAACACCAACGACGCTGTTTTGTGGCTCTTCCAAGCCACAAAACAGCGTCGTCCAGACAAACTAACGGTAACTTTTCAGCGTTTACTTAGGCGTTGGCAAGCAACGACTCAATGATGCCGGGTAGGTCCTTCACACCTTCCAAAACCCACTCATGCGGATAAGCTTCTAACTGTTCACGCCCCAATGCTCCGGTCAGTACACCCAATGGCAAAACACCTGCATTATGTCCCGCTTGCAAATCAACGACGGTATCGCCACCCGCCACCACGTTGCGAACATTATGCACTGCCGTCAGCTCCATGACTCGCTGAATCATGTACGGCGCTGGACGCCCAGCAGCAACCTCATCGCTGGTGACAACCGCGTCAAGAAGTTCTCCCTCACCCACGCCCCAGCCCAGTGTTTTAATAATCGGATTTGCTACGTCTCGTGAAAATCCAGTAGTCAAAGCGACTTTTATTCCACGATTTTTAAGCTTCCGCAAGGCTTCTTCAACGCCAGGCAGGGCGACCGGCGGATTTTCGTTGTAAGCAGCGGCCAAAAGTGCACGGAAATGGTCAAATTGAGCCGCGACCACCTGTTGGGTTGGCTGCACTCCACCAAGTTCCATCAACGCCGCAATGGCCTCTGTTTTATCCGCGCCCATCCAGGTCTGCAGATCCTCGGCCGAAACAGTCGCTCCGGTTGCTGTGACCGCGCCCTCGAGAGCACGATAGACATCTCCGTGCTCGTCAACAGTGGTTCCCGCCATATCCAAAACTACAAGTTCAATCAATTTTATTCTCATTTCTTTTCCGTTAGGCATTGCGTGGGACGCGCGCCAGCGCGGCCCTAGCTTCCCGCGTATTTTCAATCACAAAATTTGCCGCCTGGGGCAAATATCTGTCATCAGAACATTCCAAAATTTGACCCTCGCCCCCGTATGTCACACGTCTTTCGCGCAATAAAGGAGCACCGATTTCTATACCAAGCAAGGAAGCATCGATTTCATCGGCCGAAACCGCATCGATCAGGTGTTTTCCCCGACTTATTTCGATACCTTGAGCCGTGAAGTAGCCGAAAATCGATCCAGTATCTGTATCAAATTCAAAAAGCAATTGGCCAACCTCAAACGCAAAAGTCCCACGCTCCAGCATGACTGGGACTTCATCGAGTAAGCGCAGCCGAACAAGCTGCACTACTGGTTCACCAACTGCTAGGCCCATGCATGCGGCGGTCTCGGACTTTGCCCTGCGACGAGCAATCTCATACGTTTGCTGTCCCGGAGCTTTTCCGATCGATTGCGCCCATTCAGTAAATGACATGAAAGTTGCAAACGGTTGAGATGGAACGGATCGGGCAACAGTTGGAGGTTTGCCACGACCACCCACGATTAGCCCTTCATGACGCAACGATGCAAGTGCATGCCGCACCGTCCCACGGGATACCCCATGGGCAGCACCCAACTCGGCCTCGCTGGGGAGGCAATCACCTTGTGACCACGTAGCAGAAGCGATGTTCTGTCTAAAAAGTTCGGCCAATTGGTGATGCATGGGTTCATTCGATATCTGCAGCACAAACTTGAGCATACAAGTTGAAAATGGGGTAAAACGGGAAATTTAGTGAACACCAAATGAACAAGTCACGGCCGTTTGGTGGTCAAAATGAACCATTGGTGAACTTGTCTACACAAGTGTGTTTTTGGCTTGAAATACCGTTAGACCTTAGAGAAGTATCGTTGCCGTGAACAACACCAAAATAGATTCAAAGCCCACCGAAGAAGTCCTAGCAAGCACCGATGTCCTCGTCGTTGGGGCAGGAATTATCGGTCTAGCCCATGCTGCAATTGCTCACCAAGCCGGGTTCAGCGTCACAGTTATTGAACGTGACCACCGGGCTATTGGTGCCTCAATACGTAACTTCGGTCATGCGTGCATCACGGCCCAACATGGAGAGCTCTACGATTTGGCTCAAGCAGGTCGTCGCCACTGGCTAGACTTCGCTTCTAAAGCAGGATTTTGGGCGTTAGAAGCTGGTGCGCTGGTGGTTGCGGCCACGGAACTTGAACTACAGCTCCTGCGCGAATTTTCGGCATCACGCCCAGTTGGCCAGGTCCGCGTTCTAGATGCCGAGGAAGTACGCGCCAAACTTGGCCGAGAAAACACCGACGGCATCCGTGGCGGCGCATTCCTCGCAGATGACCTGCGGGTTGATCCGCGCACCACCGTAGGCACACTCGCCAGCTGGTTGGATAGGCAAGAAAATGCAGAAGTACATTTCAATACCGCGGCCGTAGATTTCACTTTCGGTACCACCCGACGGGCACGTGTGAAGACCAGCCGCGGCATTTACGAAACCGATCATGTTTTCATCTGCGTGGGTCACGACGTTGACTATCTCTTTCCCGAGGTTGCCCTTGAGCATAAGATCACTCGCTGCTCGCTGCAAATGGCCGCCGCTGCCGCACCGGAAAGCACAACAATTATCCCTGCGGTTCTCACAGCTACTTCGATGCTTCGATACGATGCTTTCACCCGGATGCCAAGTGCTCCGCGACTACGCATCCACATGGAATCCCAGCGTCCAGACCTCTTAGATATCGGAGCTAATGTCATGTTCACGCAGCGTCCGGATGGAACCATGTTGCTCGGTGACTCGCACAGCTACGAACTGACACAGCCACCATTCCTTAGCGAATCGACTACCGACACCTTGCTTGATGCCGCGGCCAAGGTGCTAGATGTCGAACGGTTCACCCTCACGGAACGCTGGCAGGGAATCTACGCTTCATCAGACGTTGCACCATTACTCGTAAAGGAGATTTCCGAATCAGTGACCTTAGTTTCTGTCACCAGCGGGATTGGAATGACAGTATCCTTTGGCCTGGCCGAGGCAAACCTCAATGCAATGCTTCCTGCCGGCGCTTCACGGCGCTCGACTTCCCAAGTTAGCTAACGTGCTAGCTCATTTACCTTGATCAGAGCCTTTCGCCACCGTGTAGCTTTTGTCTTTCGGCCTGCATTCTTGCAAAGTTACAGTGCATATTAAGCACCAAAACCCTTTAGTCAACGGCGTTGACGTAGACTGATAATTGTCATTTATAGGATTTAGAGACGGAGCGTCGCTAGTGAATCGTGGCGTTCTTGCCTCTATTGTTGCCTCTGCACTTTTTGCAACAATTTTTCTCATCTCTGGTTCCGTAAATGGAACCGGACCCAACGAGGTCTATGGGTGGCGAATAGTTCTGACGCTTTTGGTCTTACTACCCGTTTACGGCTTCATTCCATCAAAGCGCGTCGAAATGCTTTCGCTGCTAAGCCGTATCAAAGCGCGGCCAGGACTATTGTTTTACGGGATTATTGCCAGCGGACTTGTTGGCGTACAACTTTGGCTTTTCATGTATGCCCCCATGAATGGCTATGCACTAGCAACATCTCTAGGCTATTTTCTGCTTCCGCTGGTCATGGTGGTTGCAGGAGGCGTCTTCTTTGCCGAACGACTCTCCCACGCACAAAAAATCGCTGTTGTACTTGCTGCCCTCGGGGTTGTCCACCAACTCATTTTTGCCGGCGGTATGGCTTGGCCAACCCTATTGATTTGTCTTGGCTACCCGCTCTACTTCATTGCAAGACGCAAGGCACGGTTCGAGTCGAACGCGGCATTCACCCTCGAAATAGCTATTTTGACTCCACTTGCCGTTTACTTCATCTTCACCGGAGCTAATGAACCCGGTGCCCAGATGTTGCCTGTCTATGCGATCGGTCTTCTGGGAGCGGGGGCGATGTTCCTGTATTTGGGTGCAGCGGCATCGCTTTCGCTCTCGGTATTTGGGCTCTTGAGCTATGTTGAACCGGTGTTGCTCCTCGTCGCCGCGGTCATGATGGGCGAACACCTCCAACTGAACGATGCATTCACCTACGGTCCAATTCTCTTGGCACTCGGTGTGCTGGCATTCGATGGCTTCCGTTCGTCCAAATCGTTGGGATAGCTTCCCGGTGTTGGCTAAAACTTGCCCAAATTGTGCCGAAGAGCCGACTCCAGATTTGAATGCCTAGACTCATATCCGCTTGCAATGAGTTTGGCGTTCGAGACCTTTTGGGAAGCAAACGCCAATTCTTCGG
The DNA here is from genome assembly GCF_002975435.1 of Arthrobacter sp. MYb227. Classification (GTDB taxonomy): domain Bacteria; phylum Actinomycetota; class Actinomycetes; order Actinomycetales; family Micrococcaceae; genus Paeniglutamicibacter. The sequence goes on along the minus strand of NZ_PCPT01000006.1, from coordinate 68,740 downwards.
CACCTTCAGTACCTAGAATGAGCTGTGGTCCAAAAGCAGGGACCGAAATCTTGGCGGGCCTGCGCAGCACTTTGCCTAAGGTCTGGGCATACTCCCACGCTTGCACAGGGTTTGGCGCCACTGCATTGATGGGTCCTGCAAGTTCCGGGGTCAATAGGGCATGCGCATAAATTCCTGCCATGTCATCGATCCCCACCCAAGACTGCCATCCTCCATGACCCAGCGGACCACCAAGTCCAAGCGAAAATAGTGGCAGCAGTTGAGCCAAGGCCCCCGTCTCAGGAGTTTGTACCAACCCGGTTCGCACGGTGACTACTCGCACACCGGCTTCACGAGCCGGATCACAAGCGGCTTCCCAGTCCCTGCAAACTGTTGCCAAAAAATCATTTCCGACCGGAGCCAGCTCATCAAGAGCGGTGCTGGGATTCCCGTGGTGTGGTTTCGCACCGTAAATCCCAATTGCTGAAGCACTGATGAAACTTCGTTTTTTCCCATCAGTGGCGAGCGAAGCCAGAGTATCGGCAAGCAATCTCGTAGACCTGATCCGGGATTCTTGGATCTTCCTCTTGTTTTCCTCGCTGAAACGTCCGCCAATGGTATGCCCAGCCAAATTGATTACTGCATCGGCTTTGGCAAGTGATGTGGCATCAAGTTCCCCGCTCTCGGGGTTCCAGTACATTCGATCGGGCTCACGTGCGAAGTTTCGATCCCTGACCAGCCGAATAATCTGGTGTCCGCCCCCGGCAAGTAGCGCACACAATTGGCTTCCAATAATTCCCGAAGCGCCAGCCACAGCAATAGTTAGCGGTTTGGCGGGATACTTGGCGTGGAATCCCAGATCTGCTCGCAAGGTATTTTCACGATATTTGAAGACTTGGAGCAGCTCACGTGCAAAAGCATCTTCTGCTAATTTATTAGCTTTCTGCCAAGGCAACATCCCGAGTCCAGGAAGTTCGAACTCCACAACGTCACGCATCAGGGTTCCAGGCTGTCCATCGCAGATGATGTCACTGAAAAAATGTTGGTGCTCCCACCGCCGGATGGGGCCGGACTCCATAATATCGGTGAATGATCGTCCCCGATCTAAGGAAATATGTTTGGCTTTCCAGGGGATTCGAGCACGGGTCGTAGAAGGAAGGCCAAGAGCATTCGCACCCGCAGCAATTGCGGTGTCCAGGCCAAGGCCCAAGGTTCCTGACATCGATACTTCAAGTACTGCTCGTGAACCGACGTTTAGTGCATTGGTGGGTTCCTGCACAATGCTGCCTAAGAATGGTGCGGAGAGCCGTGGCAAGGCACCGGGACGTTCAAACCATTGAAAGACCGTTTCGCGATCAAAAGAAAGCCTGGTGGTGTATTCGAAAGTTGCCATGGTGTACATCCTTTGGTCCGTGGTTGCCCCTCTTCCAGCTTAGGCGAAAGTATGGGGAAACTACCCGAAGCCAAAGTGTCGGTGCCACGTACTGGACTAGGCGTAACAACCTGGATTGAAAGGAGTGTTCGATGGCTATCGGAATGCCTTCTGACCCCACATTGATGGAACTGCGCATAGCGGGATGGAGCATTGAAGAAATCGCACATACTTACGGGGTCAGCGAGTTAAGTGTTCGTGGGGCGTTTGTCCAACATTTTCTGCGAAACACCACGTTGTTACCGACACCAAGTCGGGTCGGAGACGCGGCAGATATTGAATTGGACTAAAGATCAAAAGTATCGTGCGCTACAAGCTCATGTAATTCTAAATTTCCGTCCATATGCTTCCAGTAGTGGACGCGGCGTGCAGCCGCAACGCCGCTTTCGACACTCATCCTCCAACATGTTGCGCCATCGTCCTCACGGACCAACTGAGGGTTATCCCCTCCAGCGCCTATCCGTTTGGGATGAATGTCGCGTGCTTTCATGCGTTCAGCTTGACCAGTCAGAAGTTGGATCAAAGCCTTTAGAGCTTTGGCACGAAGTACCGGCCCATGAGCATAGAACGAATCAACAAATTTTGGTCCAAAGATCACAGCTCCTTCATTCCATGGGTAGGCGGCCTTTTCATTGGAGGGAATCCGTTCGACCCATTCCATGTAGAGCTCATGCCTCAGAGAAAGCTCCGGGGTACTGAATTTTTCACGTATTTCAGACGCGCTGGTGGAGTTTTGCAGCCGTGCTTTCTTGCGGGCTACTTTATGCGATTCGTTCAGGGCCTCGGATTTGTTTTTCAATAAAATACGCAGCTTATGTGCTTCGTCGCGATACCTAGTTGCCTGCTCAAGAGCTGTAGCAAGTTCGTCTATATTGTTATTCGTTTCTTGACGACGCAAGGTATCCAATTGTGATTTCAGCGAATCAATATTCAAGAGCGCCTGACGTAGTGCTTCGCGTTGCTTATCTGGCGTGGGTATTCGCGTTAACCCGTAGGCCGTTGCTGTTCGTTCGGGATCGGTGAGATCCGGTACTAAATCACGGTCCAAAGCCAACCAGGGTGTTCCCCCACGGATTAAGGCCGGAGCAGGACTTATTGGTTCGTCATCATCAACATCGACAAGCAGCAATTTACGTAGGCCGTTTTCATTGACAAGTCGCGCGACGACTACTTGCCCCGGAGCCAACAATGAATCAACATCATCGAGTTCGTTAGAAGAAACGTCTTCCCGTGCGACCGTGATTCTTTCACCAGGTATCGGAGTGAGAACGGCCGTGTCTGCTCCCGTTTCCAACACCAGACACAAGATGAGTTGGTTCCATGAATACTGTTGCAGCAAACGAGGATGGGTTAGTGAATCGTGGAGCGAGAAACGCTGGGTTTGCGGATCATATACACCGGTAAGCCGACTGTTAGAACCGAATATCCACGATAGTGGTGCATCAGCATAGATGTCCTCACTTTTCAGTTCCACGCTCCCCCCAGTGTCCAGCGCGATCTTTGCGGTGAAACCACCATTAGTAAATTCGGTTACGATCCCCGATAACAAAGCCGTATGAGCGCCAGAGGCGTTCGGCACCATTCCCGGTGGGGCGATGGTGCGCACCGGGTCGGCGGCACGTCTGCCAGGGCCAGGGATAGGGGCAGTAGGAACCACAAGTGTTCGCGGATTGGGAAGAAACAGAACTTCGTCGATTACTTCATCAGTGAGATGTCCGATGTGCTCCCCAGGGCGAACAATATGCGGTTTACTCGGCGCAAACCCATCATTGGTCATGCCAATTGGATAGACACGGGCCGCGGTCCCAAAAACATCCCAGCCTTTGGGAAGATGATCACGTAGTTCATAGGTAACACGGCCTGAGTGAACTTCTATAACTTCGGCCCAGTCTTGGACTTCATCGGCTATTTCATCAGCGTTGAAACTTGGACAGTCTTTACGCAAGCTCTGAGTAATGACCACTGTGTGTAGCCGTCGGGGGTTGAGCAGATGACGAGCAAGATCCTGTCCCGAGAACTTCCATTTTTGTGCTCCCATGACAGGTCCCCCTCTACCCCGACGTTTGTTTATGTTCTTATTGCTCTAACCTACCCGAGCAAGTGTGCAACAGTGCGTTGTTCGCCAAGAGGAAATAACCTCCACAGATTCAATCATTCGCCGAAGTTCTACCCGTGTGTTCGCATTCCGGTCTGCTTTCCAATGGTCGTATAGGTGGTACATATATTGATTAGGTTCGTAGCATGAGCCTGAGCAAAAAACTCGAGGCAACGACGCAGCTACCAACCACCACAATAAATCCGCAGAGCCAGAACCACGCGGGTAGCCAGCCTCGAGTCGACAAGAGGTACGCGTCGGAAGCTTCAATGAGTTCGCGTCGATTAATATGGACGCCCAGGACTTTGAAAAGATCACGAACTCCACCGATGAGAAGCATCAGACCCAGCGACAAAACTACCCAAGCAATAGCTCCGCTTGGCGTGAAAACAACGAGCAATTGGGCGATTGCTGCCGATGCAACGGCAACCAAAATACCAGTCCAATTCCTGAGGAAAATGAGTGAGACCAAAAGGATTAGTGCACCAACCGATAATGCAGCCGAAGCGAAACCAAAGTACGACGACCCGATCAGCAAGGTTCCGGCAAGCGCCGGGACAGGATAGCCCCAAAACCCACTCCAGAGGGCCGAGAATCCAGGCTTTCCACTACTTACGAGTTCACCCGAATGATCGAGCCCGATTTTTAGTCCATGAACGACTCTTCCGGTCATCAGCGCCGCAAAGGCATGGCCAAGTTCGTGTACAAATGTTACGTACAGCCCAAAGAATTTCCAGGTAATCCGTGGAACTGTTAACAACATACAAAGGGTAATCACTGCAAGAATAGGCAACATCGTGAAGCTCAGCGGTTCACTGCGCACGAACCCCTGAAGGACAGCCTGCCACCAGATTTCTAATACTTGCATTTACCAACCCTAATGATGCGCACTGAGTGCCAAGTATGAGAATGCTCAGCACTACCAATTCTCCCCCTCGAACAGCTTTGGTAAGGGCTCTTTTTTCTAACCCGCAGGCTCAACGAAGTAAAGAATTAATATTCGAAAATATTACCTTGAGAACTTACTTCATCGAAAATTCTAATGAATACTCTCGACTTCCATCACTCCAAGACGCCAAAGCTTCTCATCCGCGACCTGTTACCGATTTCGGGGGGCACCGTCAAATACCTCACCGTGTAGATCACCAGTGAGGGTCTATCAGAAACCGAGGCAATGATTCGCAATGCCTTCCTCGGCGAGCGCAGGTAGCTTCGGCTCAGTCTTTTCCCAGATCAGGGAACCAAGATAAGACACGATGTATGAGGGCGTTGAGCAACTCAGCGTCGAATCACCCAAAGATCCCATATCTAGGTACCGCAGGCCTACGCTGGTTACCGAGGAACAACGAACTTTAGGAGTAAAGAAAAGACATGTCGCTATTACCTTCTGCTCTGGCTGGAGCCGGACTCCTCGGTGGTTTCGCCACTGCGCGCGCAACTAAAAACCGACCACTCGGCGGAGCAGTTCTTGCCGTTGCGGGAACAGGTGCTTTTCTGGCTTGGAAGGCTAATGCTGGAACTCCAAAGGCTGCTGCCCTGACGGCGCTCTATCTTGCAGCTTTTGGCGCTTCGCATCCATTGGCCAAAAAGATTGGTGCTTGGCCGGCAGTTAACACTGTTAGCGCTGGTGTGGTGCTGGCGTCGCTGGCCGTGGGCCGCAAACGCTAACTTAACACTGAGCGTTGTTCGGATGGTCACCTGATAACTTGACTCCAAGCAAAGTAATTTTCTTGAGCTCGTCCAAGGGTGGTCATCCGCGCAATGCAAGCGTTTAATATTCAGGTTTCTTCAACGCTGGCGTCCCAGGTACAACCTGCACAGCTTTTGTGCGATAGGCACCCTGCGGATCAGATTGCCTTCACAGTTATTGATGCAAACCTTGACTCAGTTGATTTGAGTTATGGGCTGATCAAAGATCGTTCGGAACGTGCAGCATCACTTTTTGCCGCCCGTGGAATCAAACCCGGAGACCGGGTAGCGACCTTGATGTCCAAGAGCGCCGAACTTGTCTATACGCTCTTGGGCCTTTGGCGTTTAGGTGCTGTGCACGTACCACTTTTCACGGCTTTCGCTACCCCTGCCATTGAGGTTCGGGTTGCCGGTGGTGGAGCCAAACTCATCATTGCCGATGACGCCCAACTACCTAAGTTAGAACTACTTGACTACCCGGTGCTGAGCACCGGGGAACTTGGCCCTTTGCTTGATCAGCAACCCGCAGGGTTCACGGCGTGCGTACGTTTGCTCGATGATCCGCTCGTTGAGATTTTTACTTCCGGTACTACAGGTACACCTAAGGGTGTTCCGGTTCCGGTACGTGCTCTTGAAGCATTCAATGTTTATTTCCAGTACGGGCTAGATGTCCAAGAAGACGATGTCTTCTGGAACGTTGCGGATCCGGGTTGGGCTTACGGTCTGTACTACGGGATTCTGGCACCACTTTATGCGGGCAGGCGTAACCTGTTGCTGACTACAGGTTTCAGTGCGGAACTCTGCTGGCAAGTACTAGCAAAGTTTGGAGTCACTAACTTTGCTTCGGCACCCACCATCGTTCGATCGATGCGTGCCTCACATCCTAATGGCGTACCGGGGCTAAATATCAAACGGGCTTCTTCCGCCGGTGAACCATTAGACGCTCCTACTATTGCTTGGTCAGAGTCGGTGTTGGGTGTTCCGGTACGTGACCACTATGGTCAGACCGAGATGGGCATGTGTATCGTCAATGGTTGGGCTCCAGAGGTCATCGATACGATCAAGCCCGGTTCCATGGGACGACCCATGCCTGGATATTCGGCCTGCGTTCTATTTGAAGACAAGGATGAGTGTGCTCCAGCGGGAACTCGTGGGCGAGTGGCTATTAATATTCCTGGATCACCCATGATGTGGTTCAACGGTTATTCCGGAGACCCAATGCTCACCGCGGCACGCTACTCGGCCGATGGCCGTTGGTATTACACCGGGGATGCCGGAACCATGGACGAGGACGGTTATATTTTCTTCTCCTCCCGCGACGATGATGTGATCATCATGGCCGGATACCGGATTGGTCCGTTCGAGGTCGAGTCGGTGCTAGCTGCGCATCCAGATGTGTTGGAATCGGCAGTTATTGGCGTCCCCGATGAACTTCGTGGCGAAGTGCTGGTGGCCTATGTGGTGCTCCGTAGTGGACTTTTGGGCAGTTACGAACTCACGGTAGAGCTTCAACAACTGGTCAAAACCCAATATGCAGCGCACGCCTACCCACGCCGGATCACCTATGTGAGTGAACTTCCTAAGACTCCCTCGGGCAAGTTGCAGCGTTTTGTGCTCAGAGATGCCGAATCGTTGCCAAAATAGGCATTTTTCACTAACTCCCACACCCTAGGCTTGAAGCATCAAGCGGGAAGAAACCTAGTGAAAAATCAACGTTTGGCCTTTCCAATAGCACTCATCGGAATCTTGGGGGTCCTATTGTCACTTGTCGGCGCTCCGCAGGGCCCGAAACCCACTCCCCTGGCGCTCGGTACCTTGGCCCAAGCCAACTCCACAACTTTTCTGGTTGCCGGAGACTCAATAACAGCAGCAGGGAGCCACACGGTGGCTGCCGGGCAGGTTGGAGAGGCTTCGTGGATCCATTTTGTGCACCCCGAGGGACAGCCTTCCGACCTTACCTGGGTTGGTGGTTGGGCCATGGGTGGAGCACAAACCGGGGATATGACCAGGGCTCTACATCATGCCTCTGCAGATGCCCTAGTGATTGTGGCTGGCACCAACGATCTTGCCCACCGCATCGGGTTTGCTCAAATTGCAGCAAACCTCCAGAGCCTCACAAAAATCGTTTCAACAGAAGTGGTATTGCTTTCGAGCGTTCCGCCACGTGATGATGAAGCCAGCCAAACAGCAATCTACAACGAGTTTCTACGTCAGCTCGCCATGGAACAAGGATGGCTCTTTGTTGATGCTGCGGCGGGGCTGCGTACACCCGCTGGCACCTTCAAAGCGGGACTCAGCGATGATGGGGTGCATCCAACCATTGCCGGCGCTCAAATCCTAGGTCATGCCATTGGTGAGGCCCTCAACAATATTCCTTTGCAAGCAAACGGCCCACTCGAGGCTCCAAACGCCTAGGCTGGGAATCATGCGATCCCCCATAGCTGATTACCTGAGCCATCTCTATGAGGACCTACTCAAGGTCACTTCCGGCACGCCCTACCAAGGCATCCCGGCCATGGCTGATGCCGATACCTCAAAATTTGCTATAGCCATGGCCACGGTAGATGGGCACATTTACACGGTAGGTGATGCAGAGCTTGAGTTTTCAATCCAGTCGATCTCCAAACCGTTCTCCTATGGATTGGCCTTGGACGATCAGGGATTGGCAGCGGTCGATGCAAAAATCGATGTTGAACCCAGCGGCGATGCCTTTAATGAAATCTCCCTGGCACGCAAAACCGGACGCCCCGCCAACGCCATGATCAATGCAGGTGCCATCGCCACCATCTCGATGATCAAAGATGGTGAAACCTCACGGTTCGAGCGAATCCTTGAAATGTTTTCTCAGTGTGCCGGCCGCGAGCTCAGCCTCAGCGAAACAATTTATGCCTCGGAGGCCCTGACCGGGCATCGAAATCGGGCACTGGCCTACCTGTTGCGATCTTTCAATATTATTGAAACAGATCCGACCCCGGCGCTCGAAGACTACTTCAAAGCCTGCTCTGTCATGGTCAATACCTCAGATCTTGCGATGATGGCCGCCTCACTTGCAAATGGAGGTGTGCACCCGAGCAGCGGTGCCAAGGTAATGAGTGCCGAAGCCGTTCAACGAGTTCTATCGGTCATGACCACCTGTGGAATGTATGACGACGCTGGCGCATGGATCAGTGCCGTGGGACTTCCAGCAAAATCTGGGGTCGGTGGCGGACTGATCGCTGTACTTCCCGGACAGCTCGGACTCGCTATCTACTCCCCCGCCCTTGATGCACATGGTTCCTCGGTACGTGGGCTCGCGACCAGCGAGCGCATCAGTAAGGACATGGGTCTGCATTTTGTGCGGGCGGCACGCATTGGCCGCTCGGTCATCCGCGACCATTACGACATCACCGATGTTCCCTCGGCTACCCGGCACACCGAAGATGCCGTCAAGCTCCTGGCCGAGTACGGAAAACGCGCTCACATCTTAGAACTGGCCGGGGATCTGCTCTTTGCCGGAACCGAATCCATGGTGCGTGAGGTGAGTGATCTGTCAGCGGATGTTGAACTTGTCATCCTGGATCTACGCCGGGTCGATGAACTAGATAAGATCGCCATTCGGATGATCCAAGATCTGAATAATGCCATGGCTGCCGAGAGTCGCACCCTAGTCTTAGTTCAAGATCAGTTATTTGCTCCCCTTGAAGAGGTCAAATTCTTCTCAAATCGCAACGACGCCGTGGAATGGGCCGAAACCACCCTTCTCCTGCGGCACGGAACCCCCGATTTGATGCCGCAAGAGGTAGCAATCTCTGATTTTGCCGCGCTGGCACCACTTGCAGAATCCGATATTCGTGTACTCGATGCGGCTATGACCGAATCTAAGGTTGCCGATGATCAGATTATTCGTCGGGTGGGCCAAGACTTTGGTGGGGTGTACTTCATTCTCAACGGCAAGGTAGTGACCTCCACACACGAAGGTGATAAACCCACCCGCCATGCAACGCTTTCCGCAGGAATGACTTTTGGTGAAATTGCTCTCGGTGGTGAAGGAGATCAAACAACCCGAGTCACCGCCCTGGGCGAGGTACATCTGAAGGTACTCACCGCAGAAGCGATTGCACAATTGGAAACCAAGAACCCATCCCTCGCCCTGCGGTTCTGGAAAGCCATAGCTCGCGATGCTTACACCCGTGTCGAAGAGAACCTCAAGGATTCAAACTACCCACTACGCTGAGTGCATGATCGGAAAGCAAGAAACCAAAATGTCACAGGGTTAGTGCTAGTTTCGAAGGCAAGCCAAGCCTTGAAGGAGCGCCCGCATCGTGTTTTTCCTCGATCAAGACCTGATCTACTCAGCCAGTGACCTCGTAACAGCAGCAAGCTGCGAATTCACGTCGTTGAGTAAGCTCGATGAACGCCTCGGCCGAAGTAAGACCGCCACGGCCGAGACCGATGAAATGCTTGAACGCACAGCAGAACTCGGAGATATTCACGAACACAAGGTCCTAGATTCGTTACTTGCCAAATTTGGGGAGCATGACCCTGCCACCGGGCGCGGGGTGAAGATCCTGCAGGCGGGAGTGCGTGGCAACAAGGACTCATTGCACCAAGCCCAGCAAGAAACCCTTGATGCGTTACATGCCGGTGCCGATGTTGTCTTCCAAGCTACGTTCTTTGATGGGGAATTCGTTGGCTTTGCCGACTTTTTGATCCGCGAGGAAGATGGCTCCTATGCGGTATGGGACACCAAGCTTGCTCGCCATGCACGAGTCACTGCACTCTTACAGCTTGCAGCATATGGGGATCAGTTGATAGCCGCGGGCATCAGAGTCTCCCCCCTCACCACCTTGGTGCTGGGCGACAATGAGCATTCAGAACACCACATGCATGAACTTCTTCCAGTGTTTAGGGATCGCCGCGAACGCTTCAAAACACTGATCAAGGCACACCAGAGACAGGACCTGCCGGTAGCGTGGGGACAGGCCGGAGTCACGGCTTGTGGTCGCTGCGATTATTGCTCGGCCCAGGTTGAGGCAACCCATGATCTACTACTTGTGGCGGGAATGAGCACCACCAAACGCAAGAAGCTCATGGAATCGGGGATCACCACCATCCACGAGCTTGCAGAACAAATTACCCAACCTCAAGACCCTAATTTCAGGCTTGCCGAACAGGCACGCATGCAGCTGGGTCTCGGCGAACGAGATGGAGTCGTACGCGGGGTCGGCTACAAGGTTTCTAAGACCCAAACAATTTCCCGACTCCCGGAGCCCAACCCCGGAGACATCTTTTTCGATTTTGAGGGCGACCCGCTCTGGCAGGACCCCTTTGATGATTCGTGGGGACTTGAATACCTATTTGGTTCCATTGAGATTGATACCGGTGAGCCAGTGTTTAAACCGTTCTGGGCGCATTCCCGTGCGCAGGAGCGTACAGCTTTTACCGATTTTGTGAACTATGTCGAGGCTCGCCGGGCAATATACCCGGGAATGAAGGTCTACCACTATGCTCCCTATGAAAAGAGTGCCTTGCGTAATCTCTCGTTGCGCCACGTGGTCAATGAGGACGTTATCGATCAATGGCTACGCGACGGATTGCTCGTTGATCTCTATGACACGGTGCGCCACTCACTAATGATTTCCGAACGTTCCTACTCCATTAAGAAGCTTGAACCGCTCTACATGGGTGAGCACTTACGCGGCGGGGACGTGAAGGATGCCGGAGCCTCGGTGGTTGCCTACGCCAAGTATTGCGATCAATTGGAAATCGATACAGTGGAGGCCGGACGCACCCTCGAATCAATTAGCGACTACAACGAATACGATTGTCTCTCCACATTGCGCCTACGCGATTGGCTCATGAGCCTAGTTCCGCATGTACCACGTACCGAGTGGGTTGAAGAAACACCTCTTCCCGATATTGATGAGATTGAACCCAGCGCAGAGGAAATAGCACTGCGCACCTATCTTGAGGCCCTGCCACAAAACCGCGCGCTGACCAATGATGAACGAGCAATCGCCATGGTTGCCGCGGCAACCGGTTATCACCGTCGGGAAGCCAAACAATTCTGGTGGGAACACTTTGACAGGCTCGACCAGCCTTTTGAATCCTGGGCGGATACCCGCAATGTATTTGTTGTTGATGATGCGCAGATTCTTGAAGACTGGCATAAGGCCTCTGCTCGTGCCCGGGTTGAATCCCGGCTGACTGAACTACACGGAACCATGGCCGAAGGCTCAGATTTCAAGGTGGGCTCGAGTTGGTTCGCGATGTATGCGCACCCACTGCCGCCCGAGCTTGAACCCTCGATGGCAGATCGTTCGGGACTTTTCAACGCGACAATCAGCGAAAACGATGATCGTTTTGTCATTACCGAAAAATCAAACACCAAGGTTTCTCCCTTTGGGAACCTGCCGGTAGCCCTCACCCCAGACCAGCCAATCAATACAACCTCGCTACGTGAATCATTGGCCGAACTTGCCCGCACAGTTGGTGGCACTTTGCCTTCCCTACCGAAACATCCGGGCTTAGATATCCTGCGTAAGGCAGCACCGCGTTTTAGCACGCTTTCAGGTCCCCCGGTTCCACAGGAAATCAACGGGCTCAAGAACTTCGTTCCGGCAATCGTTGAGGCATTAAACGACCTTGACCATTCATATCTTGCGGTTCAGGGCCCCCCGGGCACCGGTAAAACCTTTGTCGCTTCCCATGTAATAGCCGCACTTGTTAAACAGGGTTGGAAGATTGGTGTTGTTGCCCAGTCCCACGCGGTTGTAGATAACGTGTTGGAAAAGGCAATCACCGGAGCCGGAGTGTATCCGGAGCAGGTAGCCAAAAAACAAAAGGTAGGAGATAAGACCCAGGTTCCGTGGGCTGGAACCACCGATGATGCTATCGAAAGATTGCTCAATGGTGAGGAGGGTGCACTGATTGGCGGTACCGCGTGGACCATGACCGGCAAACGGGTTCCCGAAGGTTCCCTGGATCTATTGGTCATCGATGAGGCAGGACAGTATTCGCTGGCAAACACTTTGGCCGTCTCGCGTGCAGCAAAGCGCTTGTTGTTGCTAGGCGATCCGCAACAGCTCCCGCAGGTCACCCAGGGCTCCCACCCACAGCCCGTTGATGAGTCAGCTCTTGGCTGGCTCAGCGCCGGACACCCCACGCTGCCCAAGGACCTTGGTTATTTCCTAGCCGATTCGTGGCGTATGCACCCCGAGCTGTGCCAAAAGGTCTCGGCGCTTAGCTATGAGTCGAAACTTCAATCTGCGGCAGCTGCTGCAACTCGATCACTCTCCGAGGTACCCGCGGGTGTTGAAACAGTTTTGGTTGAGCATCACGGAAACACTACCCAATCCCTTGAAGAGGCCGCCGAGATCATCAATCAGGTACGTGCTCATGTGGGCTTGATGTGGATTGCTGGTGAAGGCATTGCACAGCGCGAGTTGCGTGCCGAGGACATCTTGGTGGTCGCCGCATACAACGCCCAGGTAAATCTATTGCGCCAAGAACTCGACGCCGCGGGTCTTGAAGACGTGAGGGCCGGAACCGTTGATAAGTTCCAGGGCCAGGAAGCACCGGTGGTCTTGGTGTCAATGGCGTGTTCATCTGCAGATGATGCCGCTCGCGGTATCGAATTCTTACTCAACCGCAACCGCATTAATGTTGCGGTATCTCGTGGTCAGTGGCGTGCTGTGATCGTTCGTTCCCCACGGCTAACGCATTTCCTTCCCACAAATCCCGCAGCCTTTTCAGAACTTGGTGCGTTCCTCGCCCTCGGCTCATGATAGAAGTAAGGCTATGACTTCACGCATGTTAGCTGGCCAGAGTGTAAATCCGTTGGGTTTTGGAGCGATGAACATCGTTCATGGTTATTCAAGCTTTCCCACACCTCAGGTAGCAGGCCGGCTCTTGAACGAAGTCTTAGATTCTGGTGTCGACCACATCGACACAGCAACACTCTATGGGGCCGGGCGTAGCGAGGAACTCATCGGTGAGTATCTAAAAACCCGTCGAGACGAGTACTTCTTGGCATCCAAGGGCGGCTTATCGTTAGTTGAGGGACGAGGCAAGATCGATGGCCGCCCCGAAACGATCCATGCCCAGATCGACGCATCCTTACAACGTTTACAGACCGATCGCATCGACCTGTACTACCTACATCGACTTGACCCCGAGATTCCGGTGGAAGAATCGGTTGGCGCACTGGCCCAGGCCGTGAGCGCAGGAAAGATTGGCGGGATTGGGCTTTCGGAAATCTCCGCCAAGACCCTGAACAGGGCTCATGCCATACACCCCATTGCTGCTGTGCAAAATGAATACTCGCTAGCTACCCGCAACCCAGAAATCGCCTTGATCGATACTTGTGCGCAGCTAGGTACCGCGTTTGTCGCCTTCAGCCCGCTCTACCGTGGGTATCTCACAGGAAACTTACGCGACATTGCAGGGCTCCCAAAAACCGACATGCGTCATTTCATGCCCCGCTTCAGTAGCGAAAACTATCCCGGTAACCTCAAACTCGTTGACCAGCTCACGACTCTGGCTACAGCGTGGGGAACCACAGCCGCAGCATTGTCGTTGGCCTGGGCACTGGCTCAAGGCGAACACATTCATATCATTCCAGGAACCAAGAACTCTGCCCATCACCAAGAAAACATGGGAGCCCAAACAGTATCTTTGGACGCCGCTCAGCTCGCCAAGGTTGGTGCGCTGATCAACCAGAACACGATCCTTGGCGACAGGTACAACTCACACCAACAAAAAACGGTTGAAAGCGAAGAGTTCTAGAACTTCTTATTTGGGTCGGGCCGGGTCAATGACCTTCTTGACGTCAAAGAAGGTCTTGAGCACCGGACGATCCCCACGCTTTTCCTTGGCGAATTGTAGGCCATCGAGGTTGATGCGCGCCTGACGCAGGTAGCCATCGCCCTTTTGCATCCATGCCGTTGTGGTTCCATCAACACCGTAGAAGAAGTCGAATCCGTCCTTCTTAAGCATCTCGTACTTGGTGCCCGAGTATTTCTCTACCCGGGCAATGTCGGCACCGAAGGGGTAAATGAACTGATCGGTGTCACCAATGATGGGACGGACCTCATCGTCCCAAAGTTTCATGTCATTCTTCACGCGTGCCACCGGGCTCTTGCCCATATCAATGTGGCCCCAGGCGTGTGAGGCAAAAACCCATCCGGTGTTCTTCATGGCATCGGCTACCTCGGTTGCCGTGGCAATGTCCTTTGCCATGTTCTTGTTATCCGGGTATTGACTCTTCGAGGTGCGGTATCCAAGCACACCGTTATAACCAGTCAACGCGATGATCCCCTTGGCTCCTCGGTAGGAGAAGTCCGGGTGCTTTTCAACAAAGTCATCGATCAACGGCACCATGTCATAGGAACCCAGCATTGTCTTGCCCTTGGCATCTATGTACTGATTGGTGACCTTCCCATTCTCATCAAGCAGAAGCTTGGAGGGGAACCCATCACCATCCATGTACTCGTAGTAGCTCACGTCGTCTTCGGAGAGGACGATGGGAGTCTTGCCCTTGGGAAGATGGATCTTCTGGTAAACCATCTTGCCGTTCCTATCCAACCCGGCAATATCTGCCGGATTCACCAGAACAAAGTCACGGGCGTAGAGCTCTGCAATGATCTTGTTGAACTCATCCATGGTCACCATGTAATCCAAATACCCCTGTTGGCGGTCATCCCCATCAAAGGCACGCTTGGGATCTACCACCAAGGAGTGAAAGAACAGGTGGGAAATCTTTGAATTATCTTCCCAAACAACCGTCTTGGCTTGATCTGCTTTAATGTCTTCGCGTGCGGTTTCAACCTTCTCACCGCTTGCACCTTCCAGCACCTTCAGCGCACCAACGTAGTCATAGCTACCTGCCAACGCATTTGCCTGGGCCAGCACCTGGGTCTCATCGGGGGCAGTCGATTCCTCGGGTGCGGCAGAAGGATCGGCAGCTGAAGCGTCGGTGCTTGTTTGCAGTGAAATCGGTAGACTTCGCTCCGGTGCTGGTGAACCGGTTGCCGAGCAACCAGAAAAGACCAGGGAGCAAGCAGCAATCACTGCCGCTGCAAGATATTTACGTTTCGGCATCGGTGTTCCCCTTGTCCACGGCACGGCAGGACCACCGCGTGTTGGTCACTGGTTCGGTGCAAACGACCCTACAGTGTCGCGCTACATCAATTAAACGGCTCGCCGATGGACTAGGATTGTTTAGTTCAACCCCCGCAAAAGGACCGTGATGCGAACTACCCACCAGGCGAGCCCGTTGTGGAGTCAGACGCAACAATTTAGGTCATCCGCGGCCTGGAAGTTGCTCTCCGCAGCCCCGTGGGCTGTTGCCTTCCTGCGCGCCGAATTTACCAGCGCCAAGCCTCGCATCGGACTAGAAATTTTCCATGCCTCGCTAGAATCTTTCCTTAAGGTGGTGCGCACCGAGGATCCCTCATTCAACGATTCCACGAGCGCCGCACAATACGCCGATGTTTGGGTGAAAAACCAGTTTCTGGCCCGCCCGCTTGTCGATGGACATTTTGTGTACGAACCCACGGCACAGACCGCGCGTGTACTGAAATTTCTTGCCGACTTCTCCGGAGATCGCACCAACCTCAACTCTTCGCGGCTAAACACCCTGCTGGTGTCCCTTGAATCCTTGGCACATGAAACAGACCCGGATCCCGAGGCACGTATCCGCGCCCTGGAAGCAGAGATTGCTCAACGTGCAGAAAAGATCCAGGCATTACGTGATGGCACCTCCCCTGCCGTTTTGCCCAAGGAAGGCGCGCTTGCCGCAACCCGATCGGTGTTGGATATGGCTTCCGGGCTGCCCGCTGATTTCAAGCGCATGCGCGATGGAGTCCAGGAAATGCTCCATGCCCTTCGCGGGGAGATCATGGAATCCTCGTCGGTCAAGGGCGTTGCCGTAGGTGCGGTGCTCGAGGGCGATAAGCAATTACGCAGCACCCCACAGGGTGAAACGTTCCGTGGCTTCACCGAGTTCTTGAACTCCCCCGAGGCGCAGATTCGTTTCCGTGAGGCAGTCAATGAGGTCCTCGAACGCGACTTTGTTGATGCCTTGGACGCCCAAGAACGCCACACGCTTGCCAATCTCTTGCGCGAACTACGCCGCCAAGCCTCGGAAGTGCATCAGTCCTACGGCAGGCTTTCGGAGTCACTGCACGCCTATGTGCAATCCGAAGAGTTTAAGGAAGCCGCTGTATTGCGTGAGGCGGTGCGTGCCGCCGAGCGTGTGGTTGCTTCCTCACGAGCACTGCATTCGCGCAGCTTAGTGGCCCCACTGAAGCTTTATAGCCCACGTTTCACTTCGATTGCCGGGCTGGGTATTTATGATCCCGATGAGCATGTAGCACCACCTAAGCTTGCCGCTCCTCCAGAACTTTCGGTTGCCGATATTCGGCGCACTCCCAGCACGCCGGGACCCGATATCCCGGTGCTGGACAGCGCAATTACCGCGGCCCGTGCCGCAGTTGGCTCCGATGCATCACTGAGTGCTATCTACAACACCCTCGATGATCGTCACAAGCACCTCAATACAATCCGCTACCTGATTGAGGCGGCCCGGCTCTCCGGGGACGATCCGGATGAAACACGCTTTGAAGAAATCACGTTCACCCAGGTTGACGGCAGCACGCGTACCGCCCTGGTGCCAGCCATCAGCTTCACTAAGGACCATGCATGAGTACTCAGCTTCCCGACGGCGCTATTGCCGAACGCCGCCTCTTCGAGGGCGACACCGGATCGTTTGACCTGCAGCTACGCCAATTACTTGTCAGGCTATTGCGCGGCCCCTACCTCGACGGCGTTGCCGAGCCACGCCTCTGGCAGCTGGTGCTTGATAGGCGTGCCGAAATTGCTGCCTACGTTGCGGAGATCTTCCTGAAACTCGAGATTGATCAGACCCGGAAGATTGCTTTGCTGTCCCCGGTTTCTATTGAGGCCCCCCATACAACCGCCATTGCCCCGCGCCGGGCACTGAAGCGTGAAGAAACGTTGCTGGCATTGCGCCTACGTTTGCTGCTCGAACGTCATCAGGGTACCGGTACCGATGCGGTGATTACCCGTGAGGCGAGCCGCGAAATCCTTGTGGAACACCGTGCCCCGGGGGATACCGACGATAAGAAACTTGAAGAAACCACCGATGCTGCACTCGCCCGGTTGCTGAGCCTCAAGCTCATTCTGCCCACCGAGTTAGAGAACGAGTACAAAGTTTCCGGTGCCTTGGCTCTGGCATTGCCCTTTGCCACCATCGAAGAAATCCCCGAATACATTGCCGCAATCGAGCGCGTGGGCACCGATGACACCGAAGAACTTGAGTTGGAGACCGAAGACGTATGAGCATCGAAATGACCCTGCCGCTCTCCGATGCACTGAATGCCGGCCAGCACCGGCTCACCCAAATCCAGGTCATCAACTGGGGTACCTTCCACGGACGCCACACCCTGTATGTTGACCGCGCCGGAACCCTGCTCACCGGTCACCCCGGGGTGGGTAAGTCAACGCTCTTTGACGGTATTGGGCACATCTTTTATGCTGCCCCACGGCTTAACGAATCCGCGCACGAGGCCTCAACCCGCAAGGACCGGCGTACCACCTACTCGTATATGCGTGGGCGTCGTTTTAAGACAGAGGCTGGCACGCTCTACCAGCGTCCCGGGGCCACCTGGAGTGCCATCGCGCTGGTCTACGAAGACGGGTTGGGTTCCTCCGTATGCATTGGAGCAATCTTTGACCTGCCTGCCAACGGCCTTGAGGGGCAGGTTGGCAAGCACTATGTCATGGGCAACCGGGTACTTGATACGGCTGCCCTCGAAGACCACGGGGCCAGGCGCTTCACGCCTTCCTCGTTGCAAAAATCATTGCCCGGCTTTGAGGCATTTGATGTGCATAAGGCGTTTGCGGAGAAATTCCGTCGCCGTCTGGGCATAGATAATGACAAGGCATTCTCGCTATTGCGCACCCTGCAAAACGGTAAGGGCCTTGACCGCGGCGTCAACCAGTTCTTCCGCTACGAGGTCCTAGAAATTCCGGCCACCATGAAGGCCGCGTCCGGAGCCATCGAAGACTTCTCCCACCTGCGCGGGATTCACCGCCAGCTCGAGGAGGCCCGTGCCCAGCGTGACGCGCTTGCCAATGTTCCCGAGCAAAAAATGCGCCATGAGGAACTGAGCAAGGAACTGTCCAAACTCAATACGCTGGTGGGTACCCAGCTACCCGCCTTTGGTGCACAGCTTGCCACCCGTGCGCTGCGTAGCGAAACCGAACAGCTTTCCGCTGCAGTTGAGAAAAACGCGGCTCTCATTGAGGAATCCACTGCCCGCAAGCAGGTGTTGGATACCAAGATTGCCTCGCTGAATGAACAGCTTGAGGCCGGTGGTGGTGCCGGTCTTGCCGCCCTTGAACGCGAGGCCGAGGCCGCTCGCAAATCCCTTGCCGATCGTGAAGCGGTGCTACGCACGCTGCGCTCGGATTTTGAATCCGCCGGGCTTTCCTTTAGTTTCACGGCTTCAGGGCTCCAAGCAATGCGCCGACAGGCCGCCGTCAGTGCGGAGAACCTCTCCTCGATTGCCAAGGATGCGCGCACCATGGAGTACGAGGCCATGGCGAATGTCATGAACCTCAAGGATCGGATCTCCAAGCTCAAGCTTCAGATCGATTCCTATGCCAAGCGTGGCTCAAATATTGATGACCGTTCTATTGCGGCGCGGCGTGCCATTGCCGCGACCACGAAGCTGGACATTGAGGATTTGCCGTTTGCCGGTGAACTGATCGATCTGTCCCCCGCTCACGGTCCGTGGCGTCCGGCTGCCGAAAAGGCGCTGCGTTCCCTGGCCACCACCATTTTGGTGCGCGGTGAAGACCTGAAATCGGTAACCCACGCGATCGATACGCTTTCCGGTTTGGGAAGAATTCGCTGGAACGATATTTCAAAGACTCCACGCGAGGTAACCCCGGGTCCAGGGGATCTGGTGGGCAAGCTAGATTTCAAGCATTCGGATGCCGGTATCTGGCTGAGGGCCAAAATTTCCGCCGATTACCCGTTGGTGTGTGTTGAAT
This sequence comes from Arthrobacter sp. MYb227, assembly GCF_002975435.1. Taxonomy (GTDB): domain Bacteria; phylum Actinomycetota; class Actinomycetes; order Actinomycetales; family Micrococcaceae; genus Paeniglutamicibacter. The sequence continues at coordinate 49,484 of NZ_PCPT01000006.1, read as the reverse complement.
CGGATGCCGGGCTGCACATTCACGACAAGGCAATCTCGCTGGCAGGAACCATCAAGACCGGTGCCGGAAGCTTTGAACGCGATACCCGCTCGGTTGCCGCCTCCGATTATCTATTGGGCTTCACCAATGCTGAAAAGATCTCCGAGCTAGAGGCAAAGCTCGAGTCTTTGGAAGCCGAGCTGACGCGCATCGAAGATGTGGCAAATGATCGTTCGGCTGCCAAGGACCAACTCTCGGCAAAGCTTGCCCTGCTGGGCACCTTGGCATCGGATGAGCGTACCTTTGCCTCCCTTGATGCTTCAGGTGCCCTTGCCACGCTGCAGGACCTTGAGGCACGTATGGCCGAGGCCCTTGCAACCTCCGGAGACCTGTCACCGGTGCGCCGTGCTTTGGAATCCGCCCGGGTTGAGCTCGAAGAATGCGTCGGAACCCTTGCGGTTGCCCGCGCCGAAGCAAAAACGCTTGCAGTTAGCCTTGAGAAAGCGACTACAGCACTGCGTGCTGCAAAGGTCCGTGATTCGGCAACCGAGGAATGGGCAAGTGAGCTCTTGGCCGCCAGCGAGCAGTTGGCCCCGCTGATCACCAGGCTCGAAGAGGGCCACCGCGTGGAAACCGCCGAACTTGAGGCGGCACTGAATGCCCTGGCCTTGACGCTTTCGGAATCCGGTGCCGAACTCAAACGCGAAACCTACACCCTTGAGGCGGCGCTGAAGGATACCTTCAAGGCTTTTGCCCGTGAGTTTGGTAATTCGGCCGCCGTCAGCTTTGGCACAGGTGTTGAGGCCGCGGAACATTATGTTGCGCTGCACCAGGGAATCATCGAGGAGGGGCTGCCGCAGCACGAAGAAGAATTCCGCGAGTATTTCTCCAACCGTTCCTACGAACGTTTCTCAGATCTCTTGCAGCTATTGGAAGAGGAACGCCGACAGATTGCCGAACGCATTTCTCCGCTGAACCAGATTCTTGCCGATGTACCTTTCGAGCATGGGTCCAAGCTTGCCCTCGAGGTCAAAACGACGGTTCCCGATGAGGCGCGTGCCTTCCGTCAGGCCCTCAAGGAGGCCTTGGCCGGGGCATATTCTTCACGCGGTGCCGGGGCGCTGAGCGAGAGCTACAAGGCACTCGAATACCTTGTGGATTCCCTCGATGATCCCTCGCGTGCCGCGTGGCGTGACACCGTGCTTGATGTGCGCCAGCACGTGACAATCAGCTGTAACGAGCACAAACCAAATGGTGAGTTGGAAACCGGTCTGGAACCCGGAACTCTCTCCGGTGGTGAGGGACAGCGTTTCACCTCGTTTATTATGGGTGCCGCGCTTGCCTACCAGTTGGGCTTTGCCTCGGCCGGTTTCACCGCCTATGGCACCGTGATGATCGATGAAGCGTTCATTCAGGCCAACTCCGAGTACGCTGCCGCAGGCATTAACGCGCTGCAGGAATTCGGGTTCCAGCTGCTGCTTGCCGCGCCGGAGGACAAGATCGATCTTGCCCGCCATTTGGGTTCGGTTACCGATATCATCAAGCACCCGGGCTCGAATGTCTCAGGTTTTGTTGAGTCGGGCCGCTCGCCTGCCGTGGCAACAACAATTATTTTGCGCTAACACCTCACAGATCGAGTCTCGGGTACGTTTACCTAGTGTGGAGATAAAAACAAACCCGCCCTTCGATCTAGTAGTGCGGGATCACGGCCCGGCAGTATTGCGCATGTGCTCGGCGCTGCTGGGTCCCGGACATGATGCCCAGGATGCTTGGAGCGAAACGTTCCTTGCCGCCCTACGGGCATATCCGCAGCTTGCCGTGGGGGCAAATCTGCAGGCTTGGCTCATCACTATTGCCAAGCGCAAGGCAATTGATGCGTTGCGCACCAAGCATCCGATTCCTGTGGAGTCCTTGCCCGAACAAGAAGCATCCGTCGATGGATTCGACGATCTTGAGCTGCTCGAATCCTTACACTCGTTGACCGAGCTACAGCGCAAGGTCATTGGGTATCACTACTTACTTGGTTTCCCGTATGCGGATATTCCCGCATTCTTGGGTGGAACTGCTACCTCATTGCGGCGTGCCGCGGCAGATGGAATCAAGACCCTACGCAAAGAACTCACCAATTCTAAGGACCTGTCATGAGTGAACTTGCCATGCATGAAATGAATCTTCTCGCACAGAAACTGGCAGAACGCGCCGCGGCAGAGGGATTGATCGATGTTTCTTACAGACTGCTCGATTCGCCGCTGGGTCAGCTGATGCTCGCAAGCACGGAACGTGGCATGGTGCGTGTTGCCTTTGCCGCGGAAGGCTTTGACGCGGTTCTTGGCGTGTTGGCTGACAAGGTGGGGGTGCGTATCTTGCATCGAGCAGCCCCGCTGGATGATGCCGCAACACAGCTCGATGAGTATTTTGCGCACTGGCGCACCCACTTTGACTTGGGCTTGGACCATCAGCTTTCCAGTGGCTATCGGCTTGAAGTGCAGCTTGCGCTACCGAAAATCGAGTATGGGCACACCATGAGCTACAAGGAAATGGCTGCACTGACCGGACGCCCGGCAGCGGTGCGTGCGGTGGGAACCGCGTGCGCCACAAACCCGCTGCCGATCATTGTTCCGTGCCACCGGGTGTTGCGCAGCGATGGATCCCTTGGTGGATATTTGGGTGGGTTAGAAGCCAAGCGGGTTCTACTGGATCTTGAAAAGGCTTCCAGCTAAATAAGGTTGCGAGCCCAGCACAGTCGATGACCTGCACATTGTCCAGGCTCGTTTGAGGTACCGTCCTGATTGAGCTTTTAAGCCCGAACTAAATACGACCGCGCCGATCGATTGGCGTGTCTCGATATGCGCGCCAGTCTGCCAAGAGTTCATCACGCGAACCATCCGGGTATTTCTTGTGCCAGCCACGTGTAAACCGGTTGTACTCGAACTGGCTATCGATACTCTTGCTGCCCTGGTTTCGGGTTGCATGGAAATGATCAAGTGCATCTTGCATCGTCGTTGTACCGTCAGACTGCACGAAAAAATCTCGCACTTCAGCATCAAAATGGAAGCTTGGCCCAAGCTTCTCAAGCATCCATGCTCGTACGACTTGGCTAGAACGCTGGCCCACGGGAATGACCGTTGTGTGCGAGAGCGGGGCCGAGAGTTGCCGTCCTTGTGCGCGACGTGTGGGCATTGGTTCTTCAAACCGTCTCCCCGCCAGAGCTGCTCCGATTCGCGCTGTAAGAAGCTCCTTGTTCCCGGTAGCACGCACGGCGATCTCACGTGCGAAGGTTTCTAGTTCGGCTTTCAGCCAATACCAGCGCAGAAACTCGTATTCCGAAATTGCAGTCGTTAGATGAGGCCGCGAGGCCGGCGTAGAAGTCACCGAACAACCTTAGCGTTCGAAAGCGCTTTTCAACTCACCACCATCCCTGATACCACGGGTAGAAATGCTCCGACCGTCCACCCAGCGGCACACGCTTATTCAAGGTCCCGCACCGCGGGCGCGATTCTCCCCCCCACGGCCATCAGCAATCAACGAGCGGGCGAAATAACCGAGCATTTTACCCACATTCATTAAACCAGCGCGGGGCAGATACCCTCTTCAAGGAAGTATCTGCCCCGCGCCGAACCATGTGTAGCTAGTACTTATTCGCTGGCTAGTCCCTGTACCGGGGCCAGCTTGGCGGCACGCCGCGCCGGAACCACCGAGGCGGCAAGCGCCGCAACCACCGATACGGCGATCACGCCGGCAAGCTGTAGCCACGGGATCGAGATGCTCATGGCACCGAAGGCACCCATAACCGATTGCGCACCCAATAGTCCGTAGACCGAGCCGAGTACTACGCCCAGCAGCGCGGCGACCCCGCCGATCAGAACTGCTTCGGTTGCAAGCATCTTCTTGAGCTGCCCGCGAGTCAGCCCAAGGGCACGCAGTAGCGAGTTCTCGCGCGTGCGTTCGAGTACCGAAAGGCTCAGCGTATTTGCGACACCAATTAGCGCGATCAATACCGCGACCGCCAGCAGACCCGAAACGATCATCAGCAGCATATCGATCACGGTGTTAAACATTTGTTTCTCCATGACACCGCCACCCACCGCGTATTCCTCAACATTTAGTGCCGAGGCAATATCCGACTGCAAGGTGCGTAGATCCGCGCTACTCAGTGAATCATCGACCTTCAACCACAGGATGGATCCTGCATTAATACCCATTTCCTTGGACACATTGGCTGGGGTGATTCCCAACTTTTGTTCGGCAGTATCCCAACCAACGACAGGCTGCAGGGAGTTGCTCTCGGAGATGAGCATTTTCAGCTCTGCCTTGGTCCCGGTCTCAGCACCATCTTCGTTGTATCCGGCACGAACGCTCATGGTCTTGCCGTCGTTGCCGCCACTGACCAAGACCTCGCCAACACCGGGAACCTGATTGGTGCTGTTGAGCACCGTCTTGAGGTTTTGCGGATCGGTAGCAAAGACTTCTTGCCCGCTCGCGGAGGAACCTACCCGGGTCAGCTCGGCGAGCGACTCAACACCCTTGAGCTGCTTGACCTTCTGCAGCTGGTCCGCGTTGTATTCCTTGGACATGCCGTAGTCAATGACCTCGACGTCCACCAGGTATTCGCTACCCAAGGCCTCGTTCAAGGAGGCCTTGGCCGTTTGTGCACCGACCATCATCATTGATACAAGCGTGACACCAATAAGCAAAGCGGTGGCAGTTGCGGTCGTACGTCCGGGGTTGCGCACCGCGTTGAGGCTTGCCAGCTTGCCCGGAACTGTGCCACCAGAGGTCAACGAACCAATCGCCGAAACTGTCTTGGGTAGGAAGAGCGATCCCAGCATCAGCACACCGGGGAAGGAAAGCATACCGCCGCCAAAGGCAATCAGGATATCTCCCTTGATTGCACCGTACGCGAGTGCCGCGGCACCGCTGAGTACCAGCAGCAAACCGAAGACGATGCGGATCTTGCCCGCCTTGTTGCTGACCGTTGCGTCATCGGCCGGACGCAGTGCCGCCAATGGCGCCACCGACATGGCCTTGCGAGCCGGAACCCACGCGGCGATCAGCGTAATAAGCGTTCCGGCAAGGATTGGAACAATAATCGCTTGTGGGCTCACGGCGAGCACGGCGAACGACATTTCCGGGACAGTCGCGGCAAGAATGGCGATCAGCCCGGCCATGATACCGGTGGCCAGCAGCACACCTGCGGCGGAGGCGATGAGTCCTACCAACAACGCCTCTATAAGTACCGAGGAGCGAATCTGTTTGCGCAGGGCACCGAGGGTACGCATGAGGGCTAGCTCGCGGGTACGTTGTGCGATCAGTACGGCGAAGGTGTTCATGACCACCAGCCCGGTGACTACCAGGGCGATCAGTGCGAAGACCAGCAGCACGATGGTGAGCTGATCTTCACCGCCAGAGAACGTCGCAATGTCCTGGGTAATCTGTTCGTCGGCGGTGTTGACGTTGAGATGCTTCAGGCCCGTGGCTTCAAGCGCTGTGGCAAGTGATCCCTTGAGCGTTTGCAGGTTGGTCCCTGCATCGGCGGCCACAATGATGTAGTCAAAGGAGGTTTCGTCGCCGCCGGAGAATGTCTGGAAGAGTGCAGGAACCACACTTAGGTTCATGACCGAACCGGTCATTGGGTCGTTGGAGGAGGCAGTGATTCCGGAGACTTTAACTTCGCGGCTAATCTCTTTGTCTTCGCTGGTGGTGCTTTGAAGATTCAGCACATCTCCGATGGAGATGTTGTATTCCTTGGCGTACGTGGCGTCAACGGTTACCTGTTCTCCGTTGCTCGGTAGCGCTCCTGTTTCAAGCACCGTGGTGTTTAACCTGGCATCCGCCGGGTTCACCTGCATCACCGCGTAGTAGGTTTTGCTACCGGTGTTAACGCTTACGCCCAGTGTTTCGCCACCGTGGCTTGCCGAAACACCTGCGGTTCCTTCGACCGTCTTGAGCGCCTTGGCGCCAAGTGCGTAGGTCGATGACTTCTCATCGTCCCCGGCTTCTGCGGCTGCCGAGTAATCACCGGAAATCACGAGGTCTGCGGTGGAGTAGTTGGAACCGATACTGTTTTTCAGTGTTTCGGTGGCCGAGGCGTTGACCATGAGCGTCGCGGCGAGGAATGCTGTACCGATCATGACAGCTAGGGTCACGGCGATGAAGCGCCGCGAATACGTTCTGAGGTTGGCTAAAGCTAGCTGTAACAAGGGTTATGCACCCAACCCGGAAAGTGCCTGGGTGACGGATTCAACGGTTGGCTCTTCAATCTGGCCCACCAGTTGGCCGTCCTTCATCAGCAGCACCGTGTCTGCGTAGGAGGCTGCAACGGCGTCGTGGGTGACCATGATGATGGTCTGGCCCATTTCACGGGTTGAGGAACGCAGCAGCGAGAGCACTTCGGCCCCGGTACGCGAATCCAGGTTGCCGGTCGGTTCGTCACCGAAAACGACCTCGGGGCGAGTAAGCAGTGCGCGAGCCACGGCGACGCGCTGCTGCTGGCCACCGGAAAGCTCGTGGGGTTTGTGGTTAAGTCGGTCCTTCAGCCCTAGGGTGGCAACGATCGTTTCCAGCCAAGCCTTATCGTGCTTCTTACCGGCCAGGGCCAACGGCAGCAGGATATTTGCTTCGGCGGTGAGCGTGGGTACCAGGTTGAAAGACTGAAAGACGAAGCCGACCTTCTCCCGGCGCATCTTAGTCAGTGCATCATCATTCAGCTGTGAGATATCGGCTCCACCAATGACGATCTGGCCGCCATTTGCTTCGTCGAGTCCTGCCAAGCAATGCATGAGCGTGGATTTGCCCGAGCCCGAGGGACCCATAATTGCTGTGAATTTTCCGCGTGCAAAGGAAACGTCTACCCCGCGTAGGGCTTCAACTCGGGTAGTTCCTTCGCCATAAATCTTGGTCAGGCCGGTGGCGTAAACAGCGATATCGGTGCTGGTATGTGGTGCAGTAATGGTCATACCTCCACGTTATTCGGTGGCTGTATGCTTTCGGATCATCCGTAGGGCCCTACTTGGTGCATGCTCGGCTCATACCCGGGTATGAGACAGCAACTTCTCAGAATAGGCAGATAGTCTCATATACCTATGTTCTATTTCCCCGTGTCAACCGTTGCGATCCTTGTCAGCTTCGGTTTGTTTGCCGCTTTACTGATTCTGGGTTGGCTGATTTATCTGCTAAAGAACGGAAACCAGCGTGCCCTTCGTAGGGCCTTAGGCCTTTTCATTCCTCTTTGGTTCTTAGGTCTATGCATTGCTGTCCTTCCGGCTTCACCACAGCCTGACCCGTCCATCCCGGGTGGAACGTTTAATTGGATTCCATTCCTTGCTCATCGCGAACGAGATTTAGGCATTGAACTTGTTGCAAACTTTGGTCTTTTCGCTCCGCTGGGACTCATGCTTGCGTTTTATTGGCGCACGTATTCGGTAGGAAAGACCATGTTATTGTCCCTGGGTATCTCGTGTTCGATCGAGATAACTCAGTTACTGCTCAATAACAACCGTGCCGCCGACATTACCGACATCATTACCAATACGGCAGGTGCCACTATCGCGGCGGTGGCAGGATGGTTCGTTGTCCGGAAGGTTTCGCGAAGCCATACCCGAGATTTAGCTTTGCTCGGCTGATTCCTGGCGCACATTCGGTTATTTCCGAGCCCCCTTTGCATACCAGCCCCACTCAAGAAGGGGCTGGCATGCAAAGGGGTGGGAATATTCAACGTTACTCACGTTGTAAGTCTTAGTCGTGGCGTTGATGCTCCGGCGTTTGATGGCTGGAAGCCTCGATTTGGAATGTCGAATGTTCGATACTCACCTCAAAGTGCTCGGCAACGCAGGATTGTAATTCGCCCAGCATCGTGGCCGCAGCCCCATTATGGAAGGCCTCATCATCCACCACTATGTGTGCAGAAAGAATCGGTAGGTTCGTGGCAATCTGGCTTGCGTGAAGATCATGCACGGCAAGCACCAATGGGTGGGCTTCCAAATGTTCTCGCACGTTTTCCAGGTCCAATCCCTTAGGCGTGGATTCCAACAAAATATGGGTGGCTTCTCCCAACAACTTCAGGGCACGTGGGATGATCATTGCAGAAATGAGCATTGCCGCAATCGAGTCCGCTTGCATCCACCCCGTGGTTGTTATGACAATTGCGGAGACTATTACAGCTACAGATCCCAAGGCATCGTTGAGTACCTCAAGGAAAGCTGCGCGCATATTGAGGTTGTCGTCTTTGCCCGAGGCCAGAATCGCCAGCGAGGCGATATTTCCCAAAAGTCCGATGATGCCAAAGATCAGCAGTCCCCCGGCGGCAACTTCAGCTGGTTGAAATAGCCTGCGCGTACCGTCAATAAACGCATAGACACCCACTGCCAATAGCAACGAGGACTGCAATGTTGCAGAGAGCACCTCCGCCCGACGGAAGCCCCAGGTGCGTTTCGCCGTGGGCTTGCGCATGATCAAGGTTGCAGCCGTCAGGGCAAGTAGGAGACCCGTTGAATCGGTGAGCATATGCGCGGCATCAATGAGCAATGCCAGCGAATTTGTAAGAATCGCGCCAACGACTTCGGCAATCAGGATGGTGAAGGTAATCCCGAATGCCCAGGCAAGTTTTTTCCTGTTAGTAACTTGGGAACCGTGGTCATGATCGTGGCCCATTAAAGCGTGGCTCCTAATGTTGATTCGTTGCCATGGATCTCTGCGAAGTCGTGGGTATCCAACTCATGGCTCGAGCTAAGCCCGATGTAATGATTTGCGTCATCCAATAAGGCAAAAAGTAGTTGAGCGTTTGCCAGTGAGTACATGCTTGCCCTGCCCGCGGGCCGTGAAACCACTAGACCACAGTCGCGAAGGCACGAAAGATGCGCACTGACCGTGCTCTGAGCCAACCCAAGGTGATCGGTAAGCTCCTTGACCTTATGTTCGCCGCTGCGTAGATGCTCAAGGATCATCAATCGAGTGGGGTCTGCCAAGCCGTGGAATAGCGCCGCTGCTGGTGCATGGACTTCGGGTGTTTCTCCCGACCGTTGTCCCTCATATTCTATCATCGCCATTTAACGATGATAGCGCCAATGGGCGATAACCGCTACACCTTTGGACACATGGCAGGATTAGACCATGGAATCAGGAATCATCATTGGTGACGATAATCTGGCGCGCCCCGCATGGGCTGCTACCGATCTCATGATGCGGCAGTACTACGACACCGAGTGGGGCATGCCCGTGCATGATGAGCATGGCGTCTTTGAACGCTTAAGTCTTGAAGCATTTCAATCGGGATTGTCGTGGGCAACCATTTTGCGCAAGCGAGAAAACTTTCGTGCGGCATTCTCCGATTTTGATCCCGAGATCATTGCCGACTTCGATGAAGCCAAAGTAGAGGAACTATTAGGCAACGCAGGAATCATTCGCAATCGAGCCAAGATTCTGGCAACTGTCAAGAACGCCAAAGCGACCCTCGAGTTACGCGAAGACGGCGGTTTAGCCAATTTCGTCTGGTCTTTCAAGCCCGAGCAAACCCCCAGGCCACATTCCTTTGCACAGATTCCCACAACAAGCCAAGAGTCAATCGCGATGTCCAAGGCATTGAAAAAGCGTGGGTTCGCTTTTGTTGGTCCCACCACGATGTTTGCACTCATGGAGGCCTTAGGGATTGTTGATACGCACTTGCTGGGCTCGCACCGGCGTGGCACGTCGGGCATCTGGCCGGCATGAGCACACGTTTTCTCGAAGCGAATGGACTCATCGATCCGCGGCACATGATGCGCACCCTTGGCATCCACTCGATACCCACCCTAGACAGTCATGAGCCAGAAGCATTTCGGCACACTCGATTGATCACTGTGGCCTCTGAAATATATGCCGTAACACTGGAATTTGACCCCCAGGGAGTCAATTTAGCTTGCCCCTCAGCAGATACCAAAGCACTGGATCGGCTTGCTAGCGCCGTGCGCGCGTGGCTAGATTTGGATACCGATCTCAGTGGCATACAAGCGTGTTTCTCCACCGATCCAATACTTGGTCCACTCGTAACTGAACGCCCATGGTTACGACTGGTGGGATACCTCAATGGTTTCGAGGCAGCAGCCACCACGATCTTGGGCCAGCAGGTAACGCTTGCAGCCGGGCGAACCTTCGGGGCACGATTCGTTACTGCTTACGGGGCTACCGGACCAGACGGGTTCCGCGTATTTCCTACCCCCGAATCTGTAGTTAAGCCGGGAGTCGAGGTGCTTCGCGAAACCATCGGCCTGACGAAGACTCGCGCGGCCACGCTCTATCTCATGGCTCAAAGTTTCTCTAAGAAAAGCTTTTCTGGAACCGCGGAGATTCCATTGGATCGCTCAGAGTTACTAGAATTACGTGGAGTCGGACCTTGGACCGCCGACTATTTGCAGATGCGCGGCCGGGGTGACCCGGACGCGTTTGTACCCGGAGATCTCGTAGCCCGCCGGGCACTGAACAGAATGAGTGAACGAGAAGCATCCAATCTCGCAAAAGCCTGGACACCCTTTCGCTCCTATGCGATGGTTCAGTTGTGGGCATCAGATGACCGTCTCGAAAGCTTGAAAAAATCAAGGGTGGGATCACGAAGCGTTACCAGACTCCGTGATTCCACCCCTTGAATCACCGGCGAAACTGGAATTCACCGGTGACTCTTATGCCGACAGCAACGCCGACTGCTGTGATTGGGTGAGCAAATCCCTAAACAGCGCCTTATTAAGCACGAATCCCTTCGCAGCCTCTTCGAGCAGGGCATCAGCCCGACCCGAGGTCACTGCATAGTCATTGAGCTTCCCGCGGTACTCATCCTTATATGGCTTGTACTTATCAATGCCCTCGAAACGCCACATACTCAATGCATCTTGCGATACCGCATAGTGTCGCTCCACGAGGCGCCCAATGATCTGACCTCCTGAAAGATCACCTAAGTAGCGCAGGTAGTGGTGTGCTACGAGCCGCGCCGGGTCTTTGGCTGCTTCATGAATCTGCCTCACATACTCGAGAGTTCCATTAAGTGCCCTAGGAATCTCCGTAAATCCGTGGAGAGGCAACAACAGTGCAAGGTCATCCTGAATTCGCTTCGATCGTTCCAATCGAAGATCAAAAATTGGTGCCAGCTCCGGGTCCGTGACCAAGGCACGTACTTCGGCCTCAAGCGCACTATAAATATAGGTGTACTGCGAAAGAAGCAGAACGTAATCCCGCGACGTTCGCGAACCATTCATCAGGGTTGTGATGAACTCACTATTTTCTGCCTCACTATGGTCTGTCTGTGTTACTTCTTTGAGCTGCGTAGAAAAAAGCTTCTCTTCTGCTGACATCATTTCCCCTGAGCTTGAGCGATTTATCTAAAGTTACCCTAACCTTACCAATATAAATAACGACAGGTACTAAGTGCCTAATAAATCTCGATCACCCGCACCACTGCTCATCCAGCACCCGGAGCCTTCGAAAGTCTCATTAAAATACTTAAAGAGCTGGTCAAACGCACCTCTATCCAGACTTTAGCGGGTGAAAGTGGTCAAAAGGGCGTCCGCATGTGAGGGCACATTCGGCTTAACTCAGAAAGCTTCCAAGGTAAATCAGGACACTCCCCTCCCCAGAACCTCCACTCAAGGCTCAATAATTTGCACATGCTTGCCTTCGTTAAGTTAGACTCCTGAAGTTAGGCTACCTTTACCTTACTGTTTGTCGCGGGCGCTCTACTGCTCGCAAGGCGTTTTGGAATACCTGGCCATCTTGATCTAAAGCTCTCTCGAAGGAAGAAATTGCGCGCCACCATGTTTCGACACCGGACTCACCGAGCACTAGCGGTGGCCACGCTGCTGGCAACAATGTTGGTGGGCTGCTCATCTTCGTTAGAAGCCGAAGCCACAGGCCAAGGCAAAGCCCTGAGTAGTGCAACACTTATTGATAATCCTAAGAACTATGAGGGCCCCTCAACAGCGTTGTTAGCTTCCGCAGTGCTAGACCCCGTGGCAAATAATCCCGAAGTAAAGCTGCCGGTCACCGTGACGGACGCTCAGGGCACCAACGTGACAATCACTGATGTTTCCCGCATCCTACCCATCGACCTATATGGGACTTCATCGCGCATCGTTTTCGATTTGGGTCTGGGCAAAAATGTTGTGGGGCGCGATGTTTCCTCAGATTTTGAAGAGATCAAGGACCTCCCGCTCGTTACGCACAACGGTCACGAATTAAATGCCGAATCCATCCTCGAGTTGGCTCCCTCGGTGATAATCACCGACTCCTCACTCGGGCCATGGGACGTGGTCTTGCAGATGCGCGAGGCCGGCATCCCGGTATTCGTGGTGGACTCGCACCGCAGCCTCGAGAACTCGGATGAGATGATCACTCAGATCGCTGATGCACTCGGCGTTCCCGAACAGGGAGCGAAACTTGCCGAACGAACCACCAACCAGGTCACGGCCATCACCGAGCAAATCTCGGAGATTACTCCCCAAGGTAACGATCGCCTTCGCATGATTTTCCTTTACGCTCGCGGGCAATCAGGGGTTTACTACCTTTTTGGTGAGGGCTCCGGAGCAGACTCACTCATCACCTCAATCGGTGGCATAGATGTAGCTAGTGACATCGGTTGGAAAGGCATGCGCCCGATGACAGACGAGGCACTAGTAGAGGCAGCTCCCGATCTGGTCATCATGATGTCCAGCGGCCTCGAATCTGCCGGCGGTGTAGAAGGAATCAAAACGAGCGTTCCGGCTCTAGCTCATACTCCGGCAGGTGCCAAGAATCGCATCGTGGACATGGCAGACTCCGATGTTCTAAGCTTTGGTCCCAACTCCGCGGGTATCCTCGAAGCGCTATCCGTGGCCGTGTATGCACCAGCTGAAACAACCACCGACGGAGCTCAGTAGTAGTGGCTACCGAGGAACTCAAACCCCTGCCACTTGTGCGCTGGGAAACCCCCGAATTGACCGGCACACTCCCGGTTCATCTCTGCTCAGAGTCCGATGGTCCACGTAACACACGCCGAAAACTGACCGCAGGGATTTTACTTACGGCGTTGGCGATTTCATTGCTGGGCATGATGCTGGCCTCTGCCGGCATAGGGCAAATGCAACTAACTCCCTCCGAAGTCTTTGCCAGCGTAATGCACCGGCTGGGTCTCGAGTGGGGAACGTTACCGGCCCAACAGCACGCCGAATCGGCTTTGTGGGCCATCAGATTTCCACGGGTAGTCATGGCTATCACCATTGGTGCCGCGCTTGCCTGCTCCGGTGTACTCATGCAGGGAGTCTTTGGAAATCCACTAGCAGAACCCGGCGTCGTAGGTGTCTCTTCTGGAGCCGCGGCATTCGCCTGCATCGTCATTGTGTTCGGGCTGAACTTTTTTGGCACTTGGACCGTGGCCTTTGGAGCATTCGTCGGTGGGCTCGTGGCCACTGCATTGGTCTATGCAACCGCACGTTCCGGTGGCCGAACCGAAGTTGTCACGTTGGTTCTCACCGGCGTTGCAATCAATGCCGTGGGCGGTGCAGTCATTGCGCTCATGACGTTTCTGGGTGATAGCTCCTCACGTGAGGAAATAATCTTCTGGCAGTTGGGATCGTTAAATGGAACCCGTTGGGACAACGTCTGGGTGGCCGGACCAATCACGGTTGTCGGTATTGGAATCGCTTTCTTTTTCACTCGAAAACTTGACCTTTTGGCCCTGGGCGAGCGCCCGGCCCGGCATCTTGGGGTCGATGTGGAAAAGCTACGTCGTCAGGTGATCGTGCTTGTAGCGATACTGACCAGTGCTGCCGTGGCTTTTGCGGGAATCATAGGTTTTGTGGGCTTGGTGGTTCCGCACATCCTTCGCATGGCGTTAGGCCCGGGGCACCGGGTACTACTACCGGCTAGCGCACTGGGTGGTGCACTACTCTTGCTGATCGCAGATACTGCTGCACGCACTATGGTTCCAAACGCTGATCTACCCATCGGCATGCTCACCGCCCTCGTTGGTGGACCTTTCTTCTTCTGGTTGATTCGTCGCACACGCAAGGGCGCTGGTGGTTGGTCATGAGCCGTCGAGTAGTCATGCAAGCCCATCAGGCCCGCCTGGAATTGGGCGGGCGAGAGATTCTCAGCGGAGTCGAGTTAGAGCTCTATGCCGGTGAAGTTGTGGCTCTGGTGGGCCCAAATGGAGCCGGAAAATCCACTTTGCTTTCGGCCCTTTGCGGAGACACCCGCTTGGACTCGGGAAACATTACGCTTCACGGCGTCACTCTTTCTGGTTGGAAGGTCAAAGATCTTGCGCGATTGCGTGCCGTTCAAATGCAGGAATCCAATGTATCGTTCTCATTCGACGCGCAGGACGTGGTTCGCATGGGACGAGCTCCTTGGGCGGGTACTAGCTTTGAGGATCACGATGACGAAGTGATCGCTGCGGCCATGCAGGCCAGCGAATCCACGACGCTAGCGCCACGGCTTTTCCCAGCGCTTTCGGGTGGAGAAAAAGCTCGTGTCGCCTTTGCACGCGCACTCGCTCAGGAAACCGAGTTAATCATGCTCGATGAGCCAACGGCCGCGATGGACATTCGCTATCAAGAATTACTGCTGACGCGCACTCGAGAGCGCGCATCCATGGGTGCGACCGCGGTAGTGGTGTTACACGATCTGTCGTTGGCCGCGGCCTATGCGGATCGCATCGTCCTCTTGGATGCCGGGAAAATCCGTATAGCTGGAACTCCCCGCCAGGTTCTGCAGCCACACATTATCGAAGAGGTCTACCGGCACAAAGTTGCGGTTATTGAGCATCCGGAATCGGGCGGATTAGCGGTTGTTCCGCTTCGCCCCCATCTGAACACACGCCACGGTCTCCGGGAGGAATTCGTATGATGAAGCAGCACAAACACCGACCCGCGAAACGGCTCTGGATCGGGTTGCTAAGCTTGATGCTTGTCGCCAGCCCATTGGCGCATCTCGCCACTGCAGTACCCGCCGAGGCTGCACCTCGCATCAGCGTAGTTTCTTCCTTGGGCCAGGCAAAGGCCTCGGCCAGCGGGCCGACGAGTGTCACGGTGTCGGGATCCGGATTACAGTCCATTCCGAAGGCATTCGGTGGAATCTACGTGACTTTTGGGTATCTGAAGAACAGCGGCGGATGGCGCCCTAGCCAGGGCGGAAAAGCCGGAGAAGACTTCTTCTATATTGCCGATGCACAGTCAAAGAACAACCAGGGATACCAGCGATTTGTTGCCTTTCCCGGTTCTAGCACCTCGGACTCCGCCAATGGTGGGACTATCTCGGCATCGGGTTCTTTTAAACTAAAAATGGTCATCCCCGGTCCCACCTTCAATGCCGAATCAAGCACCGGGTCCAAGACGAATATTGATTGCCGCCAGGTGCAATGCGGCATCATCACCTTTGGTGCGCATGGCGTAGCAAACGGCAACAATGAATCATTCACTCCGCTTAGCTTCGGTGCGGCCAAGCCCGCTGCAGCGACAACCAAATCCGAAGCCAAGGGAACGGCCACTCAGCAGACTCAAGCTACCCAGCAGCCCGCAATAGGGAACTCCGGCGCTACCACGCAGCAGACCCAGCAAGGTCAGGGAAGCGTCGCAGGAACCGAGCATGGAACCACTGAACAGGTTCCTACAACCGGCGAACCACAATCGAGCGGTACCATTCCACAGGCAGTTACAAGCGGAAACCCCGTGCTGGGCATCGAACAAAAAACCGTTGTTGCCGGGCGCACCCTCGGTTTCACCGGCCGCGGCTTCGCCCCGGGTGAACAGGTGGTTGGAACTCTAGCGGCTGGAATCACCGCGGCCGGACCAATCACTGCAGGAACCTTTGGCGAAGTTGCCGGAGTCGTCCAGATCCCTTCGGATATGGCCGCGGGTACCCACAAACTCAAACTAGCCGGGGCTGGTTCTGGTGCCTCCGTCGAGGCAGAATTCAGCGTCATGGCCAATCCCGCAGCTCTCGCTTCCACTGCAGCCGAGGGCGCCGATGGAGTTTGGTGGGCACTGGTCGCGGTAATAATTGCCGGTTCCATACTGTTGCTTGTTTTTCTGGTTTCATTCATCACCGCTTTAGCTAGGCGCCGGAGTGAAACTAAAACACGTCCGGTACGTCGCAAAAAACTCCGCCCGGCAGCCCGTAAACGTAACAACACTGCGCCGCGTCCAACAGTTCCTCGCCGGCAACCACAGTCCATTTCCAACGACGAAGGTTTCGGCGCCTCATTTGACTCACTTTATTCGTCAGATCAAGGTTCGTCCTCAGTAGCGCCACCGACAACCACTATCGACGAAATTCAAAAGACTCATGCAGGGCAAGGTGTATGAAACTCACTCAGAGCCGGTTCCGGCTACTAGCCGCGTCCGCTTTGCTGGTTCCCTTGACGTTCTCCTCCTTGGGTATAGCCGTTGCTGCGGATAAAGGGGGCATCGACGTTAGCGTTACGATCCCCGAAACAAGCACTTCCAAGCAGGAGTTCAAGGTTACCGACGCACAATTTCGATGGGGACTAAATAAGGAGTCAACCTCGGGCGCCTTTGCGCCGGGGACCTGCAACTTCCTCTCTGCCGGTGTCGCTGGAGATGCCAAGTTTTCGCGAGAATGGGCTAAAAAAGACGGATTCTATGCCCAAAAATCTGGGCAAGTGCGGATCGAAAAACCAAATGCTGCCGGTAAATGGGTCGTTGATTCCTGGGAAAACAAATGCCTCGACAAAGATGGCCGAAAGGTTGGAACTAGTTTCAACGAACCTGGAACTGGCGCTCAGATTGTCATAGAGGGCGGAACCGGGGTTATTAATTCGGGCAAGAAAACCGCGAGTATCAAGTGGAAAGGTTCCTTCACCTCTGCTTTGTATAACGGCATGACGTACTGGAGTGCAACAGATCCAGAACTCACGGTTGCCAATGGCAAGGGAAGCTTGACCGCCACACTCAGTGGTTACGGCACTGACCGAGAAGACACCAGTAGGTGGTCCCCACTTGCGCCACAACGAGTAGTCATAGCCACCTTGCCATCGGTTAACCTCGGCGACAAGGGCATCGTTACTGACCCCGCATATAAGGAAGTTCCTGTCGAGGATACTGGATCCCCGCAGGTTCGAACCGGGAATACTTGGGGCGCATTCCCGCAAGCGTTCGTGGACTTTCAAGAAAAATCCGGGCAAGGCTCATATTGGTACTCGACGGGCGGATCTAGAGACATTGCCAAGATCTCCTCAACGCTCTACATCAGTTACACACCTGAGAACCCCGTCCTAGCGGTTCCGCCCCCGGGCGAGAGCATTTCCGATTCGGGTTTAACGGGTAGCGACAGTGGAAGCTTCATAGATCCGCCCACCGACGAAGAAAATAGTGTTCTAGACAAATTTGGAACATCGGTTGGCGATCGATCAGTTTTGGACAGTGGATTGACCCCGGGGGTATTGGAGCCCGAAGAGACAGCCCTGTCGAGCGATCCGCTCAGCACCTTGCTCGCCTCAGCCACCACCTCCGCGGTGGGCGCTGCCAACTGGTTAGGTGGATCGTTAATCCCCGAGGCGATAGAGCTAGCGCGAGACTACCAAGACTGGCTTTTGTGGTCCGTAGCAGGACTTCTGGGCCTAACCGCGCTCAGTTGGGTCGGGTTCCGCAAAGGCTGGCTTGCACTGCCATTCAAACTACAAAAAACCAACAAGTAAGCCGAACCTTACTTGTATTTTAAAATATTATATACGCATACTTTGCGTAATTTGAGACAGTTAAGTTAGCCTTACCTCACAAACAATCACTCGGAGGAAAAATGTTCGCACGCCGTTGGGCAACGCCCACGACTCGCAAAACTCTCGCAGCCGCCACTGTCGCCGGTCTCGCACTTACGCTCGGCGCTTTGGCAGCACCTGCGCAAGCAGCGGAGCAAAACGTTTCAGATGTCACGTTGAGCTGGGGCCTCAACCTTGAATCCGGTGCCGGCGCTTTCCAGCCAGGTGCCTGCAACTTCATTTCAGCCGGCAAAGCAGGAAACTCCGGTGCTAGCCGAGCGTGGACCGAGGGCGACGGATTTTACAAGCAAGCTGAAGGCAATGTAGCGATCGTCAAGGATGGACCCGACGGAAGCACCATCAACACCAGCTGGGCCAACAAATGCCAGACCGGCGCAGGCGGCCCAGTCGCCGCGGTCGGACTGGATAAGGTCAGCAACAACAAGGTTGTCCTTTCCAAGGGAACCGGCACCGTGGATACAGCGGCCAAGACCGCAAACATCAAGTGGACCGGCTCATTCACCTCGGTGTTCTACTCCGGGTTGACCTACTGGTCTGCCACTAATCCTGAGTTGACGGTCAAGGCCGATGGAACCGCAACACTCACCGCAACTGCAAGCGGATATGGCGCTTCCATGGACGACCCCGACGCATGGGAAGCCCTCGCACCGCAGAAAATCACTCTGGCCAACCTCAAGGGTGTAGAAGTGGACTCCGATGGCTTCATCCAGGCGCCTGAATACAAGGAAGTAACCACACCTTCAAGTGTCACGAACCAGATAACGACTGGCGCAAACTGGGGAGCTTTCCCCCAGGACTTCATTGAATTCCAGGGCAAGACCGGCGCCCAGCCCTACTGGTACTCCTCTGGTGGTGGTGCCGATCCACGCAAGGTAGCAACCGATCTGGCCGTCAACTGGGATGCCAAGCCACCTGTGGTAGCTCCCCCGGCCGACACTGATACCGAGAAGTCCGTGGATGTAGCTGTCAAGGTACCGACCAAAACGGTAACACCGGGCGCATTCTCTTGGACGCTCGGTGGGAGTTCTATATCGCTCGGCAACGCTGAACAGAACGCTGCCGGCTTTAGCGCTAGCGGTGCACTTCCAGAAATCACGGTCACCGATTCCCGGGAGAACTCAACCGGTTGGTCACTGACCGGAAAGTCATCCGCGTTCGAGTCCGGATCCAATAGTTTCACGGCATCGGCCCTCGGGTGGGTTCCGGGCGGCAGCGGAACCACCGGCGTTGTGAATGCGGGCGACACAGTTACCCCGGGCACGGGTCTGGCAGAAGCGCGGAACCTAGTGACCTCAACAGGAAAATCGACCGCTACCGTCGAGGCAGTTCTGAACTTGATTGCTCCGGCGGGCACCCCGGCAGGTAACTACACGTCGAGATTGACGATTACGGCAATTAGCGACTAACTATCGTCTCTAGTGGGGTGCTGCTTCTCTGCTTCACTGCAGTGAAACAGCATCCCACTTTTGCGCGTTCCGGCCAGCTCGGCTCGCATTCACACCCAATCATGCGTTTTCCCTCCAAATTCGCCCACGATTCAGTTTCTAGGACATCATGAGCTTGAAGCTTTCAATACTTTCACCGAACCTTTCCCGTTGGGGCGCGGCGCTGATCGCTGCGGCGCTGATCGCTGCATTACCGCTCTTGGGCGCACCGGCACAAGCGGCACCTTCGGACGAACTTTCTTGGAGCATCCGGCCAGGAGGTGATGATTCGCGCACCAACTTCAGCTACGATCTCGAAGCGGGGGCGAAGAAGAAAGACGCATTCGAGGTGACGAATTTAGGCTCCAATGAAGTTTCACTAACCATTTACGCGGCCGATGGAATCACGTCAAGTTCGGGAGCACTGGACCTACTTCCCGCAAATGATCCCTCAACGGTCGTTGGCTCATGGGTCAAGGTCAGTGAACCTAAAATCACATTATCTCCCGGCGAAACCGAATCAGTAGATTTCACCCTTGAAGTCCCGAAAAATACCGCCCCGGGTGATTATGTTGGCGGTCTGATTTCCTCCTACCTTGATACCGCCAGCGGCGGTACCGTTGTGGTGGATCAGCGTCTGGCAAACCGCGTGAATGTGCGCGTTGGCGGTGAAGGTACTGTTTTCTTGGAAACACAGGATTTGAATGTTCTCACCCCACTTGCTTGGAATCCGTTTGCGCCCACCACGGCCACTGTAACTTTCACGCTGAACAATTCCGGAACGGTACGAGCGCGCGGTAATTATTCGATTACAACCAGCGGGCTCTTCGGTTGGGGAGAGTCGACTAAGACCTTCTCCACGGAGGAATTGATTCCCGGGTCCAGTGTCAACGTTATTCAAGAGTTCGGAGGGATCTGGCCGATTTTCTCCCTGACGACAAAAGTCACAACTATTCCCGAGGGTATTGACGGCGCCTCGGGTACCGAACATGTTTCCAGCATCTCAAGCTGGAATATCCCGTGGGGACAGATTGGACTTCTGCTCATCCTGATAGCCGTAGCTCTGATCATTGGCCTACGCCAAGGACGATACTACGAGGATGAACTGGAGGATGGTCTCGAAGATTCCTTAGCGGAACGTTCCACAAACCGCACCTAAATTTATGTCATGCCTAGAGCATTTCGTTTCTCTGAAAACGGTGAGGGGCTTCCACGATTAAGAATTGTGGAAGCCCCTCACTATTTATTGGAGGCAGTACCCGGCAGGCAACCGGTAAGTTTAGGCGTTAGCTACCTCTGGAAAAATCTGCCCGATGGGGCTCTTCTTTTCCGCCTGGAATTCATCTTCTGCTCGACCGAAGGCCCAGTATGCCGAAAGCGACATCGCCTTGCGGTCGACCTTACGTTCACCATGCAGATACGCGCGCAGTGTCTTCATCGTTTCACGCTCACCGTGGGCAAAAACTTGCACGCTATCATCGGACCAAGGTGCCGCACGAACCACGGATTCGAGTCGGGTGTTCTCCGGGGTAAAGGGCCCACCTCGATGTAACCAATGAACAGTGATCCCCTCGGGCACATCGAGCGTGACGTGATCTTCCGGGCCACCAACCTCGAGATAAATATCGCCGACCATCTCCGGAGTCATATCCAGCACGGCCGCCGAAATCGCCGGCAGGGCGGTCTCATCACCGATCAGTAGGTGTCGAGCAAACTCTGGGTTTGGGGTGTACAACCCGCCGGGACTATTGAAGCAAATCTGATCCCCAATTTTTGCGTTCAACGCCCACGGGCCAGCAATGCCTTCATCGCCGTGAACCACAAAGTCGATTTGTACGGTCCCTGCTTCTAAGTCAACATGATGCAACGTGTAGGTACGCCGCACCGGAAAATCTTCCGGTGCCAGCTGCTCGCGCAAAGCATCTAGGTCATACGGTGGAATGAGGCCTAGTTCCGGCTTGGCAAACAAAATCTTCACATAGCGATCCGAAACGGGCTTGTCTTGAAAGTTCTCGAAACCCGGGCCACCAAAAGTTAGCCGAATCATGTGCTCGGAAAGCATCTCTGTAGCGAGAACTTCAAGAACAATCTGAGGACGAACCGGACGCGCCAATCGCTGTGTGGTCACCGAACACCGCTTTCTTGAATTAGGGAAGGTAAACCTATCCTAATCGATTTTTTTGTGTTCTGCAGTAACGTACGACTCAAACGGGTACCCTTCACCACATATTCGTACGAGCATCACGAGCAGTTCTCAGAGCTTTTGCCCCTGCCAGCTTTCGATATTCCACCGATCGCCGAGCCCAGATTCGAGAACCGCAACACCGGTATTTTGCATCGGAGCGTCACGCAATAGCGAAAGATCAAAGTTTGATTTTCGACTTGCCACCCAGGTCATCAGCATGGCCCCATGACTGACCACCGCCAAGGATTCAACACCATCATGCTGTGCCTGTTCAACTACCGCACCGAAGCGATCAAGTGCCGTCCTGCCATCTTCACCACCGGGAATTTTGGCGCTTAGATCGCCTTGCAACCACTTAAAAAATACGTCTCGGTAGGCCAGTTGGGCGTCAAGATCCGTGCGCATTTCTAGCTCGCCGGCAGATATCTCGCTTAGCCCGGAATGCTCGGCAAGGATCAGACCACGTGGCACCACGAGAGGCGTCGCTGTCATCTTTGCCCGGATCAGGGGTGACGAATAGACCGCATCAAGTTTTTCCTCGCCCAGGCTCAGGGCAAGCTTTTCGGCCTGAGCCACGCCCACTTCATTCAAGGGTGCCCCGGGGGCCGCAGTATCCAGCGCCTGGATCACGTTCGAAGCTGTTTCACCATGTCGGATCAGTAAGAGTCTCACACCTTCACTCTAAAGTGTCGGAATGCGATTCCACTGCTTGCACCAACTTTGTTGGTCACTTTGTCGTAGCAAATGCCGTTGAAAACTAGCTATTTACTTGAAAATGGGATCGGCTGAGAAAGCACCCAACGATTCCTTGTGTTCGGCGCTTAGGCGCAGCAGACGTTGTGTTTCAACGGAAAAGAACGCGAGTGTAGTTGCTGCTCGCACACACACTCCACCGTCCACTGGATCATGGAATTCGTAACAAATGTCAAAGCTTGCGCCCTTGATATTGCTAATCCACAGATCCACGTGAGCAGGTACATTGCGGTAATCAAGCGGCTTGATATAGCGCACACGATGCTCGACCACCAGAATTTGGGTGTTGGGTGGAACAGTTGAAAACAAGTCAATCTGAGGTTCGATGCCCGGTTTACCGGTGCCTCCTGGAACCCCAAAACCCGCGATACGCGCTTCTTCCATCATGCGTACTAGATTCACATTGTTAATGTGTCCATACGCATCCATATCACCCCAACGCATGGGTACTTCAACACGAATTTTATGTCCGTCAGTCATTACTTCCCCGGGAGTGGATCGGCTTCTAGGAAGCCAAGTTCGGTCAGCTGTTCGGCAATACGCGCACCATCTGGTTCATAAACCCACGGCACCCCGGGTGTCGAATTCAGGATCCCATGGCTGCGCCCACCGGCGAGAACTGCCTCGGAAGGGGTGAGCTGTCGAATCACGATTGCTGCAACATGCTCCGGGTAACGGCGCGCAAACTCGGCATACAAATACGGGTCATGCTGGCCATCATCCCCAATCAGCAACCACTTCATGTGCGGGAATTCGGTAGCGATGCGACGTAGCTGGTCGGCTTTGTGTTGCATACCGGAACGGAACCAGCGTCGTTCGGTGGGACCCCAGTCGGTCAGCAACAGCGGACCCTGCGGATATAGATTTCGTGAGAGAAAACGGGTCAGCGTTTGCGCCACATTCCAGGCGCCAGTTGAAAGATAGAAGGTGGGAGCGCCGGGCTTATTACGCAGCAGTCGTTCCATCATTACTGCCATGCCCGGTGTTGCGAGCCGCGCGTGCTCGGAGAGGACAAATGAGTTCCAGGCCGCCAAGAGTGGGCGTGGCAGCGCGGTGACAACTACCGTGTCATCCACATCGGAAAGTACACCAAATTCTTGGGCAGCATCCACCATCAGGACCGGAGCATTGACGGGGCTCCCACCCTCGATTGTCAAGGTTATTTCATGCCATCCGGGGCTCAGAGTTGCTGCGACTTTGGCATCGATCACGCCTCCACGATCCGCCCGCATCTCAAAGTCTTCACCATTAATACGCACCAGGACATGCCCATTGGGGACGATGGGTGAGATGAAGTTACGCCAGCCACGCACCCCGTCGGCAACGACCTTGGCACGGTGACGTCCGGCATCGAAGGCGCCCGGCTTGGCCAGCACCGCGCGAGCAAAAATTCGTACCCAGCCGGTGTCGGGATCGGCAAGCCCATAGCCCGTGTACGGGAGGATGGTGGGAATCAGACCGCGTTCGCGGGCACGCTTGGCGCGCAATTCGTAGACGCGATCTTCGAAACGTGCGGCAATGTGCCTGGCATGTTCCACACTCAAATCCTTGACCATGCTCTTAGTCTTTCACGGGTCGGTGAACACCGATCGATCCAAAGGATGATTCGAGTGTCATAGGGGTGCGAAACTACGCGACACAAACCAACACACCTAGCTCTTTTCTACGGAAAGTAGAATACTGGGATCATGATGTTTGTACACGGAGATGATCAGCCAGTACTCGTGCTAGATGACGACCAATCATGGCGTTTACTCGAGCACACCAACCATGGCCGACTTGCCACAACAGTTGGTGGAATCGTCGATATTTTTCCACTCAATTATGCGGTCATGGATCGAACCATTTACATCCGTACCTCACCCGGCGAAAAACTTGCGGCCCTCACGGTCAATGACCATGTGGCTTTCGAGGCAGATGGAATTCTCTCCGATGAGGCGTGGTCGGTGGTTGTTCATGGCGTCGCCCACCAGTTACAAACTCAGGCAGAAATTGAAGCCGCCCGCGCCTCCGGTGTTTCTCCGTGGATTCCCACCCACAAGGAAGCTTGGGTGAAAATCGAAGTTTCCAAGATCACCGGACGGCATTTCCGCCTCGGTGCACAGCCCGAGGCGGATACCGGAAACTAGTTGTAGTTGTAGAATCCGGCCCCGGTCTTCCGGCCAAGTTTGCCTTCGGCAACCAACGCCGCAATGCCGGGGTTTGGCGCATCTTCTTCCAAGCCGGTTTCCGCGTAAGTTGCCTGCGCGATGAAGTCGATGACATCGAGGCCCACCATATCCATGAGCGCAAATGGTCCCATCGGGTGGCCCAACGCGGTACGCGCGGTGGTATCAATATCATCAATGCTTGCGATTCCAGCATCGGCTAGGTACAGGGCTTCCTTCTGGATGGCGCCCATCAGCCGGTTTGCGATGAAGCCCGGAATTTCTCTGTTGATCAACACAGGTTCTTTGCCCAATCGACGGGCAAGTTCCATAGTGATCTCAACTGTCGCATCGCTTGTAGATTCGTGACGAACCACCTCAACACATTTCATGACAAGTGCCGGGTTGAAGAAATGCATATTGCATACCTGAGCCGGACGTCCGGTGACCTGGGCAACCTTTGAAGAGCCAAGGGTTGATGAGTTGGTGGCAAGGATCGCGTGAGCAGGAGCCAGCACACCAAGCTTTTCAAAGATCGCCGTCTTAATATCGAGTCGCTCGGTGGCGGCCTCAATGATGTAATCCGCATGTGCCGCTGCGGTATCAAGATCGGTGCTGTAGCTAAGTGCTGCAAGCGCTGACGTTGCAGCGCTCTGCTCAAGCTTGCCCTTTCCAACGCGTCCGGCTGCCCATTCTTCGAGCTCGGTGCGGGCAGCTTCCAGCCCGTCCTCGGAGATGTCCTGAATAATTGTTGAATACCCGGCCAAAGCCGCGGTCATGGCAATCTGGCGTCCCATGGTGCCGGCACCAATGACCAGAATCGTTGAAATATTCTCAATGCTTGGTTGTGTGCTCATCGTCGAATCCACTCTCTTCTCAAATGTCCTAGTTTGCTGGCTCGGCGACCCAGCGCCGGAAGGGGTTTTCAATTTTCATCCTAGACATCAGTGGGGCGTCGGTTCTCATCCGTCCCACTGGATGACGACCGACGCCCCGACTAGATATTTGGTGGTCAGGAGTTGAATTATGCCCCGCGCAGGTACACCGTGGTGGTGTGCGTGAAAAACTCCTTGGCCGCGGCGCCCTGTTCTTTGGGTCCGTAACCGGACTTTTTGGCCCCGCCAAATGGCACATGTGGATCGGCACCCGCCGATTCGGAATTCACGTGCAAGATTCCCACATCAATGCTCTCCATGGCAGCCAGTGCCTTGGTGAGATCTTGGGTGAAGACCGCACAGCTCAGGCCGTATTCCGAATCGTTGGCCAATGCGAAGGCTTCGGCCACCGTTGCCGCGCGGCGTACCGCCAGTACCGGGCCGAAGAATTCATCACGCCAGGAGATATTTTCTTCACCCGCAGGGATTTCTAGCACCGTGGGAGCTACGAAGGCATCCCCGAGGCCGGAAACATCCCCACTGAAGCGAAGCTGTGCACCCTGGGCGATGGAGGCCTCGATGCTTGCACGAATTTCGGCTGCAGCGGAGCCGGAGACCACAGGTCCCATCTGGACCGATGGGTCGGTAGGATCCCCGGTTTTCCAATCGTTCAGGCGCTCGGTGAGCCGCGCCAGGAAGGCATCGGCAATATCCTCTTGAAGTACAAGTCGCGAAGTCGCCGTGCATTTCTGCCCGGTGGAGCGGAAGGCACCGAAGAGCACCTGTTCGGTGGCTAGTTCCAGGTCCGCATCATTAAGAACCACCGAGGCATTCTTGCCGCCCATCTCCGCCTGAATCGGCACACCATTTCCGGCCGCTGCAGCAGCCAACATGCGTCCGACACCCGTGGAACCGGTGAAGGTCAGCCCGTCCAGATCAGGGTGGTTCACGATTGCATCCCCCAGCGAACCGGAGCCAATGATCAGGTTCAGCACGCCTACCGGTAGGCCAGCTTCTACCAGGGCCTGGGCTAGCCGAAGGGCCAGCAGCGGTACCGTGGATGCTGGCTTCCAAATAACTGTATTGCCGAAGATCAGCGCCGGGGCGATCTTCCAGGCCGGGATGGCAATCGGGAAGTTGAACGGGGTGATGACCCCGATAACACCCAATGGTTTGCGGGTGACAAGAATCTGCTCCCCGCGACGCGGGGAGGAAAAGACTTCCCCGGCCAAGCGGTCGGATTCTGCCGAATAGTAGGTGAAGATTTGGGCCGCACGCAACACCTCGCCACGGCCTTCGGCGAAGGTCTTGCCTTCTTCCTGGGCCAACTCGGTGCCCCAGGCATCGGCGTTGGCGGTGATGATGGCAGCGGCGCGAGTGAGGTATCCCCCGCGTTCGGCCATGGGTGTTGCTGCCCAGCCTGGGGCCGCCGCACGGGCGGCAGCCATTGCACCCTGGACCTGGTCCACCGTTGCGGTAGCACCGGTGGCAAGTACTTGATCCGGGTTGGTGGGTGAGCTGGAGGCAAGCTCCGGGCCCTCGCCGGTGACCCAGACTCCGTTGATGAGCAGGTTTAGTTCAACAACGCCTGTGCGTGTGATTGTTTCGGTCATGGTTCTCGTCTGTTGTGTGAGTCGGGAGGTTTAGCGGAAGGCCGGGACGCCGGTGAGTTTGTTGCCCAGGATCAGTGTGTGGACCTCGTCGGTACCCTCGTAGGTGCGCACCGATTCGAGGTTGTTGGCGTGGCGCAGCGGCGAGTATTCAAGGGTGATGCCGTTGCCGCCCAGGATGGTGCGCGCCTCGCGGGCAATCTTGATGGCCTCGCGGCAGTTATTCAGCTTGCCCACCGAGATCTGGTGCAGGTCAAGGGTTCCGGCATCCTTCTGGCGGCCAATGTGTAGGGCCAGCAGATAGCCCTTGTTGATTTCCAAGGCCATATCCACGAGCTTGAGCTGGGTCAGCTGGTACCCGGCCAATGGCTTGTCGAATTGCATGCGGGTCTTGGAATAGGCAAGTGCGTCCTCGAAGGAATCACGTGCGGCGCCCATGGCACCCCAGATAATGCCGTAGCGCGCCTCATTCAGGCAGGAGAACGGGCCCTTGAGTCCCACGACGTTGGGCAGTACCGCGGTAGCCGGCAGACGCACGTCGGTCAGTTCGATCTCGCACTGGATTGAAGCACGCATTGAAAGCTTGGGTTCAATGACGGTGGCCTTGTAACCGGCGGTGCGCGTGGGGACCACGAAGCCGCGGATGCCCGTATCGGTCTGCGCCCAGATGATGGCAACCTGTGCCACATTGGCCAGACCGATCCAGCGCTTGGTGCCGTTGATGACCCAGTCATCGCCGTCGCGGCGGGCAAAGGTCTTCATCGCGGAAGGATCCGAGCCGGCGGTGGGTTCGGTCAGCCCGAAGCAACCAATGGCCTCGCCCTTGGCCATCTTGGGCAACCATTCGTTCTTCTGCTCCTCGGAGCCGTGCTTGTGAATGGCGCTCATGGCCAGCGAACCTTGGACCGAGACAAAGGTACGCAGCCCGGAGTCTCCGGCTTCGAGCTCAGAGCCGGCAATACCGTATTCAACGGCGGTGCCGCCGCCGCAGCCATAGCCCTCAAGGTGCATGCCCAGCAGACCCAGCTTGCCCATTTCCGGAACGATTTCCAGAGGGAAGACGGCGTCGGCGTACCACGAGGCGATGTTTGGCTTGATAGTTTCCTGGACGAATCCGCGGACCTTGGAGCGCAATGCGAGCTCCGTGGCGGAAAGCAGCGAATCGAAGTTGATTAGATCGGCCGGGTCAAGCAGGTGGGTTTCGGGTGCCGTGAGGGGCATGGTGTACTCCTAAAATTTTTTGATGAGCGGGAGGTAAGTTTTGTGGGCTGGTTACTTGGCGGCGTTGGTGATGGCTTCGGTCAGCACGTTCAGGCCGTCACGCAGCAGTTCTTCGCCAATGACAAGTGGTGGCAGCAGGCGCACGACGTTGCCGTGGGTACCGCAGGTCAGGGTGATGACACCGGCGCGGTGGCAGGCCGCGGAGATTTCTTTGGCAAGGTCAGCGCGTGGTTCAAGGGTGCCGGCGTCGGCAAGTTCGATGGCGAGCATGGCACCGCGACCACGGATTTCGGCGACGATAGAGGTGGAGGCAAGCAGCGGCTCGAGGACTCCTCGGGCGATTTCCTCGATACGGCGAGCATTCTCCAGCAGCGTGCCGTCCTCGAACTGTTCAAAGACAGCAAGTGCTGCCTCACACGCCAGCGGGTTTCCGGCGTAGGTACCACCTAGACCACCGGCATGCGGTGCGTTCATTAGATCTACGCGCCCGGTGACGGCAGATAGCGGAACGCCGTTGGCAAGGGCCTTGGCGGTGAGGATTAAGTCTCCGGCGACGCCCTCGTGTTCGGAGGCAAAAAGCTTTCCGGTGCGACCCATTCCGGCCTGGATCTCGTCGATGACCAGCACGATGCCGTACTTATCTGCCAGTTTGCGCAGGCCCGGGATGAAACCGGCAGCCGGGACGATGAAGCCGCCCTCGCCCTGGATCGGTTCGATGACCATTGCGGCAAAGGTGTCTGCACCGTGTTCAAGGATGGTTGCTTCAACGGATTCCAGCGCGGCCGCAGCTCCGGCAGCCAGACCCTGAGCCGGGCGCAGTGGGTTAGCGGAGGCCGCACGGATAATCTCGGTTGGTAGCGGGCCGAAGTTCAGCTTGTACGGGTTGATTTTGGCGGTCATCGCCATGGTGAGCAGCGAGCGGCCGTGGTAGGCCTCGTCGAAGACCAGCACGTTGGGTCGTCCGGTGGCGGCGCGGGCGATCTTGATGGCATTTTCCACGGCTTCGGCGCCGGTGGAGAACAAGCCGGTGCGCTTTTCGAAGTCGCCGGGGGTGTTTTCGTTAAGCCATTTACAGACCTGGGTAAATGATTCGTATTCGGTGACCATGAAGCAGGTGTGAGTGAACGCTTCGAGCTGAGCAGCGACGCGCTGGGCCACACGCTTGTTGCCGGCACCCAGCGAGGTCACCGCGATGCCGGAGGCAAAGTCGATCAGTCGGTTACCGTCAACGTCTTCGATGATGCCGCCGTCGGCGCGGGTCACGAAGACCGGCAGGGTAATGCCAAACCCGTTGGTGACCTGGGCCGTGCGTTCGGCATGCAACGCGATGGAGCGTGGGCCGGGGATCGCTGTGGCGAGGTTGCGGGTTTGTTCTACTGTGCTGGCATTCACTGCCGTGAGTGTTTCGGTCATGAGCTCAACCATATTTGAGGACGTGACACGCGTCATTGGATGATCTGCCTAAAGCGGTGGTTAGTATTGGATAATTTAGCCCATGATCTCTCTTTTGCAATTGGGTGCCGAGCTGGGCAGCGACCTTACTTCCTGTGATGGCTCGGGATTTAGTGCAAAACCCGTCACCGGTGTCCATGTCTCGGAACTCGAGGATCCGACACCCTATCTTGAGGGCGGGGAATTGTTACTGACCACCGGCATGCCATTTGCCACTTCAGCCTCGTTGAGTCAAAAATATATGGCAAGACTGGGGGCCAAGAATGTGCGCGCGGTGGGTCTGGGACTCGGTCCTTGGCTCAGCCGCGTTCCCGAACATGTAGTGGCGGCAAGCCGGACATCCGGCATCGAATTGGCAATAGTTCCCGACGGGGTACCCTTCCAAAATGTCACCCGTGCTTATTGGAAGCTTTCCACAAGGGATGACACAACTAATCTGATGGACTCCTTGGGCACCCAGACGGCCCTGGCTCGCGCGGCAATGCGCCCGGATGCCACACATGCGGTGGTGCGGGGGCTGGCGCAGGCACTTGGTGGTTGGGCGGCGTATCTTCCGGCAGATGCAAGTGTTGAGACAGTATGGCCGACCTCCACCACAGCACTAATACCCGCACTGCGAGCCGAGTCGATCCGTTTCAATAAGGCCGGGGTCCCCTCGGCTGCAACCTTTGAAATCAACGGGCAACCAGTGGTGCTCTACCCAATTCTGCTGGGCACCAGAATTCATGGGTTTTTATGCATTGGTTCCGGGCGCACCTTAACTCGTGCCGATCGCCAGATCATTATGACCGTATCCACGCTGCTGGCCCTGCGCGCCAGACAACGCGAGGTCATGGTGGGGACCACGAATGCGTTGGGTGCGGCAACCACCAAACTACTTTTGCACGGGCAAAGCGAGGCGGCCCATATGGTTGCCGAGGACGTGGGCTTGGGTGAGTTACCTAGCCGCGTCAGGCTGCTGGGTATCAGGCTTTCACCAGGAGATGATCCTGGACTCGCGGCACGCGCTGCCGTGCGCCTAGTTGCCGAACCCGGACTGCCAAATCTTGGTGCCGCTGTCGATCAATGCGTTTTGCGCTATGTGCAGGACTCAATCCTGTACTTGGTGCTTTCTGCTTCCGGGCTGGGCGATAGATCAAACGCTCTTGAGCCCGAATCCTTTGAAGAAAATGCGCTACTTGGTGTCTCAGCAATCATTGAACAAGAAGTTTCGGGCTCCTTAGCAGCGGCGCTAGGAGATCCGGTAAGTCTTGGCGAAATCCCCGGGAATCTTGCAGTCTTAAGGCAAGCAACGCTTGCGGCGCCCGAGGGACATCTGGTGGCGGTGAGCGCCAGCGAGGATGCCCGGGCCAGCGGGTGGGTGAAAGTGCTTGCCGATTACCCGCGAGCAGATTTGCTGGCAACGGTGCGTGAATACCTGAGGGCGCGTGGCACCTGGGAAGATGCGGCACGCGCCCTAGGTATTCACCGCAATTCGCTGCGGCACCGGATCTCGGTGGCCGGTGGATTACTCGATGTTAATCTTGATGATCCTGATGTCGCGGCGCACCTATGGTTAGCATTGCGCCGTGAAGAATCTTCACCGCAGTCACTAGGACGTGCTTAGAACCTGCGGTTGTTGCGGGATGGGGGTTTGTGTTTCGGTGTTGGAAAGCCAGTCGCGAATCGCCTCGGTGTGCTCACCAAGATGAGGCGGGGCGTGAGTCGGGGCATCCAGGGCCGGGGTCCAGGTAATGGGATGGCGCACCTGTTTCCCAACAACGACGCCGTGCGCATCGCGCACCTCAATGATCGGGTCAAGTCCCAGCGACTGGGCATAGTCAAGGCCCTCATCGATGCCCGCTACCTTGCCAGCCGGAACCCCAATACCGCTGAAGCGATCCTGCCAGCCCGCACCCTGATCGGACTGCAAGGCCGCTTCAAGGAGCGGGATCAGCACCTCACGGTTGGCAACACGCGCCGAGTTGGTGGCAAAGCGTGCATCCTGTGCCAGCGCCGGTTCTCCAATCTCGGTACAGAGTTTCACAAATTGGGCATCGTTACCGCAGGCCACGGCCACCGAGCCATCGGCACACCTCAGTAGCTGGTAAGGAACTATTGAGGGGTGCGCATTACCCATACGGGTTGCCACCTTTCCGGCTCCTAAATAGGCTTGCCCCTGGTTAGCCAACGCGCCTTGCAAGCTAGAAAGCAGATTGACCTCAATGTGGGCACCGCGCCCGGTTGTCGCACGCGCGTTCAGCGCACCAAGCACACCGATTGTTGCATCCTTTGCGGTGAGCACATCTACAAGCGCCACCCCGGCCTTCATTGGATCTGCATCCGGTTCACCGGTAATTGACATCAGTCCACCCAAAGCCTGAACCATGAAGTCGTAGCCGGGTAGGTGCGCTCCCCCGGTGGACCCAAAGCCCGAGATCGAGGCATAAATGAGCCTGGGGTTCAGTTCCGCGAGTTGTTCGTATCCCAATCCCATGATGTCCATGCCACCGGGTTTGAAATTTTCTACCAAAACATCTGCACGCAACGCCAGTTCTTTGGCTAGTTCTTTATCCGTTGGATGGCTCAGATCAAGGGTTACCGATTGCTTATTCCTATTGACCGATTCGAAGTAGGTGGAACCGGTGGCGGAGAAGGGTGGACCCCAGCTGCGGGTGTCATCCCCGGACCCGGGGCGCTCAACCTTGATCACCGTCGCGCCCATGTCAGCAAGTGTCATGGTGCATAAGGGACCGGCAAGAACCCGCGAAAAATCCGCTACTACTATTCCCTCAAGCGGGCGAATAGAGCTCATAGGTGATTACCTTCTTTTACCTTTTCGTTCGGCATGCTCCCGGATACCGGCGAGGCGCCAAGAACCGTTGATATTTTTGAGTTTTTGCGCATAGCGAGGCGTGCCAAGAGTTCTTCTTCGGCATTAATTCCTGGTTCGATGCCACGTGGGATACGGGCCAAGAAAACGAAGCCCAGAATCCACCAAGCGCCAAAGAGCATCCATGGTTCCACGGCGATGGCTGCCGGCATCCCGGGCAGGTACAAGGAGATTAATCCGGCACAGAAGAGCACCGAGGTCACACCGATTGCTTGACCAAAGTTGCCCTTGCCACCAATGCGTAGGGGGCGGTCCATAGTGGGTTCACGCTTGCGCAAGATGACAAAGGCGATGCCAACAAGCAGGTAAGCGACAACAATTGATGGTGAACCCGAATCAACAAGCCAACCCAGCATTGCCGATCCGAAGAATGGGGCAAGCACCGAGAGCCCACCAATGAAGAGCAGCGCGTTAACCGGGGTGCGGTATTTGGGGTGAAGTTTGGCGAACCATGCCGGGAGCATCCCCGAGGCAGCCATGGCGTAAAGCAGGCGTGAGGCCCCCATGAGCAGCGAGTTCCAGGAGGTTAAAATCCCTGCAATGCCACCACAGATCAACACCTTGGCCATCAGCTCCGAGTTGAACAAGGCACCCATGGCATCTGCTGTGGCAAGATCCGAGTTTGCAAGTGCCGCCGGACCCATTCCGGAGGAGGTTGCAAGGATGACCATAACGTACCAGGCGGTGGCGATGAGTACCGAGATGATCACGTATTTGCCGATGCGTCGCGGTGGAATATCGCACTCTTCTGCCGATTGCGGGATCACATCGAAGCCAACAAACATGAATGGGACGATGATCATCACCCCGAAGAACCCTGCAACACCGTTAGAGAAGAATGGTTCCATCGTGGCAGTTGAACCACCGGTAAAGGAACCAAAGAGCAAGACAGCCCCGATGGCAAAGAGGAAGAGGACAACAAAGGTTTGGACTACACCCGCCGTCTTGATGCCGCGAATATTGATTGCCGTGATGACCACCGCGCCCAGCACACCAACTAGCGCCCAGGTTAGGTACACCTCGGAGCCAGCAATATCCCAGAGTTTAACTTGATTTAGGTTGGGGAAAAGATAAAGCGCCGTTTTGGGAAGGGCTACTGCCTCAAAGGCAACAATGGTGATGTAACCGCCGGCGATGGCCCAAGAACCAACAAATGACCAGCGAGCGCCCATGGCCCGCAGCAGATAGTTGTGCTCTCCTCCAGCCTTGGGCATTGCCGCCACAAGTTCGGCGTACGTGAGGCCAACAACCACCATGATCCCGCCACCGACAACCATGGCTAGGGCCGCGCCAAACGGTCCAGCGGTGGTGATCCAATCGCCGGTGAGGACAACCCAGCCAAAGCCGATCATTGCACCTACGCCAATGGCGAGGGTGTCCCATCGACCCAAAACCTTTTTCAGTGCGGGCTGAGCGCCCTGCACCCGTGGTGAAGCTTTAGTCATCGCGGTTCCTTCCGTATGTACGACTAGATCACAGTACGAAGAAAAGTGATCAGAATCTCGGATAGATCATCTAAGCTTTTGGTCGATTCATCCGTAACGACTGGTCCAATCCGCACAAACCCGCACCCCAGAGCAGCAAAGAGGGTGATGGGTTGATATCCAATGTTTTTGAATACCAGCCCATCACCCTCTTCCAGCAGTGCGTATTAGATGGTTTTACGTAGTGGGACTTCCTTGATGAACAAGATACACACCAGGGCAACCACGGCAACGATCGCCGAGGTCATGAAGATAATGCCGGTTGCATCACCAAACGCCGTCTCATACAGGGCTCGTACCGCCGGTGGCATTGACGAAAGCTCTAGCGAGGCACCTCCACCTGCGACGCCTCCCGAACCATCGGGTGAAATCAGGTGGGCGGCGGTGAGCGCATCGATCACTAGCAAAGAGACCTTATCCGAAAGCATGGCACCAAGCACCGCAACGCCCGCGGCACCACCGACGGACCTGAAGAAGGCAACCGTGGAACTCGCGGTACCAATATCGGTGACCTTGACGGTGTTCTGGACCGCGAGTACCAAGTTTTGCACCATGAAACCCATGCCAATGCCGTTAAAGAACATTCCCGTGGCAATGATCCAATAGTTGGTGTCATGACTCATGGTGCCCAGCAGGGCCAGTGCGCCAATATTCACTATTGCGCCGATGACCAGGAAAATCTTCCAGCGCCCCAAACGCGAGATGAGTTGTCCGGAGAATACCGAACCAAAGAGGTTACCTACGATCATCGGCAGGGTCATGACCCCGGCCATGGTTGGGGTTGCTTCGCGCGCTACCTGGAAGTATTGGCCTAGGAAGGCGCCGGAGCCAAACATTGCCACGCCAATAGAAATTGAGGCAATGATTGAAAGTGCAGTGGTACGCGTGGCAATAATGCGCAGTGGGATGACTGGCTCGGGAACGCGTCCCTCGATCCAGATCAATAGGGCGATAAGCACCAATGATCCACCAACCATTGCGTAGGTTTGCCAGGAGTTGAATTCGAAGAACCCTTCCTTGCCCACGTAGGAAACCCAGATCAGCAGCACCGAGACGGAGATGGTGACGAGCACGGCTCCGGCCCAGTCAATATATACCTTGCGAGCAATATGTTTGATATGCAGGGTTTTGTGGATCATGAACATGGAAATCAGGGCAATGGGAATACCGATGAAAAATGTCCATCGCCAACCCAACGGCGAGTCAACGATAACCCCGCCCAGTAGCGGCCCACCGGCCGTAGCAACCGCCATGACACCACCGAAGTAACCCGAGTAACGGCCTCGTTCACGCGGCGGTATGACGGTGCCAATGACCGCCATGCCCATTGCGGTTAACCCGCCCATGCCGACGCCCTGCACCACGCGGGCACTCATAAGCATCGGTATATTGATGGCAAAACCGGCAAGCATGGATCCGGCAATGAAGATGATAATGCCAAGTTGCAGCAGCTTTTTCTTGTCAAAAAGATCTGCCAACTTACCCCAGATGGGGGTGGTTGCCGCGTTGGCCAAAAGAGCCGCGGTAATGACCCAGTTAAAATCGGTTTGCGTTCCATTGAGCGCATCCATGATGGTGGGTAGAGCGATTGAAACAATGGTTGTAGCAAGCATTGCGGCAAAGAACGCGGCGAGCACACCGGTGATGGAGCGCACCACCTCTTTTTGACCCATCTGAGGCGTATCGCCACGAATTTCACGCGTCTGCGCCGCGGCTTTCTGTTGCTCGCTCATACTTGTCCTTTCGGTGCGACGGTGGCCGCAGGGGTGGTTTTGCCGTGCATTTTTTCGATGCCGGCGCGCAGCACCTGCTGGATTCGGTTGACGGTGGAAGTCGCTTGTGAGATTTCGTCCTCATCCCAATCCGCGAGTAGGTCCGCGAAGAGATCGGTGCGACGTTGACGGGAACTTTCAACCTCAGCCCGTCCCTCGGCCGTGAGGGAAATTAGCTGAACCCTGGCATCCAGCGTGCATGGGGTACGTCGCAGCAAACCCTGCGCCTCAAGGTCGGCAACCTGTCGACTCATGGCAGCGGGGCCAATCCCATGCCAATGGGCAATATCCGTGGCCCTCGCCGGTTCCTGACGGTAGACATAGCCCAGGATGCTGATACCCGCAAAACCAGTTTTTTGATCAAGTTCACCCACATGAGCAAGCTGACGCAGGGCACGGTTAAGCAATCCGACGCTTTCAAAGAGTTCGAGCGTTTGTGAGGAACCGTGCGGCACGAGCTTCACTCTCCAATAAAATTAGTTGACCTAGGCAATTGTTGCCCTATGAAACTATATGAGTGAATTAGTTGCCTCGTCAAACTAAATTTTGGTGTTTCTACCGACTACGCTTGAACTCGTGACTACCGAAAACTTCAGCCAAGCCGATATTGATCTTGCCTATCGATTGCGTTTAGTGGCACTCGAAGCGGCGCGCAAGGCGGCCCCGCTGCTACGCGAGGCTTTCCGCAACTCGGTGCAGCGCGAAAATAAGACAAACGCTCACGATTTGGTCACGGCCTTCGATAAACGCAGCGAACAGATCATTAGCGAGCACCTTCTAGCCGCCGAAGAAGACTCCTGGGTTCTGGGTGAAGAAGGCGGAGCCATCGGCACCGGAAGCATCCAATGGATTGTTGACCCCATCGATGGAACCAGCAACTTTACTCACGGCATCGCATTCTTCTGCATTTCCATTGCCGCGGCACGCGATGGCCAACTACTTGCCGGTGTGGTGTTAGATCCGATGGCCGAGCTTGAATTTTCTGCCGATGCACAGCATGCCTACCTGAACTCCGAAATACTTACCCCCGAAAACCGCCCCGATCAGGCCCATGCAAACCTCATGACAGATTACCCCTCGGCAGAGGCGCTAGAGGTTGATGGCGCCTTGGGTCTCACGGAGTTTGGCTCGTGGGTCACTGCCTTTGCCACGGTACGGCGCAAGGTCTCGGCGGCCCTTGCGCTTGCTCATGTTGCAGCCGGTTGGTGCGATGTGACGCTGGGGATGGATACCAAACCATGGGATATTGCCGCCGGGGCGTTGTTGGTCCGTCGTTCCGGTGGCACTTACCTGCCCTACCGCTACGACGATCTTGAGCTACCGGATTTTGAAGCCCCCTGTTTTATTGCCTTGGGCCCGGGCGCACACTACCCGGCTGCCTTACAGTCGGCCGAGCGCATTATTAGCGCTCGGCGCGCACAGGGGTTTGGAAGTTAGTTAGCCGGTACGCCGCTGAGCATTCGGGCATCAAGCACGTCGCTGACGTCGAAATCGTAGTTACTTCCCATCCAAGGTGCCCCAATCATGCAGACTGCTTCGGCCCCTAGGCCCGTTGCAGCGTCTTCGGCAAGCAGTGTCCCATCGGAACTGAAGATTTTGCAGCCAACGTTTCCGTCGTTATCCCCTACATTTGTTGCAACAACCCCACCAAAGAAACTTGAAGCAGTTAATCGCTCGGTATAGGTGCCACGCTGGTTATTCGAGATCTCGGGGATGGAATCGGTGGTGGTGATCGCTAAGTGATATTCGCCGACCGAGCGGGTAACGAATTCATAGGTGTCGGTTTTATCCATGTATTGCATCATGGTGGAAAAGAGCAATGCATATAGTATCGAGACGAGCACACCAAAGGCACCGGTGACCAGCCCCGCAACAGCGAATCCACGACGGTTTAGACGCCTCACGATGCCGATGATGCCAAAAATCATCGCCAATGGTCCAAGTACGAAGGCTATAAATCCAAAGAACGGCACCAAAGAAATGACCGCGGCAATAATGCCTAAGACCAGCGCAGCGGTGGTAATTCCGTGGGTGCGTGGCGGTAAGTTCCACACCGGGTACTGATACCCGGTAAAGGGCGGATAGTTACCCTGGTTATATCCGGGATGTTGCCCTGGGTATTGTCCCTGATTCTGCCCGCTACCGTACCCTGGCTGGTTCCATGAATCATGGTTTGAACCACCATTAGTTGAGGCGTACGGGTCAGACAATGGGAGGCTCCTTGGAGGATACAGAGAGGCAATACAACGGGGAGAACTCAATAATGTTCATGAATGAAATTACCCCCTTTAGCGATAGTTGGCACATCGATTATTAGTCAGAGCCATCAGCCAAGCGATAAATGGAGCCATCGGGGCGGCGAATCACCACACCATAGTCGACCAAATAGCGCCGCAACAGCACTGCATCGTCGGAAATTTCTTCAAGGCGGAGGGTCAAATCTGTTTCAGTAAGCTCTTCACCATGCTTCAGGATCTGGGACCCCACGTGACGCAGCAGCCCAACACGCTCACCGTAAGCCTTGGGATAACGCTCAATTCGCCCATCGGCATCGAGGAACCGTTGCACTCCCTCTTTCGGTGTTGTGCTGGCGATTTGGGCCAAGGCACGGGTAAAAACCCCTTCGTCGGGTTTACCGTCTTCGTCTAAAAGTCCTGCGGACCGCAGGTTTTTCAGTGCCTTGGCTTGTTTTATCGAGCTGCCATCCGTTTCAATCCCAAGGATGGCTTGGGCATATGCGCGTCGAGTGTCTTCATTGGCAAGAGCCCCGAAGATTCTGCGCCAATCCGTCGGATTATTGGTCAATGATTCTTTCATTTTGCAACCCTCGTTTTTCCATTTCTTTAGGCATACCCTGAGGGCATGGCTACTCTATTTCATAAAAATGCACAGGAGGCAGCCGTACACCATCATGGTGGCGGCGCCATCGTTCTTGGCGGAGTCCTCGCAGCCTTGCTGTTTGTTGTCTTCGCACTCTTCGTTGCCAGCTACGGCGGCACGTGGCTACCGATGATGATCGGCATGTCCTTTGGAATTTCGGCGGCTCTCTTTGGAACCGTTTACCATTTCACACACTAATCACACCAATAGACCACACCGACCCTCAAGCAGTACTTGCTCGGTGTGGTTTTTTATTGCCGTTTGACCCGCAACACGTTGCTCTGCGTCGCAGCTGCCGCTCCGGCGGCTCGACCGCTAAATAAACACCCACCCAAGAAGGTTCCCTCAAGAGCCCGGTATCCGTGATAGCCTCCTCCGCCAAAACCTGCGGCCTCCCCTGCAGCGTATAAACCAGGCACAGGCTGACCGCTCGCATCCAAGACGCGAGAGCTTAGATCCGTGTTGAGTCCACCTAAGGATTTGCGCGTCAGAATGTTGAGGCGCACAGCAATGAGCGGACCGTCCTTGGCGTCGGTCAGCGCGCGGGGCTTCACCGTACGAATCAGCTTGTCTCCCAGATAATGCCGAGCACCATGAATCGCAGCGATCTGCCCATCTTTTCCGAAGCTATTTTGCACTGCGGCGTCACGCGCATTTACTACTTCCGTTATTTCTTGGGCATCGAGCAATGATTCACCGGTGAGCTCGTTCATCTTGTGCACTAGTTCTTCAAGAGTCTCTGCCTGCACAAAATCTTCACCGTGATCCAAGAATGCTTGTACCGGTTCGGGAACATCGGCTCTTGCCCGGGCCAAGACTCCCTTGATGTCTTTGCCTGTTAGATCCGGGTTTTTTTCGCTGCCCGAAAGCGCAAATTCCTTGCCGATAATGCGCCTATTAAGAATGAACCAGCTGTAGTCGTGCCCGGTGCCACGCAAGTATTCAAGGGTGCCCAAGGTATCAAACCCCGGCCATAGTGGATCGGGAAGACGTTTGCCTGTTGCATCTAGCCACAGCGAACTGGGACCCGGCAGGATACGGATTCCATGGTTGGCCCAGACCGGGTTCCAGTTACCGATGCCTTCTGTGTAGTGCCACATCCTGTCCCCATTGATGAGTCTTCCACCGGCGGCATGAGCAATATCAAGTCCGCGCCCATCAACATGTGCTGGGACCCCGGAAACCATGCGGGTAGGTGGGGTGCCTAGCCGCTGTGGCCAGGCGTCACGCACCTTGGCAACATTTCCGCCAATGCCGCCGGTGGCAATGATAACCGCCGGGGCAAAGTATTCGAACTCGGCTAGCTCGGTACGGTTTGTTGCAACACCACGTTCCGCGGCATCCGGTTCAAGGATGTGCCCGCGTACCCCGGCGATTTCCTGCCCCTCAACGATCAGTTCATCGAGCCGGTGCCGCCATAAGATCTTAAGCATTCCCTTGGCTTGTGCCGTGTGGGCTGCCTGGGCAAATGGTTCAACGAGACCAGGACCAGTACCCCACGTGATATGAAACCGGGGAACCGAGTTTCCGGGGCCTTGGGCCCCTGCCCCGCCGCGTTCGGCCCATCCGACCACGGGAAAGAATCTCACTCCATGTTCGTGGAGCCATTCGCGTTTTCCGTTCGCCGCCCAATGCACATAGGCCTTGGCCCATTCTCGTGGCCAATAATCTTCTTCTCGGTCAAATCCGGCAGTGCTGAACCAGTCGCGTAGGGCTAATTCTTCGGAGTCTTTAACTCCAAGCCTGCGCTGTTCGGGGGAATTGACAAGAAAAATTCCACCGAAACTCCAGTGCGCTTGTGCCCCAAGGTTTGCCGAAGATTCTTGATCGATCAACAGCACTCGAGACCCGGCGCTGACCGCTTCGGTCGCTGCTACGAGTCCGGCCAGACCCGCGCCGACAACTATGACATCAAAGTTTTGTGAAAATGGTGTTTGCCCCATAAACCCACACTACCGGGAAGTGCCCCCAGTCACACGGAGGGCATGCTCGGGACCTGACTCCGGTACCGGGGAATCTA
Source organism: Arthrobacter sp. MYb227 (assembly GCF_002975435.1). Classification (GTDB taxonomy): domain Bacteria; phylum Actinomycetota; class Actinomycetes; order Actinomycetales; family Micrococcaceae; genus Paeniglutamicibacter. The sequence goes on along the minus strand of NZ_PCPT01000006.1, from coordinate 9,079 downwards.
TGTTTCTTTGGTTCGCGCCAGCATTGAGGCAGCAAAAGAACCAAAGCCAGAAAAATCCTTGCCACCGGGCCTGCCCCAAACCACCAGCAGGCGCAGCACACCGTTCCCCGTATTTTGGACATCATGTGGCACTCCAGCCTGCGCCAATACGCTATCGCCGGCACCCAATTCATGGTGTTGTTCACCAACACGCATTGTGGCGGTGCCTTCAAGAACTAGATAAAACTCTTCGAGTGCGCTCTGCCCGGGCTCATGTACATGCATGCCCTCAAAGCCGCCCGGTGCTAGTTCCCAAGTTTGGATGGCCACCGGCATGCCCATCGAGTCCGCAAAATGGAACTGTATGCGAGTTAATGTTCCCTCATGTAGCGGATAATCGAAGCCGTGAGCTCCGCGTTTTTCAATCATGTACTCACGACCTATTGGTTCACTGGTGCACCAAGACGGACGCTGATCTGCTTGGCTGCACGCATACAGGCGGTACCCAACTGATGCAGCTGTTTCTCGGTGACTCTGTAGTACGGAGCGGCAATCATGGCACTGGCAACAACCGTGCCACGGTGGTCAAAGATTGGAGCGGCAACCCCTACCTCATCTGGTGAGGTTTCCCCGTGGTTTGCCGCGTAGCCACGCGTTCGCACCGCTTCCAATCGCTTGAGATAGGCATCCCTTTCGCGCTGGGAATTTTCTACCAGGCGTACGGATCCTGTGTCGAGCAATTCCACGGCACGGCTCAATTCTTCATGCGCCATAAATACTTGTACCGAGGCACTGAGTGCGGTGTTGTAACGACTACCCATGGCAGAAGTGTGTTTGACCTGATGGATACTTGGAATTTGCTCAACGGAAATCGATTCTTGCCCATCCCAGATGGTGAGCACCGCAGTTTCCTCGGTAACCAGAGCCAATTCGTTGAGGAACGGGAACGACACCCTACGCACATCAAGGTTTGCCAGCAAAGGACCGGCCACGGCAATGAGGCCCAACCCGAGAGAATACTTACGGGTTGTTTCATCCCTAGCAACAATGCGCTCTTGTTCCAGCGTTGTCAGGATTCTTGAGACGCTGGATTTGTGTAGTCCAACCTGTACCGCAATCTCGGTGACCCCGAGTACCGGATGTTCAATGGTAAAGCAGCGCAGAACATCAATAACGTTGACAATAACCGAAGCGCCGCGGGGTTCAACGGCTGGGGTTTCGGTAGTTTGGGCAACCATGAGGGTTCTCTCCAATAATGTTGGTACAAGATCGTGCGTCTATGCAAAACCGTACCCCGGTTTGCTGTGCTTCCGAGGTATCACGGCGATTCAATGCCGATGTCTTCATGCCAAAGTTGCGAGTTTTGCGTGATGAAATTTTTCATCAGGGCAGTGGCCTCCGGGTCATCGATGAGCACGACTTCGATGCCACGATCCTTGAGTAATTGAAGTTCCCCGGCAAAGTTTTCACTCTCCCCAACCACAACCCGTTGAATACCACATTGGATCGCGGCGCCGGCACAAAGGGCACAGGGAGCCAGCGTCGAATACAGGGTGGCCCCTGCATAGCTGGAACGCCGTCCGACATTGCGAAGTGCATCAATTTTCAGCATGTGCCGTCGGATCACCATTTTGAACTCTGCGGTTGCGTCCCTCGCCCAGCAAGAGTCCCGATGCGAAAATACTTGAGCCAAGGGGTACTCCACTTTCGGCAGCGCCTTGGCGGGCTTGCGCCAGTGCCGCGGCATAACCTTTGTGGTCTTGTTCGCTTAGTTTCATGGCTCCAGTACTCTCAATAATCCTAGAATTTATGCTCTGGGGCGGTGGATCACCCATGAGGTAATCCACCGCCCCAGGCTACGGGGATCAGTTAGGCGTCGATGATGTTGTTTTCCGGGCCGAAGCCGAACTTGGTGATGTTCTCCACGCCGCCGTCCTCGCCGATGACCAGGATGTCGTGCTCGCGGTAGCCGCCGGCACCCGGCTCGCCGTCCAGGACGGTGACCATTGGTTCCATGGAGACAACCATGCCCGGCTCCAGCACCGTGTCGATGTCCTCGCGCAGTTCCAGGCCCGCCTCGCGGCCGTAGTAGTGCGAGAGGACGCCGAAGGAGTGGCCGTAGCCGAAGGTGCGGTTGGGCAGCAGGCCGTGGCCGATGAAGATCTCGTTGAGCTCGGCGGCAATGTCCTTGCAGACGGCGCCGGGCTTGATGAGTTCCAGTCCGCGCTTGTGCACCTCGACGTTGGCGTTCCACACCTGCAGGGAGCGCTCGTCCGGCTCTCCGAGGAACAAGGTGCGCTCCAGGGCGGTGTAGTAGCCCGAAGTCATCGGGAAGCAATTCAGCGAGAGGATGTCCCCGCGCTCAAGCTTGCGGGTGGTGGCCCAGTTGTGCGCGCCGTCGGTGTTGATGCCGGACTGGAACCAGACCCAGGTGTCGCGCACCTCGCGGTGCGGGAAGGTCTTGGCGATTTCGTGCACCATGGCCTCGGTGCCGATCAGTGCGACCTCGTACTCGGTGATGCCCTCGCGGATGGCTGCCTTGATGGCTTCGCCACCGATGTCACCGATGCGTGCACCGTGCTTGATGACCTCGATTTCCTCGGCGGACTTGATCATGCGCTGGCGCATGGCATCCTGCGAGACATCCACCAGGGTGGCACCCTCGAAGGTGGCAGAGATGGATTGGCGGGTCAGCAGCGGCAGGGCGTCGTCTTCGACGCCGAGGCGGGCTGCCTTGACGCCGTTGCGCTTCAGTGCTTCCTGCAGTCCGTAGTAGAAGTTGTCGCGCTTCCAGTCGGTGTAAACGATGTTATCGCCGTAGCTGGTACGCCACGGCATGCCCGCATCGATGTTCGCGGTGATCGTTGTCGAGCTGTCTGCTGTGACAACCAGCGCGTAGTTGCGGCCGAAGGTGGTGTAGAGGAAATCGGAGTAGTACTTGATCCCGTGATAGCTGGTCAGGATGACCGCATCGAGGTCTTTGGCGGCCATGATCTGGCGTAGTCCCGCAAGACGGCGCTCAAACTCGGCGTCGGAGAAGGTGAGCTGCTGCTTGGCTCCGTTGTGTAGGGTCTTCAGGCGCTCTAGCTCGGAAACATTGGTTGCGTTGGCCGGTGCAATGGTCATGGTGACTCCTAATATTGTTGATCGAATGGTGTTGCTGTGTTGGAAGAAAGAAATGGGGTGGTCCTAGGCCAGCGGTTTCTTGCTGGTTTCCACCGAGCAAGCGACGGCCACCAGTGAGATGACTGCTGCGGCCATGAGGTACCAGCCGGGCGCAATCACGTTGCCGGAGGTGGCAATCAGCACTGTGGCCACAAACGGGGCGGTGCCGCCGAAGAGCGCGTTGGAGAGATTGAAAGAGACGGCGAATCCTGAGTAGCGGACCCGGGTGGGGAACATTTCGGCCAGGTAGCTGGGCAAGGTTCCGTCATTGAGTGCCAGCATTCCGCCAAGCAATATCTGGACCAAGATCACGACGGCGAACGTGCCCGATTCCAGAAGCATGAATGCCGGAACCGTAAAGAGGACAAATGCAATGGATGCGGTCATCAGGACCTTTTTGCGTCCGATCCGGTCCGAAAGCATCCCCGTCAGGAAGATGAAACCGATGTACGTGGTCAAAGCGACGGTCGTGGCAACGTATGAAGCGGTTTCCTCGAGCCCCAACTCTTGGGACAGATAGGTCGGCATGTAGCTGAGGATGACATAGAAGCCCACAGCATTGAGCAAAACTGCGCCCACGGCTTGGACAAGCTGGCGCCAGTGGTTCTTGAACAGCGAGCTAACCGGTGCCTTGACAGCTTCGTCTTCCTGGGCCAGCTCCTTGAAGACCGGGGAATCTTCAAGTTTGGTTCTGATGTAGCGGCCAATCAGGCCCATGGGTGCTGCCAGCAGGAAGGGGAGGCGCCAGCCCCACGAGTGCATATCCTCGGTGGCCAACACTCCCGTAAGTAGAGCCGCCAACAGTGAACCAAGCAGCAAACCTGTGGCCGTGCTAGCCGGAACCACTGCTGCATAGAGTCCACGGCGGTTGGCCGGCGCGTATTCCACCAGGAAGGCCGAGGCTCCTGCATATTCACCGGAAGCGGAGAAGCCCTGAACCACGCGAATGATCAACAGGAGGATTGGTGCCCAGATTCCAATGGTGTCGTATGACGGGATCAGTGCGATGCAGAAGGTTGCTGCGGACATAATCAAGATCGACCAAGATAGCGCTTCGCGACGCCCGACACGGTCTCCGATGTGGCCCCAGACGAAGCCTCCCAGTGGGCGAACGAAGAATGAAACCGCGAAGAGAGCGAAGGTCAGCATCAGCCCCGTGGTCGGATCGGAATCCGGGAAGAAAACCGCTGTGATGGTGACCGCAAGGTAGCCGTAGACAGCATAGTCAAACCATTCCACAAAGTTACCGATAAAGCTTGCGGCAACAACCTTTCGCCGGGTCTTCTTGCCAATGCCCGCCGGGTCGGGACGTTCCTGGCCGCTAAGCGTTGGGCCAAGGTCGATGGATGGATCTGTGGTGAAAGCTTTCGAGGCAGAACTTGCGGCAGTGCTTTGGCGTGCCGAGATGTTATTGCTCTGAGTCATTGTGGATACCACCAGAATATTTGGGAGTTGCAATGAATGCAACGCTGTTGCATTGACTGTATTTGTGTCCCGAGTCACTGTCAAGGGGTTTTGTGGGTGAAGCATGGTGAGGCACTCATTGGCCCTGCCCCTCGCGGAGCAGTCGGAAACCACCGTGGTGCCACAGGGGCAAGAAAGGCACCGACTTCCCGGGTTGAACACCGCGTCTCCGGAAGAAGTAACGCCTGGACCCCAACTGCTCTTGCCAATGTCCGATAGAACGGGATTGTTCGGGCTTCTGCGGGGGGGCAGCAGCATGGTCGAGACTTCAATGCGAGCCCGCGCTCGATACCCGCCCGGGTGCATATCAGCCCAAGCCCTCGCCGCAACGACTCATTACCGATCGATTCACATCCCGGACCGGCCCGTGAAAGTATGTCTTGGAGTTTCATCACCCATAGCCAAAAGGAATATTGTCCCGTGAAAAAGCCATTAGCCATCGTCGGCGCGGTCCTACTTGCCGTCTTGGCAAGTCCATTGCTAGACCCATTGACCAGGGCACGGGTTTTCACCGGCTTCTTTTTTGGCGGCGGCCTGGCCCTCACTTTGCTGGTTGCCGGGATTCTCGTCGCAGTGATTGGCTTCTTCGCCAGCAAGCGTCGGATCGCAGGCCTCGGGGTGTTGGCTGCCATCATCGCCGTGCCGTTGGCGTTGGCTGCCAGTTGGAACGCCAACGTGCACCTGCGCGACACCGTTGCGGTGGTTTCCGCCGAGGAAGAGCTTCTTCCGGAAACCGGGCTGCGCGCACCCTACCTGGTCGCCGAACGGCAGGCATCATCCAACAGCTCGGGCACCGTGGGAGATATCGCCGGCACCACCTACCTGGCCGGGAAGAATGTGTACTCGACCCTGGTAGAGCGCCGCGGCTGGCTGGGCCCGGGCTACGAGACCATGATCGTGCAGAAACTGGCGCTGACCGGCCAGGCAACCGGCGAGCGTTGCGATTTCGCACCGCACGCCAACAAGCGGATGAACGGGATCTTCGGCAACAGCCTAACCAGGGCCATTGCCCGCATCGACACCGGCTTAATCGCCAAGGATGTGGACACCTGGGGCTACTGCGACAACGGCATCCCGAAAATCGTTGTCCCGGTGACAAAGCTCGAAAACTGGTTGGCGCCAAGCGACGTTCCGGCCGGCGTCATCATCTACGACGGAAGCACCGACCAACTGGAGTACAGGCCCGAGGTCGCTTCCGGCCAGCTTCCCGGCCCGGCCGTATCCATTTCCCAGTCGCGCCGCATCAATGCCTCGCTGGCCACGCTGAACGGCGGCTGGTGGAGCACCAACATCCTGAAGTCCACCGGCATCACCGATGAGCCCAAGGACGAAGACGACACGAACCTTGGAAGCCATTCGAATTTCAGTCTGAACCACGGAGAGGCGAAGTTCGGGTTCTTCTCGCCGTTCACCTCGCGGGCTTCCTCGCGCACCATCGACCACGTGGCGGTGCTCGACAGCTCGCAGGTGACGGCGGGAACGAGTGCCTCCGCGAAACTGTACTCTCTGCGCAGCCCGCGCCAGTCGAATGCAGCCACTGCGGACAAGATCAAGGCCGATTATTCTTCCCTGAGCGACTGGGCCACCGGCATGGCCGTCATGGAGATCGTGCCGGGCGGCGAAGGGGTCTGGCACGCCAGCATCGGGCAGAAGCAGAACGTGAACTACCGTGTACAGCTGAATGCCGACGGCTCGTCCTGCCTGCTCACGGCCACCGGCAACAAGCTGCGCTGCTCCACCGACGCCGAACCGGCCCCGGGCGATTTGCCCGAGGGAGGGCTCGGCAACGGGACTGTCGACCCGTCGGGCTTGACTAACGACCAGCTTAAGACCCTGCATGAGGCCATCGTCAAGGAACTCCACGAGCGCATCACGGACCAGTAGCGACCCGCGTACGGCTCCCCTTCGGCAGCCTTTCCCAGCGGTCAGCCGCTACTCACGGAGTTCTTCCCTCAACGGCTTGAGGGCCGATGGGGCAACCGCGTCAGCCAGTGACGGATACGTACAGGTGAACTCGCCGCGGTACCCAAAGAGGAATCCAAAAACAGGGTTCCGCACCTGCAACTGAATGGTGAACACTCCGCGTTCATCGTCATAGCTTTCATACAGATCAGCGGTGCCGGTGAAGATCGCAGGAACAGTGAATGCCAAGGGGCCCTCGTAGAAGCGGAGGTCGCCTGTTTGAAGATGGAGCGACCCATCGGTCAGGACCTCCAGCTTGAGGTCTGTGGCCAGGTGCTGGTGCGTTCCGAGGTAATCAACGATTCCGCGGCGCCGAGGGCTGTGCACCATGGTGGCATCGAAGCGGCTCTTCTTGGCGCGAGCCGGTCCCAAGGTCCGCACGAAGGTGACGGTCGGGCGGCCGAACCCGTCGGTGTAGGGGTGGTTCTCGATGGTGAAGGGGATGTTCCTCCCCTGCCCGGGAAACAGGATGTTGCGGTAGGTGCCCAGGTGCAGGAACGGCAGGGTCCACCATGCACCGCGCCTGACCTCGGAAAAGATGCCTCGGCCAACGCACGCATAGCCCGCCTCCACGTCCACGCCGAAGCGTTTCTGGAGCATGGGGTGCAACCGCTCGAAGTCCTGTCCCAGCGCCAGCTCAAAGATCGAAGCCATTTTCGTCTCCTTCCATTGGTCGGACTCCGGCTCCACGTTCGTCATTCGTTTTCAGCCCGGCAAGGGTTGATGGTGCACGAGCTGCTCGGGCATCGGGTGCGCGCCGCAGGCACCGGCGCGCCCTTGGAACCGTCCAATGGGACAGAACCGTGAATGCGGAAAGGGCCGCGGCCACACCGGCCAAGGCAACACCATTGCTTGACGTCATTCGGGCGCGGCGTAGCAGAAGCCAGGCAGCCAGCATGCCTCCCGTTCGCGCCCCCGCGTCCAAGGACCACCGGTTGCGCGCCGTGCGGGGATCCACACCCGATTCAGCCCAGAGCCTCAGGCGGTCAAAGCTCAGGGCGGTCGCCCACCCGAGCGCTGGGCGAAAGATGCTCGAGTCCAGGGCTTTTCCGACCAACCCCATTCCGGGGCGGTAGTTGTAGCCCGTAATGAAACGAATTCCGTCCCTTGTGGGGATGTATCGCCAATATCCGGAGCCTCGGCCGATCGGGGACAGCGGATCGGCCGTGTCGAACTTCAGCACCGAGGTTGCCTGCCCGTCCGCTCGATGCCGGTGCACCAAGGAGGTCCCGGTTCCGTGGATGGCATACAACGGAAGGTGGAACTCGTAGCGGAAGTCGACAGGACCATCCTCGCCATGGCCCAAGGGCACAATCTTGGAGAACCGCAGATCCCATCTGGGGTGCAGATCGCTGTCCTGGGTCAGCTTCCACACACGCTCCATGGGCGCCCGAACCAGAATCTCTACATAGATCGGGGCGCGCTTCGAAGAGTTGGCCGTGTCCGGTTTTTCCCGCATCCACTCATCATAGGTTCCGCTGGACTCACCCCTTGAAGGGGCTTGCGGGCCTTCCGCGATGATCACCCGGCAAGCCAAGGCTCCTCCCGGCCTTCCCTCGGCACGCTTACAGGACGGCGCGGATCGTCTGCTCGAAGCTGGTAATGTGCGCCAGGGCCATGGCCTCGGCCGATTCGGCCTCCCCCGCCACGATGGCGTCGAGCAGGTCCACGTGTTCCTCGATGTGCCCCGAGACCGAGGGTACCTTGTCCAGCACCAGGCACCAGATGCGGGTGGCCAGGTTGTCCAGGCGGATCAGGGTTTCCTCGAGGTGGGGGTTTCCCGCAGCTCGGTAGATGAGGCGGTGGACGTTGAGGTCGTACTGCATCAGCCCGCGCTTGTCGACCTTCTTCTCCCCGAGCCGCTCGATGTCGCGGGCCAGCGCGCGCAGGGCTTCGCGGTCCGCATCGGGGGCACTGAGCGCGGCCTTGCGGGCGGCCAGCGGCTCCAGCGATCGACGTAGTTCGGAGACGTCCGCGAGTTCGGTGATGTCAACGATCGTGGCAAAGGTGCCGCGGCGCGGGTATGAAACCACCAGGTGGTCGATCTCCAGGCGCTTGAGCGCCTCGCGCACCGGGGTCCGGCCCACGCCGAGCTCCAGGGCCAGTGCCCCGTCGTTGATGGGTTCCCCGGGACGGATATCGAGCATGATCAACCGGTCGCGGATGTCGCGGTAGGCCTGCTCGGCCAGGGAAATTGGCGCGTCGGCAAGCTCTACGGGCGCTGCAATATTGCTCATCTAACGACTCCTTAGCGAGGAAATTACGGGAAACATCTTAGTTGCTTCATCGTTTTGTCTTCTTTTGACCCGACCATTGACAGCATGTGATCCTCATCATAGCATTGCGTCTAGTTCTGATATATCAATCATAAACAACTTGTACTTCAAGGAGTGACCACTGGATGACGGCCCTGAACAACACACTCGTCGAGTCATCGCTGACGCAGGATATTTCCACGCTTGATCCGGAGATCGCCGAGCGTATTGACGCGGAGCTGGCTCGCCAGCAG
>NZ_PCPT01000005.1 GCF_002975435.1 Arthrobacter sp. MYb227 | reverse complement strand
AAGACGGTTAAGGGTTACGGCCTGGGTCCGCACTTTGAGGCGCGTAACGCAACGCACCAGATGAAGAAGATGACCCTGGAAGACCTCAAGGGCTTCCGCGATCACCTGCGTATCCCGATCACCGACGAGCAGCTCGAGGCAGACCCATACATGCCTCCGTACTACCGTCCAACCCAGGATTCGGCCGAGTACAAGTACATGATGGAACGCCGTGCCGCCCTCGGTGGCGCAGTTCCTTCACGCCGCACAAAATCCAAGGAGATTCACCTCCCCGAGGACAAGGCGTATGAGACCGCATCGCGCGGTTCGGGCAAGCAGCAGGCGGCCACCACCATGGCGTTCGTGCGCCTGCTCAAGGATTTGATGCGCGATAAGGAATTTGGCAAGCGTGTGGTTCCGGTGGTTCCGGATGAGTCCCGCACCTTCGGTATGGATGCGTTCTTCCCGACCGCAAAGATCTACAACCCGGCCGGTCAGAACTACCTCTCGGTGGACCGCGAACTAGTTCTTGCCTACAAGGAATCCCCTGCCGGTCAGCTGATCCACCCGGGCATTAACGAGGCAGGCGCGGTAGCGGCATTCACCGCCGCCGGCACCGCCTACGCAACGCACGACGAGCCGTTGATCCCGATCTACGTGTTCTACTCGATGTTCGGCTTCCAGCGCACCGGCGATGCCTTCTGGGCAGCCGCGGACCAGATGACCCGCGGGTTCATCATGGGCGCCACCGCCGGACGGACCACGCTGACCGGTGAGGGCCTGCAGCACGCCGATGGCCACTCCCCGATCTTGGCTTCCACCAACCCGGCAGTGATCACTTACGATCCTGCGTACGGTTACGAGATCGGACACATCGTGCGCGATGGTCTTGAGCGTATGTACGGTGGGGCGCACGAGGATCCAAACGTGATGTACTACATCACGCTGTACAACGAGCCGTACCAGCAGCCCAAGGAACCAGAAAACCTGGACATCGAGGGCATCAAGCGCGGCATCTACCTGGTCTCCCCGGCCAAGGTCGATGGGCCACGTGCCCAGCTGCTCGCCTCCGGTGTAGCGGTGCCATGGACCATTGAGGCCCAGCGTATCCTTGCCGAAGAATGGGGTGTCTCGGCAGATGTTTGGTCGGTAACCTCCTGGAACGAGCTGCGTCGCGACGGTCTTGCGGCAGAGGAAGAAGCCTTCCTGAACCCGGCCGCCGCACCGCGTGTGCCGTTCGTGGCTCAGCAGCTTGCTGGCGCCACCGGTCCGATCGTTGCGGTCACCGACTACATGAAGGCAGTGCCTGACCAGATCCGCCAGTTCGTTCCCAACGAATTTGCCACCCTGGGCGCCGACGGCTTCGGTTTCTCCGATACCCGTGCCGCCGCACGTCGCTTCTTCAAGATCGACGCGCACTCGGTCGTGGTGCGTACCCTGCAGATGCTTGCCAAGCGTGGCGAGGTTGATGCATCGGCTCCTGGAGCAGCATTCGCCAAGTACCAGCTTGACGATGTCAACGCGGGAACCAGCGGAAACGCCGGTGGTGACGCCTAAGGGCATCACCAGCTAGTCGCAAGATGGCGGCGGAAACCTTTCCTCACGGGATCGGTTTCCGCCGCCTTCTACGTAGCTCACTATCTAGCGTCCTGACAAGCCCGCCTAAGTGTCCAAACGCAGCCCCGGCGGCTTGTGCACCAGGATTGGTTTCTTTGTAAGAACACTACAAAATCGTGTTGGCGGCCCCATGATGGTTATGCTCGTATTCATGAGTGATGAGCACATGGTGAATCCAAGCCAACGGATTAGACCGTTCCGCCAGGCCAAGGCAAGCCCCGAAACACTCAAACGACTCAAACAACACCTGGGTGTACTTTCGACAGTTGCGCTCAAACACCTTGATCAGTCGCTGCCGTGGTATCGCGGGCTACGCCCCGAGGAACGTGCGGCTCTTGGTCTTGTTGCGCAAAAGGGCATTGCCTCATTTGTCTCCTGGTACGAACGGCCCACCACATCCCCGCAATGGGTCATCAACGATGTCTTTGGTGCCGCCCCCACCGAGCTGACCCGCTCGATCAGCTTGCAAAAGGCCTTGCAGCTGATCCGAACCATCGTTGAGGTCGTCGAATCTCAGGTCCCCGACATTGCACCGGAGGCCGAACAGACCCAGCTACGCGAGGCGGTGCTGCGCTACTCACGTGAGGTCGCCTTTGCCGCTGCAGATGTTTACGCTCGTGCCGCAGAAACCCGTGGCGCCTGGGACTCGCGGCTCGAAGCATTAGTCGTCGATGCGGTGATGCGGGGAGAATCTCAAGATTCCTTGCGCTCTCGTATTGCTGCCGTGGGCTGGAAATCCCACGAAAACATTCTGGTGATGATCGGTGCCACCCCTACCTCGTCCCAGGTAGGATTCGTGAGCGAACTGCGCCGCGCGGCAACCCGCTACGCCCGTGATTCCCTGGTGGGAGTACATGGTGAACGTGCCATCCTGATGCTCGGTGGCGTGGATTCGGACCGCGCCGGCATCGACCGTCTTGCCTCGTTCTTTGGCGAGGGTCCGGTGGTGTATAGCCCCACCGCACCGACGTTGAAGGAAGCCTCAACCTGCGCACAGGCGGCTTTTGCCGCAATTGCCGCGGCCAAGGCCTGGCCACTGGCTCCACGCCCCGTGGCGGCCGATGACCTATGGCCCGAACGCGTGATGAACAACGATGTTGAGGCGCGCCATGCACTAGTCAATGGGATTTACGACCCACTCATCAAGGCGGGAAACGGTCTCATTGAAACCCTTTCAAGCTACTTATCGCTGGGCCATTCCTTGGAGGGAACGGCTCGCGAACTGTTCGTTCATGCAAATACCGTGCGCTACCGACTCAAGCGCGTGTGCGATGTAACGGGGTGGGATCCTCTAGTCCCGCGCGAGGCTTTTGTGTTGCAAACGGCACTGGTGGTGGGCCGCTTAGATGCCGAAACAGAACAAAACCATCCCGAAACGCGGCCAAACAATCAGCGAAGCACCCAATAAATCTTGTAGGATTCATACAAAAGCATGCCCGCAAGTCGGTGTGCGAAAACAGCCGCAGTGAATGACTTCTTTGGAAAGCTGGAGTAGTGCTAGCAATCGTGTGCCCAGGACAGGGCTCTCAGACCCCCGGATTCCTTTCTCCGTGGCTTGAAGTTCCCGGTGTTTCCGAACACCTGAACGAACTTTCCGCCATCACCAACCGTGACCTGACGACTCACGGAACCCTCTCGGATGAGGAGACCATCAAGGACACTGCCGTAGCGCAGCCACTGATCGTTGCCGCCGGCCTCATTGCCGCCCGTGCACTCTTTGGTGACACGCTGCCGGGCAATACCGTGCTTGCCGGTCACTCGGTGGGAGAAATTACCGCGACTGCCCTTGCCGGCGCCCTGAGCGAAAAAGACTCGATGGTCTTTGTTCGTGAACGTGCAAACGCCATGGCCCTTGCCGCTGCGGCGACCCCCACCGGCATGGCAGCGGTACTTGGCGGCGACGCCGAGGAAGTCAATGCGGCAATCCTTGCAGCGGGCCTGACACCGGCCAACGCAAATGGCGGCGGTCAGATCGTTGCCGCAGGCACCATCGAACAGATCGAAACCTTTGCCGCTCATCCCCCGGCCAAGGCACGAGTGATTCCACTCAAGGTTGCCGGCGCGTTCCACACCCACCACATGGCTCCGGCGGTGAACGTACTCGAGGAACTCTCAACATCGTTGACTCCCGCGGATCCAGCCACCACGCTGCTCTCAAACTTTGACGGCTTGGCGGTTGCCGATGGCACCGCCAACCTGGCCTCACTGGTGGCTCAAGTTTCCCGCCCGGTGCGCTGGGATCTGTGCATGGAAGAACTCGCGGCCCGCGGGGTCACCGGAATTATCGAGCTTCCACCGGCCGGAACCCTCGTAGGCCTTGCACGCCGCGGCCTCAAAGGCATTCCAACTCTTGCTTTGAAGTCCCCCGAAGACCTCGAAGCTGCTCGCGCCTTTGTCGCCGAGCACACCCAAGTTTAAGGAAGATCAATCATCATGAGCGTAGTAATGAAGCAGAATCCCACGCGTGAATTCAGCCGTATCCACGGTGTAGGCTCCTTCCGCCCGGATACCATCGTCACCAATGACGATGTATGCCAGTGGATCGATTCCTCAGATGAGTGGATCCAGCAGCGCACCGGCATCATCACCCGTGCCCGCGCGGATGAAAACACCTCGCTGTTGGACATGGCAGAGGGCGCTGCCCGCGAAGCCTTGGCTTCGGCAGGCATCGAAGCCAGCCAGCTCGGTGCCGTCATCGTCTCCACGGTGACCTTCCCCTACGCAACCCCCTCGGCAGCCGCAGCGCTTGCCGATCGCATCGGCGCCACCCCGGCCCCGGCGTTTGATATCTCGGCCGCCTGCGCAGGCTACTGCTACGGCGTGGCACAGGCCGACTCGCTGGTTCGCTCCGGCACCGCTGAATACGTCCTGGTGGTCGGCGCGGAGAAGCTCTCCGATGTGATCGACAACCACGAACGCACCATCTCTTTCCTGCTCGGTGACGGCGCCGGTGCTGTCGTCATCGGTCCCTCTGACATTCCGGGCATTTCCCCGTCGGTCTGGGGCTCGGATGGCTCCAAGTGGTCGGCCATCGGAATGACCCACTCTCAGCTAGATCTGCGCGATGCGGTCCTGCAGGCCGAATCCTCCCCCGAGGGCACCGCCCTGGTGGCCGGCACCGAGGCCCAGCTGTGGCCAACACTGCGCCAGGACGGCCAGACGGTCTTCCGCTGGGCCGTGTGGGAAATGGCCAAGATGGCTAAGAAAGCACTTGCCGAGGCGGGCGTCACCGCCGAGGATCTGGCGGCCTTCATCCCGCACCAGGCAAATATGCGCATCATCGACGAGATGGTCAAGCAGCTCAAACTTCCCGAGAGCGTTACCGTAGCCCGAGATATTGCTAACGCTGGCAATACCTCGGCCGCCTCAATTCCGATGGCCATGGACCGCATGCTGAAGGAAAACCCGGAACTTTCCGGTGGACTGGCACTGCAGATTGGCTTCGGCGCGGGCCTTGTCTTCGGCGCACAGGTAGTAGTCCTGCCCTAGGCTTAAGCCTGAAGGGTTTTCCCTCCCAAATACCGGACCGCAGCTTTCGCGGTTTGAATAGTCGTCGGGCTACAAACTCGGCAAAAACAGAAAAGGAGCCATCATGGCTAGCAACGAAGAGATTCTGGCCGGCTTGGCCGAGATCGTCAACGAAGAGACCGGTCTTGCCACCGAGGCAGTTGAAATGGACAAGTCCTTCACCGAGGACCTGGACATCGACTCCATCTCGATGATGACCATCGTCGTCAACGCCGAAGAAAAGTTCGACGTAAAGATCCCGGACGAAGAGGTCAAGAACCTTAAGACCGTTGCAGATGCAGTGAACTTCATTGCAGGCGCACAGGCCTAAGCTGGCTTTTGATTGAACCGCGTTGGTGGGGTTTACCTAGTTGTGGGCCCCACCAACGCGGTTCAATCACCCCCCTCGCGGGCCATGTAGCCCGATGTAGTACTACCGGTTTAGCAACCGATTTCTAGACTTTTGGTCAATTCCGGATTCTTGCGGCTAAACTGCCGCAAACCGACGCATTGACCGTGTACTAGCCTCGCTAGTCGCTTCGCCCCAACCAGTAGAGAGTTACCTCATGGCTCGCAAAGTTGTCATCACCGGCCTCGGTGCCACCACCCCCATCGGCGGAGACGTCCCGACCCTCTGGGCCAACGCCCTGAAGGGTGTTTCGGGTGCTCACACGCTGCCCGACGAATGGGTTGAAACTTACAACCTTCCGGTGAAGTTTGCCGCCAAGGCCTCCAACCCGGCCTCCGAGGTGCTCTCCCGCGTGGAAATGAAGCGCATGGATCCTTCAACCCAGTTCGCAGTCGTTGCGGCACGCGAAGCCTGGAAAGATGCCGGCATCGAAGAGATGGACCACGACCGCTTGGCCGTTGCCTTTGCCACGGGCATTGGTGGGGTATGGACGCTGCTCGATGCCTGGGACACCCTCAAGGAAAAGGGCCCGCGCCGCGTGCTTCCGATGACCGTACCGATGCTGATGCCTAACGGCCCGGCAGCTGCGGTCTCGCTTGATCTTGGCGCCCGTGCCGGTGCGCACACCCCGGTTTCCGCGTGCGCCTCGGGTACCGAAGCAATGCACATCGGTCTTGAACTGATTCGCTCGGGCAAGGCAGATGTGGTGATGTGTGGTGGCGCCGAAGCGGCGATCCACCCGATGCCGATGGCTTCGTTCGCTGCCATGCAGGCATTGTCCAAGCGCAACGATGATCCCGAGCACGCATCACGCCCGTACGACATTGACCGTGACGGCTTTGTCATGGGCGAGGGCGCCGGCGCATTGGTTCTTGAGGCCGAAGAGCACGCTATCGCTCGCGGCGCGACAATCTATGCCGAACTTGCGGGCACCTCGGTAACTGCGGACGCGTACCACATCACCGCCCCGGACCCACAGGGCCTTGGCGCCACGCGCGCGCTGAAGGCAGCAATGTTCGATGGCCGTATTCAGCCAGAGGACGTTGTTCACGTCAACGCACACGCCACCTCCACCCCGGTGGGAGACAAGCCGGAGTACACCGCGCTGCGCGCAGCCCTTGGTACTCAGCTTGATAACGTGTGCGTCTCGGCCACCAAGTCGCAGATGGGCCACCTGCTCGGTGCCTCGGGTGCCGTTGAGTCGGTGCTGACGGTTCTTGCCATTCACCACCGCAAGGCACCTGTGACCATCAACCTCGAAAACCAGGACCCGGAAATTCCGTTGGATGTCGTTACGGGCACCCCGCGCGAGCTTCCGGAAGGTTCGATCGTTGCGCTGAATAACTCGTTCGGCTTTGGTGGTCACAACGCAGTGGTTGCCATTCGCAGCGTCTAATTCCACATGGTGGGCCCGCGAGGTCTCCCTGTAATCCGGGGTCGGTTCCGTGTCCATGACTGGATGCGGGATCGGCCCCGGCTTTTTGCGTGCATTTCACGGCTTACGGTACGTCTTGAAATCCAACGTGAAGGGGCTTTAGACCAAAGGGTAGGTTTTCACGAGACAGGTGGGAAAGTAATGCTCGGCTCACCTCTTTACTTGTCGGGGATTACCGACATCTATCGAGCCAACATAACCCCGTCTTTGGTCGTCATATCTGTAGGCGGCCTACAGTTTTTAGATCTCAATCTGTAAGTACTTTTACGATACTTTTCTGTTGATTTATAGAAGCTTTTCTGTCACATGCAAGATATGGAAGCAACTATTAGGAACCTCATCCACGTCGATTCGACTCGCATGAACATCCACGACATAGTAAGCGAACTCAATAAAAACTTGGGTACCACAATTGTTCAGTCCATGGCCGGGGTCAAGGATCGTACATCCCCCACAAAATGGGCAAAACCAGACGGACCCGAACCGCGTCCGGAAGTTGAAACACGATTAAGGCTTGGATACCGGGTCTGGAAAACTCTAGAACACGCAGACGGAAAAAAATCTTGTGCTTGCTTGGCTCATGGGAGCCAACCCAAGACTAGATGAGGAACTCCCGATACTTTTCATTCAAAAGAACTTGGCACGTGATGTTATCGGCGCTTCGGAGGCATTCGTGAACGACACTTTCGCAGCATGATAGAAACCATTGGCTCTCGAACCTGCGAGGGGGCGTTACGACAGCCTGGGTTCCACAATCTATTTGGCCGATTCTCGCCGTTGCGCCTACTCCGAAGTCTTGAGCGGATTCCGCCAGAGTAGAGCCGCTATTACAAAAGTCGCAGAATCCATCGGCTGGGATCCTAGAAAGTACGTGGACAAAGTCTTAGAAGAAGCTTCAGCAAACGGCATCGATGCCCACCTGGGCCATCTCCTTAGACTGGCAGATGGATCGCTCAGTCTACGAGATTCGGTTGTCGCGGCAAGGGGTGCTGGGTTCACGTTGACCATCCAGACACGCTTCGAGCAATTGAATCCTTTGACTCAAAATTCAACGGTTTTGGAGCGAAATTACAATTACTCACCAGCGGGTCAATCACGGGTGAAGACCGAGACCTAACCACTCTAATTGCGCACCTTATTCGAAATCAGATACTCGATGATGGTTCCGAGCCTTTGGGACTCAACTATGATTCAAAAACACTGCAGGGGCGTTGCTGGGCGTACTGGGATCGGCGAACTGACCTAGACCTAGCACCGGGACGTAACGACTTGGTTCAACTAACCGCAGAAAACGTTGGACCGGATCCAGAGTTCATCAGTACCGCGCAATATTACGACTTACCTATTCTGCATGGGCATCAAATTTTTGCGCTCCTCATGAAGACTGCGGATCAAAATAGGAATTCTTTCCGACTCATGAGCCTTCAATGACGAAGCCGTGCTGGGGGAGCATTTTAACGCAACCAAAAAGGAACCCAGACCGTCCTACTTTCGTACACTGCGTCGAGGGCTAAGAGTACGTATTGGGTGAAAACAACTACTCAATGATTAGGCGCAATATCGGCCATATAAGTGAAGCCCGTGCGTCCTCAAGCTAGTGGACACGCGGGCTTCACTCAGAATCGTAGCTCTGAAATTGGGGTGTTAGATCACCTGATGCAACCAGCGCACTGGCGCGCCCTCCGCGGCGTAGCGGAATGGCTCGAGCTCTTCATCCCAGGCTTCACCCAGTGCAATTGAAAGCTCCTGATAGACGATGGCCGGATCTCCGGCACCCTTCTCATAGGCCCAACGAATGCGCTCTTCGGAAACCATGATGTTTCCTGCAGCATCGGTGGTCGCATGGAAAATGCCGAGCTCGGGGGTGTGTGACCAGCGCGATGAGTCAACACCGGGACTCGCCTCCTCGGTCACTTCGTAACGCAGGTGAGCCCATCCGCGCAGTGCGGATGCTAACAGCGCTCCGGTGCCGGGCTTACCGGTCCAGTTGACCTCGGCCCGAGACATTCCGGGTGCAGCGCTTTGTTCGCTCCAGTGTAAGTCGGTGCGTTGCTCGACAACCGAACCGATGGCCCACTCAATATGTGGGCACAACGCTGAAGGGGCTGAGTGTACAAAGAGTACGCCCCTGGTCATTGCTTCAGACATACCATCCTCCGATGTGCTGTTGGAACGTCTTCCCCAACGCCAACATCAACTTCTCGAAGAACTCAAAATCCTACTTTAGTATTCAGCATGATTATACGCGGTGCAACCACTTGCTTTGGCACGTGACTTCTGCTTATGCACGAGGATGGGCCCGTTGGTAGCTTTCCTTGAGCCGTTCGACCGAAACGTGCGTATACAACTGCGTGGTGGCAAGGGAAGAGTGTCCCAATATTTCTTGTACGGCACGCAGATCCGCGCCACGATCCAACAAATGTGTGGCGGCCGTATGACGTAATGCGTGTGGTCCGCGGGCAGCGGTATCCCCGAGATCGGCGAGCGCTTCGGAGACTACTTGGCGGGCTTGGCGGGGGTCAAGGCGTTTCCCGCGGGCGCCGAGAAGTAGTGCGTTTGCTGAGTGCTGGTTTTTGAGTGTGGGGCGTGCATGGCGGAGGTATTTTTCGATGGCATGCTGTGCCGGTTGACCGAAGGGAACCGTGCGTTCTTTGTCGCCCTTGCCGATGACTCGTAGGGTGCGTCGGTCCAGGTCGATGTTGGTTGTGTCGAGGGAGACGAGTTCGCCGACGCGGATTGCTGTTGCGTAGAGCAGTTCGAGGATGAGAGTGTTGCGGGTTTTGATGGCTTGTTCGAGTGGGGTTGGTTCTTTGACAGATGTTTGGGTGCTGGCTTCTGGGGCTTGTGGGTCGAAGAGTCGGTTTATTTGGTTTGTTTGGAGGACGTGTGGGAGGCGTTGTTCGCGTTTGGGTGATTGGAGGCGTGTTGCCGGGTTTGTGGTGATGAGGTTTTCGCGTAGTGCCCAGGCGAGGAAGGAGCGGATGGTTGATGAGCGTCGGGAGATGGTGGTGCGGCTGAGGCCGTTTTCGGCGAGGCTCATGAGCCAGGTGCGTAGGAGTGGAAGGTCTACGCCGTGGAGGTTTGTGGTGCCTCGTGGGATTGCGTAGGTGTACAGATTGGTGATGTCTGTGCTGTAGGCGCGGAGTGTGTGTTCGCTGCGTGAGCGTTCGAGTGCCAGGTGTCTGAGGTATCCGTCGTGGGCGTTTTTGAGCGCGGTGGGGATTTCGACGGGTTTGGGGGTTTGTTTGGGTTTTGTTGGCACGTCTCTACCATCTCGCGTGGGGGTGCGTGTGGGTGGTTGCGCCACGCCGTGGGGGTCCGTGGGGACAGGTGGATGTCTTTACTCCCCCCTTGTAGGGAAGTTCTCTCATGATGGGGTTGGTTTGCCTAGGTGTGTTTGTTTCCCGTTGGGGTAGCGGCGGATCCAGCCATTGTCTTTGCGTTCGGTGAGTCCGCGCGTGGTGAGGCGGGTCAGTCCCCCGAGGATGGAGCCGATGCCGAGTCCTGCTCTGCTGGCTAGTTCGTCTACGGTGCGTGCGTTGCGGGTGGGTAGCGCGTCGAGTAGGAGCATGTCTTGGATGGTGAGGTCGTCGTGGTCTCGGCGATCTGGTTCTTTGGTGGGGTTTGCTTCTTCTGGGGTTGGTTGGTCGTGGAGGGTTCCGAGTAGTTCGAGGGCTTCTGTGGCGTCGGTGATCAGTGTTGCTGCTCCCTCGCGGATGAGGCGGTGGCATCCTGCTGAGTTGGCCGAGTAAATGGAGCCTGGGGTGGCTCCGACGTCTCTGCCCATTTCTGCTGCGTGGTGGGCGGTGCTGAGGGCGCCTGAGCGCCAGCGGGCTTCGGTGACGATGGTTGCTGCGCAGAGGGCGGCGATGAGCCGGTTGCGTTGCAGGAAGCGCCAGCGTGAGGGTGTGGTGCCGGGTGCTACTTCGGCGATGAGTAGTCCGTGGCGGTGGATGCGGAAGAGGAGGTCTTCGTTTCCTGCCGGGTAGAGGCGGTCTAGTCCCCCTGCCATGACGGCGATGGTGTTGGGTCTAGATGGGTCGGTTCCTAGTGGTGGGTCTTCGGCGAGCGCTGCTTCGTGGGCTTTGGCGTCGATGCCGTAGGCGCCTCCGGAGACGATGCAGATTCCCTTGGTGACGAGTCCCGCGCTGATTTCTGCGGTGATGGTGCGTCCGTATTCTGTTGCGTCGCGGGAGCCGACGATGGCGAGGAGGGTTTTGGGGTCGTGGAGGACCTGGGTGTTGGCGTTACCTCGATACCAGAGTGCTATGGGGGCTGCGAGTTGGAGGGATTCGAAGCCTTGGGGCCAGTTGGGGTCGGTGGGGGTGAGGATGCCGCCTCCCATGTTCTTGATCAATTGCAGATCTGCATGGGGGTTGGTGTTGTTTGCTCGTGCTCTCCAGCGCTCTAGTCCCGCGTTGAGGCGCAGGGTCGCTTTGTTGGCTCCGTTGGCGTCGAGTAGGTCTGCGATTTGCTGCTGGGTGTGTGCGGGGGCCGGGCCTGTGTGGTTGCAGACGAGGCTGTAGGCTTCGACGGCGCCGAGGATCTCGATAAGTGCGGTGCCTGTTTGGTCGTTGGGTTCGATGATGCGGGTTAGTCCTGCGCGGGCGAGCTTTTCATCGGTGACAGTGGTTTGAGGGTCATTCATGGTGGCCGTCCATTTCTCTTCTGTTGCATTACCTCCTCACTGGCTGGTACCTGGTGCAATGTTCTTGGCTGGCAGGTGTGAGGGGGGTGGTTGAGAATTAGTGTGGATGCGTTGGTGGCTATCGCTGCATTGTCCCGGGGTAGCTGTGGATCGCACGATTCTTTGGCTTCTGAGCGTGGGGCTTGTGCGGGTAAGAGCTGAGGGTGTGCGTGGAAAAGAGTTCTGCCGATAGCTGGATTTGTGTTCGATGATGCTTAAATATTGCTTGTGGCCTGCCATGTAGGCAACGATGGAGAGGTGGCTTCGCTCCATGGGTGGAGCCAGGATTGTGATTCCGGACAGTTTCTAGCTAACGAATTCAGGCGAACGATGACTAATAAACGAAGACTTCCACTCCTGGCAACCGTTTCGGTTCTTGCTGGCGCATTGATGCTCAGCGGTTGTTCAGATCCCACGAAAGCTCCGGAGTCCAGCGGAGGTGGCTCATCTTCGACACTGACCGTTTCCTCCGCGAATTTCGTTGAATCGGAGATCATTGGCAACCTATACGCCGAAACCCTGAAGGACCAGGGGTTTACGGTTGAAACCAAGTTCAATATCGGCAGCCGCGAAGCATACATTCCCGCGCTGACCGATGGGTCAATTGATCTGATCCCCGACTACACCGGCAACTTGTTGCTCTTCTTGGATCCGAAGGCGGATGTCAGTACTCCTGCATCAATCTTGAATGCGCTTCCCGCGGCCTTATTAGCCAAGAGCCTCACGGCCTTCACCCCGGCCTCGGCGGAGGATAAGGATGCTGTTGTTGTCACCCGTGCGACGGCCGAGAAATGGAATCTCAAGACCATTGGTGATTTGAAGGCTCATAATGCGGAGCTGAGCATTGCTGGTCCTCCAGAGTTCAAGGAGCGCCCGGTCGGTCTACCGGGTCTTGCGACTCATTACGGTGTTGAGCCTTCGAAGTTTGTGCCAATTGCCGATGGTGGCGGTCCAGCTACCGTGAAGGCGTTGCTTGATGGCACGGTCAGCGCGGCAAACATCTTTACAACTTCGACCGCGATTCCCGCCAATGATCTAGTGGTACTCGAAGACCCGAAAAATAATTTCCCCGCCCAGCAGGTGATCCCGGTGGCGGCGAAGGACAAGCTTGACATGAAGGCCATCGAGGCGATCGATGCGGTTTCGGCCAAGCTCAGCACCACCGAACTCATCAAGCTCAACGAGGCAGTTTCCGGGGACACTAAGACCGAGCCGAAAACCGCTGCCATCGATTGGCTCAAGGCTCAGGGCTTGATCGGGAAGTAGCCGAACAACAGAATAGAACACACGTTCGAATGGGGGTTGGTTTCCGTTGCCCGCCGGTGACCAACCCTCACTTTTCCCCAAAACACGGGGATTTTAATTTCCCGGAAGGGACACAAAACACCGATGATCACCTTTGAATCAGTGAGCAAAACCTACCCCGGGGGCACCCAAGCCGTCGAAAACCTCAGCCTGAACATTGCAACAGGCTCCTTCACGGTCTTGGTGGGGCCCAGCGGCTGCGGTAAGACCACAACCATGCGCATGATCAATGCCATGGTCACTCCCACCAGCGGCCGTATCCTGCTAGATGGAAACGACATCGCAGAAATCCGGCCGGTCTCCCTGCGTCTTGGCATCGGCTATGTCATGCAAAATGGTGGGCTCTTCCCACACCGGAGCGTTATCGACAATATCGCCACCGTCCAACGACTCCTAGGATTGGACAAGAAGAACGCACGGGCCAAGGCATTCGAAGCCATGGAACGAGTAGGTCTTGATACCTCACTGGCCAAGCGTTTCCCGGCCCAGCTCTCCGGTGGCCAGCAACAACGCGTGGGAGTCGCCCGCGCACTGGCTGCCGATCCACCGATTCTGCTCATGGATGAGCCTTTTAGCGCCGTGGACCCGATTGTGCGCGACGAGTTACAGCAAGAGGTTCGCCGGCTCCAGGCAGAAATCAAGAAGACAATCGTCATGGTCACCCACGACATTGACGAGGCCTTACTGCTCGGGGACAAGATCGCGGTCATGGCACCGGGCGGTACTCTGCAGCAGTACTCAACACCCCTAGAAATCCTGACTCGTCCGGCCAACGACTTTGTACAATCAATGGTGTCCAAGGATCGCGGATTCCGCTCCCTATCCTTTGAACCCCTGGGACAAGTCCCTTCCACCGCGCTACCCATCCCGGGAGCCGATGGCCTCATCAATGCCACCACGCTCGCGCCCGGCTGGGCCTTGGATCTAGGCCACACGACCGCAAGTGCATCGTGGGTCAATGAGTCGGGCCAGCGCTACCCGGTGTCCACCCCCGTGAGACGCACAGATACCCTGCGAGAGGCCCTAGACGCCATCTTGGCATCCCCCGTGGGTGCCGCTCTGCTCACCGATGTTCACGGTGATCCAACCTCGTGGATTACCCTGGAGGATCTTTCACCCAGACTGGCTCCAAAGCTCAGCTTGGAGCCTCGGGCATGAACTGGATCCTCAACAACACCGAGCAGACCTGGGAACTGACCCGTGAGCACCTCTACCTGTCGATCATCCCTATCATCGCCGGACTAGTCGCAGCACTAGTACTCGGATTGGTCTTTGGAAACCGACGGCGAGCGCGCAGCATTATCACCACCCTTGCCAGCGCGGTATTCACTATCCCCTCGCTCGCCCTCTTTGTTGTGCTTCCTTCAATTTTGGGTACCCAGATTTTGGATCCGCTCAATGTGGTGATCGCCTTGAGCCTGTATTCGGCGTCTTTGTTAGTTCGTACGGTCTTTGATGCCCTTGATGCGGTTCCGGCGCAGGTGCTCAACGCCGCAGAAGCCGTGGGTTATTCGCCCATACGCCGCAGGCTGCTGATTGACCTGCCACTATCGTTGGGCCCCCTGGCCGCGGGGCTTCGAGTTGCAGCAGTGACAAACGTTTCGCTGGTTTCGGTGGGCGCGGTCATTGGCATTGGTGGACTCGGTCAGCTTTTCACCTCCGGCTATCAGCGCAGCTATCCAGATCAAATTTTGGCTGGCATCATTATGATCTTGATTCTGGCATTGCTACTTGATCGCTTGATCGCCGGGATCGCTCGGTTGCTGACCCCTTGGTTGCACCTTTCCACCAAAGAAACGGCAACGGCTTCGGCGAGCGGTAGCGAGGCAAAGAAATGATCGGCGAGATGCTCAGCTATCTGGGCACGAGCTCACATTGGGTTGGCGAGGGTGGAATTGCCGCGCGTCTAGGAGAACACCTCTGGTATTCGATCCTTGCCGTGTTACTTGCCCTGGTGGTGGCGTTCCCGGTGGGATTGTTCATTGGTCACACCGGACGCGGCAAGATCGTGCTGGTATCGCTGTCCAATACCTTGCGCGCTTTACCGTCCTTGGGCATCATGACGCTCTTGGTACTGCTCATGGGTCTAGGTCTTTTCCCGCCCTTGGTGGCGTTGATCCTGATTGCCATTCCGCCAATCTTGGCGGGAGTGTATTCCGGTGTAGCCAACGCGGATGCATTGGTGGTTGATTCGGCCAGGGCCTTGGGCATGAAAGACTCACGCATTATTTTGCAGGTAGAACTACCCCTAGCGCTTCCCTTGATGCTTGGTGGCCTACGCAGCGCGCTCTTGCAGGTCATTGCCACGGCAACCATCGCGGCCTATGTAAACCTCGGCGGACTGGGACGCTACATCTTCGACGGGCTCGCTCTATATGACTATGGGCAGGTGATGGTTGGTGCCGCTCTGGTCACCGCTCTGGCGCTGGTAGTAGACGGACTGCTCGCATTATTGGTGGCACGATTCTCTCCGGCCAGGCGACTAACCGCGGCTTGAGACGCGTGCCCGCCAGACAACGGCGAGTGCACAGCACACCACGCGGAACGAATATGGGCCAAGGTAGCCAATTTTGCCCACGGCTCCAATAGATAGGATCGAACCTATGGAGCCCATCGAAGCGATGGAACCAATGGAACCCGCGGAAGCCAAAGATCCAATGGAACCTGCCGAGATGAGGGATCCTATCGACCCTGCCGATGCAACAGAGCTAATAGATCCGGCGGAAGCTATCGAAGAGATGGAACCCACCGAGGACACAGACTCGATCGAACCTGTGTCCTCGGCATGGCAGCATTGCGTTGGTGTATGCATAAATCCATCATCTCTTATAGTCGCAACCTTGTGTGCGCGAGAAGGACACCCCGTGGAACGCTGGGTAGCGCCCCGCTGAGGTTTAGAACGCCTTATAACCGCTCTTGTTCAGCAGAGCTCCACGTCCAGTCTTCGTGTCCCAACACGTCAGACCATTCTGTTCAGAGGCGCAGACATCATTCTTGTAATAAATCGCCTCGCCGTAGTTCACTACCTGCGGCTTGGGAGTATTCCACATATATAGCGGCGCATCGCCCCTATGCCCAACGGTTGGTTTCTTGCCCTCATCAAAGTAGACCCACCACAGAGACCCCTCACGCGGATCCATGTAGAGACCTGATTCCATCCATGAATCAACGCCACAGCCACTGAAATCGGGGCTAAGGTCGCAGCCGATATTGCCCGAGGGGGTAATAATCAGCGCAGTGTCTTCGCCGCCATACTCCCCTTTGAAGAAAGCGGTAGCCGGTTTCGCATGTGCTGGTCGCGGCCCACCGGCACCGGGATAAGCTCCTTCAACAGGTACCGTCGGCGCTGGCGTCATCGTGCGTTCGGCGGTCTTGTGGCTGCTTGATGCTGGAGCTTCGGTTTCCTGTGCAGGCTTTGCTGGAGGTGTCGGAGCAGGTGATGTTGTACCGGTGGAGTTTGGGGACACCGATGCTTGATCGGTCGGGGCCGCTGTTCCTGTCGAAGAACAACCGGACAGGCTTATGGCCAGTACGGCTGCAACGGCACCGAAGCCAAATCGTTTATGTGACATGGGAAAGGACAAACACCAATCTAGAATTCGTAAGCGCAACTAATCAGCTGCCAGCCTATGCATTCATGCTCCCCACCAGCAAAGCTGAGAACCGTCGAATTGTGTTTAAGAAGTGGCCGCGACCTTACCCAATATCGCCTTTTCCATGCTGGCGCAGCTGCAAAGCAACATCTACATCTTCTGCAGTGGGGCAGGCATGTTGATTCAAATCCGCGATGCTCCAGGCGATCCGTAAGACCCGATCATGTCCGCGAGCGCTCAGCCGCAATGTCTCCACAGCTTTGCTCAGTGAGGCAGTTGCGGTGCTGACCAAACGCAGTTCCTGACGCAGAATCGAACCGGGTACCTCCGCATTGGTACTCAGCCCCCAGCGTTTGAGCCGGTCTTGTTGTTTTGCTCTGGCTTCTTTGACCCGCACGGCAACTAGGGCAGAGGACTCGGCTGGAACACGAGTCGCCATTTCACGGGCCGAAAGTTGCGGAACAAATAGCTGCATATCAATCCGGTCAAGCAGTGGGCCGGAAAGCTTGGCCAAATATCTCCGCCGTTGCATGGGAGTACACGTACATTCCAAACCTTTACCGAGATTGCGCCCACACGGGCAAGGATTAGCCGCCATCACTAGTTGAAAGCGTGCGGGATAGGTTGCGGTACCGGTAGCTCGATGAAGGGTCAGCACACCGGATTCTAGGGGTTGGCGCAGCGCATCAAGCGCTGCGGCACTAAATTCTGGGCTTTCGTCCAAGAACAAGATTCCGCGGTGTGCTCGAGATGCGGCACCTGGACGCGGTATCCCGCTTCCCCCACCAATGAGTGCCACCATTGAGGCGCTGTGATGTGGCGCTTCAAAGGGTGGCCGGCGAATCAACGAGGTGATCTGCCCACCGCCGGCCGCCAAGGAATGTACTGCGGTGGTTTCCATGGCCTGTACATCATCAAGGTCCGGCAAGATGCCGGGCAATCGCTGGGCAAGCATTGTCTTGCCCGCACCGGGCGGGCCGGTTAGTAACAGGTGGTGCCCACCGGCGGCGGCTACCTCCAGTGCGTAGCGGCCCTGTGGCTGGCCTATGACCTCTGCTAGGTCCAACGCACGCACGTTGGCTCCCTGGCTCATGTTGGGCCTGCGCAGCGGGGAATGATGCCGTGCCCGATACAGCAGCACCCGAGGGTCGGCACCGCAGTCGGCAAGTAATTGGGATAAATGATCGTAGGACCGCACACTGACCCCCGCAACGAGTTCTGCCTCGGCACGATTCTCTGTGGCGACAATGATCCGCTCGTATCCGGTCGCCTTGGCCGCCATAACCGAGGGAAGCACCCCGGCTACCGGACGCAGTGATCCGTCGAGGCCCAGTTCGGCAAGGTAAATGACCTCGGGTGTCAGCTGGATCAGCCTGTCGGCGGCAAGAATTGCCAGCAGGATGGCAAGATCAAATCCCGATCCGCGTTTATGCATGGTCGCCGGGGTCAGATTGACGGTGATTTTCCGGTTGGGCAGGGGCAGTCCCGAGTTTCGTGCCGCTGAACGGATACGTTCACGTGATTCGTTAAGCGAGGCATCGGGTAACCCGAGCAACAGGAACCCGGGGATACCATTACCCACATCCGCCTCGACCTCAATAATTTGGCCGTTCAAACCTGTCAGGCCGATGCCCAGGGTGCGTGCCAGGCTCATGATTCGACCCCGGCGAGGTGCTCGATATGCGGTTGTCGTCCGGGTTCGAGCAGAATTGCCACAACATCCACGCGCACGGTGTTGGGGTTTCTGCGGTGTTCAACGCACCAACGGCGGGTCAGCCTAGAGACCCTGCGTAGTTTTGTTGAGTTGACTGCTTCGGCCGGATGGCCAAACCCCAACGAACTGCGAGTCTTGACCTCCACCCCGATGATCTTCCCGCCATACTCGGCGATAATATCCAGCTCGCCAATGTTACAGCGCCAGTTTCGTTCGAGCACCACGTATCCAGATTCTTCAAGGTACCCCACGGCAAGGTCTTCGCCCTTTGCACCAAGTTCCTGCTTATGATTTCCCATCGCGCCTACCCCTTCACTCCTATGTGGATTTCACTTTCAAGGGTGAGGGTGTTCAGTGCATCGTGGGTGAATGATGTAAGGAATGTGGATAAAAGCGATTCCGCGAGCGCAGGAGGGAATCTGTGAGCTTAGAGATCGCCTACGTTGAGATGACACCCGGAGGTATGACGCCAGATCATGTGGTCGAGTTTTCGTGGCTCAGCGGGGTAATCCAGTGCGACTTTTTGATCAGTTCCGTAGCCACCGTGATCAGAGAGCGAACCGTCGCACCAACGCTCAGCTGCCGCTGGACCTAGAACACGTCGTGGAAACCGTTAGGGGTCCACGACGAGCACGTCGGAGGTGGGGATACTGTCAATCGTGTAGACCGGCATCGTCTCGATCACCGCACGCATCGTAACCCGTGCGTTGGTGCCGCCGAGCTCGTGTTCCCCTGCGGGGCCAAAGACGTAGAGGCACGTGGGGTTAGTTCCCGCACCGAGGCGGGAGCGGGACTGGATCCCCTCGAAGCCGGCGGCGTCCATCGCTGCGGCCCAGACGCGCGTCATCACATAGTGATCGTCCATGGGGGCGGTGATATCACCGGGAACGATCCCGAAGGCCGACGCGGCGCCCGCCGTGAAATCCGCTGCTTTAGTGCCCGGAATCTCTAGCTGGGAGATCCAGCGCTCGGCAATCATTGATGCCGGAAGAGCAGGATCCCCCACGAAAGCCACCCCGAGGAACTCCCACACGGCAACTTCCTCGGGGACGCGGTGTTCAGCGTCCGCCGCGGCGCCTCCAGGTTGAAGCGGCCCCCACTGTTGGAGAAGTACCACGGGCTGTGCAGTCCGTGCGCGCGGTATCGGCACACCCGCGCACGGTGGACGTAGGTGAGAATAGCTACGAAGTCTTTTTCCGGGTCTGGAAACCGAAGCGTACGGGAAGCCCGGTTCATGCTGCCGCGTGCCAGCCAGCTGCGTCATCGGCGGCAAGCTTCTGCAGCGCGGCGACCCGATCGGTATCGCCCGAAACCAGGACATCCAGTGCCGTTGCCTCACCGAACTGGGCCAAACGGGAGGTCATCCAGTAGGCGACGGTCCATCCATCCACGCCTGTCTCTAGTAGGACCTGCAGCAGTTTTTGGAGTCCCGGAAGCACGACACCGCTGGCGAATTAGAATGCCGGGAAGAGGACAACTCCATCGGCGGTGGTGACACGCAACAGGCGATTATTCCTAACTCGCTCACTCACAGCTTGGCGCGAAATCCCACCCAGCACCTTGCGCACGCGGTCCGTCGTGTAAAAGGCGCCTAGTCGGTCATTGATCCTGTTGGCCGCTAGGACGGCATCGGCCATCGCGTTGACGGTTGCACGTTCAGACTCGCCGGAAAAATTGGTGACCTCTTTTGAAGCCATCATCTGGTCAAGTCGGCGCCCCACACCATCAAGCACCCGTTCACGCCAGTTCTCGGCAGTCGATTTATCGCCCTGCGGCCGATCAATGGAATCGCTCATAATGGCTGCCTCTTTTCCTATACGTCCACCATTTCACCTCGCGTCAAGGTAAATCAAGGAACCATCGGTGTAACGCAGAAAACTCAGGGCAAGCCCCACAGTGGAGCGCCACTTCAGCCTCAAGCGCGTAGACCCGTATGAAAATATGTCTAGGTGACGCTCCCCCTTCATATCCCCTAGACCCAGGCCTGATGCCAGTAGGCCGCCTGTTCGCTGTGTTGGCGGATGATCGCATCAGCGGATCGATCGGCACGTGGCCAGAAGTCCACACGGTAGCTATCGATGGCTGGTTCATCCTCGAGTATGCAGTCTTCCGCTCGGGCTTCATCCATCTTCTTTCCCGAGTAGCGGACCCGATAGTTTCCTAGCGGAATCGGCAATGGGTCATAAGTGCTGCCGCAGCATTCTTCGAGGCTCAGTTCCCCGGTGAGGTGATAGGAAACTTCAACTACGTCTTCCCATGATTCGTCGAGCTCGGGCGTGCTCTGGTGAAGGTGGACAGCCAATTCCACGTGGCCCGTGTGCAGTCCCGTGATGAAGAAGAGATTTTGGGCGGCAGCGGCACCACACAGGCCGTTAGTTTGCCCCTTGAAGGCAGCGTCAAGGTCATACTCGGATTCACCGCTGAGCATGTAGAACTGGCCATAGGAAATGTTGAGGATTGAGTTAAAGAGTTCCATGCGCAATCTTTCGAATTTGGTGGGAATTAGAACTTCAGTGAACGCTGATCGTAAGCGTTGCGCATCTCTCTGGTGTCCAGCTCGAATTTCAAGTTTAATGTTGTTTCGCGAAGCTCGTAATCGGGAATGTTTGCGATCTTCAGGGTGCAGGCGAGTTTTGTAGCCTTCTGAGCGTGCGGCATCCAAAAATCGGCTGTGGTCCGTGTGATCTTGTTGAAGTCGTGGAAGTCCACTGCTTGTTGGGAAGCAGTGAACATCATCTTGGTAGTTGGATCATCGGCTACCAGCTCGAATTCCGGCATCGAATTTTTGCGTTGGCGCCACTTATCCCGATCGGCATGCACGCTGTCATAGATACCTGCTTCCACCTGGACCAGGATGCCGTTTTCATACACGCATGCGGACACGACTTGGACGCGGCGGCCGTTTCCCGAATATATTGGTTGATTCAGTGCCACAAGCAATCCGAGTTCGACTTCAGTGGGGCCGTAACTCTCATCCTCATCCGGGTTCTTGGGATAGAAATCCATCTCATCGTGCGAAAACTCTTGGCTTTCATACGGGTCCTCGTCCTGCCTCATCAGCGAGCCACTGAGGAAGGGACGGGCAGTATAGGCAAGGTGGCCAACACGCAGATTAAACAGTGCGTCATGAACCTGATCCGATGCGGCAAGTACCACAGGATCGGTGTCCGAGCTGGCAAGAAGCTCCGGGAGTTTGGCTTCACGTTTGATCAGTTCGCCAAGATATCGGGTCAGCGATTCGTTCAGTTCAATAATGCTGTTGGAGAAGTGCTGTCGTCCGGTGTCGATATCCGGTTGCCCATCTTCGAAGGTAAGCCCGAGATCGTGCAGATTGATCCCGTCCGAGGCTTGGGATCCGCCAACGAATCCGAAGCTGACCACTCCGAGCCCATCATCTTCGGCTGGGTTTTCATCTGGCACATGGTTTGTGGGCATAACGTGGGTCTCCTCAAGGCGGCATCACACTGAACAAGGGAATGATTGCGCAGGAAGTAACGCTACACATCATTGGGCAGAGCTTAGCAACCACCTCCCACACTTATGAGAAAGGGTTACGGCACGACCCTTGTCAGCTGCCAAAAATACGCAGACCTGTAGTGGCCTCACGTAGCTGCGTGGTATCAAGGGTGAAGTCGATATCCAAAATTTCGCTGTCTCCGCTAGCGGTGACGGCATTGACGAGCGTGAAGATTCCACGTAGTTCATTAGCTTCTAGCGCCCTGTGGATCCAGAAACGATGCGACAGGCGATAGCCATACGATTCATAGTTGCCATCGCCACCGTTCATCTCACCGCTGTAGCCGGTTCCGGTACTTGGATCACGCAATTCTAGGGCCAAATCCAACTGCCCGAGTTGGTCGTTGCCGCGGTGGTGCCAGGCCAGTGCGTCCTCGCCCGGACCACGCAAAAAGATCCCGTCGACGCTGAGTGATACCCCGTTGGAGTGGACAGTTGCCGAATTCAACCGCAGGATCCGCTCGCCATCATCGTGCACGATTTCATCAAGCACTACGGTGACACCAAGTTCGTTAAGCCTCGGCCCATAGGACTGATAATCGTCGGCGCTTGCAGCTTCGTCGGCTTCAAGCATTGCCGCCAAGGCTTCATCGCTTTGTGGTTCATGCGACTCACGGCGGTACATGGCACGGGAGATAAACGGGTGACCGGTCCATCCCTGGTGCGCCAGCCCCAAGGATTCAAGGGATTCCTGTAGCTCATCGGAAGCCGAGAGCAAGGATTCATCGTAGGAACCTTCTAGAAAGGCTTTCGCAAAGTCGGCTTGGTGTTTCTGAAGTTCACCGCGATACCGCTCAAGTGAGTCCTTCAGGCCGTGGCCCGCCGCGTCAAAGGATTCGCGGGCTAAGTTCGGATCGATCTCGGCGCCCTGAAATTCGAAGCGCAGCGAGCTCAGGTACGGCAGGCCCTGTGGGGCGCCGGTTGAGACTCGTGCGAAATGGTATTCACCAAATACGTCGCTTTCAGGTTCTTCCTCGCCGTTCACGCTCATCTCCTATTTAGTCCAGTTCCATTCCATCCTTGGGGATGGTTAGCTCTTCCATACGGTTGAGCTCCTCGATATTCACGTCCTTGAACGTGACAATGCGTACCGATTTTACGAAGCGGCCGGTGCGGTACACGTCCCAGACCCAGGCGTCGGTAAGCGTGAGGTCAAAGAATACTTCACCATCGGCCGAGCGGGTTTTGAGATCAACACCGTTCGCAAGATAGAACCGGCGCTCGGTTTCAACAACAAAGTTGAAGAGGTTAGCAACATCCTTGTATTCGCGGTAGAGCTGCAGCTCAAGTTCCGACTCATAGTTTTCAAGGTCTTCGGCACTCATGATGCTTACTTGCCCTTTCGTGGTACTGGCGCGGCTTTGGGGGTTAGCTGCCAAGTTTTGCGGTGATAGTCGGTGGCACCGAGCTCTACGATTGCGTTCCGGTGCCCGATAGTCCCATAGCCCTTGTTCTGTATCCAACCGTACGCCGGGTGTGTTGAATCATAACCATCGAGCAGCTCATCACGCTCGACCTTGGCCAAAATGGAGGCCGCAGCAATGGAAAGCGCCAGCAAATCGCCCTTGATCAGGGTGCGCACAGGAATCAGCAACCCATCGATCGCTGCCGGGTCATCGAAGCCGGGCATGAGCGAATCGAGCAGCGTTGGCTGCTTAGTTGCCGAGAGCCAGTCTAGGTTTCCATCAAGAAGCACAGCATCAGCCTGTGCCGTGCTGGCTGTAAAGGCACGTAATCCGGCAAGACGCAGGGCAGGGACCAGACCGATTTCATCGATTTCTGCGGCACTTGCATGCCCCACGCCCCAACCCGCTGCCCAGTCTTTGATCTGTGGCACTAGGGCATGGCGGACTTCTGAAGAAAGTAGCTTGGAATCCTTGACTCCCGGAAGCTCACTGGCGACGTTCGGGTCGATGACCACGTAGCCAACCGAGACCGGACCGGCGAGCGCACCGCGCCCGACCTCATCGGCAGCACCAATGAGCGTGTATCCGCCGGCGCTGGCGTACGCGCGTTCGTGTTCGAGAGTGGGTGCCTGCGAAGCCATTAGTTGCCGGATTCTTCGGCCGGCTGATTAACCGCCGGTGCCGCACCTTGTGGGTCCGGGACAGAAGAGAAAACTTCCGAGTAGTTCGAGATGCCGCCGAGGCGGTCCAGCGGCCAGGAAATAACCGAAGCCTTACCTTCTACCGAATCTAGATCCACGAAGCCGCCTTGGAGGTCCTCGTGGTAGCGGGAGTCGGCGGATTCCGCGCGGTGGTCTCCCATGACCCAGATTTTGCCTTCAGGCACTACCTTGGAGAATTCTTGGTCCGAGGGAGCATCGCCTTCAAAGATATAGGGTTCGGTGATTGACACCCCGTTGATTGTCAGTTTCCCATCGGGTGCGCAGCAGGTAACGGTGTCCCCCGGCATTCCGATAATGCGTTTGATCAGGTGTTGATTCGAGGGATCTGGCATGAGTCCAACAAACGCCATGAATTCGCTCACCGGGTTGGTGACGGTGGAGGCGATGGGTGGCAGCCATCCCTGATCATCCCTAAAGACCACTACATCTCCGCGTTGTAGCTCAAAGGGACCCGGAACCATGAGGTTTGCAAAGATTCGATCGTTCTTTTGCAAGGTGTTTTCCATCGATCCCGAAGGGATGTAGAACGCCCTAAAGAAGAAGGTCTTTACTACGAGGGAAATGATCAGCGCGATGACCACGACGATGAGGATTTCACGCACCGCCGCCCAGACGGGATTTCTTTTCTTTCCCGAGTTGCCTTCGGGTGCAGTTGGCTCGCTGGCGTGCGTCACGTACGTGGTGCCCTTTCAGATAACTAAGATTCTTTGGTGCTGCTCGAAATAGGTGGCCAACTGTTTAGTTGGTTGCTCCTCGCTCGCGTAACACAGGTTCCTAGCCTACGTTGCCTTGCTATCAATCAGCCCATCTGGCACGGGGAGAAGCGGTGTATTCTGCTGGTTTCTTTGACTCACGTACTGAAGATGTACAGTCAGGAGGCGCGGCCGACCGCTGCTCCGTATCTTAGCGGCGCACAGGTTTGGCAACCGTGATGCTTCTATGAGTTGGTGCGGAGGAAGTTTTAGCGATGGTTTGTGTTGCCGTGATTTGATGCGTCCCGGCTCCCAGTCGCACCGGGAGTTTAGCTTTCCATTTGTTGCCGACAATCTTGACTTTGATGGTGTTCTTGCCGGCGCTGATCTTGACCGTCGCCCCATTGATTCCGGTTCCGCCGATAGTACGTGGTGCTTTACTGTAGGCGAATTTGGCGTTTGTTTTGGGTGTGGTAATCGTGGGTGCCTTGGGGATGAGCTTGAACGTGGATTTAGCTACGGGCGAGGAATCTTTCCCAATTTTTTGTGTTGTGCTGATTGTAGTGGTCCCATAGCCCCAGGAACCCTTCGGTTTAATGCTCCAGCTCCCCTTGGCCGAGACCGTGGCAGTTACTTTAGGTTTCCCCGCCCGGTTGAGTGTCACGGTTGCCTGAGGCGTACCGGTGCCGGAAATTATTTGTGGTGCGTTGGTTCCACGTGCCGCTTTGCTCAGGGAAGTGATCTTTGGTCGCGGAACCACTAGTTTGTAGCTTTTGGTAGCGGTAGAGGACTTGTTGTATCCGCTAACGGCTTGCGCACTGAATGTCAGGTTTCCGGCGCCAGGTGGGGTTTTGAAACTAAATTTTCCCTTTTCGACTTTCGCCTTGGCGATCGTTTTTCCACCAGCGTTCACCCTGACCGTGGTTCCTGCCGGAGCGTTGGCAACGCTACCGTTGATGCGGGTGCCAAATTCGAGTCCGGCTTTGCTGGCGGCGGTACTAAGTTTGGGAGTATTCAGGGCAAGCTTAATACTGTAGCCAGGTGTTGCCTTCAGTGCGCGGGTAATATCGGCAAAGTATGCTCGTCCCCCGTCATCATCGGCGATGGCACTGGTGATTCCCACGGCGCTACTGCCGGAGATAGCTCCACCGCCAGAATCACCCTCATCCGCGAGCCGGTAGTTACGATTTTTCATGCCGAATCCGTGGATGGCACGGATATCACGTGAAGTGTTTTTGAAGCCGCCCACAACAAAGATTCCGACTTCGTCAACCGTGCCACAGGTGTACCCGGTGGTTCGCCCGGACTTACAAACCTTGGTGCCAAGCTTGGCTTGAGTGATCCCGGTGATTTTGGGGCCGCGACTTTCGGCTTTCCCCTGGGCCCAGCCGCTGAGGTATGGCTGGGTTTTAAATCCCGGATTCAATTGGTTGATGACCGATATATCTGTTCCCAGGTTACCTACCAGGTAGTTTCCCTTGAGCGTGGTTGCCGTGTTGTTGCGTCCCCCAAATTGGGCGAATCCAAATTGTCCAAGTGCTGTTCCAAGTCCGCCAAAGTCCTGACTCGAGGAGGGTTTTTCCACCCGAAGTGATTTGATTTTCCCATCCCGGGTGCAATGTCCTGCGGAGATCGCTGCCGGTGCTCCCACCGCATTGAATCCAGCGAATCCAATGGAACACACGGCAAAGACTTCCGGTGCCAGCTCGGAACCATATCCCATCCCGCCGAGAACTTCGTTTGCCGCGGAGGATTCTGCGGGGCCGGCGGCTTCACGCAGGGTGACGTTTGAATATTTGCTCGCAAATTGTTCCGGTGTCAATTTTGTCCGTGGATAAATATCCAAGGTTGCCATCCGTGGAACTGCACGAGGGCCCGAGGATAGTGCACCTGTACGAATAATGAACCCGTTTTTGGTGAGCATGATTGCCTGTAGCTGGTCCAAGGCTGCGGGGTCGATCTGGCGCACGTAGTCGTTGAAGAGTTCTTCTACGGTCCGCGGGTTCTTGGCAGCAGGTAGCTGTTCGGCTATCACCAGGGGTGTTGCGGCATGACTACTAGCTGCCGTGGCAAGCTGCCCACCACCAAGCACCAGCAGCATGCTCACGCTAAGCACCGCTAGGCGTTTAATAATGGCTGGCAACGATTGATGCATTGGTGATTCTCCCCCGGAATTTGTTGGCCCACGATGGAGCGCAGAATCACGACTTTATCCGCAAAACAGCAGGTTCGGGGCATTGGCTCACCACGTGTTGATTCCAATATTCGTAGTCCCGAAGACCACTGGCACAGTATCGATGCCCATCTTGCGGTAATCCCCGTCGCGCGTGAACGTACATAACTGACGCGCAAGTAAAAATTACGGTTCTGAACCAGCACCGTCACCAGGTGATGACCCTGCACCCGCACATGCGAAACAAGGCCATCAGCTGGTGAGTGTGTTTAGGTGGCGATGCTACCGCTGGCTTTCCTCCAGCAGTTCCTTGGACTCTTCGGTTTGTTCCATGGCGGGTAGAGCCGCATGTGCCGCACCCTTCTTGTCACTGAAGCGAACCAAACGAATGGCGTTGAGGATCACCACGATGACGCTAATCTCGTGAACCAGCATGCCGGTGGACATGAACACCTTCTGGGACAAGACACCGAGGAGCAACATGACAACTGTGCCAATGGCGATGAAGGTATTTTGTTTCATGTTTCGTACAGTGGCCTTGGCAAGGGACACCGCGTGGACCAGCTGGTCAAAACGGTTGCCCATGAGAATCGCATCGGCCGTTTGGATCGATACGTCGGTTCCGGCACCCATGGCAATACCAATATCCGCCGTGGCAATCGCCGGTGCATCGTTGATACCGTCGCCCACCATTCCCACGCGTTTACCCTCGGCCTTCATCGCGGCCACCAGGGTCACCTTATCGGCCGGCAGCAGTTCGGCGTGAACGTTTTCGATGGACAGCTGAGCTGCCACGAGGTGAGCGGTGTGCTTGTTATCTCCGGTGAGCATGTAGAAGTGCTTGATGCCTCCGGCACGCAGCGCGGTGATCGCGTCCTTAACCTCCGCACGCACCGTGTCGGCGATGGACATGGTGGCCACGAGAATCTCCTCAATGACCACGAAGACAACTGTATTCCCTTCCCGTTCGCGCGTCACGGCGTGTGCGGCAACTGCCTCGGGAATCTGCACGCCTAGGGAGTTGAGCACTCGACGGGTACCAACAACGACATGTTGTCCCTTGACGGTACCGCCAATGCCGCCGCCCTTGATGACTTGGACATCGTGTGGCTTGGATTCAATGTCGATGCCGGCATCCTGCGCGCCCTGCACGATGGTGCGTCCCAGTGGGTGTTCGGAAGCGGTTTCAAGAATTGCTGCCATGGCAAGAATCTGATGCTCATCATTTCCGTTGACGGTCTTGACCTCGGTCAACCGTGGCTTGCCCTCGGTGAGGGTACCTGTCTTGTCAAAGACCAGGGTGTCGATCTTGGATAGACGCTCAAGTGCGTCACCACCCTTGAGCAGCACGCCGTGGCGTGCACCGTTACCCAATCCGGCAACCATCGAGACGGGCGTGGAGATGACCAGGGCACCGGGGCAGGCAATGACCAAGAAGGTCAGTGCGAATTCAATGTTGCGGCTGAAGATCAACACAATAATGGAGAGTACAACGATTGCAGGGGTGTAAATGTTGGCGAACTTATCCAGGAAGCGCTGGGCCTTGGTCTTGGTTTCCTGGGCTTCTTCAACCAGCTCAATGATCTGTGCAAAGGTTGTGTCATCGCCTACGTGCTCGGCTTCCACATGCAGGAATCCGGTATCTAGTAGGGTTCCGGAATAAACTTTTTGCCCGATAGTTTTGGGCACCGGTACCGATTCGCCGGTAATCGCCGCTTCAACCAAGTGGCCGCGGCCCGAAACAATCACCCCATCAACCGCTACCTTGCCACCGGAATGAATGATGAGGGTGTCACCCTCAACAATGTCATCTACCGGCACCGTGATGCTTTCCCCGTCGCGCAACACCGTTGCTTCCTGCGGGGCGGAATCAACAAGGTTTCGTAGCGAGGAGCGAGTCTTTTCCAGGGTTCGTGCCTCAAGCCAAGCTCCGAAGATGAACAGGAATGAGACAACTGCCGCCTCCACGTACTCACCAATGATCAGTGCTCCGACGACGGCGATGGTGACAAGAAGATCAATGCTAAAGGCCTTCATCCGCAGGCCCTGGAACGCACGAATTGCCGTGGGCACCCCGGCGATGACCGCGGAGCCAAACAAGAGCACATCCCGGGCAATGTGCAGGCCCGTCGGATGCAGGACGATGCTGAGCAACAGCAGGGCTCCGGTGAGGGCCGCAATCTGTGCCTTATGCTTGCCGGTCATGTGAACTTAACTCCTTGGATGTGGAAGGTCAGATCGCGCGGATTCACGATCTTCCACTTCCATTACATCCAAGCCCCCAAGATTGCGCCTTGATGTAGGTCAAGAACGCAAAAACCTACTAGCCCTCGTGGGCTTTGCTAATTCATGAGTTCAGCTTTGCTCAGATCAGTCGCAGCGCTTCTACATCCAAAAGTTCGATCTGCCGCCGTGATCCAAGACGCAACCAACCGATCTCTTCAAATTGGGTGAGTTTGCGACTTAATGTTTCCGGGGTCAACCCCAGGAACGAGGCAACATCCTTCTTGGTGGTGGGCAGCTTGACCAGGGCCTTGCCCGAGGCATCGTGAAGCGCCATGAGGTAGGCGGCGAGCCGATGCTCGGCATCCTCGCCGGCAAGCATACTGAGCTGGTGTTCGGTTCCGGCAAGCCTTGCGCTGAGAGTCTCAACCATTTTTACCGCAACCGATGGGTAGGCGAGCAAATAGTCGTGAAGTTCGTCATGGTGTAGTTCGCAAATATCCGAAGCTTCTAGGGTCAGCGCGAAATGGTCGCTGGTGGCGCCGCTGATAAATGTTGATTCACCCAAAAAATCCCCGGGCCCCAGAATGCGGATCACCTGCTCGTGTCCCGATTCGGTGATCCGGTAGATCTTCACGCGTCCTGCGTGAATGATCATGAGTTTTGAGTTTTTCTCTCCCGCACCATAGAGCTGTTCCTGACGGGGGTGCTTGCGGGGACGTACACGTTGCGCCACCGCTGTGAGTTCGTCTGGCACTAGGGCAGAGAAAAGGGGAACGCGCGCTACAAGTTGTTCGAGCGCGTCGTCCCCCTGCGGGTGTCCATGAGGTAAGTCCATGGCACCCATTCAATCAGTAACTGATTAGGAAACCTTTTGTGCTAGAACCGGGTAACCCAGATCGGTGATGGTTTTGGAGATGGCCTCTGCCTGAATCTGCTCACTATCAAATTGGACCTTGACCTTGTTCGAATTGAACATGACCTGTGTGGAGGAAACACCGGGAAGCTTGGAGACTACCCCTTCAATCTTCTTGATGCACGAAGGGCAGGTGAATGGTTCTGTCTCAAATCTTGCGGTTTTCATGATCTCTACCTTTGTCTCTTTGGTGCTTGCGCTTTTGATGCGCTGTTCCACCAGTACATCGTGATTGCGCCGTAGCTACCTTGACGCAGGTCAAGAACGAGAAGGGATTTTCAAAAAGATTTGTCGGCACCAAAGTTTTTGGTTATTCGGTGACCGATCGTTTGGCTTCGAGGGGCCAAATCACGTCGGTAACTTCTCCTAGCACACGGTTGGTATTGATCATCCCGCCTCCGGGTGCGCCAAGCAGTGCGCGCGAGTCCTCGGAGACCGAGCGGTGATCCCCCATGACCCAGAGGCGTCCAGCCGGAATTTCCACGCTAAATTCTTGTTCGCTGGGCTTATCCCCGGCAAAAAGGTACGGCTCATCAAGTGGGACTCCGTTCAGAAGTAGTTTCCCGCCCTGTCCCCTACTGGAAATTGTGTCGCCGCCGACTCCAATGACTCGTTTCACGTATACCGCATCGTTCCCGGCTAGACGCAGGGCCCAGGCCAACGAGTCAATGGGGTTTGGTTTTTGATAGGGCAGGAAGGATCCACGACCGTCGAAGATAATGATGTCTCCGCGTTGAATTTCGCGGTTTTTATAGGCAAGACGGTTTACTAACAACCCATCGCCGGGATTCAACGTCGATTCCATGGATTCGGAGCCGATATAGAAGAAGTCAATGACTGTCGCACGGATCACCAGGGTGATCAGTGCTGCTGCCATGAGGGCGCCAACGGCAAAGCGCCAGCCCCGCGAACGGGACCGGCGCTTTGCTGAAGCGGAAAAACGTTCCGATTCGGTAGATTGATCCACGATGGATCTTCTTCCCGCACGCGAAAGGCGCGGGAGGAAGGTTCTCGCTTTTCTTACTACTTGGCGGTGCGGAAGTCGCGCTTTTCGCGGATCTTCGCAGCCTTGCCGTGGCGATCGCGCATGTAGAAGAGCTTCGCACGGCGAACGTCGCCACGGGTTACAATTTCAATCTTGTCCAGTACCGGGGAGTGTACCGGGAAGGTACGCTCTACACCGACGCCGAAGGAGACCTTGCGAACCGTGAAGGTTTCGCGAACGCCGTCACCCTGGCGGCCAAGGACGAAGCCCTGGAAGACCTGAACACGGGAGTTCTTGCCTTCGATGATGTTTACGTGAACCTTGACGGTGTCACCGGCGCGGAAGGTCGGAACATCGGTGCGCAGCGAGGCTGCATCGACAGAGTCGAGAATATGCATGAATGCATCTCCTAGGCAGACGCCGCAGGTCACCTACCTTAGACACGGAGCACTTATTTCCCATTGCACAGCGTCAAGATGCTGCACTGGAAAGATTTGGTGTTCCGAAGCTTAGTACCGGGATCCATTTGTGAACCCTCGGCGGTCTGACTGTTGACTCGTTCCCCCTGCGGCAGGAGCTGAACCCAGTAGACCCAAGATTCTATTTTGCCACACCTTGAGCCGCTGCGCGAAGTCGACTTGGACACAGCCAGGTTTTCGCCCTTGCCCCGGTGTGCTTCGGTGCATCCTCGGATCCGAGGAGGCAAGAAGACCAATAACTCTTCGTGGTTTTTCCTCGGCTCTTTCACAGTCGATTCCTACTCCCATGAGCAAAAAGCTACCGATAGGCTTTTGCCATGTTAACTCGATTCTTGCAACGCCCCCTGATCTTGGGCACACTGGCTCTCACCGCTGTGGCCTTGAGTGCTTGCAGCATTCAAGAAACCGGTAGCATTTCTCCGTCTCTGCCCACACCCGAGCAACGTTCACCCAACGAATCAGCTGACTTCATTCCGCCGGCACAAGATATAGCCGCCCTGAGTGAAAAACTACGTGCCGCGGTAGCGGAACAAGACGCACAAGAAGTTCAACGACTCGTGAGCGCTGGCGCCGATGTTGATACCAAGGATGCAGAAGGCCGTCCGGCACTGGTTTTGGCCACGCGTTCCAACGCGGTAGATGTAGCCAAAGCCTTAATTCTTGCCGGTGCGAATGTCAATGCCCAAGATACGCAACAGGATTCCGCGTTCTTGTTTGCCGGAGCCGAAGGGTTAGACGAGATCCTGAAACTCACGCTGGCGCACGGAGCCGATGTCGCTTCCACTAACCGTTACGGTGGCACCGCGCTCATTCCAGCAGCCGAACATGGCTATGTTCAAACGATTAAGCTCTTGCTTGAAACAGAGATCGACGTGAACCATGTCAACAATCTGGGATGGACCGCCCTGCTCGAAGCGGTAATCCTTGGCAGCGGTGGCACCGATCATCAGGAAGTCATCAAGTTGCTCATCGAGGCCGGAGCCGACGTGAATCTGCCCGATGCGCAGGGCGTAAGCGCACTTGAACATGCCCGGCAGAAACAGCAAAGCGCCGTGGCCAAGCTTCTTGAAGAAGCCGGCGCACGGCGCTAAGCCGGGTAAGTTGTTAGCCCCAGGCAAGCTCGCTGCGCGGAATAATTTTTCCCTCGTGCACGGCGAAGCCGCTGTGCCATAGTGCATCG
The DNA here is from genome assembly GCF_002975435.1 of Arthrobacter sp. MYb227. GTDB lineage: Bacteria > Actinomycetota > Actinomycetes > Actinomycetales > Micrococcaceae > Paeniglutamicibacter. Next base: position 285,749 of record NZ_PCPT01000005.1, on the reverse strand, counting down.
CGGTCGTGGCGGTTCAGCGTTTCCGGGTCCAGCTGCAGGATCAGATCCGGGCGGCGGGCAGCGGTACGTTCAAGCTGCTTGCCGCGGCGGAAACGCGCGATCTTTGCATGGTTACCCGAGAGCAGTACCTCCGGGACCTCACGACCTTCCCAGCTAGCGGGCTTGGTGTAGACCGGGTATTCGAGCAGGCCATCGGAGTGGGACTCCTCAACCAGAGACTCGGGATTGCCAATGACTCCGGGGATCAGCCGGCCAATGGCCTCAACCATGGCAAGCACTGCAACTTCTCCCCCATTGAGCACATAGTCACCAATGGATAGCGGACGCACATCATAGGCTTCGGAGGCGTGCTCGATGACGCGCTCGTCAATCCCCTCATAGCGGCCGCAGGCGAAAGCAAGGTGCTGTGCCTCGGCAAGCTCGTAGGCCATGGCCTGGTCAAAGACTGCTCCGGCGGGCGAGGGAACAATCAGGATTGGCTTTTCTCCGGTGGCGGTGGCTACCGGGGATTCCACGGCGATACGCCCCAGTGCTGCCGCCCACGGCTCGGGCTTCATCACCATGCCGGCGCCGCCACCGTAGGGGGTGTCATCAACCGTGCGATGGCGATCGTGGGTGTAGTCGCGTAGATCGTGGACGTTGAGGTCCAAGAGGTTTTCGCGACGGGCCTTGCCGATCAACGAAAGATCTAGGGCAGCGAGATACTCGGGAAAAATTGAGACAACATCAATGCGCATGATTCGTCCCTAGGCTTCCTTGCCGGCGTCATCTGCGGCCGACTCTTCGCGGTTAACTTCAAAGAGTCCTGCCGGTGGGGTCAACAAAATGTAGCCGCCCTCGATGTTGACCTCGGGAACAATGTCTTCAACGAACGGGATGAAGATTTCTTCGCCATCATGACCTTCAATAACCAGTAGGTCTTGGGCGGTGTTGGTGCGCAGGGCGGTAACCTTGCCAACTACCTTGTCGGCAATGCGTGCTTCAAGGTCAACAAGTTCGTGCTCATACCAGCCTTCTTCATCGTCATCGAGTTCCTCGGTTTCGATGAAGAGCTTGGCTCCACGCATAGTTTCGGCAACGTTGCGGTCAAGGATTTCTTCGAAGGCAAGCAGCAAGATTTCCTTGTTCCAGCGGGCACCTTCAACCGTCAGGGCTTTGACCCCGGGGTGCTCAACCTCGAACACCGCACCCGGAACAAAACGGTCCTGTGGTGTGTCGGTGAGGACCTGCACGGTGACCTCGCCGCGAATACCGTGTGGTTTGCCAATGCGAGCTACCTGCAGGCGCATGCGTTTCTCCTTGAATTACGTGGGGGTGGTCCCCCAGTGCGTGTGCGCCGGAAAACCGCTAAGTCTTGGTTCAATCTTACGTGGGGGTTTAGAGCATTTTGACCCGTTGGTGGTGAGCGATGCATCCCATTTTGTGTTTAACGCACAATGGTCTCTCAGCCTCCTTGATAGGGGGCGAGAGACCATTGCTACACAAAAAGTGTGAAAGAGGCTGGCTACCGGCGACGATCAGTGTCGACAACGTCGACGCGGATCGATTCTTCCGCCAGTGCGGCAATCACGGTGCGCAATGCTTTAGCGGTGCGACCCTGACGTCCAATAACCCGACCGAGATCCTCGGGGTGCACGCGCACCTCAAGGATGTCACCGCGACGGTTTCCCTTCAACGCGACCTGCACGTCATCCGGGGTGTCTACGATGCCGCGTACCAGGTGATCCAGCGCATCTGTGAGCACTGGTTACTCAGCCTCGGTTGCTTCTGCTTCGACCTCGGCCTCAGCAGGCTTTTCGGCCTTCTTGGTGATGGCCTCGGGCAGGATGACCGAGCCCTTCTCCGGGATAACGAAAGCAGGCTTGGCAACCTTGGTCTTCAAGGTACCTTCCTGGCCTTCGATGCCCTTGAACTTCTGCCAGTCACCGGTGATCTTCAAGAGAGCGGCAACCTGCTCGGTCGGCTGTGCGCCGACGGAGAGCCAGTACTGTGCGCGATCCGAGGTGATCTCGATGAACGAAGGCTCTTCGGTCGGGTGGTACTTGCCGATTTCTTCAATCGCACGGCCATCGCGCTTGGCACGCGAATCCATGACGACGATACGGTAGAAAGGTGCGCGCATCTTGCCGAAGCGCTTCAGACGAATTTTAACGGCCACTTTAGTGGTCACTCCTGTTTTCTCAACATGTGCGAAGTTCTGTTTCTGCACCCGTGGGGCGGGTCATACCGCAGATCTTCAAAAGGACAGGATTCAAGGCGGAGAGAGGGGCCGCTTCAAATCGAGTACCTGTCTATTATGCCAGAAACTTTTACACTTCACAGACCACTCGGAGATTTTCATCAGTAGTGTGTCAAATTTCACAACCGTGCCCTTAGTGACTAAAAAGTTCAGTGCCGCAACCTTCGAAAAAACCGCCTATTCGGGGAGTCGAATAACGCTCAGCGCCCGGGTAAGGATTGGGCGAGGATCCTCCTGATCGCTTCGTGCCCAGCGTAGCCAGCCGGCAAAGAGGCATGCCGAATACGCTGCGGCAAGATAATCGGCGATATCCTCATCAGCACCTGTATCAGCCAAATAGTCGCGCACCGTTACGCGTTGCTGCTTGAGTTTTGCATGGACAAGGGTTGCCAACTCTTCGTAGGCACCAATCAGCAGTAGGCGGCCGCGGGTGACAGCAAGATCCGGCAAGTGATCCACCGGGGCCAGACCGGCCGCCAACAAAACGCCAAATGGGTCACCAGCCACATCCCCCTGCATCATCAGGCTTCTACTCGTGCTCACGGCCTCATCTAGTCCACCCCAGACCAGCGCCGCCTTGGTGGGGAAATACCGATAAAGACTCTTGCGTCCAATGCCCGCGGCAGTAGCGATGTCTTCCATGGAAACAGACTCGTATCCACGCGCTTCGAAGAGCCGGAGGGCAATGGCCGCTACCGCCTCGGGGTCGATAGTTGCCGGGCGTCCGGTACCTCTGTGAGTGGCATTTGGCTGTTCATCGTGCATTTCACAAGTATGGCCTATTGAGTTATGACACAGAGTGTCATAACCTTAAGGTGTCTTGTTGTTCCACATATGAGGGAGTCTTTGTCGACCATGAGCACCGAAACCACTTGGCAAGAAGTTCCAACCACCGGCCGCTTTGCGGGTCAGACGGTCATCGTCACCGGCGCAGGCTCGGGAATTGGTGAGGCAACCGCGCTACGCGTGGCTCGCGAAGGCGGCAAGGTCATTGCCGCAGATATCAGCACCGAACGTCTAGACGCTCTGGTTTCTGCAAACCCAGATCTAGACCTGGTCCCGGTTGCCGGGGATATTACCAATCAGCAGGTTGTTGATTCGGTAGTTGCAGCAGCCAACGGCCGCATCGACGCTCTGGCCAACGTCGCAGGAATCATGGACAAGTTTGAACCCATCCACGAGGTTGAGGATTCCACCTGGGAACGCGTGTTCAACGTCAACGTCACCTCGATCCTTCGCCTAACTCGTGCGGTAGTTCCGCTCATGCTTGAGGCTGGGCGTGGATCGGTGGTCAACATTTCCTCCGAAGCCGGGATTCGCGGTTCCGCCGCGGGCGCCGCCTATACCGCATCGAAGCACGCGGTGGTTGGCATCACGAAGAACTCGGCGGTCATGTACGGCAAGTCGGGCCTGCGTTTCAACGCAGTGGCCCCCGGGGCAACCATCACCAACATTGAAGCGCCAATGGATTCGACCTTTGCCCAGCAAAACCTTGGCCCGCTGATGGCCGTGAATGTTCCTACGGCGGCAACGGCAGCACAGCTGGCCGCCTCCATTACCTTTCTTTTGAGCGATGATGACACCAACGTCAACGGCGTTATCCTTGCCTCCGACGGTGGATGGTCGGCGGTCTAACGCCCCCCACGCACTACCAAATCAAAGCCGCTCGCAGCCCTCCACCTGGTGGGGTGCGAGCGGCTTTCTTCATACCGGATAATTGATTGACCACAGAGCTAACCCTGCAACGAGAAGGAATCGATGGCACCGGCAGATCACTGGAAACGCGCTCAACTCGATGACCATTTTTGGGAATCCCAACGCGCTGGTGCACGGGCACCTCATGTGGCACCCATCAACGCGCTCATCGACGAGCTCACTATCGCCAAGGATTCGGTGCAACTCCCCTACTCGGCACCGTGGCACGGCGGTATCGAGGCGTCGGTGCTATGCGTACTCAATGACCCCGGTGAACGAGCCGGCGTTCCAGAGTTTTTCTGCATTCGAAATCCTGACCGAGCAGCGGATCGCCTCAGACACCTGATGACCGAGTTCGAGATAGCCCCAGAGGAGATTTCTTTCTGGAACGGGTACCCGTGGCCACGCGAAACCAAGAAGGATCTGCTACCCGACGAAGCACTCGAGGGAGGCAAAGCTTTAGTGGAAGCACTCTCCCTCATGAAAAATCTCAAGCTACTGCTACTGTTGGGCCGCAAGGCTAGAGATGCAGCAGATGCGGTACTGCCCGAGCTTCTGGCCGCCCATCCCGAGGTCCAGATCATACGTTCGTTACATCCACTGGGTGCCAAAAGTACAGTACAACGCCAGGCACAAAAGCATCTTTGGGAAGCGGTTGCATCCCGGATTGAGCAGGCCAGGCCCTGATTCGCTGCGGCAGTTATCCCCCTTGATGATGCGCTAAACATCACCCAAGTTGATTCAAAAATCCCCACCACCTTGCACGCCGGCGTGACATGCTAGTTAGATACGTTCCCAAACCGTTCCAAGAGAGACTTGAAATGCCCCGCTTAATGACCGACCCCGACTTCAGAAACTCCCAAGAAGCGGAGTTGTGGGCCGAACATGTAGCTCCCATTAATTCCCTGGTTGAGGATCTGCGCGCCGAGAACCCCACAAGTTCGGTACAGTTCACTGCCCCACTTCATGGTGGAACCGACGCCCGCATCTTGGTATTGCTGCCGGCGCCCGAATCAGTGAACCGCCCACAGGATGGCTCGGACATCCTCTCGACCGAGAACGATGACGCAAATGCAGAGGCTCTTGCCACGCTGTTGGCCGAGGCCCGCATCGATTCGAAGGAAGTCATTCTCTGGAATGCTTTCCCGTGGTACCTCCCGAGCGACGAAACGGGCATGCTCAAGGCCTCCCGCCTGAATGAGGGAATGGAACCCGCAAGCCGTTTCCTGCGTCTTGTACCAACACTTCGTACTGTGATCCTAATGGGCAAGGGACCGCAGGATTTTTGGGCCAAGCTCTCGAAGAAATATCCAGAGGCCCTCACCCGTATCACCGCTATCAACGATGCGGCGCCAGCTCCCCTGGTAAGCACCGGAACCAAAGCTCAACAGGCATCTCGCCTAGAACGCCGCAGCGCCGCATTGCGTGAAGCCCGCAATCTAGTTCGCCCGGAACATGGTCGCGAAACCTTGCGCCGCGAAACCATGGTCCGTGCCGAAGAGCTAGGCCCGGAGCACCTCGGCCGCGTGGTTGAGGTGACCGACGGAAATTTGACCCTTCACGGTCCACTGCTCAAGGCATTCCAACCAAGCCCCGAATGGCGTGTGACGGTTACCGTCAGCGTGGCAAACCAGCGCCGTTCGCTCGGCGTTACACCCGATACCTGGGTTCGTATCTATCGTGGAGCTGGCGTTCGTTAAAAACACCCTCCGCTAAACGCAAAGTGCCCGTGGCTACCAAATCAAATCGGTAGCCACGGGCACTTTTTAGGTGCGGGCCCACTTAGCTGAGCACCGCAAATAATTCCTACTTGGAAGCTTTACGCACCGGATCAATTACAGACTCAACAGTGCCCTTGCTACGCTTCTCAGCGCGTTTTTCCTTGATGGACTTCGAAGGCTTCTTAGCTTCGGCCTTACGTGGTGACTTTGACATGCTGTGCCGTCCTAGCCGGGAATGCGAGGCATTCCCAAAAGTGAGGGGAAAGTACCCCTACCAGCGAACCCTACGCGTAAACGCGCGCCAATGAGCGGAACCCAAGTTTTTTATCCTCCGAGCGCAACAACCATCAATCGGAAATATATCTCCGGACCGGGCCCACCGACGAGCGTGTTTAGTCGTGTTTGTGCTCGTGCATATGTGCACGTTCTCCGCCATGATCAAAGATGGTGAGGATTTCTACGGGCCCTTGGTGGGCTCCGATGTGGTGGGGAACCATGGTTGAGAATTCAGCGGCATTGCCTTCCTCGATGAGGATGGTGCGCTCCCCGAGGACGAGGCTAACGGTTCCGGAAAGCACGGTGAACCATTCACGCCCCGGATGCACGGCGAGTTCAGCCTTTCCCTTGGATCGCTCCGGGGTGATGCGCATTTTGGCGACAGTGGTTCCGTTGGCCGTATGTTCGCGTGAAAGCAGCCAGATGCTTAGTCCTGCTTGGTGCTCTGGTTCTGGCCTAATAACCACGTCTTCGTCGCCCGTGGGTTCGACGAGCTGATCCAGTGTTGTTCCAAGCGCTTTGGCAATGGGTACCAGTTGGTCAAGGGCTATGCGTCGATGGCCGGTTTCGATGCGGCTGAGCGTTGAGGGGCTAAGGAAGCAGCGTGCTGCCAGGGCATCAAGTGACCAGCCCTTGGCCAGGCGCAGGCCTTTGATGCGTTGGCGGATAACAGTGTCCATGGAAAGTTCTTGCGTCATACGCAAGAGTGTATGCCATAGGTGCATTGCATGGTTAGGCTTGGTATATGACGAATAACCATCACCAGCACGGACACCATCCCACCGAACACACTGGTTCTCACTCACACGAGCATTCGCATTCCCCCGAAGATGAAGCGCGGATGGCCAAGATGCTCGATCTCGATGCAAGCGTTCTGGCCGACCACCTAGCCGAAGTCACCGACTGGATTGCGGGCAACGCGGGAACACCACACAAGATTGCTGATCTTGGTTCGGGCACCGGCACGGGAACCATCGCCTTGGCGAGACATTTCACCGCGGGAACGGTGTATGCGGTTGACAGCTCCAAAACCATGCTTGAGCGACTGCACAGCAGGGTGGTTGCCTTGGGATTGAACGAACATGTCGTTACCGTTCATGCCGATCTTGATGCCCAGTGGCCAGAGATCGGAAACCTTGATCTTGTGTGGGCCGCTTCTTCCATGCACCACGTAGCAAAGCCCGCCAAGACCTTTGCCGAAGTTTTTGCTGCGATGAATGCCGGCGGCGTTTTTGCCGTCATTGAAATGGATGGCTTCCCACGCTACATTCCAGAAGATTTGGAACTCGGTACACACGGGCTGGAGGCACGCATTCGTGCGATCATCGACAACCGGGGTTGGAACAAGTACCCGGACTGGGAAACCGATTTAGTTGCTGCAGGATTTGAGGTCGAACAACGCATTTTCAGTTACGACTTTGCCCCGGAACCCGAAGTTGTTGGACCGTATGCCGAACTCCTGCTTGGCAACGTTCGAACCGGAATCGCAGATCAGCTCAGCCCGGAAGATCTGCCAATTATTGATGCATTGCTCGATCAAGCTCATCCCGCAGCGCTTGTTAATCGAACCGATATTAGATTGCGCGGATCACGTACCGTGTGGCTTGCGCGTAAGCCATAGTCGACATCCTGCGTATGGTGTTTTCTCGCTAGCTTCGCCGCGAACCAAACACCACCTCGGCGGTCTTGGAAACTGTTGCGGTGCGGCCCGGAGCACTTTGGAATTGCCAGTACAGATTCATGTGCGCAATAACTGAGGCTGGCTCCGGGGCGCCCCACGCAGTGCGATCTGTGCAGGTGTGGGCATCGGAAACAAGTATTACGTCGTAACCACGGGTGAAAGCACCGTGAATCGTAGATCGAACACAGGCATCACTTTCGGCACCGGAAATTGCAAGATGCCCCACACCGGCCGCGGCGAGAACTGTTTCAAGCTCCGTTGCTTCAAATGAGTCACCATGGTTCTTTGCGATGAGCGGCTCGGTTTCGAGCGGCCTCAGGCTCTGGACGAATTCCCATTCGTTGCTTCCAAAAACTAACTCTTCATCGCTGTGCTGTACCCAAATAACTGGGGTCTTGGATTCTCGCGCAGATTCAACAAGCAGAGAAATGTTCTTGGTTACCGATTCAACATTTTGGGCATCGGTGATAACCGCATTTTGCATGTCGATGACCACCAATGCTGTTGCAATCCTGTTTTCCAACGTACTCATGATCATGTCCTTTGCGATGTTCATTCGGTTGGTTCCACAGTTGAGGATACGCCGACGCCGACGACATTTTGGTGACTGCCCAACGACGTGCGACCTAGCGATCTAGGAAGCTACATCAGGTGATTTCGTTGGAGGCAATAAACGATGTTGTGCCCCAAGGGCCGTCACCAAGAATCGCGTGGTTTAGATACGTTGCCCGTCGAAGACCCCGGCACGGCTCGTGAGCATAGAACCCGCTTAAGGCCATACTACGACCAGGTGCGTTAGCCCGTACTTTTAGATTTACTGCATGTTTTGGCCTCTGATATCCGTCTTGATCGCATCCAGAATCCTTGCAAGCTCAAGCACCGTCAGCACGTCTTCAAAGGTGAAGAGCCCCGGTGAAAATCCAATTGTAGGATCCCTTCACCCAGACTCTTCACCGACAGATATCTATTTAGCCGCAGGGCTTCCAGCTCTTACCACCTGGTGCGTAGCAACGTGGGCCGGTGTATCCGGAATAGGAGCCACCAGATTTCTTGGGTGCACGCTTCTTGGCTGGCGCCTTGTAGGTTTTCTTGGGAACAACGTTTTTCTTTTTCGGCGCCGCTGCCTTCTTCTTTGCGGCGGCCTTGCGTTGCGCTTCGGCCTTGGCGGCATGTGCCGCTGCGCTCTGACGCTTGGCCTTGGCCTGCTGCTCGGCTTGGATCTTCTGTTGTTCCTTGAGTTCTGCAGCCTTCTGCTCGGCCACAATTTTCTCTTGCTTTGCCTTCTCCTCTTGGACCTTCTGCGCAGCTGCGGCTTCCTTGGCAGCCTTTTCCGAGGCGGCTAGCGTACTTTGGCTCCGCGTCAGCTTCACTTCGATATCGGTCGCACGCTTCAGCGCGGCATCAAGCTTTGGTTGCGCCGCACCACGACGTGCAGCCCAAATACCTGCAGCCACGGTACTTTCACCCTCATGAAGCGATTTCAGCGCAGCATTCTTGGCCTTGCCGGCGAGAATTGCTGCGGCTGCAACGCCAAGCGCACTACCTGCGGCTACTGCCGAGGTGGGATCTGCATCCTCAACTTCATCAAAATCGGCAAGCGCACCGGCAACGGTAGCCGGTACCGTACAGGCGATAGCTTGACTAAAAAGTCCGGTGGCAGCTGTTTGCGCCGCTTCTTCGGCCGCTTTAACTTCGGCGTAGAAGCGCTCATTGGGCTGAAACAATACGGCTACCCCGAGTCCGGCGGCAGCTATTTGTGCGTTGACAAGCTTCTCATCTTTATAGACGCCGGCCAGCGTACGACCATAGGGATCAAGACGTTCGATGCCATAGGCGAGGGTCACCTTATCGCCCGGAGCCAGCAGGGATTCGGTAAAGTCTGTTGCTTCTTGGCCCAGACACTCGACGGGCTTATCCGGATGCTTAGTTTCCGGCGTATCAATATTTAGCAACCTGACGGTCGTGTCAGTGCCGGAGATATCGGCAACGATTGTATCGCCATCGATAATTCGAACGACCGTGGCGGCCGATTCGTCAGAATTCTTACTTGGTGCCGGCACCGCGGTGCATGCCGTCATGACCAACCCGAAGCTCATGACCGTTGCAATGGCTGCTCCAAGCTTGCGCTTGGCGGCCACTACTTTGTTCGTTCCCCCGAACATTTAGACTCCCTTGGAATGCGCGAATCACAAAACCGCAAGTCTATCGGCTTTTACACCGCGTACTTGAACTGGATGAAGAGCTTGAAACTCAGCGCGTTTCCGGTGCACCAGAGCAATCGGCTTTAGCCTCAAAAACAGCGGGGATTTTCAGCGTGTAGGGGATCCCCCATTGGTTGGTGTAGCGAACTTTGAAACCTGACAGTGAGGATTCTCGCGTTGCCTCTGCAGGTTCTAAAGCCATGATGATCGATTGCACCGGGGCATTACCCAAACGTGCTGGGAGCAAATCCCGCTTGGTCCATGCAGCGGCGGCGGCAGTTCCATCATCGAAGAGTGGGTAGCCAATGCTGCCGATGGCGAATATTTGGTCCTGAACACCGGCCCCGGAGAGCCTGTAGTTCACTGGCTCGAGCATTTCAATTGACTTGATGTCGACCCAGCGACCGTGTCTAACTCGAATTGACGGCGCGGTGATGATACCCGTTCTGTCACCAACGTTTTCGGTGTTATGACAGGTTTTAGAACCTAGATCATGTTCTTGGACGGGATCGAACATTTGGTATGCCGCCCAGCTGCCAACTGCCAGCACAGCAACGAGTAAACCAATCGCCGCGAATAGTGGCCAACGTCGTTTCTGCCCGGCGTTCTTCTGTGCCGTGGGCCGCCTGGTAGCCATGATTCTAGTTCTTCCCCCGGTCGCTTCGAGTCAAGGTTGCTGCAGCGCTGTAACGCAATACCGTATCCTCCGGTCATCCTATCCAAAGCAATGCTTTGAACGGTGATACGCAGCAAACAGTTGTACCGCGTCGGTTCAATTCCGGATACTCGGTTCAAGAATTCGGGGGGGTGGTTCGATCCTGGGCCTTTGACCATCCGGTTGCTGCTTGGAACGACGAGTAGGCGGCAGGGCACGTCCGATCCCTTCTGGGGTGGAGGTGTCCTGCTGCCTACTGTGTTGGTGGTGCTTATTTTGGGGGTTAGGGGTTTCCCGGTGGGGAGCCTCCCGGCGGGTTTCCCTCTTGTTTTCGCTTGGGATAACCCTCAATTTTGATTCCCGGGAGCGGCGGTGCCTTGGAGATGTAGGTATGTCCGCTGGGGGTGGTGATTTTGAAGGTATGTCGTTGCCCTTTAATGGGCTTTTCTTCCCAACCTGGGGCTTCCTTGGTCTGGTTACACCCTGCACAGCGCGATGAGCTGTTGGCTTCAGTGGTTTTTCCGTTCTTCCGAACCTGGACCACATGATCCATATCCTGAATTTTTCCGTTGCAATACGGGGTTCGGCAATATTGGTCCCGCGCTTTAATGAGTTTTTTCAGGTTTCCTGTGAAACGCCGTGCCTGAGATTCCATGGCCATCAGGCGGCCGGTGCGGCTATTCACGTAGATCCCGCGCACCCAAGTGGCCAGCTGATCTTCGGGATCTTCGGCGATCAACTCTCTGGCACGCTTGGCGCTGATCATTCCATAGCCCGGGATCATCACCGGTTCATCGCTTTGTCCGGCCAAGACTGCCGCATCCATCACCAAGAGTATTTCCAGCCGAGTCTTCCGACCGGGGTGGGCTCCGGTGATCAACCCATAGAAGGCATCCGCTTGGATTTGGCCGGCATTTCGTTTTTCATCGGTTTGTTTTTGAGCCTTGGCTTTTTCTCTCGCCAGAACCTGAAGTATCGCAGCTCCCATGGATAGCGGAAATGTTCCGCTGATGAGGATTTCATGGGCATTGATCTGATATCCACCGATATGGCGGTTCTTCCACGCTTTGTCTTCCAAATCTTCTTCGGTCTGAGGTTCCAACAATAAGGCCCAGTAAGAAATGACCGAGGTCAGCAACGCGGTTCCCTGGTCAAAACAGCTGTTAACCTCTTCCCACAAGAGCTGGTCGATCAGCCGCCGATTCTCTTGTTGCAGATGTCTGGTTCCGCTGATCACCACTTGAGCTTGAACCCACGTGAGTTTTCCTGCACGTAGCCCTTGCAAAGTCTGGGGAAGATCGTCTTCCAAGATGCGGGAGCTATTGGTGAATTCGGTTCCGCGCTTGGGAGATAACCTCAGGGCCAACGCAATTTCTTTAGAGGCGCCCCAGCCCGGATTCTTTTCTCGCACTCTGCGGCTCTGCCGATCAAGAGAAAGTGCATCTTCGTAGGCGACCGCATGATCGACTTGCTTGGCCACCAGAGCACTTTTCGTTTCCTCCATGGCCACAAGGTTTTCTACCGTATCGAAATGATTATCGGGAACATCCATGCGGTTCAGGCTCGCGGCCAAAGCACGAATACCGTCGGCACCATGAACGGTGAGGAAATCGGCGATCACCTGAACCATGTTCACTCCGTCGGCTTGCAAGTCCGCGTAACTCAACTTCTTCTTGGAACCACTACGGGTGGCTTCAATAGTAGGAGTACCGCTTGATGACTTCTTCGCCATACCACAAGTATAGAACTAAGCAGCGGTGATTTGAAGTATAAATTTTAGATATTCGAAGTTATTTTCTATTTATTTCGAAGTGTCTAGCCAGCACCTAAACACCGGCCAAACTCTGGGTAATCCCCTCATACACAAGCATCCCAGCCGGCACCGACGATTCGGTTGGATAGGGCACAGCCGGCGGCCAATACATATCCATCGTATTTTCAGGGGGTGTCGGCCAATACCTCTAGGGACGCGGGAGTTGTGCTGTTCGGGAAACAACCCTTTGGCGTTCGAACGTAGAGCCGGATGCTTGTACGCTGAGCGAATGGCAAATTCCACCAAAACCCAGTGTTGCGCAGTCAAAACCAAGCTCCTTCCTACCCTTGGCGTGGGACTTGCAAGTGGGCTGCTCACACTCATTGATCCGGCAAAAATGCGCTCATCAACCCGCACTACCCTGTGCATTGCCACGGGCACGCTGGTCGGCGGATCGATATGGTTTGGTACTGGACAAGACCCTGACACCAAACACAACATCAAGCTACGCTCCGGGATGACCCTTCTGCTTTCCGCACTCGGATATGCCAGCACCAAGATGGGCTTTGCCCTAGATGCCAAAATTCACCAGGGCCTGGTCAAGCGCGGAATTACAAACCCGCGCACCCTCATGGCAGTTGGCGCTGCGATACTCACCGTCGGATCGTACTTACTAGAGCCGCAGAGCACCGAAGAACCAGCAGTAGCTCTGAAAGAACCTACCGAATCCGGCACACCAAGCTCCGAGACCATTGTGTAGGTCCAAGCCCAAGATAAGAGCACTACACTGTTCACCGAGCCAACTCCCTCCCCTTTCTGAGCGAAAGAAGCAACTTGCAGCGCAGCACCATCGAATCCCCCAGCCAACACGTGCCCGAAGCGCTTGCCTCGGCGCTGGCCCAGGAGCAAGCAGTTCTTGATACTGCGCGCCAGAATCGTGACAGGGCTTTAGAAACAATTCGAGCCCAACTTTCGGTGCCAAGCAATGACCCGGTGGAACAAACACGCCTGCGCAATTTGCACGCTCGCGCCGAGGAACTACGCAATGCCGGAGACTCGCTGCTCTTTGGTCGGCTAGATGCGCTGAATGGAACCACCCTTCACATTGGCCGGATGGGGATTCCGGGTATCGAAGAGTACAGCGACCCTCTGGTCATTGACTGGAGAGCCCCCGCCGCACGGCCCTTCTACACCGCCACCCCCGTAGATCCGCAAGGTCAGGCACGCAGACGTCACGTACGCATTGCCGACGCAACGGTTATCGGCCTCGACGATGAACAGCTCGATGGCAGCAGCCCAACGGATGCGGTGGGTAACGGCGCGCTGCTCGCTGCCCTGCAAGAGAAACGCACCGGCAAGATGGGCAGCGCCGTGGCGACCTTGCAGCGCGAACAAGATGACATTGTCCGTGCCGAGGCTTCGGGTCCGCTGATTGTTCAGGGCGGTCCGGGGACCGGAAAAACCGTGGTGGCCCTGCACCGGGTTGCCTACCTGCTCTTTACGCATCAGCTACTTGCCACTCGCGGGGTGCTGGTCCTTGGACCCTCAACGCGCTTCCTTGAATATATTTCTCAGGTACTGCCCGCCCTGGGTGAATCGGCGATGGTTGCCGCAACGCCGGATACCTTGGTTCCGGGGGTTCGTGCGCACCGCGGCGAGTCGCGTGAACTCGCCGAAATCAAGGGACGCGGCCTGTGGCAGGGTGCACTTGTTGACTATGCCGGGTCTTTCACTCCGCGAGCCACCGATTTTTCGCTGCAGTGGGAAGGTGAAAACTACTCAATCCCCTCAAGGCTCATTGAGCGAGCCATTACCGCAGCACGTTCGGGACGCAGCTATCACGGCGCCCGCTCGGTGTTCGCCGAACACATCTTTGAGCTGCTCACCGATGCCGTGATCACCCGCGGTGAAGAACTCATGGCAGGGATGGAATCCGGGCTTGAAGACATCTTAGGTGGCGTTGATGCTGCGTTGGCCAAGGACGATGACCGTGGCGTCACCACCATGGCCAGCGGTAGCGATGTTGATGGTTCCTACACCGATGAAGATCTTGAGCAGCTGCGCGAAGCCATCGCCAGCGATGCGCGAATCACCGCATCACTTGAGGATTTTTGGCCACGGCTCGATGCATCCACATCCTTGCAGGAGCTACTAGCCAGTGCAACACTGCTCAAAAAGTGGACTAGCGGATTATCGGACGACGAGATTCGGGCACTAACGCAAGAACCTGCCGGGCTGGCTCCCAGCGATATTCCACTGCTCGATGCGCTCATGCATGAGATCGGAGAGCTGGATTCGTCATCCGACCAAGGCGAATTCACCACGGGTCAGGCTGCCACGCGCCGCGACTGGGTTTATGGGCATGTGGTTGTCGATGAGGCCCAGGAACTCTCACATATGCAGTGGCAGATGGTGGTGCGCCGCTGCCCCACCAAATCGATTACCGCGGTAGGTGACATCGATCAGACCGAGGCCCCACACCAACATACAAGCTGGGCCGAATCTGTCAGCGCTCCCCTTGGCACACGTTGGCGCGAGGCCAAATTGAGCATTTCCTATCGCACCCCCGGCGAGGTCATGAAACTCACGCACCCGGTACTGCGCCTGGCCAATAGCCATAGTGAGCCTCCGCGCGCCGTGCGTTTCTCCGGTATCGACCCCTGGGAGCACAACGTTTCCGAGGTGAATCTGCTGACACATTCACACACAGCCATCACGGATCTTGCCGATCGATGGGACGGCGGATTGGTGGGCATCATTGCTCCGGTGACCCGAGTCGAAGCATTGCGAGCCGCATTGCCGGGTTTCGCGGTGCTCAGTGCCACCGAGTCCAAGGGCCTTGAATGGGATGCAACACTACTAGTTGACCCCGCCGGAATCGCCGCCGAACCTCGCGGCTACAACGGGCTCTATGTTGCGCTGACCCGTTGCACCCAGGAACTTGGGCAATTAGTACTTGTGCCCTAGTTTTTGCGCCCGGTGAAATGCTCCATTGATTTGTACACCCCAAAGACGCGCCCGGCTACAACATCCCACACGGCCAGCGGCAGTACCCCGCGTAGGGCGGTGCTTAGCTTGACGGTCCATGGCATCATCAGCATGGCCTGACCATCCTTCATGGCCTTCCAGACTCGCCGGGTCACCGTCTCGGGTTCCATCAGCGGGGTCAGCAGGGGGCCGCGGGCACCGGCAAACATGCCCGTCTTAATGTAGGACGGGCAAAAGGTGGTGACCAATATGTGTTTGTGCCCGGCCAGGATCAGTTCCAGCCGCAGCGAATCGGACCAGCCGATCACCGCCCACTTAGAGGATGAGTAGATGCTCATGCGCGGGTTTGCCAGCAGTCCGGCCGCCGATGCCACATTGACGATGCGAGTGGGGCGTTTTCCGCGGATCATCTCCGGTAAAAATTCGCGGGTAATGTGCATCAGTGCCAGCGCATTGATATTCATGGTTGCGGCAATATCGGCGCGCTGGTCGTGTTCCCAGAAGTATTTGCCGCGCACGATTCCGGCATTATTGATCAGGATATCCGGGGTGCCCGGCCCCTTGCGGACCTCGGCCGCGGCTTCCTCAATGGCTTCAAGTGTGGAGACATCAACCACCTGGGTATGAATTTCACTTCCCTGCCCGCGCAACAAGGCCGCGGACTCTTCAAGGGCCGCCGCATCAATGTCCCAGAGGATCACGTGCCGGGCCTTATCGGCAACGGCAAGCTGCGCATACATCCGTCCCATGCCCATGCCGGCTCCGGTGATCAGCACGGTTGAGGCGTGCAGCGATTCAAGACTCTGGCTCATGAATTGTCCTTCTTCCGGGTGGGGATGAGTTTGCCGGGGTTCATGATCCCGGTGGGATCCAGTGTGTGTTTAACACTTGCCAAGACCTCGATGCCCAGGGCACCGATTTCGTGTTCCATATAGGGCGAGTGGTCGATGCCGACCGCGTGGTGATGGGTGATGGTGGCACCCGCACCAACGATCGCCTTGGAGGCCGCGGCCTTGATGCGCTCGTTTTGGGCCAGCCCGTCAGGCTCCAGCGCCCCAAGGAAGGTGAAGTACAGCGAGGCACCATCCGGGTAGACGTGCGAGATGTGGGTTTGTACGTAGCCTGGTTTGCCGTGCTCCCCCAGCGCGTCAAGGATTGCGCCGCGCACCGCCGCGTAGGTGGAATCTAGTGCGCTCCAGGTGGCAGAGGTTTCTAGGGTTTCTACATAGACGCCACGGGTTAATAGTTCATCGCGTAGATAAGGTCCGGAAAAGCGGCCGTGTTCCCAGGCCGTTGCGGGCATGGGTCCCAGCCGCACACCAGCGGCGGCCTTCAAGATCCGCGCACTGCGTCGTTTACGCTTAGTGACTTCCGCGCGCGGGCCTTCCCACACGAACAGCGCAAGTGCCGGGGTCTTTTGGCCGCGCAGGGCCAGGTACTTGCCCAGTGCCTCGGTTTTAGTGCCGCCGAGTTTGAAGGTTGCCGCGGTCTCGTCGCTGTCACTGAGTCGACAGACGTGCGGCATATCCCCGCGCACACCATCTTGTTCCAACTGGCGCAAGGCCGCGGCTCCGGCGGCAAAAGATGGGAAAGACCAGGCTCCATAGGATTTGTGTTCGGGCACGGGCGTGATCTTCATGGAGGCGGAAGTGATCACGCCAAGGGTTCCCTCGGATCCCACCACCAGATCGAGTAGTTTTGGTCCTGCCGCGGACCCCGGTGCCGCGGAGCCCAGCATCATGGGACCGGTAGGGGTTTGCAAGGCAACGGATTTCACCAGCGCGTCGGAGCGTCCGTAACCGGTGGAGGCTTGCCCGGCCGAGCGCGTTGCAACATAACCACCGAGTGTTGCCTCCTGGTGGCTTTGCGGCAGATGACCCAGGGTAAAGCCGCGGGCCTGTAAGGCGGCCTCAATGTCCGGGCCACGCATTCCTGCCTGAAGCGTGGCGGTGCGCGCAACTGGATCAAGGTCCACCAGCTTATCCAGGCGGCGCAGATCAAGGGTGATGGCGGCACTGAAACCGGTGCGGATGGTGTGGACACCACCGACCACGGAGGTTCCCCCGCCAAAAGGTACCACCGCAATCCGGTGCGCCACACACACTTCAAGGACTCGACGTACAGCTTCCGCATCCGCCGGGAAGATCACCGCATCCGGTGCCCCTAGCGCATCCCCGGAACGAATCCGCAAAAGATCTGGGGTGCTTTTGCCCCCGGCATGCAGGATGCGTTCATGATCGGCTATTGAGACGTACTGACTCCCACAGATCTCCCACAATTCGGCGAGCGCCGCGGGGTCAAGCGTTGAGGTGGGAAGCCGAATGGCTGACATGTCCACCGGTTCATGGATTTTTTCGATGCTCTCGAGGGCCAGTGTGGCACGGAGGTAGGTGAGGGCTCCGGGGCGCAGTGTGGTGGCTCGGGCGGGGTCTGCCCAGCCGTACCAGATGGAGCGGGGAACCTGTTCTGTAATGTGCGTCACCATGAGATACAGTGTGACACATGGCGTCACAACGTACCAGCACGGATGGTGAGACACGGCTACTGGCAGCCACCCGAGAGTCGGTAATCCTGCATGGGGTGCGGCGCACCACGGCCAATGACATTGCCGAGCGTGCAGGGATCTCCCGCATGACGTTTTACAGGCGTGCCGGCTCGGTGGAGAACGCGGTGCTTGCCACGCTGACCGAGGAATTCCGCGCGGCGACAGCTACGCTGCGCTCCTCAAGCCCCGGTGGGACAGGACGTGAGCGGCTCGTCCACTTCGCGGTTGACTCCGTACGGGTCTTTGCCACTTCCCCACTGCTGGCCTCCATTGCCGAACGTGACCCCGAATTCTTGATTCCCTACGTCACCGACAGATTTGGCACCAGCCAACAATTGGTGCTCGAGGAAATCACCGCCCTGCTGGATGCCGGGCTCACCGATGGCAGCATCAGCGCCCGGGCGGGCACCGCGACACTTGTTTTGCTGTCGCTGCAGGGTGTGGCGATCTCTTCAAAGGTTTTGCTCAAAAATCACTCGTTCGATGAGGCACTCAACGAGCTGGGCATCATGCTCGATTCCTACCTGCACCACGGGACTACCCCATGATGCCCGGAGCCAACCGCAGTTGGATCAACAATGCCTCACGCACCCGCGCCCTAGAGCATCTGGCCAGTAACCACGTAGAGGTGTTGGTGGTGGGGGGTGGAATTACCGGAGCCGGTATTGCACTTGATGCAGCGCGTCGCGGCATGTCCGTGGCCCTGATTGAATCACACGACTTCGCCTCCGGCACCAGCGGATACTCCTCAAAGCTCATCCACGGTGGGCTGCGCTATCTGGCCAAGGGAGATTTTCCCGTGGCCTGGGAATCGGCGGTTGAACGCCGTTGGCTCATGGAATCAATTGCCCCACACCTGATCCGCCCGCTGGGCTTTGTGATCCCCGATGCCAAGATCGCCCCACGTCTCGAGGGTGCGCTCGCCGGATTCGGCACGCTGATCTACGACGGGCTGCGCCGCGCCACCGGTCTCAGTTCAAGGATCCTGCCACGTCCCCAGCTCTTGAGCCCCGCGGCGGTGCATGCACTGGCCCCGGGCGTAGCGGCAAAATCCGTGCGTCGCGGTTGGTTGTATTGGGATGGGCAGGTTGTTGATGATGCCCGGTTGGTGCTTGGGGTCTTACGCACAGCCGCCTCACTCGGCGCGCACGTCATACGCGATCTGCGGGTCACCGAGATGACCGAAACCTCGATGCGGGGCCTTGACACCCGCACCGGGGAAACTCTGGACTTCAAGGCGCGCGTGGTTATCAATGCCACCGGGATCTGGGCACACGACTTTGCCAACAACCTCTCCATGACACCCAGCCGCGGAACCCATCTGGTTGTACGCTCGGCGGCCGTGGGCAACCCGCATGCGGCACATACGGTGGCGGCCCCGGGGCATTTTGGCAGGTATGTCTTTGTGCTGCCACAGCCCGGCGGACGCACCTATATTGGGTTGACCGATGAGGAAGACCGCACCGCCGACGGGCACCATCCAAGCGTTCCGGAAACAGACATTACGTTTCTGCTCGAAACGGTCAACCGCACGCTCTCTGTGCCGTTGAGCCCGGAGGACGTTGTTGGTTCTTTTGCCGGGCTGCGTCCCTTGGTACATACCAACCATCAAAACGGGAACGATGGCAGTGCCGATATCTCCCGCCGTCATCTCTTGCGCGATAACCCCGGGGAGCCAATCACCGTGGCCGGCGGAAAGCTGACCACTTACCGCAAGATGGCAGAAGAAGCAGTTGATGCCGCGGCCAAACGGATCGGCAACACAACCCCCTGTTCAACCAAGCACCTGCCATTAGTTGGCGCCGCCAGCCGTGCTGCACTTGGGCGCATCAATGCGCCGAAGCCTCTGGTGGAGGCCTACGGAACCGAGGCAGCAGCACTCGTGCAGCTGGGCAACACCAATCCGCTGCTACAAGAACCACTCTTTGCCGGAAGTGAGATCACCGGGGCACACATCTACTTTGGGGTGCTGGCCGAGGGCGCCAATAGCGTTGAAGACTTGCTGCAGCGACGCACCCGACTCGCATTTGTACCCGAGGATGCACACAAGGCCCACTCACGCATGAGTGAAATTTTTGAGCTGGCCAAGGCCGATGAAGCATGAGCGTCCTGCTGTTGGTAAACCCCACCTCCGGACGCGGGCGGGCCCTGAAACTGCAGAAAGCAACAACCGAGGCCTTGTACCAGGCTGGGCACTCCCCCACCGTGCATGTGACGGTCTCGTTGGCCGAGGCCACCGAACTTGCTCGCGCGGCCGACGTAGGAACACTCATCGCGGTACTCGGTGGGGACGGTTTCCTGGGCGCGGTGGTAGCGGGTGCCAAGGATTCGGGAGCCGTGGTGTTGCCGCTGGCCGGTGGAAGCGGGAACGATAGCGTGCGCCGTCTGGGCCTACCGTTGGATCCGGTCAAAACCATCAAGAACATCAATGCGCTGTGCGAACGACGCGTAGATCTTGGGGTGGTGAACGGACGAGTGTTCCTGGGCGTGGCAAACGTTGGGTTTGATGGGCTCGCCAATGAGTTGGGCAATGGCGCCAAGATCAATCTTGGACCTCTTGTCTATCTCTATGGCGGGATCAAGGCGTTCCTGAGCTGGCGCAATGTGAGCTTCACGCTCTATGTGGAGGGTGGGCAACGCGAATTCCCCGGCTGGCTTGTGGCTGTGGGAAACGTGGGTCAATACGGCGGTGGACTGCGCATTTGTCCCGAGTCAAAAGTCGATGATGGGGCGCTGGATGTAGTGAGCCTGGGTAATGCCAGCATTCTGCGCGTGGCCGAGGTCTTTGTGCGCTCCTACCGGGGCAAACACTTGCAGGTGCCGGGCATCTCATCGATGCGTGGGCGCGAAATCAGGATTGAATCCGGCACACCACTGAACATTTATGCCGACGGGGAAAAGGTTGGCCCACTGCCGGCAACCATTAGCGTGATTCCTCACGCAGTGAAGGTATTGGTGCCAAAAAATTCACCGGTCTTTAGGTGAATTAGTTAGCGTGCCGCATAGGCCGGCGCAGCAACCGGCACCAGGCGCACGATGACCGACTTGGATACCGGAGTATTGCTGCCCTCGGCCGTGGCATCCAGCGGAACCAACACATTGGCCTCGGGAAAGTACGTGGCGACACAGCCACGCGCCGTGGGATAGGAAACCAGACGTAGCGTGCGCATGACCCGTTCGCGCCCATCGTCCGCTTCGCCGTGCACATCCACATAACCACCATCGCTCAGGCCAAGCTCGGTAAGATCCTCGGGGTTTACAAAGAGCACGTCGCGTCCCTTGCGGATCCCGCGATAGCGGTCGTTGAGGGAATAAGTGGTGGTGTTGAATTGATCGTGCGAACGCAGGGTTTGGAGGATCAGCCGCCCGGCGAGCAACGCAATGGTCTCCAGCTCATTGACGGTAATGACCGCCTTGCCACTGGGCGTGGGGAAGGTCCGTGAGTCCCGTGGTGGGTGAGCCAAGATGAATCCGCCGGGCCGTCGGATGCGGGCATTGTAGTTTTCGCATCCCTGGACCACGTGGGAGATGTGCTCCCGGATGGTGTCATAGCTCGCTTCGAAGCTTTCCCAATCCACGGGGTATTTATCCCCCAACACGGCCCGTGCCATGCGGGTAATGATGGAGATTTCCGAAAGCATTTTCTCCGAGATTGGTTTAACTCGGCCGGCCGAGGCGTGTACCGCACACACGGTGTCTTCGACCGTCACGAATTGTTCCCCCGAGGCTTGCATATCGATATCGCTGCGCCCCAGCGTCGGCAGGATCAGGGCTTGTTCTCCGGTATAGGCGTGGGACCTATTGAGTTTGGTGGAAATCTGCACGCTCAGGCGCGTGCGTGCAATGGCTTCCTGGGCCACCTGCGTATCCGATATTGCGTGGACAAGATTCCCACCGAGCGCCACCAGCACCTTGATGGTCCCTTCACGCATTGCCGCAATGCTTTTCACGGCGTCAAGACCGTGTGTGGCAGGGGGCACGAAATCGAATTCTGTTCCCAGTTTGTCCATGAATTCCTGAGGCATTTGTTCCCAGATGCCCATGGTCCGATCCCCCTGTACGTTTGAATGTCCGCGGATGGGGCATGGTCCGGCACCGGGCTTGCCAATGTTCCCGCGCAGCAGCAGCACGTTCATAATTTCCTTGATGGTGTCCACCGCCTTTTTGTGCTGGGTGATGCCCATGGCCCAGGTGATGATGACGTTTTCTGCATCCAGGTAGCGTTGGGCGAGCTCGTCAATTGCAGCGCTGGAGAGCCCCGTGGCCGCCAGTACCTGCGCCTCATCGAGGGATGCGAGGTGCTGCCTGTAGGCCTCTAGGCCGATGCAGTGTTCGGTGAGGAATGTGTGGTCTAGTACCGAGCCGGGGGCCGCGTCCTCGGCCTCGAAGACCCGCTTGGCCAGAGCTTGCATCAGAGCCATATCTCCTGCCAGGCGAACCTGTAGGTATTGGTCTGCCAGATCGGTTCCCCGACCGATGAGTCCGCGCGGGCGTTGCGGGTTTTTAAAATTCAGCAGTCCTGCCTCGCGCAGTGGATTGATGGCAATAATGCTGGCCCCGGCCCGTTTGGCTTCCTCTAACGCGGTGAGCATGCGTGGGTGGTTGGTCCCGGGATTTTGGCCCATGATGATGATTAGATCGGCCTTTTCAAAATCCTCGTAGTGGATGGCGCTCTTACCCACGCCGATGCTTTCGGTCATCGCGGTGCCCGTTGATTCGTGGCACATATTTGAGCAATCCGGCAGGTTATTGGTGCCAAAGGCACGCACGAACAACTGATAGGCAAACGCCGCCTCATTACTCGCTCGCCCGCTGGTATAAAAGGTTGCCTCATCGGGGGATTGCAGCGTACCCAGCTCCCGGGCAATGATGCCAAAGGCGTTATCCCACGAGATAGGCCGGTAATGATCCTGGCCGGCGGGCTTATAGACGGGCTCGACCAGCCGGCCCTGCTGGCCCAGCCAGTATTCGCTGCGGCCTTTGAGCCCCCCCACCGGGTTTTCGGCCCAGAAGGAGCGGGGCACCTTCAGCGGGTCGGCCTCCCAGCTCACGGCCTTGGCCCCGTTTTCACAGAATTCGGCAATCTTGCGCTCCGGCGGATCCGGCCAAGCGCAACTCATACAGTCAAAGCCGTCTTTTTGATTCATGTTCAGCAAGGTCCGCGCTGCCCGCCGCGGCCCCATATCGTTCAAGGCCAACGGAAGAGAATGAACCAAGCTGGGTAGCCCTACCGCGCTGGTCTGTGGTTTGCCTACCTGCAGATTTTCGTCGGTTGGATCGTTCTTCAGCGGTTTACTGGCCATGTCATTGCACACCCTTCACCGGGCCACCGGAAGGACCCGGCACGTGAAGTCATTGCCCTTACACCGGGCACGTCCCCGGGTCGGGCATTAGTCTTCCCTGTCTAGCACTCGGGCGCGGGCTTCACAAGGGTACGCGTTGACTCAGAAAGAAACCACCGCTTCCTTTGTCCTTGTTTTCCGGTTGCTACGGGTTTCCGTCGTCACTAAGGGTCTGACAATGAGCGAACGCAAGGCAGTGACCAAGCAGATGGCTCTGCGCTACCAGAAGACCGGATGTAAGGCCAAAGGAGCCCTTCTGGACGAACTGGTGAACCTCACCGGTTGGCACCGCGACTACGCGCGAGCGGCTCTGCGTGAAGCCTTGAACCCACCACGCCCGCGCAAAGTTCCAGCGGGGCGCAAGCCCACCTATCCCGCGGATCTGCAACCGGCACTGATCCTATGTTGGTCGGTGCCACGGGCCCCGGCTTCCAAGCTTCTAGCTGTCACCCTGAACTATCTAGTGCCCATGTTGCGCGCAGAAAAGGCCTTGGATGTCACTGATACCCAAGCTACCAGACTGATGCTTACGAGTGCCTCAACGATCGATTGCCGGCTGGCCCACGAACGCTCTAAGATGCGTCTACGCGGTCGCTCACATACAAAACCAGGAACCTTGCTCAAGTCCTAGATCCCCGTGCGGACCTGGGCCGAATGGGACGATGCCGTCCCCGGGTTCGTGGAGATCAACTTAGTTGGGCATGAGGGCGGGAAATATCCAAAAGCGAGCAGCCGCCCGCGGTGCCCCGGGGGGATCCACCGGCCGCCGAGAGGTCTGTTCGCGGGACAGATTCGGACCTGAGATATTCACGGCTAAGCCCCATGGCTAAGCCCAACCCTCACGCGAGGGTATATTTTAGGGATGGTTCCCGGCACTTTCACTGAATTCGACACCCCACCCACCACCGACGTCAATGACGTGTTTGACCAGGCAGGCAGGCGCAGAACGTTTGCTATCATTGCGCACCCCGACGCCGGCAAGTCGACATTGACCGAGGCCCTTGCCCTCCATGCGCGGGTCATCACGGAGGCAGGTGTAACACACGGCAAGCAGGGACGCCAAGCGAGCATGTCCGACTGGGGCAGCATGGAACGCGAACGCGGTATCTCCATCAGCTCCACCGCATTGCGGTTCGAACACGGCAATGTCATTTTCAACCTGCTCGACACCCCGGGGCACGCGGACTTCTCCGAGGACACCTACCGGGTGCTGACAGCCGTGGACTGCGCCATCATGCTTGTCGATTCCTCCCGGGGAATGGAAACCCAGACCCTGAAACTCTTTGCCGTCTGCAAGGAACTCGGGCTGCCGGTGGTCACCGTGTTCAACAAATGGGACCGACCCGGACAGGAAACGTTGCAGCTGCTCGATGAGGTCCAGGATGCCACCGGCCGAATGCCGGTGCCCTTGAACTGGCCCGTAGGCATCGCGGGCGACTTCCGCGGACTGTACAACCCGGAGAGCGGAACCTACACGCGCCTATCTCGCACCAATGCAGGCGCCAGTCTCGCACAGGCCGAGGAGCTCGGCCCCGAAGAGGCCGCTCTGGACGCCGGGGACGCTTGGGAGGCCGCCCGCGAAGACTGCGACATGGCTGTGGCTCTCAATGGCAACTTCAACTCGGACGATTTCTTGGCTGGCCGGGCCACGCCGGTGCTTTTCGCTGCCGCGGCATCAAACTTCGGGGTCGCCCCGCTCCTGGATTTCCTGGTGGACCGGGCGCCAGCGCCTGGTCCACGCCCGGATTCGGCCGGGGCCGAACGTCCACTGGATTCGGATTTCTCCGGGTTCGTCTTCAAGATGCAGTCGGGCATGAACCCTGCCCACCACGACAAGCTTGCCTTTATCCGGGTCTGCTCGGGGACGTTCCGACGCGGCATGGCCCTGCTAAACGAATCCACGGCAAAGCCCGTTTCCTCCAAATACACTCACCACATGAGCGGCAGGGACCGCGATTCAGCAGATGAATCGTGGCCCGGCGACGTGGTGGGCTTCAGCAACGCCAGCGGATTGCGGATTGGCGACACGGTACATGCCGGCAAGGCTGTTTCTTTTCCGCGTTTGCCGCACTTCAACGCCGAGCACTTCCGCGTGGTGCGCAGCCTGGATGCAGGCCGTTCCAAGGCCTTCGCCCGGGGAATCTCCCACCTCGAAGAAGAAGGCACCATTCAGGTTCTCTACCGCGGTTTCGGGACGAGCCAGTCGCCAATCTTCGCGGCGGTCGGAGTCTTGCAGTTCGAGGTGGCCCTGGATCGGCTGAAGCGCGAGTTCAACGCTCCGGCCGTCATCGAAGAGGTACTGCCCTTCGAAATGGCCAGGGACCTATACGGCCCGGATCCGGTACAGACCGCCAAGGCCGCCGCCATCGATGTCGTCTACCGGTCGAACGGGAATCCCGTGGGGCTCTTCAGGAACCAGTGGAAGCTCGGTCGCACCATGGCCGACAGCCCCGAGCTCTTCGGCATCACCGACAACGAAGCCAAATAGCCCGGGAACCTGCGGGGACCGGGTCCGGCCGGTGCCTCGCGGGTCGAACAGAGGCCACCTTCATCTACGAGATCAAGGAGTAGCCCGACTCCCCCTGGAATCCAAGCCGCATACCGCGCACGCTAGATATCGGGCCGCAGCTTCCCCTCGGAGGGAAGGTGCGGCCCGACGTTTTTCTTCCGGGCGCTTAGGCATCGATCACCAGGTTCCCGGTCGGCGTGGAGCAGCAGATCAGGATCTTGCACGCGGCGATCTCCTTGGGCCTGATCCCGCCGGCATGGTTCATTTCCACCTCGCCTTCCAGCAGGGGGCATTTGCAGGTGCCGCACATCCCCTGCGTGCAGGAGGAGGGCAGCGGGATCCCGGCGGCCAGTGCGGCATCGAGGATGAAGGCATCCACCGCGCAATCGATGGTTCTCCCGCTGCGCACGAACCCGACGCTAAACACCTGCGCACCGGCCGGGGCCGGTGGTGCGTGGTCGGCGATGTCGAAGCACTCGACCGTGCGCGCCGAGGCTTCGCAGCCCGCCGCATCCAGGTATTGCTGCGGGCCGCAGGCAAAGACCTCGCGCCTGCGCACATCCGGAACCAGTTCGAGCAGGAGGTTGGCATCCGACCGGCCGAGTGCCCGCGGGATGCCAACGGTGGGAAGGGCCCGGTGCTCAGCACCATTTCCACGCAGATCCCGCTGGCCGCTTCGGAGCGAGCGCAGCTCACGGCGGAAGATGAACTCGGCCGGTGGCAGCCCAGCGGGTGGCGGTCTTTCCGCGGGCGGAATCAGCGCCTCGAATTGGTACCAAAGGGGTTCGATAAGGCATGGCACAAGGGCAGACACGGTTCTTCCATTCAAACGTTTTCTTGGTGAAAATGTGTTTGGCAGGAGTCATGCCTGTCTTGTTTATTGATGACGTCGGTTGCCCACTTATTGACGTTGACGTTCGGATAAATGGTGCCGTCGCAGGCAGCTATTGACGGGTTTTCCAATCCTTGTGCACGAACATGCGGCGTGCCTCAACGGGATTACCTAAAGGAATCCTCGCCGGGTACGACGTGGCTACCTGCGGCTGGACCAATAATTCATCAACATTTCCTGGCCCTGCTGCTCTGAAATCTTGTCGACCTCATCCGGCGCAAGGTTCAGCTGATCCCGAAGGGCAGTTCTTAACCAGTCCGGCAGGGAAGTCTCCCGATCAGGTTCAGCCGTGGCTTCAACCGACTCGTAAAGGCGACCCATCTGGGCAATGACGTCTTTCAGGGGCCGAAGCTTGGGGTCATCGCCAATCCGAGCCACGCGGTCTTTGAGCTCGTCGTAAATCTCCCCATCGGATCGGGCGCCAACGGCCCACACCTCGGAAATGTCAAGGACAGGCGTCCCGTCGGCGTCTTCAGTGACGCGCCAGACAATTCGCCAATCACGGTCACCAACTACAAGTTTCCGAAAACCAACCAAGGCTCCCAGCAGCGGTTCACCCGCATCTGGCGACCTTTCAAGAAGCAACATCTTCTTGAAAACGTTTCGTACGATGTTGGGGTCCTTCTTGCCAAGCCGGTGCAGATCAGCGATAGCATCCTCGGTTAGTCGAACAATACAGACTCGCAGAGGATGCCCCGTCATGCTCGACCCGCGGCGATATCTGCGGCAATCTCGGCCTCAAGCTCAGCACGCGTAAAGCCAAAGAATTCCATGGCCTGGTCCAAGTCGGTTCGAATGCCGGAATCCGTTGCGAAACGGGCCATGACAAGTGCTGCATCGCGAAGGGTGTCACGGTCTCGCCGCAAACTGGCGATTTCCTTCGCGGAAACCACCTCGGCAACGACCTTGCCATGCCGGGAGAGAGGAATGTCATTCCCCTCTTCAGCAGAGGCCACAAGCGCGGATAGTCCTGCACGAGAAGCTTCTGTGATGGTCATTGCGGTCATACCATAACTATATAGATTTCTGTGTAGATTCTCAATAGGCGTTGGCTACGTCCGGACACCTGCGCGCCAACTACATGACTTCCGGGGGCCGAGACTTGCCCTGGATGACGAGTCCCGTTTCGGTCACGGACAGGGCCCGGCCCCGGATCCGCGGTCGCGCTATCGCCGGCGACCCAGCACACTACTCAGGCATCGATCACCAGGTTCCCTGTCGGCTTGGAGCAGCAGATCAGGATCTTGCCCGCGGCGATCTCCTTGAGCTTGATCCCGCCGGCGTGGTTCATTTCCACCTCGCCTTCCAGCAGGGGGCATTTGCAGGTGCCGCATATCCGGAACCAGTTCGAGCAGCAGGTTGGCATCCAACCGGCCGAGTGCCCGCGGGATGCCAACTGTGGGAATGGCCCCGGTGCTCAGCACCATTTCCACGCAGATCCCGCTGGCCGCTTCGGAGCGAGCGCAGCTCGCGGTGGAAGATGACCTCGACCGGGCCGTGCGCGCTGCAGAGCAGCACCGCTTCCACCGGGGCGCCGGTATCCAGCAGCGCCCGGTCATGGACATCAGCGGGGCGATCCCCCAGCCCTCCGGCGGTTTAGTGCTGGGCTGGAGCGCGGTGGCCGTGATCTACGGTTGTGCGTGGCTCTGGCCGGCTACGTGGTGCTGCGCCGGTGCCGGCTGGACCGCGCCGCCGCGGCCTGATCTCCGCGGGCAAGGTTTCTTTCCCGTTCGTTACTTCGCCACGACCCAAAAGAGCCGGGCTTTTGGCTCCGGCCTGCTGACCCACCTATGCTCTATCTTGCCCAACTTGGCAGCCAACTACGGCCTGACCAGATGCAACCAAAAACTGGAGCCTCATGTCCACCCGTATTCCACAGCACAAGACGGTGGCCTTCGCCGCCCTGGTCACGCTGGGATCCCTGGCCCTGGCAGCCTGCAGCTCACCCGGCTCCACCGCGTCGACCCCGACGCCAAGCACCACTGCCCCCGCAACCACGGCGGCCCCCTCGAGCATGCCGGCGGCCCCGGCGACAATCTCCGCCACACCCCAGGCCCCGCGGTTGACCACCCACAGCATTGCCAAGGGCCACTTCGAACTGACCATGCCGGCTGACTGGAGAATGAAGGAGATAAAGCTCGAACCGTGGCAGGAAGACCGCAGCGCGGCCACCAGCCTGCGGATCCAAAACGCCCAGGGCCGGGACATGGCGGTATTCAAGTCCGGCGGCCCGGGCCCAAGCGGCCTGACACTGATGGACGAGGGGGAAAAGTACACCCAGCTCGACAAGGCAAAACCCGCGCTCAAGACACCGAACTTCTACTCATTCGAGGCGCTGGGCGCCAAGGGGGAAAAGGCCTCCATCAACCTGAGCGCCTTCGACCTGGGCCAGGCGGCCACGCTCTCGGACCTTGGATCCATGGTTTCCTACGACGACGGCCACGGCTACTTTGGCCGCGAGATCTCCGGGGACGAGAAACTGGATGGCGTCCCGGCTTCCGCCAAGGGCATGGAGCGGCTGCAGGCCTACGCCAAGACCGCCGAGTACGGGCAGATCAAGGCCATGTTGCTCTCGTTGAAGCAGACCAAGTCGACCGGCACGGGATCAGCCCAGGCCGAAGGCGCCGGGACGTGCATCGGCGCGGTGTACACCTACGACCTGGCCGGTTCGGGCCTGAGCTGCGCCGAGGCAAAGTCGTTTGTCCAGAAGCTCTCCGACTCGCGGCCCAGCGCCGGCGCCGTGGAGATCATGGGCCACGGGGCCTGCGAGCTGCCGTACCCCGGCAACCCGGGCAAGTGCGTCGTGGAGCGCAGCGGGGCCACCTTCAGCTACCACATGAAGTAGCCGCCCGGCTCCCGGCGCACGGTTCAAGCATCGATCACCAGGTTCCCGGTCGGCGTGGAGCAGCAGATCAGGATCTTGCACGCGGCGATCTCCTTGGGCCTGATCCCGCCGGCATGGTTCATCTCTACTTCCCCTTCCAGCAGGGGGCATTTGCAGGTGCCGCACATCCCCTGCGTGCAGGAGGAGGGCAGCGGGATCCCGGCGGCCAGCGCGGCGTCGAGGATGAAGGCATCCGCCGCGCAATCGATGGTGCGACCACTGCGGGTGAACTCGACGCTAAACACCTGGCTGCCGGCCGCGGGCGCAACAGCCGGAGCCGGTGGGGCGTGGGCGGCGATGTCGAAGCTTTCGGTGTGGAAACGTGCCGGGTCGTGGCCCACGGCTTCAAGCATGCCGCGCACCGAGTCTAGGTACCCGGCCGGACCGCAGGCATAGACCTCGCGCAGGTGGGCATCGGGGACCAGCTCGCGCAGCAGGGCCGCATCCAGCCGCCCCGGGGCGCGCGGGGTGCCCAGGGTGGGGATGGACCCGGTGCCCAGGATGGTTTCGGTGCGCAGGCCGCTGGCCTCGGGGATCGAGCGCAGCTCGCGGTGGAAGATCACCTCGGCCGGTTCGTGCGCGCTGTAGAGCAGCACCGCATCCACCGACTGCCCGGACTGCAGCAGGTGGCGGGCGATGGACATCAGCGGGGTGATGCCGCTGCCGGCTGCCAGCAACAGGTAGGGGGCCTCGGTTTCCGGGGTGAAGGACCCCAGCGGCCCGTGGGCCTCCAGCACGGTGCCGGGTTCCAGCTCCCCGTGCAGCCAGCCCGATCCCGGGCCGCCGACCAGGGCCTTGACGGTGATTTCGATCCCCTCACCGGGGATGGAACTGATCGAATAGCAGCGGTGCACATCCCCTGAGGGCAGCGGCAGGGTGAAGGTGAGGTACTGGCCCGGCAGCCAGCCAAAGCCCTCCCCGGAAACCGGCTCGAAGGCGAAGGTCTTCACGCTGGCGGTTTCCTCCCTGATGGACGTGCAGCGCAGCACCCGGTCCGCCGGGGCGGACGGCAGCGGGGCCTGCGGGGCGTGGAGTTCCTGGGTCATGGCAGCTGCTCCATTCCGCTGCCGGCGCGCAGCGTGTTGATGTACCAGGAGCAGAAGTCCTCGACCTGGTATTCGTTCGGGGCGTAGGGCCCGGGCTGGTAGGCGGGGTTGGAGACCCCCAGCTGGGCGCGCTGCACGAAGGTGCCATCCTGCGCGTTGGTCCGCTCCCAGACCAGCTTCAGCGCCTCCACATCGTAGTCAACGCCCTCCACCGCATCCTCGTGCACCAGCCAGGTGGTGCGCAGCAGCGTCCTGTCCGGGGCCAGCGGCAGCACCGAGAAGGTCACCGCGTGGTCGGAAAGCAGGTGGAACCAGGCGTTGGGCTGCAGGTGCATCGACAGCCGCCCGAGCCTGGGTTCGGCCAGCTCCCCGAGGAGCTTGCGGCACATCAGGGTCCCGTCGGCGCTGAAGGATTCCCCGGCCCCGTCCAGCGGTTCGCGCTGGATGCGGAAGGCGGTGTCGGGCTCGCGCAGCTCCTGGATCTGCGCGTAGGGCAGCCCGTGGGCCTCACTGAGCCGCTGCAGGTCGGCCTCGGCGGCCAGGTAGCGGTCGTAGGCCGGGTGCAGCCGGGGCGGCAGCGAGTCGGGGTCGTAGCCGTAGGTGGGGAAGAGCGAGCAGGAGAGTTCCGGGTGCCCGTCGCAGTGGTAGCACTCGCGGTTGTTCTCCATCACCAGTTTCCAGTTCCCGTGTTCCACCAGGTCCACCTGCGCGGCGACCTTGGTGCGGCCCAGCGCGTGCGGGGCCAGGTAGGGTGTGACGCGTGCGGCGTAGGAGTCGAAGTCCTCCGGCGGGTCGGTGGCCAGGCAAATGAAGATGAGCCCGCCGACCGAGCGCACCGCGACCTTGCGCAGCCCGAACGCGGTCTTGTCGAAGTCCGCCGGCTGCGAGTCGGCGTGCAGCAGCGCCCCGTCGGAGCCGTAGGTCCAGTGGTGGTAGCCGCAGACCAGGTTCCCGACCTCGCCGGAGGGGTCGTTCAAGATCCGGGCCCCGCGGTGCCGGCAGACGTTGTGCAGCGCGGAGAGTTCCGTCTCGTCATCGCGCAGCAGGATCACCGAATACGCACCCACCTCGATGGTGAGGTAGTCCCCGGGCTCCGGAATCTGCGCATCGGTGGCCACGAAGATCCAGTGCCGGGCAAAGACGTGCGTGATGTCCATGTCGAACACCGCTGGTGAGGTGTAGAACGCCGCGTCAAGGCTCAGCCCCGGCACGCGCGCTACTACCAGGTCGGCGAGCGCGGCGGAAAGTGGGGGCGCTGCGGGCAGCGCCAGGGTGCGGGCATCGGGGGAAGTCATGGCGGGTCCTTATCAATGGCGGGGGGTCACATGGGTTGGCACAGGCGCAGGGAGTCGAGGATCGCGGCGTGGATGTTGCGCGAGGCCACCGCGTCCCCCACCCGGTACAGCGCAAAGCGCCCTTCCGGGTTTGTGCCGGCCGGCTGCGGCGCACCGGCCAGCAGCGCCGGGTAATCGATCACCCCGGCGTTGGTCGAATCGGCCAGCAGCTCGAAGTAGAGCTCGTCGTTGGGCAGCGTGCCGTGTTCGATGAGAACCAAATCCACGTTGCGGGTGATCTCGCGGCCCGAGTACTCGCTGAACAGCACCGCGGTGTAGCTCCCGTCGGGTTCCTCGGTGATCTCGCGCAGCCGGTGCGCCAGGGTCACAGTGACCGCGTGCTCGGAGAAGGCGCGCAGGTAGGCCGGGGAGTTCATGGCTCCCACGTCGGGGCCCAGCATGCGTTCGGGGGTGATGATTTCCACCCGTGCCCCGGCGGCGGCCAGCTGCTCGGCGGCATCCAGCCCGGGTTCGGCACCGTTGTCGTCATAGACCAGTACGCTGTCGGGAGCCTCGGACAGCGCCCCGAGCACGTCCCAGGGATCGGAGGCCAGTTCCCCGCCGCGGGGCAAGAAGTCGTGGTTGGGCGTCCCGCCGGTGGCCACCAACACCACGTCGGGCTCCTCGGCCAGCACGGTGGCGCGCTCGGCAAAGACGCCGTAGCGGATCTGCACCCCGGCCAGTTGCGCCTCGGACACGCGCCAGTCGATGATGCCGATCAAATCCCGGCGCCGCGGCAGTGCGGCGGCCAGCAGGACCTGCCCACCGGGTTCGAACCCGGCCTCCAGCACCACCACCGCGTACCCGCGCTCGCCCAGCACCCGGGCCGCCTCCAACCCGGCCGGCCCGGCGCCGATGACCACTGCCTTGCGGCGGCGCACCGCGGGGTTGGGCAGGATCACGTGGGCGAGCTTCAGCTCGCGCCCGGTGGCCGGGTTGTGGATGCACTTGGCGTCCCCGGAGGCGTAGATCGAATCCAGACAGTAGTTGGCCCCCACGCAGGGCCGGATCCGTTCTTCCTGACCTGCCGCAAGCTTGGCGACCAGGTGCGGGTCGGCGATCTGCGCCCGGGTCATCCCCACCAGATCCAGCAGCCCGGCCTTGATCGCGTGCCGGGCCGTGGCAATGTCGGCGATCCGCGAGGCGTGCATGACCGGGATGTCGATCTCGGCCTTGATGGCCCCGGCGAAATCCAGGAACGGCGCCGAGGCGGTGCCCATCGAGGGGATCACCTTGGCCAGGGATGCATCGGATTCAATGGATCCCTTGATCACCGAGAGGAAATCGATGCCCGCGCCCGTGTAGCGGCGCAGCGCCGCCAGCGCTTCGGCGCGGCCCAGCCCGTGCTCGCGGTCCTCGTCCATGGACATCCGGATGCCCACGATGAAGTCCGCGCCCACCGCGGCGCGCACCGCGTTGATGACCAACAGCGGGAAGGCCAGCCGTTTCTCGAAGCTCCCGCCCCAGGCATCGGTGCGGGTGTTGGTGGCCGGGGAAAGGAAGGCGTCCATGAAGTGCCCGTAGGACTGGATCTCCACCCCGTCCATCCCGGCGTCACGGCAGCGCACCGCGGCGGCCGCGTAGTCGGCGGCAATGCGGTGCAGGTCCCATTCCTCGGCGACCTTGGGGAAGGCCCGGTGCGCGGGCTCGCGCATCGCCGAGGGGTAGGGCACCGGCAGCCAGTGTCCGGAGTAGTTGCTGGTGCGCCGGCCCAGGTGGGTGATCTGGCACATCACCGCGGCACCGTGGGTGTGGATTTCGCTGGTGAGCTTTTCCAGCCAGGGCGCGATCTGCCCGCGGTGCAGCTGCAGGTTGCCGAAGGAAGGCGGGCTGTCGGGCGAGACCACCGCCGAACCGCCGACCATCAGCAGCCCGGTCCCGCCCTTGGCGCGCTCCACGTGGTAGGCGCGGTAGCGCTCGGTGGGCAGCGAGTCCTGCCCGTAGGCCGGCTCGTGCGAGGTGCTCACGATGCGGTTGCGCAGCTCGAGGTTCCGGATGGCGAACGGCTGGAGCAACGGGTCGGTGCTGCGCATGGTGCTGGGCCCCCTTTGGCGATCCAGGGACCCGCTGTCGCAAGGACCTGGTGGCTCCAGTGTCGACCGCCGAACCGTTGAAGACCAGCGAACGATTTCGCACGATACCGTGTAGCCTTCGTGCATGATCGATTCAAGGCTCCACGTACTGCGGATGCTGGCCGCGCACGGCACGGTCACCGCCACCGCCAAGGCCCTGCACTACACTCCCTCGGCGGTCTCGGCGCAACTGCGCACGCTGTCCGAGGACCTCGGCGTGGTGCTGCTGGCCCCGGCCGGGCGCGGGGTCCGGCTGACCCCCGCCGCACGCATCCTGCTCAGCCACATCGACTCGCTGTTTTCGGATTGGGAGCACATCCGCGGGCTGCTGGCCGCCGAGTCGGGAGCCTATGCCGGGACGCTGCGGATGTGCGGGTTCTCCACCGCCGCCGCGGCCCTGCTGCCGGGGGTCGTCACGGCACTGAACACCACCCGACCGGAACTCGAGGTGCGGATCATCGAGGCCGACCCGGCCGACTGCTTTGCCATGCTGCTGGCCGATGACGCCGATGTGGCGGTGATCGTCTCCACGCGGGCCGCGCCCTCCAGTGCCGATGCCCGCTTCGAGACCCAGTTCCTGCTCGATGACCCGCTTGAGCTGCTGCTGCCGCTGGGCCACAAGCTGGCCGGCCGCACGGCGGTGGGCCTTCAGGAGACGGCCGACGAGCCGTGGATCGTGGACAGGCCCGGCCGCCCGCACCGCCAGCTGGTGTTCAATTCCTGCGCCGAGGCAGGCTTCACCCCGCGGGTCGCGCACGAGGCCGCCGAATGGGACACCGGGGCGGCACTTGTCGCAGCGGGCTTCGGGGTCTGCCTGGTCCCGAAGCTGGCCCGGATCCCTTCCGGCTACCCGATCACCCGCATCCCGCTGCGCGGGGACCCCGCCCCGTCGCGGCACATCCGCACCGTGGTGCGCCGCGGCAGTGCTTCCCAGCCGGTCATCGCCGAGGCGCTGGAGGTGCTGAAGCAAATCGCGGCGGCGGCGAACCCGACTTAGTGCTCGTGCCCGGGATGCGCGCCGTGCAGGTAGGCCTTTTTGCCGCCGTGGTCGAAGATCGTTAGGATCTCCACCGGCCCGTCGTGCGCCCCAATGCGGTGCGGGACCATGGTGGAGAATTTCGAGGCCTGGCCCGGGTGGACCAGGATGGTGCGCTCCCCCAGCACCAGTGACACCGTCCCGGAAAGCACCGTGAACCACTCTCGTCCAGGGTGCACGCTCAAGGATACATCCTTCATGGAGCGTTCCCTGGTGATGCGCATCTTGGCCACGGTGGTCCCGTTGGCCGAGTGCTCGCGGGAGAGCAGCCAGGTGGTGAGCCCGGGTTGGTGCTCGGGTTCGGGGCGGATCACCACGTCCTCGGACCAGTCGGAGTTCATGCTCGGGCGGCTGGCCGCAAAGATCGAGGCACACGGGCTTACCGGGCGCGTGGACACCGCGCAACCTCGTGGCCCGCGGCCACGGACGTGAACCTTATCTGGGCCGCATCCTCGATGCACCGCATGGCCAACCCGGCCCGCGTCTTCGAGAAGATCGGCACCACGCTATCCAAGGACTGCCTGCTGGTGGTCGTGGAGATGGACGTACTGCCGCGCTACCTGCCCGAGGATTTGGGCTTCGGAACCCCGGGCTTGGAGGAACGCTGCCACGCCGCGGTGAACAGCGCCGGTTGGAACTCCCACCCGGACTGGGCCGAGGACATCGACCGGTCCGGCATGGCGACCACCGCGAAACGCACCTTCACCTACTCCATCGCCGAGGAGAAGGAACTGGTGGCGTCCAACGCGCAGAACTTCCTGACCCGGATGCGCGAGAACCTCACCGGCACCCTCCCGGCTGAGGACCTGGCCACGCTCGATGCGCTGCTGGCCACGCACGGCCCGCACTCGGTGCTTCAACGCACCGACCTGGCGATGCGCGGCAGCCGCACCGTCTGGACCGCGCGACCGGCCCGCTAAAAGCTGCCAGGGCTCCTCAAGATTCCGGCCAGGCCCGGTGCACCAATATCCCCGAAAACAATGAAACGGCTTGTCGGAAGCAAGTAGTGCACGCGGGGAAGCTAGCTTCCGAACTCCATGTCCGCGGTTGACACCACCGCTGCGCGACGGCCCGGCGCGCCCTGGAACTGCCAGTACATGTTGATGTGCGAGATCGCCAGCTCGGGTGCCGGGGCACCCCACGGGGTCATGTCGCTGGTGGTGTGCGCGTCGGAAACCAGCGTGACGTCGTAGCCGCGAGCGAAGGCGCCGTGGGCGGTGGACCGGATGCACGCATCCGACTGGGCACCGGATACCACCAGCTTCCCGACCCCCACTCCTGCCAGCACCGTTTCCAAGTCCGTTGCTTCGAAGGCATCGCCGTAGGTTTTCTGGATGACCGGCTCCCCGGGCGCCGGTGAAAGCTCGGGAACGATTTCCCAGCCCTGACTTCCGATTTCCATGTCTTCGTCCGAGTGCTGGACCCAGATAACCGGGGTGTTCGCGGCGCGGGCCTTGCGAACCAGCGCATTGATGTTGGCGATGGTTTCCTCGCGGTGGTAGGCATCGCCCACGACGTCGTTCTGGACATCGATCACCATCAGCGCGGTGTTCGTTCGATCGATCAAGGTGCTCATGGTGATTCTCCTTCGGGTGTCTCCGGTGGTTTTCCGGTACCCACAATAGGCGCGGGCACCGACATTTTGGAACACCCCAAGACCCGTTTTTACTGCCCCTTCAGCCGGGCCGCGGCACTGGCATTGCACCACCCAGCGCGCTGTAACCGGAAGCCACGCTCAGGGCTTTTGTGCCAACTCCGCGATGGCCCCGAAGCTGGCCTGCAGGATCTTCTCGACCACAGCAGGCGGGTACCCCAGCCGGCCCAGGACCTCCTGGTAGCGGGCGATGTTCCCGCTCTTCCATTGCTCGGCCACCTCGGCCGGGGTCAGTTCCGGCTTCCAGCGGCCCAGCGTGGCGAGGGCTTCCTGGGGGCTGGTGGTTCCGGCAACCAGCCCGTCAAGCAGCTGCTGGAAATCCGGGACGCGTCTGCGCCGGGCCTCGATCCCCGCGCTATACACGCCGATCAACGACACCAGCAGCCCCACCACACCGACGAGGAACCCCGCCACCTCGAGGAATTCGGCGTGCGTGTCGGGCGCCTTGTCGTTGCCGCGCGCGGCCTCGAACGGTGCCGCCGCGGCCGCAAATGGCCCGGCCACCGCGGCAAGATCCGCCGGAAGTTCCTCCTTGAACGTACCCATGTCGTATCCCCGTTTTCCTCGCATCGTCGGTGCAGCCACTTGGCGCGGAGTCTAGCAACAAATCAGGTCCCGGGACATGGGCCACGCGAACCGCGAGCGGTTATTCGGACTCCGGCCAGCAGAACTCCCAGTCCGTGCCGCCGTTCCCGTAGCAACGTGGCCCGTTGTAGCCGGGGAATCCGCCGTTCTTGGGCTTGCCCTTCTTTTCCAGAGCCCCGTCTCCCGGCGTCTTCTTTACCTCGGTCTCGGTCTCACGCTCGTTACCCTTCTGTTCCTCCTCGCGTTCCTCGGCCTGGCGCTCCAGCGCTGCCTTCCTTTGCTCGGCCTCTTTCTTGGCCTTGGCGACTTTTCCCTCTTCGGCTTCCTTCTTGGCCTGTGCCAAAGCGGCTTGCTTTCCGGCCAGCATGCTCTCGATGCCCGTGGCGCGGTCCATCGCGGCATTCAGCACCGGCAGGTAGGTGGCTTTGCCGGCCGCCCACACCACCGAGTTGACCGAGTCCGCCGAGGAATCCAGCGCCTTCAGCGCCGCATTCTTGGTCCTCAAGACCACGATGGCCGCGGTGACGACTCCCCCCAAGGCCGCCTCCACGCCGGCGGCACCCGCCGGGACCGTGTCATCGAGTGCGTCGAGCCCTGCCACGGCGTCCTCGACCATCGCC
This sequence comes from Arthrobacter sp. MYb227, assembly GCF_002975435.1. Taxonomy (GTDB): domain Bacteria; phylum Actinomycetota; class Actinomycetes; order Actinomycetales; family Micrococcaceae; genus Paeniglutamicibacter. Next base: position 248,021 of record NZ_PCPT01000005.1, on the reverse strand, counting down.
GGTACGGTGCAGTCGATCCCGGGCTCGAAGAGCCAGTTGCCGTACTCCTGAGCCCGCTGCTCTGCGGCCTGCACCTCCGGATAGAAGCGCTCGTTGGGCGCGAAGAGCACCGCGACGACGAACCCGGCCGCGGCAATGTCAGCGTTCACCAGGCTCCGGTCCTTGCACACCCCCACCAGCGTGCGCCCGTGAAAATCCTGCCTGGTGACGTCGCAGGACAGCTCGATGGCATCCCCCCGGGGGCCAACAGCGATTTGGTGAACGCGGTGGCCTCGGCACCAAGGCACTCGACCGGCCGATCCAGGTGCTTGGATTCAGGGGTGTCGATGCTCAGCAGCCGCACCGTGGTCTCTGTTCCCCAAGACATCGGCCACGATGGTGTCCCCGTCGATGACCCGGATGACGGTGATCCGGACCTCGTCGGTGCTCTCCTGCTGCGCCGGCGCCTGGCTGCAGCCCGTGGCCACCAAGACCAGCGCCACCACCCCGGCGATGAGCCCGCCGAGCTTCTTCCCGCGGCTCACCGCTATTTCATTTCCCCCCAAGCGCTGTGGTTCTCCTGACATTGCTAGTAGCTGCGAACGAACAAACCTTCAGTTTGGCTGCGCAAAACTCCCGAAAAATACTCCGACCTGGGACATTTCTCCCGCCCAGAACAGGACATGGCACCCTGCCGTGAGGCGCAGGGGGATCCATAGCCTTGAACCAGCCAAGGGGAAGAGATGAACCACCATGGCACGGCACACCGCCTTCGGAGTCACAACCACCCAGCAACACAGACGCGTCCGCCGCACCGGGACCATCCCGGCCAGTTCTTGGCCGCGCTAGAGGCGGTCCTGACCAACGACCCGGCACCCGGGCTCCCGCCTGCCGGGTGGAGCGGATCACCAAAACCCTCACTGACCAGACCCGTCACCGAGGAATGCAGCGGTAGTCTGGAGCCATGACTTTTACCCCCGACACATCCAAGAAAAGCGCCCGTGTACGCATCCTGCCCTCCCTGCTCGCCGGTGCGGCCAGCGGGGCGCTGACGCTGATTGACCCGGCCCGCTTCAAGCCGTGCACCCGCAGGGGCCTAGTCACCGGCTCCGCTGCCGCCTACGCGGCCGTGGCCTGGGTCGGCAGCTCGGGCAGCGAGGAATACAAGCCCGGCAACATCCTGCGCGGTTCCCTCGCCCTGGGCCTGGGTGCGCTGGGAGCCATCGCCACGCATTACAGCTTCACGCTGGATGGCAAGATCCACCAGGGGCTGCTGCGCCGCGGCATCAACAACCCGCGCCCACTCATGGCTGTGGGCTCCGGTATCCTCACCGCGGCTCTGGTGCTGCTCGAACCTCCGGCCGAGGCACCGGACCCGGTCGCGTACGGGAACGATGACGGACCGGCCGAACGGGAGATCACCACGAACGTCCGCGACCTGGTCGCCGGCATGCTCAACGCCACCGATGACTTCGGCGCCGCGCAGCTGCGCGAGCAGCTGAAAAGCGCCAAGGAGCAGCACTGGGTCGGGCCCGACGAGTTCACCTGCGGCCTCACCTTCGTGGTGCCGGAAGATGCGGTGCGCACCGTGCCGCGCAATTTCACCTTCCCGGTCCACGCCGACTTCACCACCGACGACGGGCACCCGATGCGGGTGAGCCTGCAGGTGCATGACGGCGTCCTTGACACCCTGCTCATCGACGTGCCGCACGAGCAGCTCGATGCGGCCAACACGGACGAGGATGATCCCTTCGAATCGGTCACCGGATGGCCGTTGGCCTCGACGGTCGTTTACAGCCCCGAGGCCTGACAAGCGGAAAACCCGGGGCGTAGGGTGAAGCCATGACACGCTTCGCGATCGACCCTCCCGCACTGCTGGCCATCGTGCGGTCTGGCACCCCGGTGCACCCCGGCCACCAACTTGTTGCACCCCACGCCATCCGCACCGCAGCCCTCGAACTGCTGCTCGCCGAGGTGGAAGCCGGCACGCTGGATGAAGCCGGAGCCTTGCCCCTGCACGAATCCATGACCGCGGTGAAAATCCGCACCCTGGGCGACCGGGTATCGCGCGGCACCGCCTGGAAGCTGGCGCGCAAGCACGGGTGGGATTCACTGGGTGATGCCGAGTACCTCGCGGTCGGCGTGCTGCAGGCCGACGCGCTGGTGGCGCTGGATGCACAGCTTGCCGCTCGGGCCTCGGGGATCGTCCCATTGGCGCCGTTGCCAGCGCTCTTCAGCGCGTAACCCGGCTCAAGCTTCGTGGCTCTGTGGGTGGCGCTGGGTGACCGATTACCCGTTGCCATACACATCGGTCCAACAGCTACTTAGAGCGCCGTTTCGCAGTTACCGACTGCAACGCGCAGCTTACTGGTCCAGGGGTCTTCGAAGCACAACGCGGCACCGGTCTGGCGGCTGGCGATTCCAGCAATCTTCAGGCGGTCTCCGAGCGCTCCTATCTTAGCCACGTTGGGCACTGTGATTGACACTTCGCTTAAACTTAAGGTGTTCCTGTGTGGTTCGGTTCCACGGGAGTTCCAAACGTTCATGGCCATGTGGTGCGATATCCGCTGGCATGGCGGCACGGTATTCGGTCGCAGAGATCTTGCATTTATTCAGTTGGGCGATTGAACGCTCCTCACCCGATGAGATCAGGTCCGCTTCCGGTAGGCCCTTTCATGGTCATTTAGATTCTCGCCGATCGGCTTCTTGAATGAAGTAATCGCGTAGATATCGATAGAGTCGGGCTCTACGCGCAAGCTGCGATCCCTAAGGATTTTTTCCACCCGATTTCGATCAGCGCCCAGCTGCAGTGACGGCACCCAGAGCAAGCGTCGAAACACTGAGTAACGGTCTTGGGCGCTGGCATCCTCGTTCAACACACAATGGCGGCGTTTTATGGAATTGATCTATGTGATCCCGGTCTTGAAGCACGGTATCGGCCTGGCCCATAAACACAGTGCACTTTCGGGCTAGTTCACTTAGGTCAACGGGTTCGCGGCGGGCTATTGACTCTGTAAGGATCCGCACTAAAGTGCGGTACTGCCGCGAGGTTCTAGGCTGTGTTGGGCCGAAGCAGTCCGCGGCAACGGCCTGGATCTTATCCTGCCGAAACAAAACCAATATCGGTGCAATTTGCCGGTAGAGATCCAGAACCTGCGACCTACTGCTAAGCCTCTTGACCGGTTGGGAGTATGAACTCAACACCTAGGAAACTCTGCGATAGTTCAGTGACATGCTTGCTGACCAACACCGCAGTAGAGTCCTATCGCTTCGGCTTAGTTTCCCGTTATTTAGGCCTTGCCCAATGCCAATTTGCCACGCAAAAAAGTCATTCTTCGGTACCCGGGTTACCCCTGATTCGTCAGGGTGCTCTTGAATTAAGATCAATGATGCTGGGAACAAGCCGTGACCTGTTCCCAGCATCTAGCCATTACTTCAGCAGTGAAATTTTTTCAACCTTGAATAAAGGCACGGTAGTGTTGCCACCCACCTGTGTGTCATAGCTGAAAGAACCTAGCGAAGTTGCAACTATCTTGACGTTGTCATCCGCAACGACATCATCAAGCTTTGGGCACTCTTCTTCGCCGTCTCCTCCTACAAACATGGAGTTGTGCTCATACTTCCACGAACTCGACATTCTGGTATGTGCGACATTTGCGCGGAAAGTGCAGTCACCAGTCGCGGCATCGAACTGAGTGATATTTCCATAGACGACAACAACGTCACCCTTTGCGCTATCAGGCTTCTTTACCAAGCGAGCCAGATCCCTTGATGTCATTGGCTTAGCGTTATCGATCTTCGCCTTAGCATCTGCTTTTTCTTTCTTCGCCTTCGCAGTTGCTTCCTTCTGAGCCGCTTCTTGCTCTGCGGCTGCTTTCTCCGCTTCTGCCTTGGCCTCTTCAGCCGCAGCCTTAGCCGATGCTTCCGAAGCTGAAGACTCTGCAGCCGCCGAAGATGCAGCCGCCGACGAAGCCGCGGCGGCAGACTCAGCGGCGGCCGAAGACTCAGCTACTGCTGCGCTGTTTCCGGCTGCACCCCCATCACTGGCACAACCTGCCAGTCCTAGGATGCAAAGCACAGAGGCAGCCCCCAAAAAAATCTTCTTCATGAAATCCCTATCTACGAATGATGACTTACCAACCCTATATCTAAGGTATGACGCTTCAAGAAACCGTCAATGCCGTCCGCACTAGTAGATTCACCCATTCATTCAACTTACGGCCGATTGATGACTTCCGCTTTAAACCCTTTCCAAAACTAGCCCGGTAGCTCCGGAGCGTCTTGGCTAGCAAAGATCTGCTTAACAAGTTCATAGCGGAAAATCGATCACGTAAGGTCACACAATGAAGTCCCGATCTGTTGTTAAGCGGTTATTCGTGTAACCACCTATTTTGTAGTTCTGAAGTTTCATCAAGGGGTCGATGCAACCACCCAGACAAAAGAGTTCACCTCCGTGATGATTCATCACTAGGTCTTGAACCCCATTTTTGGTTAAAGAAGCGCTCTCCGGTAAATTACCTCACTATCGAAATAGATGTTTACGGTTCAGGATTTCGTCTAGCCCACGGCAACGCGCAGCTTATTGGCCCATGGGTCATCGAAGCGCAGTTCGGAACCGGTATGGTGGCTGGCGATTCCGGCAGTCTTGAGTCGATCGGCGAGCGCTCCAACTTCGTCGGTGTTCGGCACAGTGATGAGCACCTCGCCCAAACCCAGGGTGTCCTTGCGCGGTCCGGCTCCGCGGGAATTCCAGACGTTCATTGCCATGTGGTGGTGGTATCCGCCGGCGGAGACGAAGAGCGCTTGACCGTGGAAGCTTGTGGTTTTAGCGAAGCCTAGTGTGTCTACATAGAACTTTTCTGCCGTGGGTACGTCCCCTACCTGTAGGTGAACGTGACCGATTCCGGCGCTAGCCGTGCTTTGACCGCTAACTGCTGCCTCGTTGACATGCTTGTTGAGGTAGTCGTTGGGGTCTAGATAGATGGTGTCCATGGCTACGGTGTCACCGTTCCACGTCCAGGTGTCGCGTGGGCGGTCCCAGTAGAGTTCGATGCCGTTACCTTCTGGGTCATTGAAGTAGAAGGCTTCGGAGACCAGGTGGTCGGAGGATCCGGTAAAGAGTGAGCCATCGTATTGGGCTGCGGAAAGGACCGTTGCCGCGAGGTCGGGCTGGGTGTCGAAAAGTAGCGCGGTGTGGAAGAGTCCGGCTTCGCCACGTGCGGGCAGGTTCAGTCCGTGGCCGTCGGCGAGGTGGACCAGCTCCAAACCGTTGCGCCCGAGCATGGTGCCCGATGCCGATTCTGAGAGGATTTCTAGGCCGAGCGCCTTTTGGTAGTAGGTGCTCATGTTTTTCATGTCTCCTACCTTGAGCTTGACAGTGCCCATGGTGAGGTCTGCTGAAAGTTGGTCTTGAGTTGTATGTGCCATCGCGGAGGTTCCTTAGGCTGTGGGGAGTTATTGGTGCTTAGTTCAAGTATTACACCATTTAGTTGAAGCTACAACCTTTTATTTTGATCCGCTCGTCACACCACTCACTACCAGCAGTCGCACCACCACCCAGAAGCGAATAGCTCCGCGCTTGCACGCCACTACTATTCGTCGATCACCCAGACCCGGTACCCCAGCCTGCAATCGATTGCACCAATGAACCTAGCGTGTTTGACTGTGGACGAATCACGGGTGAAAGTCCTACACAGCAAGGAACGGGGTATCTGATGTCCAAGGGCAGTAGTAGCATGGACGGGTCCGGCTCGAATGCCGAGACCGCGGCAAAAGACAGGCACGCACCGGAACCCGAGGACGAACGTAAGCCAGACTCCCCCACCAAGCTGACCGCCGCTTCGTGGAAATACGCTTTGGGACGCTCGACTCGAGAGTTTTCAAGACTGTCAATCACCGATTTAGGGGCAAGCCTGGCCTACTACGGGATACTCTCACTCTTCCCTGCCCTTCTGGCACTGGTTTCACTGCTAGGCATTGTCGGTCAGGCTGAATCGACAACGCAGAACATGTTAGAGATGATCGGTAAGGTTGCTAGTCCCGAGGTTTCTAGCATTTTGGAACAACCGATAGAGCAGCTGGCCAACAATCGTGCAGCTGGGCTCACGTTCCTTGTGGGTCTGCTCGGTGCACTCTGGAGCGCCTCGGGATACGTCGGCGCGTTCGGCCGATGCCTCAATCGGATCTATGCGATTGCCGAAGGCCGGCCATTCTACAAACTCAAGCCCCTCATGTTGCTACTCACCGCGGCATTGCTGGTGGTTGTGGCGCTCATGGCTATTTTGCTTGTGGTCTCCGGGCCATTCGCTCAAGCCATTGGTGACACCATCGGGGCCGGTAGCCAAACCCTGCTGATCTGGAATATTGCCAAGTGGCCGGTGCTGGCAATCTGCGCTGTGGGCCTAGTGACGGCGCTCTATTGCGGGACGCCCAATATCAGGCAACCCAAGGTCAGGTGGTTGAGTGCTGGCTCCGCTACGGCACTGTTGGTGCTCGCGTTAGCAACACTTGGATTCTTTTTCTATGTTGCAAATTTTGGCAGCTACAACAAAACATATGGCACCATCGGTGGAGCAATAGTGCTTCTGCTCTGGCTGTGGATCGCCAATCTCTCGCTGCTCTTCGGCGCGGTGCTAGATGCAGAAATCGAACGTGCCCGCGAGCTACAAGGAGGAATCTCGGCCGAGCGTTCAATCCAACTACCTCCTCGCGACACCACGGCCAGCGATAAGGCTCTGGCCAAGGAAAACAAGGACATTGAGCGTGCGGCCCACTTGCGGACGGCCGCCCGTCAGAGCAAAGACAACTAGGAACTACTCGGCAAAACCAATGCTAGGCCCAGTGGCGGGCACCCCAGAAGTGTGGCTTATCGCCGCCTGACAGCGCTAGTCTCTGAACATGACTAAACGGCAGAAGCATAGTGTCAGGATGGATCTCACCTTGCGGGTCACCGATGAGGCTGCGCTGAAAGACTTTGCCGAGCAACGCATGCGCACCGAATATGAGGATGACCCGGACATGCTGCTCGATGAGCTTTCGGAGCTTCGAAATGGGCATATTGCCTCGTTGTCTATCGCTCTGGAGCCGGAGTTTCTCACGTCAATGATCCCGGGCATCCAGATCATTGAATCCGAATGCTCAATTACCTCGGAGAACGCCGAAGAGACGATTCTCCAGGTGGAGCCGGAGCCCGCGGCCCAACCCCGGCAGGCTTCAGATGATGCCTCTGCTTCCACATCAAATTCACCCCTTAGCGACATGGCAGCGCTCGGTGCCATGGTCCGCATCCACGCGCTTGAGCAGTACACGGAAGAATTTGAGGAAAGCGACCCGGAAGCGGATGATTTTTCTCCAAACACACTACTCACCGGAGCACTGATGTGGTCCTACGAGACGCTAGTCGACTCACTTTTCGAAGATATCTCGTTTCAACGAAATGGTGGAACGGCAATCGAAGAGACCCTATGCCTCTCCCAACTTCCCGAAGCATTCCAAGAACACTACACCTCAGGCTTCACACAGCGGTTCCTAGCCATCACCATGGATCTGGGACATAGCCTTGTCTCTGGTTTTAGTCATCCAAGTTGCGTGGCCCAAGAACTAGTCTTGCGCCTAGTCTTCAACCGGATGGAATTGCTTGAGGACCTCTATACGGAGCTTGAACTTCCCGATGATTGGCGCTCAATGCTCGAGGATCTGATGTTTGAAGATACCGATCACGAATTTCTCTACGACCCATCAATGCTTGGCATAGGCAGTGATCCAAAGTTTGCTCACATGCGGGTGGTTAATTTGGATATTGCCGACTGGTTCACCCCCTTCGCTGACCGCACGGTGAATCCTTATGCGCATGATGCCTTGGGCACCACCGACTAGCTCCTTGGCATAGGAACTTGCCATGAACCAGAACCTCACCCTGGTTTGCTACGGCATCATCTTGGCCGCGGCCTCACTTGCGTGGCAATTTGCGCCGCCGAGTGCTCACCAACGAGACTTTCGCCCCAGGATGACTTTGTCTGCAGTGATGATCATCGGCATCCCGTCACTGGCTCAGCTCACCGTGGCTCCGGGATTATTGACGAGCCTTGAACGCAATGGATTTGCCGGTGCGCTACTCCAACCCTGGCGAGTGGTGACCTCGTTACTGGTTCAAGATGGCCTTTGGCCAGGGATGCTCTTTAACCTCGCGGCTCTTGCCTGGATTGGCATCCTTGCCGAATCCTTGTGGAAGCCACGGCAGTGGCTTTTCATCGCCCTCGGCTCGGGACTTGGCGCCCAATTCTGGGGATACCTTGTGCAACCGCTCGGAGCCGGGAACTCTGTGATTGTTTTTGGGCTCGCTGCCTCACTATTGGTACGCACATGGTCAAGTGGAAAACTCACATGCCGCATCGCCGCAGCGGTGGGCCTTAGTGCCGTTGCTCTACTAGTGCTCAGCAAGGATATCCATGGTGGTGCCGCGCTACTAGGTGCGCTCATCGCTGTACTTTTATTACGCTTACAAAGCCCCAAACACATCGGCTAGTATGTGACATCCCTTAGCGCCTACCCGGTCCGAAAGACTTTAAGTTCTGGCCACTGATCTGTGGCAAAACGTTTGGGACCAGTTTCTAAATGTCGATCCCCGAAAACCTCATCCAAGTCCACGGTTGTTGCACTATTCCAGTACGTTTCATATGCACCCTCCCGCCAATATTCTGGGCTCCGGGCGGTCATGGTGAGATCTGCATATTCCCGCTCGGACTGCACAATCCTGATGCCAAAAGCATTGCCCTGCGCATCGCTAAAGCGCATGAATTGCCCAATTCTGACGTTGTCCTCGCCTCGTCCGGTATCGATGGGAAGTACAGGAGAAATGGGCTTCAGTCCCTGGCGCTTCGCCGCTTCCTGGGCACGAGTTATCGCTTCATCTAACGATATTTCGCTCTGCATTTCCCACACTATTCCCAAGGTATATCCGGAGGACACGCTGCCATAGCCAATGAGATCCTCTGCCCTATTGACCCCGGAGGAATCCACCACTCCCTCGCGGCGATGAGCATCCTTACGGGCAATCCATCCGGTACCGGCAATCGCACCACGCAGCGGAACCAGCTCTTCCTGGAGCGAATCCCATCGCAAGTTGTGTAGCTCCCGTGTCTCTGCCACCGATAAACGCTTCACGCTGTACTGGCTGTTCCCCGCAGCGTCTTGCGCATTGAAGATATTGCCAGCATAGAGAGTGCTCAGGGCAAGGACCACGAGCACCGGCGGGACCACTAATGATGTCCATGCGAGCGAAAATCGGCGCCTTAACGTGGATGAAGTGATGAATGAGAACACCATGACGGCCAACCATGAACTAAGTGCGCAGAGTGCGCCGATCCGGCTGAAGGTATTTTCCACACTTTCCGGCAACCACCACAAGATCTCTCCAATGACAGAATCCAGGGAACCCGAATCGCCGGACCCGCGTACGAATATCGAGAATATGATCAAGCTCCACCAGTGCAGTACCAACAATGCGCCGACAATGTTTGAGGTGGCCTTCTTCCCCGCCTTGCGCATGACGCGGCGAGGAATCAAACCCAGTAGCGCGTATGCCGGAAGAATTAATGGGGAGTACAACAAAGCGAAGAGCATTTCCCAGCCACCGGCCCCGGACACCGCAATAAGTATGAAGAGAGCAACTGGCAGTAGCCACGCCATCCATGGCCACATTCGATAAACGATTGCACCAAATTCATTGTTGCCATTTGAGTCCGCGTCGACGTCTCGTGCTCCAGCGGGCCGTTCCAAGGAATCCAACGCTTTCTCCTCGTCAAGAAGTCTGAAGTTGCAGAGCACCACTTGCCCCCAGTGGCCAATCCACGCCAATATTTCTAGCAATTTGAACTAATCTAGCATTTTCGCGTATTCACCATGGCTCGTGCGGGGCGGGTAAGCGCGCCACCGACAATGCGCACCAACTTCCCGGCGTCCCCATGGTGAATACGAATCGGTCATGATCCACAACCCCGGTCGACATGTGCTTTACAGGTAGAACACCGCCAGATGGCCAGCCAGCGGATTCACGTTTCAACCGGGTCCCGGCGGGTTGCGAAAGTAGGAAACAGGGAATTCGATGGCGGCCATAGACAATACTGTGCGAGACACACTATCGTGTTTGTTATGAACGATGAGGATGTACTTGCCGGACATCAACAGGAGCTGCGCCGCGGCACAGTGGTCATTGCGGCACTGGCTACGCTCAAAACCCCCGGATACGGCTACGGATTACTTGCCGTCCTCGAAAAATCCGGGCTTAGTGTCGATGCCAACACGCTCTACCCGCTCCTGCGCAGACTGGAAAAGCAAGGCCTGCTGAGCTCCAGTTGGGACACCACCGATTCGCGACCACGCAAGATGTATAGCACCAGCGATGCCGGCAGAAAACTGCTCCAACAGTTGGAATCCGAATGGAACTCGCTGACTCAGTCGCTAAATACCTTACGAACCGAAGATCCTAAAAACCTCCTCAAGGAGTTGTCATGAAGACCCTGACAAACCGCTACATCACCGCCGTCATCCACGCGGTACCCGAATCTCAACGCAACGATGTGCAAGCAGAACTCGCAGCGGCCATCGCCGATCTCACCGATGCGCGCCTCGAAGCAGGAGCAAGTCCACAAGAAGCCGAACACTCGGCGCTGCTAGAACTCGGCGATCCCATGCGGCTTGCGGCCGAGTATTCAAACCGAAAACTGCAGCTGATCGGCCCAGATCACTACCCCACCTACATCCGGCTGCTGAAGGTGCTCGCCGCGACGGTGCTACCCATTGCGGGTACGGGAATTATCATTGCCAACCTGTTGACCGGTGCGGATGCAGGCGACACCGCAGCTAAGACAATAGTCACCCTGATCCAGCTCACGGTTCAGCTTTTCTTCTGGGTCACTGTTGTCTTTGCCATCCTCGAACGCAACCAAGCACCCAAGTCCATGTATCCGGCCTGGGATCCTTCAACGCTTCCGGATCCACCCCAGGGTGGCGTGAAATTGGGCGACACGATCGCCTCGATCATCATGTCGCTGGTGGGTGTCGCCTATCTGGTGTGGCAGCACTTCCGCTCCCCCTTTACCGATGCCGGCGGGGCACCTGTGCCGAGTCTGGAGCCGAGCCTCTGGAGTTTGTGGATCCCGGTAATGATCGCTGGATTACTTACAGGTGCAGTCGTGGAATTCCTGCGCTATCGCGCCGGAGGCTGGTCGTGGCCCTTCGTGGGGCTCAACGCGGTCACTGGCCTGCTGGTTGTGGTGCCGCTGGTGTGGCTTGCCGCAACCAATTCCCTCCTCAATCCACCCATGGTCGAACGCCTGGTTGCCCTAGGTTGGCACGATGCGGCCCTGCACATCAATGTTTCGGTCATCGTGATTGCCGTTGGCATTCTGGTGTGGGAGCTTATTGATTCAACGCGCAAGGTTCGCACAGACGCTGCCGCGCGTACCAAGCATTCGAACTCAAACCCTTCATGAACCGCTCGGAGATTAACCGTGGCTCAACAAGACCGGAGTAACATCCGATAAGACCAGCGCTACAGCGGTTATTTGTGAAGAACCGGTGATCATTCGCTAGGAAACGGTCTCTGGTTAGTTCACTTGAACTCCATTCGCATCGGGTTGACTCCTGAGATTAACTAACCGCGTCTAGTAATTTTCTAATACCTCATTTTTGAACCGTTAACTGGATCCTTATGCCCCAGGACCAGCGCATAAGCTGTCTTCAAGGACCGGTCAAGTATCGGTAGCAACGCTTTGAAGTTGCCTCCCCGAGATGACTAAACCTTGAGCTCCAACGCTCCGGTCTACTCAGTTATTTTCCGACTTGTGCTTAGCACAAGGACTATCCCGATGGATCCATGCAAATATGAATACCATGCAAAAAGCGGAAATCGTCGCACGCGTGCTTGACGGAAATAGTATTCATTGCCGAGTTGTTTCACCAACCGGTCAAGTACTTGAGCTAACGGGATCAACGGATTCAGTTACTCCAAACTTTGAGCAGTCTGGGCTGGGCACCAACCGTATGCTTGTCAACAGTGCTTGGGCTTTCGCATTGGATAGGTATGCAGCCGTTGATCTACCCGACCAACAACAACAGCAACAAGCCGAGAACCGTGCTCAGAAGCATCGAAAGATGGTTGAGTGGTTAGCGGAAGTTTCTGATGAGCTCACGGATGAGAAACGTTACGGATGGTGCTCAGCGTGCTTCGGTCAACACGAGCACCGGAAGGTGAAGCGACCGTTGGGACAGTTGCCCGTGTACTTATGCGATGAGTGCGGCTCCCCAACTCTTCCCTGCGCCGCACCTCTGTGCAAAAATATGGCGGTCCGTGGTCGAGGATCAATATCGATACAACGCTATTGTGCCGAGCATCGCCATGAGACCCCCGGATTTGCCAAAGCAAGCACCCCCATGGGCGCTCTGAACGACTATGAAGAGTTCCTCAAGTACGACAAACCCAATCTTGCACGAGCCGTAAAAGTAGTTGGGTTTGCCGGCGCAGGTCTTGCCGCCGCCACCCCGTTTGCATTTTTAGCAGCTCCCGCCATCGGCGGTGCCGTTGGCGTAGTTGCAGGCGGATTCTCTGGTGCCGCAGCTACTAGCTACGGGCTAGCGCTCTTGGGCGGTGGAGCTATTGCCGCCGGAGGACTTGGAATGGCGGGTGGAACTGCCGTCGTTACCGGTCTCGGTGCAGCGTTAGGTGGAGTTCTTGGCTCAACTATCGCTAATGCATACGTCCGCGAAGACAAATCGTTCCATATCGAGATGCTACAAGGTGGAAGCGGTGTACCGGTTGTTGTCTGTAATGGTTTCTTGAGTGAATCCGGTCGTGGATGGGGTGAATGGCGCAATATCATCACTCAGCGTTATCCAGATTCCCCCGTTTATCGAGTGCATTGGGGTGCCAAAGAACTCAAGAATCTTGCTTATTTTGGTGGTGGAGCTGCTGCAAGGGTAATTGGTGCCCCAGCAGTACAGCAAGTCGCCGCGAGGGCAGCTAAACTCGCCGCAAAAAAACTAGGGCCCATTGCTCCAGCGCTGCTCGTCGCTGACCTGGTCAAGAACCCGTGGCATGTAGCTAAAATTCGGGCTGAGAAGACCGGTGCTATCTTGGCAGACTTAATTGCGCGAACCACAGAAGATTCTTTTGTCTTGGTAGGGCATAGCTTAGGTGCTCGAGCGATGGTGTTTGCAGCTCAGGCTTTGAACACCAAAACCGATGGGCCACGCATTGAATCCATGCATCTCTTGGGCGCAGCTATTGGTGCAAAGGGCGACTGGAAATCCTTAGCTGAAGGCGTCAATGGAACTGTTTACAATTACCACTCAACGAATGACGGAGTACTCAAGAGCATCTATCCGGTAGCGCAAGCTGGCCAAACAGCGGCAGGACGCAGCGGATTCATGCCTGTGGTCAAGGGACTGAAAAATGTGGATGTTTCGGAAAAGGTGAAAGCGCACTCTGATTACCATGAGCACGTCCAGCTGTCGCTTGCCGATGTTAACGTTGATGAATCCAATAGAAATTAATCGCTGCTGGCCGGACTCAACGACCAGTTATGTGTTGACGAGCTAGGCATTCGCGTAACGACCGAGAGAAGTTTCGAGGGCGACGATAAGTGTCTTTCTGGGTCGATCTGAACCCAGAAAGACACTTATCGTTTGATGCTCGTTAGAGTAAGAAGCCGATCTTTTCTGGATCCAGTTAGACGTCTGCTGTTCGAGCCCTGGACGGAGACTCATCTAAGGCTCCCACCATTTTCGGCTGTGTCTGTAGCATAGCGTTCTAGTAGGAATTTCGCCCAGATCAATAAAGGCACATCCGGAAATGTCTTGCTCGGATCAATCTGCGCATCGAAAGCATCTGATTGGTTCAAGCGCAAAGTTGCTGCTTTGACACAAAGTCCTACATCGTTCGCAGTGATAATCTCGCGACTGAATGGGCAACCGGCCATAAAGGTAACCACCGATACGAATTCGGCAGTGGGCCAACTTCCAACTCCGCAGGCAACGCCTTGCACGCTCCATAAATGGAAGGGTGTTCAGAAAACCGATCCACCACCATCAATACAGCACGGTCAAGGACTTCGGCAGGACGCTCTTCAAGCATAGCTATTATCTTTCTTAGGACAGCCGTATCAAATCTGGGATGATTCAGGCTGAACTTCTAGCTACCGGAGCGAACGTAGAGTTCTCGGGTCTGGCCATTGTAAATACGATCTTCGTTGATATTCTTCTTGGCAACCTCTGGGTATGACTTATCGTCAACTGAAGTTTTAGCCGGGTAGAAAATGCCAAGCGGCGCGTCATAGGTGCTCATATTCAGGAGGTCTCCGTCAACCTGAATTGAAAACGTTCGTGGGTCATGATCGCCAGACGATACGGTTGGGAAGCTGATTTCAAGGCAGTTTTTGCCTGCGCCAGTGGAGGATTCCACGAGGCACCAGGTGCCATTGATCGATGAGGTCTCAAGAAGTTTGCTCGAACCATGGGTTGTGTCGGCGAAACTCGAGGTTACGAGCTCTTTGCCATTCCACGCAAGGGAAGCTGCGAATTTTCCGCTGGGGCTGATCGCATTGTCGCTCAGGAGCACCTGAGGACCGCTCAGAGAAAGCCGACCGTTGGCGTATTTGAAGCCACTTGGCATTCCACGAGCGCCTCCGCTGATAGTACCGATCCCGAAGGGTTGGCCCAGCGCGGCAATGCCGTCAACTGTACTTTCAAAGAGCTGGATCTGTGCAGGCCACGAGACGCCTCCTTTATCGCAGTAGAAAACAGCTGCGAGTTCATCGACGCCATCTCCGGTGAGGTCACCAGCGACGACAAAATCGCGATTTGGAATCCGCGGTGAATTTGCACCGGGGTGTTCAGAGTGTTTCTTCGAAAGTTCTCCGTTCTTCATCTTTCCCTTCGGGAAGCCGCACATCGAGGGAATCGACGCGTCCATGACCATTGCCGTCTTCAGAGCCGGTAAGGGCTTTGGAGTAACCGATGGCGTGGGAACGGCAGATCCTGTGGAGGCAGGTGCTGATGAAACGGATGGTGGGGCGCCTGCTGCCTCAACGTCAGCAGCAGCACTGCATGAAGCTAATGAGAGTGTCAGTGCAGCACACAGCGCCGCGAATTGGGTGCTCTTACGTATATTCAAAGTTGTCTCCTGACCCCTTCAGTTGGAAAGGTATTCTCCTTGAAGAATCCTCGGACTTTAGGAGCAAATCGGGTTTTTAGGCGAAAGGGTTATTCGTCAATGGTTACAAGGGCAACGAAGCATCGAGGCGCAATGAAAAAGTCGGTTACTGGTCTCTAGGTTTCTTGCGGGTTGAATGGAGTTAAACCAGCATTTCCAGTAGCTCAAGACCATTGAGGTGGGCCTTGTATAGCTCCGGCAGATAAGCCGCTCTGATGTTCTCTAACGCAGATTCCCACGCGATTGAAGACGCCGGAGTATACGACCGCGCCGCATCGCTAACACTCTTCTCAAACGCCTGGAGCATTTCATCCGCCGCGCTTTTAGCAGCAATGCTTGAAGCAGTGAGTCTTCGTCCATCATCGAATGGCAGATCCTCGCTAGGCGAGACGGTCTCGTATTCCAAGCTTTCATCCAAAGATTTGTATGCGGCTTTCATAGATTCACGAACAATCTGCATCTGAGAAGAAATCTTTGAGCTGACGAATCCGCCCCTTTGGAAGCCGTCATCATAGGCTCGTTCTGCTGATGGCCTAAGCTCCTGTTCGAAGTTTGCTCGAAGAGAGTTACTGAATGCTTCACGGGCAAGACCAAGTTCCTTACCGGCCGCATACTCCCGCGCAGCTTCCCACGGGAAACTGCCAAGCATCTCTTCAAGAGGATTACCCTCGACGTGACTTTCCAACATTTCCGAAATTGCGTCGACGACGTGCTCGGATGTCGATGCCCACGCGTGGTTCTCACCCGAGAGCTCGTCAATTAGGGAAATCGCTTCAGCGCTTTTCTGTTTAAGCCCAGGAGCAAGCGCTTTCAACTCCGCCCAGGAGGAATACTGAGAATCTCGTCCTTCGAAATTCAAAATATTTCCAGTGAAAATTTCGGTCGCTCTACACATGAGCCATGCGGAAGTCGCGAGTGCACGCTTTTGAGTTTTTCCATCCTGTGATGTGCCCTGCAACTTTGGCAGCCAGTGCTCGAGATTTGCCGAAGAAGGATGCCTACTCCAGGTTGAAATGAGCTGCTCTTGCTCGTAAAGCGCTATCCATAACCCGGCAAGGACTGGACAGACGGTTTCGTCAAATCTCAGTACGGGTTTGGGCATGCCGTGGGTGCCCCACGCACTACCAACGACTTGATTGAATGCCGATCGTTGCGCACGGTCCGCTTCGAATACGGCATCATCATATGCGGCTGCAAGATCTGCGCGTTCGGCCCCGAGGGTGCCTTCCCAGTCAATACCCATCTCCACTGCCTCCCATATCTTTGCAAGTCTTATAGCAAGAGAGTTGCACACGGGAACAGGGTTAGACAAACGGTAAAAGCCCATGTCAGAGACGGGAGGATTGGAATATCGGCAGGCTCGCTGGCTTGTTACTTCAGGTTGGAACAAACCCTAAACAATATTGAAGTAAACGTATCATATACAACCAAATTAAGGCGTCAAAACTTAGTTTCTTCAGGCAAATCAAACGTCCTCTATGACTCTTTTGTTACGGAGATTGCCTCACGTCAGAAAACAATCAATGGAGTCAGCCCGACGACGATCAAACTGAACCCCGTGTGCAAAATCAAGGCCGCGGAGAGCCTGCCGGTACGGCGAATTAACCAATGGCCGGTAATAGCTAGCATCGGAGCCGCAATAACTAGTGCAAGATTCCCCGTGACCAATGTCGATAGCGTGTAGAGAACTACCGAGCATAATTCGGGGTTTCGGCTAAATAATCGAGGTAGGGCACCGCGGAAAAAGATTTCTTCCCCCCATCCGGTCACCAAGGCAATAACGAGTGTCAGTCCGAGCGATATTGTTTCCGCCGTAGAACTTGCCGAGTGAACATAGCCCGATAAGGCCGGTAACTTAGCCAAGATCCATGCCCCAGTAAGAATTACTAAGTTCAGAAACAGTGTCACAACGATCGCTAGCTTAATGCTCTTCCGAAGCTGCATGGGTGCGACATTATTCTCTGGCACACGTCGCCGAATGAACAATCCACCAACAAACCATGTAGCTGCGGTAACGGCAGAAAGTCCAACAAATGCCATCGGGTCATCGGCGAACCGAAAGGTCAAAAACAAGGCAAATGACCCCACAAAAACTATAGCCAGTCCCAAAAACAGAGCATTAGGCTTCAAGTAGTCCATATATTAATCATCGCAGAGGGTGGGATTATGAAAATTCTCGTGACGGGAGCTTCTGGCTATGTGGGATCTCGGCTTATAGCCAGACTGCTACGTGACGGGCACGAAATTACTGCCGCGTTTCGTCAACCGGATAAAGCTAAAACATTTTCGTGGGCGGAACTCGTTTCGGTGGTAGAAATGGATGCCCAAGATGCATCGAGCGTTCGAGCAGCCGTGGAAGAAACTGAGGTTGCCTACTATCTGCTCCACTCGATGGATGGGGGTAAATTTGCCACAAAGGACCGTGAGCTTGCCAAACAGTTCTCTGAGATTTGCGCCGATTCCAAGGTACGCCGAGTCATCTACCTAGGCGGTTTGGCCCCGGAGAAAGCATCTGACAGCTCCGATCATTTAGGGTCCCGACTCGAGGTGGAAGAAATTTTCACTTCCTCGAAAATTCCCGAAGTCATAACTTTCCGTGCCGGAATTCTCCTGGGCGGAGGTTCAACGTCCTTCGAACTGATTCGACGCCTATCCGAACGGATGCCGGTAATCCCGCTGCCACACTTTATGGAGGCAAAAATACAACCAATATCGGTGCAAAATGCCTTAGAAGCCTTGGCCGCTGCGACAACGATGCCGCGTACCTCATCCACCATCGATTTGGTCGGGCCAGACGTGATGTCGTACAGGGAGCTGGTCCGCCAGTACGTATCGGTCGCACGTCTCAACCGGCAATTCCTCAACGTACCATCTGTACCCTACAAGCTGGTAAGCACCCCTGCCGCGTGGATTACCTCAATGCCTAAATCGACTGTTCATGCCTTGATACCCAGCCTCGGCGAAGACCTTATCGCACGGTCGGGGCAGACACAGTGCGATCTCATGGACTCGGTGTACCCGGATCAGCTTCTGAGCGTCACCCAGTCATTACGCCGATCGATACAAAGCGACGGGCCCAGCGATGAGCATGAGACCTTACGCTCAGATCCGGAGTGGGCTAGCGGAGACGTAGAAATCGTGGGCTCTAGGGCACGTCCAACGGGAACGAAGTGGTGGAATCGGTTGCTTGGAACTCATCGAGATTCAAAAGCTCACTAATGGGGGAAACACCCGGTAGCTTGTTATCGACCCTTTTTCTTGCCCGATACCCGGTAAAAACCGATCCCGAGGTTGGTCAACGAGTCAATCCCCCAATAGGCCGTGACAAGAATGGCAATCCATTGGGTGGCCCAGGGATCGTTCCAGTCTGTAAGTGTCAAAAACGCTACCGCGATCAAGGCTTGGATAGCGCCCCACATAATCTGGCTGCGCGGCCGCCAGGACAGTACATTGAAGAACTTGCGCCAACCGGTGGCGACGCGTGCGTCGGCGCTCATGGAAGTGGCAATGGTGCCGCCCAGTCCACGCGGTTCAACAAGCCGTGCGTCTGCCGGAAGCTCGGCAGCGTCAAGATAGTCGGCAAGCTCCGGAGCGTGACCCAGGATGGTAAGCACGTCGCGCACCTTATCCATGGATCCACTGCCGGAGAAGGCACTCACCAGATCATCAATGATTTCGGGGGCCAGGCCGTACTCGGATAGCTCACCAATGGATTCGGTATCCGGTGCCAGCCACTCACGGGTTAAAAATTCGGTAACGTCCGCGGCCGGTGTGCCGGGAAGCGTGGCAAGTACGGGCTCCGATGCAACAGACCAGCCGTGCCCAAACGCCGGGAAGCCGTGAAGCTTGCGGCCCTGGCTGGCAAACCAAAACACCATTGAATAGCGTGGGCCAATGTGTGAGAGCATGACGGCCGGGAAGACCGATTTGGAAAGCATGATCTCGGGCATATAGCCCTCATGGACGGCCACCGGACCGTGCTCGGTGGACAGATAGTTCCACGCTGTCGACGTGGCACCGGCAAAGAGCGATACTTCCGATTCTTTCAGCGCACCAATGAGTACCGAGCGGCCACCGCTTGGATGCTCGAGTGCCGGATCCTCAATCGGTTCGCCGCTTTCGGCATCAGCGCCATCAAAGTCCGCATATTTGGCTCCGGTGCCACGCTTCAAGGCAATGGCAAAGCCTTCGATTTGTTGCCCAAAGCTCGTGTTTCCGGCTGCATCGGCCATGATGATGTAGCCGTCGGGGTTCACCGCCAGGACCATCTCCACCACCGCATAGGCTCCCCAAGACACCGGGGCGGCAAGCAAGGAGATTGCCGCGCGCGCCTTGAGGGTTTCGCTAATGCGTTGGTGGGCGGTGGCGGCGTCCGCCTGATCAAAGATTAATGCCAAAGAGGCGATCAGCATGCTTGGCTGATCGCCTCCCTGAACATCAGTGGTATTACTTACCAAGGAACTTCTCAAAACCCTTCGGCAGGTTCATATCTGCTGGGTTGAAGTCCTTAGTGCCCGCACCAAATGCTGCACCGGTCGGCGCCGCCTTGGCCTTGGCTGCTTCCTCGGCCGCAAGCTGTGCTGCCTTGGCCGGGTTGCCGAACTTCGCGGGCTTCTTCTTGCCCTTGGCACCCTTCTTGGCTCCGGCGCGGCCGCCGGGCATCCCGGGGATGGCTCCGCCGGAGGCGAGCTTCTTCATCATTTTCTGGGCCTCACCGAAACGCTCAAGCATCGAGTTAACCTCGGAAACGTGAACGCCCGAACCCTTGGCAATACGAGCACGGCGCGAACCGTTAATGATTTTTGGTGCAACACGCTCATGCGGGGTCATGGAGCGCACGATGGCTTCGATGCGGTCCATCTGCGACTCGTCAAACTGCTCGAGCTGCTGACGGGAAATCTGTGATCCTGGCATCATGCCAAGGATCTTCTTCATGGAACCCATCTTGCGGATCTGGGCCATCTGCATCAGGAAGTCATCGAGGGTGAAGTCTTCCTGGTCGGCGAACTTCTTCGCCATCCGCTCGGCTTCGCCCTTATCCCAGTTGGCTTCCGCCTGCTCGATCAGGGTCATCACGTCACCCATGTCAAGGATGCGTGAAGCCATACGGTCCGGGTGGAAGATTTCGAAGTCGTCTAGGTTTTCGCCGGTGGAGGCGAACATGACGGGCTTGCCGGTGACCGAGGCAACGGAGAGCGCTGCGCCACCGCGGGCATCACCATCGAGCTTGGAGAGCACCACACCGGTGAAGTTCACACCGTCGTTGAACGCCTGGGCGGTGTTGACCGCGTCCTGGCCGATCATTGCATCAATGACGAAGAGGACTTCGTCCGGGTTGATGGCGGCACGAATATTCGCTGCCTGCTCCATCATTTCCGCATCCACACCCAGACGGCCGGCGGTATCAACGATGACAATGTCATGCAACTTGGCCTTGGCCTCTGCAACACCGTCACGGGCTACCGCTACCGGATCTCCGGTGGAAGCCTCAAACTCGGAAGAGACGCCCGGGTGCGGCGCGTAAACCGGAACACCGGCACGCTCGCCGTTGACCTGCAGCTGCTTGACGGCGTTAGGGCGCTGAAGGTCACAGGCCACCAGCAAGGGCGTGTGGCCCTGAGCCTTGAGGTGCTTGGCCAATTTACCGGCCAGCGTGGTCTTACCGGCACCCTGTAGACCGGCAAGCATAATGACGGTGGGGGCAACCTTTGCCAGGTTCAGGCGGCGAGTCTCGCCACCCAGAATGTTAACGAGTTCCTCGTTGACGATCTTAACGATCTGCTGCCCGGGGTTCAGGGAGGCGGAAACCTCTTCACCTAGGGCACGTTCCTTGATCTGTGCGGTAAAGGCACGCACCACGGGAACTGCAACGTCAGCGTCTAAAAGGGCACGGCGAATCTCACGTACTGTGCCGTCAATTTGGGCCTCGGTCAGCCTGCCTTTTCCGCGCAGGTTTTTGAAGGTGGATGTCAGGCGATCGGAGAGTGAATTGAACACGTGCCGTGCACTTCTTTCGTTGTGGGCTTTAGGCGCGGTCTAACCCGCTGGACTCAACATCCAAGATTACCAAGAAAGAGAAGCCTCTTTGCGCAACTCGTGGCAGTCTTGAAGGGTGAACCACGAATTTTCGACCCCCACGGGCACACATGTACGCACATTGCTGATTCTTGGAGCCTCCGGTGACCTCACCGGGAGACTACTTTTGCCAGGTCTTACACGGCTCATAGCTGCAGGCAGGGCCCCGGGAATTGCGTTGGCAGGTGCAGGTGCACCGGGCTATTCCCCCGAGCAATGGCTGGCGCGGGTCACCGAGGTTTGTTCAGCTGCCGAGGCAGAGGCAACGGATGCTGGCCGGGCAGAGTTACAGAAGATCCGTGCCACCACCAGCTACAGCGATATCGATGTCACGGTTCCCGGAGAACTTTCCAAACTGGTTGCCACGTTACAAGGCCCGGTAGCCCTGTACTTCGCTCTGCCTCCGGCAGTGAGCCAAAAGGCCTGCGAGGTTCTAGAACCCGGGGAACTGCCCGAAAGTACATTGCTGGTGATGGAAAAGCCCTTTGGTTCCGATGAGCGAAGCGCTCAGGAGTTGAACCGAACGCTGATCCGATTGGTGCCAGAGGAAAATATTCACCGCGTTGACCACTTCCTGGGCAAGGGAACCGTATTCAACATTATGGGCTTGCGCTTTGCTAATCGTTTGCTTGAGCCGCTCTTCACGGCCGAGCACGTGGAAAAGATTGAAATCATTTATGACGAGGAATTAGCCCTCGAGGGTCGTGCCGGATATTACGATCGGGCCGGCGCGTTGCGCGATATGATCCAATCCCATCTGCTCCAGGTGCTGGGCTTGTTGACAATGAATGCTCCGGCAACGCTGAAGGAACGCGATGTGCGCGATCATTTGGGTTCGGTACTGCGTGCCGCGGCGATTGCCGGCACCCCGGCAGAATCGACCCGGCGTGCCCGCTATACAGCCGGCACTTCTAAGGGTCGCCCGGTTCCCGACTACGCCAGTGAGCAGGGAGTGAACAGGGACGCAAATACCGAGACGCTCGCCGAGGTCACGCTGAACATTAACAATTCCCGTTGGGCCGGCGTGCCCTTTGTGTTACGTGCCGGTAAAGCCTTGGGAAGGATGCGTAAGGAAGCAATCATCACCTTCCGCCCGGTCTCACACCTACCCACAGGATTCAAGGGAACTGATGAGCCAACCCGACTACGCATTGGTTTTGGACCCGACACCCTAGAACTAGATCTTGATGTCAATGGTCCCGGGGATCTTTACACCCTAGATCGGGTCACCCTGGCAGCAGAACTGAACTCCCCCGATCTACTGCCCTACGGTGAAGTACTGCTCGGGGTGCTCTCCGGGGATCCAACACTCTCGGTACGTGGCGACACGGCCGAGGAATGTTGGAGGATCGTTGATCCGATTCTGGCCGCCTGGGCCAATAACGAGGTCCCCATTGAGGAATATGCGGCAGGTGGCAATGGTCCACTGGGTTGGGAGACCAACTGCACGCTACCTACAAGTTAAACAGCCGGTGCACGGCGGCGCTGCTGGCATCTCGTGATCCTCAGCGCCATCCCTTGCGCGCTTGGGCTTGCGGTACTTCCTCGTCCGGGCCCCATAATGGGGTCTCGGGCGAGCCTCCACGGCTGACCCACTCCTTGTGCCAACGCGGGGTCAAGGCAACTGGCCACCACCAACGAATACCCAACCCCACAGGGATGAAAACGGCCAAAAGGATGTTCCAGATCTCATCGACGAACGCCAACCGTTCCGCCGACGCATAAACGGCCACGGCCAGACCCAAAATCGCCAGCGCAGCCACACCAAAGTGCAGCGGAGCGTAGTTCCTCTGGGTGAAAATCAGTGGCCCCGGTCCCTGGATGGCCCACGAGCGCCACGCTCCGCTCCAGGCCCGGAAGAATGGTATTGCCAGGGCCGTGGCCGATACGACGATGACCGCTGTGAAGACCAGTAGTTCCGTTCTAGTCATGCTTTGCTTTCCGTTGGCTGGTGCAGGCGGCTGCCCACTACCCCAGGATTCAGGACTCAAGGAAAGCTCGGTTCCAGAGCTTGATCCGGCGCTGCTTGGAGACCACACTGCCCGATTCATTCATTTCAAGTACGGGATAGTTCAACGACACGGATTTAAGTGCATCCGTTGCAAAATTTTGGCCCGCGATTGTCCTGCGAAAATGGGGGTGTAGCCAGATCCACGCTAAGTGTGGCCGGGCTTCCGGTGTCTTGATTTCCATGCTGCCGATGGCGATCCGAGTGGTTTCGCGTTGAAGAAATGGGGCACAGATCAAATACAGATGACTATCTTCTGCCGGGAGACAATCTGGCGCCAAATCAGATGCCGTTTCAATTTTCCAGAACTGACCAAACTTGCGGGCCGCCGCAAAATGGCCGGTGCGTCTTGCCCTATGGATCAGGCCGCTACCAAGTTGATCTTCATCAATTTCAATGCGCATGGGATTGATGGCGGCTTTCTTGATAGCTCGATCAATCAGCCAGTCACCTGATTTGCTCATGGCGCCAGCCTACCCGAGTGCAATTTCTACTTGAAGCCTCACATTTCGCAAACGCACTAACCACACTGATATTCAACGAATAAGCTCCCTATTCCGGTGCTCTACGAACCTTGAATTGCAGATAGTGTCTTCGGTATGACTTTCATGTTTATTACCGGAGCTTTGCTAACTGTGGCGCTGTTAGTTGCTGCGTTGGTATTTCGGCTAGCTCGTCTCAAGAGGACTTTTCAGAACCCGCCACCACCGCTGAATTCTTGTGTGGAATGCGGTAAGAAGATCTCATTCGGGGCAATGGTTTGTTCGTCTTGCTTGGGTAGTTAAATCTGGGCCACTTTGTCTGCCAACCCGAACACGCGCTCCATTCTTCGGAGGGGTCTAAGCGGAGACCGCAGGAAATACAGTGAGCGACCCGTCGTTATCACGTTCAATTTCAATAGCGATGTCGGACTGCTGCGCTGGAAATTCAATGTGATCCCCGAGCGCACGAAGGCGATAAGAAACCCTTAGTAGTTCGTCAACTTCTCCCGGGGTAAACAATATGTTGCGGAATCCACCATTACGTTTGAGTTCAAGTGTCGAGAGTCGCAGCAGCACCGAATTTATGCCGGCTTCAAGTTCATCAATTTTCCTGTCATCTTCTCGCAGTGAACCGATAAAGCTCGTGAAAAGATTAGTCTCATCATCCAATTGAGCATGATCCACGGCCTGAAGCACAAGCACCCGCCGCTTGAGCGCAATAGCAAGCTTCGCTAGTTCCAGATGAGCTCTGAAAACCCCTCCCTCGGCTTCTATTCCCGGGAATGACTTTGTCAGTACGGCAATCTCCACTGGCCCCTCGGGAAGTGCGGCAATCGCGGTCTGCCATTTTCCAAGCCGACGTTTGGTACGTTCTATAGCGGAACTGATGGCGAACGATGAGGAATCCAGGCCCAACGAAAGGCCAATTTTTCCTTGGTCCAAAAGAACTGAGGTAGCTTTCTCGATAGCATCCCGACAACCGTCAAGGAGGCTGCGTTCATCGTCGAGCTTGTCCTCGTGTAGCTGCTCTAAAAGATCAGTGATTCGTTCTATGGCCTGCTGCCGTTGGTGCTCGGCGTGTGCGCTGATACTCACCGCGACGGCCATCAAGACCAAGGGAGCCGCCACAGTCAGGGCACTCGCACCAGCTATGGTGGCACCGGCCGTTACGGCAGTTCCACTAGCTGCACCGGCCGCGGCACTGCCAGTTACCGGTACGAATGTAGCCTTTGCGGCAATACCCGTTGAATTACGAAGTGCACTGTAGATTCCACCAGCTACAGCTTTCGAAGTCATAGGCTTGATCAGCCCTTGGCTCATTTGAGCTGCGACCTTTGCTGGCACTACCATGCGATATAAAACTTCCCCGGAGTTGCCTACATTCATAGTTTGGGGAGTTACTTTGCCCGTTTGCGAAACCAAAAATGTAAGTTGCTTGGCAAGTGGACTTGAAGCATGCAGGAGGATGCCGTTGCTTCGTTCGCTTTTCGTCAAGATGGGGTGAGCTTCAAGTGTCGCAATCGGAGATCCGGCCAGCGTTGCCAAAACAGTCCTTAATTCTGCCAACCGGTCTGCGCTCATGCCTTCGTTATCGAGAACACTTGAAACGGTTGTCACCTCAGTTGAAAGTGCCCAAACCGGCACGATCCCCTTTTCACTAGCGATCACTGTCGGATTCTCCTCTGTTCGGGTCCCACCATCGCTGGCAACGATGCAATTAATCGTATCGCTTTGAATCTGATGAATCATTCGCTTCCAACAAGCCTGTCTGAAACAACGGAATAGGCGACTTGGTACATAATTTTATGCGTTTTTGCCAGTCAGGAGATCAATAAGCCACGGCATTGACGTGGACGAATTCGGCCCTCGCCTGCCCGGTTTGAGTTCAGGGTCAGCTCGGTACGCTACGGCGCAGGCTTGCGGGTAATTTTCTACCGGAAATTTTGTTGACAAATGCTTTCCGTTCTCCAGAATTTTATTCTCAGTCATCATGCGATCCAATTGCTTTGAACCGAAAAAAGCTGTTCTTGAGCTCACATGCCAAAGTAACCAAACCTCAAATTTTAGATTCGAAACAACAATTTCGATGCCATGATTTTCGGCCAGTTTGATGGCTGAATTCAGCGTCGCGTGCTGATCCAAATCGATGAGACAGACCCCCATGTCAAAAGGATTTTTGGCGGTCTCCAATTTATGGACACATTTCTCAACGATTTTTAGAGGGTCTTTTCCTACTCCTACGGTACTAACAGATACCGATTCTCCAGAGGTTCCTAGCGCCTGGATCAGCGATTCAATATATTGTGGTTCAGTTTCGGTGCCTTCGGTACAAATGAGAATTCGCTTCTTCTCTGTCCGCTTCCGTCGTGCCACTAAGAAACACTCCCTTTGGCGCTGATTACCCTAGCTAAAAGGCTTGGCGCAGTACGAGGTACCGCGCCATACCGCCCTGCCAAATAGCGGCGCTCAATATTGGCATCCTTTGGATGCGGAAAATCAGCAAGGGAATACACTTCCGAAGCGCCATCAGCACCCTTGTCTGCAAACCAAACTTGTTCTGCTTCCAGCTCAAATCCCGATTCAGGAGAGAGGAGGTTCGTGTCGTGGCTTGTAAACAACAGCTGTGCTCCGCGACCGTTAATCTCCGGATCCAAAAAAAGTGAAATTACGAGTTCAACCAAATGTGAGTGGAGGCTATTATCAACTTCATCGACTACAAGAAGTCCTCCATAGCGCAAGGTTTCAATCGCAGGCGTAATGAGTGAGAGCCAAACAATGGTCCCCGCACTTTCCTCGTGAATTCCAAATGCACGAGGATCATTCTTCTTGCCTTTATGAACAAATTCTAAGGTACGCATGACAGCGTCGGATTCCAAAGGTTTGATTCTCAGTTGAGGCTTTTCGACTCCCGGTTCCTGAGATTCAGAATCCACAAGTTGTGCAAACAATTTCATTAATCGCAACGCTTCGGGTGGCGCATGATCTTCCTTCACTGCAACCGAGTGGACCCCAATATCCGCCACTTGTAGAAGTGTTGTTAGATCGTCAAAACTCATTTCTTGTTGCAACAGTGACTCGGTGATACTTGCTAGTCGCCGTTCTCGGTTTGTGTCACCAAATGGAGCTAACTCGATACCTTCAATAAGCGATTGGCCGATCTTCGTAAGCTCCGTATGCTCCAGCAGCAGAGCTCTCGATAGGATGAGCTCTCTTCGGGTGACAGCGGTCAGACCATCCTTGCTTTTGAAACGAATTTGGTTTGGCTCGTGCGAAACGGTGTCACGCTCAATAAGGGCTCTCCACCGCGAGCGCGGCAAATCAAATAGCCACTCTTTTTCAATTCCCTGAGGAGAAACCGCGAAGCCGTACTTATAACGAGTTCCGTCAAGTACCCAGTCAAATTCGTATGTACTATTTCCCTGCACTGTGTCATCGTCAAGTGCGAACGGAACATGGATCATGTCGGGTTGTTGTTGCCACGACGTTGACGAGTATTTGATGGCTGATCGCGCATAGTTGATTGCATCAATGATCGTGGACTTTCCGGATGCATTAGGTCCAAAAATTCCTAGTACTGGGTAGACAAGTTCATTCCAACTTTCATCACCAACCGGCTTGAGTCGTCGAAAGCTTGGGCGCGTGAACTCTAATACGCATTCATCACGAAGGCTCTTGTGGTTGGAAACGGTGAAGTTGAGCATCAACATGTTTGCATCTTATCCTAAGCGGTCCAATGTTGATGGAAATCGTATAATTCATACGTCTCGGTATAAAAATCATACTTGGCACCTTCCCTCCCATGTAAAACTTCACCTATCAGACTCTTCCGTTACTCGTTAAAAGCCCTCAAATAACGTCCCCTGCTTCACCGAGCCGTTGACTCTTACCAAGGGATTGCTAGCGTTGGCTCATGTCAGCTACTCCGAGAACCGGTGATGTAACCCGCCAACGCAAGATTCACTGGCTTTCTAGCGTGTCTCTTCTGCTAACTGCGGCTTTGTTTCTGGCTGCTTCGGTGTTGCAACAAGCGGCGTCGTTGCAGCGCTGGGTGACGCTTGTCGAATCGGAACCAGAGAATATAAGCTTTGCCGAAGACCACAGGTACGACTACTTCTTTCCCTCCGGGTCCTGGGTGAACTATGGGTCGGTGACCGAACAGTATTCTCTTGCCAAGTTTCTTCTGACACTTGGCATGATCAGTCTGACGTTTGGGGTATTAGCTCAAACAAAGGGTGCTCCAAGACAACGTATTCTCATCGAATATGTGTTGAGCGCTGTGGTTGTGGCCTGGTTTGGAATCAGTTCACTCCACGTCATTTTATCCGGAGCTATTGGATCTCCCAGCGTCCTGCAGTACTTGGGAATATTGGGAGCAATCGCGTCATTTGCTGGCCTGGCCTTGACCGTTCTTTGGTGGGGCCGGGCACCGGCAGCAGCCATCGGGTGCTTGCTATTGATGGGATCAACAACGGTTGGCTATGTGATTGCTTTTATACTGATCGCACCCATATTCGTCGGTTACACCTCGCACGATACGACACCATGGGCCGAAAGCGTTGTTGCCGCAACAACCGTAGCCGCTGCTCTTACTGCCCTTATTGCCTCGGCCATGGCACTACGCAAGCAGCGCGCTTGACTCAACGTATCTGGGATATAAGATCTCAGCCATGCTGATCACACCCATTTTCGCTGGGATACATCATGACGCTGCCTGGCGGTCGGAGTTAGTCGTTGCTTTAGCCACGCTAGTGATACGAATCTTTGCGATTGTGGGATTCTGGCTATTGAGGCAGTGCAAAGATGAAAACTCGGAATCCGCCTAGAGATTATCTAGCGAGGACTCTTCCTGACGCATTTTCAATGCTGGCCTAAGCGCCCCCGCCTTCCTTCTTATGATCTGCATCCCCCGAAGATCATGAACGCTGTGGCGACAACACATCATTTTCGTGTTGGCTCTTAGGGAAACCCCGCGAGAACTGAAGAGCCTAAAAATACTGTCAAAAAATTCAACGATCTTCTCGTTGACAAGGGATTATCAATAATTCAACGATAATTTCTGAGTGCTTCAATCGTTTCTTTAAATATGCTTTTGAAGGCATCAATGTGAGCTACACCGCCGGGAGGTAATACGGTAAGGGGAGGGATTCCTATCGGTTGACGAGTTTTTGTCTCGAATGATCGTTTCTCAGGGTGCCGGTACCGGCATGAAGCTCCGACACGAAGGCTAGATTTTGAACGGCAACGCAACGTTTAGGCACAATAATGCGGCTCTGATGGCAGTCACAAGCGTGCAAGCCCCCGTAGTGCTCACCTCAGCAGAGTTTGATCAGCGTTTAGCCCCGAGCCTGAAACGACTGAAGCTTTCGCGAAAGCTCCTTGAACGCGTGGCCGGAGTGGTGGAACGCCGATGGTGGAGCCAGGGCACAACCTTTGATGATGCAGCTATTGAAGCCGGTGGCAAGGCATTGGCCGAGGCCGGAATCGACGCCTCCCAAATTGGG
The DNA here is from genome assembly GCF_002975435.1 of Arthrobacter sp. MYb227. Classification (GTDB taxonomy): domain Bacteria; phylum Actinomycetota; class Actinomycetes; order Actinomycetales; family Micrococcaceae; genus Paeniglutamicibacter. Next base: position 218,768 of record NZ_PCPT01000005.1, on the reverse strand, counting down.
TTGCTCATCAATACCTCTGTGACACGCAGAAACCTTGAACCTTCGGTTGCCTCGCGCGTTCACCATGAACTTGGGCTGCCCTCTTCGGCCATGAACTTCGATGTTGCAAATGCCTGCCTCGGGTTCGTCAATGGCATGACCTTGGCTGCAAATATGATCGATTCTGGCCAGATCAAATACGCCTTGGTGGTTGCCGGAGAAGATGCCCAACCGACTCAGGAAACAACATTTGCCAGGCTCAATGCCGAAGATTCAACGCGCGAAGATTACTTACGCGAATTTGCAACACTGACTTTGGGATCGGGTGCGGCCGCGGCGGTCATTGGTCCGGCCGACGCGCACCCCGGTGCACACAAAATTCTTGGCGGTGTCGCACGTGCAGGAACCGAACACCACGAACTGTGTGTTGGTGGCCCGGCAGGCATGTATACCGACACCAAGGGGTTGCTGGATAACGGCTTGGAATTAGTGGTTGATGCTTGGGATGAGGCACACCAAACCGGCTGGGACTGGAAGTCCATGGATAGGTACGTAACCCACCAAGTCTCCAATTCCTATACAAATGCCATTATCAAGGCCGTTGGCTTGGTTCGGGATCGAGTGCCCATTACGTTCCCCAAATGGGGAAACGTAGGCCCCGCTTCTCTACCCATGACGTTGGCTCAGGAAGCCAAGACCCTGAAACCCGGCGATCGTGTGCTCTGCATGGGCGTTGGCTCGGGACTGAACACAGCAATGATGGAGCTCATCTGGTGAGCGAGATTTACCCCGGCGTCAAAACCAACTATTCAAAGAATCTTCAGGTCTCTTCCACGTCCTCGGTGGATGAACCTAACACCAGCCACAACTGGCATTACCTAGATAATGCCGAAGAATTAGCCCAAGCAGGGATCACTGCACAAGGCACCTTGTTGTGCGTACACGGAAACCCCACCTGGTCTTACCTCTGGCGAAGCCTTTTCACGCATGTAGCCGAAAACAAACTCCCCTGGCGCGTGGTTGCGGTGGATCAGCTAGACATGGGTTTCTCCTCCCGCACCGGCAACTTCCGCCGTCTGGCAGACCGAGTCAACGACCTCAACGATTTCACCAACGCCCTGAAACTTTCCGGACCGGTCACCAGCGTGGGACATGACTGGGGCGGACTAATCTCCCTAGGCTGGGCCTTAGACCACCAAGACCAGCTGACAAACGTGGTGCTAACAAATACGGCGGTACATCCCGCCGGTTTTGAACTACCGGCAGCCCTCAAGCTAGCTACTCACCCCGCAGTACATTCTTGGGGCACCCAAGGGACCACAGCATTCCTGCGCACCACCCATGCTCTTGCCCAACCAGCCCTGAAACCAGAAGTCCGCACGGCCTACATGGCTCCCTACACCAGTGCCGGTCAGCGTAGCGGAGTGGCAAACTTTGTTGCGGATATCCCTTTCACCGAAGATCACCCGAGCCGCCCGACCCTAGAAAAGATAGCCGAGGGAATCACCTCCCTCAAGGTCCCAGCGCTCCTGCTCTGGGGACCCAAAGATCCGGTTTTCTCAGATCGGTACCTGCGCGACCTAGCCACCCGACTCCCCCAAGCAGATATTCACCGCTTCGAAGGCGCCAGTCACCTCGTCCAAGAAGATCGGGACGTGGCAACCCCCATCTTTGACTGGCTCACCCAAGACCACAAGAGCACCAAGAATGAGCGTGCCACACCACTTGCCGAGTACCGGCCAATGCTTGCAGAACTCGATGAACGCACCAACGATGACAGCACAGCCGTAGTTGATATCAATCCCCCACGTTCCTTGTCCTGGAAACAGCTAGGCACCCGGGTCAACGATTTAGCCCGAGGCCTCGCCGGAATCGGGGTCAAGTCCGGAGACCGGGTCAACCTATTGGTCCCTCCGGGAATCGAACTCACCTCACTGATCTATGCCTGCCTACGCTTGGGCGCAGTAATAGTCGTAGCAGATGCCGGGCTAGGCACCCAGGGACTGGGACGCGCAATTCGCGGCGCCGGACCCGCCTACCTCATAGGAATCGAACGAGCCCTCGTAGGTGCCAGATTCTTGGGCTGGCCAGGAACCAAAATCTCCGCCGAACCACTCTCCACGACCAAAGCCAAACTACTGGGCGTGGAACACACACTTGAAGGTTTACTCAAGGCCGGTAGCACCCCCAACGCACACGACCACGGATTCACCCCAGCCAACCCGGATGCCGATGCTGCAGTACTGTTCACCTCCGGCTCCACCGGACCGGCCAAGGGCGTTGTCTACACACACCGACAACTCGCAGCCATGCGAGATACCTTACGGGTTACCTACGATCTCAAGGCAGGCTCCGCGCTAGTTGCAGGATTTGCCCCATTCGCACTCTTGGGCCCCGCACTTGGCGCCACCTCCGTGACACCAGACATGGATGTCACGGCACCGCGCACACTTACAGCGGCAGCGCTCGCCGATGCAGCGGCAGCAGTGGAGGCCACTACCATTTTCGCCTCGCCTGCCGCGTTGGCCAATGTCCTCAAAACCCAAAATGCCTTGGACACTGCAAAACGCAAGGCCTTAGGGAACGTCTCACTTGTGCTTTCTGCCGGGGCACCCATTCCCGAACCACTTTTGGCAGAAGTTCAGTCTCTGGTTCCGCAAGCCCGGGTACACACCCCCTATGGAATGACCGAAGCACTTCCCGTCACCGATATTGACCTAGCTGGTATCCGGGCGGCGGGAACCGGCAATGGAGTCTGTGTGGGCAGCGCTGTAGCCGGAGCACAGGTAGCCATCGCGGCACTCGATGGTTCCGGACAGGCGGGATCCACGCCGATCACCACCGCAAATATCACCGGTGAGATCTTGGTGCGGGCCCCGCACGTCAAGGACCGCTACGACAAGCTCTGGATCACCGAAGAGGTCAGCACCTCAATCCCCGGGTGGCACCGCACCGGCGATGTTGGGCACCTCGATGACGCGGGAAGACTATGGGTCGAGGGACGCCTTGGACATGTGCTCAATACTGCATACGGACCCAAAACCCCTGTAGCCGGTGAGCAAGCAGCCGAATCAGTGCCCGGCGCCGGCCGTGCCGCCCTTGTAGGCGTGGGCCCGGCAGGCACCCAAGCTGCGGTAATCATCATGGAGACCATCCCTGCGGCACGCCGCGCGGCACCCGCCCCCACAGCGCTTGCAGCTGGTGTCCGTGAAGCAGTAGCCACAACAGGCATCACAATTGCAGCGGTGTTGGTGGTCCCGGACTTGCCCACAGATATCCGGCATAATTCCAAGATTGACAGGGCCGCCCTGGCCCAATGGGCTACCTTGGTCTTAGCCGGTGGAAAGATCAGCAATCCATGAGCAATCGTTCTCCAGCATTCAATCCACGTCGTGTCTTGGTCACCGGTGCCAGTGGCATGCTCGGCGGGGCAGTTGCTGAACTGCTGCGTGCCAAGGGGCATCAGGTACGTGCCTTTCAGCGCCGTTCAACGAATAACGGTACCGACGAGGTACTTGGCTCGCTAATCGATCCAGAGGCCGTGGCCCGCGCTACCCGCGACATGGATGCCGTCATCCATTTGGCAGCAAAGGTTTCCTTCACCGGGGCCTGGCACGATTTTGTTGCAACAAATATCACCGGTACAAATAATCTGCTGGCGGCGGCACAAGATGCAGGCGTTGCGGACTTCGTCTTTGTTTCTTCCCCTTCTGTTGCGCACCTGGGTGAGCCACTGGTTGGCGCGGGTGCCTGGCCGGCCAACCCACACCAGGCGCGAGGCAACTATGCCCGGTCTAAGGCTGCAGGGGAACTGAATGCGCTCGCCCAAGACTGTGAATCCTTCCGGGTCACCGCGATCCGGCCGCACGTGGTCTGGGGACCGGGTGATACCCAACTTGTTGAGCGTGTTATCGCGCGATCCAAAGCCGGGCGCTTGCCACTACTGGATCATGGCACAGCACTGATAGACACCACGTACATAGACAATGCTGCAGCAGCAATAGTTCGTGGGCTCGAACGCATGGATCAGGCCCATGGCCGAGCGCTGGTTGTCACAAACGCTGAACCACGCCCGGTAGGAGAACTTATCGGTGGGATCTGCCAAGCCGGCGGTGCACCTGTTCCAACACTGAATGTTCCGGGTTGGTTGGCCCGCGGTGCTGGTTCAGTTATTGAGAAAGTATGGCTTGCCGCAGGGGCTAAGAATCTTGTCCACGACGAGCCTCCCATGACCCGTTTCTTGGCCGAACAGCTCTCCACTGCGCATTGGTTTGACCAACGCGAAACCCAAGAGGTGTTGGACTGGGTACCGGAAGTTTCCATTGAAGAGGGACTTAATCGGCTTGCCGCACACTACGGTGGGAGCGGGCCGACTCCGATCAAGTAATCGGCTCCGCACCGTGGCTGGCCGGTACCCAGCTACCGAAACTTGTCACGTTTGTATTCCATTCGGTCTTTGCCCATGTCCCGACCGCAATTTTGCTGGAAGACTCGGGGTATGAGAAGCATTTGGAAACTTGGGATTTCAACGGCGTGTGGCCTGGGGTTGTTTATGGGGCTTGCCGCGTGCACCACGGCACCCGAACCTTTACCTTCGGCAAGCTCATTATCGACCAGCACCGAACAAACTCCGGCTGAAACAGCAAGTACGACGAGCGCTTCCGAAACACCGTCTGACTCCCCTGCCCCCACGGCAAGTGCACCAACTTCGGCAACGAGCCCGACAACGCCGGGTGTTGGCGGTCATGGCACAGCTGCCAATGGCGGCACCATGAAAATTGCAGTTGAGGGGTCGGCTCTTCCTGCGACTGCTCGGTGCGAGGGTTTTGCACAGAATCTAGGAACCGTTGAGTCAGGTGGTGGTGGCCTCAGCGGTGCAACTATCAAGCTGGGGACAATCCCCGTTGCTTCGACCAGCGAGATTCTGATGCTTCCAGGTTCCTACAATGTCCGGGCGCGTTGTTCTTCTGGAGAACTCCAATGGGAGGGAACCAGCAAGTCTGTGTTGGTGAAGCGGGAACAAGATACCGACATCATGATCTCATTAAGGCCCCTAAATTAGCCGTTTCGAGTATTTTCAAACCGCTCTGGCTTTCTAAAAATGTGTGGGCTGCGCTTCGGCACTGAGATGTGTCATTCGCTTAGAGATCGGGGCTGCCTAAGCGATGCGAGCCGCCTAAGAACTCTCGCTGGATGGATGCCAAGCACGATAAAGGTGTAACTTCGAGTTTCGTTCCTTAATCAAATTAGAGATCTGCTCAAAGAATTGGCTGGTAGAGTCGCCACGCCGTAAATCACCAAAATAGAGTTCTCGCGCTTTGACGCGCTCTTCCGCCATCTCATCTTCTTGAATCCACGTCGGTAACAAACTGCTGAGTGATGCTCGGGTTTGCATGTTGATGACGGGACAGGCCGCCGATACCGGAGCATCGAGTAACAACTGTTGTTCATCTTGTCGACGATCGGTCAAGATAAGTGGCTTCTCGGGGCAAAGGTACAAGAAGTCGAGCCCCACGCTAGAAACATCGGTAATGAGCGCATCAAGCGGATCAAACATCGCCAATATGTTCCCTGCTGGCACATACTGATGTTCGAATCCGCGGTCATACGACTTCTCTATCAACGCACAAATCGCTTCGTGAGCCTGCCGAATCTCTAGATTTCTAGAATCAATGACTCGCGGGTGCGGTTTATATATGACGCGCGTATCTTTCATGGTCAGCAACCCGCTAATGATATCGGCACCGTAATAATCTAGTGAGGTGTAGTTGTTGCCTTCGTTCTCACCCTCCCACGTGGGCGCATACATGATGGTCCGTTTGGAGCTGGGCTCAAGCATTGCCTCAAATTCGACATCTAACTGGGGTCTTCCCGTAACGACGAGCTTCTCGACTTCAAAATCAATAAGCCGTGCCTTATGACGCTCAATAGCGGCTGGTCCAGCAACAAACACTCTGTCGTAAGCTTTCGCTTTGTTTGAAACCATTGAGAGCTTGTCACTTTCACCATGGTTCACGTGTACATGAACTGGTCGTGGGTGCTCGAGCGATTGGAAGTTTGTACGACTATTATTTACATAAAGAACTAACTGATATTGATTATCTTCATATAGATCCATGAGACTAGAAAATCTGCGGACAAAGATCCTAGGTAGCTCCGTGTGCTTCCGTATTAGGCGAAATGTTTCCACTTTCCGGAACAGTAATACTACGTTGTGCTGCAAATGTAGCTTTTCAAGAATCGGGAGCCACTGTAATAGCTGATATACCTTGTCGGGTTCGTCGCCAAAATATACAACGACGCTTCCTGGAATCTGAATTCCTTCAATTTCATGATTAAAAGATTTACCATTTTCGATGCCAATCCACCCAAGGGCTTCCTGCAATTTAATGCTACGTCCGAGTGCCCCTGCCAACTGCCGACTTTCCGCCCTAAATGCATCAACACATTGCTGGATTATTCCTGACATGATGTGCGGTACCCCCTGTACGAAGTAATGGATCTTTTAGGGTAGATAATTGGCTAGGCTGTACCCAACAGCACATCGGCCGAATACCTTACTGGAAGTAGACGATAATGATCGACGATACCACTTTGGAGTCAGGGGTATACAGCATTAGTACCTCGGAAGAAGCTGCAACTAGCACCCGACCTGCACTGATGGTTACTTGGGCGATAAAACAGCCGTTTGGAGGCATGACGACCATGTGCCTCAAGCGTGCCAGCATGTTCCACGAACGCGGAATACCCAGTGCTGTCGTTACATTTGATCCGGAACCCGACTATCATTCGATACGCCAGTCTCTCGTTACTTCGGGTCAGCTGCATGCATCGGTTCCCATCGTCAACTTGCACGACTATTACTCGCAGATTCTTCCTGAGCATCCGGCCAGTGCAATCGAACCGACCGACACGCGAACCCATAATTGGATCCCCACTGGGGAAGTACGTCGCCCCAACGATAAGAGCCTCTTCTACAAGGACTACTCGGTATCCGAAAATAAGGAGCTGAAACGCAGGGAGTATTTTCGCGCCGACGGCACCTTGTATCTGGTGGATTGCACCTTACCGGCGACGGCGGATAGTTCGAAGCTCAGGCGCGTTCTACAGCTGTTTAGGAGAGGGCGGACACCCGTTGCCGAGTTCTCCAGCGCCGCCAAACTTTACCGACATTGGCTTTCGGTTATTGTCGGCAGCTCAGACACGGACGTGATAGTCGATAGCAAGTACTCTGCCGCCTTCCTAGGGTCGTGGAATCACCCCGGAGCGACCAAGGTGTTCAACTTCCACAGCACTCATGTGAGGGCCGGTCAGGACTCTCACACGGGAACCCTTTCCCGCGCGCACAAGGAAATCATCGATCAACGCACTTCGTGGGATGCCTTAGTATTCCTCACCGAATCACAGCGTAGCGCTTTCGTCAGGAGATTCGGCGATCAAGGCAACACTTTTGTGATTGGAAATCCGGCGGAAGGTCCGCCGGAACTGCCCAATCGCAATAAACGTGACCTTACGAAGGTTGTCTTTGTCGGTCGATTAACCCTAGGGAAAAATGTCGATCAGGTCATCGAAATTATGGATATTGTCTCTCGAACCGGACAACCAATCACCTTGGATATCATTGGTGATGGTGAACAACGTGGCGCTTTAGAACAGCAGGTCAAGGACCTAGGGCTTGAGAACGAAGTCAATTTCCTCGGCCACGTAGCTTCAGTTGATCAACACTTGTTAGCTGCCAACATTCTGCTTCTGTGCAGCAGTTTTGAGGGTCAGTCCCTTGCAATCTTGGAGGCGCAGGCTCATGGTTGCGTCCCTGTCGCCTATGATGTTGACTTTGGCCCCAGAGACGTTATAGAACATGGTGTCACTGGATATCTAGTGCCATACAAAGATATGTCCGCGGCCGCAGGCATTGTGATCAGGCTGCTGGGAGATGACAACTTAAGTTCAGCCATCTCAAGCAAGGCGTTTGAACGAGCCGAAATTTTTAACGAGGATTCTACGTTCGTTCGCTGGCAACAATCACTGACTACGGTCAGGGAGAACCGTCTCACGCTCGCGGTACTAAGCAGCATTAAACCAGTATTGAAAAGCCTTCATTTCCTCCCCGAGAATGAGCTGTCTATTGAGGTTCACTGGCCTAGCGATGATCTTGAATTCGATGGTATGGAGCTAATGGTCGTCCCGCGCGGGATAACTGCGCCCGGTAAAGTCGCAACTATACCTCCCAGCGAACTCGGCAAAGATCGAGCAACATTTATCATCCCGGACAGCATCCGAAGAGCGACAGATGAAGATGCTCCCTTAGATCTAAATATCCGCCTAATTTCGGGCGTCTCAACAGTCAGCGTCCGGCTTGGCGCACCTAACCGGCAGTCAATGACTCCTTACCTCACTGTTTACGGCAACCTCAGTATCAAGTAGGTTTTCGTCACTACGACAGACGGATGCCGTTTCTAGCCTTCCGTAAGAAGGTAGAAACGGCATCCGTTTTTGAAGGCCCCTGTCACCTAGTGATGAAGGACGGGGGAATCCTCCTTGCTAGGGTGCAGGGACAGGATTTTCTGGGCTTGGAACCATGTTGGTTGCATTGGAGTATGCAACTTCATCGGTGCCTTGGTCATCTGTGTAGCCGATGGCCAAGCGCACGTAGTGGTTCTGTTGTCCGGTAGTAACGGTGAAGCTGGCCATGTTCGATCCATCGCCGGTGGCTCCGGCGATGTCGCTCCAGTTTTCTCCGTCGGTGCTCTGTTGCCAGGTGTAAACGCCACCTGGCTCTTCGAGCACGGATTCGGCACCGTCTGCGTCGCTCATGTGGGTAGTGATGTGCAAGCTGTCGCCGACCTGTGGGGCCTGCGGTGCAATCACCGCCCCGACGGGTGCGTCATTGACATTTGCAACTGCCTCGGTTGGTGCAGAGGCAATCTGTTCGTGAGTCCCCGAACCATCGATGTAGGTGACCTGTACCCGGACCGGTGCGCCAACCTCGGCGTCGGTGAGGGTGAAGGTTCCGCTTTCGTTGGTCTGGGTGGTGACCCAGGCGTTGCTGAACGGATCGGTTCCCGCTTCAACGAAGGACTGCAGCGAGTACGTTAGCTTCGAATCGATTCCATCGGAATCGGTGACTGCCGAAGCGTCCGTGGTGATTTCGCCGTCCTCTGATATCGGTGCGGTGAAGCCAAGGACTACCTCGCCTGCGGCCTGTCCACAATTTGCCGTGGTTCCCAGTGGCAAGCAGACGACCTTATCGTTGAACTGAATACGCTCAATATTCCGTAGCACGTTGGACATTTCCTCACCTTCCAGCGTGTTCACTACCTTGAACACGTTGGCTTCGAGCTCGGTGATGGTGTAGTCCTCGGCGATACCTTCAAACACTGCGGTGTCGATGATGCCCGCTTGATTTTCCAGTTGGAGAACCTCGCGTACAACATGTAGCTCGCTGGGGTTGATGGTTCCGTTGAGCATCCGGGTGTTGAACTTAGCCATTGAATCCTGAGATTCAACTTCTCCACCTTCCGGACGGTACTCGATGCGTACGTTCAGCCATGCGTCCCCGTCGACGAAGTTGCGTCCGTCGCGCGGTTCAAGCAGGTCCGAGCCCTTGCCACCGAGCAGGATGTTGTTGTTGAAGTCCCCGTCAAAAGCGACGGGATCATCTAGTAGGAACGGGCGGGCGTAGGCAGGGATCTTTCCTCCGCCAAGCAAATCGCGTAGTCCATCAACCCTGTCCAGATGGGCTTGGGTCAATGCGTGGCCATAACCGATCTTGCCCCCGGAGGGATCGAAGGTCAGATCAATGCCGCCCTGGGAACCGCGAATGATGTCATTGCCGTCCCAGCCGCTAGTTGCCTCGGTTTGTAGGAACCTATCGCGAATTGCCGTGAGATCCTGTGGCATTCCAACGATGAAGCCCATGTCGGCATTGACGGGTGTGGTGTGACCCTTGTGGGTCACCCAGTCAAAGCCGAGAACACCGGAGTACCTATCGGTGCCCGGCCCGGCAACCATGATGTCGTCCCCACCTTCTGCGTCGAGGTCATTGTTGCCACCGTTGCCGATGAGCACGTCGTGACCGCCGTGGTAGAGGTTTGGATCGTTGAACATGGTATTGCCCATGTCTCCTTGGACCAGGTCGGCACCGCCTAGGCCTTCAAGCCAGTCGTCGCCTTCGTCGCCGTAGAGGATATCCGGTCCGGTAGAACCGATCAGGAAGTCATTACCCAGTCCACCGTGTGCGGTCACCCGATCTTGGCCTCCGAGCATCCAGTCAATTCCGGAACCACCAAAGGTTAGATCAGCGACACCCGGGCCGGGGTTCAGAACGTCGTTGCCGGCCTCACCCTGCAACCTATCCCCATCTCCGGCAATATCGGTGATGATGTCATCACCGTCGCCACCCATGAGGGAGTCGACTCCGTCATCACCTTCGATCCTGTCGTTTCCACCCTTGCCCCAGATCGAATCATCCCCAAGTCCGCCACGGATGGTGCTTGCGGCGTCGGTGTCCTGGATAACAATGTGTTCTGGTCCGGTGAAGCGCCAGCCCTTATCCGCAGATCCGGTAAGCCCTGCGGCGTTGAGTTCGGCTTGGGTGGAGTCCAAGTTGAACGTCAGTTGTGGTGCGGCAAACACATCATGCGGAACGCGGTCCGCCGTGGTATTGCGTAGCACGATCTGGGACAGCGAGTTCGCCTCCAAGGAGGAGAATAGCGTGTTGCCTAGGTTGCGTGTCAGGTAGTAGAAACGGTCACCATTCTGGAGGTCTTCGAGCTGCTGTTCAAAGATGTAGTTGAACGTGGAGCCCAACATTCCCCCGAAGATGTATGCCTTTTCCGCAAGTCCACCCATCCACAGATCGATGTCGTTGACTCCGGTGTCCGCTGCGGGTGCTGCCATGAAGGCTGCGTCCGCTGCAAGCACGGCGCCGGCTGCACGCTTAGCTTCAAGCGTTGTTGCATCCTTTACCGTTGCATGGTTTGCGTAGGCCGCTAGGAAGTTGACGATGGATTCAGGATTCTTCATAGAAAGCCTGAAATCCTCCCAACTGTCATAGGGCTCGAGTTGCGGATCGCCCGATTCTTCGAAGAACACTTCGCGTGCGGTCTGCATTGGTGGAACACCCGCATCCCTGGCACGGGCCAGGTTGATTGCCGGGAGATCCAGTGGCAAGCCCAGGAGCTTGTTCCGTAGCGTATCTGTAACAAACTCATCTATGCCGTTGGCCGTCTGGTTAGCCAAGCCCTTGAGGATTCCACCTGCAGATTCGCTGGCCGTCAACGGTGTACCGTCCGGGGCCGTAGCGAATGCCGTTGGATTCAAGAACGCATCAAGCAACGGAGTTTCAAGCATTGTTCCGTCAACCTCGCGTGGAACAGTCTCACGCAGCATTGAGTGTCCAAACCGGTAGACGGCGTGGGCAAACTCTGCGCTGATCGAGGAGTTCACGTTTGGCTGGTAGGAGTTCTCATTGAGAACTACCGGATCGATTGCCGGCTGGATACGCCGCGCAAATTCCTCGAATACCAGGTGCTGATACTGCATTTCTGTGAAGAAGCGTGCGGCTTGGAAGAGTCGCTCGCCGTAGTTCCAGAAGCCATCGGCCTTGTAACGGGCCAGCAGTTCTGCCGGCATGTTGTTTTCGAGTTCATCCTGGATCTGTTCTTGCATCCGGTTGTGTTCGGAGTGGAACACATGGTGAATCGAGGTCAGGCCAATATTTTCGTTGCCACGTCCATCACCGGTGATGTAGTGAGCCTCCAATGAATCGTTGTCATAACCGGGAATGGTTACCCCGTCAGCGCTAATTGATGGTGCCGCCGGAGTTGCCCCGTGGGCAATGTCATCAAGGAATGAGGCATTGGCGGTGAGCACTCCATCTGTTGACAATGGAGCCTCACGATTACCCGACTTTAATCCATCGGCAAAGGCGAGTTGTGCTTGGCCATTTGCATCAAGGATTAGTGCTCCGTAGGGATCTGTTGCGATCAGCGGGACATCCAATACGTCAAAGTCGTCCATGGCAATGCCAAGAATCGTGCGTGCCTGGTCCTTGACGTTCTTCCAAGTTGGAAGGCCATCCCCGTTTGCTCCATTGAGGATCTTTCCGGTGGGCGTCGGGCTCCCATTCACCAAGACGTATTCACGCATGAATGCCTGGTGGGATGCGTGGGAACCATAGGTCTGGTTCTGGTCCACGAAGGGAGTTGTCCGGTTCACGTGTTCGCGCTGTCCACCGGTGGTATCGATGGTGGCACGTGTCAGGGTCAGGAAGTTTGTCGCCGATCCTTCGACATAGAGCGGATCATCCGGCTTCAAAGGGATAACAACGGTTCCGTTGCCACCCTTGGAAACCAAATCCAAACCGTGATCAAAGAACTGCCCAAAAATTGTAAAGAGGCTGGTGGCCGAGGCCGACAGTCCTTCATCGGTGGCAATATCCGGGATGACGTAGTTGGAGCTTTTAGCCAATGGGTTTACCAAGTTGTCCAAGCTCGTAGCTACGGCGGAATTACCGCCAAGAATCACAATGCTTGCCGGTTGTAGCCGAGTCAGCTCAGCTTCAACGACGGCGGGCAGCGTTCCATTACGTGGAACCAGAAGTATTGGTCCGCCTTTGGTTCCTGCCACCGAGGCAATAGACAACGCGTCTGGGTAATTGGCGTTGGTAGTAAGATAGGCTACCGCGACCGGACGCGTGAAGCTCGCGGCAGAAATCAACGATGCAGTTTCAACAGAATTGGCTCCACCGATTCGTGAGGTGGGCCAGCCTGCTTCGAGTTGGGTCTGAACCGAGGCCGAGACGGCACTGGTACCGCCAAGTATTACCACCTTGGCCGGGGCCAAACGCTGGATCTCCGCAAAGACTGCTGGAGGTATTGCGTTCTTCTGTACTAGCAGGACAGGCGAATTGTCACGGGCTGCAGGTGCTGCAGCGGCCAATGCGTCCTGGAAATTCTGACCTGTTGCCACATAGACAGTATTTACGGGATTATCAGTGACCGGATCTGGATGAGCATACTTGCTGATCTCGATGGCGGTGTTATACGAAGTACTACCCGAAATCCGTGTAACGCCAGCCGTTGCGTATGCCTCAAGCTGCGTCGCAACAGACGCGCTAATTGCACTTGTGCCGCCGGCAATGATTATGTTCTCCGGGCTAAGCCTGGTCAACTCCGCAGCTGAAACCGCTGGAATACTGTTCGGGTTGATCAGCAGTACAGGTGCGCCTGCAGCCTTAGCAACTGCACTTACCGTCAGTGCGTCCGAGTAATGATTTACTCGAGCGATCACTACAGTATTCACATTCGCCGGGAAATTAGCGGCACTAATGGCAGCAGACGTCGCGACTGAGGATGGGCCAAAGAGTCGACTCGCTTCGCCTCCGACTTCCAGTCCGCCCCCCTCAACCCGATCAGCTACCGCGCCAGCCGCGGCATTCGCAGTGGTCTGATCCACGATCAGGTTACTGATAGTGCGCGGCTCCGAGTCATAAACAAACCCTTCGGTTTGCTCGTAGCTCGTTTGTGCGCCCGGTTGATCAGTATTGTTGCCCGGCGCGAACGGCGGAGTAACTTCCGCTTCGTTGTACTTAGCCGGCAACAGACGCGGGAACACTTCTTGTGCCGTACCAAATCCGGCCTGGTCCGGCATCAGGTTATTCCAACGACCGTCCACCGTGCGAAGCCCAAATGGCAAAAGTGGCGACCCCACACAGGGGTCGCCATCCAAGTCAAAGTGCGTCTGCTTTGCGATATCGAACGTTGAAGTTGGCTTGCACAATGGCGATGAGTTCGCGTCTGCAAGAGTATCTTCGGCATGGGCCTCGGAAATCTCGATCTGCTTGATGATGAACTCAAGATCTCCCTGGGAAACGTTGAAATCTTGGCCTGGCGGTGGTGCCGCCGTGGCAGCGGGAACGTAAACCAACGCCCCTGTAACCACCATTGCCGCAGCTGCGGCAAAGGATCCTAGCTTCCTGCCCGGCGAACCGGTCGTGCTTCTTTTACTTCGCACCGTATTCTCCCCAAGAAAATAGCGGTCCGGCGCTTTTCGCCATTGGACCAACAAGGCCCGGACGCATCCCCCCAAATTGCTACGTCGATCCTGAGGTCCCACCCCCGAGTTGGATTAACTATCTGCGTAGATTCCCGATAAGTAAATAGTGGTTGGAGAAAACTTGCATTTATCTTTCATTTTCACCCTACTTTAGGAAACGGCAATTTTTAGATGCGACTCAAAAAGATCGCATGATTCTCAGCAATAGAAACAAGCCCTACGGCAGCAGTCTCGCCGAAGATTTCAACAATTTACCTCCGGGTCCTGATTGACAAGCAATCCAGAGGACGCCATATCCCCCAGTCAATTCAGGAAAATGCGCTATGGTCTACCGAATGCGGCCATACGCATACGAAACGTGAGGTTACTTAATCCACCATAAAGTAATACGCGTTTTAGCCTCCACGAAAACACCATTGGTTGCTCGATTCAACTAAATTTTCATCCATTACTCCTCCGCGCACGCTATCCATGTCCAGCATGGGCTCACGGGCTACACGCCCCGATCAATCGCAGGAAAACCTCAGCCCGAAACTAGTCTTCGGAAATCCGACTGCAATTCCATGGCGTCCGACTCACACCAATCACCGGTATTCCAGCACCACATATTTCCAGCTTCTGGAAACTATTACTTTCAACTCCCACACGCGGCAGAACGAAGCGTGCCTGGCCCGATGAATGCTCTTGCTGGAAGATTCAGTCATTTCCCCGGCAACCACTCGCCCAACACTTCACAGAAGGTCTATAAATCCACCAAATAAGGAACCAATACAATAGGCCCAGTCCCCTATCTTTGCTAAGCAAAATACAGCAGTATTGATTCTAGATTTGAGCTGCGAAGCATGTATTGAGACCAGGGAATTAATCGGATTCAAACCATGGGACCAGATTGCAACTACGCATGCATCAAAGCACTACCTACCCGTTGAAGAAATCAGTTAAGGATTTGAATATGAAATTCAAGAACTGGGCTGGGGACCAAGTTCGAGCCGCAATAAGCTCTACTACAGGTGTCAAAACGCGCAAGTGGCTGGGACTGGGAACCGCTACGGTGGCCAACCACGAGATAGATCACATTCCAGTGGCCGGCGATGTTATTGTCTATTTCAGCGATCTACCCAACAAGGCATACCAGCTTGAGCAATGGCTACCCACCCTGGAAAAACTCAACGAAGTACACCCTGTGGTGTTAGTATTCCGGAAAGTCCCGACGATGCGGTACTTTCGCTCGCGCAGTCACTTGCCGAAAATTTTCGTTCGCCGCTACGACGATCTGGTAACTCTCTACAGGTTCAACGACTTCAAATTATGCCTCTACGTTAATAATGGAGTAGCGAACTTCCAATCGCTCAGTGCGCCTAAACCTTTGCACGTCCATATTAACCACGGAGAGAGCGACAAACTTTCTATGGTTTCCAATCAGGCCAAGGCATATGACAAGGTCTTTGTCGCCGGACCTGCCGCGGTGGAAAGACACAAGTCGGTGCTCTTAGACTTCGATGCGTCACGGTTACTGAGTGTTGGTCGGCCCCAACTGGACTCAACATTTCCTAGACAACTCCCTCCATTCGCTGGGCGAACCATCATGTATGCCCCAACTTGGGAGGGAGAAAATGATGCCAATAATTACACATCGATTGACATATTCGGCGTCCAGATCATCCGAGCCTTGGCGGCCCTCTCCGAGACGCGTATTATTTACAAGCCGCATCCCCGAATCGCGACGTCAACCAATAATGGGGTAGCCCGAGCACATGCGGAAATCATCGAAATACTCCTCGCACTCAACAAAGATGGAGCAAACCACGTGGCCTCCCCGGAGGGCAATATCATTGCTTTCTTCCAGCAAGTGGAGGGGTTGTTGACTGATGTATCCAGCGTCGGGTTAGATTTCCTGTACTTACATCCGGAAAAGCCTTTGCTGCTCACAGATCGCGCCGATGATTTAGCTAGACTCCACCGTGAGGCACCCGTGAGCAGGGTATGCCCAGTCATCAGTCGTTCCAGCATCGAGGGCATCCTTGCGACTTTTGATCAGACCGTTCGAGCGACTTCTGCCAAGGACCGCAGGGAAATGCGCAGATACTACTTCGGAGACCAAGAACCAGGCAGCTCGACTCCCGCGTTCATAACGGCCATCGATTCACTGATCAACGCGCGAACTAGGCAATTAGCTGATCATGAAAATCATGGAAGTGCTATGACTTCTGGAGAAACTGAATAATCCACGCTCTCGGGGATCGGCCTGAAACAGCGCTCATTACATGACATCAGTACAGAGATCCACGTTCTTCAAATACGTGAGCTCGGTCTCACAGATTCCGCCTGCACTTCTAAACCTAATCTACCCTTGCTGACAGTCAGCTATTTGCACCCTCCGAGGACAGCACTAGCTGAGTTTGGAATATTCAATAGAGGTCTCTGCCAATGATTGCATGGCCAGCTCGAAATAGAGCCATATTTTTTCGTCCACATGATGTGGCGTGTACCCCGTGGCCCAGACATCATGGACAAGAGACTGTCCCGTCGATTCATTGGCAATCATGAATCTTCTGGCAGCTGATAAATTCTACGTCGATGCCAAAAGAGTTCGTAATTACCAATATCCAACGACCGCATCTGTACATGAGGTGTCCTAGGAATGACACATACTCTATACAGCTGCCACGCCGCGCTCCCCGGTACGTACCCGGATGGCCTCTTCCACCTGTGTCACCCAAATCTTCCCGTCCCCAGCACTACCGGTATTTGCGGTGGCGATGAGAACGTTGAGGATATCGTCACAGGAAATATCATCTACGAGGATTTCCAGTCGAACTTTGGGGAGTAAATCAACTGTAAATTCAGCTCCCCGATACACCTGAGTATGCCCGCGTTGCCTGCCATAACCGCTAGCTTGGCTTATTGTCATTCCCTGAACGCCATAGGACTCAAGAGCTTCTCGGATGAGGTCCGTCTTCTCTGGCCGGATGATTGCCGTAACGAGTTTCACGCGCTTACCTCTTCTTTGGTCTGGTCTTTTTCATGCTCAGATACGTTTGTTGACGGCTTAATGTGTGATGACGTGGCGGGGTGCGGGACGAAGGTTCCGCCGGTTCCCAGTCCACCAAACTCATAACCAGTCTCCGCATGCTGCATCAGGTCAATTCCCGCAATTTCCTCATCGCTGCTAATGCGGAAACCAAGGGTTTTATGGATCACAAGGCCAATAATCGCGGTCATGATTGCGGTAAATGCCATAACCAAGATGCAGGCGGCAAGCTGTGCCCACAATTGTCTGAAGCCTCCACCGTAGAAAAGTCCGCCGTCTTGCCCCTCGACTGGCAGCGCGATGAAACCAAGCGCAAGGGTGCCGATGATTCCCGAAACTAAGTGAACGCCAACAACGTCAAGAGAATCGTCATAGCCCCAGCGGTATTTCAGACCAACGGCCAATGCCGAAACGGCTCCCGCAACAAGTCCCAGACCAAGTGCTGCAACGGGTGAAATATTGGCGCACGCAGGGGTAATCGCTACCAAACCGGCAACGATTCCCGAAGCAGCACCCAATGAGGTGCTGTGTCCATCGCGGATTCGTTCAACGGCGATCCAGCCCAGCAAAGCGGCCGACGGTGCGGCAAGCGTATTGATCCAAATAAGGCCCGCTTCTTCAACGGTGCTTGCGGCCCCTCCATTGAACCCAAACCAGCCAAACCACAAAAGTGCCGCCCCGAGCATCACCAAGGGGATGTTGTGCGGACGTTGACTTGGATCTTTTCCAAAGCCACGACGTTTTCCGAGGATTAGCGCTAGGACAAGACCTGCAACACCAGCATTGATATGTACTACTGTGCCACCAGCAAAATCAATGGCTTCCCCAACTACTGAACCAATAGCACCCTCGGAACCCAAGATTCCTCCGCCCCAGACCCAATACGCGATGGGAGCATAAACCAACGTCACCCAGATCGGGACGAAAAGTAGCCAGGCACCGAACTTAGCCCGATCGGCAATCGCCCCAGAAATCAACGCCACGGTAATGATCGCAAATGTTGCTCCGTAGCCAGCGGCAATCAAACCGTCTCCGCCAACCAGGCTTCCCATCCCAAACCCGTCTGCGGGGTTTCCAAATAGTCCCCCGATGTTTGCCCCTCCCCCGGCCATTGAGTTTCCCCACAGCACCCAAACCACGGTCACCAAGGAAATGGCCGAGAAACTCATCATCATCATGTTCAGGACACTTTTGGCTCGGGTCATACCGCCGTAGAAGAATGCCAATGCAGGACTCATAAGTAACACCAGTGCCGCACAGACCATCATCCACACATGCGTGGTTGTCAGCTCCATCTCTATAGCCTCCAAAATTCTTTGACGAGTACTTCTCGCCTTGATTCAAGAATCGCTGCGGGGTGTTTCAATCGTCTTGGCCTCCGGTTTCGCGGTAGTTACGAAAAGGCCTTCGACGTAAAGAGCTCGTGTCATATGCGTTGCGTGGATGTTTCCATTTACCTTTTGGGCATTAAAAAGGGCGGTCACAGAAATCAACTGTGACCGCCCTAAAGAACCTACTATTTCCGGAGAACCGGAAGTTCTATTTAGTCAAGAAGCGCGTCAACGAATACTTCTGCATCAAATGGCGCAAGGTCATCCGGGCCTTCACCCAGACCCACGAGTTTCACTGGCACACCGAGCTGACGCTGAATAGCAACAACAATGCCGCCCTTGGCTGTACCGTCCAGTTTGGTCAGCACAATACCGGTGACGTTGACTACCTCGGAGAAGACCTTGGCCTGATTCAGGCCGTTCTGACCGGTCGTTGCATCCAAAACCAGCAGGACTTCATCAACGGTTGCCTTCTTCTCAATGACGCGCTTAATCTTGCCAAGCTCATCCATGAGGCCAACCTTGTTCTGCAGACGCCCGGCTGTGTCGATCATGACAATATCGACTTCCTGATCGATACCGGCGCTCACTGCCTCGAAGGCAACCGATGCCGGGTCGGCCCCGTCAATGTCTGACTTGACCGTAGGAACTCCCACACGGTCCCCCCAAGTTGCAAGTTGCTCCGCGGCCGCTGCACGGAACGTATCTGCGGCACCCAGCAGGACATCCTTGTCTTCTGCAACGAACACGCGTGCCATCTTGCCTATGGTGGTGGTCTTACCGACACCGTTGACGCCAACAACCATGATCACGTTCGGGCGATCAGCATGACGAGTAGGAATGAAGTTACGATCCATTGTTGGATCAACTAGCTTGATAAGTTCTTCACGTAGCATGTCGTGGACGCGCTGCGGATCGCGGCTACCCTCGATCGTGACACGCTCACGCAATGCATCAACGAGTTCAAGTGTTGGTTCGGTGCCAAGGTCCGCGAGAAGAAGGGTTTCTTCAATTTCGTCCCAGACATCTTCATCAATCTTGTCTTGGCTCAAGAGTGCCAGTAGACCCTTACCCAGAGCATTGTTGGACTTGGTCAGTCGGGCACGCAGGCGTGCCAAACGTCCCTGAACAGGTTCTGGTACATCGGTAGGAACTACTACCTTGCCAACCTGCTCATCCTCTACCTCAAGGACTAGCTCTTCGACTACATCGCTCGGAGCGAGAGTTGTAGGAGCCTCCGTAGCAGCTTCCGGTGCAGTAATAGTTGGTGCTGGGTCGTTGGCATCACGCGGACCGGTGAACGTCCCCTTGGGGGCCTTGCGACCGCGAACCAAGAAGAAGGCAGCACCAATACCGATGACTGCAACCACTGCGACTAGGACAATGATTAGATAATTTTGATCTGACACTTCTCTAGCTTCTCACATACTGATTTCATGCCCATCTTCGTTGCTCACTAAACGGGCATCCCACGTCGCTACTCAGCTAAACTGGTGCCACCTATGTCTAAGAACCCTGTGACGCCAGATTCCTCTGATTCAATGCTTGGTGCATCGTCCGAGAAGCTTCCGTCAGTCCCCCGTGAAATCCGCGTATTGGTCGCGGCAGCCTTCGTTATTGCGCTTGGTTTTGGACTAATTGCACCCATTCTGCCGCAATTTGCCACGAGCTTTGACGTTGGAGCTGCCGCGGCAAGTGTCATTGTCAGTGTCTTTGCCTTTACCCGTTTGATTTTTGCTCCGGTCAGCGGAAAGCTCACCGATCGCTTGGGTGAGCCGGCCGTTTATGTCACCGGAGTATTGATAGTTGCGGCTTCCACAATCTTGTGTGGTTTCGCCCAGACGTATACACAGTTACTGATTTTCCGTGGTCTCGGTGGTCTCGGCTCAACGATGTTCACCGTCTCGGCCATGGCACTAATCGCACGAATGTCACCGAAGAAGATCCGGGGCCGGATCGCGGGCCTATATTCCGGAGCGTTCTTGCTGGGCAACGTCGCCGGCCCCGTCATGGGTTCCTTGATGGCTGGCTTAGGGTTCCGGTTGCCGTTCTTTATTTACGGTGGTTCACTCATAATTGCTGCAGCAATTGTCTACTTCTCTCTCTCACATTCAAGTAGAACCCAGCGTGGAGAAATCAAGGAAGCCGCGGTACCTATCGAACGTATCCAACTTTCGGAGGCATGGACGTTTGCCTCATTCCGCGCCGCTCTGGTATCCGGTTTCACCAATGGCTGGATGGCCTTTGGTGTGCGCATGTCATTGATTCCGCTCTTTGCAGTGGCAACCTTCGCCCAATATGGAACCCTCTTGGCTGGATTAGCATTGGCGATCTTTGCAGTTGGCAATGGTGCTGCACTCACCTTTGCCGGAAAGCTGACTGACACTTACGGACGCAAACGTCCGATCATTATTGGTCTTTCAATTGCTTCGCTCGCCACCGCCGTAATTGGGTGGGCGGACAACATCCCGCTCTTTATTGCTCTGTCGGTGATTGCTGGCATTGGCACCGGACTCATGGGTCCCGCTCAACAGGCGGCTATTGCCGACGTGGTTGGTCAGGGACGCAACGGCGGCAAAGTACTTGCCTCATTCCAAATGGCAACCGATTTTGGTTCCATTATTGGGCCAATTTTGGCTGGGCTCGTGGCCGACTACATCGGATACGGATGGGCGTTTAGCATGAGTGGCGTGCTAGGGCTCGTAGGTGTACTTGCCTGGATGTTTGTCAAAGAGAAACTAGTGCCGGAAAAAGAGGATGTCCAGCAACCAACATTTGGGAATCAAAAACCTCTCAAAGAATGACCCCTAGCTTGCACCTAACTGGACTCCCATAATCAACAATGTGTTGTTCTCTGGGTTCGAGATAAGCGTCGAACCCAGAGAACACTAACTAAATGAAGTTACTTCTAGCGGGGACGGACGCTAAGGTACCCGTTAGCCGTGACGTAAGGTTCCCGTCGTCCAGTTCCCTTCAGCATTGAGTCCGGAGACACCTCGAGCCGGCGAAGTTGCCCTTCTACGTCCTCAAGGCAAGCGCCTACCAAAAAGTCCATGATTTTGCCTTCCTGCGAAGACAAATCAAAATTAGCGCTAAAGCGACCGTCGAGCACGGGACACAGCAAGTCAACAAACGTGGTTGCTTGATCTCGTCTTGGGCGAACAACTATTCTCACTGCGCTAACTTTGGAAGCAACAATCAACCCTTCAAGCTCCACAGCTTTGCCGTTATCGACACAAGTATTTACCTGTATTGGCAATGCAAATTCCTCTTCGGTGTCACAAAGCTCAAGTAATTCTGCCTTCTGCTGAGCTCGGATCAGTTCAGTCTTTCGTCGATGAAGGTCATGTAATTCCTCTGTTGCCTGTACTGGTAGAAAGGCTTTCAAAAACAAAGAATGTGCGCTTATCCATTGGTCCTGTTTGGCAACTGCGTATCGTCTAAAGCGCGCCGGCTCGTAGATCTTCAGTCCCTTCCGACGCCACAACATCACGGTCATGTCACGAATCAAGGTTGGATCCGATCCCAACTCTGCAATGATTGTCGCGATTTTGGAAATAGAGTCAGTATAGCTTTGTGGGTCTATAGGCCTGAAGCTGATATTCGAGCCATCGGCGCGTGCCCGCAAGCTATAGTAATCGTAGTCTGCAGCGATTCCGATTCTTTTTGCCAGCAGGTAGCATGCAGCCATGAACATTCCATCTTCGAGCCGAACCGGCTCTTCAGCAAATTGCAGTCTGTTCTTTTCGATTAAAGAGCGCAAGACAAGTTTTTGGGGCGTCATGGTTTTCAAAGCAGTCACAGGAGAAACTGATAGCTGTGTCTTTGCGTAGATACCAGATGTCTGTTTACGACCACCAATACCGATAGTCTTCGGGAGAACAACATCTAGCTGGTTTTTAAGCGCGAATTCACACATGCGCCTAAGGCTCTCAGGAGAAACCAAATCATCGCCGTCGGCAAAGAACACAAAATGTCCTTTCGCCATGGAAAGCCCGACATTCCGTGGTTTCCCCGCCCAACCACTGTTCTCCTGATGAATTACCGTAATGTTTGAGTACTTCTCAGCGAAGCGATCGAGAATATTTCCGCTGTCATCAGTAGAACCATCATTGACGACAATAACCTCAAATCTATCGGACGGTAGATCCTGAGAAACTAGGCTCTCGAGAAAGGCTGGTAAGTACGGCTCCGTATTGAATACTGGAACAATAACGCTGACTAGTAGGCTGTTCTTTGCTGGCCGATAGTCACTACTGAACCTTGTTCGAATTCGACGAACAAGCGAACGAGTTTTCTTGGCAATGTACACGAATTCTCAATTCAAAAACGATAGATGACTTGCATAGTTACGGGTTTACATAGAACCGAATGTTGGCACGAGACACGAGTCTATTCCAAACAAACGTTGTATAGCGACTATGCAATACTTCATGGACGGAGTTTAGGCTTTTGATCCGACCTGCTCGAATTTGATGATCTGCGCGTATTTTCGAACTAGTGGCTGTGTTATTAGGGATTCGCACTTGTATTTAAGTCCCGATTGCGTTCGATACGTTGGCTGATGACCTTTGAGACACCGTCACCTTGCATAGTTACCCCATACAAAGCATCTGCAACTTCCATGGTGCGTTTCTGGTGCGTAATCACAATCAGTTGGCTTGATTCACGCAATTCCTCAAAGATTGTCACCAAGCGTCCAAGGTTACTGTCGTCAAGGGCAGCCTCAACCTCATCCATGACGTAGAAGGGCGAGGGCCGCGCTTTGAAGATGGCCACAAGGAAAGCAACCGCGGTTAGCGAGCGTTCACCACCCGATAGCAGGGAAAGACGCTTAATCTTCTTGCCAGCGGGTCTGGCCTCAACCTCAATTCCGGTAGTGAGCATGTTCTCTGGTTCGGTCAACACGAGTCTGCCCTCCCCACCTGGGAATAATCGAGCAAAAACTCGTTCAAATTGAACAGCAGTTTCCTGATATGCCTCGGTGAATACGCGTTCAACCCGATCATCAACGTCCTTGATGATGTCTTGTAGGTCCTTGCGGCTTTTCTTTAGATCTTCAAGTTGTGTGGCGAGGAATTGATGGCGTTCTTCTAGCGCCGCAAACTCTTCAAGGGCTAAGGGATTGACCCTACCCAGCGCGCTTAGGTCACGTTCGGCCTGTTTTAATCGCTTTTCTTGCTCAACTCTGTCAAAGGCAATTCCCATTGGTACGGGTTTGCCCTCTGCATCGACTTCGAGTTTCAGCTGTGCCCATTTGTCGGCAGATTCATTCTCCTGTGGAACTGGCATATGGGGGCCGAAGCTTTCAACCAGGTGATCGGCGGTCATCCCGAGTTCTTCAATGGACCGGTTTTCCAAAGCTTCGAGGCGTATTCGCTGCTCGGCATGAGCCATCTCTTCTTTGTGAACCACGATTGTCAGGTCCGCAAGTTCAAGATTTGCCTTCTCTGCGGTGATACGAACGGCTGCCACTTGTGTCTCAAGTTCTTCGCGACGTTCTTGAAGTACTTCACGCTCACGGTCAGCCAATTGAATTGAGAGATCCATAAATGAGATAGCTCGTTGCACGTTACTTGCCACAGTGCGTGCGGCCGTTGCTTGTTCTTGGCGAATTTCTGCCTTACGTTGCGCGTCTTCTCGAGCCTTACGTTCGGTCTGTGCCGCACGCAGTAGCGACTCAATGCGGTTGCGCAGGGCATTGGCACGTTCCTCAGCACCGCGCAATGCGAGCCGCGCATCGAGTTCTTTTTGGCGTGCGCTGGCTGCCGCCACCGCCAAGAGTTCATTATCTTGGCCGCGGTCTGGTTCATCCTCGGCGGTTTCGCTGGCAAGCTCGAGCCGTTCGTTGAACACCGCAAGTTTTTCCTGCTCTACTTCGAGTTTCTCTTGGGCCACGGTAATTTGCTGCCCAATGCGGTCCTTTTCCCCTTGGCTTTGGTTCAGCAACTCCCCTAAGTGGGCAAGCCGCTCGCTCACCGATTTCATATGCGCGTTGTGGTCATTGCGCCGTTGAAGAGCCTCGGTTGCTGCGGATTGTGCATCCGCAAGTTTATCGGCAGCTTTGCCCACTAACAAGCGTAAATTCCTAAGCTCAGTCTTGGTTGTAGCCTGGGTGCCTTCGGTTTCGGCGATTGCAGCGTTTTGTTCAATTAGCGATGGTGCTGCGGCGTTTCCGCCGTGTGAATGGCTAATACCCAATACATCACCATTACTAGTTACTGCAGTGGCACGCGGCTCTTGTTCCAGAAGCATGCGGGCCTCGGCAATATCACGAACGATAAACGTGGTTGCCAGTATTTTTTCCAAGGCATTGTGTAAGGCACCGGTGGAGGAAATCGCCGCGATGGCGGGTCTGCCGCAGGGTGCAACTAGAACTTGGTCCAAGGATTCTTGGGAGTCTCGCGAAACTAGGTGAACTCTTCCGCCCTCCTGCCCACCCAATTCCTCAATGATCTTCAAGGCGTTGTCTAGTTTTTCAACTGCCAGGGCTTCTGCTGCTGGCCCCAAGGCAGCCGCTATGGCGACTTCATACCCGGGTTCAACTGAAATGAATTCTGAAACCCTGCCAAGTAATCCCGCTGGCTTACTTTCCAACAGGTCTTCCGTGGCATCCTTGCGCATTGCACTCATCTTGAGTGCTTCGAGCCGTCCTTGTGCGGAGCTCAGCGCAGCAACGAGTTCCTGCTCGCGCTGGCGCAGTGAGCCAACTTCTGTACCTTGCGCTTCATGTTCGGCTAATGCGCGTTGATATTCAGCTTCCACGTCTTTTGCGGAATCCTGCACAGACTCAACTTCGTTTTCAAGCACGGAGTATTCGCGTTCAGTAGCTTCACGCCGGGTAGACCAGCCACCCAGCGATTCGCGCAAACGACCAAGTTCACCTTCAATGCTTTCAACACGGCTCCGAGCGGCTCCAACATTGCCAGCAAGACGGGCTAGACCTTCCCGGCGATCAGCGGCCAGCCGCAGTTGCTTCGTGTGCAGTTCTTGCTCAGCACGGACCGATTCTTCGGCTTCTGAACGAACAAGAAGCGCTTCCTCGAGGAGTTCTCGACGCATCTCAAGATTTTCTTCAAGCTCTTCGAATTCTTCTTGCAGCTTCCTGGCTTGGGCGTCCATGGCCTCCGGATTCCGGTTTTGATCAAATAAAGGAGCTTCCGATCCCAGAAGCCGGGAGCGTTCCCCGGCGATGGCACCCAGAGACCTAAAGCGTTCCCGTGTGGAAGTTAGACCGAACCATATCTCGCGGGCCTTGTTAAGCTGAGGGGTTGCGTGTGCTGCTGCAGTTTCTAGACGAGCGAGTTCGCTACGATTTTCCTCCACACGAATTTTTAGTACTTGCTGGTGTTCTCGCTGAGCAACTTCATCAGCCATTTCTTTTTCGAGCGCTTTTTGAAGCGTTACCAAATCATCAGCCATAAGTCGAGACTTTGCGTCTCGGAGATCGTATTGGACGCTTTGGGCCCTACGGGCGACCTTTGCTTGTTTGCCCAATGGAGTGAGCTGACGTCTGATCTCATTGGTGAGGTCTTCAAGCCGGTTGAGATTACCCTGCATTGCGTCGAGTTTACGCACGGTCTTTTCTTTGCGGCGCCGGTGCTTGAGCACTCCGGCTGCTTCTTCAATGAATCCACGGCGGTCTTCCGGGGTCGCATGGAGAATACGATCCAATTGGCCTTGGCCGACAATGACGTGCATTTCCCGGCCCAGCCCGGAATCAGAGAGAAGTTCTTGAATATCAAGTAAACGACAGGCATTGCCATTAATAGCGTATTCGGATCCACCGGCACGGAAGAGCGTGCGGGAAATGGTGACTTCAGCGTAATCAATTGGCAGTGCGCCATCTGCGTTGTCGATCGTCAGTGAAACATGGGCTCTGCCCAAGGCTCCCCGGCCGGAAGTACCAGCAAAGATCACGTCTTCCATCTTGCCGCCGCGTAGAGTTTTAACACCTTGCTCGCCCATCACCCAGGCTAGAGCGTCAACAACGTTCGATTTGCCCGAACCGTTTGGGCCAACAACAGCTGTCACACCCGGCTCAAATTCAAACGTCGTTGCTGAAGCAAACGACTTGAACCCACGAACTGTGAGTGATTTCAAATGCACGTGGGGGCGTCCTACGTTCTAGATGGCTAAAGTGGACAAGGAAGTCTGCTTCCATAATAGTCGGCGAACCGGCTCTCTTAGGGGAAGCCGTTCCAGTAACCGCTCGTTCCCAGCATTGATTCAAGGAGAACCAATCTAATGCAAAGCCTCAAGACCATCGATTCATGGCCTTCCGAGAACGCCGCCAGTGCGGTAATCGCCAAAGATGGTACGGTGTTGGGCTCTCATGGCGAACTAAACAGAAAATTTTCCTTGGCCTCTGTTACCAAACTTCTGAGCGCCTATGCTTTCCTGCTTGCAATCGAAGAGGAAGCGTTTGATTTGGACACCCCGGCAGGCCCAGAAGGATCAACAATTAAGCATCTTTTGGCTCATACCTCGGGTTATGATTTTGCCGACAAAACCGTCAGGTTTGCCCCCGGTGCCCGCCGTTTGTACTCAAACGTTGGATTTGATGTGCTGGCAGAAGCATTGGAGTCAGCAACCGAGATGAGCTTTTCCGAATACCTGACCGAAGCCGTGCTCGAACCGTTGGGCATGACTTCTACTTCGGTGGATGGCAGTGCTGCTGCAGACGGTATATCAACCGTTGCTGACCTGTTGAAGTTTGCTGCGGAGCTCCAGACGCCGAAGTTACTGGCGCCCGAAACCCACTACCTGGCAACTCATGTGGTGTTTCCTGATCTTACGGGTATTTTGCCAGGCTATGGCCGGCAAAAGAACAATGCGTGGGGTCTTGGCATGGAGATCCGTTCTGAAAAGTCTCCCCACTGGACTGGTTCACAAAACTCACCGGAGACCTTTGGCCATTTTGGCCAAGCCGGGACGTTCCTATGGGTTGATCCTGTCCTTGAAGCTGCCTGCGTAACTCTCACCGATAAGCCCTTTGGCCCTTGGGCGGTTGAAGCGTGGGCTCCGTTTAATGATGCTGTAGTCTCCGAGCTGCAGACGGCTCGCTAGAGGCTCTTCGGTGTGGGCGAAGCTCTAGCGAGGCTTTCGCTGACACCGTGGGCAGCTATAAGATGAGCGCCCCATGAAGGCGTCCCTACGGATCAACGTGACGAATCCTGCCCCGGCACAGCGGTGGCAGGCCTCGCCTTCGCGACCGTAGGCGTTCAACGATCTATCAAAGTAGCCGGAAGCTCCGTTGACGTTGACGTAGAGCGCGTCAAAGCTGGTGCCCCCGGCTTCCAACGCACGACTCATGACATCTACTAGTGCGGCATAAAGTCGCTCTACATCCGGGCGCCTGATTGTTTTGGTTGAGCGCAAGCCATGGAGTTTAGCTTGCCATAGCGCTTCATCCGCATAGATGTTTCCGACACCGGAGATCACTTCTTGATCCAGTAGCGCCCGTTTCAGTTGCGTATTGCGTTTGCGCAGCGCCTGGTAGAGGGAGTCCGCGTTGGAGACTGGGTCAAGAATATCTCGTGCAATATGCGCTGCGGCTTCTGGAATGAACGGTTTCCCGGAGCCTACTCCCCCGGCAAGGCCATCTTTGGTTGGCACCAAAGGCGATAGAAACATCCCGCCGAAGATCCGTTGATCAATAAAGCGCAGTTCGCGTGGTTTACCGGTTACAGGCGAAAGCGAAAATCTGACTTTGAGGTGCTTCTCGTCCGGTTCTACGGATTCTTCAATAAGCAACTGACCGCTCATCCCCAAATGCCCTACCAACGCCGTGGGTGTGGTGAGGTTATCTAGGAGCATCCAAAGGAACTTGCCACGGCGCACGGCGGCGGTGATTTGGGATCCGACCAGCTGATCCCCAAAGTCTTCGATTCCGGCTATATGCCGGCGGATGGATCGCGGATCAAGAATCTGTGTAGCTTCGACGGTGCGCCCAACGACCCAGTCGTCAAGCCCACGCCGAACTACCTCAACTTCAGGTAGTTCAGGCATGGTTACTTATCAGCGGTATTTCCAGCATTGACCATATTCCAAGAAATTGATGCCGACTCTTGTTCGGCTTCCTTTTTGGATGGTCCGGTACCTTGCCCATAGGGTTTTCCACCAATGTGAAGAACCGCTACATAGGTACGTGCATGATCTGGTCCGGAGCCCGTGACTTTGTATTCAATAGTGCCAAGCTTGCGGGCAGCTGCAACTTCTTGGATCGCTGTCTTCCAGTCGGTTCCGGCACCCAAAACTTCAACGTCTTGAAGGAGCGGAGCGACTAGTCGCATTACCAATTGACGGGCAATTTCAATTCCATGGTTAAGGAAGGTTGCACCAATCAATGACTCCATGGTGTCGGCAAGGATTGAAGATTTATCCTTGCCGTTAGTGAGCTTTTCACCCTGGCCTAGCAGGATAAATTCACCAATCCCGATGGAGCGGGCAATACCAGCAAGTGCACGCGTGCTGACCACTGCGGATCGGCGCTTAGCCAAATCGCCTTCGGGCAAATCTGGGTACTGTCGGTAGAGGTGATCCGTGACGGCAAAACCGAGCACCGAGTCACCTAAGAATTCGAGCCGTTCGTTGGTGGGGATACCACCGTGTTCGTAGGCGTAAGAACGATGTGTGAGGGCAAGACGAAGCGTCTCGGAGTCAATATTGACTCCGAGACGCTTCAAAAGCTCTTCTGTTGAAGGCATCAGACAGACTTACGCGTCTGCGACCTTGCGACCCTTGTATTCAAGGAACAGCTCGGTGCCTGCGGAATCCGTTACAACCTTTGCCTGGTGCGGCAGGCTGTAGGTGACGCGGCCATTTTCCATGGTCTTCACCAGGGTAGGCGCGGTTGCCTTCCACTGTGCGCGACGGGCGCGAGTGTTTGAGCGGGACATCTTCCTCTTAGGAACAGCCACGGCTACTTCTCTTCTCTCTCGACTGAATGTGTACTCTGTGTCGCGTCCTCTGCGACGATGTCGGACAGCCCGGCAAGCGCTGCCCAACGAGGATCCAAGACCTCATGGTGATGCTCAGGATCCTCATTCAGGCTTTTTCCACATTCGGAGCAAAGCCCTGCACAGTCTTCCCGGCACACCGGTTGGAATGGCAGCGCGGTCACCACTGCATTCCGCAGTACCGGCTCAAGATCAATACGATCATCGATAACCTGGTACTGGTCGGACTCTTCTTCTTCATCAGGCTCAAGTGAGTCTTCGTAGTAGAAGAGTTCTTGGATGTCGGCTTCGAAGTCATACGCGATGGCCTCCAAGCACCGGCCGCACTCACCGTCAATTTCGACAGTAGCGGTTCCGGAAACTAGAATGCCCTCGTGCACGGCTTCGAATCTCAGATCCAGATCAATTTCTGATCCTTCACGAACTCCAATAAGTGCAACACCCACTTCAGCGGGTGCAACGACCGTTTCTTCAAGGGTCGTCATGTTTCCCGGGCTGCGCCCGAGATCCTTAGTTAGAAAAACTAAGGGCGAACTGCGATCGATGTCGTGTGACGACGAACGATCTGAACGCTTTTCGCTAATGATGACTCCTGTAGAACATAGACCGACATTACATCTTAGCCTGATGCAAGATAAGAACCCAAACGGGACCCACCCCAGACTAGTCGGTAGACTTAAGCATATGTCACTGTCCCAAAGGCTCTCGCCGTTTACCGCTCGACTTGCTCACATTTTGACTGCAAAGCAGACAGTCAAGGCTCTAGCGACGCGGTCAAGTATTGAGAAAGCGCCACTGGCCATCTTCTTCGCGGGTCCAGTCGGTGACATCTATCAAGTTTCACAGTGGACCCCAGTGTTTGAAAAGATCAACACCGAGTTGCCATCCATTCTGCTCGTCAAGGACGCAAGATCTGCCTCCGTACTTGCTAAGCTCACGACTCTGCCAATTCGGCTGGCCGGTCATGCGGATGCTATCGAACCACTCGTTGATCGCCTTGGCATCAAAGCTATGTTCTATGTGAACAACAACTTAGCCAATTTTTCGGTTCTACGCCTGCCTACGGTGACTCATATCCATCTAAGCCATGGTGAGAGCGAAAAGGTCTCAATGGTTTCGAATCAGCTCAAGGCCTATGACTATTGTTTTGTGGCTGGAGAAGCATCCATCAAGAGAATCAGTTCTACTTTGCAACATTTCGATAAGTCTCGGCTGAAACTAGTTGGTCGCCCGCAGCTCGACCAGCTTTTCTCAGCAAAGTCATTCCCTCAGGTCCCGGGACGCAAAACAGTTCTTTACGCGCCGACATGGGAGGGAGACCGCCCTGCCATGGCCTACAGCTCGGTTGATTCAGTCGGGATCAAATGGGTTACGGATATCTTGCAGGAACCATCGCTACGACTGATTTACCGCCCCCATCCCAAGACTGGATCGCGGAGCAAATCAACTTTGGCGGCAAACCAAACTATAAAGAAGCTAATCGCCGAAAAAGTGTCCCAAGATCCTCAAACGGGACATCTTTTTGACATGCAACCCGACTATCACACTGCACTTGTATCGGCAGACGTTGCAATTTTTGACATTTCAGCGATGGCAATGGATTTTAGTGTCCTAGAGCGCGCTTTTCTGGTGACATGCCCGCAAAAACTTGAAGTCTCGATGTCTAGAAGTCTCCTGTGGGATGCGGCCAGAAAAATATACCCGGAGCAAGAAAAAGACATCGTCGCAATTATTCGGGAGATCTTGACCGGTGGCCCGATGCCAGGCGCATCCTCATTCGTCGTCGAACACTTCGGAAAAGTGGGTGCCGGATTCGGCCTCGAACGGTTCGCCGCTGCGATTAAGGCAGAAATTTAAATAGATTCCGTCAAGTTTCCGCGCCCCACCGCCATTCTTCCCGAAACCTTTCAGCTTTAACCCATAGTATTGTTTCTGGTCCTCAGGCATGGGGCCGAAAGGAAACCAATGAACCCCCTCAATGCAGCGAAGACGCTAAGCACTATCGTCGGCAATATCCGCCGGAAACGGAATGCTATCCAAGCAATCAATTCCTCTCCCTTAGCCTTTAGCTACCTTCCCAATGGGGATGATCGCTTTCAAGCTGCCTTGTACTTTGCAGATCAGATGGTCAATGCTTATCAACTTCGCCAATGGTACGAACCAATGCGGATGCTCGCCAAGCAAGCACCGGTCGTTGTGCTGGTCCGAAATCCAGAAACGGCCGTTGCCCTTCGCGATGAGTGTCCGTTACCTATCTTCTTTGCACCTGCTATTGCTGACATCGAGACGATGTTAGAAAGCCAAAGAATTGAAACTGTATTTTACGTCAACCAAAATATCCGCAACTTTCAAATGATGCGGTTCAATGGACCTGCCCATGTTTTCGTCAGTCATGGTGAAAGTGAAAAATCCTACATGTGGTCTAACCAACTCAAGGCCTACGACTATGTGTTTTCAGCAGGTCAAGCTGCTCGAGATCGTTTAGAAAAAAATCTAAGTAGATACAACGCGGCAGAACGCACCAAACTCATCGGCCGGCCCCAAATTGATGTGACGTACCCTGCACCGGTTCAGGTAAATCAAAATTTCAAAACGGTACTCTATGCTCCCACATGGGAAGGCGACCGCCCATCAATGAGCTATGGTTCGGCGCTTAGTCATGGCTTACCCATGCTTAAGGCTCTAGTCGCGGAAGGTAACTGTAATATTATTTTCCGTCCACATCCTCGTAGTGGAATCAATAACCGCGAATATAAGACGGCGTTGCATACCATTCGAGAGCTTTTTGAGAACTCGCAACGTGTCGGCTCCCCATCATATTTCTACGATGAGACAGATTCATGGGGCTGGCAGTGGACCGCAGCCGATGTTTGTGTGACTGATATTTCAGCAGTGGCATACGATTGGCTCGCTACTGGAAAACCAATAATTGTCACCAAGCCATCTAATCCACAGGCTGAAATTGACGAATCACCAGCTCTGATGAAAGTTCCAAACCTCACTGCGGCAGAGGCTAAAAACGCCGGCACAATAATTAGAGGCTTGATGGAAGCAACAAACCATGATTTTTACGAGCTAGTTGACTATTACTTTGGGGACACTGCACCTGGAGCAAGCATGCAACGTTTCATTAACGAATCAATGGCGATTATTTCTGAGCAAAGACAAACAACGTAAATACGCCAGATCACTTTTGGGTTCTTCCAACAGAGGAAGTCTTAAAATTTGTTTGTCAAAGTGCAGAAAAGTACGATTTAAGCATCCAAACAATTTGCGTTTCGCTTAGAAATTTGTTCTTTGCATCGCTCAGGCGCGCAATAGTACTGCGAGCTCGTTCAACTGCAACAGGACTAATCGCATGAGTACCCACCATGCCGCCCCGAGTCGCTACTGTTCATGATGCGAGAGCCACTTTTTGTCGAAGGCTACGCGCATTGAAGCGAAACAATCTGTATGCGGTGCCTTTTACATTCGTTGCTCGATCGTTCTGCTATTTAAACTATACGGGTCTATACCACGACCGGCTTTTAGCCTGATTCAACAAGTAGTCAAGTAGGGCTAGTAAATTTTAGTTTTTTCAAAGCTGCGAGTGAACAAATGGCAGATTCCGATTTTCTCTAATCTGCTTGCTAGTCTTAGAACGTATCTGGTGCAGCTACAAGGGGCTTATTTAGTGAGGTGCGTAGCCCAGCATTGTTCCCGATATTTAGAAACGTAGCCAACACTTTTTATGAATTTGAAGACTTGGCAGTTGCTCTAAGTTGCGCATCGGGTGTTCCAGAGTTCATTAACACAAAGAAGGTACGCTCAAGAATCAACGTAGGTCAGCTGCTTCCAACCAAACTAAACGCAATTAGCCCCTCCGAGCTTGTCAGGTATTGAAAACATCAATGAATAGTCCTCAGTCAACTAAACGAACGCCCAAAACGCAGCTTGTCCGACGAGGGCTGTCCAAGGCAAAGCGAATCGCCTATAACGCCGTCTATGGATTTCCAAATTCACACGTCAGGAATCAGGGGATAATTAGTGTAATCGTTCCTTGCTACAACGTAGAGCCGTACCTCGAAAAATGCTTGAGGTCGATTCTTGATCAAGATTACCCATATATCGAAGTGGTTGTTGTTGATGATGGTTCGCCCGACAATTCATATGAGATAGCCCGAAGGGTGGCAAAAAAGGATCGACGTGTCAAGATTGTTCGCCAACTAAACAAGGGGCTCGGTGGTGCACGCAACACCGGTGTTGCTTCTGCTAGGGGCTCATTCATAACGTTCGTCGACCCAGATGACACCATCTCTAAATCCGGATACTTGAAAATGGTGCAAACCCTGCACCGTACCAATTCGGATTTCGTCGTTGGCACTATGCAGCGGCAACTGGGCAGTAAGCGATGGATCCCCAAATGGGCACAAGCAGTACATGGTCAAACGCGTCTTCGAGCCGTCCTAGCAGATGATCCAAGCATTCTCCAAGATGTATTTGCATGCAACAAGCTATTCCGCAAGAGTTTCTGGGAATCAAATGTAGGGAAATTTCCAGAACGTATTCGTTACGAAGATCAGAAGCCCACAGCGATCGCTTACTCTACTTCCTCTTCATTCGACGTAATCCCAGATGTGGTATATACGTGGGTAATCCGTGAAGACGGCAGCTCCATCACTCAAGGAAAAGCCAATATAGAGGATCTGCAAGATCGCTTGAAGGTGAAGCAAAGTGTCAAGGAAGTTCTTGCTAACAAAGTTCACCCAGATATTTTTAACTATTGGCAAGCAAAAGCAATTGGTTTCGACCTTGAATCCTACTTTGAGCAGATTCCTCGCACCAATGAAACATACTGGCAAGAACTACAGGCTGGCGTTCGGGAACTTGCAACAGGAATGGATCTAAGTTCGTGGTCACAAGTTTCATTCCATAACCGGGCTAAAGCACAGGCAGCAATTCACGGAAATCGTGAAGACATCGCAATTATTCTTTCTGAGCTTCAAGAAAATGGTCGTACATTTGAGATTTCTCGTGTAAATGGGAAAACAATCTGCAGTGCTGACTACCTTGATCGTTTATCTTTCCGTTTAGCGGATGAGTACCGAGAAGCCTCCTCGATTGATCTGCTAGCAAAATTCAGGATTTCCTCAGCTACTTGGACTCCTTCCGGAGATCTCAAACTCTGCGGTTTAGCTTATGTGCCGGGATTCACTTCCTCTGAAGATAGGAGCCTGACTTTAAGTTTGACCTCTGATATCAATAAAGATGCTGCAGATCTCGATAGATTTCCTACGAAGCGCATTGACGTCATAGATGCAGATGTTGTTGTCGGTGATGCATATGCATCGCACATTAGTGACGGATTTGAATGTGTGATCCCTTACGATTGGTTTGTGCAGGCTGTTGGCTCAGGAAACAACAAATGGCAGGCTAAATTACATCTTGAGGCTTTGGGGCTCACGCTATCTGGTAATTTTGACTCCCGATCGAACTTTGGAAACGCATTTAAGTTCAATCATGCACCGCTAATCCAGGGTTCACGCTTAGCAATCACATACAACGCTGTATCAGGCATCGAAATCCGAGCCACCGCCGAGCGCCCAATCATCGCAGCGTTAAGTGTTACTGGCCGGGAAGCAAAAATCGCTCTCGAACCAGAGTACTTTGGCGATTCTGATAAATCAGCGGCAATCCTAGAATTATCGCATCCAGTAGCAAAAACGGTGATCATGGTACGACCCGACACGGAAGGTTCCTTTTCCTTCAGTGTTTCGTTTCCAGAACTAGACCAGCGCTATTTGCATGCAGATGATTGCTATTGGAACTTTAGGGCAGGCGTACGCGGAGGTCCCCTCAACCATTTGCAGATCGGTCAGACGACCGAAGAACTGCATTCGATGAAGAATGATTCGGATTCGCTAGTCCCGGTTCTTTCACCAAATGGCTATCTGAGAATGAGTGAAGTTGTCACTCCTGCTTTTGTCCAAGACCTCCAGATAGAAGAAGGAGGTCTTAAAGTAACAGTTTCAGCGAAACCCTCCGACGAGATAAACGGTGCGCATTGGGTTCTAGTTTCTACAAGCGGTCACCGTATCCAAGCAACAGTCACTCGTATTGATGACGAAACACTGTGCTTAATATTCTCAACCTCAATAGAGGTCAATGAGCAGACGTTATCTCAGCCTTCTGGTGGATACTCGCTCCGCCTTGTTAATGATGAGTTCTCGTATTGGCTGCCAGTCAGTCCTGGCCTGGCCGATTCGTTCCCAATTTATTCGACTTCTTCCCTGCATAACATTCGCGCAACTCGGACACCGAAAGCTGGTGCTCTCTGGATTTCGATTGATGCTCCATTAGGTTGGGAGGAACGCGGACGCTTTGCGAAGCGCAGCCTGATCCGGGAAGTGCGTGCGGCGAACTTGCCGATCGCTAACGCGACTCTTTTCGAAAGCTACGGCGGTAAGAACTGTAGTGATTCTCCTCTTGAAATTTCTAAGAAACTCTTAGAGCAAGGAGAAGGCGGCATACACTACTGGACGGTAAAGGATGGTTCTATTGCGGTACCGAACGGGACAGTCCCTGTAGTACTTGAATCTCGGCTTTATCACGAGGTACTTTCATCCGCTGCGTTTCTTGTGAATAACAATAACTTCCCATATTATTTTGCGAAGCGTCCTGGACAAACGTACATCCAGACTTGGCACGGTACGCCATTGAAGAAGATCGGTAATGACGTACCGGGTGCCAATTTATCGGTGTCTTACCGTGAGCTAATGAAACGTGAGGCCGCAAGCTGGGATCTACTCATCGCGCAGAACGATTTTTCAGCCGAGCAGCTTCCGAAATCCTTCGGATATGAGGGACGCACGATAACCTCTGGATATCCACGAAACGACGTCCTAAACAGTACTCAAAGTGCTGAAATTCGACTGAAAACTCGCTCACAACTAGGAATCCAAGACGACGAACTCGCTGTTCTTTACGCACCAACTTGGCGCGACAATCAGAAGACAGAGAGCAACCAATACAAGCTCGTTTCATATCTAAATGCAACAGAACTCCAAGGCAAGGTTGCTACACCAGTCAAAGTTCTACTCCGTGGGCATAGCAATACCGCTCAAGGCCGCTCCTCGACTGATCCGAACAGCATCATCGATGTTACGGACTACCCCGATGTCAATGATCTCTACCTAGCCTGCGACGTACTCATTACTGACTACTCATCAGTAATGTTCGATTATGTGAACACAGGCAAACCGATCCTGTACCTAGTTCCAGATCTCGAATCTTATGCTGGTGAGGTAAGAGGGTTCTATTTGGATTTCGAAGCAATCGCACCCGGTCCATTAGCACGGAGCACAAGCGAGCTCGCTACTTGGCTCTCGGACCTTCAGGCTCTAAACGCAGAGTTCTCCGAAAAGTATGAAGTATTTGCAAACGAGTTCACACGTCATGACGACGGAAACGCGTCCGAACGCATCTCAGATGAATGGGCTGCCAGTATCAGCGACGCAGAGTCTCAATAGATGAATAAACAGCAAGATTAAAGGTCGGGGGTATCCACATTTTTGTGGATACCCCCGACCTTTAATTGGCTCGGCGATTTTGATGTGCGGAAACCATCTACTTGACTCGCCGAGTCAAATCAATGACTAAACTATCAAACTCACCCTGGCAACCATGACTACATATACCGCTATTGAGACACTATCGGTTTAGCTGAAGTTCTTTAGCTTTGACCAGCGAGTAGCATATTCTTTATATCATGAGCAATGGTTGATCCTGAGACTGTACGCGGCCATGTTCGAACCTTCCAGTGACCGCTAGAAGATTGTTTGTTCGAAGCATCAGTCTTCAATGAATTCGTTAGGAGAGCCTTAGAGTGATCATCTCGTCCTATCATTTTCATTTGGAACCCAGTGTCAGAATTAGTCAAGTCTATACCTATTCTTAAACCGAAATAATTGAGCTCAAACACAAGGCACGAAGGCCTCCAGTACCAAGTCTTGACAACAAATCCTAGCTGATCTGACTCCGTCAAGAATGACGCTTCAATCTGCTGAAGAGTTGTGGAAACGCCAACAGATCTAGTCATCTCAGCAGCCGGAGGAGCTAAGAGTCTCTGAGGCGACGTTGCGTAAGCGTTACCAAGATATCCCTGGAGAATAACATCCACATTGTGGAACTGGTCGTCAAAAGTTGGGGGTGTCGTTCGTGGATACTTCCAGTCAGAATTGATCCCTTTGAAATGTCGATGTGCAATATCGGAAACCTCCAGCAAGTCTGCGCCCCTAATCTCATGGGTGCACCACTGCACAGCATCGGCCATCCTTAGCGGACTTGCTGTCCACTTTCTTGTACAAGGTTGAGATCGCTTATCGAAGTAGCGAAAGTCCTCGAAGCTCGGAATGCTCGAAGTTTGTTCTCGGATGGCTTCAATCCATCGCCCCGTATATGAAAGGGCTGCTGCACCTGAATTTGCTAACTTCTCAAAGACGTTGCCACCGTCATCTAGGACTACAAGTTCGTCAATATCCGCGTTAATGACACCCGCAGCATTGCTCAGGAATCGTCGACGAGCATGATTAATTGCCCCGTGCTGACAGAAATCAGAATCCCAAGGCGCAGGAACCGAACCTTCCCAGGTCCCCCCTTGAGGGCCATATTTATATGGCCAATGAACCACTACAACGACATCTAGATCTGGAATATCCGTCAACGCTTCAACAATATCTTCAGGCCTGTAATCAGTGGAATCATTGTCATAAAAAAGAACCGAGTTAACCCCATGGTTAATTACGTGAAATGACACCCACTCTTTAACCCAATTCAGAGAATTATTTTTTGACAAAGTGACAAGCGTATATTTGTTTTCAAATAGATGTGTATAGCTTTCCCCTACTGGAAAGCTATCGTCTATCAGCATATTCTCAAAACGAACGCTTTGTGCCGTCATATCACATTTGACGTAGGAATCTTGTGTCCGATCAATGTCAGCAAACACGGCATCAGCCACCTGACTTGGCTCAAGAAGAACTTGACCGTCAACCAAGTATTTCCGCAGGTTTAAGAGCGGTGGGCCAACTAGTTCGACACCACGTTCGGAATTAAAAATATCAAAGAATAGTGTTTCATCATCAAACTTTAACTCGTACTCAGGCTGACGTTTCTCTGGGGCACGGGGTGGAATTCTGCGGATTTCTGTTGAACCACCCAAGGTTACCACCGATGGTCTGACAATCATCCGAACTTGCTTATCGGGCATACTGCTCCTGGATCTCAAATATAGTAACGATTGAGTGGAATTTCTACAAGATCATAATGATCCATCTGTACCTGTTGTAACAGACCAGTTAAAGCTATCTACCTCACAAGAATGAGAAGCAGCAATCGATTAACCTATAGAAACTAACTCAGCTCCTTAACGATCTGGCTCAAACTATCAAGGGTGTCTTTGAGCTTGGCTACATGGCGCTCATCGAATGCACTCAACACTCGTTTGAGTTCCGTGGTAGATATTCCGGATGTACGCGGAAGATAAATAACCTCAACTTTGTCACCGAGGTCGTCAAACTTACCTTTCCAGT
Source organism: Arthrobacter sp. MYb227 (assembly GCF_002975435.1). Classification (GTDB taxonomy): domain Bacteria; phylum Actinomycetota; class Actinomycetes; order Actinomycetales; family Micrococcaceae; genus Paeniglutamicibacter. The sequence goes on along the minus strand of NZ_PCPT01000005.1, from coordinate 179,839 downwards.
CCTCACCGATACCAAACACGTCAACATCGTATTTGGCGATGTCCAGACGTTTTTGTTCCCAGTTGTCTTCCGGAATTGCCTCATCGACGTACTGGATCGCCTGAACGATTTCTAGTCGCTGTTCGAACGGAACAATGGGTTTTTTACCCTTGAGCGCATTAAATTCGTCAGTAGACACGCCAACGATTAAGCGGTCGCCCTTTTCTTTTAGCCGCTTGAGAATATTCAAGTGTCCAATGTGAAAGAGGTCAAAGGTCCCATAGGTGAGAACCGTCTTCGCCATGTTCAACTCCATTTGTTGCTTCGGTGCTACCCCTTAGCCGGGGTGCAAAGGTCAAAGGACTTAGATTATTGGTGGCCGACCAGCCAGTAGCATCCGCCAATGTGTCGACCATCTAAGTTTAGGCCTCGGCAACTGGTACCAGGGGCTTTCACGCCAACCCGCGAGCCACCCACTTAGATATTGTTTGATGGCCCCAGGTTCTTTACGCAATCTCAGACATTCGAGCAGTCCCCAGCTTGAAACGTACAACCAGTTAAATGGCCAGCGTAGGTTTCTGCGTGCTAACCAAACTCTATTACGAGCGTTGAGTCGGTAGAATTCAACGTGTCGGCGAGGATCCACTACCGGATGACCAATGCGCATGTCTCCCGCATACCACACATGAAGTCCAGCATCCCAGACTCTCCAGGCAAGCTCGATTCCCTCGTGGGCATACCAGAACCCACCTGCCCATCCCCCAGTCTCTTCAAAAGTGAGGCGGGGCATTACTAGACAGGTCTCGCCGACATGGAAGACCTTGCTCGATTCGAATGCCGTCCGTTTGTTCAATCGTGGGATCCAACGAGTCGGATCATCATCACGATCCGGATCGGTGATTCGTGGTTGAAGCAGGCCCATCTTAGGAAACTTCTTAAAACGATCGATTGCTTGTTGAAGGAAGTCATCATCCAGGAACCATGAGTCGTCATCGAGGAAACACAGATACTCTCCTGTAACCAAGGGGACACCCGCATTTCTGCCGGCAGGTATGCCCAGATTATCCTCTAAGTAGTGTCCACGGACTTCCGGGGGGATCCCTATAGGATCCCATCCGTTCCCAACTACAACGACATCAAGTGTTACGTTCTTTTGGTGGATAAGGGTGTCTAGAGCCCGTGCCAATTCTTCCGGGCGGTTGCCCATAGTGAGAACCACGACACCCACCGAGGGGCAATCCTGCATTTCAGAATTCACTGGCTAAATCACCGCAACCGTGAGGAAGCCATTGAAGCAACAAAGTGACCAATGTTAACCATGAAAACTGCTGGTAGAAGTATCCAAATCATCCATTTTTCAGCGATGCCTGGTATCCCAATGATTTCGGAAACAATCGACATCAGTAGAATAACTAGACTAAGTTCAACGGCATGCAACATCTTGTGGAAGGGCAGGAATCTGGCGGCTAAGCGCAGTTTGCCAATGAGAGTCATGGGAGCAACTGCCCGCGCTTCTGCGGTATCCGGTAGCTTCCCAAGCCCAGCCATGCCGCGTGCAGCATGAACCATAAGGCTTTGCGAACGATTTAGAACCAGTAATACTGCAAGGACGGCGGCCACGAACAAGGTTGGCCACGCTTGGGAGACGTCAGCGCCCTGAGTTTGAAGCTCTCGGAAGACGCGGTAGCCAAGCGCAATCGGAATTAGGGCCTCGGTGGTGTGGTGGCCGACCATGTCTATAAAAATTCCACGCGGTGACTGGGTTCCGCGCCAGCGTGCTACTTCTCCGTCGCTGCAATCGAAGTACAGCTGCACCTGCGATAGAACTACGGCAAGCAGTGGACCCCAGATTCCTGGGATCAGCAATGCTACGGACATGAGCCACCCGGCAAGGATCATCAGGCCGGTTACCCCATTCGCGCTAATGCGCGTGCGCACCAAGACTGCGGTGAGGTAAATGGAAATGTGCCTTAAATAAAGCTCAGCAGTCCAGTGCTCAGCATTTCGACGAGCACGGACTTCCGGTGGTTGACACACTGCGCGAAGCTGATCCAAGGTCGGCTTTTGAGGACGGAAATTTTGGGAGGTCATGAGCGCACACGCCCTTTATCCAATGTTCCCTGTGCTCCTTTGATGCGACCCTTCACAAAGCCAATTGCCCAGGGAAAATGAATGGCAGGCAAGACACCTGCCATGGCAACCTTCTCTTTCAGATTTGTCTTTGAAGATTTGACGGAGGCGTACAGAACCAGCCCAAGATAGGCAACCGGAGCAAGTTTTGAAAGTCTGAAGAGCCTACGTATTAGTCCCCCACGGTGGGCTCCCAGCAACGGGTCCACTATCAAAGCGATACTTCCAATCGCTGTTCCGGCGACCATAAGTGGCGGCAGATCATGTCTGAGAGATTTCCCGTCGGGGTACCGGCGTGCAATTTCTCCACGCCAGACACCCGAAGCATAGGACTGCGCAGACAAAGACTTAAAGTCATCTCGTGGGTAGTAACCGGTGCGAAGTTCTGGATCAAACCAGACTTTATGGCCGGCCTGACGGATTCTCAAACATAGCTCCCAGTCTTGGGCACGCCATAGAGTTTCGTCGTAGAAGCCAACCTCGTCAAAGACTTCACGTCTGAAGATACCAAGATATGCCGACTCTGCTGGTCCCTCAGGAGCTCCACTGTGGTAGGCAGCACCACCTAGTCCAAAGGGTGAATGATACGCAGCGGCAACAGCTCTTTGAAGAGTATTTTTGCCACGTGCATCCATCAAACCACCGACATCATGAGCATTCACCCGGTAGAGGGTTTCGATCCCACGAGCAGTGTATTGGGGTTCTAATTCGCTGTGAGCATCGACTCGAATAATTATCGGGTGTTGAGAGGCCTTTATGGCCAGGTTTAGGCCGATGGGGGTGCGCCCTGCCGGATTGGAAACGATTCGTACTCGGTTATCTTCTTCGGCAATAGCTTGAGCTACTTCGAGAGTACGGTCAATACTGGGGCCCAGCGCTAGGACGATTTCCTTAGGACCTTCATAATTTTGGCCGAGGATACTCTGAACGGCTTCACGCAAGTAGTCTTCCTCGTTGAGCACCGGCATGATATATGAGACTCCGGGCTTGAACTCACCCGTCACGGTTTTGAAGCCTTGTATGCGTCGACGACCGTTTTGGCTTCGCCGTCCATGACCAGAACACCTTTATTGAGCCAGATAACTCGGTTGCAGGTATCTAGGATTGAATTCATTGAGTGCGAAACGTGGAAAATCGTTCCCGCATTCTCTCGAATTTCACGGATCTTGGCTTCACTGCGTTTGCGGAATCGAGCGTCACCGACAGCGAGTGCCTCATCAACGATGAGAATATCGTGTTGCTTGGACGCCGCAATTGCGAATTTCAGTCGAGCCGACATACCAGAGCTGTAGGTACGCATGGGCAGATCAATAAATTCTTCGAGTTCAGCGAACTTGATAATTTCTTCACGTAATTTTTCAACCTCGTCACGTGAATAACCCAATGCGAGTCCGCCCAAGGTGATGTTTTTGTCCCCCGAAAGATCGTTAATGAGCGCAGCGCCAACACCCAAGAGGTTCGGCCGCGATGAAGCATACACCGAACCCTCCGTTGGCGGGGTTAGCCCAGTGATGGCACGCATTAGAGTCGACTTTCCGGAACCGTTAGATCCCACGATACCGATTGACTCATTTTCATACGCCACGAAGGAAACGCCCTTGACTGCGTGTACTTCACGAATACCACGTGTAGAAGTTGCGAGAAGTCTTTTGGCGCCTGCAGCTCCGATCGATTTGCCGCTTGAATACACCTGATACTTGACGTGGAGATTGTCCACTATCACCGCAGGTTTACGCTTCGGGTCGATCTTCAGATCAACGACAGGAATTACACCAGTAGCCGTTGGTTCAAAAACAGGCTCCGGTTCGTATGCTTTGTGAAGTTTTGGATTGATTAGATCGTCGAAGCTAGTTAACTCGACCATATTGCTCCTCAGCCGACCAGAAGAAGAAGATCCCACTCACAAGAAGAACTAATGCCCAGCCAGAGACCACGATCCACGCGGAAGAAGAATAGACGGCCCCATCCATGATCACACCGCGTGCAATTTGCAAGGTTTGATAGATGGGATGGAAAGCGAATAGCGGTTCCGCTGCAGGTATGGCTTTCGTGACGCGTTCAATGCCAAAAAGTACACCCGAGGTGAAAAATAGAACGCGGATAATGATTGGGATGATCTGCGTGAAATCTCGAAGATGAACGGTAAGGCGCGCACAAATAAGTGCGATACCGAAGTTGAAAACTGAATAAATTGCGAGCAAGGGAATGATGAGCAACCAAGAAAGCTTTGGCATCGTGCCAAGAAGCATGCAGAAAACAAACATGACTCCTAAGACTGGCATCAGCGCAAGGAACTGCTGCAAAACTGCAGCGAAAGGCAGAGTAATTCGAGGGAACGCTAATGATTGAACGAGCGATCCATTTCCGGTGATTGCTTTAGCACCTTGGCCGACTGAAGCGCTGAAGAATTCGAAGAGGAAAACTCCGATTACTACATAAACAGGGAAGTCCGCTGGCTTGGAAGTCTGTAGTATGCCAAAAATGAAGCCATACATGACCGCGTTCATTGTTGGTTGAATAACCACCCACAACATACCAAGACGGTTTCGCTCATTGCCTGATTTGAGGCGTGCTCGCGCGAGCTCAAGTGCAAAGTCGCGTCGTTCCCAAGCTTGCTTGAGATAGCTCCCTAAGGCCGGTCGCGCACCTACCCTAGGCAGGTTATGCTGCGCCGCATATTCGGCAGCTGTCATAATGTTCAATACCTCGTAAATTACGGTTTGCGTCTGCGTTTGCCGACGGACCTATTGAAGTCTAATAGATTTGCGCGCAGACCACCGGATCTTCTCAGCAGTACTGTTCAAATGTGAGCTATGCATCACCGCTAATGGCTGAATGTAGTATTCGCTACGTAAGAACTAAAAGTATCTGATCTGAGCGCGGCGCCTATGTCTAGAATCGCTTGCTCATTGCGCAGAATAATCGATTGTCCATCAGGTGATGTTCCAGTACCATCTGTCGGCAACGTGAACATCTCTACGTTTCCGGCACGTAAGCTTTTCATTTGAAGAGCCAATCCGGCAGCACTGGCTGAATCAAAGCCGTTGTCGAAGGACAGGTATGGGGCTACCTTGTCTATGACTTCATAGACGGTAGCCGGATTAGTCAAAGTGTTCTTAGACAACAGTTCACTTATGGCAGCCTTTACGAATGTCTGCTGGTTTCTGACGCGCTGGTAATCGCCATCGATGAAGGGTTTGCGTTCTCTAACGAATCTAAGTGCCTTGTTTCCTTGGAGATTCAGTTCGCCAACGGGGTAATGATATTTCTTCTTATCCGTTGACCAGAATTCGATGTCGTTTTGTACGGTGACTCCACCAAGGGCCGTTGAGAGCTCCTTGAAGCCATCAAAATCAATCATTGCCACGTGATCGATCTTGGTGTCAAACATTCCCTCGATCGTTTGTACGGCAAGCGGAACACCGCCAAAGGCCATCGACGCGTTAATCTTGTGCTTTCCATATCCAGGAATCTCCGTCCAGAGGTCCCTCATGATGGACATGACATAAACACCTTGACGATTGGCCGGGATATGCATCAGCATCATGGAGTCTGAGCGTTGATCTGTGCCACCGCCGCTGAGCATGTCAGAGGCTTGAGTACCATCGGCACCGCTGTCTACACCGAGAAGCAGAAAATTAAGTGATCCGTCTTCGGGATTCTTTACCGGGCGAAGATTCTCGTCAGGAAATGCGGACTCAATGGTTTGAGTTTTCTTGTCAAAAGTATTTGCCAAACTCATGAGGTAACCGCCAGCACTCAGAACGGCAATGAGCACCACTGCAACGGCACTGAAGAGCACGATCATTCCCGTGCTCTTTTTGGGCGGCTGCAAGCGTCTGGGCGTATAGCCGCCGTGAAACTTCTTCTTACGTGTCAATCAACATCTCCATTAGGCAAAACGAAAAGCCCAAGTCGACGTGAGACTACGTCCGATCGGCAATATTCGCACAAACAAAACAAGGCTAACCAGCTCTCCTGTGAGAAAGCTGGATTAGCCCTGTTAGTAAATCACTATTAAAGACCTGCTACAAAGTCCTTGAGCCAAGGCACCAAGGCCGGTGCAATGTCATCGCGCTCGGAAGCGAGCGAAATAACTGCTTGTAGATAGCTGACTTTATCGCCAGTATCGTAGCGGCGCCCACGGAACACTACTGCGTGGACTCCAGCACCATCGCCTTCTGCACGGGCCAAGGTTTCAAGCGCATCGGTGAGCTGGATTTCGTTCCCGCGACCCGGGGCTGTCTCTTCAAGAACCGAGAACACACGCGGGTGAAGTACGTAGCGACCAATGACGGCCAGATTGGAAGGTGCATCCTCGACTGCTGGTTTCTCAACAAGGCCGTTAACTTTGACGAAGCCCTCACCTTCAACGGCAGATACATCAGCACAACCGTATGCACTGATCTGTGCAGGGTCTACCTCCATCAAGGCAATGACGGAGCCACCAGTTTTTTCCTGTACATCAATCATGATGGAGAGCAGTTCATCACGTTCGTCAATGAGGTCATCACCAAGTAGTACTGCAAATGGTTCGTTGCCAACGTGCTGTTTGGCGCAAAGCACTGCATGTCCGAGTCCCTTAGGATCGCCCTGACGAATATAGTGAATCTCCCCAAGTTCGGTGGCCTCTTGAACGCGTTTCAAACGCTCATGATCACCCTTTGCTTCAAGTGCTGCTTCAATTGAAGGAACACGGTCAAAGTGATCTTCAAGAGCGCGCTTATTACGACCAGTGATCATCAGGACATCGGACAGGCCCGCTTTAGAAGCTTCTGCTACAACGTATTGAATTGCTGGTTCATCCACCACAGGAAGCATTTCCTTGGGCATGGCTTTAGTCGCGGGCAAGAAACGCGTTCCAAGACCAGCTGCGGGAATTACTGCTTTTGTAACTCTGTGATTCATATTCATGAATATGAGGTTACTTCATCTCGGGTGGAGACACCCAACTTGCGAGATAGCTAACTCGACGAATTGAGTCGTTTAAGTACAGTTCGTGGCAAATAGTCAGAAACATCACCACCCAGAGCGTTCACTTCCTTCAGCAAGGAGGAAGACAAATGGGTGTATCTATTATCTGCGGCCAAAAATACCGTCTCCACGCCGGTAAGATGACGATTCATCACCGCCATTGGGGTCTCGTACTGATAGTCAACAGTTGAACGGAGCCCTTTAACTATCGCGTCAGCCCCATGCTGCTTGCAGAAATCCGCAAGCAGTCCTTCCCCCATGGGCACAACAGTTACGCCACGTAACCCACCAAGTGTTTCTTGAATCATTTCAAGACGTTCTTCGGAACTAAAACGATACTTCTTGGAATAATTAGTAGAGACAGCCACGATCACCTCATCAAAGAGGCTACTAGCACGGGCGATGATTTCAACATGGCCATTGTGAATGGGGTCAAAGGATCCTGGGCAGACGGCGCGACGCATACTGAGCAATCTACCAAAGTGCGGTGAATGCTGAATGCTCCGGAGTTCTACTGTCTCTTCGTGTCGTATACCGCTGGTGCCCATACTTTGAGAGATACCGGCGATAATGAACTCATGCCTTCTTCTGCTCTTCCGTGGCAGCGTACCGCTGCCGGTGCCAATCTACTCGCTTCAAATGGAGACCTAAGTGTCACCATTTTCGAAGAAATTACCACGCTCGCCGCCAAACACAATGCGATCAATCTCGGGCAAGGGTTCCCAGACACCGACGGTCCCGAGCATTTCAAACAACAGGCGGCTCAAGGCGTCCTAGGTGACAAGAACCAGTACGCACCCGGAAGTGGAATCTTTGCTCTGCGCGAATCAATTGCACGCCACCAAGCACGCTTTTACGGCCTGACTGTCGATCCGGTCCACGAGATTGTAGTTACAACTGGTGCAACTGAAGCTATCGCGGCTTCCATCCTTGCCTTCATCAAACCCGGTGACGAAGTGATCACCTTCGAACCGTTCTATGACTCCTACGGTGCAACTATTGGTTTGGCCGGCGGGATTCATAAGACAGTCATGCTCAATGCTCCAGACTTCCAACCAAACTTGAATGAACTTCGAAAAGCATTTACCGCCCGTACCAAAATGATTGTGCTCAATAATCCGCATAATCCGACGGGAGCTACGTTCGATAAGGATGTGCTAGCGGAGATCGTATCTCTGGCCAGAAAATTTAATTGCTTGATTCTTTCGGATGAAGTCTATGAGCATTTGACGTTTGGTGTGACTCATATCCCTATCGCAACGTTGCCAGGTGCATGGGAACGGACACTGACCTTGTCTTCGGTGGGCAAGACTTTTTCCTTCACTGGATGGAAGGTTGGGTGGGCCACCGGACCTGCACATTTAGTTGCCGCGGTACGAACGGTAAAGCAGTTCCTCAGCTATTCATCGGGTACGGCCTTCCAGCCCGCTATAGCGGAGGCGTTGGACTCCCCTACAGAATTCTTTAACAATTTTGCCCAAGATTTAGCCAAACGAAGCGAAGTATTGGCTTCAGGGTTGGAGGCCGCGGGCATGACCGTCTATAGGCCACAGGGTACCTATTTCATTGTTGCCGATGTTGCACCTCTTGGATTCACCGATGCTGTGGACCTGGCAAGGAAAATGCCAGAGGCAATCGGTGTTGCAGGCATTCCACTCTCCGTCTTTTGCCATGAAGAGGGGGCCAAACAAACCAAGACACTATTGCGTTTTGCTTTTTGTAAGAAACTTGATCTTCTAACTCAGGCGGCCGAACGGCTCGCACTTCTCTCGTCCAAGATCGGAAACTAATCATGGTCAGCAAGGCATCTCGTTGGATGAGTAATCTTGGTGCTCATGCAACGCTCGAGGAAGATATCTTTGTCCCCGGGGCATGGGTGCTTTCTCTTGGCGGGGCGGAGCAATCACATGTAAATATTGGGCAGCCAGAAGAAATATTCTATGAATATCTCCGTCGTCTCGCCAACTTTATTGATGAAATCGACGTACCGAAACAGCCTTTGCGCATATTACACCTAGGAGCCGGAGCACTGACGTTGGCCCGATATGTGGAAGCAGTTAGACCTAAGAGCACTCAGGTTGCGGTCGATCTTGAACGGGAACTATTAGATTTCGTTCTTGATGCGCTACCACTAAAGACCCCTGATCAGCTGACAACACTGATCGGTGATGCACGGGAAGTACTGACTCGCGAGCTGGCGTCCCAAGAATTTGATGTCATTGTCTTGGATATTTTTAGCGGCTTTGGCGCACCCGAACATCTGACGGTACCGGGGTTCTATGCCGAGATGGATGCGCTTTTGGCACCGCAAGGCATGGTTTTGGTCAACGTTGGAGATGATCCACCGTTTGCATTCGCCGACACACAGATCCAGGCCATGTCCGAGGTATTCCCAACTGTCATGGCAAGTGCCCCAACAGAAATATTCAGCCGAAAATATCCGGGGAACATGATCCTTGCCGGAAGCCATGCAAAAATTGATTCACATCTCATCGAAAGGCTTCGAGCTGCAGGGGCACATCCGGGGACAGTACTAGCCGGCAGTGATCTCGACGGGTTCGGCAAACCATAACCGGGTTTCCCCGTATTTCTTCTCGGCGATCAATCTGATCCCTTCGGGCCAGGATGGTTCCGCCGAGCGGGAGGAGCGTTCGACTACCAATGTTGCGTTCTCCTCAAGAATCAAAGAGACCTTGCTCAATGTCTTAGCAAGCTCAGCATCGGTAAGGGGGTATGGGGGATCCATGAAGACTAGATCCCAGCTCTTTCCGGCCGAAATACCACTAACAGGCGCGAATGAATCAAGCACCGAATCTACTGAACCTTTGCGAACCGAAACTATCTCAGTTCGTAGGGCCTTATTGATCAGCCCTGCATTTGTTTGGCACACAGAGGCTGCCTTCGGTGCAAGCTCAACTAAGAGTACCGATCTGGCGCCTCGGCTTGCCGCCTCAATGCCTAAGGTCCCCGCACCAGCATATAGATCAAGAACCCTAGCGCCGGATAGCACGTCATAGCTTTCCAGACGAGAAAATAGGGCTTCTTTAACGCGGTCCGTTGTTGGTCGTGTCGCGTCTCCGGGGACGCTCTTCAGAGGCAGTCCACCTGCGGCCCCGGCAACTATTCGGCTCATAGTGGTTATCCTCTTTCCAAAAATGCTTGCATGTCTTCATCAACCCAGTTTTCAACTGCCGTCCGCAGCAGCGGGTAGTTATCTAATCCCCCGGCAGATTCAACGACTTCTTCCGCTTCTGTGCGTGCACGCTCAATGAGCTTTGAATCCTTGATCACGCGCAGTACTCGCAACGTTGAACGAGATCCAGATTGACTGGCTCCCAGAATATCTCCCTCGCGACGCTCTTGAAGATCCGACTCCGCCAACAAGAACCCATCTGTTGTTGATTCAACCGCCCGGAGTCTAGCTATTGATGGGTGCTCCGCATCCAACCAAGTAGTCATTAAACACGTACCAGGATGTCCACCACGACCAATTCGTCCTCGTAACTGGTGAAGTTGCGAGATGCCAAAGTTTTCGGCATCAATGATCACCATGAGTGTCGCGTTATGGACGTCCACGCCAACCTCGATCACGGTTGTAGAAACCAGGATGGAAAGCCTGCCATGGTCAAAATCAGCCATCGTTGCGGATTTTTCTTCGCTCGGCATCCGCCCATGAAGCTCGCCGATATTTGTATGCGCAAATTCGGGCAAACCCGAGAAAAGTTCCATCATTTTCTCAACAGTCATCGACGGTGGCTTTGGGGCTATTGAGCCCTTCTCGCCTGGTTCTTCTTCGGGGTCGACCAATTGTGGTGCAGCATCATCTTCCAGTGCTTTCTCGCTGATGCGTGGACACACGACATACACTTGATGGCCCTTGGTGACTTCTTCGGCAATGCGAGCAAAAAGCCGTTCTTGCATTTGTGGAATTTGTAGCGGCACTAAGTGAGTCGAAATAGGAGCACGTCCCGGCGGCAATGATTTCATGAGGCTAACCTCGAGATCACCGAAGACGGTCATAGCCACGGTACGTGGAATTGGAGTAGCAGTCATCACGAGCATATGCGGAGGACTTATCGCCTTGGAACGTAAAAGGTCTCTTTGCTCAACACCAAATCTGTGCTGCTCGTCAACGACTACAAGCCCTAGATCCGCGAAACCTACAACATCCGATAACAAAGCATGAGTACCAACCAAAATTCCGGTTTCCCCAGACGCTGCCCCCAACAGCACACGTCGTTTGTCGTTGGTGGCCATTGAGCCCGTGAGAATATCGACTCGAGTAGCTCTTGGATCTGAACCTAATTCTCCAAGATTTCCCCATTCGCCGAGGAGCTTTCTAATTGATTGGTAGTGTTGCTGAGCTAAGACTTCGGTGGGTGCAAGTAGTGCACATTGCCCTCCGGAATCAATAACCTGAAGCATGGCTCGTAAGGCTACTAACGTTTTACCGGATCCAACTTCACCCTGTAAAAGTCTATTCATCGGATGCGCCCGAACGAGATCGTTTGATATTTCTATCCCTGAACGCTGCTGGCCTTCGGTCAGTGTGAAGGGAAGTGTCCTCTCAAATTCTGCTAGCAATCCATCGGTGCGCCCCCCGCGCGCGATTGCTGGTTGCAACCTGCGGTGTGCACGACGCTGAAGCAAAGCCGCCTGAAGTAAGAAAGCTTCTTCAAAGGCAAATCGTTTTCTTGCCGCATACCCGCGCCCCGCGGTGTCTGGTTCGTGAATTTCATGAAATGCCATGGCCTGTGAGGATAGCTTCATCTTCTTCAAGACCTGGGGCGGAAGAAACTCGGGAAATTCTTGATCCGTTACCCGTGGCAAGAGCAACGAGATTGCTTCTCTAATCTTCTTATTAGGAAATTTAGCGGTTGCCGGATAGATGGGGATCGGGCGGGGGTCTGCATCTTCAGCAGACTCAAGTAATGAATATGCGGGATGAGTCAGTTCAAGTCGGTTTTGATACTGACTCACCTTGCCGCTAAACATAGCGGTTACGCCAACTTGTAAATCCCGTTTAGCTTCAAAACCGTTGAAAAAGCTCATCCGCAATGTCGCTTGGGCGGGGCCCATCGCATCACGGACCACGGCTTGAAGCAGAAACCCCGAACGGGTTTGCATGCGCCGCTGAGTCACTGATTCAACCTCAGCAACAATTGTTACTTCTTCGCCCAGTGGAAGCTCAGAAATATTGGTGAGCTCACCAATTTCCATGTAACGCCTTGGAAAATGAGACAAGAGCTCACCAACTGTGAGATAGCCAAAAGCCTGTTCGAGCTTGCGGGCCGAAGCACTTCCTAAAACACTCGAAAGCTGCGCCTGTGAGTATGCCTCAATATCAGCCATCATGAGTACAGAGATTTGTCACTGCAACATTTACCGGTGAACCAACACCTCGGATAACGCCCAAAGCGTCTTCGGCTTCTGGAACGTGCACATGCACCCGCCATCTATAGCCGTCTTTAGTTTGATTTACGGGACTCATGATCACCGAATCCCCCACAGCATCCAGTTGGCCACGCAGTGTTGCCGCGCCTAGTGCGTCAAGGTTAATGGTGCACATGACTTCTACACCAGCGTCCGTCGTGACTGCCCCATGGATATGTGGGTCCTGAATGTCATAGCCATGAAACTGAGAATACTCATCAGGTTCGATGACATAACCCTGCAATGCTCCACGTAATTCATCAAGGATAATGAGCATGCCCACGGCACCAGCATCAACGATTTTTGCCTCGTGGAGTGCCCCAAGTTCTAATTCCGTGGCAACTACAGCGCTCTCGGCAGCAGCACAGACCTCTGTCAAAACTTCAACTAGCGCTGCCTTGCTCGCAGGCTCCAACGTACTGGTGCGGTGTGTTCTACGCGCGGTATCTGCAACAACTTCCATGACTGAGAGCATGGTTCCAGATACCGGATCGCTCAGCGCTGACCAGGCCCTCACCTTGCCTCTTTCAAGCGCTGTGGCAAGGAGAGAGGCGGTCAATCGTTCAGCACCGTATAGTGGCTCGGCAAGTCCCGCCATGAATACGGCAAATAGTGTTCCTGAATTGCCACGGGCCGATTCCATCGCTGCACGTGAGGCTATTGTCAGCAACTCACCAATATTATCTGTCTCAAATTTAGATATGGCATCATGAGCAGCCCGTGCGGTGAGATAAAGGTTGCTACCTGTATCCCCGTCCGCAACAGGAAAAATATTGATGGCGTTGAGTCGATCGCTATGATTGCCCAGACTCTTCACCACACGCTCAAGCCAATTTGCCATGGCTTGGGTGTTCGCATGGATCTTTGTATTCATGGAGTAGGTTTTTTCTCGATTACTAGAGATTGTTTTCCTCTACGAATTGGCCGACCTTATCGGCTTTCAAGGCCTTGGCGAATTCTCCGATGACGGTCATGTCAGGGATAACGATTGATTGTCCGTCTGCTGAGCGTCCTGTTCCCTTATTGGGGAGCGTGAAAAAGTTCAGCTCATTTGGTCGAACCCCGGACATTGAGGCTCCCAATTGGGCAACCTTGAGTGCGTCAAGCGTGTCGTCAACAGCAATGAATGGCGCCAGCTCTTTAACGCTCTCTGAAATCTTGGCCGGGTCGGTAAGAGTTTCCTTGGACATCATGGTGCTCAAGACTGCCTTGATGTAGAGCTGCTGATTTCGAACGCGTTGGTAGTCGCCGTCTTTGAAGGCGTAGCGCTCACGAACGAAGGCAAGCGCTTCTTCACCATTGAGAGTCTGGACTCCCTGAGGGAAGTGAATGTCCTTCTTGGTTCTGGGAGTGAAAGCAATCGGGTTGTTGATTTGAACTCCGCCCAGAGCATCTGTTAGTCCCTTGAAGCCTTCAAAATCGATTGCCGCAACATGATCAATTCTGGTATCGAAGAGACCCTCGAGGGTTTGGACAGCAAGCGAAACTCCACCATATGCAAACGCTGCGTTAATTTTTGCTTTGCCGTGACCCGGAATATCAAGCCATGTATCGCGCATGACCGATGTTACATAAATACCTTTTCGGTCTGCCGGGATATGCACCAACATCATGGTGTCGGACCTACCGCCGTTGGGAAGCGAAGCAAAATTCTCGTCCCCGTTGTCGGTGGCACGCGTGTCATTACCTAGAAGCAAGATATTGACGGCTCCCTTAGACTCTTCAGTCACCTTAGGGCGCAAGCTTTCTGCAGGGAAAACATTCTCTAGTTTTGTCGAATTCTTATCAAAGGTCCGAGCCAAGGAGAATAGGTAGCTACCTGCGACAAGTAGTGCGATCAACACCAAAGAAACGGCACCAATCAGGATCATCAATCCTGTACGCTTTTTCTTCCGTGGTCTCATACCGGTGGTGTCGTCGTAGGACTCGTTAAAATTTGTCATTTATGCCTCTCAAGCAAATACTCCACTACATCTTAGTCATGCAAAACGACAGGTAGGCTGTTTAGGTGTCCAGATTGATAGTTTCAAACGCCATTTCCCTTGATTCACAGGTGTCTTCCAGCCAAATGCCAGCACAATCGAAGTCTCGACCCCGCTGGATCTCAGCAATTGCGATCTCGGTAACCGGGATTGCATTACTTTCCGGGTGTGCACCGATCGCCAATGTTAAGCCCGCAGACGACGCGGGTAATCCTTTATGCGCAGAAATGATGGTGCTGCTTCCCGACGAAATCTCTGATCAGCGCAAGCGGCAAACCAATTCTCAAGCTACCGCAGTTTGGGGTGATCCATCACAGTTGGTGCTGCGTTGTGGAGTGACTCCCCCGCCACCTTCAACAGACCCGTGTGTCTCTGTGAATGGTGTCGATTGGCTTGCCAAGGAAGGTGAAGGATCATGGACGCTAACAACGTATGGCCGGGTGCCAGCAACCGAACTGATTTTTGACCCAAAAGTCATCGCGTCAAGTACCGTATTGGCAAGCCTTGCTGCAGCAGCAGAGAAAATTCCTGCCGAACGCCAATGCACTGATGTTACTAAATCTGAAGATATTCCATAGCATAAGGGCCAAAGAGAAGTTGGGGTGATGCTTTCATCCGCATAACTGAAAGCATCACCCCAACTTATTTTTTAACAACCATTGGCTAGCCCTGCGGCTTAGCGTAGGCCCTTCTTACGGTTGAGCCCCAGGTAGATCAGCTCATCAATAAGCTCGACATACCCAATGCCGGTTTGTGCCCACATATGCGGATACATGCTCGAAGGTGTGAAGCCAGGCATTGTATTAATTTCATTAATAATCCAAGCGCCGCCTTCGGTGTAGAAGAAGTCAACGCGGGAGAGCCCCTCGGCATTGACAGCGTCAAAGGCCTTGGCAGCAAGCTCACGGATCTCTGCCGTGGCTTCACTCGAAAGTACTGCCGGACAGCTTAGCTCGGCGGCTGCCCCGTTAACGTACTTTGCATCAAAGTCGTAAAAGGTGTGACCGTTGTGTTCGACTACGATTTCACCTGGAAGTGAAGAACGTGGGGCCGCGTGACCGCGACCTTCGAGAACACCGCACTCAATCTCTCTACCCGAGATCCCCTGCTCAATGACGATTTTAGGATCATGGATTCTAGCTGCCTCAATGGCCAGCACAAGATCCGCAGGCGTTTCCACCTTTGAGATCCCCACCGAGGAACCAGCTCGCGAAGGCTTCACGAACAGCGGGTATTGCAGATGTGTGAGGGTCTCGAGTGCGGCTTCGCGGTCACGTTCCCATTGCTTATCGGTAATTACCGCATAGGGGCCAACTTCAAATCCTGCCGCTTCGAAAACTACCTTCATGAAATGCTTGTCCATGCCAATGGCACTTGCGGCAATTCCCGAGCCAACATAAGGAACATCTGCCATCTCTAGCATTCCTTGTAAGGAGCCGTCTTCGCCAAAAGGTCCATGGAGCACTGGGAATACCAGATCAATATCCCCTAGGCTGCGCACCTGGTGTGCAGGATCCGATGCCAAAAGCTCGTGGCTTCCCGGTTCCCCGGTAAGTCGTAGTACCTCAGGACCTGCGGTAATCTCTGGCTTGGTACCACTGGTCAAGGACCAGGTTTTAATATCCTGGTCGACTAGCGTCCAGACCCCTTCCCGAGTAATCCCTACCGAAACCACATCATATTTATTACGATCAATGGCTTCAAGGACTCCAGCTGCCGTTACGCAGCTCACCGGGTGTTCAGATGAGCGGCCACCGAACAAAAGAAGAACCCGAGGCTTACGGGAATTTACATCGGTCATTTCAGCTCACCTTCGGATTTGAGCTCACGGCCAAGAAGCCGTGCCCCCATGTTTTCAACGCTTAGTGTTCCTTCAAGAACCATTACCACTGCCTCGGTGATGGGAACCTCCACCTGATGGCGCATAGCAAGATCTAATACCGCACGACCGGATTTAATGCCCTCGGCTGTTTGTGACATGCGGTCATTCACCTCTTCGAGGTACAACCCTTGACCAAGTAATCGGCCTGCGGTGTTATTACGTGAGAGTGACGACGAGCAGGTTGCCACTAGGTCGCCAAGCCCGGCAAGCCCCGAGAGAGTCTCATATTTGCCGCCCAAAGCTAATGCAAGACGAGTTGTCTCGGCAAGACCACGGGTAATAATTGAGGATTTGGTGTTGTCCCCCATACCCATGCCATCACAGATACCCACCGCAAGTGCAATCACGTTTTTTGCAATGCCACCAATTTCAACGCCTATGACGTCGGTGTTGGTATAAGGGCGGAAATAGTCTGTAGAGCATAGTGAAGCGATCCATGTCGCGGTGTCACTGTCTGCGCAGGCTACAACCGAGGCTGTTGGTTGCCTGCGGGCAATCTCCATGGCAAGGTTGGGCCCCGATAGGACTGCAATACGGTCGTCAGTAATACCTGTTTCCGCAAAAATTACTTCGCTCATGCGCTGATCAGTGCCCCGTTCGAGGCCCTTCATCAAGGACATAAGCACTGCGTGAGGTTCTATCGATTCCTTGAAGGAACGCAACTGTTCACGCAGGCTTTGTGCAGGAACCGCCAACACAACTAGATCGGCGCCAGCCAATACCTCTGTTGTTTCCGCCGAAGACCTTAGATTGTTCGGCAGGACGGTTTCACGCAGATAACGAGAGTTTGTGTGTTTGGTATTGATCTCTGTTGCAACTTCTGGGCGACGTGCCCAGACCATTACCTCAATACCTGCTTCAGTGCCGGAATCGGCTAGTACTTTGGCGAAGGTTGTTCCCCAGCTACCGGCTCCCATCACCGCGATTTTACGTGGCTGTGGCCTCATCTATTTATCCTTCGGTTCGGGTGGCTGCCCGCCACTCTCAAAATTTCTGCCCTTAGTACTTTGTCCATGTGCTGATGGATCCCACAGGATTTCCGGTGCAGGAACACCACGTAGCTTTGAGACGTCGTTGGCAATCGCACGCATGATACGTTCGGTGGCTTCATTCAGGATCGTGCGGGTTAGTGGCCCGCCCCGCAAA
Organism: Arthrobacter sp. MYb227; assembly: GCF_002975435.1. Taxonomy (GTDB): domain Bacteria; phylum Actinomycetota; class Actinomycetes; order Actinomycetales; family Micrococcaceae; genus Paeniglutamicibacter. The sequence continues at coordinate 162,313 of NZ_PCPT01000005.1, read as the reverse complement.
TCGTCCAAATCAACCGGATCCCCGATCAACACTTTTACGTGCTTTCGAGGAAAGAGCCTTATTCCCTTGGCGTAGCGCGGGAATAGCTCTTGTGCGCCCCAATGGGCCATGGGAATCACCGGCGCGCCGGTTTGAAGGGCAAGCCTTGCTGCACCAGTATGCCCCCGCATAGGCCATAATTCTGGATCCCGGGTCAGTGTGCCTTCTGGATAAATAATGATTACACCGTTGGCATCAAGAACTTTGCGCGCTGTCAGTAAGGACTGGGAAGCCCCGGCGCTGGTGCGTGCAACCGGAACTTGTCCGGTCTTCTTCAAGACAAAACCAAGTACCGGAACTTTAAACAAAGATTCCTTGGCCAAGTATCTTGGATAGCGCTTATTGCTATATATGGCGTGGCCCACCACTAGCGGATCAATTTCCGTAACGTGGTTTGGGCATACGATAGCCCCGCCCTCAGGCAACTTATTAAAGTCCTGCCAAGTCCGTCCAATCAGAAGATTCATAATTGGACGGACTATGCCTGCAGTTATAGCGAACACGGTTTTAGTACCGCGTGATTCTTTCATGCAAATTAGCCTATGCGGACTAGGCGATTTCGTTTAGTTCGACTCGCGCACCCAAGCCAATGAGCTTATCCATGAACTTTTCATAGCCACGGTTAATTAGTTCGATACCGGTCACATGGCTGACACCATCTGCGGCTAAGGCAGCAATTAAGTGGGAGAACCCTCCGCGAAGATCCGGAATGTCAATGTCAGCGCCCTTAAGTTCCGCTGGCCCGGAAATAACTGCCGAGTGCTGGAAGTTACGCTGCCCAAAACGGCATGGAGTAGCACCGAGGCATTCGTTATGGACCTGAACCGTGGCGCCCATTTCAACCAGGGCATTGGTGAAACCAAAACGGTTCTCATACACGGTTTCGTGAACTATTGAAACGCCGCGGGCTTGGGTAAGTGCAACAACTAATGGTTGCTGCCAGTCGGTCATAAATCCTGGGTGAACATCCGTCTCGAGCATGAGCGGTTTGAGCTCCCCGCCCGGGTGGAAGAAACGTATGCCATCATCCGTGACTTCAAATTCGCCACCGATTTGGCGGTAGGTGTGAAGGAAGGCCGTGAGATCGCGTTGCGCGGCACCCTCCACGAATATATCACCCTTGGTAACAAGTGCTGCTGAGGCCCAGGAAGCGGATTCATTGCGGTCCGGCAGCGCCTTGTGGTTATAACCAGTGAGCCGTTCAACACCAACAATGCGGATCACCCGATCTCGCTGAACCTTGATGATTGCACCCATTTTTTGGAGCAATGAGATGAGATCCAGAATTTCAGGTTCAATTGCAGCATTTTCAAGTTCGGTGGTGCCCTTGGCACGTACTGCAGTCAGCAATACCTGTTCGGTGGCGCCGACGCTTGGGTACGGCAAAGTGATTTTCGCACCGGTCAACCCATGAGGTGCGCGAATGCTGGTTCCCAGCGGGCCAGCCTTGTCAATCTCGGCACCAAAGTCACGCAGGACATCAAGGTGGAAATCGATAGGGCGATCACCGATCTTGCATCCGCCAAGATTAGGGATCAGGGTCTCGCCTAGGCTATGAAGCAAAGGACCACAGAAAAGAATCGGAATACGTGAATCCCCAGCGTGAGCATCGATCTCGTTGCTGGTTGCAGTCTTGGTACCCGACGGATCCATGGTTAGATCTCCGGTCACCTCATCTTTAATGACACTGACGCCATGGATTTTCAATAAGCTCGTGACAACGGCAACGTCCTTAATCTCGGGTACATTGCGTAGAACCGAGGGGGAATCTGCCAAGAGAGCTGCGACCATGGCCTTGGGAACCAAGTTCTTAGCGCCGCGAACGGTCACCTTGCCCTTGAGCGGCACACCACCATGAATCGTTAGGACTTTCCCCATGAATATAAGAACCTCACCGAAATTGTTTGGCCTTCGAAAACGAAGGTAAGACTAAGCAAGCATACAGCCCTCGGCAATGCCGAGGGCCGTATGCTCACTGTGGTGCTCGTCGTGTTGGCCCTTTCACACACCGATACTTATCAATGATTCCGGGCTTTTTGGCCCAAGAGTGACAAGTCAGTCCGTAAACGGTTACGCGATCAGCTAAGTACCGCTAGGAGTACTTTGCAGGAAGAGTTGTTGGCTTAAATGATGGGCGTTGACCTTCAAAGTCCGTAATATCCTGTTCGTGCTGCAGGGTAAGGCCAATATCGTCAAGGCCCTCCATGAGACGCCAGCGTGTGTAGTCATCAATTTCAAACGGGGCAACGATCGATCCGCAGATTACCGTGCGTGAATCAAGGTCAACAGCGATCTCTGTTCCTGGATGGTTTTCAATCTCTTTCCAGATTAATTCGATATCACTTTGGGCAACTTCTGCCGCAATCAAACCTTGCTTTCCCGAGTTACCTCGGAAGATATCTGCGAATCTTGAGGAAAGTACTGCCTTGAAACCATAATCTTTCAAAGCCCAAACAGCATGTTCACGTGATGAACCGGTACCAAAATCTGGCCCTGCCACCAAAACCGAACCAGTTGAATACGGTTCCTGATTCAGGATAAAAGTTGAGTCTTTACGCCAACCAGCGAAAAGCGCATCCTCAAAGCCGGTACGGGTAATCCGCTTCAGATACACCGCCGGAATGATCTGGTCTGTATCGACGTTGCTCTGACGCAGCGGGACGCCAATACCTGTGTGAGTAGTAATTTTTTCCATTGTGTATTCCTTAGACGGCGTCTGATACTACGGATACGAGATCCGAAGGGGACGAGAGCGTGCCACGGATTGCTGTTGCAGCGGCAACTACTGGCGAAACAAGGTGGGTGCGTCCGCCCTTACCCTGACGACCCTCAAAGTTGCGGTTTGAGGTTGAGGCGCAACGCTCACCCTCGGCAAGCTGGTCCGGGTTCATGCCCAAGCACATGGAGCAACCAGCAAAACGCCATTCGGCACCGAACTCCTTGAAGATCTTGTCCAATCCTGCTGCTTCAGCTTCAAGACGTACGCGCGCAGAGCCTGGAACCACAATCATGCGGATATCTGGATCTTTTTCACGGCCCTGAATAATTTCTGCAGCTGCACGCAGATCTTCCATACGGCTATTGGTGCAGGAACCGAGGAATACCGTGTCAACACGAATTTCCTTCATGGGAGTACCGGCTGTTAGGTCCATGTATTCAAGTGCACGTTCACATGCTGCGCGAGCGTTCTCGTCTTCAAAGTCTTCGGGTGCCGGAACCCGCGCCGAAAGCGAAACACCCTGGCCTGGGTTGGTTCCCCAAGTGACAAATGGCTCAAGCTCATTTGCGTCAAGGAAAACTTCCGCGTCAAAGCTCGCGCCCTCATCGGTTGCGAGAGTTTCCCACTCGGCTACCGCGGCACCCCAGTCATCGCCCTGTGGTGCGTGTGGACGTCCCTTGATGTATTCGTAGGTAATTGCATCCGGCGCCACCATTCCAGCGCGAGCGCCGGCTTCGATGGACATATTACAGATGGTCATACGAGCGTCCATCGAAAGCGAACGAATAGCCGAACCACGGTATTCAAGAACGTAGCCTTGCCCGCCGCCGGTACCAATCTTGGCAATAACTGCCAAGATAATATCTTTGGCGGTAACACCAGGCTTCAAGGTTCCCTCAACATTGATAGCCATGGTCTTAAATGGCTTCAAGGACAGGGCCTGGGTTGCCATCACGTGTTCAACCTCGGAGGTACCAATACCGAAGGCCAGTGCCCCAAAGGCACCGTGAGTGGAAGTGTGTGAATCGCCACAAACCACCGTCATGCCGGGTTGAGTCAGACCCAGCTGCGGACCCACTACGTGAACAATTCCCTGTTCCTTATCGCCCAGCGAATGCAGTCGCACGCCGAACTCGGCACAGTTCTTGCGCAGAGTCTCGATCTGCGTGCGGCTAGTTAAATCCGCAATAGGCTTATCAATATCTATGGTTGGGGTGTTGTGGTCTTCGGTGGCGATCGTCAAATCTGGCCGGCGTAGCTTTCGTCCAGCAAGGCGCAGACCTTCAAAAGCCTGCGGTGAGGTCACCTCATGCACTAGGTGCAGGTCGATAAAGATCAGGTCGGGCTGGCGCGCAGCACCAGTTCCTTCACCCTTACGCACAACGTGTGCGTTCCATACTTTTTCTGCCAGCGTCTGTGCTGCCTGGTGTGCGGCCATAACCGACTCCCTCACTTGATCAAAATCTTATGAGACAACTCTTTCACCGGACACCATGTAATATCCACTACTCGGACTTGCATCTCAAATAGTGAGACGTCAATATCATAGTATGGACACTTCAAGTGGCGTTGGCGTCATCGATAAGGCAGCACTCATTCTCAATGCCCTTGAGGCGGGACCTACATCCTTGGCACAGTTAGTAACTGTCACCAAAATTTCCCGTCCCACGGTGCACCGACTGGCCCAAGCCTTGGTTCATCACCGTTTAGTGGGCAAAGATATCCACGGCCGATTTGTACTTGGCGGTCGGCTTGTCGAACTGGCTTCAGCCGCCGGCGAGGACAGGCTCATTGCTGCGGCAGGCCCTCTACTACTGCAATTACGCGACAGCACCGGTGAAAGCACTCAGGTCTTCCGCCGCCAGGGCGACTACCGTGTGTGCGTTGCTTCTGCCGAACGTCCCGTAGGTCTGCGCGATACAATTCCGGTTGGCACCCAGCTTTCCATGAAGGCAGGATCCGCTGCTCAAGTTTTGCTCGCTTGGGAAGATCACGAACGACTCCTCGATGGGCTGCAAGGAGCCCGGTTCACTCCAACTATCTTGGCGGGAGTGCGCCGTCGCGGGTGGGCTCAGAGCCTGGGCGAACGTGAACCAGGTGTTGCTTCTGTGTCGGCGCCCGTACGTGGCCCCTCCGGTCGCGTCATTGCTGCCGTTTCCATGTCTGGCCCAATTGAACGGCTTTCACGCCAGCCCGGTCGAGCACATCAGGAAGTCGTAGTTCAGACAGCAAACGCACTCAGTGAGGCACTGCGCAAGACCGGGGACTAAAACCAGCGGGTTGGCTGCTGACTGGAGATATTCCGCAGCCAACCCTCGAAACTACGGAGCGTAAACTACACTTCGAAATGATCAAACCCGGCCGAAACGTTCAAGCTATCGCCGTCGAGGCTAACCCGATTCTTCGTTTCGCTTGTTGCCGCGGCATGCACGGTACCAACTTTTCTAAATCCCTCCGGTAATTCGGTGCGAGGCGGGAAAGTGGCAAGAAGACCGTGGTCTTCTCCCCCGCTAATCACCCAAGCCAACGGCTCAGTCTCAAGCGTCTGGGCAATAGGAAGCAGACGTTCAAGATCTTTGATCAAAGATTCTTGGTTTATGTCTATTTCAACATCGCTTGCAAGAGCTAGCCGGTGGGCGTCTTTGAACAACCCATCTGAAATATCCATCATGGCGCTCGCACCGGATTTTGCGGCAAGAGGGCCAGCATCCAATGGTGGCTTCGGACGACGCTGCCCCAAGACTATTTCTTGCTGCTCCACCGTCCAATTTTCGGTTTGGATGCTTGAATCCAACAACGCTAATCCCGCCGCAGCAACGCCAAGTACTCCATGAACAGCGAGAATGTCGCCGGGTTGAGCTCCGGAGCGTAGCACTGGTGATTCGGTCACCAATGCTCCGGTCAAGGCAGCGGTAATTGACAGTTCGCTCCCCCGACCCAGATCCCCTCCGGCAATTGCGCAATGGGAAGCGCCTAGTTCACGCATGGCTGCGCTAAAACCTTCGGCAAGGTCTTCAACCCAATGCACCGGAGTTTCAGGTGGCAGCGTCAGCGAGATTACAGCGGCTGTTGCGCATGCGCCCATGGCGTTAACGTCAGAAAGGTTTTGAGCCGCCGACTTCCAGCCGACATCAAATCCGCTGCTCTCAAAACCACTGGGCCAGCGGAGTCGAAAATCTTGGTTTTCAACCAACGTATCAACAGTAAAAACAAACGCTCCGCCCGGAGCCGCAATCAGGGCCGCGTCGTCACCGGGCCCCACCAGTGCAGCGGCTCCTTGCAGCCTAGGAAGAATCCGCGCTAGCAGCCCGCTTTCCCCAAGGTTGCCTACGGTCAGGCTTCTAGTTTCTGGCACGTGCTAGGGCTCCAATGAATTGATTGTGTCGGTTGACTTCTTCACTCACGGGTTGAATCACAGAGGCGTCGACCACATCGTGTACGGCACCCAATAATACCTTCCTTGCCTTCCGTGCTCGGCCAGCGCCGCCTGCCCGGGCTGCAAAACTGGTGAGGATACCCAAGATAATTCCTAGCAATATACCTATGACAAGCATCAGCGTTGGAACGGGAATTCCTTCAACTTGAGGTGCTGGAGGAAGAGAAAACTGAAGGTACTGGACAACTGCCAAAGCTCCTAGCCACAGGGCACCGGTAAGCGCAGTAACCAGTGAAACCCATTGGATCACCGAAATTATTGGCCACCACCACGATCCTTTGGTCGCACCTACGTCAGCATTCGCGATTGCCTGATCTAATTTGTCAGGCAAAGCTGCCGCGTCTTGGCGCGCGGATCGGCGAATTGCAGCCTTCCAAGCATCAGTTGCTCCGGTGCTTGATTGGTCGGCAAACTCTCGAACAGCAGAATCGGCTTGTGCCTTTTCCGCTGCCCCAGCGACTGGTAGCGACGTTCGGTTCATCTGCGGATTGATATCTGTGCTTTTCAGATTAAGCCTGCGTAATGGATCGGGCCTGATTTTTGAGAGCCATCGAGTCAGTGGCCAGCCTGCTTTCTTGGTGGCATCCAACATGTAGGTCTTTCGCACTGCGTCAACAACTGTTTCGATTCCGGCGGCCTGCGCTAGCTTCCGGGTGACTTGGTTAGTTGCGCCCTGGGTTGGCATGTTCAAGGCAGTATTTGTTTGGCCCTGGCCTAGGTTTTCTGCCACGGTCACGACATCGGCGGCCAGTCGGCGTGTAGTTGCCCCGCGTTCGGTGACAATTTTTGCGATTCGGCCCCGTAGATCATCTATGCCTTCACCGGTAGTCGCCGAAACGCCCACGAGTTGAGGGTCTGTGAGCCCATCACGTTCAAGAATGGAACGCAAAGACGTTAGTACCGGCTCTCGCTGCGCTTCACGCAATGTGTCTATTTGGTTCAGAACCACCAAGGTCACGGCGCCATGAGCGGATAGCGGAGTAATGAAATCGTGGTGGACCGCTGCATCGGCATATTTTTGCGGATCCATTACCCAAATCAAGACATCCACCTGCCCGGAAAGACGTACAGCAACCTCCCTATTTTCAAGAGTTGTTGAGTCAAAGTCGGGTAGGTCTAAGAGGATCAGCCCATTAGCTTCCTTTTCCGAACCAAAGATCCCTTTCTTTGCTAGTCGCAGAGGAGTCGTCAACACATGGCGATCATGCACTTCGAGCCAATCTAAAAGCGACGTTGCTCCTTGGGTATTCCAGATTGCGGCAAGCGGCTTACTAGTTGTAGGTCTTGTTGCAGCGGTACGCGCGAGATTTTCGCCGACAACTGCATTGAACAGAGATGATTTTCCGCTACCCGTGGCACCAAAAAATCCGACTACAGTGTGCTCGGATGAGAGCGTGCGTCTGGTTGATGCTCGTTCCAGAAGTGCCCAGGCTTCCTCACTGGCCTGTGAACTGAGTCTTCCATCGCCTAACTCGGTAGCCTCCTTAAGCGCTTCCAGTCGTTTTTCGAGCGGGCTTATCGTTGCCTCTGAGCGCCGTCGACTCATGCGTCCTGCTCTCGGGCCAGACGACGAACTGCCGCCGCATACTCCTCAAGCTTTGTACTTTGCGCTTCGGTCGGCACTTCGGAAAGGATGAGCTCAAAACGCTTCTTTTCACCGTCCAGCAACTCGTTACAGCGAATTTCAAGTCCTTGCATTGCTTTCTTTGCTAAGCGTCTCACTGCGTCCTCTCCAAAGATTGCTTCGAGTAGCTTTTGCCCCACAACTGCAGAACCACCCGCAATACCAACTTCAAGACCGGTTAATCCCGCCGTTGATGCAAAAACCACAACCATCAAGGCAACCGCAACACCATTGATCCCAAATGAGACCATCCGGGCAGTCATGCGCTTACTTGCGCCCTCGCTACGGATAATATCCATAAGGTCCAACTGCCAGGCCCTGATCTGCTTGGCCACTTCAGCTGAAAAACCTGGGCTCACCTCACCTAGGTTTTTTCCCCCGAGCAACGCTATTCCGGCAGGATCCGCCCGCCAACGACTTTCTGCTGTTTCACATGCAGTTGCACCTTGGTCAACGACCACTGCATGAAGTCCACTCTCAATGGCTTTCTCTACATGATCGACAGGTTGTGGCTTGCCAGTAAAGAAAGCCCCGATCCTGTCACGAAGTCGACCGATGCCAGATTCTAGGGATCTGAAAAATTCGCCAGTTCCGACAAAGTCCTGCCAGCGTGCCAGTACTTCACCCCGTAGCAGTGTTCCATCCTTGGTCGCCTGAAGAATTCCTGTTTTTGCTTCTTCAAAAGCCTCATCAACATAAGAAGTCAACCGCCGAGCGCTTTCATCTTGGGTCTTGACTGCCGCTGCCATTGTTTCGGTGCGATCTCCCAATTGCTTGAGGACACCGGCAAGAGTCTGCCGAGCAATTGCCGCCCGAGATTCACTATTCACGGCTATCTGTTCTAACCAGCTTTTCAGCTCGGTTACGGCGGCCGCCGGCAGCATATCCAGTGCGTTAAGTTCCTGCTCTTCAATGACAAATACCCTGGCGGAACTTAATCCCTCCCGTTCAAGCATCCTGTGTAGATCGGCACTGATCTCTTCAGTAACACCTGCGGGCACACGGTCAAGAACAATTGAAACGGTAATGTTTCGGGTTGCAGCTTCGGAGAGAAGTTTCCACGGCACAGCATCTGCGTACCTATTTGCTGTAGTAACAAATATCCAAAGATCGGCAGCCGCCAAAAGCTGGCTTGCTAGGCGCCTATTTTCATCGGAAACAGAATCAATATCTGGTGCATCAAGCAATGCTAGACCGCGGGGAACTGCTCGGTCCTCCAAAAGGACAATCGAATCAATCAGTGCCGGGTCTGGATCCATACCAACTTTATCTGCGGACAGCACGGATGTGCCTGCCACCGGAGTACCAGTAATGCGTTTAAGGCCCGGAAGAATTCGATCGCTATCCAACCATTTCTTGTCCTCTTTATGGTGTAAGAGAATTGGTTGCCGGGTCGTGGGGCGGATTGCTCCGGCTCTTGTTACCGGATGACCTACCAACGCATTAACAAGAGTGGATTTCCCGGCTCCTGTGGAACCACCTACTACCGCTAGGAGCGGCGCATCTAAACTACGGTATCTAGGAAGAATATAGTCTTCGAGTTGCGCGACAGTTTCCCTAGCAGCTGTTCTAGAGTCGGCAGCGCCAGAAAGCTCCAAGGGAAATAGGTCTTGGCCAAGTTGGCCTCTGAGCGCCGTGAGTAAATCGATGGCCTCGGCATCGGCGGGCACTGCTAAAGAGGCAGATTCGCTGGCCGGTTCGGAGGCATTATTGGTGGTCACAACTACATCATGCCAAAGTGTTGGCGAATTTTCGGCAAGCCAGCCCAAATACTTGCTAATTAGATGCCCATATTTAGCTTAAAAACAATTGGTTCCAAACAAGTGTTTGGAACCAATTGAGCTGGTGACCCCAGCGGGATTCGAACCCGCGTTACCGCCGTGAGAGGGCAGCGTACTAGGCCGCTATACGATGGGGCCGCATAGCTGTAACGTTTATGGACTGTTACCGTCCGATTCTACTGAATCGTGACCCCAGCGGGATTCGAACCCGCGTTACCGCCGTGAGAGGGCAGCGTACTAGGCCGCTATACGATGGGGCCGTAGTGTTGCGTGAAAGATTTTCATCTTTCACGCAAACCGGTCCTCGCAAATGCGAAGACCGAAGCGCTGGGGTACCAGGACTCGAACCTAGAATGTTGGTACCAGAAACCAGTGTGTTGCCAATTACACCATACCCCACTGCATTGAGTCGCTTTCAAACTTTCTCTTGGAAAGCTTTTCTGCGCTTCAGCACGAGAAATAACTATACATAGGATTTGATGCTTGCACAAATCGAGAAACAGATGGCTCCCACTAACCGAAAAACCCTAAGTTTTCACTAATTATCGAGTTCAGAGAAGTATGACTTCCAAGTAATTCCGAAGAACTTGGCATGTGATTCGGGGCACGGTTAATTAGGACTGCTTGCAGTCCAGCGCTCTTCGCACCTTGCACGTCATTGATGGGGTTATCCCCCACGTATAGCGTTTCCCTTATTTTGGTTCCAAGTAATCTGCAACCTTCATGGAATGGGCGTGGATCCGGCTTGGGCGCACCTGCGGTGTCAGACCCAACCACTATTGCTATGCGCTCAAGTCCCGAAAGTACTAGCTTGTCACGCTGGTAGCTTTCGATGTTATTACTGACGGCGCCATAGGGAATACCCATGACGTCCAATGAATCAAGGCATGCGTGAACATCGGGGTACGGCTCCCACATGCTTCTGACGGTTCGCTCGTATTCAGCACTCCAAATGCCCAGCGCTTCGGCCTCGGGTGCTTGCAATTTTGCAAGTCCGTAGGCCCGCCTAATTCGTTCGGCGCGTTGGCCCAAAAATGTCAGCTCACCCGACATGTATCTTTCATACGCGCCGGCACCATCATCCGCATAGTCTTTGGCAATATGTTCGCGATCCTCGGGCGCTAAATCACCGAAATCTTGCTCCGTCATCCGATGAAAGCCGCGGATGGAAGCAGAGTTAAGGTCCACGAGGGTGTCATCAATATCGAAAAGAACGCCCCTAATCCGGGCAACAGCATTACTTCTGCTGCCCGGATTAGGGACGCTTGTGACGTTATTCAAGGGCAAACTTTTCTTTTCTACTGTGTTGCCCGGAATGCTCGAATTCGAGCCAAGGAGGAATCCTTGCCCAGAATGACCATAGATTCAAAAAGTGGCGGGGAAATACGCTTGCCAGAAACGGCCGTGCGGATTGGACCGAAGGCATGACGCGGCTTAATACCCATGTCTTCAACCAGCGCCGATTTCAATCCTTCCTGGATTGCCTCGGCATTCCACTCCGGCGCATTCTCTAACGCGAGAATGCCTGCATCCAAGATTTCTGCGGTGTTTTCCGGCATTCCCTTGAGGGCATCGGCTGCAGGGTCGATCTCAGAATCTTCGCGGAAGAGGAACTCAAGCATTTCCGGAGCTTCGCCCAGCAGCGTAATGCGCTCCTGAACCAGTGGTGCGGCTTCGGCAAGGATTTCGTTCTGGCGTTCGGTTAGCTGCTCCCCTACTAGACCTGCTGCCTGAAGGTACGGAATCAACCGGTTACGGAAATCCTCGGCTTCAAGCAGACGTACGTGAGTGCCGTTGATGGCCTCTGCCTTTTTCAAGTCAAAGCGTGCGGGATTTGAGAGCACATCATGGACGTCAAAGGCTTCGATGAGCTGCTCGCGCGTGAAAATATCTTCGTCTCCGCTGAGCGACCAACCCAGCAAGGACAGATAGTTCAACAGTCCTTCGGGGATGAAACCACGATCGCGGTGCAGGAAGAGGCTGGATTCCGGATCACGCTTGGAAAGCTTCTTATTACCCTGGCCCATCACATACGGTAGATGCCCGAAGAGCGGCATGTACTGCGCAACGTTTACGTCAATCAGTGCATGGTATAAAGCAATTTGGCGAGGGGTTGAGGAGAGGAGGTCTTCACCGCGCAATACGTGAGTGATACCCATGAGTGCATCATCAACCGGGTTGACCAGAGTGTAAAGCGGCTGACCGTTTGCACGCACAACCACAAAGTCCGGAACGCTTCCAGCCTTGAATGTTACTTCTCCACGCACTAGGTCGTTGAAGCTAATGTCTTCATCGGGCATGCGGACACGCAGCACGGGTTCGCGACCTTCTGCGCGGAATACAGCAATTTGTTCTGCTGACAGGTCACGGTCAAATCCGTCATAACCCAACTTGGGGTCGCGTCCTGCAGCCTTGTGACGCTCTTCAACTTCTTCCGGAGTTGAGAACGACTCGTAGAGGTGGCCCGCTTCGCGTAGCTTGGCAATCACGTCCTGGTAGATATCGCCACGCTGAGACTGGCGGTATGGCTCGTGTGGTCCACCAACGTTGACTCCTTCATCCCAGGTGATGCCGAGCCAATCCAGTGCGTCAAGCAACTGGTTGTAGCTTTCTTCGGAGTCGCGCTTGGCATCGGTGTCTTCAATGCGGAAGATCATCTTGCCACCGGTGTGGCGCGCGTAGGCCCAGTTAAACAGGGCGGTGCGGATCAGGCCAACGTGCGGGGTGCCGGTCGGAGACGGGCAGAAGCGTACGCGGACGGGAGTTTCATCGGTCACAGTGGGAATGAGGGCTACATCAGTCATGATGTATTCATTCTATGCCGGGAATGTTGATTGCTTGGCGGAGCCCCAACGCATCGGCCGTTCCGTGCAGTCATTAAGACGAGTTGGACCCGGAAAATCCGGGCCCAACTCTGTATGGTGTCGGTTTCGATGGCAAGAAAGAAACCAACCTAGATAGCTTAATAGTTCATTTAGCTCGGAACCAAATTGTTTGCAGCCGGGCTTCCTAAAGAAAGCTTATCTAGCGTCGAAACGGATTGCTTAGCGTACCAATTCCTTCAATTTCAATTTCAACGCGCTGCCCCTCACGGACGAGACCCACTCCCGCTGGTGTACCGGTGAGAATCACGTCTCCGGGCAGGAGGGTGAAAGCCTGTGACGCGTAGGCTACGAGGTCGTTGACACCCCACACCATTTGCGAGGTGTTTCCGTCTTGTACGACCTTGTCATCTAGACGTGTGGTCAGCTGTGTATCTTCATGATCCAGTTCTGTTTGGATCCATGGCCCTAGGGGGCAGGAACCGTCCCAGCCCTTAGCCCGCGCCCATTGCCCGTCGGTGCGCTGAGCATCGCGAGCAGTGAGGTCATTGGCAATGGTGTACCCGAAGATGACGTCCTGAGCCTTTTCTGCGGGGACATCTTTGCAAATACGTCCGATGACCACGGCGAGTTCACCTTCATAGGAAATCTCATCCGAGAAACTAGGCAGGGTAATAGGATCTCCGGAACCAACAACCGCAGTATTTGGTTTCAAGAACATCAGGGGTTCTGCAGGAACCTCATTACCCAACTCAGCCGCGTGCTCGGCATAAGTTCGCCCGAAACAGACGACCTTGGATCGCGGAATGATGGGAGCCAGTAAGCGGACGTCCTCGAGCTTGTGCTTAACTCCGGTGGGTTTGATGCCTTGGAAGAAGGGGTCACCGGCAATGACAAGGACGTCTTCCCCGTCAACCACACCGTACATTGGGTCATTGTCTACTACGAAACGAGCAATACGCATGAGTTATACCTTAGTGGTTTCGTCGGACTCGGGTTCCTCGTTCTCGTTTGCCGGTGGTGTCTCGAGATCTTCAACGAGTGGAAGGTCGACAGGCACCAGTGGGTCTTCATCCGGGTAGCCGGTCGGGTTGGTCGATTGCCAGCGCCACATGTCTTCAACCATTTGTTCGAGACCGCGTTCTGCTTTCCAGCCAATTTCTTCACGGGCTAGTGCAGGATCTGCATAGCTGGCGGCTACATCGCCTGGACGACGGTCCACGATGTCATAGGGAATCTCTCGCTCAGAGGTACGAGAGAACGCCTGGATTACCTCGAGTACGGACGATCCATGTCCTGTCCCAAGATTCCATGCGTGGAGACCGCCGTGTTCTTCCAAGTACTCGAGTGCAGCCAAGTGACCAGCGCCTAGGTCCAGCACGTGGATGTAGTCGCGCACCCCGGTACCATCCGGAGTCGGGTAGTCACCACCGAAGACATTCACTTTTTCCCGGATACCTACGGCAACTTGGGCAACGAATGGCATCAGATTATTTGGAATTCCCTGTGGGTCTTCACCAATGCGTCCCGATTCGTGGGACCCGACCGGGTTGAAATAGCGTAGTTTGGCGATAGACCAACGCGGATCCGAACGAGCTAAATCATCAAGCATGTACTCAATATGCAGCTTGGTTCGGCCGTAGGGATTGGTTGCCGAAAGCATTGTTGCTTCGGTGATCGGCAGTTCCAGTGTCTCACCATAAACGGTTGCCGAAGAGCTGAAGACAAACGTGAAGACACCGTGTGATTGCATTGTTTCCAGCAGGTTCAGGGTGCCAGTTACGTTGTTGCGGTAATAAGTAAGTGGTTTAGCTACTGATTCCCCCACGGCTTTGAGACCAGCAAAGTGAATGACGGCTTCTGGCTTGGTAGAAGCAAACACTTCTTCAAGGCGCACCTGATCAAGAAGGTCACCAATATGCAGTTCGGCATTCTTGCCGGTTAGTTCTGCAACGCGCCGGAGAGACTCCGGCGATGAGTTGCTGAGATTGTCAAAGACGTGGACTTCATGTCCTTCTTCAAGAAGAAGGAGGACAGTATGTGAGCCGATGTACCCGGCTCCCCCGGTAACCAATATGCGCATGGAATCCATTCTATGGATAATTCATGCAGAAACTGGCTTTTAACGCAGTGTGGGGAATAACCATTCAGGTTATTCCCCACACAAGTTACCTAAGCCTAAGCCAGCTGCTCCAACCAACCGTGGCGGTCAGCCACGGCACCGGTTTGAATTCCAAGCAGTTCGGTACGCAATGACATAGTAATTTCTCCGGCTGGAGCGTCCGGATCACCGATCAGCTCTTCACCGTTCTTGAGAACGCCAATTGGGGTGACGACTGCTGCGGTACCGCAAGCAAAGACTTCCTGGATGTCACCGTTAGCGATTCCTTCGCGCCATTCACCCAGAGTGATAGTGCGTTCTTCAACTTCTATGCCACGATCTCGTGCAAGCTGAATGATCGAGGAACGTGTGATTCCTTCAAGAATGGTTCCGGTCAGACGCGGAGTCACCAGCTTGCCATTCTTCATCACGAAGAAGACGTTCATGCCGCCAAGTTCTTCTACGGCCTCATCATTGAACGGGTCTAGGAATAGAACCTGCTTGCAACCGTTCTGTTCGGCTTCAAGTTGTGCAATGAGGGACGCGGCATAGTTACCTCCGCACTTTGCTGCACCGGTTCCACCACGGCCTGCACGTGCATAGTTATGGGACACCCAAATTCCAACGGGCTTGAGCTCCCCACCAAAGTAGTTACCGGCAGGAGAAGCAATGACACGGTAGGAAACCTCGCGTGCAGCTCGAACTCCCAAGAAAGCCTCGGTAGCAATCATGAACGGACGCAGGTAAAGGGCTTCCCCATCTCCGCTAGGTACCCACTCAACATCAGCCTTGACCAAACGACGCAACGATTCAACAAAGGCTTCTTCGTCGAGCTGAGGTAGAGCCAAACGTTCGGCAGAGCGATTCAGCCGTGCCGCATTGGCGTGAGGGCGGAATGTCCACACGGTACCGTCTGCATGACGGTACGCCTTGAGACCTTCAAAGATTTCTTGCCCATAGTGCAGGACCGAAGCTGCAGGATCCATTGCAATCGGACCGTAAGGTTCAATGCGGGCGTTCTTCCAGATTCCGGAACCACCCTCAGCATCCGCGCTCCAGTCAATGACCGCCGTGTGATCAGTGAAGAAGTCGCCAAACCCGGGATTCGCTAAGACTTCGGCGCGTTCCTTGTCACTTTTACGTTGCTGTGAGAGTTCTTCAATGAATTCCATGATGCCGTCAGGCTTCCTCTTCGAAAGGGTGTTGCGGTGGCAAGCATGTTACAGCTTGCCACCCTAAGATTTGGTTCCCAAGGAACCTAGAATCAAGACTATGCCAGAGCCGCTACGATTGCATCGCCGATTTCGGTTGTTGTGCGTGGATCTGTCATCTCGTCTCGGGATTCAATGTCGCTTTCCACCGCAGCTTCGACACGTCGAGCAGCTTCCGGCTGGCCCAGGTGGTCCAGAAGGAGCGCAACGGACAGGATCGCAGCTGTTGGATCTGCTTTCTGTTGGCCGGCAATATCTGGGGCAGAACCATGAACCGGTTCAAACATTGAAGGAGCTGTACGATCCATATTGATATTTCCGCTGGCCGCCAAACCAATGCCGCCGGTGACGGCTCCCGCCTGATCGGTGAGAATATCTCCAAAAAGATTGTCAGTGACAATCACGTCAAAGCGTGACGGGTTTGAAGTCATGAAGATCGTTGCTGCAT
Source organism: Arthrobacter sp. MYb227 (assembly GCF_002975435.1). GTDB lineage: Bacteria > Actinomycetota > Actinomycetes > Actinomycetales > Micrococcaceae > Paeniglutamicibacter. The sequence goes on along the minus strand of NZ_PCPT01000005.1, from coordinate 146,132 downwards.
CAATGTGCAGGTAATCGTGGGTGACATTCGGGAATTCGGCAGCGACAGCCTCAACGGTACGGCGCCATAGGTGACCCGCGTAGACCAGCACATTGTGCTTGTGGACGAGGGTTACGTGTTTGCGTTCGCGTTCTGAAGCGCGGCGGAAGGCATCACGGACCACACGCTCAACGCCATGCGCAGTATTAACCGAAACTTCGGTTGCGATTTCGTGTGGAGTGCCAACGCGTAGAGCTCCACCGTTGCCAACGTAGGGACCTTCCGTTCCCTCACGCACCACAATGAAATCAATTTCTCCTGGATCAGCCAATGGGCTTGGAACACCTGGGTAAAGCTTTGCCGGGCGCAGGTTTACATAATGATCAAGGGAAAAACGGAGCTTCAGTAGAAGTTCACGTTCAATAAGGCCAGAAGGGATCCGAGTATCCCCCGGCGCTGCGCCGACGGCACCAAAAAGAATTGCATCATGGCGCTTCAGCGCGTCCAAGGTCTCCTCGGGAAGGGTTTCCCCCGTTTCCAACCAATGCTCGGCGCCGAGCTTGTAGTCGGTCAAATCCAACGTGACGTCGGTCTGACCGATGACCTTTTTCAAGACCTTCACTGCTTCGGCGATTACTTCTGGACCAATACCGTCACCCGGAATGACGGCAATATTCAAGGATTCACTCATAAGAATAATCCTAACGATTTGTATCACTATGTGAGCAACCCGTCTCACATAGTGAGCTAGACGTTTCATCCCGGACTCCACCCGTGGCATGAGGTAAATGCAATGAAAGGAACATAGAGTTATTCATAAGATTCAGAACCCCTTTTAGATAACGCAGGACTTCATGACGCCCCACCGCACCATTGATCGCTGGATTCGAGAGAATCCATACAGAGTAGATCTAATTCTCGGCCTTGGTATGTGGTTGCTCTTCGGGCTCGGGAGCGCATTCCTGATGGGTTATGGAGGCAATGGCTTCACGCTTGTGGTGGTCGCTTCGGCACAAACCCTCCCCCTCATCTGGCGCCGGAAACACCCAGGCCTCGCGGCAGCTATTATCGTTGCAGCACACCTAATCCAGCTAGTTACGTATACAGACTTTTTGCCATCGCAGATTTCTGTGCCAATAGTTGTCTATACATTGGCCGCCTATGCCAAACGATGGCAGTCGATTGCTGGGATGATTTCAGGTTTTGTGGGAGCATTCCTGATGAGCAGTAAATTGCTCTTACTAGGCGGTAGCTGGTCGCTCGAAGGCTGGCTCATTTCATTCATGGGACTTGCCCTGACTGTCATGGTGTCTTGGACTTTTGGCGATCTGGCGCGTACACGTCGAATTGCCACACAAACACTCGAAGATCGCGCACGGCGCTTGGAAATTGAGCGCCAACAAGAACGAGATCTTGCCGCCGCGGATGAACGTAGCCACATTGCCCGAGAAATGCATGACATAGTTGCGCATTCACTGTCGGTAATCATCACTCAAGCGGACGGCGCAAGGTACGCAAGTGAGCACGATCCAGAAATAGCCAGAGAAACTTTAGCAACAATTTCAAATACCGGCCGTGGATCTCTAAGAGAGATGAGGCGTCTCTTAGGAGTGCTCCGCAATGATGAGGAAGCCTCCACGCGCCCCCTGCCAACACTTACTGATGTAGAAGACCTACTAGAATCGACGCGTAAAACAGGACTGGACATTGAGTACAACGCAAGTGGCCAACCTCGTCGCGAACTCCCTGCGGGTGCCGAACTAACCGCGTATCGCTCAGTTCAGGAAGCCCTAACGAATGTCGTCAAACACGCTGGCCCGTCCGCTAAAGCAGTTGTCAGTCTCTCTTGGGACAATCGTGGCCTAAAGATTGTTATTGCCGACAACGGTCGTGGTGCTGGCGCACTAGGCACTGCTGACTCCGGGCAAGGGCTGCGCGGTATGCATGAAAGGGTTTCTCTCTATGATGGCCAGGTAGAAGCTACACCTCAGCAAAGCGGTGGCTTTAGGGTTGCCGTATTCATTCCATACACAGAGGACTAGAAACCTTGCCTAAGGACAACCCCATCCGGGTAGCACTCGTTGATGACCAACTATTGGTGCGCAGCGGATTCAGAATGCTCATTAATTCACAGAAGGATTTAGAGGTAATTGCCGAGGCTTCCAATGGCAGGGAAGCTATTGCTTCTCCAACACTGAGCACCGCAGATGTGATCCTTATGGATGTGCGCATGCCGGAAATGAACGGTATTCAAACAACCGAGCACTTGCTTAGCAACAGGCCAAAGGGAATACCCGCACCAAAAGTCATCGTTCTAACAACCTTCGATCTCGATGAGTATGCGCTTTCCGCAATACAGGCAGGTGCTAGCGGCTTCCTCCTGAAGGATGCCCCTCCCGAGGAACTTCTGGACTCGATCCGCACCGTACATCGAGGAGACGCAGTTATCGCTCCTTCAACAACCCGGCGCCTACTGGACCACGTGGCACCAATACTGCGACGCTCAAGTATGCCCGATAGCGAACACGTCAAAGCTGTGGCATCCTTGACTCCACGTGAGCGAGAAGTATTTGAGCTCATCGCTAATGGCCAGTCGAACCCGGAGATTGCTTCGGGGCTTTTCCTCTCGGAAGCTACGGTAAAGACTCACGTTGGGCATATATTGTCCAAGCTCAACGCAAGGGATCGGGTTCAGGCAGTTGTTATCGCCTACGAAACCGGAATTGTCTCGCCTTAAATTGGTCACTAATGACCTTGGTCGATGGACTAAAATTATTTCCCTGTTTTCTCCACCGATGGTAGTATCTCACAGTACTTAAGCCAGATATTTAATTTGCTGATCTCATGATTCTGCATAAATTCGTATGACGGACGGAAAAACTGTGAGTGGTTGGAGAGGGCGCGTCGCGTCACACCTACCTTCTCCAGTATGGAAAATCGCACATTCAGCCTTCACGGTCGTAGACCAGCTACGAACCAAGGGGGCTAGAAAGAATCTACCGCCACTTGACAAATCCCTCACAATCGAAGGTATTCGACTAGAGACCCTAGCCCATATTGAATCAATCCTGGACAGCGCTGGTTTCAAGTACACAAGAGAAGCCCACCTTGGCCGCACTCAACTTCAGCTGGCCGACGCAACGCTACCTTCTGTTGCACCGCTATTTGTATCTACTGGACTATTCAGCAACACACACCCGTTAGCGAGTGGCAGACTTCGGCTATCTCCATTTGCGCATTCGCTTCGCAAAAATATTACCCGCGCGATTTGCACTCAAATCATGGACCACGCCAACACTCTTGCCGAGGCCCAGAACTATGCGCTCAATGAGCCCATAGACGTCGTGTACACCTGGGTAGACAGTGAAGACCCTCAATGGAAAAGAGAATACGCGGCCGCGCTCGAGCAATACGGCTCAGCTAGCCCTCGAACAGCTTCTGACATTGTCCGCTTTCAGGACAGAGAAGAGCTCAAGTATTCACTACGATCCTTAGAGATGTTCGCCCCTTGGGTAAATCACATTTACATAGTCACTAACGGACAAGTTCCGGGATGGCTGGACACCAGCAACACTCGAGTGACCGTAGTCACACATAAGCAAATATTCGAGAATCCCGAAGATCTACCAACATTCAATTCCCATGCGATAGAAGCAAACTTGCATCGGATCCCTGGCTTGAAAGAACATTTCCTCTACTTCAATGACGATGTATTTCTTGCAGATTGGTGCACCCCAAAGACTTTTTTCACCAATGAAGGCTTGAGCAAGTTTTTCGAGAGCGAAAATAAAGTCCCGGACGATCCTTCGGTTACTGATCTGCCAAGCAATTGGGCCGCCTACAACATCAAAAGAATGTTGCAGGACCGGTTTAATTATAAAGTTACCCATAAGTTTAAACACACGGCACACGCACAGCGATTGAGCACCCTCAAGCGTGCGGCTAAAGATTTCCGCACCAGCCTTAGCGAAACAAGTCGCCAAAAGTTCAGGCAGCGGACAGATGTTGCTTTACCCTCAAATCTTGCACACCACTTCGGCGCAATAGTAGGCACGGCCACGTCGGCTCAAATCAATTATCGGTACATCGACATCAGCTCACCCAGAGCTGAGATTGAATTATCAAGGCTACTACTGTGGGATCAGCCAACAATCTTCTGCCTCAACCAAGTGGCATCAAAAAAATCGCCAGCCGCAGATGATGAACTTATGATCAAGAATTTCTTGGAGAGGTACTTCCCCTGGAAATCGTCAGCCGAACTTTAATCATTTGAGACTTGCTTTTTGAAATATTGCAATTATTCAATAACAATAAATTGACGCAGAACAAGCCTTCGTAAAATGGTATCTTTACTGAAAGCCCAAGCAGCACTCAATCGTCACAAAAAGCATACTTCTGACTTCAGATCACTGCATTGAATACACTTTGGGAAAATCTATTCACGGAATGAAGATTGGCAAATAAAGAGCTTTTCGAACAGGTAATTTTGATTGCCTGGGGAACTGCAGCACCCAATTGAACCTTATGGCCGATCCCAAAGGTAACGTATTGAGTTAGTATCCGCCATTCTCTTTGTGCTTCACGATTAGGGCCAAATAGCCTCCGGAGGTCGTTCTGTTCCGACCTGCTGGTAGTGTCGTTCTGACTACGTGGTAATCTCCAGAGCTCTTCCTGACCACCCTGATCGGATCGCCACACAAGCTGGCCCGGCGATCAGTCCAGAGAAGGAACGCATTTGTGAATTCCCAGCCAACTTGCCGTTCGTGTTCAAGGCGGACCTACACGGAAGCCACGACGTCCGCATGGAGCTCGCCTCGCGATGCCGAAGGCCGCAACACGGTCCATCGCCGTCAGCATCACTGCCGACTGCTTTGTTTCGATGACGACTGAGGTTTTTTGAGCGGTTGTGCCCGGCAGACAGGCTTAATACCGAGACCGTGAAAGCTCGCATTTGGTCTAGGCTCCAGAGGAGATGATGCATATACGATTTCTCGCGTCACGACCGAGCGGATTCAGAGTTCAATGCACTAACACTTCCCCGGAATTCGATTACCACCTATACGGATGACTTACTACCGGGTCGCAAGAACACCACTACCGCCAGACGCTATTTGGCATAAGACACTCCCCTCTTACGAACCCATGGATGCACCTTTTTGACCGCATGATATCGTCATTCGACGGTCGAGTCCTCAGAGATGCAACGGGAGCTAGCAACGTTCTACTCTCCGTAGCCGATTGTCGGATCAGCTACCTCGCCTCATCGGGAAACTCTCGATAGGCGAGGTAGCTTCTCTCCGCATAGACACGGGAAATATGAATGCCCGCCAAGGCCAAAAACTTGCCAAATACACCGAAAATGCCAAAAAAGTTTAAGATGGTAGTCAAGGAGCTCCGTGCAAGGACTTGCAAATGCTTTTACCGGCTCTCGGACTTTGGGCGTGGTGTCATCAAATAAGTAAGGCTCGCAGCTCTACGGAAATATGGATGTTCTCTAAACAACATATTTCCAAGGACTACGAGCCATGTATAAGGATACTGGCGCAGTTGATGCTGCGTCGATTCTGTTGAATCTTGATGACTATGCGGTGCTCAGCAGTGAGCGGGTGGGGCCCTCGCGTTCGGTGCTGGTGGAACCAATCAACCGCGAAGCTGCCTGCCCTACCTGTGGGGTGTTTTCACGGCGGGTCCAGGCTCGCCCGGTGCACCGAGTCAAGGACATCGACACCGGCGGCAAAGACTTGGTCCTATGGGTGAAGAAACGTCGGCTGGTGTGCCTCGAAGAAACGTGCGCGAAGAAAACCTTCGTTCAAGTCACCGAGCAAATCCCCCTGACGCTCACGCCTGACTACCCGTTTGGTAGGCAAAATTGTTGAGGACTGTGTGACCGAGATCCGCACCATCACCGGGATTGCCCAAGCCAACCAGGTCGCTTGGCCCACCGTGCTGCGCAAGGCTTTTGCCACCGAACACATCTTGTTGGATGTTGATCAGTGCCTGGTGCGCCGGCTCGGGATCGATGAACACCGGTTCAGGAGGATCCGCTACGTGCTGGGAGCTTCGGGAAAAGCTATCCGGTTGGAGCCGTGGTCGATTGTTTTTACGGATCTGGAAACCGGCAGGATCCTTGATGTCATTGACGGACGCCACGGTGCAGCCGTGACTACTTGGATGGCTCAACGCCCCGAAGTATGGAAGCGAAACATTGGCCATGTTTCGTTTCCATTTGTCCGCCGAGTTCCGCAAGGCCATCCATGAGTCTTTGCCGGAGGCGAAGATTTCGGTGGATTGTTTTCATATCGTCCAACGTGCTCATCAGATGCTTACCGCGGTGCGGCAACGCCGCGCCCACGACTTGCATGGACGTCGTGGAAGGAACATCGATCCGGCCTACAAATACCGCAAACTCTTGACCTATAACCTGGAGAACCTCTTTCGTGAAGCAGACCGGGCGCCTGAAGGAAATCCTTGAATCAGATACCGAACTCGTGGTGGTCTATGCCATCAAGGAACACGTGCGGGACCTGCTGAAAAGCAATACACCCGAAGCCTTCGCCGCTGGCTGGGAAAAACTCTCAGCCTCGGTGAAAGCCTCCGGCCTGGACGAGGCCAAGTCGTTGCTGCGCACCTTCACCGCATGGAAGAAAGAACTCGAAACCTACTGCCTCACCTTAGCTGGCCAATGCCCGAAGTGAAGCGGCGAACTTGACGGCTAAGAACTTCAAACGGATGGGACGCGGATACATCAACCACGAGAACTACCGACTACGGATATTATTGTTTTCGGCACGCGACCTCAGACCGTGCTGAACATCCGGTCACCACGCCCAAAGCCGAAGAGCCCCTTTACCGAAGACCGCCTAACGCGTTAAATTAACATTGACCATGTAGGAAATCGATGGTTCACACGCCGCGCGCCGCATCCGCGACCAAGACTTCTTAGGCCGTGGATGCCTACCAAGCCTACGCGAATGCCGTATAAAGATATCATTTTGGTTAGTCATCATCCCCACGAATTGCAGGTGGGGATCCAAATTCCAGACGCAACCTATCTGATACATCGGAGAACCAGTCGCCTCAGAATTTCCCTGTAGGGATCTGAAATTGGCGACTCTTCCAAAGGCCAGACCAAGACAGATCATGCGGCAAAGCGATCCAAACCACGACTATTACTACATCGCAAGATTTAGAGTCGCTCGATCATTTCCGCAACACGTTTTGAGTTTTCGGTATCTTGGAATGCAAATGCGGCGGTCGTCCTTCTACGGTATTCCTCTAGGTATTCAGCACTATTAGAATCTAAAGACTCTTCCAGCGCAGCAATTGCATCTGCGGCTGTTGCGCACACTGGGCCAAAACCATCTGATGAATAGTCGAAATATCCACGCCTAAAGTTATGGCCACCACCGAACATCTGTTCCGGATCAAACTGGAAATAAACAACCGGAATACCGAGGTTTGCTGTATCGAACGCGACCGAAGAATAGTCGGTTATAAAAACTGCCGCGCGAGCTAATAGGTTCTGAAAACCGTGGACTTCAGGCTCGAGAACTTCGACATACGAAGGAACATCCAGGTACTCGATCATGCTAGCAAAAGCGGGATGAGCGATAAAACCAATTTTGAGTCCAGAGCGCTGAGCAATTTGGCTCAGCTCGGGAGCTCGCAGGAACTGCAGCCAATTTTCACCGAATTCAGAGTTCGAAAAGATATCTCGGGCTTCCTCCTCATTCGAAGCGCTCGCAATTTCGTCGCGAAGGTACTGCCGCCATGTCGGCATAATGAGGAGTAGATCCGGATCGTTTTCCAGAGACTGCTGCGCGCGGTGGAGTCCATCAAAGCGTGGGAACCCAGAAAGTAGTGCCTGATGTTTCCGAATTGTATAGGGAGAGTTTATCCCTACAAATGAATCATATTCAGCTTGGGTTGCGCAGATAACACCATCGAGCTTCTTCGGATTTAGCCAACGAGACAAGTCATCCTTAGTCACTCCATGCTGCAAGAAGATGAACTTTGATTTCGACAAATCATAGTATCTGCGGGAAATCGGGTACATTACCTCGGCAACTGCGTCGGAAGACATTCTAAATTTTGCATTCAGCAGTAGCGATACCGCTTCGTCTGAGGCATAATCGACGAGTCGGAAGCCCTCAGATTTAAGCCTCGACCAATCGGATGAGTTCTTACTCAGCAAGAAAAACGCATTTACATCCTCCCGCTCGGTCAGCAAATAACGATAAAGATGTTCACCGTTATCATCCGCACGCATTGGACGGTCCATGACAACCCAGGCATCCCTATAGCGTTCTCTGATCTCACTCTTTGCAGCAATTTTCTTGAGTTGTGTAGCGTGTTCTTGTTCCTTCAGCTCTCGGACTTTTGCTGCTCGTTTGTTAGCAACAGTCACGCCAGCGTTTCCAAGAACTTTAGCAACCGGCAGAGAAAGCGCTAGACTTTCGACTTCTAGACGTGTAGTCACGTATCTAAGCTTTGAGGATGCTTTTTTAGAGATGCCCTCAAATTTTTCAATTCTTCCAGTACCAATGACCCGCCCAGAAATCTTCGCCAGCACCGATTTCTGCCCTTGCGCATGAATTGGCGCGAGCCTGTACCGTGCGTTGGCCGGTTTTGGCGCCGGCGTGGAAGTTCCTGCTCTTTCAATTTGAGCTTTATTCCCATCAATCAAGATTCTGACGCTGCCGGGGTGACCAATAGTGATATTTCGCTCGACCATCATGGGAATACCAAAATAGGAGTGCGTCGTGTAATCGTCTTTGGTTGGTTGGATTTCAAGGCCATCGACAAAGATCTGAAGTTCGGGTTCGATACCGCTGTAAAGAATGCAGTACTGGTTTGATCCCGTTTGGGTATTGCTACCCCATTGAACAGTTCGCGCACTGTTCAAATAGTCGGCCTTGAAATAAGACAGTATCGTCTGGCGAAGGGACCACCAGATCGGATTTACGGAGAAATTTTCAATCGTTTCTTTATCAATATAAGAAAAAATCTCGTATAGGCTGTTGATGAAATTATCTCGCAACTCGCCCGAGATCCATGCAGTTCTCGAATGCTGTTGAGTGTCTTCCTTAAAATACCAAGCAATGTCATATAGAACGATTGTTTGTGCCCAAACCGGCGTCTCACCAAGCTTGTTGGTAACTTGACGCAGCATGTCTAGGTAACCTAGTTCTAATACAGTGCTGTAGCGGTCTTCAGTACTCCAGCTGCTCTGAACGAGAGAGGACTGGTCGAAGCGTTTCCGATAGTAATATTTCGCATCGGCAACAACACCAACAACTGGCTCTGCCGTAGTGGCCAGATAGCGTCCTAGCAAATGTGCGTCTTCGAATGTAGGCTCAATTCTTGGGTCGTATGTGAGGCCGGAGTCCCTCAATCGAGCAACTCTTAATACTGCTGTCGCACCGAGCTGAATGCAGCTAGGTTCATCCTTTAGGGAGACTAATCTGCTGCCGTTCTTGAAACGGTAGGCCAGTGGGTGCGTATCTTGTACGCGGCCCGTTGTACCGTTTAGTACAAGAATCCTCGTAATCAACATATCTGCAACGTTGGATTCGTCCCGTTTAATGAAACGGGCTATTGCAGAAAAATAATCACGGTCGAGAATGTCATCGGGGTCTACCACCGTGACCCAATCGCCTGTAACCAGCTCTAGCGCGGCTTTACGAGCCGCACCTGCACCTTGGTTCTCTTGCGATATAACTGTGACGTTTGACTTATCCTTCGCCCAACGAGTGACTTTCTCCAGGCTCATATCCGTTGAACCATCATTCACGATAATGAATTCAAGATTCTTCGATTCATATGTCTGCCTGTCCAACGAAGTCAACGTCGCTTCTACGTACTCTTCAACATCGTATACAGCAAGAATTACACTAATCAGGGGATCATTCATCAAACTACCTTTATTTGTCGTTTCAGTCCGTTCGCTAACCGATCAAGAGCAGGAAATGACCCATAGAAAGTGTCTTCATCGTCTGCGAAGTGTCAGGACTCGCGAATTCATTCTATACTTGGATGAAACCAAAGCCAGAGCAGGGAACACCTAGATACATGCCAATGAATGCTGTTGATCGCAATGAGCACCACCTAGTTACAGAAGCACGTTCGAGCACTCGGCGTCTTGGCGTCACATCGGATGAGGCTCTGCGCGCATGGCTTATTGCGGCAGATGCTTTGGTCCAGGATGGGCAGTACCAGGAAGCCATGGACCGCTTAGATAGCCTCTCACGGTCTATTGATCTTGGCTCAACACCGTATTTATTGACACTAAATTTGAAGCTACTTCGACTCACGAACCGTCTTGGTCAATACGGCGAAGTTGAAAAGTACCTTCATTGGTGTAAAGAATTCGCAAAACAAGCAGATTATACCACTGACATTGATGGTGAAGAATTACTCACGTTGGCTATATATTCGGGCACGCAATCGTGGTTAACGGAGCCATCGCATTTAGCTAATGAAACGGCGCCCGAGGCGTCAAATCAATCTGACTCAAGCAATCTCTTCGTAGCATCAAAAATTTCTGACCTTATTGAAGGCAAGCACTACCATTCAGAGCTCCTACGGGTAATTTCGTCTTGGCGTGGACATTCCTCCTCAACGCAGCTGTTTGAGGAGGCAATGACTTTGGCAGAAAACATGAGCCTTGTTTCTGACAAAGTTCTCCTAGCGCACATTCTAGCTTTAGAATTGGTTAGCTTTCCAAGTGGTGCTGAGTCCCTTGTCGCTGAAGACATACGGCAGCTAATCAATTTTTGGTCAATAGCTACCGCTGACATTATCGATCCCAGACTTTTCGCTGAACACGAGAACTTTGAAGACTTGGTTGCGGCACTCAGTAACTTTTACCAGAAGCTTCCGACTGCCGTCGCTAGTTCGCCCATTTGGACACCATTGCGGGCAATCACCTTTCTCCAGGGACTCTCGACGTGGTCCGTCGCAAACATTATGAAGTTTGCAAAATCCCAATTCGCAACTACGGATCCGCTCAGAATCGATGATGAGCTTCACAAATCTGTTTCGTTGTCGCTACATACTCTTCAAGAGATCTACAAGCCTGACGAGCACGGCAAAGAATCGGCCTTGAGTCATGACACATGCCACACCACCGTTGAACAGCACTTGAACTCAATGATCAGGCGAGGTTTGTATGAGGGAAGAATGGGCTTGGTGAAGTCAAGTCTCGAGTTACTTGCGGACCATCTTACTTCTCAAGATCTTTCCGACAAGCGAAGCTCGGAAATGCAGGTTCTGACAAATTGGTACCATCGCTTCAACCTCAGCAGGGACGTGAACAGCGAAGAGCTTCCGACGTCTCTTACCTCAGAGGAACGGTACGTAGTCTTCTCGGATTTGGTTCTCGCGCAGAGTAGTTTGATTCTCGGCCAGGCCAGCAAGATGTTAAGTTCCACCAACATTTCAGATTCCAACCCTGAATCAATGAAACTCTGGGTGCTCGATGTCGAACGGAAATACACAGCGGCGAGCTTTGAGTATGTAGCAGCAAACTACACTCTTTGTAGACTATTGGAAATCGTCGATCCCAAGACAGCAGTCAAGCGCCTGCGAAAGCAGCGTAATGTTTTGGTAAATGCCGGATTCTCGAATAACGAGCTCCTTGCGGACCTCACGTTGCGAGAAATCGATGCACTATATACTCTTGGGCGCGATCGCGAATGTGTGGAGTCCGCCGAATCTTTGTTAGTGAAACACTCTCCAGTTTCAGCAGAAACTGAATGCAGGCTGCGAATCGCTCAGCTTCGTTCCACCGCTAACATGCGCCAGAAGAACGATAGCGCGATGGAGCTCATTACAAGTGCAGAAAAGACTCTGCTTCTATCACGGCCGTCGATCAGCAAAAAGCTCGAAAAGTCATTGCGCATAGAACTGATGCGCAACACAGAGATTTTTAGTGAATATTCCCGTGCTCTCGAGTTTGCACTTCCGCTTTACGATTTCCAATCGACTTCTGAGTTGAAGCATGCAGACGTTTATCTTCTGACATCTATCGCACGTCTTGCTGCCCTTACGTCTAACAAAGAAATCGAAGAAGCTGCCTGGGTCGAACTATCGATTGTGGAGACACCGATGAGCCAATTCTACAAAATACGCTCAAAATCCACTGAAATGAATCAGCTTGCCTAACTTCTGAAACATCCCTTACAAGTGGAATAGCTAGACTTCACCAGCTAATTGGAATCTGGAGCTACACACAACAAACGTGTCCAGTCTTCCACCACAGGGTAGGTAAAATGAACTGTTCGGCACGAAATCCATGCCGGGACAAACATGCATATCCGTATTGCTGATACTCAGAATGTTTGCATTATAGAAACCGAAAGATGTGGAATAGATACGTGAACGAGAAAATATTTACGTCTAATGGCATTCCGATCACATATAAATTCCGTAAAGCAAAACAAGATCGAAAACATTTGACTGTTATCTTTTCGGGTTTCCGTAAGAAGCAAACATATGATTTTGATGGAGCTGCGATCCAAGGACTTCGCGGGGCCATCCTTTGGATTCAAGACTATTTTAACGATGACTTCTCGTACTATCTATACTCGAAGAATCAAGATTTAACCGACACAGTTTACTCTTTGATCGCTTCCAAAATGGAGTCCATGGGGTTGGAGAAAATTCACGTTACACTGGCTGGATTTTCCAAGGGTGGCAGTGCCGCACTGTATTACGGTGCGAAATACGGATTCAACAACATACTTTCGACCGTTCCGCAGTTCAAGATCGGCTCGTATCTTTCACAGAACATGCCGGCTGTCCTTGACAGCATGCTTGAAGCGCACTCAGAACGAATCTCGCAATTAGATGAGCTTCTTCCCTCGACCTTAGAATCTGATCGACAGCTCTCAAAGAATATCTACCTGTTCACTTCACCTGCGGATGATCAGTTTAAGACTGAGGTGCTGCCGCACCTACACCTGTTCGAAAAATATCACAACTTCAATTACATTGAAACTGACAGCCCCTTAGTCCGGCAACATGATCGGGTAACTTGGTACAACGTTCCCCTCATACTCTCGATATTCTATGCTTTAGCAGAAGGTGCTGCTCCACGTTTTGGCTCTGTGCGCAATGGTGTCAACAATTTCGGCTCAAGTAAGATCCAACCAAATTTAGAATCGGTAAGAATTCGTAAAGAACATGTTTTTGCAACCAAAACACCAAGAATGGTTCGGGACCGATTCCACATTGAAGGCCATTCCTTCGCGAAGGGTTTCCCTGCGCATAAACATGGTGAAGTCACTAGCAGATTAATGCTAAACGGAACAAGCGAAACTATTTCGGCCAAGCTTGGAACTGCTAAGGACGCAAGTCTTTCTGATTCGTATTTCGAAAACGAACCATGCGATTACAACTTTGCAAGCTTCACCACACTTGGCAACGAAGGCATCGATCTATCAGATATAGCGTACGGTACTTACGATATTCTTGTTCATTCCAAACATTCAGGACAAGAATTCGAAGCTGCAGTTAAAGCGCATCGTTCTACCTACCAAAGAACGATCTGTGGTACATCCGTTTATGAGATAAGCGTTAACGAAGCTGGCGCCCAGCTATCCAAACGAAGTCTGCTCAATAGGGCAGATTACGGCTCTTACCTTTCCCTCGAGAAATGTTGGGCGAAGGATTCTATGCTGCACGTCCAGGGTTACTTCATTATCCCGGGTCAGCCGACACCGGGATGGCGGGATATTTCCTATCATCTCATATTAAATAGTTCGACTCAGCTTGAGTCCCCAATAATAATTCCCTTGCCGAATGCAAATAGATCCAATGCCGGGAGTATTATTAATGATCAATGGAATGATTATTCCAAATCATACTTCGCAACCTCCAAATACGAAGGAATAGACCTTGATGGGCTGCGCCGTGGGAATTATAAGCTCTCCATTAGTGCTGTCACAAAAAATTTAGTCGTTACTAAAGACCTCAACTTAGAAATTGAAGTCCAGGAATCTTTCACAACCGACAAGAATCAGCTCACAGTTGGTGTTATTGGGTCGTGTGTGACGAGGGACTTGTTCAACAGCAAGCTTTCGCCCGGCTGGAAATCTAGGTATGCCTTCCACGGTGGACAATATCAAATGTCACTGGTCTCTCTCTTGGCTGAACCTGTCTCGAGGGCCCAAGTAGACCTTGGTGGAATGGATGAGCATAGCAGAATTGCTACCGAGCGAGACTTCGATAAATCCTATCTCTCGGAACTCCGTGCAGAACAGCCGGATGTGATCATGCTTGATTTCTATTCCGATGCCAGGTTCGGTTGCATTCAGATGGGAAACTCCTACATCACCGACAACGCCTGGAAACTTGGCACGTCGAATCATTATCCATCTTTAGCCAAGAATTCGAGATACTCCCGGCAATCTGCGCCCGAAGCATTTCTGTCGCTATTCAGACAAGCGACAATTAATTTCAAAATTTTTGCAGAGAAATATCTACCAAATACTACTATTATCGTGAATTCTGCGCGTGGCGTGAAGGGCTACTATGATCAATACGAATTCAAAAAGTTTTCAAATCAGATATCTTTTAATCAATTTTGGGAAACTTTGGATAAGATATTTTTAGAAATTTTTTCATGCTCTAACTTAAAAATTGATCAAACAAACATTCTGAGTGCGAAGGATCATCCATGGGGCCCTGCAAATGTGCATTATGAACCCTCATACTATTCACGAACACATAGTGAGCTGATTGCCCTCCTGCCGCATACAACACTGATAAAATTTACCGAATTGAAATGATATGATTACAATTAATCGGTTTACGACCTTACCGTTCATGGTTATCAAGATTTCTGAGAACTAAATAAACGCTCTTTTGAGTTCAGGGAACATCCATGGGGCTGTGGCCTTACTTATTTGATGACACCACGCTCAAAGCCTGAGAGCCCCATAGCTGACGCTGTGTAGGGCGATAGGTTGCGAGTTCCTTTCACCGTGAAGAGCACGTGCGTAGCTTGAATCTGGCATCGTCTATTCCGGAGGCTTTCACCGAACTTTGAATCTTGTCTCAGCTGGTGGGGAAGGATTCACTGCTGGTGGTTCTCAGCAGATTTCGCACGTGTTACTCCTGACTCGTGCCAAGTGCCTTAGTAACCACTTTTCAGGGTTTGCAATGTGGGTTTGAAGCCTTCCGGGATCTCAGCAGGGATGAGGACCTCTTCGCCGTTGATCAGGATTTTGGCGGACTTGATGGCCTTGAGCGTAGTGATGAGCTTCTTGAGGCTCATCCCGGAAAGCTCTTGCAGGTGCCGACCGATCACCAAGGATGCAAAAACGACGGTGAGGTGCGCATTGATGGCATCTTCTTGTCGGTGCCAAATAGGTCGAGCCTGAAGGTCATGTTTGGTCATGCGGAAGGACGCTTCCACCTGTCACAGATCATGATAAGAACCAATGATTTCGTTCCCTGACATGGCATCTTGAGAAATATTGGTGACGTACCCTTTCAGACCGGCGAGCTGTCGGGCTCGTTCGAGGGTACTTTTAGCGACCGAGGTTTTCGACCCGGTCACGCTCAGGAAGCGTGCCTTGCGGACCGGGATCTTGCCTTCGGCGATATCCATCGCTCGGCGTTCCATATGGTTGATGTTTTGGTTATCGCGTCGGAACCGTTTAAACGACCAGTGATAAACGACCCGACGTTCACGAGCGTTCTTTCCGGTGCCCGTGACCCTTGCGGATTCAAGGATCTGTCCGTTACTGAACTTGTTGCCCTTGGTATCAAAATGTTCCTGCAGATCGTACGGGGCCTTCGAGAGCCTGGATCCAACAATGAACTTAAAACCGGCATCTTCGATGGCTTGCAGGTTGCCAGCCGAGAGCATCCCGGCATCGGCAACTACGACCATGTCGGTAATCCCGTGCCGTTCTTGGAATGCAGTAAGGACTGGAAGGATCGTGGTCGTTTCGGCCTTGTTCCCTTCGAAACATATGCAGTTCTAGTGGGAATCCGGCTGGATCTACCAAGAGCCCGACCTGGATTTGTGGATCCACCCGGTGCTCTTTGGCTCTCCCCGACCCGACGGATCTTGTCTTCTTCCTTGGACTGGAAGTGAAGGGTGGGCTCGTCTCATGATCATCGCGGCCAACCCAGTGGTTTTGGTGCGATATCCGACCATGGCCTTGGCCAATAGGTCTCGATAATCGTGTTCCTGGCTGCGTTTCAGACTCCGAAACAATGTCCGCAAGGCAGGATGAGGCGCCGCGATATCATCCAAGACCCGGATACTTTCGGCCTTGGACGTGGGCTCAATCAACCGGGCCAAGACCATCGCTCGAAAACCCTCATCGTCCAGGACATCAAAGCCAAGACGGGAATACGCACCGACCAACACATCCCACAACTCTGCCGCGGGAGAAGCTAAGACCTTACCTTCGGCGGAAACGCTACGTGCCGGTCGGCCAATAATCTTGGTTTTCTCAGGAATAGGAATCACATGCTGCTCAGTCCAATCGGCAACATCAGCGAGTGAAACCGGGACCCGCTCCACAAACCCCAAGTCAAACGTTCCTTGCCCAGGCATCAATCGCTCCTGAGCGGCAGCCAACAACAATGCTAAATCGGTATCCGAGTGAGCGGAACCCACGTGTTCAACGGCAACGACCTGCCGTCCTGATTTCTCAACGATCTGCACCGCAACCGCGCCAGAAGCGGTGCGAACCTTGCGCACGAATCGTGAACCCATGCCAACAGCATACCCAGCAATGAATTGTTAGTAACCACAAACGCACCGACCAAAACCAAAAAGCTCGAGTCAACCGATCATTGAAAAACCTCAACTCAAACAGTGGCACGAGTCAGGTGTTACTTGCCGGAAATTGACGATCAGCTGTAGACCCGATTCAAGGATTTCTTTGAGGCGTCTTGTACACTTCGCGTAGTTCTTGCGCAGCACATTTGGGCAGGCGATCAAGTTGGCTTTGGCGATGCCGGTGATGGTGCTAGTCACACTGATACAGTCTTCAAAGATTGTGCTCACCAAACGTGTGGTTAGTCGTAAACGGGGTGGTATCTGCCCTGCAATTTGAATGGAGGTTTTCTTCACACCCGATTCTTCAAGACACATCAGCGGCATTCTTTTTCACTTCTCGCAGACCACAGACCACAGACCACAGATAAATTTTGTCAAAAGAGCATCCCTAGTTCCGTAATACTGGGTACCAAAATTAATTTAAAAGGCACCAAGCACAATCATAGAGCTAGTTCGTTGTGAGAAGAATTAATCGATAACTAATAAATCTTCAATTTTCCACGTAAACACTCCGCCTACTGTCCTGCGAGTGATGAACATTTCATATGAACCTTTACCGATACCTTGAAGCGGTATGCCTAAGTACTTAGGTGTCGTGTAATAACTTTTCGAATAATCCGCGTATTTATCCGAAACGAGATTATTGATCTCTGGTTTATGATCCTTGGCAAGCAATCCCGTAAACCGGATATTCTTAGAGCCAGCTTTTCTAAGTACTAAGAAGTACTGTATATCGGACCACTCTGGTGTCGGCTGTCCAGCTATGGCATAGATTCCTTCCACATGAATTCGGCCTTCAGTCGACCACGTACTTACCAGCGAAAAAAGTGGGTCATGAATTGTTTCAGAGATCAAAGGACGCTTCACCAAAATTGTGGACGTTACAGTCTTCTTCACCTCAACGATAGAATCGCCTGAAATTCCATACGACTCTTGTCCAATCAATTCCACGGACATTTGAGTCAAACTTTGGCCCGCGTGTTTTAAGGCGACACCGATTTCGTATACGTCATCTGGAATTTCTGCCAAATCGATCCCTGCTTGCCGCATTGAGGCAAATCGGGCCTTAGAATAGTCGCAGAATTCATTTTCAAAATACTTGCTGGATAAGCCTCGATCGTTTAGGCTTCCAAGCGCAAATCGTTTCGTATTCTCTTTAGATCTCAATATAAGCCAGCGCTGGATGCTCCCGTAAGTTAGTGCCTGATTACCTTTAATAAAGGCAACGCCGTTGGGATAGAGTTTTCCATTCGCAATGGAGGCTGAATCAAGTGAAAAAATACTTTCATTTCTCAAAGCGACCTTATCGATACTCGGCGCTCCAAGGCCTTCCTGGGCTCGGGCGAAATCGCCACTTTCAATACGACCAAATCTCAGCTTGGCGCGTTCAGCCAACGCAGTCAAGATCGAAAGTACCATCGGAACGCTGTACCGACTAACGTCAATGTGATCGGTAACAAAGGGGCTGTTTAGCTGTACGTAGTTAAAATTGCCATATTGTTCATAAGTAGATATATATGGTTCAATTTCTGTCGCATATTGATAGTCAGATTGCGAGCTAAATAAATAAATATTTATGCTTGAGGAAGATTTTTCCTCTAGTAAATTCGGTAAGATCCGATCCAGTCTCTCTACTTCTTCATCTGTACCCAGCGACGTTATGTTTTCAAATACATCTAAGTTTCGCTGCCGATTCGCTGAAGCAAAATTCATTCTTGGTGCAACGGCAATTACGTTTCCATATTCATATGCAAGCGCTTGATACAGAGCTCCCGTTCCACCCTTGGAGAATCCAAGCATCGTACACTCGTTCTTTTCAAGTTGAGCTTTACGACGGGTTTCTTCGATAAGTGCGTTTACGGCTTCGGCAACTTCCAGATCGCCACCAGTCGTTATGTAGTATGCGTGGTTCTTTTCAAACCAGTCTTCAATCCACAAGATGTCACATTTGATGTTTCGAGATGACTCTCCGTGTAAATCAAAAGTACCTCGAGGTCGAAACCCAGAGAAAACCACAATCAAATGCCGGCGATCCGAAGTGCCCTTCCGGTGTTCATAGTGGATTGTTTGGTCTTTAAAGGTGAACGTGTCCATGATTAACTCGTCTGGTTACTAAAAGTGCTAAAGAGATTCCGAAAGGTCCACAAACTTCGGGAAAATTGGAGACGGTGCCGGCAACGTTGCACCTTCTACAAGTGGAATTTCGAACGAACCGAATTGGCGTCCTGCCCCCTCATCCTGACCGAGGACTTCAAGAAGTGAAGCCGCGGCCATCGGCATTACGGGCTGTACCAGCAGCGCGACTCTCCGCAGCACCTCGAGCGTCACGTACAATACCGTTTCCATTCGAGCGATATCCGTTTTGCGCAACACCCACGGAGCTTGGTCAGCAAAGTACGCGTTGGTGTCTCCTAAGACGGTCCAGATTGCTTCCAGAGCCTTACTGAACTCCTGACGCGAGAAGGCGTCACGGCAGATTTTGAGCAGATTGCCGGCCTCATCCAAGATCTGCTGATCCGCCTCGGTGAACTCGCCAGAAGTCGGTACTACTCCCCCGCAGTTCTTTGCAACCATTGACAGTGAACGCTGTGCCAAGTTACCTAAGTTGTTGGCAAGATCTGAATTCATGCGGCTCACGATGGTGTCATGGCTGTAACTTCCATCAGCACCAAACGGAACTTCGCGCAGGAAGAAGTAGCGGACCTGATCGATTCCGTACTGCTCAACGAAATCGGCAGGTGCTACTACGTTTCCAAGGGACTTGGACATCTTCACACCGTTGTTGTGAAGGAAGCCATGGATCATGATGCGCTTAGGTAGCGGCAACTTTGCAGACATTAGGAACGCAGGCCAGTAAATGGCGTGGAAACGCGAGATATCCTTGCCAATCACATGGACATTTGCTGGCCAATACTTCTTGAAAGTTTCAGATTCGGTATCAGGGAAACCCGCACCGGTTAGGTAGTTTGTCAGGGCGTCAACCCAGACATACATGACGTGGTCCTTGTTGCCCGGTACTGGTACTCCCCAGTCAAAAGTGGTGCGGGAAACCGATAAGTCTTCAAGACCGCGCTCTACAAAGCGAATTACTTCATTGAAGCGAGTTTGCGGTGCACCGAAGTCTGGCTGTGACTTGTAGAGCTCAAGCAGCTTGTCCTGGTAGTTCGAGAGACGGAAGAAGTAGGATTCCTCTTCTGTCCAGACAACTTCTGTATCGGTTTCTTTGGAGTAACGGACGCCATCTTCACGGACTTCAGTGTCTTCCTCAGCGTGGAAGGCTTCATCACGCACAGAGTACCAGCCGGCGTACTTATCCAGGTAGATGTCACCGTTATCTTCCATGCGCTTCCAGATGGCCTGGGCGGCTGCATAGTGATCTGCATCTGTGGTGCGGATGAAGCGATCGTAGCTGATCCCAAGCTCATCATTCATTGCTTGGAAGGCATCAGAGTTCTTCTGTGCCAGCTCGCGCGGGGTGATCCCCTGCTTTTCTGCCGTCTGCAGCATCTTTTGACCGTGCTCATCTGTACCGGTCATGAAGAATACGTCGTATCCATCGAGGCGTTTAAAGCGCGCCATGGCGTCGGTAGCTATTACCTCATAGGCATGCCCAATGTGGGGAACGCCGTTCGGGTAGGAGATGGCCGTGGTGATATAAAAGGGAGTCTGCTCAGAAGTCACCCTAAAAATCTACCGTATGTCGATACCAAACCCGCCATTTACGCCAT
The DNA here is from genome assembly GCF_002975435.1 of Arthrobacter sp. MYb227. Classification (GTDB taxonomy): domain Bacteria; phylum Actinomycetota; class Actinomycetes; order Actinomycetales; family Micrococcaceae; genus Paeniglutamicibacter. Next base: position 125,621 of record NZ_PCPT01000005.1, on the reverse strand, counting down.
TATGTGAGCTGATCGATCTGTTCCCAAAAGGCCACACGCAGTGCCCTACGCACATCCTTGATATCTGTCTTCCACTCACCAATGCGCTGAGCGCAATCTTTGAGGAGCACTCGATCAATTTCGGCCGGTAAGAGCGGCCTATCGGCGAGCAACACTTTGAGCTCCGTTTGGGTGGTACTTGCATGCCAGTTCTTGGCAACGGAAGAACCCACCTCGGATGCGGTTTCAATCGCAGCAAGATCATTTGAAGGCTCCCCAGAGAATCCCGAGTTCTGTTGCGTTGAGCTGTAAATGAGTTGGTAGTCATTAACAACTAATTGAGGAACAACCGTGGGTTTAGGTTTTGCCGACATCATTGCGGGAGTAGGAATCGCCGGGATGGTGCTTGGCTTAGGTGCAGGATCTGCTTGTTCTGCTGTTTCGGCGCCGATCTGCTGCGTAGGCTGCACACCCGCTCCAGCAATAGCTGCAGCGTGGGCAGCGTGCTCGGCATCCCAAGTAACGGCCTTGACGAAGGAAGAAGCCACAAGCTCTTCAGGGAGCGCAATAATGCTATCTACACGTAATGCTAGGTGTTCGGCAACCGAAGCAACTCCAAGGCGGTGATCTGGCTTCTCAATGCCAATAAGCACCACCTTCATGCCAAGGTCTTGGGCCTCTTCAACGGCCTCTGCCAAATCGTCATCACCAGACATCAAAAATGCGACTGATGCTGCCCTATTACGAGCTACGCCCACAAGATCGAGAGCAAGCTTTAGATCTACACCTTTTTGCTCACCGTTATACGAAATTCGGCCCAGACGCACCTTTACACCGGGGAGTAACCCAATGCGCTTGTGCTGATCGGTAAAGATTGCATCCTTGGCAGCGTCATACCAATACATCCGCAGATTCTCTAACCCACAGTTTTCTTTGGCCGTGTCAAGAATTCCTTGAATCAAGGACTCATAGTTGACAGTAATTGCAGACCGTAGAGTTGTGCCTGCCGCACGGTGTCCACCAATTGCCAGCAGGAAACTTGCATCTACAAAAATTGCACTCTGAGCCATCATTCTTTGATCTTATGCGCTTGACACAAGTGAAACTGCCGACTCGCGGAAGAATCCTAACTTGTCTAGGAGATTCCCAGCTTTTGAGATGGAACTTTGCACCGCTTAAAAAGTAGCGTGCCCCGCGAACCACTACCACCAAATCGAAACCAGAAGGTTCATGTGGTGTAGCGGCGCACGAGGCACGTTTACTTCAAATAATCAGGGTTTAGCCTTCGAGATTGATCTCTCGCGCCACGGTCGCACCAATTGCTGCGCCCACGATGTCAAGAACACCGGCCGGCAGGGCCGAGTCTACGGCGAGCACTGCAAGTGCTTCGCCGCGCTCTTCCTTGCGCGCTACCTGCATACCTGCAATGTTGACGCCCTGCTCACCGAATACGTTGCCCAAGGTACCAATGACGCCCGGGCGATCAGCATAACGGAGCACGATCATGTGATCGGTGACCGGGATTTCGATTTCGTAGCCGTTAATACCAACGAGCTTTTCGATCTGCTTCGGGCCGGTCAGCGTACCAGCGACAGCCAGCTGTGTGCCTTCCGTGGAAGCGCCCTTGACCGTCAGCAAATTGCGGTATTCAGGCGAATCGGGGGTAGTTACCAGACGTGTTGCAACGCCACGCTGTTCGGCTAGAACCGGAGCGTTGACGTAGGAGACCTGGTCGGAAACCACGTCCATGAACACACCCTTAAGAGCGGAAAGTTCGAGGGCCTTGACATCAAGGTTGGCAATTTCTCCGGCTACAACTACATCAATGTTCGTTAACGAACCAACGGTCAAAGCGTTGAAAATACGGCCAAGCTTCTCAATCAGTGGGATACCCGGACGAACATTTTCGTCAATGACGCCGCCAGCAACGTTCACCGCGTCGGGGACCAGCTCGCCGGCCAAAGCCAAACGAACAGACTTGGCAACCGAAACGCCGGCCTTTTCTTGTGCTTCGTCGGTTGAGGCACCAAGGTGCGGAGTAACTGTTACATTTTCAAATTCAAAGAACGGAAGATCAGTGCTCGGTTCCTTGACGAAAACGTCAATACCGGCACCAGCGATTTCCTCATTCTTCAATGCGGTGTAAAGCGCATCTTCGTCAACCAGACCACCGCGGGCAACGTTAATGACATAAGCGGAATTCTTCATCTTGGCAAAGGCTTCTTTGCCCAGCATGCCAAGGGTCTCAGGGGTCTTGGGCATGTGGATGGTGATGAAGTCGGACTGGGCCAAAAGTTCATCAAGAGTCACCAGGGTGACGCCTAACTGCTGTGCACGTGCCGGGGTGACGTATGGATCGTAGGCAAGGATGTCCATGCCAAAGCCTTGCAGGCGGGCTGCTACGAGGGCGCCAATGCGGCCAAGGCCGATAATGCCGGCCTTCTTCTCAAAGAGCTCAATACCGGTGTAGGAGCTACGCTTCCAGGCTCCAGCTTTGAGGGATGCATTCGCTGCCGGGATGCGGCGGGCCAATGACACGATGTGGCCAACGGTAAGTTCGGCTGCAGAAATGATATTGGAAGTCGGTGCATTTACAACCATCACACCGGCCTGAGTTGCAGCCTTAATGTCTACGTTATCTAGGCCAACACCGGCACGGGCAATGACCTTGAGGTTTTTGGCTGCAGCAATTGCTTCTGCATCAACCTGGGTGGCCGAACGAACGAGGATTGCATCAACGTCGGCGATAGCGGCCAACAGCTGGGTGCGGTCCGCACCGTCGGTTTGGCGAATTTCGAAGTCAGGACCCAACGCCGCAATTGTTGCGGGCGAGAGTTCTTCGGCCAAAAGGACGACTGGCTTGTTTACAGACACGGGGTGGCACCTTTGCTATTTCAGTGGGCTGGATGCTTGGCCCGGGAACGACCGGACCAGATGCCAGAATATCGCTCGACACGTCATAATCGACGCTCCACTGCGTGATGTTACGGGCTCAAATGCCGCTTTTGTGAAAAGTTTCACAGGAATTTGCCATTGGCAGATCCCTATGAAACTCGCCAGCAACTTCCATCCCTGCTGAATTCACAAGTGCTTATCCTCTGAACGTGTTGCTTAGCCAGTAGGCAGCATCCATACGTGGAGCAGATGTGATTCCCCGAGGATCCGATCTTTCGCTGCCGTCGATAAGTTACGCTCCGCGCACCGCGATCTCGCCCTGCCCTGCGCCTTCGGCACCAAACACCAAATAGCGCGTCGCAATTTTCTCGGTAAAGAACCTGTCATGGCTAACCACTACTACTGCACCCGGGAAGTGCATGAGTGCTCGTTCCATCACCTGAGTGCTCGACATGTCCAAATGGTTAGTTGGTTCGTCAAGAATCAGAACCGAAGCGCCCGAGAGTAAGCACATGGCCATGGCAACTCGTGAGCGTTGGCCGCCCGAGAGATTTCCAATCCTGTTCTTCAGATCAGCCTCCGAGAATTGGAACATTGATAGAAACCTATTCACCGACTTCTTCGTCGCAGTGAACGCCAAAGAATTTGGCATGGCATTAACAGCATGAGTGACTGTATCTTCGGGATCCAGCTCCTCAAGAATCTGGTTGTAGGAAACTACCCCCGCGCCCTTGGTCCAGGTGATGAATCCGGAATCCTGTTTTTCAACCTCGGTGAGCACCCGAAGCAGTGTGGATTTGCCACTACCGTTTGATCCAAGGATCACAATTCGATTTCCACGGCGAATCTCAAAGCCAAGCTCGGTAAACAAAGTCTTCTCGCCATAGGCTTTGGAAAGGCCCTCCACCCGGCACAGGGTGTCTTTGATATGTAGTCCACCGTAGATTTCGGTGATGATCTTATCTACCGGTCGTGGAGCTCGAGATTTCTTGATTTTAGAAAGTTTGTTATCCAGTCCCTTGCTTGCAGCCTTGGCCGCCTCACGGCGATCGGAAATACCCTCGGCTTCAAAAGCAAGAAGCTCGGCTTCGTGAACGAATTGGGACTCAAGTGTCTTGAGTTTGAATTGCTTGGCAACGACGTACTCGGCAAAGTTCCCCGGATACTCGTGTAGGTGGAAGTTTTCCACCTCAACAATCCGGTTGACTACCGCATCAAGGAATTTTCTATCGTGAGAAACGATAATCGCGGCACCCTTGAATGTCTTGAACCAATTTTCAAGCCATTCGACACCGGCAACGTCAAGGAAGTTTGTAGGTTCATCCAAAAGCAGCACATCGGGATCCTCGAGCAGGATCTTCGCCAGGGCAGCACGGTTTCGCCAACCACCCGATAGCGAATCAATCGAACAGATTCTATGCGCCTGATCAAAACCGAGGGTGGTGAGCACCGTGTCAATGGATCGTGGATAATCCCAGCCATCTAACCTATCCATGCTTTCAAAGAGCTCGGACTGGCGGTGTATGAGCCGATCCATTTCATCGGGCTGAGGATCGGCTGCGATGGCTAGGTCGATTGCTGCCAATTCAGTCTCGATTTCTTTAACTTCGCTAAAAAGTTCGTCGAGAACGTCAGTAATGGTCGAGGCACCATTTAGTTCAGAAAATTGGGAGAAGTATCCAATCTTGATTCCCAGTTCTACTGCCACGGTTCCGGTATCCGGTTCGACCTGGTCCAGGACTAGTTTCAACAACGTGGACTTTCCGCTACCGTTCTTGCCAATAAGACCAACACGGTCTCCGGATTCGAGCTTGAAAAATGCCTCGCGCAAGATCTGGTTGTTTTCGAATCGTACGCTGACATCATTAAGACGAATGAGGCTCATGAAATGAGAGTCCTTTGGGAGTGGCTACCGGAATGGTCATGTTGGTCAATCAAAGCAAGCCAACACCGCCATCAATTCTACTTCGAGCCCAAGCCCACTCCCCCACCGCTCGATCGTTCTTCGCATGGTGGCCTGTTTCGGTTTCAAATGCCACACTGGTTATGAGGGAGGCGCACCGTGGCTACTAACGATTTCACAGGCTCTTCCAACGGTTCTGCCCACGATCAATTGGTATGGGAATACGTTGAGTCCCTCTCCACACGTGAAATCGATAAGATCATTACCCGCGCCGAACGTCGCGTGGAAAACATGGCACATGGCATGCTCATGGCCGGCAGACCTCTATCTCTGAAGATCCGTAAACGTCTGGTGCAAAGCGCCATTTTACGAGAACTCAATATTCGTGCTGGTTAACGTGTTTTGCCCTCGGATTCAATGGCCGAGGGCAAAACACGTTTATTGGCGCAACAAGCTTCTTGGCTATCTCAGCGGTCCGCCGGTGGCTTGGTCACCAAGTGTTTCAGCATGAATGTGATCAAGGTGCTTGGTGGTGTCATTCCAGCTACCGGCAAATTGATTTCCGTATTTACCTGAGGTCGAATATTCTTGCCACCCCAGAGAATTGCCCAACCAAATCTTGTCCTGCCAAATAAGGTAGCTGATGCCGAGCTCCCTTTGATTTCGAATCAGGAATGCTGCAATTTCGTCGCCCTTGCGAATACTCGTGGGATTCTTGTAATCCTTGATCATCATGTCGGTAGCCTTTCCGGAACTATGCCCGGTTGAGCCTGCCCGTACCCCTCCGAAGGAAGATATGTAGGCACCGTAGCGTGCCTTCACCGCGTCAATGACAGCAAGGGTGTCCGGTTGCATCTGTCCTACGGCGCTCTTGGAGAGATAGTCTTCGCTAACCCAGCCTTGGCCAACACTTGACTTGACACGTGCCCAGCCGGCTTTCGATTCAAAGTAGGTTATTTTCTCGCCCATGGGCACGACTCCAACAATGCCAAATGATGTGGAGTTTCCGGAACGAAGGTTTAGGTTTCCGGTGGTCCAGCGGTATTGGGTGCCTGCGGGTTTGTATTCGGTCTCAGGGTCTTCCACTTCCACCGGAGCAGAAGATAGGTAAGCGGTACTCATCCATCCGGTGCCTCGGCTCGTCTCTACTTGGGCCCAGCCATTGACTGTGGTGGCCATCATGACCTTCTCGCCGATCGGGACCACACCCAAGGATGCTGCGCTTGGAGTTCCTGCCTGACGAAGGTTGAGATTTGCGGTAGTCCAACGTGCAGTCTCGAACTTTGGTTTTTGTGGTACAGCGGGCTTGATAACGGCGTTAGATAGATTTGTGCTTTGTATCCAGCCAATCCCAGCGCTGGTTTTCACCTGCTGCCAGGCCCCGGAAGTACGCAACCATTCAATCCTGGTGTTTTGTTGCAGCGTTGCAATAGCCTTCGCCGAGGTACTGGTGCTCGCAAATACCCGCTGATTGCCCTTGATCCAGCGGTAGACAAGTGCCGGGTTACTCTTGCTCAATGATGAGCTTGGAACGTAACCAGTTTTGCCTGAAACCACGATCTTGGTCCATGCTCCGCTAGTCCCAAGTACCTCAACTGAAGTACGGCGGTGCGCTGAGACTAATGTAGCGGCCGAAGCCGAAGCAGTGGATTTTACGTCCACAAAGGCCGTGGTGTAGTTGTAAACCTTTGGCTTGATGAGCGTATTAGATAGGTTTGTGCTCTGTATCCAGCCATTCCCAGCGCTGGTTTTCACCTGCTGCCAGGCACCGGAAGTACGCAACCATTCAATCTTGGTGTTTTGCGGGAACGTTGCAATAGCTTTTGCCGAGGTACTCGTGCTCGCAAATACTCGCTGGTTGCCTTTGATCCAGCGATTGATTGTCGCCGGACTGCTGGTTTGCAGCGTGCTTACCGGCACAAATCCGGTCTTACCTGCAACAGCAATCTTCACCCACGCACCACTCTTGCCCAGAACCTCTACCTTGGACTGGCGGTGAATTGAAAGCACGGTCTTCGAGGAAGCCGCTGCCGTGGTTTTCACATCCACATAGGACTTCGCGAAGTTATAAACCTTGGGAGCCGGCTTAATCTCCTTGGTGGCAAGATTCTTCGATGGCACCCAGCCAATACCCGCGCTGGAACGCACCTGCTGCCACGCACCGGAAGTACGCAGCCACTGAATCTTGGTGTTGTGCTTTACAGTAATAATCGACTGGCTATTAGTAGAGGTCGATTTATAGACCTTCTGATTCCCGTTGGACCAGCGATAAACCGGGGCAGGATTACTGGTTTGCAGCGTGCTTGCCGGCACAAATCCGGTCTTACCCGAAACAGCAATCTTCACCCACGCACCACTCTTGCCCAGAACCTCTACCTTGGACTGGCGGTGAATTGAAAGCACGGTCTTCGAGGAAGCCGCTGCCGTGGTTTTCACATCCACATAGGACTTCGCGAAGTTATAAACCTTGGGAGCCGGCTTAATCTCCTTGGTGGCAAGATTCTTCGACGGCACCCAGCCAATACCCGCACTGGAACGCACCTGCTGCCACGCACCGGAAGTACGCAGCCACTCAACCCTTGTGTTGTTCGAAAGTGTGGTTAGAACCTTTGAAGTGGTCTGGTTGCTTGCATGAACCTTTTGTTTACCGTTGATCCACCGGTAAGTCGCCGCGGGATTCGATTTGTCCAAAGCTGATGCCGGAACAAATCCAGCCTTCCCCGAGGCTACGATCTTGACCCACGAGTCGCTCTTGCCGGTTACTTCGACCTTGGTCCGTCGCTGGAGGTCCAGGATAGTTTTTGAACCAGCCGAGGCTGATGCTTTTAGCGGGACGAACGACTTGGTATAGTTATAGGTTTTCCCGGCAGCAGGCTTGGCCACCGCGTTGGTGAGATAGTCATTGGAAACCCAACCAGTTTTTGACTTGAAGCTTACCTGGCTCCATTTGCCACTGACCTTAATTATTGTCAGCGTGGTGTTCTTGGGGATTACAAGCAATGAGGCTGACTGCGTGGTGGCACTCTTACGCAGGTTGAGGTTCGCCGTCGTTTTCTTGGATATTTTTGCCGGAGCCAACCCCACATTCACATGTTGTGTATTGACCGGGGCTATGGGTGCAGCTGTTGCAATTGATGCAGTTCCACCGATCAGTGAAACGGCAAGGGCAAGTACAAGTCCGAGGGGTCTACGCTGCAAAGTGGGGCTCCTGGAAAGGCAAGTATGAAACAAGTCTTAACAGTACCTAACATCTTCAAATTGAGAACCCCACATGAGATGCTCGAGGATTTTTCGGCCGATACTCCCGTTACCAGCGCTATCGCTCGTCGTGGTGAACGGGAACAACAAGTGTGGGCAGCGAATTTTGTGCCAGCACATGCGCAGCGGTGGAACCATTGAATAGCTCGGAAACTTTAGCTCCGAATCCCTTATGCCGTGTGCCCACCACAAGGTAGCGTGCATGCAACTCGTTACCGAGCCGAGCAACGGCCTTGCCAGGTTCGCCAGCAAGGATCTTCAAGGACCAGGTAATTTGGCTTCCAGCCATGCAGCTTTCAAGCACCTTCAACACTTCAGAAGCTTCCGCTTCCATGTCTTCATCAATGTCTTGGGGGTTCAATGACTTGCTTCGAATATCCGATTTTAGCTCCCACTCCACGAGGTAACTATTTGGCTGGACGTAAGCGAAAACAATCGGGCTACCCAGCGCTTCGGCAAGACGCCTTGCTTCAAGAACTACACGTCTTGGTTGCTTAGGCAATACACCTACAACGATTGGGCCGACTCCCCCAACGTTGGGAACTTCCTTAGCCATGATTTACTCCCTGTGAAACGTGAGCCAACAGTTCGTCACACCTATTATCTTCCGCCACATGGTGCTCCAACGGAAGTAAAATCGAGTTCGCACCCATCACACACAAATAATCAGTGCCCAAGAGCATTTTCTGCAGAATCAGCTGCCTTCAACATAGACGACATACTGCTCGCATGAGACGCCAGATTCCTCCACTTAAGACAGTTTGCCCCGATCAACCTTTGTCGGTTGATCGGGGAAAACTGGAAACTAGCTACCTACGGGTAGTTGCTTGCTCAAGCTTGCGCTTTAGCGAGCTACCGAACCTTCGGTGTAGTCATCGGTGGTCTTCCAGGAGAAGAGTCCACGCAGTTCGCGGCCGGTGGCCTCGATCGGGTGAGCTTCACCCTTGGCGCGCAGCGACAGGAACTCCGGTGCACCGGCATCCTGGTCTTCGATGAAACGCTTGGCGAAGTTGCCGTTCTGGACATCTGCCAGAACTGCCTTCATGTTTTCCTTGACCTCCGGGGTGATCACACGCGGGCCCGAGACGTAGTCGCCGTATTCGGCGGTGTCGGAAACGCTCCAGCGCTGCTTGGCAATGCCACCTTCCCACATCAGGTCAACAATGAGCTTGAGCTCGTGAAGGACCTCGAAGTAAGCGATTTCCGGCTTGTAGCCAGCTTCGGTCAGGGTCTCGAAGCCGTACTGGATCAGCTGCGAAGCGCCGCCACAGAGAACAGCCTGCTCGCCGAAGAGGTCGGTTTCAGTCTCTTCGGTGAAGGTGGTCTCAATGACACCTGCACGGGTACCGCCGATTGCCTTAGCGTAGGACAGAGCCAGGGCCTTGGAGGCACCGGTGAAGTCCTGCTCGATGGCGATCAAGTCCGGGATACCACGGCCGGCTTCGAATTCGCGGCGTACGGTGTGACCCGGTGCCTTCGGCGCAACCAGGGCTACGTCAACGTTTGCCGGCGGGGTGATGTAGCCGTAGCGGATGTTGAAGCCGTGGCCGAAGAACAGGGCGTCGCCCGGCTGCAGGTTGGCTTCGATGTCATCCTTGTATACGTGACGCTGAACCTGGTCCGGGGTCAGGATCATGATCAGGTCGGCTTCGGCTACTGCCTCGGCTACCGGAAGAACGCGGAAGCCTTCGGCTTCGGCCTTGGCGATCGACTTGGAACCGGCCTTCAGGCCAATGCGTACGTCAACACCCGAGTCGCGCAGGTTCAGTGCGTGGGCGTGGCCCTGGGAACCGTAGCCAATAACGGCAACGGTGCGTCCCTGGATGATTGAGAGGTCTGCGTCGTCGTCGTAGTACATGTCAGTCACTGGAATTTCTCCTTGTTATCAGTGTAAAGATTTGAAAGTTTTATGCCGAGACGGAACGCAATGCGCGGTCCGACATCGATTTGGAGCCACGGCCCACCGCTAGGGTGCCGGCCTGGACGATTTCGCGGATGCCGAAGGGTTCAAGCACCGCGAGCAGTGCATTGATCTTCTCGGCGTTGCCGGTGGCTTCGATGATGACCGAGTCGGTTGACACGTCCACCACCGAGGCACGGAAGAGGTCTGCAGCCTGGGTGACCTGCAGGCGGGTTGCCGCATCGGCGCGCACCTTGACCAGGATATGGTCACGCTGCACCGAAGCCTCGGGCATCAGCTCAACGATTTTGATGACGTTGATGAGTTTATTTAGCTGCTTGGTGACCTGCTCCAGCAGATCTCCCTCGGCGTCAACCACCACGGTGACCCGGGAAATACCAGGAACTTCGGTGGGGCCTACAGCCAGCGAGTGGATATTGAAGGCGCGACGGGCGAAGAGTCCTGCCACGCGGGTCAAAACGCCCGGGACGTCTTCGACGAGTACGGAAAGAGTGTGACGTGCCATTGGATTCTTAGTCCTCTTCTTCCCACTCGGGCGTCATGCCGCGAGCAATCTGGATCTGGTCATTGCTCACGCCGGTGGGAACCATTGGCCACACCATTGAGTCTCGGGAGACAACAAAGTCAATGATCACCGGGCGGTCATTGATTTCCAATGCCTGCTTGATCGTTGCATCAATGTCTTCATCACGTTCGCAACGCAAGCCAACACAACCATAAGCGTCGGCGAGCTTTACAAAGTCAGGGACGCGCGCTGTGCCAGCACCGGTGTTCAAATCCGTGTTTGAGTAACGCGAATCGTAGAACAGGGTCTGCCACTGGCGGACCATACCCAGGGACGAGTTGTTGATGATGGCAACCTTGATGGGGATGTTATTGATGACGCAGGTAGCAAGCTCCTGGTTGGTCATCTGGAAACAACCATCTCCATCAATGGCCCACACGACGCGGTCGGGATTGCCGACCTTTGCGCCCATGGCAGCGGGTACCGAGTAGCCCATGGTGCCCAGGCCGCCGGAGTTCAGCCAGGCGTGCGGGCGTTCGTACTTGATGAACTGTGCTGCCCACATCTGGTGCTGGCCAACGCCCGCAACATAGACGGCTTCGGGACCGGTGAGTTCACCAATGCGCTGGATCACGTGCTGCGGGGCCGAAAGGCCGTCCTGGGTCGGGGTGAAACCAATCGGGTAAGTCTCACGCAAGCGTCCAATGGTGTTCCACCATTCGCTCAGATCCGGTGCCCCACCCTCGGCGAAGCGTGCACGGCAGGCCTCGGTGAGTTCAGGGATGATTTCCTTGACCGAACCAACAATCGGGATATCAGCTGTACGGTTCTTGGAAATCTCTGCCGGGTCAATATCCGCGTGGATGACCTTGGCGTTGGGTGCAAAGGTATGCAGCACCCCGGTGACGCGGTCATCGAAGCGAGCACCAAGGGTGATCAGCAAATCGGACTGCTGCAGCGCGGTAACCGCGGAAACCGAGCCGTGCATGCCCGGCATGCCCACGTGGAGTTCGTGGGAATCTGGGAATGCGCCACGCGCCTGCAGCGTGGTGACAACCGGTGCACCAACGAGCTCTGCGAATTCCTTGAGTTCGTGTGCCGCGTGCCCCTTGATGACGCCGCCGCCAACGTAGAACACCGGCTTGGTGGATGCGGCAATCAGCTTAGCGGCCTCGCGGACCTGCTTGTTATGTCCACGCACTACCGTCTTGTAACCGGGAAGATCAATCTTCGGCGGCCAGGAGAACATCATCTTGGACTGCTGTGCATCCTTGGTGATGTCGACAAGCACCGGGCCGGGACGACCGGTTGAGGCAATGTAGAAAGCGCTTGCGAGCATGCGCGGGATGTCCTCGGCCTTGGTGACAAGAAACGAGTGTTTGGTGATGGGCATGGTGATGCCAACAATGTCTGCCTCTTGGAAAGCATCGGAGCCAATGAAGGCACTGTGAACCTGTCCGGTGATGGCAACCATTGGCACCGAGTCCATATGCGCATCGGCAATGGAGGTAACAAGGTTTGTGGCACCCGGGCCGGAGGTTGCGATACAAACACCTACCTCGCCGGTGACCATGGCGTAGCCCTGTGCCGCGTGGCCTGAGCCCTGTTCGTGGCGGACCAAGATGTGGTTGATCTTGGTCGAATCCATGAGCGAGTCGTAGGTCGGCATGATTGCGCCGCCTGGCAACCCAAAGACGTCTTTGACGCCTAGTTCTTCCAGTGAACGGACGATGGCTTGTGAGCCAAGCATCTCGGTGGGAGCAATGATGTTATTCGGGCCCTGTACGAGGCTCGACGCTTCCACGACGGAAGAGACAGTGGCATCCTTGCTTCGGTTGGCGGGTTTTGCCACCAGCGGTGCGCCGGTGGGAGTTCCGTTACTCATGGGGATTATTCCTTCTCTATCTCTTCATACTCTGCACATAAAAAAACCCCAATGACACCTTGCGGCGAATGGGGTTTGCGCGTCACCGAAGCCCTCCTAGGTGTCGGAGGGACTCAAGCTCAGCGCTTGATAACTAGTAGTACTTCGGTGCGGATCTGCATAACTCCAGTTTGGTCGCCGCCGCAACCGGAGTCAAACAATCACACCACTTATCTCACAATGTGAGACAAGTGTCCGAGGGGTGGACGCTTTAGGGCATTCATCCCCTCGGTTGCGCAGTCAATTAGCCACAGTAGGCGCCGGTTGAAGCCGACTTAACCAACTTGGCATATTTCGCAAGAACACCCGTGGTGAACTTCGCCGGCAATGGCTCCCAGCCAACCTTGCGCGACTCAAGCTCCACGTCATCAACCAATAGATCAAAGGAGCGAGCGGCAATATCAACGCGGATCTTATCCCCGTCCTTCACAAACGCGATCGGACCGCCATCAACGGCTTCGGGGGCCACGTGACCAATGCACAGCCCCGTGGTTCCACCGGAGAAGCGGCCATCGGTAAGCAGCAAAACATCCTTGCCCAGACCTGCGCCCTTGATGGCACCGGTGATTGCGAGCATTTCACGCATACCCGGGCCACCCTTGGGGCCTTCGTAGCGGATGACCACTACATCGCCCGCCTTAATTTCACCGTTGTCCAATGCGGCTAGGGCACCTTGTTCGCGTTCAAACACGCGCGCGGTTCCCTCAAAGACATCGGCATCAAAGCCCGCTGACTTTACAACTGCTCCCTCGGGAGCCATCGAACCGTGAAGAATGGTAATGCCACCGGTCTTGTGGATCGGGTTATCCAGCGCGCGCAGGATCTTGCCATCAACATCCGGTGGATTGATTGCCTCGAGGTTTTCGGCAACCGTCTTGCCGGTTACCGTCAGGCAGTCCCCGTGCAGCAGGCCGGCATCCAACAATGCCTTCATGATTACCGGAACGCCGCCGATCTTATCCACGTCGGTCATGACGTAGCGGCCAAATGGCTTCAGATCCCCCAGGTGCGGGATCTTATCGCCAATGCGGTTGAAATCGGCAAGGGTGAGATCAACTTCTGCCTCACGAGCAATGGCCAGCAGGTGCAGCACCGCGTTGGTTGAACCACCAAAGGCCATGGTCACGGCAATTGCGTTCTCAAATGCCTTCTTGGTCATGATGTCGCGAGCCGTGATGCCCTTGCGCAGCAGGTTCACAACCGCTTCGCCGGACTTGCGTGCAAACTCATCGCGACGGCGGTCTGCAGAGGGTGGGGCAGCCGAGCCCGGAAGGCTCATGCCGAGGGCTTCGCCAATGCAAGCCATGGTGTTTGCCGTGTACATACCGCCACAGGCACCCTCACCGGGGCAGATTGCCTTTTCGATACGGGTGAGATCTTCCACGCTCATCTTGCCAGCGGCACACGCACCGACCGCTTCGAAGGCGTCAATCAGGGTTACTTCTTTTTCGCTTCCGTCTTCGAGCTTGACCCAGCCCGGCATGATGGAACCGGCGTAAAGGAATACCGAGGCAAGATCCAAACGGGCCGCTGCCATCAACATACCCGGCAGCGACTTGTCACAGCCGGCAAGCAATACCGAACCGTCAATGCGCTCGGCCTGCATCACTACCTCAACCGAGTCGGCAATGACTTCACGTGACACTAGTGAGAAGTGCATGCCTTCGTGGCCCATGGAAATTCCGTCGGAAACGGAAATGGTGCCAAATTGCATGGGGAATCCCCCGCCGGCATGCACGCCCTCCTTGGCACCCTGTGCCAAGCGGTTGAGCGAGAGGTTACATGGGGTGATTTCATTCCATGAGCTCGCGACGCCAATCTGTGGCTTGGCGAAATCATCATCGCCCATGCCTACGGCACGGAACATGCCACGCGCCGGAGCGGCGTGGATGCCGTCCGTAACTACCCGACTACGAGGTTTGATATCTGGAGTTGTGTCCTGGCTCATGCCCTTGATTCTAAGGCTGATAACTCTTGCCAACGAACCCGTGACGAGTTAATGACATATTTCGCCAAACGAATACAAGATATATCCCCGAAACATACACGGGCTAGTGTGGGAGGCATGGAGAGACCCCAAGTTGAATCCACCGACCAAAGCCTCAAAAAGCTTTTCCATGAGGCATTCGATTCCCAGATCCCAAATTATGGAAGCTACAACCTTGTTGCGGGTTCCGGGACTTCTGGATCCGCGGGACTAAAAGTCATTGGCTATCGGCGTGAGCCGGCAGAGCTAATCATTTGCCCGCTGAGCCCCAAAACATTGAAACCAACACAGCGCGGTGTTGCGGTGAACAATACAAACGTTTCCCATGTGGCCCTGGTCAGTGATGGCAGCTATGAGGTTGGAACCAGCACCGGGACCGTATATAGGTTCACCATCCCGGCGCACCCAACACTCGATATCCCCACCGAAGGGACCGCGGCCGCTCAGCGCGGCACCCTGCGCCAGGATCAAGACGCCGAAGACTTTGCCGATTTCATGAACAATTTCATGGATCAGCTAGATATGGCTCTTCGCGCCGCGGAAACAACGGAATAGTTCCGAGCTGCTCCGGATTGATTGCCGGAAATGGCTTGTGATTCCTATGGAAACGCACGCCATTTCCTTTTATGATCAGGCTTACCAACTACTTCGAGAGTCACCCCCCACCCCTCACTGTGATTCGAAGGCTGTTTAGTTGCCACAAGAACCGCCGCACCCCAGGTGATCAGTCGTCAGGAGACCATCCGTTTCAGGTTCATTTCATGGTCTCCACAACGCCAAAGCACCTGCAGCGAAAAATGATGGAAAGGCATGGATTTCAAATGTCTGACGATTTTCCAACTTCACACGAAGACGTTCCACAAGAGACTACTCCGCCATCCAATTCGTCTAGAAAAGCGAAAAATGAAGGCACTCGCGCGGCCATTGTTTGGACGTTCACGGTCGCTGCCGTCTTGGTTTTGATTCTGCTAGTCATATTCATGGTGCAAAACCAGGGCCAAGTCACAGTCTATTTTCTTGGCTTCCAAGGGCAATTGAGCTTAGGCATTTCAATGCTCATCGCCGCCGTCGCTGGAGCCGTAGTCGTAGCGATCTCTGGGGCAGTACGAATCATCCAATTGCGCAGTAGAAACCGGACTTCCATAAAGAATGCCGGTCACCCAAAGCCCTGAACTCTTTTCTCTTCCGAGATAAGGGGCGCAAATGCCGTCCCGCGAGAAACACGAGGGACGGCATTTGCGTCGGTCGTTGAGTAACGGTGATTCAAGACCCCGTACTCATCGTTCCAAGGCAATGGGCTAGCCACCAGGAGCTTTGAAAGCATGGGGCATCCGCGGAAAGAACGTCAACCAAAGAATTACTGAGGCGATCTCCGACCTGCACGTGGCCAATATGCCTCGACCCTCACCGACTCATAATTGCTTATTCCCCGGCCTTGAAAACCAGGTTCTCTGAACCTTCGCCGGCTGCCCAGGCAACGACCTGACGCTTGAGCAATGCACTCATGCGCGGCATGAACGCACCGGTGTTTCCACCATTGTGCGGAATGATCAACGCATTGGGAAGCTTCCAGATTGGATGGTCTGCGGGCAACGGCTCAGGGTCAAAAACGTCGGAGGCGCAACGAAGACGACCGGACTCAAGTTCTTTTACCAACGCGTCGGTGTCAACCACCGGACCACGGGCAACGTTGACGATTACCGCGTGATCCGGAAGTGCCGCGAGTAGCTCCGCATCCACCAGATGATGGGTTGAACCGTTGTGGGGCACGATTAGAATCAGCACCTCAATATCTTTTGCATGTGCCTGCAAATCTTGCACGGCAAGGATCTCACCGTGCGCATCGGTGCGTGCACGCGTGCCAAAGCGGCTCAGCTCCACTTCAAAAGGGACCAGACGCTTACGGATTTCTTCACCAATGCCGCCAACACCGACGATTGCTACCTTACGGTCAGCGAGCCCGGGCCACTGACTAGGGTTCCAGTTACTCATGGCTTGGTCTCTGACCGATTCACCAATTCCGCGTAGCGAAGCAATGGCCAGGCCAATGGCAAGTTCCGCCGTTGAGGCAGCATGAACACCGTGCGCGGTGGCTACCGAAACGTTTGGGCCAACCAATTCACGGATACCGTCAAAGCCGGTGGTCTGGGTTTGAACCAGTTTTAGATTTGGAGCACTAGTTACATCTTGCAGGTCGGAGAACTTGGCCATATAGGGAAGAACCGCAACTTCAATCTCCGCGAGCTCCACACCGACCGGAGGGGAAACGAAGTCCCAGAGACCCACCTTCATACCTTCGGGCAATGGGCTTGTTGCTTCAAGAAGTTCGACACTAGGAAACGTAACAACACTAAAAGGCTTCATGCATTCACCCTACGACCAGTCTCGCAACCCAACCCAAGAAATGAACTGGCTCACGTCATTGACTAGTCACATGCTCTTATGGGGTTAAAAACCTGCTCAAAACACCCAATTCAGGCCAATGCTTGTGACCTCAATCCCAAAGCTCCCTTTCGGTTTGCAATCCCCACTCAAGCTGGTAGAGTTTCATGTCGTTGCAGAGCGCAGGAGCCACAAACTCCGAGCAAAACAACAGATGCGCTTTTAGCTCAATTGGTAGAGCAACTGACTCTTAATCAGTAGGTTCCGGGTTCGAGTCCCGGAGGGCGCACAAAATATAAAGACCCGGTTGCCAAAGCGACCGGGTCTTTTGCTTTCTCCCGCACATTCAGCACCCCCCTGGCGTAGCCCGGCCCTATTCTCGAATAGGTTTATTTGCACCGGCAGGGCCAAGCTACCGGAGCCGGGAACGAAACTTACGCCAAGGCAATGCTCGACACCATCTGGCAAGAGCTTCGACATGTCGCCAAGTGTCCCTTGTCATCTAAGTTGAAGTATTCTCACCTAAAATGACGCATTAGACCATCAGGTGTGACTTCAGGTAACGCATCCTGCCTTTTGTTGTCACCATAGTTGAAGCATGGGCCACCAGCAGGCTCTATCCGAACTAGCGGTCGAGCGATCCGTTGTCGAGGGTACCCTGAGCTACAAGGCGCATTTATCGTATGCCATAGCCACCGGACTGCTCTCAGATTCCTGGGTGACCTCGTTTGAGGATTCTCTGCCGAACCGCAAGCTTTCGGCGTTCAAGGGGCAACGCAATTTTGTGGGCTTCTGGTGGTGCGCAACAAATCTTCGCCATGCTGGCCTCGAGTCCCGCCACGAACACAACCAGCTCTTTGGTTACATATCGCCCACCCGGCGCAGCGCGAGCGTTCCCTGAAACGGCTCAGTCAAGAAGCCACCGATGGCTGGATGCCACAGGGCGGTTCCGACTCACTACACCACTGACTGGAAGCTAAAGACGGGTCAGCACGTGCCGACACTGGCACCAATATTCCGCCCGAAAGGACCTGATCTAACCTCCGCAAAACGATGCTTCGGTCGGAAGTGAATTCGCGTCCCGCATAAGGCACTCGGGGCGTTTCCGGCCCTAGCCCTGGTGTCACTCAGAGTCGGTGCCATCGTCGCCGAATCCGTAGTCGTCTTCATCTTCATCAAGTTCCTCGGAGCCGGCTACTTGATCTACCTGGGAGTGCAGGCGATCCGCCAGCGCAACGAACACACCGAAACCGACACCTCACCACGGGCTCGACCGTCATCCTTCCGCCTCATCCGTGAGGGATTCTTGGTTGGAGTAACCAACCCCAAGACCATCGTGCTCTTCGTCGCCGTGCTCCCGCAGTTCGTCAGCTACGAAAACGGGGCCATCCCGCTGCAGATGGCAGCCCTCGGGATGATCTTCTTTGCCATTGGCGTGGCCAGTGACAGCGTGTGGGCACTCACGGCCGGCACCGCACGAACATGGTTCGCCCGTAACCCCAAACGCCTCTCACACATGGGTGCCGGTGGCGGCGTGGTGATGATCGGCCTTGACGGGGCTCTGGCACTCACCGGCAGCAAAAGCTAGTCTCTCATCGAACGAAGCTGCCTCATCGGGCGCGCCTCAGCCGACACCCACTTTCCGCAATCTACGGCTGCCGTGAATTGGGGTTGCCCATGGCGTCCAATGGTCCATCACACGTCCCGCAAGGTTCCCCTGGCGGGCTGTCCGGGTTGTGCAGATCTCTTGGTCTGAGCGATTTGGATGGGACTTCTGTAGTTGATGTTCTGGCGTGTGGGTGGGTGATCATAGTTGCTTGAGGAATGTTTGGTAGTCCTTTATGACACCCGGGGCCAGTAGTGCTCGGGGCCAAAAGACACCGGTGATGAGGCCAATGAGCTCAGAGTCTTCCATGATTGGTCGTGCCATCGAGTGCGCGGCGTTGAGTGTTGTCGTGGTGAACTGATCATCCAGGATTCCTTGGTAAACGCGGGCGGTTTCTGTCATATCGACGTTTCGATCGTGCTTGCCGGCCATGAGGTGCCAGGGGATCTGTCGCTGAGCTGCTGCACGTAGATCGTGTTCTGCATCGGAGCGGAAATTCCGAGAGACGAATGTCCAGCGCTCGCGCGTCATGGGGTCGGTTTCGTGAGCTGTGTCGCGATATTCTTCGTAGTTTGCACCTCGTTCAAGGAGCGCGTTTGTTCGGGCGCTTTCCTCTTTCGCGTTCCAGCGTTCGGTATCATCCGCGACCTTATGGTCAAGTTCTGCTTGGAGATTGTATTGGCCCTGGCGCAACCAGTTCACTGCAGTGCCAACGGCCACGACACCTGCGATGTCTTCGTTGTGGGCGACGATGGCGGGGAGCACCCACCCGGATTGGCTTGCTCCCCAGAGCACGATCCGCTGTGTCGGAATATCGGTGTATCCCCGGGCCCAGTTGACCACTTGTTCCGCCTCGGCGGCCCGATCTGCCATGGACTGTGCCAGCCAGTCGCCTGAGGAACTACCGACGCCGGGTTTGCTCCAGGACAGCGTCGCCCAGCCCGCTTCGGCCGCCCCCTCAAACCAGGGATTGTATAGCCCGCCATGGGTGGCGTCGATTGGGCCGTCTCCATGAAGCATGACTACCAAACCTTGCGCATCACCTCGCTCGGGTGTGGTCAGTACGCCTTCCAGCGTGCCGCCGTTACTGACCGGGATCGTCACCTCTCGCGCATCGAAGCGATAGTCGTTGCCAATGGCAGCAACACCAACGCTCGCTGCGACCAGGACCATGATTGCCAAGGATGCTATGGCCAGACGAATCAATACTCTCTTTTTCTTCACGATCGTATTGTATGCGATAGTTTTATATGAGTGAATTGCAGATCGAGGATGGTTTGATCGAGCAGGACCGGCCATGGGCCTCCTCGTTGTATTGGGAAGCGTTTCGTAGCAAGCTGCGGCCTGCTTTCGGCGGCGAAGACGTGGGTAAGGCAGTGGTCAGGACGTCGCTGCGACCAGATCGGATACTGGTCGCCCGAGTCAACGGATCGGTGGTCGGCGTCTGCGGCTACACCGCGGACGGTGTCAGTGCGGTCGACCTCTCATGGACCTCGCTGCGTTCTCACCTCTCTAGACGCGGCGCGACACGAGCCATCGCGATGCTCGCAATTCTGGCCCGCAGCTCGAGTCATGAAGCGCTCGTCCTCGACGGTATCTGCGTTGCTGGCAACCACAGAGGACTGGGTATCGGCACGTCCCTCCTCGATGCTGCGGGCTCCAGGGCTCGAGAGTTTGGGTTTCGGGCAATGCGGCTCACTGTCGTTGACACTAATCCGCGTGCGGAGGCCCTGTATCGACGCCTCGGCTTCGTGGCGGTGGGTGGCGGGTCGCTTGGGGTCCTGTCTGTCGTGTACGGTTTCGACCGGTACACCACAATGGAGAGGACCTTTGAGCGATGACCGCAACGATTGCACCTCGTACCATCATCGAGGCATTCCTGCCCGCTGCGGGCGCCGTTGAGCTTTCCACCATTTACGCTGCGGCGAATGCGCTCGGAATCGCAGATCAGCCGCTTCGATTGGCTCTTCGACGAATGATCATCAAGGGCCTCATTAGCCAGCACGGGCGTGGCCGCTCCGGGACCATCATGCTGACTGCCGAGGGGCGTGGACGGATTGAGCAAGACCGCCTCGGACTTCAGTTGGCCAGACTCCAAGACACCGGGGCCGTTCGGTGGGACGGGCAGTGGCGGCTTATCGCTATCAGCGTGCCAGAGCAACAACGATCCACCCGTGACGCGATCCGTCGAGGGCTGCTGGCCGCAGGCGCCGCGAATCTCGCGACCGCTCTTTTTGTTAGCCCGCATGACCTGACCCAGATGCTCGGAGAGTCGGCCCTTCCCCAACTCGTTACTGCTACAGCGACAGACCTGACGGTTCGTGGCCAAACCAAGGCCGCAGACATCGCTGAAGAGTTGTGGCCAACAGCTCCAATCAACGCCGGCTACGACATGCTTGAGCAAGCACTCGACGACGACGACACCGCCGAAACCTTTTCAATGCGCAAGATCCGTCTTGCTGACGCACTCGAACGCGCAATCCGTAACGATCCTCTCCTGCCGCCAGAGCTCCGTCCCGAACCTTGGCGACCCATGCGACTCCGCATCGCCTGGACGAAACTGTGGAACAGCATGCCGACCGATGGTGAGCGGCAACCATACGCCGGATGGCTGCCCTAACAGACAGTCCAATGCTCATCCGTCAGGTGGGTCTTGCAGTCAATGACCTACTTAGTGTCAGCAAGCCAACGACACTGTGAACCCTAAGATAAGGCGGTTGAGTCCCGTTCAAGGTTCCCCTTACGGAACTGTTTCCAAGGAGCGCAATATACGGCCTGAGCGCGAGCGAAGGCAACATTTAAGGATTTGGTGCAACTGTAATGACTGTGAGAACAAAACCGTTTCACTACAGTTGAACCAAAAGCCTAGATGTCGGGATTTTTGTGCTTCAACTCAAATGACAACGGACACCAAGTACCGTGCCAAATACCTCGAAACAACCAGCAACGATATCCGACCCCCTCCCGGCTCGTTACCTGGAAGAGATTCCCGTTACCAACCATTGCTACCACCCCACCTCAGCAAACCCAGCCTTTCCCACCCATCGCTGGATTCTCAGATCTAGCAAAACACTACGAATCACGAGTTCTTTTTCCGACACTCCCTTCACACCCCCTGTCAGCAAAGCGCCAAGATCACCCGGAATGACTTCCCGCATTAGTCCTGAATGAGGGAAATCTCAGAAGCACCGCCCCTGCCTTACCCCTTGGGTCATCGAATGGCAGCTAGCTATGAACTGTTTGCCGAACCAGAGATTAGCCCATTGCGATCATGCACCACTGCCCTAACACCAATTCGCGACCTTCATCTTCACGTAGAGGGCCAATCATCTGAGCCTGCAGGAAATTCTCGCGCATGGCATTGGAATGATCATCCGCCAGGAAACGAGCAGCACGGACTATCCACGCACTTTACTCGCGCGCACCTCCTCGCACGTTTCGCTTAGACACATTCCACACCCATTGCCTGTGTATGTGGAGGGCTCAAACCTTCCGACCAGTAAAGTCACCGAGTCGGTGTCATTTGTGAATCCAGAACGTCCGGAGATTCATCATCAGATTCAATTGCACACCATTTGGCATGCGTGGGCACCAGGCCTCTCCCACCCAGAAACCTTGAATATTTAGGAACCAGAACCCGAAACAATCCAATGTGCCCACGATCACAGAAGTAAATTTCTGGAAAACTCTGTCAAAACGCCTAGAAAACACTCCTAAAAGTCTCTGCATTCCTTGCAAATTCAGGGTTTTTGGCACACCCTGTGCGGACCTAATCGACGATTTTATTTCTAAGGCACTTTCTGGTTATGATTATCTGCGTCGCAAGGACGGGCTCCGCATGGAGCGCTGACCGACACGACATAAGCGCTTTTAGCTCAATTGGTAGAGCAACTGACTCTTAATCAGTAGGTTCCGGGTTCGAGTCCCGGAGGGCGCACAGTTCAAAAAGTCCCGGTTTGCGAAAGCAACCCGGGACTTTTGCGTTTGAGGAAAACGCACAGTCAGAAGAATCGCTGGCCAGCATCGGCAAACCGGGGTGCGGTGCCTGTTAGTCTCCATTTATGGATGAACAGCTGACCTCCTTCTTGAAGCACTTTGCCACGCTCTCCCGCCTTGCGAATGAATCGACCGAATCCAATGGCGGAACTCCGCTGATGCCGGTACTCACCGAGCATCTGGGCATAGACCCCGGGAGCATGCCGGTAGTTGTTGAACCCTTCGCACCACACCGCATGACAGATGTTGCACTCATTATGGAATCCCACATCCAAGCCGATCCACGTGCGCAAATTCTGGGGCTGGCCGGGCCCCAGCGCCACCACATGGATTTGGCAGATCTCATCTCCGTGCACGGCAGGCATGCAGCCTGGGTGGGTGAGCCCGATTATGAGACGGTTGCCGTGGGCCCGGATGCTGAAAGACGCGTTGTCAGTTTTGGCCTATACCTCTTCGGCTATCAAGAGACCGCTTTGGCAGTTCTGGTCAGGCAGGCAAACCAACAGTATGGCCGCGACCGGGCAACCCTTGAGGTTCTTGGCATGGACGCACAAACCGTCGATTCTTTCCTCAAGGAATTCAAGGCAGCACTACGTGAGAATAGTATTTTCCGTGGGCATGTTATTTCCTTCACTGCAAATGATTACTCATCTTCGGTTGCTGGAGTCACCTTCCACCGTCGCGCGAGCGCAAGCCCCGCCGAGGTGATTCTGCCCGAGGGCACCTTGACACGCATCGAGGCTCAAGTGCTCGGCGTGGGAGAACATCGCGAGCAGCTCCTTGCCCACGGCGCTCACCTCAAGCGCGGAGTACTGCTCTATGGTCCTCCGGGTACCGGTAAAACTCACACGGTGCGCTATCTAGCTTCCACTGCGGCAAAGCATACGGTGATCTTGCTTTCGGGCAATACGCTTAGCTACGTTAGTGAAGCGGCTCGGATGGCACGTGCGTTGCAGCCGGCGATAGTCGTGCTCGAAGACTGCGATCTGGTGGCCGAAGACCGTAGTTTTGGCCACGGACCGCAGCCACTGCTCTTTGAACTCCTCGATGCCATGGACGGCCTAGACACCGACGCAGACGTTGCCTTTCTCCTGACAACAAATCGCGTAGATCTGCTTGAGGAAGCGCTGGTACAGCGCCCCGGGCGCATCGACCTTGCCGTCGGCGTTCCTCGACCGGATCTGCCTGCTCGCCGCTCACTGCTCAAGCTGTACGGCGCCGAGCTATCACCCAGCCACGAGACCATCGAAGAGATTGCCAAGCTCATCGAGGGCACAACAGCTTCCTTCACCAAGGAGCTCACCCGGCGAGCCGTCCTACTGGCTGCCATGGCTAACGAAACGCCCACCGATGAGCACCTGTTGGCCGCCACAACTGAACTTATGTCCGACGCCGCAACCTTGACGCGCAGCCTATTGGGTGGGACAGGAGAAGAAGATACCGCCGCGAGTTCAGCTGGCGAAGAGGGCGACCGCTTTGGCCATGTTGCTGGTTACTCCCCCGGGCTGGCCACGGGCTATTCGTCGAGCATCGGTTTCGAAGAAGACTAACGCACCTACCAGCCACTATATTCTATCGCGGCACGAGTGCGTGCCGCTCGTGACCCCAGGCGATTTGTTGATCCGGTACGGTGAATACGCGCGCCTTGGTCATCGTGAGTACCGGCCGCCCCGGAGCCGGCAAATGCCACGCGTTGTGACACCAGTTCTTCCGGTAACGCGAAGCCCGCGTAATTCTTGACGCGCTTTCGTTTAGTCATGACAACACTTCCCCTCTTTAGTGATTGGTGTTATTCAATCACTAAAGGGGAGCGCTCGCAAACACCCGCGAAGCGGAACGGTGCGGAGCGCGCTAACACCGCCATCCACATTGTGAGACAGTCGCGTCCACTTCTTGACACACTTTTGTCTGTGAAAGCAAAGTTGAAGGTTGAAAACCACTTTGACTAGCTCCTTTTTGAAAACATCCAGATAGCTCGGCACTCCGCTATGAGTCCGATATCCGAACAATTCAAGAGTTGGATTACTGGCAGCCGCGGGCTCTTGCACTGCCACAAACATTGAAAGCACCACGTGATCGACCAAGCTCCAACATTGCAAGCGCATCCGTCTCTCGAGCAGAAAAGAAAGGATGCCCGCAAGGCTGTCGTTGCGGCCTCCATTGGCAATGGCCTTGAATGGTTCGACCTGATCGTCTATGGCTCCTTCGCCGTCACCATCTCCAAACTGTTCTTCCCCACCACCAATGAGAATTCCTCGTTGCTGCTGGCATTCGCATCATTCGGTGTCTCATTCCTCATGCGCCCCTTGGGTGCCGTCATCATTGGGCGCTACTCGGACCAGGCCGGCCGCAAGGCGGGACTCACCCTTTCCATAGTTCTAATGTTCCTGGGCACGCTCATGATTGCGGTAGCCCCCACGGCGCAGAGCATCGGAGCTTCGGCGGCAATCATCATTCTTGTCGCCCGGCTCATGCAGGGGTTCTCCGCCGGCGGTGAATTCGCCTCCGCAACCGCTTTCCTCATCGAGTACGCCCCCGAGCGTAAGGCCTTCTACGGCTCCTGGCAGGTAGCAACTCAGGGTGCAGCAATCCTGCTGGCCGGCCTCTTTGGGTTTGCCCTGAATACCTACCTCTCGACCCAATCGCTTGAGTCATGGGGCTGGCGCATTCCATTTATCTTTGCCCTGATGATTGGCCCGGTCGGTTGGTACATTCGCACCAAAATGGATGAAACTCCGGAATTTTTGGCTACCGAACCCTCAAAGGCTCCGCTGACAGAGGCATTTATTGCCAACCGCGGACGACTCTGGGCAGTGGTTGGCGTCGTTGCGCTCTGCTCGGTAGCAAATTATTTGGCTCTTTACATGCCCACCTACGCAATCGTGAACCTAAAAATGGATGGGGCTGCGGCATTTGTGGCAACGCTTGTTTATGGTGGAATGATGTTCGCAGGTGCACCCTTTGTTGGCGCCCTTGCCGATAAGTTTGGCCCGGCACGCATCATGACTTATGCAGCGATTGGTTCACTGATCGCGGCGCTCCCCATGTTCATGTTGCTTGTTGCATACCCTTCCGTTCTAATGCTCGCTGGCATCGAAGTGGTCTTTGGATTGTTGGCAACCGCCTATTTCGCACCGCTACCGGCGCTTTTGGCATCAATCTTCCCACCGCAAATCCGCACCACGGGAATGTCGCTTGGCTACAACATCGCCATGACAATCTTTGGTGGCTTCGCACCCTTCATCCTGACCTGGCTCATCACCACCACCGGCTCTCTACTTGCGCCAAGCTTCTACATGCTGGCAATAGCCTCACTTTCGGTCGCCAGCATTTTGGTGGTCCGCAGGAAATACAAGCAAGACTAAGACAAGCTCAAATGAAAGTGCTCGGCGTTATGGTGGCCCCACACAAAGGGGGGCTCGCCACAACGCCGAGCACTTCTGCCTAGGCACAGATTCCGACTTTATAAAACCAATCACCAACAGATCTCTCCCACGCCACGCGTACCCGCCGCGCTACAGCCCAATGGGGCATCGTCCTCAGGGAACGCAAGATACTTGACGTTCTTTTCCCGATATACCATCGGGCACCTTCACGGCTGATGACAGGCGCATTTTGCGGCCACAGGGGCCAACATAGGACGGGGATGAAGAATCAACCGACCGGCTTAGCTAGGCTTGAAGATAAGAAAAAATCCAACCACGCGTGGCGCACCACAAACCATGCGCCGCGTGAACCTACCCGGAAGCAAACCAAAACTCATGAGTGAAAACACCACCACCGAAGCCATCCGTCTAGCAGTTGGCGACACCGCACCGGATTTCATACTGCTCGATTCCAACGGCGAAGAACTGGCCCTGAGCTCACTGCGCGGCAAGAAGACCATCGTGTACTTCTACCCGGCAGCATCAACTCCCGGCTGCACCAAGCAAGCCTGCGACTTCCGCGATTCACTTGAATCACTGCAGGCCGCCGGTTACCAAGTTGTCGGTATCTCCCCCGACGCCCCAGCAAAGCTCGCCAAGTTTGTTGCCAAAGAATCACTCAGCTTCCCGCTACTCTCCGATGAGGACCACGCGGTTGCCGCGGCCTACGGAGCCTGGGGCGAGAAGAAAAATTACGGTCGAGTTTACGAAGGCTTGATTCGTTCAACTATTGTTTTGGGCGAAAACGGTGTCGTCGAAGTGGCCCAATACAACGTGCGCGCCACCGGTCACGTCGCTAAACTGCAACGTGATCTGGGTCTCGATTCCAAATAATTTTCGCCCACAGCCCAAAAGTGGGAAAAATGGCCTGCTGAATCCGCTACACTGATTCATGCTGAACCACGCAAGTGGTTACTGCCTTGCGAGCGTGGCGGAATTGGTAGACGCGCTGGATTTAGGTTCCAGTGTCTTCGGACGTGGGGGTTCAAGTCCCCCCGCTCGCACCACATGCCTGTAAACGGTATTAGTTACCACAGGCAATCAGGCAAGGCCCTCGGATTTTTCCGGGGGCCTTGTTTGTTAGTACCACCATGTAGCGGCATGCAGTTTTGGCGCAGCCTCTAACACCTCAAGGAGTCTTCGGTGCCCACGCAGCCACACATGAAAGTACCGACAGAATCCTCGCGGCGATCATTCCTTGCCGGCTCTCTGGGTCTTGCGGCTCTTTCGCTGACCGCTTGCGTCCCCCAGAAGAGCACACCGACACCCTCGGAAACCCCTGCCGAACAGCTCTTCACACTAGGCACCGCAGCCAACCCAGCAACGCTGGACCCGGCACTCTCCGGGGATAACGAAACTTTTCGTGTCACCCGACAAATCTATGAAGGATTAGTGGGTGTCGATCGGGAAACCGGTGCCGCCGTGCCGCTACTTGCCACCGATTGGATTTCAAGCCCCGATCGCTTGCAATACACCTTCATCCTGCGCAGAAACGTGAAGTTTCATGATGGAACCGACTTTAATGCCGAAGCAGTGGTACTGAACTTCCAACGCTGGGCAGCACTACCCCTGAGCGCACGCCAAGATTCCGATCAAGGCTTCACTCAGGTCTTCCGCTACAACGATTCACTGCCGAAACTTCCAGACTCCCTGCCCGAGCCCAAACCAGTCGAAGGACCAGACGGCACCGAGAGCATTGATCCGGCACTCGAGGCGCAGCACCAGAGCGCCATGGAAGAACTTGAAAAGCTGCGTGAAGATCTTCAAATCAATCCCTTCCTCGGGGCAAGCACCGGAGCCAGCGCCAACTACTTTGGCTCCATCAAGGCAGCAGACACCCATACGGTGGTCCTCACGCTGCGTAGACCCATCACCGGGCTGATTGAGGCCCTGACCCTGCCGGGCATGGCCATTGCTTCACCCAAGGCCCTAGCCACCGCACCCACGGACCCCAAGCAGCTCTCCTGGTTAGCCACACACCCGATGGGCACCGGACCCTATGCATTCTCCTCATGGGAAAACTCAACTGTCACGGTCAAACGATTTGATGGTTACTGGGACAGTGCAGATTTCACACAAAATCCGGATGCACCAACAATTATCAATTTCAAAGAAACAAGCACCCCCGCACGGCGATTAGGCGATCTACGGCGCAAAGAAATTGATGGCTTTGACATGGTGACGGTTAGCGGCCTGCGCGAGCTAGTTCGAGAGGGCAATCTGATAGTTGAGCGCGATCCATTCTCGGTCGCCTATCTGGGAATGAACCAAAAGAATAAATGGCTTGCCAATCTTAAGTTCCGTCAGGCCGTGGCACACAGCATTGATCGCACCAAAATCATCAATGAGTTTTATATCAAGGGAACCAAGGAGGCACGTAGTTTCTTACCCGCTTCCCTAGGCATTTCACCCTCGGATACCTATTACGGGCCCGACACCCAAAAGGCCAAGGATCTACTTGCCGAGTCCGGCTATGACGGCTCCCCCATTCCTTTCTTGTACCCACTGAATATCTCCCGGGCTTACCTTCCCTTGCCCGAACTTACCTATGCGGAAATTTCGCGTCAGCTTGCATCAAATGGAATTAACGTTCAGCCCATTCCCGTGGAATGGACTAATGGGTATGTAGCACGGGTGCGGGCGGGAGACTCACCAGGTTTCCACCTCTTGGGCTTCAATGGCGGCTACCGAGACCCCGATGATTTCCTAGGTGGGATTTTCTCCGAGACATCGAGCCAGTTCGGTTACAACTCCCCCATCTTGCAGGCACAGATCCTGCTGGCCCGCTCGCTTGAAGTTGGAGAGGAACGCTCAACGGCGTACCAGGAGATTTCTTCAACGCTCGCCCAAGATCTTCCGGCTTTGCCTCTGACATTCCCAATTTCTGGGCTCGCCTTCAATGACACGGTACGCAATTATCCTTCGTCTCCGGTGCTTGACGAGGTTTTTTCCGGCGTCAAACTAAACATCAAGTGACATACCAGTCATGACTCCAATTTCATAGAGCCAAGGCCTGCGGGCTATTCTTGCTACAGTCTAGAAGAACTTTCAACGGAGATACCCTGTGCCTTCTGAAGCCACCAGTCAATCATTTGACGTCGTCCTAATCGGCGCCGGTGTCATGAGCGCAACGCTCGGAACCCTCATCAAGCAGTTGGAGCCGGGGTGGAGCATTGGTCTTTTTGAAAACTTGGAACAGGCCGGCCTCGAGTCTTCGTCGCCATGGAACAACGCTGGAACCGGTCACTCGGCGCTTTGCGAACTGAACTACACCGCCGCTTCCGCCGATGGATCTGTAGATCCGTCCAAGGCCATCGGCATTAACGAGCAGTTCCAGATTTCGCGCCAGTTCTACGCACACCTCGTGAAGAACAAACACGTTGGTGACGCCAAGAGCTTCATCAACCCCCTGCCACATATGAGCTTCGTGCTCGGTGATGACCACGCTAACTACCTCAAGACCCGCTATGAGGCGCTGAAGCCTCACGAGCTATTCAAAGAGATCGAGCACACCGAAGACCTCGACACCATCAACTCATGGACTCCCTTGGTTGCCAAGGGCCGCGATGGTTCACAGCGTGTTGCAGCATCCCGCGTAGTCTCGGGCACGGATGTTGACTTTGGTTCACTGACCGGTCAAATGACCAAACACCTCGCAGCGTCCGGTGTTGAGGTTAACTTCGGTCACAAGGTTAGCGGCATCAAGCGCGAGGGTGCGGGCTGGGCCATCAAGGTCAAGAACAACGCAACCAAGGAAAAGCGCACCGTCAACGCCAAGTTCGTCTTCGTGGGCGCCGGCGGCGGTGCCCTGGGTCTGTTGCAGAAGGCAGGCATCGAGGAAATTAAGGGCTTTGGCGGCTTCCCGGTCTCCGGTCAGTTCCTGCGTTGCACCGATGAGACGATCATCGATCAGCACCACGCCAAGGTTTACGGTCAGGCCTCGGTGGGTGCCCCGCCCATGTCCGTCCCGCACCTTGATACCCGCTTTGTTGATGGCAAGCGCTCGCTGATGTTTGGCCCTTACGCCGGCTTCTCCACCAATTTCCTGAAGACCTCATCCTTGTGGGATCTTCCGGCTTCCCTGCGCCTGCACAACATCATCCCGATGCTTGCGGTGGGTAAGGACAACATGTCCTTGACCGCGTACCTGATCAAGGAAGTTCTGAAGTCACGCCACAAGAAGGATGACGCTCTGCGTGAATACTTCCCCGAGGCAGTGGGCGAAAACTGGGAATTGATCACCGCCGGACAGCGTGTCCAGGTCATCAAGAAGGATAAGAAGAAGGGCGGCGTGCTGCAGTTCGGCACCGAGGTCATCACCTCGGCCGATGGCACCATCTCCGGTCTGCTCGGCGCTTCCCCGGGAGCTTCCACGGCAACCCCGATCATGCTCAACCTTCTTGGCCGTTGTTTCCCTAAGCAATTTGCCGGGTGGGAATCCAAGCTCAAGGAGATCATCCCGTCCTACGGTGTGAAGCTGAACGAGAACCCCTCGCTCTACGCAGAGGTTCGCGCGGAGACCGATAAGGTGCTCAAGCTTTCCTAAGCAAAAAATATCTCACCGGCATCCGTTGCCGCAGAAGATGGAAGCCCGGTAGTTCTTCTCCTTCCCACATCGCGTGGAGGGGAAGAGCCGCCGGGCTTCTTCCGTCTCTAGTTCGGGCAACACGAGGGAACCAGGCACTTTCTGTTGCCTACGGAAGTGGGGCTTAGATCACCGGAACGGACCACGGGGGGCACTTTCCTTGGCACATTTCACTGCTTCTATTCCTGACCTCCGGCGTCCCTTCGAGCACAAGCGTGCATCGGTTGGTTTCTGTACCTCTTTACCCCTGCCCGGATTCAATCCATACTGAGTTCATTACTTGGGAAGTATGTACATCATGGGGATTATCTCCGGGTCTTGACTCCTCCCGGAGGTCGCTTTGCAACTTGGGGAGGTTGAACCGGCCGTGCCTAAATCTTGGGGAAATCGCGCTAAACCGCGCCATCATGGCATCGATCTAGAATCCATCGAATCGGATGCCGAAAAACCATTGATCTCACGCCGCACTTTGGGCATCACCATTGGGTCTGCTCTTGTCCTGGGAAGCGCCGGCATGACCGCCTTGGCAGTTGCCTTTGCCGGATCAGGTCCCTTGGGGACCACCACTATTCGTACCTGCTTTGGACAGGCACGGATTTCTAAGGCTGAGCGTCAGGCACGCCTGCCTTCCAGTAATGCGGCACCGGCCGGCCATGCCGAACACCAGCCCGCCGTGGGTGGTGAACGCCAACCAGTAAACATGACATTCGGCGATCATCTGCTGCTTCAGCTCGAAGTCTTCAATGATAGCGAGCAGGAGCAGATGTTTTCGCCCGGGCAATTACGGGTGAGGGGAAACAGCCAGCCGTGGCTTGTGGTCAACCGCTGGAACAATTACCCGCCGGGTCTTTTGCTTCCCGGAGCCCGAATCATGGCCAACATCAGTTTCTTGGTTCCCTCGGACGCCACGGAATTCACCGCCGTGTTTGATGACATCACCAATCCGGGCACCGAACTGCTAGAACTGCCACTGCCTGCTGTGAGTTGGCGTCCCGGATTCTTGGAGGAAGCTCATGTCTAGCGAAAATACGCCTGCCATAACACCCAGCTCTGTCTCCGATACCGATAGTGCGTTGCACCCTGTCGAACCCGGGATCAACAGATCCACACTCCTAAAATTTGGGGCGGCTACCGCTTGGGGGACCGCCGTGGCCATGGGAGCGGCGGTTTCTCCGGTCTCGGCCGCCGGAGTGCCGCGGGCCCATGGACGATTTACCGCCTCCGCGGTGCCGCTTCCCGGGGTGCTCGACCTCTATATCAACGAGGGGTATACCAAAATGGTCGATGACTCTTTGGTCTATCAACGTGGCTTCGGTGACCGGCCTACCGCGCTACGGGACGCGAGGCCATCCCTGCGGGTCGTCCCCAAAATCTTCACGCGCGAAGGGCAGGTTGTCGAATCCAGAACCTATCCATTAGGGGCCGCAATACCACCCAACGGAACGCCCGCACCGGCAGGAGCGGATCCGGCAAACCCGGGCCAATTCTTTATCAGGCGCAACCACTGGGCCAGCTTCTTCCCGCAACGCACCATCATTGTCGAAAGTGGCGCAACGGTGCGGCTACGTGTGTTCAACGGGCTTGCCGGAACTCACCAACTCACAGTCGCCCAGGCGGCGCACGGCCGCAGCGATCTGAGCACCGGCCCCATAGCCCCGGGCGGGCAGGCATTACTTGAATTTGATGCTCCCTACGCCGGAACCTACATCTACTACGATCCAACAAATGCCCCGGTACAACGCGCGCTGGGGCTCTTTGGCACAATTCTTGTGATGGATCCGGATGATCCCTGGCGGGTAGCCCCGAACCAAATGGCATTCGAAAGGCAATGGCTATGGATGACCCACGCCATCGACACCACATGGGCACGCATCGAGGCGGCCGGCGGAACCGTCAATCCGCTGACCGACCCCGCGGTGCCCCGCTATTTCATGCTCAACGACCGCAGCGGGTATGAGGCACTTGGCCACTCACCAAACCGAGAACTCAATCGTCTGGCCCACGAGGAATCACTCATTTCCGGCTACCCGCGGCAGGTAGATATCCGGAACTTCGGTGAGGATCTGGCGCTGGGTACCCTGCGCGGCGGCCAAGCCGTAAGAATGGTTAATCCGGGGATTGCCAGCCACCAAATGCACTTCCACGGAAACCACCTGTGGACGGTGCGGCGCAACAATGTTGAATGGCCGCGCGAATTTGGCCACGTCGACGCGGACGGGCACGTGGTGCTGCAGCAATGGGAAGACGTCATCGAGCTCCCACCCATGGATCGTAAGGACTGCATCATTCCTTTGAAGCGACCACCGGATGCCACAGACAAGGTTTGGTACAACAGGACCGAAGACTGGAAATATCCCATGCACTGCCACGCCGAAATGTCACAAACAGCTGCAGGCGGTATGTACCCCGGCGGGCTTGTCGCCCACTGGGAACTCAAATCACAGGTGAATGGAGGCTAGGACCATGCGACTACGAGGTTGGGCCGCACCAAGCGCGACCGTGGTTTCGGAAGGCAAACGGCGTTCGGACGACGATGATAAGAAAAAATCCTCCACCAAGCGTAGGGATGACAAGTCGCCCGGACCCCGGGAGCGGCAGAAACCAAAACCTTCACCCAGCAAGAGCCCACGTCCACAGCCTTCTCGCTCCGCGACCCCCAGCTCCCAGCCCTCAGCAACGCGCTCGGCGACGCCGAGCCCAACGCCCGCACCGGGCACAACGGGGCCAACTCCCACCCGGTCGAGCACACCAACACCACGGCCAACTCGACCATCACCATCATCGGATGACGACGGCGAGGAACGCGAGTATGACTCGCAAGCCGACTTTGCATCACACCAGATGCAGCAGGATGCCCCCGAGACGCACTTCCTAGAAACGCCGCAGCTATCTGTCGATTTGGATCTATCCAGTCGCGATCTGCGTTTCCCAGACGGCGCAAAGTTCAAGATGTGGGTATTCCACCAAGACAGCTCGGGACGCGGATTTCCCGGGCCTACCCTGCGTCCGACGGAAAAGGGTATTTTCCATGCCCGGGTGGAGCCCAGCATGGGCCCACACAGTATTCACTGGCATGGCATGGAACCGGACCCGCGAAATGACGGCGTGGGACACACCTCATTTGAGATCGATGACCACTACACCTACCAGTGGCAGCCCGAACCTGGTCGGACACACGACCCGAATTATGGTGCGGCCGGAACATACTTCTACCACTGCCACGTCAATACCCCGCTCCACGCCCAGATGGGACTACTTGGCCCCTTAATCATCGATCCGATCGAACTGCCGGGTTTCCCGGTCGCCCCGGGCAACCGGCGTGCCTTTGCGGACGGGCCCGAATACGATATCGCCACCGAGTCACTGATCATGCCGTTTTCCATTGATCCGCGCTGGCACAAGATGGGACATGCGGCAGGGCTTTCCGGCGAAGACGTCGGGTTGAACCGTTTCGAACCAACCCACTTCTACATCACCGGAGGCCTCTTGGCCCAACGCCGGGAAACGGGCGAGGAAGTCTGGGCCCCCACCCAACTGCCAATCAACGTCTCGGGCCATGGAAAGGCGCCAAGCCTGATGCGCTTCCTGGACGGTAACTACCTACCGAATAAGATCACCTTCGTGAATCCCGACGGGACACCCGCGCGCATCGCCGAACTGGTCTCCCACGATGGGCGGCCTTACCGGCACACCGCAACCCCCGGAGCCCCGGCAATCCCCACCAGCATGCATCCGGACCCCAGCGCCCACTTATTCACCCATACCCTTTCCATGGGTTCGGCCGAACGCTACGATTTGCTCTTACATCCTCCGACTGCCGGAACTTACACACTGAGGATTGAATGGAGAGACTGGATCACCGGGCACAAACTTGCCCACCGGGAGCTGCCGCTGCTCGCATCGTGCGTCCTCAAGGGGCCGGGGAATCAGACCTACACGCGTCTAGGGCCGCAGCTTGGATAAGACGATACTCGTACCTATGGTCCTTGATGCGTCAAAATGGGTCCCGGGGGCCAAAACCGCGCCGCACTATTGCTTGGCTTCACCCGTGATGCTTTGCTGAAGGTGGAAGCCTTAGGATCATCCAGTTGTCTGCCTTCCCGGCCTCCATGAGCGTCCTAAGCTGGATTCCGGCAAGGAGAAATCTGTCATGCAAGGTCACGGCTATCTAAATGCCCTCAAAAATGCCAAGACCGCCGTCTACGGACCCGACTCTCACAAGATCGGGATCCTGGGCAATATTTATATGGATCGCGGAAGCGGTGACGCCGATTTTGTCACCGTCCATCTTGGCCTCTTTGGCTCCGAGGAATGCGTGGTTTCACTTGTCGGTGCCGAAATCAGCAAGGGGCATCTTCACGTCGCATTCCCCAAAGATGTCATAAAGCATGCACCGAATATTGATCCGCTGGCCGAGCTTGATGATGAAACTAAAAAGAACCTCGATGAGTACTACGCCCACTTCGGTCCGGAACCACTGGACTAGAAACATTTCATATCTTCCGGGGAACGGCTCAAGAGCATTTGGCCTGTCATCAATCCTGTGAATTAGCGTTCAGTGGCGGCACTTCGGCGGCAGGAATCTTCGCCTATGAGCATCGTTGACTAGAGTGGTAGAAGCGCAAAACCATACACAACGAATCTCCTAGGATGGCAGATGCATCGCCTGGCCGTACTTTCTTTAGGCAATCGTGCCCTGATCGCACTCATTACGGTGTTTGTTGCGATCTTCGGCGTGATTACCATGGGACAGCTCAAGCAGGAACTCATTCCTTCACTTGAGTTCCCACAAATTTCGGTTATCGCGGCCCAGCCAGGTGCCTCCCCCGAAGTGATCGACAAGCAGGTAGCCCAACCACTCGAAGGTGCCTTACAGGCCGTCGAAGGCTTGGAATCTTCCTCCTCGACGTCCCAAACAAACTTCACAACCGTCTCGCTATCCTTTGTGTACGGCACAGACCTTGACCGGGCCCGCGCCCAGGTAGACAAGGCAATCTCGAATGCCAAGGCAACACTGCCTAAGGACGTTGAGCCAACTGCATTTGCCGGTTCCATCTCCGATTTCCCCATTGTTTATATGGCGGTTTCCGGCGGTCAAGACCTCAATGCCCTGCGCTCGGATGTTGAACGACTGGTTTTGCCCAAACTTTCCAAAATTGAGGGGGTTCGCACCGCTGATGTTTCCGGTGGCACCTCCCAACACATTGCTGTCCTGCCCGATCAAGCAAAACTCGCTGCCGAAGGGCTAAGCGTTAGCGATCTGAAGACCGTC
Source organism: Arthrobacter sp. MYb227 (assembly GCF_002975435.1). Classification (GTDB taxonomy): domain Bacteria; phylum Actinomycetota; class Actinomycetes; order Actinomycetales; family Micrococcaceae; genus Paeniglutamicibacter. The sequence goes on along the minus strand of NZ_PCPT01000005.1, from coordinate 89,983 downwards.
CTCGAGGAGAGTTCGGGTCTCATGCCTGTGGGTCGTGTTGAAACCGAAGGACTTGATCTTCCGGTCACCAGCGGCTCACAAATCGATTCGCTCGAGGCAGTGAAGGCAACCCCGATCAAGGGCGCCAGCGGTGTTCATAAACTCTCCGAGCTTGCGAAAGTTGAGCTCAAGAACGACACAGCCACCTCTATCACGCGCACCAATGGTGTCGAGACGCTCGCCGTTTCGGTTACCAAAAAGCCCGATGGAGATACCGTGGGAATTTCCCATGCGGTCAGCGCACTAGTTCCGGAGCTTGCCACTCAGCTTGGTGACGGTGCCAAGTTCACCACCGTCTTTGATCAGGCACCCTTCATTGAACAATCTATCCATGATCTAACGGTTGAGGGGTTATTGGGTCTTGGCTTTGCGGTAATTGTCATCCTGATCTTCCTGCTCTCGGTCCGCTCAACACTTGTCACAGCGATCTCCATTCCGCTTTCTCTCCTGGTCACGTTCATTGGATTGCGTATGGGTGGCTATTCACTGAATATGCTCACCCTTGGTGCCTTGACGATCTCCATTGGGCGCGTTGTTGATGACTCGATTGTTGTTATTGAAAACATCAAGCGTCACCTCACCTACGGTGAGGATAAGAAGACTGCAATTCTCACGGCAGTGCGCGAAGTTGCAACGGCTGTTACTGCGGCGACGCTGACCACTGTTGCTGTGTTCTTGCCCGTTGCCTTGGTTGGTGGCATGGCAGGAGAACTCTTCCGCCCATTCGCACTGACCGTCACCATTGCCTTGCTTGCCTCACTGTTGGTCTCACTGACCATCGTTCCGGTGCTTGCATACTGGTTCCTTGGACACACCCAGCCGGGTGCAGCAGATCTTGACACTGCACGGCTCAAGGCCGAGGCCAAGGAAAAGAACTCTTGGTTGCAGCGCGGCTACTCCCCGATCCTGCGCGGCACCCAGAAGCACCCGGTGATTACTCTGCTGGCTTCGGTAGCAATTCTTGCCGGTACGGTTCTGATGGTTCCGCTGGTACCCACCAACCTTTTGGGTGGGACAGGACAGAATACGTTCTCCGTCTCCCAGAAAATGCCTGCCGGTTCTTCACTTGAAACAACGCTTGAGGCAGCAACGCCCGTCGAAGAAGCACTGCGCAAGGTAACGGGTGTGCAAGATGTACAGATGACCGTTGGTTCACCCTCGGGTGGATTTGCATCCTTCCTTGCCGGCGGGTCCGATCAGGCAAGCTTCACCGTGATGACGGATGCCGAGGCCGATCAGAAAGCGATCCTTGAGGCTGCTCGTGCAGCAGTTGAACCCTGGGGTAAGGATTCGGAGATCACCGTCTCCAGCTCCGAGGGCGGCATGGGTGGTTCCTCGGCGGTAACAGTCAAGGTTGGTGCGCCAACACCGGAGCTACTCACCGAGGCAACTGCCACAACGCAAAAGGCAATGACCGGCATCGAAGGTGCCACAGATGTTAGCGACAACCTCTCTGCTGCACGGCCGCAGGTCTCCGTAGAGATTGACCGAGTCAAGGCCGCCAAGGCTGGCCTGACCGAAGCACAAATTGGTGGCATCACGGCAGCTACACTCTCACCGGTTCCTGCCGGTACGGTGCGCCTTGGCTACACCGATTTCCCGATCAGTATCGGTGAAGGGACAGATCTGACCGATCTTGACCAGTTGCGTAATCTCGCACTGCCCACCGCGTCCGGCATGGTGAAGCTCGGTGATGTTGCAAAGGTTGAGCGAACCGAATCTCCTGCAACCATCACTTCTTCCAATGGGGATCGCATCGCGACGGTGTCGATCACCCCTGGTGAGAATGATCTTGGTTCGGTCTCCGCGGAGGTCACCAAGCGCCTTGACGCGTTGGAGCTTCCTGCTGGCGCAACAGCGGAACTGGGTGGTGCAGCAACCGAGCAGGCTGATGCCTTTGCCCAGCTCTACCTCGCGCTTCTTGCGGCTGTTGCAATTGTCTATGTGGTCATGGTTGCCACGTTCAAATCACTAGTTCAGCCGCTGATCTTGTTGGTGTCGATTCCATTTGCAGCAACTGGCGCCATTGGGCTGCTGCTACTGACGGGAGTACCACTGGGGCTGCCATCCTTGATTGGCATGCTGATGCTCGTGGGTATTGTTGTCACTAATGCAATTGTGCTCATCGACCTGATCAACCAGTACCGTTTACCGTTGGGCCACCGGCCTGCGATGAACTTGCAGGATGCCATTTATCATGGTGCCCGCCAGCGTCTGCGCCCGATCCTCATGACCGCTCTGGCAACCATCTTCGCGTTGGTTCCTATGGCCATGGGGCTCACCGGTGGTGGTGGATTTATTTCACAGCCATTGGCAGTTGTTGTCATCGGTGGTCTTGTATCTTCAACGGCCTTGACCCTGATCCTGGTTCCGGTGCTTTACCACCTGGTTGAAGGTGCCAAGGAACGTGGGGCCGCGCGACGCGCTACAAAGTACAAAAGATCGGATTTGAGCGCACCAACCACCTCAACAAACGATCTGGTCCGCGCCATGGCCGCAGCTACTGGCGCAGCCTTAACCACCGATTCGGCTCCGATTCCTGCCACCGGGGATCCGACCAAGTCCGCGGCAAAGGATCCGGTTAAAAACTACCCACCGGGAACCTTGATCAACCCGGCAACCGGTTCAATTCCGCTCACGCGGCGCGAACGCAAGGATGTTGAAGAAGGGAAATTCAAGCCGAAGGGTTCCTAGGCTAAAACTCTCTAGAAAACGTGAAGGAAGCTGTTGTCCGCGCCGAAATGGCGCGTACAACAGCTTCCTTTCTTATTCATTATTCGTACCAACGGATTGCCGTTATATCTCTGGCCATCTAGGTTCCTTCCACGTACGCTCAAATCATGGATGAGAAGCAGACTCGAACGGATGTTGAAAACCTCGAAACCCACCAATGCCTAGAGCTTTTACGCACCATCTCGCTAGGCCACTTGGCGGTCACGCTCAACGATGCCCCGCAACTTTTCCCCATCAACTTCACGGTTGACCACGGAACTGTAGTGTTCCGCAGTGGTGAAGGCAGCAAACTCAAGACAATGCGTGCCCAGCCGCGTGTCGCATTTCAGGCAGATGGAATCGACTCTGCCACCGGTATCGCGTGGTCGGTGATGGTTCAGGGCAACGCCGAGTTCTTTGCCGGAATCGAAGAAACCCTCGATTCGTTTAACCTCATGCTCTTCCCTTGGGATTCGGGACCTAAGGACCAATTCGTACGCATCGTGCCCACTTCCATGACCGGACGTCGGTTCAAGGTAGCTGACCCGTTGACGTGGTGGAAACACATGCGTCACGGGTAGTGTTCGGTGTTGCACCGCATGAGAAATATTAGGCGTCCCTGCGCTTGAATACCCAGATTCCGGAGCCTAAGAGTACTAATGTCCAAAGCACTAAGACTAGTACGGCTACTGTTGCGCCGTAAGGTTCGGTCTGTCCGGTACCGAGTATCTGACCGGCATTTGTCGGTAGGTAAAAAGCGAGATCCTGAAGCCACTGAATATTGAACAACGGAAGAATCTGCGGGAGCCCAAAAATCAGCACAAAAGCACTGGTAATGGCACCGGCTGTACTGCGTAGTAGTACGCCAACGCCGAGCATCATCATCGACAGCGCTCCCAAATAGAACCCGCCACCGAACAAAGCGATCAATAGTTCATCGGCGCCAAAGGCACCATAGTGGCCAGCCGCCGGGGCAGCAAGTAGTGTTCCCGCACCGATCAACAGCAAACCAAAAACGAATCCCAAGATTCCGATCACTGCAGCTTTGGCACCCAACAGTCGGGCCCGTAGCGGGACCGCCTGCAATGATGAAAAGATTGTTCCATTTGAGTATTCGCTGGTGATCGATAATGCTGCAAGTGCTGCAACGAACAACTGCGCCAGTTGCAACGATGCCAACGACATATACGGAGCCGGCATGAATGACTCATAGCCATTATCACCACTGGCCTTGGCAGAAAAGGCGAGTAGCCACGAAAGCCCAATATGAGCTATCAATGCGCTTGCAAGGGTTATCCGAGTCGAGCGCACTGCCCATAGTTTGGTAGCTTCAAAAAACATGGCTGCCCCAAAACTTGGCCTTGCTCCGGAACTCCGTGACAGCGTAGCGTTCCTCTCAATACTGCTATCAACAACATTTTTATGGCTCATGATTCCTCCACAATTCCCGTTGGCACGTAGTCAAGGCTTTGTGCAGTAAGTTCCGTGTATGCCTGTTCTAGGGAAGCTCGCTGCAAGCTCAGTTCATTGATCCGAAGCCCCAATTCATGGGCGATTCCGCCCACTAGAGTTGGGGTGGCTGCGGTGACTTGCAAGGATTCAATACCACTCATAGCCACGGTAAACCCGGCCTTTTCCAGTGCGCCGGCCAAGATCCCAATGTGCGGAGAGGAAACTACCACCGAGTTTTGTGCACTTGAGGCAAGCACGTGATCCATCGAATCATGAGCGAGCAGTTTCCCGCGACCAATCACCACTAGTTGATCAGCCGTCGATTGCATCTCACTCATGAGATGGCTGGAGACAAATACGGTTGCTCCGGCTGCAGCCTTGGCTCGCATCAATCCACGGATCCAGGCAACCCCGTCTGCATCCAATCCATTCACCGGTTCATCAAAGATCAAAATTTCGGGGTCTCCCAAAAGCGCCGCTGCTATTCCCAAACGTTGACGCATGCCCAGTGAAAAGGTACCAATGCGCCGCTTCCCGGTATCCCCTAGTCCAACCTCCTCAAGCACCTGTTGCACTCGCACCACCGGTATCTTGTTGCTTCGTGCTAGACCCGTCAAATGAGAATCTGCGCGTTGTCCGCGGTGACCTGTGCGGGGTTCCAACAATGCACCGACGGTACGTAGCGGAGCCAGGAGCTGGGCATAGCCGACACCATTGATCGTGGCACTACCCCGACTTGGACTATCTAGACCTAGCAACATCCGCATGGTCGTAGTTTTCCCGGCCCCGTTGGGTCCCAGAAAACCTGTCACTTTCCCCGGCATAACACTAAGACTCAGTGAATCCACGGCACGGACTGATCCGTAATCCTTGCCTAAATCCTGAAATATAATCATACTTTTCCCTTCCTTCAAGCTTTTGGAATCCTCGGGGCTAGGCGAGGGCGATAGCTTCGAAGATCTCGTGTGGTTCGGTTTCAACGCTATTCCGGTCGCAGGATCAAACCCAGCAGAATCCGTAGGGGTCCGCCCCGAGGCATCCCTGATTTATCCCCGAGTAGCGCGGTTTCCCAACCCTGAGTTCCGGGCGACGAGCTAGTCAACGAGCCATCCTACGAGGGTGTTCCAGCACTATCAGGAGCTGTAGTTCTTGAGCTCACATCCGTCCATGAAGTCTTGGCAAACTCTTGATGAACTGCTAGAGCCCTACAGCTTCGCTGCACACAAAGCGAGGTATTCTCAGTCCCATCCAATGCTAGGAAATGAAGTTTCTGCGATATGAATCCATGCTTACATTTCTTGGACACGGTGCTGCGCAATGCTGGCAGAACCATGTAAAGCACACGTACCTCCTAACGCTTCAAAGGCAGTATCTCCCCCAGTGACTAATCCCCCGCTTATGCTTCGCCGACTCGGTACGTTCGATGCTTCCCTCATCGGTATTGGTTCCATGGTCGGCGCCGGTGTTTTTGTTGCTTTCAGTCCTGCGGCACAGGTAGCCGGCTCGGGGCTTTTAGTTGGATTGCTCATTGCTGCGTTCGTGGCGTTCTGCAATGCGACATCATCGGCGCAATTGGCAGCCGCATATCCAGCCTCCGGTGGCACCTACGTCTATGGGCGCGAACGGCTCGGACCTTGGCCGGGTTTCATTGCCGGCTGGGGTTTTGTCATTGGTAAAACAGCGAGTGCGGCTGCCATGGCCATGACGTTTGCAGCATATGTTGCACCGTCCGGTTGGGAGCGACCGCTGGCCATGGCTGCGGTCGTCGTCCTGGCAATAGTGAATTATCACGGCGTCACGCGTACCGCTGCGCTGACGCGATTGCTGGTGATTTTGGTACTCGCCGGTCTCGCTGTGCTTATCGCGGCGGCATGGGGGTTGGCCTCACCCGAACCTTCTAAGGTTCTAGGTGTTGGGCTCTTTGCACACGGTTGGTATGGCATCCTGCAATCAAGTGGATTGTTATTCTTTGCTTTTGCCGGTTATGCACGCATTGCGACAATGGGCGAGGAGGTCAGCAATCCGCGCCGCACTATTCCTCGGGCCATTGGCATTGCGCTGAGCATTGCGATAGTTATCTACGGCGCCGTAGCTTTCACGCTTTTGGCTGTCTTGGGTCCTGAGCAAGTCGCCTCCACTCAAGCACCATTACGTGCCCTGGCCGAGGCGACTTCTACACGCTGGACTGTATCAATTGTTCAGGTAGCCGCGGCACTGGCCGCGCTAGGTGCCTTGCTGGCGCTCATTACGGGCCTTGGACGTACCACGCTGGCCATGGCCCGAGAGCATGATCTGCCGCATTGGTTATCAGCTATTCACCCAAAATATAGGGTTCCACATCGGGCCGAGCTCACACTAGCCGTACTGATCTGCGTGGTCATCGCCATGGCAGATGTACGCGGTGCCATCGGCTTCTCATCGTTTGGTGTGCTGATCTATTACTTGGTTGCAAACATTGCTGCCTACACTCAGCCACATTCCGATCGTCGCTTCCCCAGGTTTCTGCAAATATTGGGGGCCATGGCCTGTGTACTTCTCATAGTTACGTTGCCATACATGTCTATCGCGGTTGGCTTAGGAGTCTTGGCATTAGGAATAGTTCTACGGATGATCCGTATACGTAGGGACAAACCGGTGTCTTCCTGAGCACAACAGTCTTGATCCCCCCTGAGACTTATCAGGGGGAAACCACGACCGCGTCATGACGTGGCAGAAAAATATTTGTCGTTTCAATCCCAGCATGGTGTCTGCAAAGATTTCTGATTCCGTCTCTACTCCACGGTTACCGGTGCGTCATCCAGGGCCCCGCGTGGAACCGCGAGTAGTGCCAGCGCGCAGATCATGGCGGCACCGCCACAGATGGCCCACACAATCATGTAGCCGGTTAATGGAGCAGCGAAACTCTCGCTAGTGCCCTCCGCTGCTGCTCCCACGGCCTGTCCAATGAGTGCCAAACCGAACACCGCCGAGGCAAACGAACCACCAATCGTTTTCACCGCATTGGTGAGACCGGTGGCCATACCGGTTCGGTGGAATGGAGCGGCAGCTGCTGCGGCCGCGGGAAGTGCCGCAACCAGAGCGCCCGAACCCAAACCGGCAATAATCATGTTGGTCAATGTTTGGGTTAAATTCTCATGCAACGGCAGAAAGAGCAGATACCCGATTCCCACGAGGCTGCTGGCGGCTACCAATGACATCCGCATTCCTACCCAGCGCGCCACCGTAGGGAAGGCCAATGCACCTAGCAGCATGGAGAGCACATAAGCACCAATGATGACCGAAACCCCGGAGGCACTGAGCCCCAGCCCATAGCCATTGATGCTGGGATCGGTACGGGCAAAGGTACTCATGGGAATTTGCGCGCCAAGCACGGAAATTCCAAAGAGTCCCGCGGTGAGCTGAAGCGGCCACATGGAGCGGGCGAAAAGCACCTTGAAGTCAATCAGCGGGTCCTCTTGTTTGTTTTCATGCCGGTAGAACACGTAGAGCATGAGCAGCCCGGCAACTAGCGAACCCCAGACCAGAGGACTTGCCGGGCCGTTGATGCGTAGGAAGCTCAATCCGCTGGTCAACAGAAGCAAACCAATGGCCAGGTAGATAAATCCGCCACCATCGATCTTGGCGCCGCTGCGATCCCCGTCATCGGGTACGCCGAAGCCAACGGCAAAGACACATAAGGTGGTGGCGATCGCGGGGATCGTCATGGTCAAGGCAAGGTTTCCACCGAAAACACTGATTAATGCACCGCCCGCAAGCGCACCTACGATGACACCAAATTCAAGGGCTCCCACCAAGATTCCTGCGGCCCGTCGGGTGATGGGTCCCGGTGTTCCTAGTTTTCTGGCTCGCGAAAAGATCAGGGCAATTTCAAGGGGAAGCCACACGGCGTAGAAGCCCTGGAATGCCCAGGCAATCAAGAAAGTTGTAAAAGATCCCGAAAATACTACTGCCCAGGAGGCAACCGCCGTAACGATTGCCGAGAGCAGCAGCATCTTCTTGTGTCCAAAGATATCGCCCATAGAAGCCAGCAGCGGGACGGCCAAGGCAGAGACCATGAGTTGGGCCGCTTCAAACCAGTTGACATCAGCATCATGGATGCCCAGATGCCGCGCAATATCGGTCATGAGCGGCGTGTAGTAGCCCTGCAAGATTCCGCTGGTAATTTCGACAACCGCCAAGAATCCAACAATTGCGCCCACAGCCTTCCACGGCACGGGAACGTGTGCTGGTACTTGCTCGCGGGGAGAAGTCATTGGGTCCATAGCCGGACTATATCGCGATGCACGCCCTGACGTGAGGTGCTTCACAGGAGCAGTTGGAATATTTCCACTGACGACAGCGCTATTACATGCAAACGCATACAAATGTGGCACAATATAAGCCAGACCATTCACGGAGGAATCTCTCATGCAGTTCGGCATTTTCTCGGTCAGCGACATCACCCGCGACCCAACCACCGGCAACACCCCTAGCGAAAAACAGCGCATCGATGACATCGTTGCCATCGCCAAGAAGACCGAAGAAGTTGGCATGGACGTCTTCGCCATTGGCGAGCACCACAACCGCCCGTTCTTCTCCTCGTCCCCCACCACCACGCTGGCTTACATTGCGGCGCAGACCGAGAAACTGATCCTCTCCACGGCCACCACGCTGATCACCACCAACGACCCGGTGAAGATCGCCGAGGACTTCGCCATGCTACAGAACCTCTCCGGAGGCCGCGTGGATTTGGTACTGGGCCGCGGCAACACCGCCCCGGTCTACCCGTGGTTCGGTAAAAACATGCAGGACTCGGTGAACCTGACCGTGGAAAACTACAACCTGCTGCGCCGCCTCTGGGACGAGGACGTCGTGAACTGGGAAGGCAAGTACCGCACCCCGCTGCAAAACTTCACCTCCACCCCGCGCCCGCTGGATGATGTTGCTCCATTTGTCTGGCACGGTTCAATCCGCACCCCGCAGGTCGCCGAGATCGCCGCCTACTACGGCGACGGCTTCTTCGCCAACAACATCTTCTGGCCCAAGGAGCACTACCAGCAGCTGATCGATCTCTACCGCGAACGCTACGAGCACTACGGCCACGGCCGCGCGGACCAGGCAATCGTGGGCCTGGGCGGCCAGTTCTTCATCCGCAAGAACTCCCAGGACGCCAAGAACGAGTTCCGCCCGTACTTCAACAACGCGCCGGTCTACGGCCACGGGCCCTCCATGGAAGACTTCATGGAGCAGACTCCGCTGACTGTTGGTTCGCCACAGGAAATGATCGAAAAGACCCTCACGTTCCAGGAGGCCTTCGGCAACTATCACCGCCAGCTCTTCTTGGTGGATCACGCAGGCTTGCCGGTCAAGACCGTGCTGGAACAGCTTGATCTCTTCGGCGAGTATGTGCTGCCGGAACTCCGCAAGGAACTGGACTCACGCAAGCCAGCGGATCACCCCGAGGCGCCAACCCACGCAAACCGTGTTGCGGCACGCGATGCAAAGCTTGCCGTCGGGAAGACCAATGCCTAATCCAGCGTCATTACGTGACTCAAATACAGCCTGGGAGTCGCTCTTCCGCGCGCAGGTCTCGGTCATGCGCCGGTTGCAGAAGCTACCCGAGTTCAAGGAATTAAGCACTCGCGAGTATGACGTGCTCTTCAACCTCTCGAGGTGCCCCTCGGGTTCTTCCCGGCTCTCGGACTTGAATCAGCACTTGCTGATCTCTCAGCCAAGCCTCAGCCGCATGGCAGATCGGCTGGAACAGAAGGGTTTAGTCTCGCGAGCTGCGGATCCCACTGATCAGCGAGCAGTACTCTTCACGCTGACCGAAAAAGGGGCCAAGCTCCAAAAGGCAATTGGCCGCGAACACGTCAAGGGTATCCATCAGCTCATTGGTGGCGCGCTTTCCGAGGAAGAGTTCAAGACCCTTCTTGAGCTCACCACCAAGCTGCGCAACTATGTGGATGGCTAAGAAATAGCCCAAGGAAAACGCCATGGGCCGGGATGACTCCTTACTGAGAACTCCCGGCCCATGGCGTTTAGCGGATTAACTTCACGGTCTCCCAAATCGGGCAACCCGTTTTCGGTGACGGCTTCCCGATACCGCTACACCCCAAATGGTGCTGCGTAGATAAACTTCCCTTGTGGAAGCTCCTTATCGCCCAGTTGTAGCGCCATGAAGTGGTCTCCCCATGAAACGTCTGAGGGAATGATGCCAGCAGGAATCGCAGGAACGTAACCAAACCGCGGGTAATACGTCGTATGCCCCAACAAAATAATGCCCCGTTCTCCTGCAGCGATCGCCCGGTCGCGGATCTCATTAAGCAACGCACCACCGATCCCCTTGCCCTGAAATTCTGGATCTACCGCGATGGGACCCAAACCCAAAAGCGGGACATCACCATCTAACCAACCGCGAGTTGCTATAACGTGGCCAACAATCTGATCTTCAACGAGTGCCACAACCGAGAACTGCTGAATGTATTCATCGCACGCATAAAGCTGCTCCAAAAGAGCAACTTCACCCGGTTCCCCCCCTTTTGCTTGGTCGGCAAAGGCTCTAGCTACTAGTTTGCTAATCGCGGGACGGTCTTCAAGTTCTTCGGTTCGTAGCAACATATTATGAACCTTATCGCGGTAATCGCCACGTGCTTTGTTTCTGCTTCGCGGCACACTCGGCGTATACGTCAATTTCTCGGCTCGCTTCCGCGCAGATGCTTCCCCAGCATCCCCTGAGAAGGAAGTTCTCAATTCCCCATACAAGGTCTGGATAATTGAGATTAGCTCCGAAGCACTCATATAAAACCACAATGCACCACGCACTTATGGTCGCTGACTATTCACTATTTCGACTAAAAGCGCCACATTGACCGTCTCGCACATGGATGTGGGACCCGGTCTCACCGGATCCCACATCGTCAATTTCCTACTTGGGCACTGCATGGAGGATTCACACTATTAGTGTGAACCTACCGCATGATGCTCGTGGTAAACCTTCATTGCTGGCTGAATTGCCAAGGCCGAAGCAGCAAGTGCTACAACACCTGGTACCCAGGTATTCCAAGCGACTCCCGGTGTGCCGGAGGCGAAGCTTCCCATCCAAGGGGCTGCAACGACTGCCAGAGCTACGATCACTTGAACCCATTCAGCAATCGGCTGACCCGTTGCCACCAGGTTAATTGCGCCAATGACGATCAGGGCGATACCGCCGCTGGTCATATAGGCGTTAGAGGAACCCACCGCATTGGTCCATGTCATGGCGAGCAGCGTGTAAACACCGGCTGCCACCACTAGCCAGTTCTGCCATTCAGTAAACCGCTTCATGGTCTAGATCTCCTTGCCTTTCATCATGTTCCCCGGTCCATTCGCATGCTGCTGGCACGTGATGCGGGAGGAACTCGCATGTGTACGCTCCTAGAATTTTCCTTGGTCTTGCGCGAATCGTAACCCGCTAGTTTCCGTGGTGGTTCTTTCGGCGTAATTTCATCTTGCTCCTGCGTGGCACGTGTCGCTAGGGTACAAAGTCACTCTCACCACACCAACTAGAAAACTTGCCTTCTTGCCGGCTTTCTCTTGTGACAGAAAGTCGATTGTGTTCGGATTGGATCATGAGCGAAGCGGCTAAAGGCCCCAGATCCTATTTCCCCTCCATCGAAGCAAAATATGGCCACCCCATTGGACACTGGATGAGCTTGCTCGATACTGTCACCGAAGCTAAACACCTTGAACAAGTGAATTGGCTGAAAACCGAGCACGGTATTGGCCACGGACACGCAAACGCAATGGTGCACGTGTACCGGGCAGAACACAACACCTAGCATCGCGAGCCCGTGCCACAACACCCTGATTCGACTGGTCAATCAGCACCACGTTCCACCAAACCTCGGTGGCTCGCGGCGCTATTATTCCTTGCTGCAATTGCGCTACCTCCAGCGCTCTACTATGTGTTGCGCGCCTTCGGCTTATCGATTTATCTAAGCTTGGTGATCGTCGCTGTCGCAACTGGGGTTCCGGCAATCTGGAGTTTGGTTCGCAGGCGCACAGGTGCCTCGATTATCACCACGTACTTTTCATTGGTGTCCTTGGCCGCAACGTTGCTGGCATTCATTCCCGGTTCACCACAATTCCTGATGGCAAGGGATGCAGCAATCACCGCGGGAACCGGGGCATGGTTCATATACTCAATACGCACCGAACGGCCCATCGTTTATACCTTCACTAGACCCCTGATTGAGGGTCGCATGCACTGGCCCGGCAATTGGGAAGTGCATTGGAAAGCTGCCCCACGGTTTCGACGCATGTGGAGGATCTCGACTGTGGTGTGGGGGCTAGGGTTTTTTCTTGATGCGGGACTACGTAGCTTCTTCGCCTACACCATTAATCCGGACATCGTCCCTGCACTGACAACAGCCATGTATCTTGGCACCAACATCGCCTTGATCATTATCAGCAATATCTTTTACATCTCCAGTGGGATCTTCAACCCACATTCAGCGCTATTTGCTACCGAAAGTGGCTAGGATACTTCCTAACGCCCCGGCTCCACCGATGATTGCGTATGGGGGTATTTGAACGAACTGGAAGTGAGAACTACATGCGTAAGGAACTACGTTTATCGGCACTCTTGGCCACAGCGTTGCTGACGGTATCGCTTTCTTTCACTTCTGGTTCGGCACTTGCGCTGAGCACACCATCAACAAGCGTCCAACTGGTTGACTCCGTTTTGGTTTCCCAGAGCCAACAGCTTGCCAACAAAAAACCGGTTCCACGCGACCCGGCCAAGATCAACGTGCTGGTTAACAAGAAATATCCGTTGATTCCCAAGAACTACAAACCAAAAACGTCAACGATTTCAGGTACCGGAATCGAACTTCAAATTCAGACGGCAACCGCCTACCGAAAGTTGGCTAAGGCCGCGAAGAAGGACGGTGTGAATATCAAGCTCACCTCCGGCTACCGGTCGTATGCGACGCAGAGCTACCTCATGGACAAATATACTCGGCAATATGGCTCCGCCTACGCCCAACGAATTGCCGCCAAACCAGGTACCTCGGAGCACCAAACCGGACTAACGGTTGATGTTGGAAACTACAACCGTAAATGCGCCTTGCAGGCATGCTTCGAATCCACTCAGGTGGGTAGATGGATGGCTAAGAATGCCTCCAAGCATGGTTTTATTCTGCGCTACCCCAAGGGGCAGGAGAAAGTCACCGGCTACAACTACGAGCCTTGGCATTTCCGCTATGTTGGTACTGAACAGGCCAAAGACATGGCCAAAAAGAAATCAAAGACCCTCGAGCACTACTACGGTGTTGCTTCTTCACCCAAGCCCGCACCCACCAAAACTTCCCCGAAAAACTCATCCAGCAGCTCCACCAAGGTAACCACCGCCAATCTGAACCTACGCAAGTCTGCCAATACTTCCTCGGCCGTCTTGCTCACCGCTAAAAAGGGAACCAAGGTCTCGCTTACCGGCAAGAAATCGGGAACCTGGGTTCAAGTAAAGATTGGTACGCGAACCGGATGGATGAGCTCGGCCTACCTACGCTAGCTAGTTGCCTGTGCCCCAGTTCACCAGTGGTCGGGCGCGGCAGTGTGAACTGTCTAAACTAGTTTCATGACTGCAACACTCGTGGCCAAGGATCTTGCCGGTGGCCACGCCCACCGAACCCTCTTCTCCGCACTGAGCTTTACCGTAACTCCGGGAGACGTCATCGGCGTGGTGGGTGCCAACGGTGCCGGTAAATCCACGCTCCTGCGCCTACTTGCAGGTGTTGATGAGCCACTGGGTGGCAGTGTCTCAAGCGCACCCGATGGCGCGTTCATTGGCTGGCTACCCCAGGAACACGAACGCATCATTGGTGAAACCATTGAGGGCTATCTTGCGCGCCGCACCGGGTGTGCAGCGGCAACCACTGCCATGGAATCTACTGCCGAGGCACTGGGTTCTGGCGCACCGGGTGCCGATGATGCCTACGCGCTCGCCTTTGATCACTGGATGGCTTCGGGGGCCATGGATCTTGAGGACCGCGCACCGGGGATCCTTGCCGAGCTCGGTTTTGATCTGCCGACCGATACGCTCATGACCGCGCTTTCCGGTGGCCAGGTTGCCCGCGTTGCTTTGGCCGCGTTGCTGCTCTCCCGCTTTGATCTTGTGTTGCTTGATGAGCCGACAAATGATCTTGATCTGGCCGGGCTCGAACGTCTTGAATCCTTTGTTTCCTCACTGCGAACCGGTGTGGTGTTGGTTTCCCACGACCGTGAATTCTTGGCCCGCTGCGTCACGCGCATCGTTGAATTAGATCTGGCGCAGAACTCGGTTGCCGTGTACGACGGTGGCTACGACTCCTACCTTGAAGAACGTGCCATCAATCGTCGCCATGCTCGCGAGGCCTATGATGAGTTCGCCGACAAGAAAGCCGATCTTGTTTCTCGTGCCCGCACCCAACGTGAATGGTCTTCGGCAGGTGTCCGCAATGCAATGAAAAAGGCACCGGATAATGACAAAATTCGGCGCAAGGCAAACTCCGAGTCTTCGGAAAAGCAGGCGCAAAAGGTCCGTCAAATGGAATCACGCATTGCCCGCCTGGATGAGGTTGCCGAGCCTCGCAAGGAATGGGTTTTGCAATTTGAGATTGCCTCGGCCCCGCGTGGTTCAACGGTTGTTTCAACGCTCAATGATGTTTCGATCACCCGTGGGGATTTCACCCTCGGTCCGGTCTCTGCCCAGGTAAGCGCCGGAGATCGCATCGGTATCACCGGCCCCAATGGTGCAGGAAAATCAACACTGCTGAATCTGCTGTTGGGTCATCTTGCCCCGGATACGGGTTCGGCGTCATTGGGTTCCTCGGTGGCCATTGGCGAGATTGATCAGGCGCGTAGTTACCTGGGCGAAGACGTGGCGCTGGGCGAAGCTTTCGAGTTGGCGGTTCCGGAAATGTCGCCCGCCGATGCCCGTACCTTGCTCGCCAAGTTTGGGCTCAAGGCACACCAGACGGCTTCCTTGGTACGGGATTTGTCCCCGGGCGAGCGTACCCGTTCGGGTCTCGCGCTACTTCAGGCTCGTGGGGTCAACCTGCTGGTGCTTGATGAGCCAACCAACCACCTTGATCTACCGGCCATCGAACAACTCGAAGAGGCACTCGAGGCCTACGATGGTGCACTTCTTTTGGTCACGCACGACCGTCGTTTACTAGATAATGTCAGGCTCGATCAGCGCTGGATGGTCGAAAACGGCAAGGTACGCATCGGGATTAATTCCTAGTTGGCTGGGTTTACAGACGTGTAAAGGCGAGTTCAAGGATTTTGGGCCCACCCCAATTGGCACCAGCACGAATGCTGAACGGATGATTTAGTCTGGCCATCAGGTTTGAGTGCTGTAACCCAGTCATTCTTGGTCCAGCTGCAAAGGAAAGTCTGGTTATGAGTCCGCTTCCGCCAATTTTCCGAGCTCATTCCAAAGTTGGGGCGTGAGCAGTTAGCTCACGCAGTATACTTGCTCAGCTCCAGCTTTTTCTTCAATAGCTGTATCACTCCGCGGGTTTAATTCCCGATCCGCTGCAGAGGAAGTTCGAGAAATAGTCGATCGATTGAAGGCTCGGGCCACATATAGCCGAAAACTTACTAAACTCAAAGACTTTGGACTACTTGTAGTTCAGGGGCGTTCGGCTCCCCTACCCCTGCAGAGACCAGGACGAGGGGGTTTCGTTCTGTCTTTGGTACGTGAGCAACGTCTGTACGCCGTGCAAGAACGAACTCTACTGGACAATGCCTTGGAACTCGCAGCACCTATGAATCATGGCTCAATTGCTACGGCAATTTCCGGAGGATGGTCGGCGACGGAGGCTTTGTTACTGCGTGGCGATGACGAGAGCGAGGAAGGTCGTGGCGTACTTGCAGCAGACCGGATGGCAGCGTTGACCGCATGCTCGTGGCCTCGTCCAGAACTCACAACACTTTCTTACGCACATGCTCCAGAGGAAACTGACGTCCTTTCAAAAAAGATGGCTAATCTCGGCGAGGAATCTACTAACCGGGATCGTGCACAGTTAGTCGCAGGATGGATTCATTCCGGGAACTCTCTAGTTCTCCCAAATGCATCTGATCGCGCTGCAGAGGAACGCGTGAAACGTTTGCTGACAAACCCGTCAGGTACTTTAATGGAAGCAAAAAAGCATATGGTCTCAGCAATGCGTCGGCTGTATCGGCATCGAAATCTTGTTCTGCATGGTGGTGCGACTCATCTCGAAACGCTTTCCATGACACTTAGAACAGTAACCCCGTTGCTTGGCGCGGGCTTAGATCGGATTGCGCACGCCGCGATCGTGCAGGGTCAACCCCTGCAGAACTCGCGACAAAGGCCGAATTACGTCTGAATCTGCTTCGGTCCGCTGACAGTCGACCCGCTCTAGTTGATCTATTGGAGTAGAAATAGATCTCCAGCTGCTAAGAACAACCAGCCACGTAACAAAGCTGACAGCCGGTCAGAAATGCTTACAACCGCCCGATCTGGAGGTTATATATATCGAGCGTGGCAGCTGGGTGCACACTGATACATGAGCATCTTGCTACGCACCGAGCGGTTGATGTTGCGTGAATTCACCATGGCAGATCTTGAGGTGCTCGTGGAACTGGATTCGGATCCACAAGTCATGCATTTCATTACCAATGGTGTCCCGACGCCACGAGAAGAAATGCGGGACGAGGTTCTTCCCGCATTTCTGGATTACTATCGGCACACCCCGGGCTTCGGCTTTTGGGCCGCCGAGTCTACCAAGACTGGCGACTTCATGGGCTGGTTTCATCTACGCCCAGAACCCGGCGCATCCCCCACGGAACCCGAACTCGGCTACCGTCTTGCTCAGCGTTATTGGGGTTTGGGTTTGGCCACCGAAGGATCACGGGCACTTATTTCCCATGCCTTTAGCTTTCCGCACATCGAACGGGTCATCGCCAACACCATGGCCGTTCACGTAGCTTCACGCAAGGTGATGGAAAATTCCGGCATGAGATTGGTACGAACCTTACAGGCCGATTGGCCGGTGCATATTCCCGGTGATGAGCAGGGAGACGTGCAATACGCGATCACCCGTGCACAGTGGCTGGCGCTCAAAGATACGGCTTCCTGGATGTGATTAGGTGCGCTGTGCCCTTACGCTGAAGGTATTAGAGCGATTCACTTGCTGCGCATGCTGCCTAGTAACGGAAGGTTGGGGGTTCAAATGAGTGCCACCCGCATTTTTACCATCGGGCATTCAACGCATGAGCTCGAGGAATTCATTGACGTCTTGCGCACACACGGCATCAAACAGCTGGTGGACATCCGCACGATCCCGCGCTCCCGGCACAACCCACAATTCGATGGCGAAGATTTAGCACTCACCCTTCCAAAATCGGCAATTGCCTATCAGCGGCTCACAGAGCTCGGAGGGCTACGGCCCACCCACAAGGATTCAATCAATACTGGCTGGCACAACGAATCGTTCCGTGGTTATGCAGACTACATGCAAACCCAGCCCTTTCTCGAAGGCATCGATCGGCTCATAAGCCTTGCCGAATCAAATGATCTGGCCATCATGTGTGCCGAGGTTCTGCCCTGGCGTTGCCACCCCTCACTGATTGGAGACGCGCTGCTGATCCGCGGCATCGAAGTCCTCGATATTTTCTCCGCTACCAAGGTCAGCGCCCACACACTCACATCATTTGCACGCGTGGACGGACCGAATATCTCCTATCCGCCGGAGCAGAGAACCACCTAAATCAGCTCGTTGCGCCATTTGTCTTATGCTCTCGCTAAGCTCAAAGGGCAGGTTACCAACGTCCGGAAGGCAGATCATGAGCCAGCAAAGTTATCTACAGATTGCACAAGATATCGCGTGTAACGCACACCTTGGTCAGACGGATAAGGCCGGAGCGGACTATATCCTGCATCCCGAACGCGTGGCCGCGACCGTACGCGGGCTGGGTGGCGATGATTGCGCAGTTGCCGCGGCATGGCTTCACGACGTCCTGGAGGATTGCGACGTCACCGCCGAAGATCTAACGGCAGCGGAAATCCCTGCCCAGGTTATTACCGCAGTGCAGGCGGTGACCAAACGTTCTGGCGAACCACTCGATGACTATTGCGCTCGCGTAGCAGCGAACCCCACCGCATTGCTCGTTAAGCGCGGTGATTTGGCGGATAACACAGACCCGGCCCGCACCGCCCTTTTGCCGCAGGATGTACAAGAACGACTTGCGCGCAAGTATGACCGGGTCAGGACCCTGCTGGGTCTGCAGGCGTAATCCTCGATAACTCTCGTGGCAGGCTGGTACTTTTCCACGTCGGGTCTTTGGCCCCTTGCCCAGAGACCATGCCGCGGCCAAGAATTGAAATACTAGGTGAAACCTCAAACTCTTCGGGATCGGAAGTGGCGGACATGGACGACGCAACGGCAGCAGGTTCCCCCGCACTCCCCCCGGCAGAAGAACCCGCAACGGCTCCCATTCGCGTATTTATCCTTGATGATCACGAACTTGTACGCCGCGGGCTTGCCGAGTTACTCGAGGGTGAAGGATTCGAAGTGGTTGGCACTTCTGGCAGCGCCAAGGATGCCCGCAAACAAATCCCGGCCCTACGCCCAGATGTTTCGGTACTCGATGCACGGCTCCCCGACGGGACAGGAATCGAGGTGTGCCGCGATGTACGTTCCATCGATGGAACATTAAACTGCCTGATCCTGACCAGCTACGACGATGAACAAGCACTGCGCGGAGCGGTTCTTGCCGGTGCCGTGGGCTACGTTCTCAAACAAATTGCCGGCAACGATCTGATCGGCGCGCTACGCAGGGCAGCACGCGGAGAATCATTATTCACCCCCGGGCTCAAACAACGCATCATCTCCGGACTTTTCACCCACGACAATCCGGACCCACGCATGCGACTACTCACGGCTCAGGAACGTCGAGTTCTTGAACTTGTGGGTGAGGGCATGAGCAATAGACAAATCGGCGAGCGCATGCGTTTGGCGGAGAAGACGGTGAAGAATTACGTCTCTTCAATGCTGGCGAAATTGGGGTTTGAATCGCGTACGCAGGCTGCTGTTTTTGTTACTCATCCGCCCGCTGGGCCACATGATGGCGGGACCTGAGCGGGTTGCAGCTTGTACGGTCGCTGGTTGGTTTAGTTGGCCGGGAGCGGGATTGCCCAGGTGAGGAGCGTGCCTTCGCTGGGATCGGTGTTGATGGTGAGGTTTCCGCCGAGTTCGCTGGCGCGTTGGCGCATATTTGCTATTCCGCTTTCCGAGTTTGGTGTGCTGATTCCCATTCCGTCATCGTTCACCGTGAGTTCGAGGCTTTGCTTCTTGATTCTTACATCGATAGACAGGGTGTGTGCGTGGGCGTGGCGCACCACGTTGGTGATTGATTCGGTGATGACCGCTTGCAGGTGGGCGAGCAGGGTTTCATCGTTTAGCGTGTCCAGCCCATCTCCCAGGTGCACTCGCGGGGTGAAGGTGAGCGATTCGCTGGCGAGTTTGATGGTGCGCAGGATTCGACTGCTGGGTTGTTCATGGTCTTCGGTGCCGGTGCGTAGCGAGTAGATGGTGGCACGTAGCTCGGCGATGGTGGTGTCGAGTTCTTGGGCAATGCTTTGGGCGCGTTCGCGGGTTTTGTCAGTGGGTAGGTGTTTGGCCAGTGCGCTGATGCTTAGTCCTGCCGCGAAGATGCGTTGGATGACTATGTCATGTAGGTCCCTGGCGATGCGTTCGCGTTCTAGGTAGAGGCGTACCTCCTCGTGTAGGTGATGTGCTTGGACTAAGCCGATGCCTTGGGCGGTATTGGATGCGAAGATTTGGGCCATTTGGGTTTCGATGGGCCGATAACTTGGTTGTCCCAATTCCCTGATCATGAGCAAGATTCCGTAATGAGTGTTTCGGGCATGGAGTTCGGTGAGCAGGGTATGTCCGCCATCGGCAATTTCGCCCAGGGGTAGTACGGGTTCGGGTCTCATGAGGAGCAGTGTGCCGGTGTCATCACGCGGTTTGGGCCATTCAGTGGCGTTCTTGGTGATAATGCGACCGGCGAGGCTTGGGTGAACGTTCTGGCTAATCCCCGCGATGCGGTAGGAATGTTTCTGCGTTTCGCTTTCTCCCAAGGGAGTGAGGATGAATGAGTATTTTGCTCTCGCTTCTTGGCGGGCTAGCTCTGCAACATTGTCCAGTCCCCGGGTTTGTTGCTTATCCCCGCCCAGAAGTGATCCGATGGTGGCAGTAGCTTCGAGCCAGCGGACCCGATCCGAGGTGTCTTGGTAGAGTTGGGCATTTTCTAGGGCCACTCCGGCGGCTCCGGCGAGCGCTGAGGCGAGTTCCTTATCGTATTTGGAGTAACGGTCTTTGCCGTTCTTGGGCCCTAGGGTTAGTTTGCCTAGGCGTTCTCCACGGGTTTTGAGCTCTATGCGTAGGCGTTTGGGTTCTTCGTGGTGTGAGATGTCAATAAGTTCTAGGGCATCTTTGCCTTTAGCGATTTGTCCTTGGGCCTGAGTGGCGCCGGTGAGTTCGAGTAGTCCGGCGGTCGCGCCGAAGGTATTCATTGCTTCAATGACTAATTGGTGGGCTATGACATCGACACTGAGGTCTGCGGTGACATTTGCCATGGAGGCTAGGAGTTCGCGGACTCGTGCGTCGCTTCGTTTAGACATGTTCGCTTAAGCTCGTTTCCCTCGCCTGGTCTTCCACTAGCTGCCACCTATGCGCCACGATACTCGTATCTATAGCCATGGGGCAGGTGCGCTTCACTCGCACCCCATGGCTTTTGCCTTCAGGATGTGGCAATGGGCAGAATGGCGCATGAGTGCCACAAACAAACAGCTAGAACGTATGTTCTAGTAAGGTTTTTTGATTCACTGTTCGCTACTCCTATCCGACGCGTGACATGCTTAGTCTGAGATTATTGAGCGTCGCTGGGAGATAGCACATGAATAAGACCGAGAAGCAGTTCAAAGCCATTACCGATCAACTTGCCCACTGGGCCAAGAAAACAAAGGTCGAGTACCCGCAACATCTTGAAGACTCTCTTCGATCTGCCCTCGACAAGCTTGATGTCCAGGCGTTCTCCACAGCATCGAAAGATGTTCTTTCAACACTCGAGGGCCGGAAGAGGCATGCCAAGCAGGCCGGCAAGTCCATCGGCAAGTCCGCGGCTACCCTGCAGCGTACTTATATGAAATCTACCCAGGACTCGGTGACACCCAAGGGTTCCGGCGCGCTCTATGGTCTAGGGGCTACTGCGCTGATCATTGCCGCATGCTTGGCCGCCATGTGGCGAGCAACCCGTTCAAATAACGCTTAGGCACGTTCCGCGGCGCCGATACATCCCTTACCCCCCTCCAGCATTTACAGTGCCTTGAGTAGTTTCGAGTAAAACTGCACGCCCTTGGCCAATTCTTCGATGGCAACCGATTCATTGGTTCCGTGAATGGCACCACGCTGTTGTTTGTCCATAGCCAGCGGGGCAAAGCGGTAGACATGCTCACTTATGCCGGTAAAGAACCGTGAGTCGGTTGCGGCCATCATGAGGTACGGAACGGGCAGTGCTTCGGGGTGAGAGTCCTTCATACAGGATTCAATAAGCGCGAACTGATCGCTGTCCACGGGTGAAATGGGTGAGGGCTCCGAGGCGGTAAGTACCGTGTGCTTGATCTGAGGATCGGAAATGCGTTTTCGGATCCCCTCCACGGTTGAGGCAACCGATTCGGTGACCGAAATACGGATATTCAGCGTGACCGCAGCACGGCGCGCCAGCACGTTGGTGCCATCACTTCCTTCAAGCTCCGTTGCCGCAACCGTGGTACGAACCATGGCTGCAGGTTCCGCGCCAACCCGCGCCAACAGCTCACCCGGAAGCCGTCCGGGTCTGGCAATGGTTTTCAAGACCGTACCAGTAACACCGGGAGTGTTCTCCCCTAGGCGTTTGAACATTGCTTCGGTTACCGGATGAATGATTGCCGGGAATGGCTTGCGTTGCAATCTGGTAATAGCTCGTGCAATTCGCTGCACAGCGCCAAAGTTTGGTGGTGCCGACGCGTGTCCACCCGAGTCTTGTGCCTCAAGTAGGAGGTCCATGATCCCCTTTTCACTCACACCAATGACTCCCACCGGAATCTTCACCCCCGGGAATGCTTCATGAGCGATTGCCCCGCCTTCATCGATGACCATCCACGGCGTGATACCTCGGTTGCGCAAAAATTCAACAGCCTCGGTGGCCGTTGGACCGGCAATTTCCTCGCAATCCCCAAAGAAGAAGTAGACGTCTTGCCTCGGGGTGAAATCGATCTGGGCGAGTTCTTCGGCGGCCTGCAGGATGCAGGTGAGGTCGCCCTTGTCATCGAGAACTCCGCGGCCGTGGATCCACCCATTGGCAATAATTCCCTCAAAGGGAGCGAATTCCCAGTCCGCTTCGCTTTCCACCGGGACCACATCTTGGTGCGCCATCAAGACAAGTGGCTTTGCATCGGATTGCCCTTTCCAGTGCCACAGTTGTCCGGTGATCCCCACGGTATGCTGCTCAACGACATCGGCGATAGCCGGGAAGAGCTGATTCAGCAGTTCCACATGACGGGTGAACTCAGCACGGTCTTCTTCATCGCGGTCCGGGTGCGAGACCGTACGGCATTGAATGAGCTGCGCAAGCTTTTCGGCAATTTGTATTGGGCTTACCTGTGACGCAAAAGATGAGGTGGCGGTCATATTCGCCAGTCTATGCCGGGCTCACCGCTACTTGTCTATGCTTCCATCAAATAGTGGGCACCCTTAATTTCTGAACCGCTACCGTATTTCACTGCCTGCATTCCCAGGCGTCCGAGAATCCCAGATCTCCTGCAGATACTCGAGCGTAAATTCAAGGACTCCTATCAGCGAGGAAGCATTCGTTTGTTCGCGGTCGAAACTGGCCGAAGCCTGCAGGCGGAATGCCTTGTCCCGATTAAAACCCGGATTAAGCCCTCCAAAATGATCTTCGAAGCGACTAGTCCCATCCCATGAATTCAGTGCGGCTTCCCAATCGCCCTTGGCCGCAGGCCGACCCGATTTGTGAAGATTCACTCCTGCAAATAGTTCCAGCTGACCTTTTGCCTCAACGTATTCTTTGAGCGCGTCACAACGTAATCCTGCATCAATCGAGTTTGCAGCTTTCCACACGTGGATTCCATCCCAAGGACCGTCCAGCCCAAATCGCAGAACCGCCCGGTTAGCACTAAAGCGTGCCTCGGCGATGAAAAATAGGTCCTCAGTTTCGGCGATTGGTAGCCACGTTTGAATAATGGCATTTCCACCCCCAAGCGTGACATCCGCATGAGCCTGAATATCTTGCTTCTTGAAGTTTTCACGAATTGTACGGGTAATGATTCGCATTTCATCTGCAGTTCGGACCTCAGAAAATTGTCGAGAACCTGGTTCGCCAGGACCAAGAAACACTCCTGCAACGAGTTTTTGCCGCTTGTTAAATACCTCGAAAATATCCGCTGCCAATTTACGGGCAAGGAGTACTTCCGAAGATTTCCAACGGCCAAATAGATCATCCAGCCGGACTATCTCCCAAAGGTTAGAAGGCCGCTCATTGTCGGGGTCGAGAGATACTAAGAATAGGCTGGCATTTCTCGAGTCGGCCCAACCTTCGTATTTTGCTTGTTGCTCTACACTTATCTGATGCCCTAATTTGAGCTCAATTGCCACAAGTTCAGAATCCGGCCCCGTCAGAAGCAGGTCCCCACTCCCCTTGTGGTTTTTACTCAGCAATGAGAACTCGCGGTGGGCTTCAAAAGGCTCAAACCCTACTAATTCGACCCATGGACTGGCATCGAGAATAGTAAGGTACTGCAACAGATCAGATACATTCGTCTCACGATTCAATAGGCGTTCTATGCCTTCGGATCCGTTGAGTCGACTAGCAGCTTTGGGCTCCGAATAAGTTTCCGCACTATTACTCATAGTGCAATCCAATCAGCTCGAGGCAAAAAACCTAACGATGACATGGTCTTTTGATCAAATGATTCTCTTGTTGGACGGCTAGTCCCCGGCAATCGCCTTCACGGCTGCGACAGCCGCCCGTGCTGCGGTTGCTATCTCGGCTTCTTTCACATTGCGGGTAAAGCTCAGGCGTACGGCTGTGTGCGCAATTTCCTCGTCGTAGCCCAGAGCCAACAACACATGCGAAGCATCCGTAGACCCTGCGGCGCATGCAGAGCCGGAGGAGCAGACAACTCCGCGTCGTTCGAGTTCCAGCAGCACGGTCTCTCCCCCGGTTTCCGGGAAGATGAAAGACACGATGCCCGGCACGCGCTGGATCCGATCTCCGGTGAGGATTGCGCGAGTGCGTCCCTCGGTGTTCAGCCCAGTGAGCACCGTATTGATGAAATACTCACCATAGCTTTGTGCGGTGCCAGCTGCATTACTTTGCGCGGCATGTACCATCGCAGTTGCCGTGGAAACGGCTCCCGCAACGTTTTCGGTACCCGAGCGCCGTTCACGTTCCTGCCCACCACCGTGAACCAAGGGTTCAAGCGCAAGCTTGCCGCGAACCATGAGCAACCCGGCTCCTTTGAGCCCACCGATCTTGTGCCCGGAAATACTGAGCGCGTCAACATTTCTAGCGATTTCTGCCATATCCAACCAGCCAGCGGCCTGTACCCCATCACAATGAACTAAGGCACCCACAGCGCGAGCAGCAGCGGAAACTTCTCCGATGGGCTGAATGGTCCCCACCTCATTGTTGACCGCCATGACAGAAACCAACGTTGTGTCGGGACGCAATAAGTTTTCCAGCGCCGTCAGATCAACTAGTCCATTTGAAGTCACTGGAACTACATCCACACTAAATCCGTGATGCTTTTCAAGATAGTGAGCGGCCTCGGTGACCGAGGGATGCTCGATCGCCGAGATCAGCACATGCCTACCGCGCGGGTTAGCCAGCGCGAGACCCTTGAGCGCCAGGTTATTTGACTCGGTGCCGCCGGAGGTAAAAACAATGTCCCCGCTACGCACTCCCAAGACCTTTGCGGCGGCGGTGCGTGCATAGTCAAGGGCTCGAGCAGCGCTTTGGCCCATTTCATGGGTGCTTGACGGGTTCCCGTAGTCGCTGGTCAACAACGGGATAATGACGTCGAGCACCTCCTGGCGGACCGGAGTGGTGGCAGCTGCGTCAAGGTAGATCATGGTGTGGGTGTTTCAATCCTGATATCTAGGCCAAGGTCGAGGGCACGTACCGAGTGGGTGAGTGCGCCGGAGGAAATCACGTCAACTCCGGTGGCTGCGATTGACGCAACGGTGTCCAGTTTGACGTTGCCGGAGGCCTCAACGAGGGCCGTCCCGTTGATCCGGGCAACACCTGTGGCAAGGTCTTCGAGCGTGAAGTTATCCAACATGATGGTATCTATTCCGGCGGCCAGAACCGCATCGAGTTGGGTGAGCGAATCAATTTCCACCTCGAAGTGGGTGGTATGTCCCAGCTGGGCGCGGGCGGCGAGCAGCGCCGCGGTCAGCTCCTCGCCGGTGCCCAGCAGCGCTAGGTGGTTGTCCTTGGCCATCACCGCGTCGGAGAGGTTATCTCGGTGGTTGTGTCCGCCACCGCAACGCACGGCATAACGTTCAAGGGCACGTAATCCCGGGGTGGTTTTTCGGGTGTCAACAATGCGTGCCTTGGTTCCGGCGGCTTCCTTGACGAACGCCGCGGTAGCCGTGGCAATGCCCGAGAGGCGCTGCAACAAGTTGAGGCCCACACGTTCCCCGGCCAGCAGGCCGCGGGCCGGACCGGTCACGGTGATCAGGGTATCGCCCTTCGCAAAAGCGTCACCATCGGCGAGCGCCGCGACCAGTTCCAGCGCCGGGTCGGTGAGTTTCATCGCGGCAATGAAGGTTTCTAGACCCGCACAGATACCGGGTTCACGGGCGATCACCGCTGCCGTGGCCTGGATGTGGGCCGGGATCAGCACATTGCCGGTGAGATCGCCGCGTGGGTTATCTTCGGCGAGCGCCGCTGTGACGATCTGGTTGATCACCCGCTGTGGGACCGGCAGCGGGGTGAGGGATGTGGGTGTGCTGGTGAGTGTTTGCTGCATTATGGGTTTATCCAATTCTCAATATTTGTTGATCTAGCTGCGCTGTCATGCCAGCTTCCATGGACTCGGTGACAACGGGTGCACATTTGAATCCGTAGCGAGTGAGCTTGCCACGCTCGGATTCCGGGAGTGCTGGTGCATCAGTGCGGTAGTGAGCACCGATTGAGCTTGTACGATTCAGTGCCGCACGCCCGATGACTGTGGCGAGGCTGAGCAGGTTGCGTAGTTCGTGTGCTTCCCGGTCCGTTCCACTGACCTGGTAGGAAGACAGTGTTTCTAGCGCTGCGTAAAGTCCTGCCGCGGTGCGTTCGACGCCCAAGTAAGTGGTTGCCACATCCTGCAATGTCTCAAGGTTGAGTTCTCTAACCGGTTCATTGGAATGAGGCGAGGTACTTGGGTGGGTGATGATCACGCTGATGTCAGCATCTTTAGTTTGCACGTTGGCGGACGTCTCGAGGGACGCAACCGTATTCCAGGCAAAGGTCAGTGCCTCGAGAAGCGAGTTTGATGCCAACCGATTCGCTCCGTGCACACCGGTGCACGCTGTTTCTCCTGCCGCGTAAAGCCCCGGCAGGGTGCTTTGTCCCTGTTCGTTGGTCAGCACCCCGCCCATCCAATAGTGCGCGGCCTCGCTAACCGGGACCGGTGCCACCGCAAGGTCATAACCAAGGGCGGCAAGGGAGGTGGTGATACTTGGGAAGCGTCGAGCCAAGAACCCTCCTCCGTGTTGTGTTTCAACTGCTGTAGCATCCAGGAATGCTTGATTTCCGGTGGCGTCGATTGCATGAATGGCGCGAGCCACCACATCACGTGGGGCAAGTTCCGCATCCGGATGAACGCTAAGCATGAATCGCTCACCGTGTTGATCAATAAGGATGGCTCCCTCACCACGGACGGCCTCGGAGATCATGAAATCGCCGGGGGTCACCAAGGTCGGGTGAAATTGGACGAACTCGATATCGGCAAGCACCGCCCCGGCACGGTAGGCAAGAGCAGCACCGTCCCCCGTGGCTCCGTCTGGGTTAGTCGTTGCCGCATAAAGCCGACCGATACCACCTGTAGCAAGTAGCACCGCGGCTGAGCGTAGAACTTCAACTCTTCCGTGCTGATTGAGCACCCGAATGCCGGTAACCCGCTCCGGATCATGCTGTGCATCTTGAAGTAGATCGGTGACAAATACATGTTCACGGATAGTGAGACGGCCCGCGGCTTCTTCCTTCAGGCAGGCGGTGATCAGTGCACCGGCCATGACCTTCCCTGTGGCGTCTCCCCCTGCATGCAAAATCCGTGGATGGGCATGGGCCGCTTCTAAACCCAGCGCAAATTCACCAGACGCGTTCTTATCAAATTCGGTGCCCGCAGCGACCAGCGCTTCGACGTGCGTCCAGGCCGATTCACACATGGAGGCAACCGCGCTCACGTCATTGAGTTGTGCCCCGGCAATCAGGGTGTCGGCAATATGGCTTGCTACCGAATCCCCGCGAGCAAGACCCACCGGGCCCACAGCGGTCAGACCGCCCTGGGCATACCAAGAATTAGAATTCTCCAACGCATCCTTGGTCACCAAGCTCACGCGCAGCCCACGGGTTGCCGCGCTCAGGGCCGCATAGAGCCCGGCAACCCCGGAGCCAACAACAATCAGATCGGTGTCCCCGGTATTCACGGGCGGGCCGCCAACATCCGTTCCAACGCGATCTTCGCGTTGACCGAAACGTCCTGATCCACGGTAATACGGTTGAGCACTTCGCCCTTGATTAGCGATTCAAGTACCCAAGCAATGTAGCTGGGGTGGATGCGGTACATGGTCGAGCACGGGCAGATCACCGGATCCAGACAGAAGATGGTGTGTTCCGGGTGTTCTGCGGCCAAACGATTGACCATATTGATTTCCGTGGCAATGCCAAAGACCGAACCGGCCGGAGCCGCGGCAACTGCCTTTTGGATGTAGTCGGTGGAACCAGCCTCATCTGAGGCATCGACCACGGGCATCGGGCATTCGGGGTGAGCCAGGATGCGCACGCCCGGGTGTTCGGCGCGTGCCTTCTGGATCTGTGCCACGGTGAATCGCTTGTGCACCGAGCAGAACCCGTGCCACAAGATCACCTTGGCATCGATCAGCGTCTGCGCGTCCGATCCACCCAGCACCTTGCGCGGATTCCACATCGGCATCTGCTCCAAGCCGATACCCATGGCCTTGGCTGTATTGCGCCCCAGGTGCTGATCCGGGAAGAAGAGTACGCGGCGGCCACGCTCAAACGCCCACTCAAGCACCGTTGCGGCATTCGAGGAGGTACATACGATTCCGCCGTGTTTGCCCACAAACGACTTCAGCGCGGCAGAAGAGTTCATGTAGGTCACCGGGATGACAGATGCTTTCCCATCCGTGGTGTCCTCATCGGCGTACAGGTCCATGAGCTGTTCCCAGCATTCCTCAACGCTTGATTCATCTGCCATGTCCGCCATCGAACAGCCCGCGGCAAGGTTAGGCAGAATCACTGCCTGTTCATCGGTGGAAAGAATATCCGCGGTCTCGGCCATGAAGTGCACACCGCAGAAGACAATGTATTTGGCCTTTTCGCGGGTGAGCGCGGCATTGGCAAGCTGGAAGGAATCGCCCACAAAGTCGGCAAACTCAACTACTTCATCACGCTGGTAGTGGTGGCCCAAGATCACCAGTTCCTCGCCCAAGGTTTTCTTGGCCGCAAGGATTCGTTCACGCAGCTCCTGGTCGCTGGCTTCCTTGTACTCATCAGGGATTTGCCCCTGACGCGGGGTGCTGGCCGGAGCAATATCGTTCTCGGAGGAGCCCGGACCATAGGAGGCTGAGCCATCGTCAAAGGCCCACGGGCTCTTGACCAAGTCTGTATTACACGTTGATTCCGGGGAGAGCAGGGTCAGCGTGGCAATTGAGGGGGTAGTTGTGGTGCTCATGAGATATTCTCGCTCTCAAGTGGGTGGGTTGGGGAGCCGGTGTAGCGATAAAGACGTGGGGGGCGGTGTTTACCGCCGGCGAGGAACTCATCGGTTTCCTCGATATCCGCAGCGTTACGTAACTGGCGGCGGAAGTTCGCCGGATCAAGCGACTTATTAAGCACCGCCTCATAGACCTCACGGACTTGGGCTAGGGTGAAGCGCTCGCCGAGTAGTCGGTGGGCTATCGATCCGTATTCGACCTTGTTGCGTAGTCGCCAGAGTGCGTATTCGATGATCTGCTGGTGGTCGAAGGCCATATTTTGTAGCACTTGCTCATCATCGGCGCGGAACCAGGCAACGTTGGGGTCATCGAGCAGTACCGAGGTTGCAGCGGTATCGGTGTGTGGGGCATCATCTTCGCGGACCAGCGCCCAGTACACCACCGAGACGACGCGTCTAGTCGGTGAGCGTTCCAGGTCTCCGAATGCGTAGAGCTGTTCGAGATAGCGCGGAATGAGCCCGGTGGTTTCTCGCAGGTTGGCCGCTGCCGCATCGACCAGTGAATCGCGGGCACCGAGGGGTCCCCCCGGTAGTGCCCATTGACCACGGTAGGGATCTCGGGTGCGGCGCACTAGCGGAAGCCAGAGGCTCTTGCGACCCGAACGCTCATCATCACGTAGCGAGAAAATGACTGTAGAAACCGCCAGGATTGGGGGTTGCTCACGTCGTTCGGCAACGTTTGCGAATGGAATCTGACTCAACATCCTTAGTTAATGTCACTTTGACCTTAACTAAGGGTACAGCCCGGACCATCCGCGGGCAAGAGCATGACGCGCCACCGGACACTCCCTTAATTACCGACACGTTACCCGCCCATGATCGCCCCTTGACTCCCGCTGGGGGCAGGTGTCTACTGGCTGGACACTCGCTCGGATCCCCGACAACCGCCAGGGGGTCAACATGCCTATGACGGCAGTAAGAGAAACGAGAATTCAATGTCCCAGGAGTCAAGCCCGGGCCAAGGCCCGGGCTCCATGAGATTGATCTTCGAATACGACGGGGATGAGATTCACCTGATTTCGCGCCAATTAGTGGATATGGCACTCACCGGCGCACAGACCCCCCTTGAAGACCACGTCGGAAAGGTGGCCGAGGTACGCGATGCATCCAACAAGGCCCTGGCCAGTGTTCCAGTGACCGGCATGCAGACAACTGCCGAGGTGTTCCCCGAAAACCCCGGCGATCCGATCATGCGCGTTGCCCTTGAACACCCGCAGGGCGCATTTACCGTTGTGGTCCCCGCTCCCAAGGCTGCGGCAAGCGTGGCACTGCTGGATATTGTCCCGGCATCGGCAGACCGTGAGGCACTCCCCGGCCCGGCAGGGCCACCCGAGCGCCGCATTTTAGGTGTCTTCCCGCTGACCGAAGAAGGGAGTACGCCATGAGCACCGCCGATGGAACCGTCATCGGAACCACCCGAGTCAGCGGCACCGCGCCGGTGAACCAGGCATTCAACATTGTGCTACTTGCCGAGGGGTTCCAGACCGGGCAACAAAACGCCTTCAACACCGCCGTCTCGGCCTTCGCGACGGCGTTGCTGGGCACAGCCCCCTTCAACGATCTAGCACCGGCCATCAATATTTTCCGTGTCAATGTTTCATCGACCGACGCGGGTGCCGATGACCCGGTTTCCGGAGGTGGTACCGGGGCCAGCGTGCGTACCTATTTCGATGCGAGCTTTGGGGGCAATGGCATCCGGCGCCTGCTGGTGTGTAACGCAACAACCGTCCTGACGGTCGCCGCGGCGCAGGTTCCACAGTTTAGCCTCGCGCTGCTAGTGGTTAATTCCACTATCTACGGGGGCTCGGGCGGCTCGGTGGGTACCTTCTCACTGGCCGGCGGCGCAAGTGAGATAGCCATCCACGAAGCCGGGCACACCGCCTTCAGGCTTGCCGATGAATATCCGTATTACGCAGGTGGAAACGAAACCGGGCACGATCACCACCCGGCCACGGAACCACAAGAGCCCAACGTGACAATCAATACCACCAGGGCCACGCTGAAATGGGGTTGGGCGGTAGCCGCGGCGACGGCGCTTCCCACGATGTCAAACCCCAATTGTGCAAGTATCGATTCACGGCCCAGCACGGTGCCCGGCGGAACCGTGGGAACCTTCGAGGGAGCCCACTACTACCATTGTGGCGCTTACCGTCCCGAACACGACTGCAAGATGCGTAATCTCGGGGTTCCATTTTGCCGGGTCTGCCGCCAGGTAATTTTCAACCGTATTGGGCCGCTGGCAACGCTCAATGCCCGGGCACGCACACCAATCTCCGTGGTCTCGCGTTACCCGGAACATCTTGACGTTTTTGATGTTGCCTCCGATGGGCGCACCATGACCGATTGGTGGGATGCTTCCACGGGCTGGGGTGGCTGGTTCCAGCTCGCCGGCGGTATTGCCTCTCCCGGTGGCACCGGCTCCCCGGTCACGGCGATTTCACGCTACGCACGTCACCTCGATGTATTCACCGTAGGCACGGATAACCGTGTCTATAGTGCTTGGTGGGACGCCTCGGGTGGCTGGTCAAACTGGTTTGTGCTCGCCGGTGGGCTGCAGGTTCGCCCGGGTTCTACCGTGAACGTGGTCAGCCGCTACACCGGACACCTCGATGTGTTCACCACCGCTGCCGACGGACGAATCATGTCCTGTTGGTGGGATGTCTCCAGCGGTTGGTCCGGATGGTTCCACGTCTCCGGCGGCGTTGCAGCAAATGGCGCAACCGTCACGGCGATCGCCCGCTACCCGTTCCATTTGGACTTGTTCACGGTGGGAACCGACAACCGGGTGTGGAGTTGCTGGTGGGATGAGCGCAGCGGCTGGTCAACGTGGTTCAGGATCGGTAATCAGGCGGTGCGCAGCGATTCGGCGGTCAATGTGGTGGCACGCCACCGTGACCAATTGGATCTTTTCACCATCGCCAGCGATCAGAGAATCGTTAGCACCTGGTGGAACGCACTGGGTGGCTGGGGAAGCTGGTTCCAGGTTTCTGGAGGTGCGGCTTCCCCTGGATCACAGGTCACTGCCGTGGCCCGGTATTCAAACCAGCTGGATCTGTTCACCGTGGGAACCGATAATCGGATCTATTCAACCTGGTGGCATGATCCCGGTGGCTGGGCCGGCTGGTTCAACATCTCCGGCGGCATAGCGGCTCCGGGTAGCACCGTGATCGCAATTTCAAGGATCACCGAGCACCTGGATGTCTTTGCCGTAGGTTCGGATTCCAAGACGTATAGCACGTGGTGGGACGGGCGTACCGGTTGGGCAGGCTGGTTCCAACTCTCGGTGAGCTAATCCCCCCTTTCCCCGTTTGGGCCCCGATCCATCATGGCTCGGGGCCCAAACTCGTAAAATCCATACCGATCTGCAAGGATTTGCCCATGGGAAGATCACATGAGCACCTCGTCGAAGGCACTGCCAACGCTTTAAGCCTGAGCATTTATGAGCCCGAAGGCGCAACAAGACTGCGCCCGGTAGTTCTGTTACATGGCTTTGCCTCTTCGAGCGACCTGAACTGGGTGAAGTCTGGCTGGATTCGCGCACTGACCGAAGCCGGACGAAAAGTACTTGCTGTTGACCTTCCAGGACATGGCACCTCGCCAGCCCCGGAAGATCTCGACGCCTACACCCCCAGCCGAATGCGCGCAGATTTATTGCAGCTGCTCATGGATCAGGGCATTACTCCCTGCAAGGATGGCGATCCAAACTCCGGCGTAGACGTGGTTGGTTACTCGCTCGGTGCCCGTTTGGCCTGGGAATTCGGTGGCACCCAACCTCAGTTGGTGAACCGCCTGGTCCTTGGCGGTCCAGCCAGCATCGATCCGCTTGCCGCCTTCGATCTCGAAGCGGCCCAACAGTTTTTGGCAGACGGCAGCTCAGTCGCCGATGAGTCAACGGCAGATCTATTGCGCATGGCCCAAACCGTTGAATCAAATGACATGTTTTCACTCATGAGCATGATTCAGGCAATCAAGACCGAGCCATTCGCTCCGGAACAAATGATCCCCACCATGCCGGCTCTATTGGTAGCCGGGGACGGGGATTCGCTGGCTACCACCATGCCGCGACTCACCGAACTACTCGATACCCGGAACACCAAACGCGCAATCCTCTGGCTTCCCGGGCGCGATCATGCGAACGCAGTAACTAGCCGCGAGTTCAAGAATGCGGCAGTGGAGTTTCTCGCCAGCTAGGCCCATGCCGAGCAACCAGCACTAATTTGTCTTAGACGGGCCGAAGAGCCGGGATCCCCCAAGGATCCCGGCTCTTCGCTATTCCCTAAATGCCCCTTATCGGGTCGTACGGCAAAACCATAGGTATGTTTCGAACTCCCCCAGCGAGCTCGAAACAAGGCCGTGTTACGTTCCCCAGCAACACATCACCACGGCATTCATCACCCTTACGAATCCCCCAAGGAGTCATATGGATAACTGCGTACTTTCAGGGCCAGCCAAATCAATAACTGCCCTTCATTGAGCTAAGAGTTGCACCCGACGGAATCGTGACGCGGAAAATACGAGAAACTTTGAAAAAGTTTCTTGGCGTCTAATTTCCGTCGTCCGAACCACAATTCCGATAGCCCAGCGGGCCTCAATGACGCCCGTATTACAAGCACCTGCCGAAGGTCTTGACAAACCCGGAGACGCCCATCACACTGGATCGTATACGATTTCATACACAACAGGAGGAACAGTGGGCAGCGACGCCACCGTCACCGATTTGATCACAGCCGATCAGACAATCTTCGATGCAGCCGGCAAGGTTCTTGCGGTACACCTTGCATACTCCTCACGAGCAGCCCAGCGTGGCCGCACCCCCGCGTTCCCTTCCTACTTCATGAAGGCCTCTTCTTCGCTTGCCGCAACCGGTTCAACCGTTGAGCGGCCGGCCAGCACCGAACTACTGGCCTTCGAGGGTGAAATTGCCCTGATCATTGGCACCGACGCCCGCCGTGTTTCGGTAGAGGACGCCTGGAGCCACGTAGGCTTCGTCACCGCTTCGAACGATCTTGGCGTGTACGACATGAAGTACGCGGACAAGGGCTCCAACATCCGCTCCAAGTCCGGAGACGGTTACACCCCACTGGGCCCGGTCCTGCTTCCTGCTGCCTCGCTGAACCCGGCAGCCCTGCGCATTCGCACCTGGGTCAACGGTGAAATCGCCCAGGACGCCACCACCGAAGAGCTCATCTTCTCCTTCGCACAGATCGTTGCCGATCTTTCCCAGCAGATGACGCTGAAGACCGGAGACATCATTCTCACCGGCACCCCGGCCGGTTCCTCGGTCATCGTCCCGGGCGATGTCGTTGAAGTTCAGGTCGATGACGAAGCAGCCGGTCTGTCCACCGGACGCCTTGCCACCACGGTTATCGAAGGCAACCAAGACTTTGCGACCTTCGGCAACCAGCCCAAGATCACCGATGCAGATCGCATCGATGCCTTTGGCACAGCGGCAGAGGCCGGCATCGAATTGCCCATCACCGGCAAGGCCGCCCTGACCGATGAGGTCAAGGAAAAGCTCATGTCGGTAGCCACCGCCACCATCTCCGGAGCATTGCGCAGCCGCGGACTAAACAATGTTTCGGTCGATGGCCTACAGGCCACCAAGGGCATGACAAAGGTCATCGGCACAGCCCGCACGCTGCGCTACGTACCTAACCGTGAAGATCTGTTCAAGACTCACGGCGGCGGCTACAACGCACAGAAGCGCGTCATCGATGACATTGGCCCGGGCGAAATCCTCGTCATGGAAGCCCGCGGCGAAAAGGGCTCCGGAACCTTGGGCGACATTCTTGCCATGCGCACCCAGGTCCGCGGCGCCGAAGCCATCATCACTGATGGCGGAGTCCGCGACCTCGATGCAGTTGCGGCACTGGATATCCCCACCTTCCACAATGGTGCACACCCGGCGGTGCTCGGGCGCAAGCACGTGCCGTGGGACACCGACGTAGCAGTTGGTTGCGGTGGCACCACCATCGTGCCCGGTGACATCGTGATCGCCGATGCCGACGGCATTCTGGTCATCCCGCCGCACCTGGCAGCAGAAATCGCCGACGAGGTCGTGGAGAACGAACGCCAGGATACCTTTGTGTTCCTCAACGTAAAAAACGGCAACAAGATTCAGGGCCTGTTCCCGATGAACGCCGAGTGGAAAGCCAAGTACAACCAGTGGGTCGCCAACGGCGAACCCGAGTTCTAGGCACACATGAAAACGAGTAAATCCGAGGCCGCCTACACGCTGCTGCACCAGCGCATTACCGAGGGCACCTTTACCCCCGGCTATCGCCTGGTGCTTGGCACCATCGCTACCGAGCTTGGCTGTTCGGTGGTGCCGGTGCGCGAGGCAATCCGCCGACTTGAGGCCGAAGGACTTGTCACCTTTGAACGCAATGTTGGCGCAACGGTCACCGCTGCCGATAGTGCACTGTATCTTCACACCATGCAGACACTTGCCATTATCGAGGGAGCGGCAACCGCGTTGAGCGCACCGTTCGTAGATGCGGACCAGCTCGCGGCGGCCCGGGCCATCAACCAGACCATGACGGATTTACTCACCGACTTTGACCCGCCACGCTTCACCCAACTCAACAACGAGTTCCACCAGGTGCTCTACCGCAACTGCCCCAACCCACACATTCTGGAATTGGTGCAGCGCGGCTGGAACCGACTGGCGGTCATGCGTTCTTCCTCCTTCACCCACATTCCGGGCCGCGCCCGCGAATCGGTCAAGGAACACGGGCACCTGCTCGATCTCATCGAGGCCAACGCCTCGGCCGCCGAGATCGAACAGGTGGCCCGGGCACACCGCACCAACACGCTCAACGCCTACCTCGCGGCGGCCAACCTCCCGGCCTCACCGCTCTAGACCACAGCCTTTCCCATTGCTTTGAAAACCTTCCTCACCTCCAAGGAGATATGCCCTCATGAGTAAGCACTTTGTCCCAGAAAATCTGCCCAGCAGCATCCAGCACTACATTGGCGGCAAGTTCGTCGACTCCATCGGTGGAGAAACCTTTGAGGTCCTGGACCCGGTAACCAACACCACCTATGCCACCGCCGCAGCCGGCCAAAAGGCAGACATCGACGCAGCAGTAGCAGCGGCAACCGAGGCCTTCAAGAACGGTCCATGGCCGACCATGAGCCCACGCGCCCGTGCCAAGGTGCTGTACAAGATCGCCGACGCCGTGGTCGCCCAGGAAGATCGCCTGGCGGAAATGGAAACCTTTGACACCGGGCTGCCGATCACCCAGGCCCGTGGCCAGGCACAGCGTGCCGCAGAGAACTTCCGTTTCTTCGCCGATCTGATCGTTGCCCAGCACGATACCGCGCTGAAGGTTCCGGGTTCACAGCTGAACTACGTCAACCGCAAGCCAATCGGCGTTGCCGGGCTCATCACCCCGTGGAATACCCCGTTCATGCTCGAATCCTGGAAGCTGGCCCCGGCCATCGCCTCGGGTTGTACAGTGGTGCTCAAGCCGGCGGAGTTCACTCCGCTTTCGGCTTCACTCTGGGCCACCATCTTCGAAGAAGCCGGCCTGCCGGTAGGCGTCTTCAACCTGGTCAACGGCATCGGTGAGGAAGCCGGTGACGCACTGGTCAAGCACCCGAAGGTTCCGTTGATCTCCTTCACCGGTGAATCTTCAACCGGCCAGCTGATCTTCCGCAACTGCGCGGAAAACCTCAAGGGCATGTCAATGGAGCTCGGTGGCAAGTCCCCGGCCATCGTGTTCGCTGATGCAGACTTCGACGCCGCGATCGATTCGACCCTCTTCGGAGTCTTCTCACTGAACGGCGAGCGTTGCACCGCCGGTTCGCGCATCCTCGTTGAGCGCCCCATCTACGAGAAGTTCGTCGAAGCCTACGCGGCGCGCGCCAAGACCATCAAGGTTGGCGACCCGCACGATCCAGCCACCGAGGTCGGCGCGCTGGTTCACCCTGAGCACTATGACAAGGTCATGAGCTACGTGGAACTTGGCAAGTCCGAGGGCCGTCTGGTTGCCGGTGGCGGACGCCCGGAAAACCTGCCCGAAGGTCAGGAAAACGGTTCCTACGTCGCCCCGACCGTCTTTGTTGATGTGGCACCCGATGCCCGCATCTTCCAGGAAGAAATCTTCGGCCCCGTCGTGGCCATCACCCCCTTCGATACCGATGCCGAAGCACTCGAGCTGGCGAATAACACCCGTTACGGGCTTGCGGCCTACGTGTGGACCAATGATCTGAAGCGTGCGCATAACTTCGCTCAGGATGTCGAGGCCGGCATGGTGTGGCTCAATTCCCACAACGTGCGCGATCTGCGTTCACCCTTCGGTGGCGTGAAGGCCTCCGGCCTGGGACATGAGGGCGGCTACCGCTCGATCGATTTCTACACCGATCAGCAGGCAGTGCACATCACCCTCGGTGAAGTCCACACCCCCAAGTTCGGTGCCTAATTCCTTTCCCCCCTCCCCCACAATTTTTTCGCGAAGGAGCGAAGTAATCATGACTAAAGCCCCAGCAAATCCAGTCCCCACCCCATCGGTTCCGGCCCCGGATATCCTGCGCTGCGCCTATGCCGAGCTGGTAGTTACCGACCTTGCGGCCTCCCGCAAGTTCTACGTTGACGTACTTGGCCTGCATGTTTCCTACGAAGATGACACGCAGATCTACCTGCGTTCCTTCGAAGAATTCATCCACCACAACCTGGTGCTCACCCTTGGCCCGGTGGCGGCGCTGAAGGCCATGGCCTTCCGCGTGCGTTCCACCGAGGAAGTAGATAAGGCCGAGGCCTACTACAAGGAACTCGGTTGCCGCACCGAACGCCGCAAGGACGGCTTCGTCAAGGGCATTGGCGATGCGGTACGTGTCGAAGATCCGCTGGGCTTCCCCTACGAATTCTTCTTCGAAACCGAGCACGTCGAGCGCCTACACATGCGTTATGACATTTACTCGGCCGGCGAGCTGGTCCGCCTTGACCACTTCAACCAGGTCACCCCGGATGTTCCGCGTGGACGCGCCTACCTCGAAGATCTTGGCTTCCGCGTCACCGAGGACATTCAGGATGAGGAAGGCACCACCTACGCCGCCTGGATGCACCGCAAGGGCACCGTCCATGACACCGCACTGACCGGTGGCAACGGCCCACGCCTGCACCACGTCGCTTTCTCCACCCACGAGAAGCACAACATCATCCAGATCTGCGACAAAATGGGCGCACTGCGCATGAGTGATCGCATCGAGCGCGGCCCTGGCCGCCACGGCGTCTCCAACGCGTTCTACCTCTACATCCTGGATCCGGATGATCACCGCATCGAGATTTACACCCAGGACTACTACACCGGCGACCCGGATAACCCGGTCATCACCTGGGATGTGCACGATAACCAGCGCCGCGACTGGTGGGGCAACCCGGTAGTTCCGTCCTGGTACACCGAGGCCTCCTACGTGCTTGACCTTGATGGCAATGTGCAGGAAGTCATCGAGCGCACCGATTCTTCGGAAATGGCCGTCACCATTGGTGCCGATGGATTCTCCTACACCCGCCCCGAAGAGACAGGTTCCGAGGCTAAGGGCTTCAAGCTGGGTAACCAGGTCTAGAAACTCACCCTAGAGTTTCAAAGCAATAAGGGCCCAAAGCCCGGTGTGATGGTGAAAGAAGTTTCACCATCACACCGGGCTTTGTCCTTCTGGCCATCGATTTTCGTATATCAGCAGCTCACGTTCAGCGTGGCAACCGGAAGCTTGGTTCCGTCTTGCTCCCATGCGCCACCCATAACAATGAGGCTGGTGTCGCTGGAATCGGTGATCACAATGTCGCTTCGTACATCCCCCATCGCAACGAATTTATCGGTGCTCTGCATGTTCTTCGTTGCCCCAAAGTTAATGCGCGCTTCGCCGGAGGCGCTATCTCCTAGCCCGGTGAAATCCCCACTGAGGTAACCCACCACGGCACCTGTTGCGTCGAAAGCCGGGCCATGAAAAAGGGCATCTTCGGCTTCAACCAGTGCGCAAGATTGAAGTTTTGCCGTGTACGCCACTTCCCCATAGCTGAATTTAACTTCCCCCTGTTCCTCGGATGCTCCGGAAGCAGGTTCTTTGGCCTGCGTGGTCGCGGCGGCAGCGTTCTCGCCTGACGGTGCCGAAGCTTCCTTGCCTTGATCCGAGGAGCCACACCCCGCTAGAGATAATGCTGCCAACCCGGCAATCGCGAGCGAGGTCAGGATCGTAAACGGTTTGTGCTTCATGCTGCTTTCAAAGCCAATCTTAAAATCAACCGCCGCTGTCAGCGGTTCACTGGGAACTAGACAGATCATCAATAGCAGCTCAGCCTAGCAGGGGCTCACCAAACCTGACTTGGGACGTTCAGAAAGTAGAAATGCGAGTAAAGGGGCTGTGCTGCCTTCCCTGTTATGGAATGAGAGACGACGTAGTCGGAACACTCAGAACACTCCGCCAGCAATGCCTCGACGAGGTACTAGCTCTACAATCTTGCCAATTTCAAGGAGCACTCATGGGGTAAAGCCATGCTCAAACTAGCTCTGGTTGCTCCACTTTACGGTGACCGTGGCGCCAATCCACCACGGCAACCCATAGGGTCGCAAGAACCAGAATGCTGATCGCAATAAACGAAAGCGTCATGGCGGTTGGGTACCCGGCACTCTGGTTTACCCCATAGAACACCGCGGTAATGACGGCGATGCCCACCGCGGTTCCCACGCGCTGGGAGGTCTGCATCAGCCCACCGGCACTACCGGAATTTTGTACCGGAACTTCCATCAGGGTCAATGCCTGGTTCGGAGAAATAATGAACCCCTGCGCCAACCCAATAAAGGATAGCGAAAGAAGCAACCACCAGATGCTCAAGATGCCACGTGCTTCTAATTCGATGATGGCGATCGTGCACAACAGGCCAAAGAACGCACTTAAGGTTCCGCCAATGACCAGCCGGCGGCCGGCGGTCATCACATAGCGACCAGCAACGTGGGCGCTGAGCGCGGAAAAGAGCGCTGCAGGTAACGCGATTAGACCGGCTTCCAAGGCACTAAAGCCGCGGGCCTGCTGCACGTAGATGGCAACTAGCACCCACACGCTGGAGACACCCATGAAGTAGAGCCCGGCAATCACCGTGCCATTGCTGAAGCTACGAATTTTAAACAGTGAGAGCTCCACCATGGGTTGCGCACCGCGGAGTTTGTATCGTCTTTCCCACCAGATCCACAGAGCGAGCAGGATCAGTGCCACGGCAAGCAGCGACCATAGCATCGGGTTCTCGCGAGCCTGCACAAACGGGAAGAGGAAGGCAAAAATTCCTGCCGCAAGTAACAGCGTGCCCACCGGATCTAGGTCGACCTTACTGGTCGGCCGGGTAAAGAGTGGCTTCGGGAGCCAGATGAACGCGATGAGTACCGCAATCATGCCGATGGGAACATTGATCAAGAATGTTGAACGCCACCCGGCATCGGGCCCTAGCCAGTTGATTAACACTCCACCAAGCACCGGGCCGATGGCGACCGAGAATCCGACGATGGTACCCAAGAAACCGTAGGCTCTGCCACGCGCGGCACCCTGGAAATGCTGTTGGATCATGCCCATGACCTGCGGGTTGAGCAGTCCCGATCCGATGCCCATGATGAACCGAGCAATATTTAGCTGCATCGGATCTGCGGCAAATCCGGCAAGAATCGAGGCAAGCGTAAAAATCACCACGCCGATAATGAACATCATGCCGCGGCCCAGCAAGTCACCGGCTCGTCCGGCGGCCACCAAGACCACACCGAAGGTCAGCGCATACCCCGCCAGTACCCATTGCAAATCGGATTCGCTGGCCCCCATCGTGGATTCAATGGAAGGTAAAACTACGTTGACGATGCTTACCGACACCAGCGACATGAACATCACGGCGAGTAAGACGCTGAGCAGTTTCCATCGGCCCGCCGGGGAGAGCTCCGGGGTTGCCGTGTTTTCTGCAGCTTGCGGCTGTGCTACATCTGGTGCATCAGCGACCAGCTCGGCCGACTCATCGGCGAGCGTTGAGTCGTGTGGGGGCTGGTTGGCAGGCATTGACCACTTTCAAAGAACGAATGAGCGTGTGTTGGATCCGGCTCGCTAAAGCACGGAGCGCGGCACCGGGGCTAGGCAGGTAAACGACTGCCAGCCGATTTATGGCACACATTATGTACAGCAACGGGACGTGTAGGGATATTCCCCTCGAACTTCGATGCGGTTCAGATCAGGGCGGATATCCGGAGCCAATACCGTTTGATGGGCGAGTGCGAGCGGATGTTTGTGCGGCTTTATCCATCATGACGGACCTAGGTCCACTCCTTGCGGCACATACCGGAAAACGGCTTCCTCGGACTCAAGCACAGGTACTGGCGTGGGGGTGTCAGTGATACCAAAGAATGAGTCCACACAACGCTGATGTCGTCCTGTGGAGGGCGCCTTCTGTTTCGGAGACCGCCTAGGATTATCTGTGTGTCCTGAGTGGTTTGGGCGCGTCAACGTCAAACACCAAAAGGAAAAAGCTTCATGGCATCCGTCTCCAAGGTCCGTATTCGCACCGGCATCCTACTCACCTTGGTGTTGCTCTGCACGGGGCTCGGGGTTGGTGCGGGCTTCGTCGTGGGTCCGGTCTCTGACTGGTTGAATTCCCTGTTTGGCGGCACCCCTGCCGTGTTGCGGTTGGTCCTGGAGCTGCCCTCCTGGGCGGCCATCGGTATCCTGGGCATCGTGGGGCTGCTTTTTGGACTGTGGCTAGCCGACGAAACCCAAAAAGAAACCCTGGAGGTCGAGGTATCCCTCGATGGAGTGGTCCTTAAGCAATACGAGGCAAAACAATTCGTGGCTCGCCGCGATATTGCCGTCATGTTTCTTGATGGCAAGGAGCTGGTGGCTCTCGATGTTCGCGGGCACCAATTGAGCCGGCACAAGGCCAATGATCTCTCACGCACGGCTTTGGAACGGGCATTGCTCGGCGCCGGGTACCCGTATGAAGTCTCCGGCGACCGCCGGGCCACGGACTTCATCGAGTGGGTCGATGGTCATCCGAAGCTAACGGCCGAGGAGCATGCGCTCATGCGGAGCCGTGTTGCGGCGCTGCGGGACAAGGATTCACTGGCTGCCTTTGAGGCCACCCAGGAGCTGACCTCACGTGGTGTATTGGTTAGGGAGCAACGGAAGATTCAGCAAATCCGCAGGGCACGCCCGTAGCAGTCGGTTTGGGTCATCGGCTGGCATTCGGCCTTAAGAGCCGATGTAGCGCACTTCGCCATGCGAAAACTAAAGTCGACTAGTTCCGAGAACCAAATGTCATGCTGCTTCCCCGCCTGGCTCCACCAGGGTCGTGCCGGGTGGGGAAGCAACATGGGCTGGCTACGTCATTAGATTGAGTTGCGTTACTACAACCAGCTACGCAGCGGTGCCAAGGATTGCTCGGCCAGCCACATTTGCCACAATGGCCCAAAGCTAACCCGGCGCACGCCCAGCTCACGTAGCTCGGTAACCTTCCCCGCCCCATGACCCTTGACGGGATGTGCCGTCACGTTCAGCGGCACCGACACCGCGCCGACCAAGCGTGAGACTTGTTCGGGGGTGGATAGCCCCACGGGATATACGGCCCGGGCACCTGCCTGTTCCATGAGCTTGATCCGGGTCTCGGCCTCGGCCAGCGGATCGGCAAAGACCGCAGCGCCTAGCTTCATGGCATCGGTGCGACCATTGATCACAAACTCAACTCCGGCGGCGTCCGTATGGGCACGGGCAGTTGCAATGTAATCTGCGTGCTCCTGAGCCTCACGCACTCGTTTGCCCTGCGAATGCACAACGTCTTCGATGTTCGCACCCACGGCACCGGATTCCAGCACTCGTGCCATCAATTCCGCTGGTTCCAAGCCGTAACCCGATTCCACATCGACGCTCACCGGGACATCAACGGAATCAACGATCCGCTTCACCACGGCCAGATAATCGCTCAAATCCATGGCTTCACCATCGGCGCTTCCCATGGCGTCGGCCACCGGGTGGCTTCCCACGGTGAGTCCGGCAAAACCCGCCTCGACGGCTAGGTTGGCACTGAAGGTATCCCATACGGTGGGCAAGACCAGCAGCTGCCCGGAGGCATGTAGTTCGGCAAGTTTTCTTGCGTATTCTTCGACGTTGGACATAAAGTCCCTCCTCAGTCTCGGGTCTTTCAGTCTACGTCGCCAACTACACCCACGTGTTCGACATCACTAATTCCGGTATCTCAAGGATTTTGAGCGCTCTGCCCCGACGCGCTCGATGGCACCGATAGAAAACCAAAACCGGGCACACTAGGTTCTTGTCCTGCAAAACACTATTTCTTGGACCGTGAGTGTACCGCTGCAATATAGAGATAATACTTTGACCGCCTCGTGCGGGTACGGGCACTTCATAACGATCGCTGCGCGGTGGCGAGGCCATACGCCGCTATCTCAAATTCACTGGCATGCTCCGCCCCCCGAGGGGGGACAGCGAGGTTCTGTGCTCCAGAACAAAGCAAGCGGGCACCGATCTCCAAGGCGTAATGCCTTGGTGATCGGTGCCCGCGCATGCGTTCCCTTAGCTGGATCGCGCGGCACTTAGTTAGACAAGAACACGCTTCTTCAAGGCTGCATATTCTTCGGCGGTAATTGCGCCGGAATCCAAAAGGTTCTTGGCTTTTTCAATTTCTTCGACAACGCCAACACCTGCGGCCTTGCGAATATATTGTTCGGTGGATTCACGCACTGCTCGCTGCTGGGCAATGGTTCGTTCGCCCATCCCCTTGCCACGAACTATCAAATACACGATGGCGGTGAGGAATGGCAGGAAGATCAGGAAGATCAGCCATACTGCCTTGAGCCAGCCCTTGATCTTCGGGTCACGGAACAGGTCCGAAATGATCGAGAACAGGGCCATCAGGTAGGCGATGAACACGAATGCCGTGATAAACCACCAGATGAGATCCCAAAATGAAGAGAGCAAGGACACGCTTTTCTACTTTCTATTTGAAGGTGCTCTCCGGCTACCGATACGTTGTATCGATACTAGGAGAGTCACAGCAGGCAATGCCAGCTGCAGGGTTTAGCGATAACTCGTACTGAGCCACCACCAAAATTCTTTGCATGTGGCAGCTTCCCAAGGGTTAGGGAAGCTGCCTTCACCTGTGGTTCTAGAAATCTACTGCATCACGGATGATCGGATTTGTCATGCAATGTCCGCCACCTCGTCCACGGCCTAATTCGGCACCAACGATCTCAATGACCTCAATTCCTGCCTTACGCAACAGCGAGTTGGTATGGGTATTGCGGTCGTAGGCGTAAACGACACCTGGTTCGGCACAGACAAGGTTGTTGCCGCTGTCCCATTGCTGGCGTTCATTGGCATAAATGTCTCCGCCGGTTTCCACGATGCGCAGCTTATTCAGCCCTAAGGATTCGGCCACCACGTCGGTGAATGATGCACGTTCTTCGGTCACTTCGATGCCCGAGCCCGTATCGCTGGGGCGCAGCGAGAACGTTGCAATTTGGTTGACAATATCCGGGAAAATCGTCACCAGATCTCGGTCGGCGAAGGTCATCACGGTGTCAAGATGCATGGCAGCGCGCAGCTTGGGCATACCTGCAACTATCACCCGCTGCGCGCCTTCCTGCTCGAAGAGGGCCTTGGCCAGCTGGGTGATGCCCTGGCGAGAGGTGCGCTCGGACATCCCGATCAACACATTGCCATTGCCAATTGGCATC
This sequence comes from Arthrobacter sp. MYb227, assembly GCF_002975435.1. Lineage (GTDB taxonomy): Bacteria > Actinomycetota > Actinomycetes > Actinomycetales > Micrococcaceae > Paeniglutamicibacter. The sequence continues at coordinate 45,025 of NZ_PCPT01000005.1, read as the reverse complement.
ACGTCCCCACCCTCGATGGTGGCCTGTCCCCATTCTTCTTCGGGATCACCCCACCAGATCTTGGAGCCCACAAATTCGGGGTGGAAGAGATAGATGGCCTTCATCAGCAATGTCTCGTCGTGTCGAGCCGGCCAGTACAACGGATTCAGCGTCACCCCACCATAGATCCATGCTGTGGTGTCGCGCGTATATAGGGTGTTGGGCAACGGCGGGAGCAGGTATTCACGTACTCCTGCCTGTTCGCGAGCCAGGGCCAAGTACCCGGTGCGATATTCATCGGGTAAATCCGTGGTGGCAAGCCCACCAATGAAGTGATTTGCTAGTGTGCGGTGATCAAGAGATTCAAGGTAGGCCCGGGTCTCAGCCACAAGCCCCAATCCCACCTCGTTGACTACCACGGTGCGATCCAGCAACCATTCCTTGGCACCCGGGATCGCCAACGTTTGGGCCAACACGTTATGCATTTCCAGCACCTCGGTGCCGCGATCACGCAGCTTGGCCACAAAATCGAAGTGGTCCCGTTTAGCATTCTGAACCCACAGTACGTCATCGAAGAGCAAGTCATCGCAGTTTCCTGGGGTCAGCCGCTCGTGGGCCATCCCGGGGGCGCACACAAGCACCTTACGCAGCTTGCCCACTTCTGAATGGACCCCGTGCTCGGAGACTGCGTGTTGCGGTTCATGGTTCATCGTTTATTCCTCCCGTTGCGTGTCAAAATTGGTGGCTAAATGCGGTTTTCTAGATGGTGATGGCCCCGGTGGCCAGGGCCACGATCCCGGCGACGGCGCCGACCACCACGATCATGAAGACCACCCAGCCGGGCGCGGTGAACAGCCGGACGCCTTGTTCCCGCCGCGCGAATATATAGAACAGCGTGCCGGGCGCCAGCAGGATACAGGCAAAGAGCAAGAACTCCGGGCCCGCAGCAAAGATCAGGAAGAGCGTATAGGCCACCGCCAACGCGCCGACCAGCAGCTCACGGCCACGGATCCCCGAGGAGATCTCGGCGTACCCATCCCGCTTGATCGCGATCTTCAGTGCGTACGCGGAAGCGAGCGCAAAGGGCATGAGGGCCAGAGATGCGGTGAGATCGAGCATGAAGTCTAGGGCGCCATCGGCAAACATCACCACCACAAGCAGCACCTGGACAAAAATCGTCGACAGCAACAGTGCGTTTCCGGGGACCTCCTTGGGCGTCATCTTGGCAAGGAACTTCGGTAGGTCCCGGTCCTTTGCCGCCGCGTACAGGACCTCCGCGGCCATCAGACTCCAGGCCAGGTAGGCGCCGAGAACCGCAATGATTAATCCGGCACTGATGAACCACGCGCCCCACGGCCCGACTGCGGCCTCTAAAACGCTGCCGATTGAGGGCTGACGCAATTCCGCGATCTCTTCCTGGGGCAGGATGCCGTAGGAGATGATCGACACCGTGGCGAAGAGGGCGAGGACCGAGAGGAAGCCCAGCACCGTGGCCCGGCCGACGTCCTCGCGCTTCTTGGCAAATCGCGAGTATACGCTTGCGCCCTCGATGCCGAGGAAGACGAAGACAGTCACCAGCATCGTGCCGCGCACCTGGGTGAAGAGGCTGTCCCCGCCCAGGTCGTAGCCGCCGGTAAGGTTGCCCATAAACACGTCGGGTTTGAACGCGACGATGATGACCACCACAAATAGGATCAATGGGACAATTTTCGCCACAGTGACAATCGCGTTAATGGCCGCTGCTTCCTTGACCCCACGCATGATCAGCAGGAAGAAAGCCCAGACGAAGACCGACGAGACGAGAACCGCAGGCAAGGTTCCACCGTCACCAAACGCGGGAATCAGCGGCTGCAACGTAGAGGTGATCAACACCCAGTAGAACGTGTTGCCCGCACAGGCACTGGCCCAGAACCCGAACGCTGACAGGAAGCCAGGGTAAACGCCGAACCCGGTGCGCGCATACACATACACACCGTTGTCGAGATTTGGCTTTCGAATAGCTAGGCTCTGAAACACGAAGGCAAGCATCAGCATCCCCGCCCCGGCGATCGCCCACGCGATAAGGGCCCCGTAGACACCGGTCTGGGTGGCAAAACGTTGCGGGAGCGTGAATACCCCGGCCCCGACCATCGAGCCCACCACCATCGCCGTCAGTGCCGGCACACCAAGCTTGGCCGAGGTCGTCTTCTCTTGGACGCTCATGCTGTTTCCTCCATAATTCTTGGGCATGACTGCCTCAGTGGTCGGTCGAGTCTTCCAAAACTGGCTCGACCTTCTCGATCTTGAACCCGGTGAATCCGTATAGCACGCTCAACAGCGGACTGAAAATGTTAAACAGGGCGAAGGGTAGATACACAAGTGTGGAGACACCCAGCGCCGCACTCATGAAGGCGCCACAGGAGTTCCACGGCACTAGGGCCGAAGTGACGGTTCCGCTGTCGGCAGTAAGTCGCGAAAGGTTTGTGGGCGCCAGCCCTCGCTTGGCGAATTCCGCCTTGTAAATCCGTGTTGGAAGGACTAGTGCAATGTATTGGTCACCGGCCACGATGTTGAGGCCGAATGCGGAAATAAATACCGCAATGTAGAGCTTTCCGGTGGATTGCGCCCACGCAAGTAACGGCATGATCAGCCGAGAAATCAGCCCATACTTCTCCAGTAGTGTCCCGAAGGTCACGGCTGCCATGATCAGCCACAGGGTAGGGAGCATCGATTCCATGCCTCCTCGAGAGAGCAACCTATCAATATCGCCAATCCCCGATGACTTGGAGAACCCATTGGACATCGCCATCCAGGTGCCCTTGAGTCCGGCCATAAATGCGTTTGATTCTCCGGTAAATGTTGCAACGACCCCCGGCTGCAGGAAGCTACCTAGCACACCTGCGAAAAGTGCCGAGGCCATCAGCGCCATCGAGGCAGGAACCTTGCGTGCCGAGAGCACACCGAGCAAAAGTAAGGGAAGCAAGTTCCACGGATTGATGTTGTACAGGTTGCTTAGTTCGGCCAGCTCGCTTGTGGTTTCCACATTGTCGGTAACCTGCGTGGTAAATCCCAGGATCAAAAACACCACGAAGGCCAGTCCAAAAGCGGGCAGCGAGGTCCAGGCCTGGCGTTTAATGTGTTCGCTTGGTTCAACGCCGACCATTTGGGCGGTCAATATCGTCGTTTCGGACAGTGGAGAGAGCTTATCCCCCAAGTAGGCTCCGGAGATTACGGCACCTGCGGTAATCGCCGGGCTCACCCCCAGCATCGTGCCAATGCCTACCAGGCCAACACCGATGGTTGCTGCGGTGGTCCACGAGCTTCCAATGCTCAGTGCGACAATGCCGCAAATCAATGCCGTTGCGGCGTAATACCAGCTCGGTGCCAGCACCTGCATGCCGTAATAGACAAGTGTTGGAATGGTCCCTGACATGTTCCACACGCCAATCAGCGCACCGACGGCCAACAAGATGAAAATCGCGCTGGTAACCGATGAGAGTGCTTGTTGACCAGCTTCTTGAATCGATTTCCAGCTATGCCCATTTTTCAGGATGATCAAGGCCACCACCAGGGCGCACAGCACCATTGCAGCCTGGATCGGTCCATCCAAGGCATCAAGCCCAAAGAGCGCAATGGCTCCGCCAATAAGTACTGCCAATAAAGCCAACGGGATAATCGCATCGGCCATCGTTGGTGTCTTAATACGCCGGATTTCTAAATCATTGTCCATCGTGCTTTCCCCATCACTTTTGGAAATTCAGTTGGTTTCTGCAGTCGGAACAGCATTGGAGCCCGCTCCCGAATAGGCCTGGAATCAGCACCATGTACTGGCAGCGTTATCCAGCTGCCGTCAACACAACCGATCTTCGCCTCAAAGGATTTTCGTGTTTCCCCAAAAACATCTAGGTGAAGCTTTTGCCCAGCTAAGCACGAACGGTGAGCCACAGTGCGCTTCCCCCACTCAGAGATTCTGCTTTGTCGTGAGATAGACAGTAGATGTCGCCTTAGTGCACTAGTTCGTAGCGTTGCGGCGACATAAAAGTCTTTTAAGACAACACCGGCGTCATAAAAATTCGCGGGTTGTGGCCACTACCGGGTTAGGGAATGGCCAGCTGGCCAAAGGGCGGGTGAGGATAGGCTCCGTTGCACGGCGTTTTATGCGATGCCCAAGCCACTCTTTGAATTAGCTCTCTTCGTTCCGTGCATCGAGCCATTCGGTACGGATCTGCTGCGGACATTGTCCAAAGATCTGCAAGGTTGCTCGCCGCAGAGTGCGTGAATTACTAAACCCGCTTTTTTGAGCTATCCAAGTCAGCGACATGGTGGCGGTCTGGGGTTGAGTCAACAGCTTCTGCGCATGAACCGCCCGGTGGCGCATTAACACCAGAGATAGGGGAAGATCGAGAACGAATGCACGTTGTAATTGCCGTACCGAAACGTGTAGTAGTTCGGCTATGGCCGTGACGGTAAGTTCCGGGTCAAGCCCGCGCTCCAATACCAGCTCGAGGGCGCGCTGGTTAGTGGTGAATGCCTTGTTCTCCGGAAGTTCCAGGAGATTTGCCCTCAGCACGGCCTTGAGCAAGCTTTTCGCGACCTCGGCAATTGGGCTCGGAGCCGTTGCGTTGGTACTTGCGTGGTTTGCCACAAGTTCTGCCAAGAAGCGTCCGGCAGTGTTGTTCAGCAAGGAAATACTCAACTGCAGGTTGGTGATCTGGTAGAGCGGCAAGCCCCACCGTGCAAGCGTGGTGCCGAGTCCGTCCGGGAACTTGCACAATACCAACACGGCATGACTCATCAGCAAAGTTCCACCGCGGCCGTGGCCCTTACCCACAAAGAACAGCTGGTTGGAGTCTTCGCTAAGTTTTAGCTCAAAGTCTATTTGGCTGATTGTTGCTGTGCCTTCGGCTAGGAGCAACAGATACTCCCCGTACTCGGCGGCCGGTACGTATACCGATAGATCGTGCGCTTTCAATACCGAAACTGTGAAATCTGTGCAGTTCAGTTCCACGAGTTCAACACTCGGGTACTGTGCCAGACGCTGCCTGAGGCTCACTTCGGATTCGTTTCGCGTCCCCATGTCGCGCCCCAATTCCTGCCCAGCTGGAAGGAGGGTGGCCCAAACCACCGCATGGATCCCCTGTGCCAAGCACCTTGAGTGTAAGTGGAAGGACGATGGTTTCTCGGTTCCACTGCCCGCTAGGTTTTCGTGCCCAGTGCACTAAGAAAAATGCGCAACCGAGTATACTGGCCGTCTCTCAAGGTGAATCATTCGGGCTCTTGGGCTCCTACGTGACCTCGCGGCCTCTAGTACCAGCGTGATCTTCTCTGTTCTCCGTTGGACGGGGAACACTTCCCTAGCGATGGGTGAGCTAGGAGACTTATTCCATGAGGTACTACTTTGCCAACAGGCAAGAAGCCGGAGCACGGTTAGCAGATTTACTTGCCGCTCAGGGGCTACTGCACCGCAATGCGGTAGTACTGGGCCTACTGCGTGGCGGTGTTCCGGTTGCGGCACCGCTGGCGATGGCCGCGCGCTGCCAGCTCGGTGCGCTTGCCGTACGCAAGCTCGGTTTTCCCAGCGAACCCGAACTAGCCTTTGGTGCCGTCGCTACCTATTCTCTACAATCGGCCAGATATCTCAATGAGAAACTTCATGCCTCAGCGTTGCAGCAAGCTGGCGAGCAGGCCCTGGCGCTAACCACCGCACGGGCACAGCAACAGCTTTCGACTCTTAGTGAAACCTTTGCCGAGCACATGCCATCGATTACCGGACGCACCGTCATTGTGTGTGATGACGGCCTTGCCACGGGGGCGACCATGCATGCGGCCCTACGGGTGTTGGCCCTGCAGTATCCACAAGAACTCATCATTGCGGTACCGGTGTCTCCGCAATATTTGGTTAACGAATTCCTGAGCATGGCCAATGTTGTTTTAAGTCTTTACACACCGAGTGAGTTCACAGCCGTTGGGGCCTATTATCAAGAATTTGACCAGGTTTCCGAATCCGCTGTTCTGCACATTCTTCATGCCAATGATCAACTGCACGAACAGTAGTTTTCCAGCGATTCCCGACCCACCGGGCGCAGCAACACATAGCAATATCATCCGCAAGGATGATTGCCATGCAACGCTTCCTAGCGTAAATTTTTCTGCCCGGGGACACCTAGGCTCCTCCGAAACAGAGCCGCCCACAGGCGGCCTTCACGACAGCTAAGGAAACATACCATGTGGTTACTCAGTTGGATTATCTTGGGACTCATCGTCGGCGCCCTGATCAAGAACTTCATGCCGGGCAAGGTCGAAGGTGGCTGGTTCACCTCCCTCATATTGGGAGTTGCCGGTGCCATCGTTGGCGGGTGGCTTGGATCCCTCATCTTCAATACCGGGCTTGGAGGGTTCTTTAATTTGAAAACCTGGATACTTGCCCTGATCGGTGGTGCCATAGTTGCCGGTGTCTATGGGGCAATCCGAGGACGCGGTAAGTCGGTTTCTCGCTAAACGCCCACCCATAAGCATCTACTACCTAATGGCACGGCAAGCCGGTGCGTCGGGGGCTCACTTTCACAAGTTTTCCCCGGCTCACCGGCTTGTGGTGTAGCGCTAGACAAACGAGTAGCTATTTAGCGCCCTCGCCACGGTTCAACACACCAATTTCTTGCCCCTGAGCATTATTGATCTTCAGGGTATCCCCGGTCATTTCAACGGTGTGCGCCATCGAAAGCCAGGTGTCAACACCTTGGCAGGCCATCAAGGTCATTGCTGTATTTTCGAGGGTTATCACGTGGTCACTTTTGTTCCACGTGCCAAGCAAAGAATTGCACCCATCATTGCCGGTGAACGATTTATCGGCGGCGAAATCGAGCATGGTGGTGGTATCGGTCTTTTGAATCCATTGGCCAACGATGCTCTCGTTTGCAGGTTCTTGTTGCTGGGCGCAGCCACTGGCTCCCAGTATGATAATTCCGGCCACCATCAGCGTTCCAAGAGCTCTCATACCCCACAGGCTAGCGTGCGCCACCAGGAACCCGCGATTCCTCAGCTAGCGGGTAAATTCCCCCAAAATCATTCCCTGCGAATCAAAAGCAGTAAAGCCGCTGCCGTCAAACTCAATCAGTTCGGTGTTGTAGGCCCAGGCACCTTCACCGTTGAGGCATCCTTGGGCCCCCACGACTTTTACCTCAATCTGGAAACTATTCTGTGTTTCGGGGATCGCGTGAAGCTTGCCGGCAAAGGAATTGCATCCATCAAACCCATCGAAGGATCCATCGGGTTTAACCACTAGCGAAGCCCCATCAAGTTGCTCCGAGCGCCATTCGCCAAGCAGGGGCTCGCTGACCGAGGTGCAACCAACGAGCACCATCAGCAATCCGAGTCCCGCAATCACCTTCAAAGATCCGCGCATGTAGCTCAGGATAGCGCGCCATCCTGAGATGTTCCTTGCAACATTTCCCAACGATGTACGGCTTCATGTTGAAAGGGAATCGCATAGGGTGGGCAGCGGTGTCATGGCGAGGTTCCGTGGCGGTTCTGGTGCAGACTTGGTCTTATGACATCTGCTCGTACAACTCCCATCCGCTTTTCTGACAGGGTCGAGGCCGGAGAGTTCTTGGCCGCGGCGCTGACAACCTATTCCCAAGATCCCAATGTGCTGGTTTTGGGGCTATTGCGCGGAGGAGTTCCCGTGGCTGCGGAGACCGCCCGCATTCTAGGGGTTGAGGTCGATGCGCTTGCCGTGCGCAGGCTCGTGGTGCCCGAGCGCAGTGATGTTTCTTTCGCGGCGCTTGCCTCCTATGGGCAAAACACCTCGTTGCAATACGTCAAGCGCATCTGGGGCCCGACTCAGGAGAAATTCAGTGCCGAAATTCTTGCCGCTGTTGAAGCTCAGGCCCGCGAGGAACTTGCCGAGCTCCAGGAACGGCTCATCGGAGAGATTGTGCTTCCGGTGTCCGGGCGCACCGTGATCTTGGTTGACGATGGCGCGGCCTCCGGGGCCAGCATGCTCGCGGCCATTGATGCCGTGCGTGCCGCGGGGCCCAAGCGCGTCATTGTCGCACTACCCGTGGCGCCAACCTCCGCTCGTGCCGATCTGAGCGACAGTGCCGATGAGTTCATCAGCATCATCTCCCCCAAGGTTTTCAACACCGTGAGTGCGTTCTATTCGCGTTTTGATTCGGTCAGCGACAAAGAAATCATCGCGTTGATTCCTCATCTCTGACTCACACATCTTCGGCTTCACTGCGTCCGTGATACTCACCAGAGATCATCGGCGTTGCATGGCACACAAAAGACCGGCCCGCTTCGTTTTCTCTCCCGCCTTTCGGAGGGGAAACGAATGACGAACCGGACCGGTCTTTGGGTTTTATCTCGCTAGTGAGATGCCGTTTTAGGCCTGAGCCGCCTTGTCAGCCTTCTCAGCCAGAGCAACAAGCTCCGGGTCTGCATCTTCAACGTGCAGGTTGTTGCCCTTGGTTTCGCCAACCCAGAGCACACCGGCTACGGAGATGATGGTCATGACCATGATGTAGATGGCAATCGAGATGGACTTGCCGGTCTCTTCAAGTAATACCTGAGCAATCGTCGCTGCGAACGCGCCACCAAGGATTGCACCCAGGGCGTAGCCAATCGAAATGCCGGAGTAGCGAATGTGGGCAGGGAACATTTCTGCGTACATTGCCGACTGCGGCCCGTAGGACAGGCCCAGACCAATGGTCAGGATGAAGACCGAGAGTCCATAAAGGTAGATCGATCCGGTGTCAATGAGCATGAACATCGGGATCATCCAGACAAAGATGATCGCGTAACCAATAACAAAGGTGGTGCGGCGACCGATGATATCCGAAAGCCAGCCTCCGACGAGGGTGAAGATCAGCCAACCGACCGAACCAATGGTGGTAGCCAGCAGCACCGGTGCCATTTCCATGCCCAACACCTTGGTGGTGTAGGAGATGAAGAACGCGATGACCAGGTAGCCTGCGGCGTTATTCGAGATGAAGATCAGTGCAGCCTGGATAACTTCCTTGGTGTTGGACTGGAAGAGCTGCTTGAGCGGGGTGTGCTCGGATGCCTTGCGCGTAGCCAACTGCTTGAAGACCGGTGATTCTTCAACTGCCTTACGGATGAGGTGGCCTACTACGATCAGTACCACCGAGAGGAGGAACGGAATACGCCAGCCCCAAGCCATGAACTGTTCCGGAGTCATTGCTACACGCAGGATGTAAAGCATGCCGGTTGCCAGGATCATACCGATCGGGACACCGATCTGCGGGTAGGCACCGAAGTAGCCACGCTTGTTCTCGGGTGCGTGCTCTACGGCCATCAGGGCAGCGCCGCCCCATTCGCCACCGGCTGAGAAGCCCTGGACGATGCGTAGGAAGACCAGCATGAGCGGGGCCCAGAAACCGATCTGTGCGTAGGTTGGCAGCAGACCGATGAGCGCGGTTGCCGCACCCATGAGGATCAGGGTTGCAACAAGAATCTTCTTGCGGCCGTACTTATCGCCCAAGTGGCCGGCGACGATGGCGCCCAGCGGACGGAAGAGGAAGGAAATACCGATCATCGCGAACGATAGGATCTGGGCTAGTCCCGGGCTGGATTCACCCAGCGGCTTGAGGAAGAGCGGGGTCAGCAGCGTTGCTGTGAGCTGAGCGAAGATGAAGAAGTCGTACCACTCGATGGTGGTGCCAACCAATGTGCCTGCAAGAACGCGGCGTTCCTCGGAACGCTTTGAGCTTGCCGCCAAAGATGCAGAGGCCATGGAAACTCCAAGTCTGGTGTGCGCGGTGCACTAGCGAAATGTTTGTGATTCACGTTACCGACCGTTCGGACGGTATTGTGACACGCATCATGATACCCCACTTCCGTGACCATCATCACGCGCAGTCCAGACTCTGAGACAACCCCTTTCGCATCAGACCAGCTCACCTCGCCTTTCCGGGGACTCCATTGCGCCATTCGCTTCCGGCAGCGGCAAAGCGAGTATTCTAATATCGAACTCTCGGTTCTTCTTTCGAACCAAATCCCCCGACTCGCCAGATCACCCCCGATCCTCTTCAACAGCTCGCCTAGCACGTTCCACGAAAGGTACCAGTTGCCACAGTTATCCACACCCAAGGCCCCGGCATCCCAGACCCTTTCGCGCGGCATTCGGATGCTCGAACTTTTGGCCGATGCCACAGGACCACGCACCATTGCACAGCTTGCCGAAGACCTTGGGGTGCACCGCTCCATCGCCTACCGCATTTTGCGCACTCTGGAAGATCACCGGTTGGTCAGCCGTGATGAAACCGGGCTCGTGCAAAGCGCACCCGGCCTTGCCGTGCTGGCACGCAGCGTGCAAAGAGATCTACAAAGCGCCGCGCTTCCGGAGTTAACCACACTGGCCAACGAACTGAAAATGTGTGCGTTTGTTGTGCTCTGGGACCAGGATGAATGCACAACATTGGTGACCGTTGAACCGCGCCACGTGCACGCCGCGGTCATTCAACGCCCTGGCACCCGACACCCCTTTGACCATGGGGCCCCGGGTATCGCCATGCAATCTTCACTTTCCGAGGCCCAATGGGCGGGGCTGAAGACCGGCCACCCCTACCGTGCGGAAGCCCGCGCAGCAGCACAACTTGGCTATGCGACAAGCATCGACGAGGTGATCGCAGGGCTTTCCTCTGTTGCCGTGCCCATCGAGGTCCCGGGCCAGCTTCCAGCAGCAGTTGCGGTTGTCTACAGCAGCGGCTCCGCACAACTCAGTAACGCCGCCATTGGCGAACGCATTGCCCTAGCCGCCCGGGCTATCGAGGCAGAACTGGGCTAGCTTGCTGACCAATAGCTGGCTTCATCCCTAGAGGCCGGTTTTGCTCACTCCATATGTGGCTTGCTTTGGAGTAAAGCCCTCATAAATCAACTGTTCGGTCAAGCTCTTTTGAGAGAAGGCAGTATATTCAAGATAATTTTTGGCCGAGGCGGCCGCTTGCGCGTTCCGGTCAACGCTCATGTGATCAAGCGCCCAGGTCGCGTCCTTGACCGAAAAACCTTCGTATTTCAACTGACTGATCAGGCTTTTGCGTGGAAAGGCAGAATATTCAAGGTAGTTTTCCGCAAGTCGACGTGCGTTTTGCTGGCTCGTTGTGCCGGACTCTAACTCTTCCTTGGCCTCAGCTTCGGCTGCTAACTTTTCTTCGGCTTCTGCTTTCTCCTTAGCTTCGGCCTCGACTGCCGCCTTCACTTCAGCTTCCTCCTTGGCCTGAGCTTTTCCTGAGCTTCAACTTCGGCTGCCGCGTCATCGTCAGCGCTGGAAGCAACCGATGACGATGACGATGAACTTTGGGAGGGACTCGGAGCATGAAGTGCCGGTGAGGTAATTAGCGTTCCGCAGACTTCCAGGACTTCGCTTGATGAAGCCTTGAACCTTTCGGCAACAAATTCAAACGTCACTCTCTTGTCATAGGATTCAACAAAATCGTCGAAGGATTCTTTCATCGTCCCGAGCAACTGTCCGAACCGTTCAGAAGCCGTGCTCGCAGCACCATCCAGTGCGTTTCCAATGACTTTCGCTTTGGCAACTGTCGATTCATTAATTTCCGTCATATCAGTCAGGAAGTTTGCGGCTTCCACAACTATTCCACCGTCGTCGTCAATGATCGCGTGACACGTTGCGGTTTCAGAGACTTGAACAGAGTTTCGTGCAGATCACTCGGTATTTGGGCTCGGCACCGGCGGTTGACTGCTAAAAGAGTCGCTGGTATCTGACTGGGCTCCAGCACACCCCGTCAACCAAAGCACGCTTGCAAGTACAGCAATGACTCTCATGGGATATTCCTTAGTTTGAGATCTTCAATCGCGCACTAAGGAATGGGGGGCAAGTGCTAGCGGTTGATTTCTTCTCCATTGTCCCCTGACAAGGTATTTCATTCGTCATTGCCACGGCTATCAGTAACAATCAGGACGATCTATTTAGCCGCCGCCGAGAGTTAAGAACGAAACGAGTCAGTTTCCACCGATTACCCTGATGGAAACTGACTCGTGCACAAAGAAACTTCTAGCTGGCAAGCATCCGGCGCTGCTGTCGTGCCCGCAGCACGACCATCGCAATACCGGAGAGCAAGAGCAAAAGCGCCGCCGAGGCAGCAACACCAAAGGCCCCGGAATATCCATGCGAGTCAGCAAGGAGCCCGGCAAAGCCGTTGCCGATTGAGGTTCCGACAACGATCCCCGATGATAAAAGCGTCATGACGGTCGAGAGCCGCTCCGGCGGAGCAATTTCTCCACCCAGGGTGAAGATTGTGACAAGAATCGGACCCACCGGGATCCCCACCAGTAGCAGCGCTGCAACCATCCAAGGAATGTTGCCGGGCAGCTGCAGCAGCAGTGCTGCCGGAACCATAAAGATGGCGCACGCTAACCAACGTGAGGCCTGCGGCCATCCACTGGGCCAAAAGGCAACGGAAAGTGCGGCAATGGAGCTCGTGGCTCCCACTGCCGCGTAAAGCAGTCCACCAATATTTGCGTTACCCATCGCCCCGGCGAAGGCAAGGGTGCCAGCGGCACTCGATCCGAAGAACGTTCCCATGCCGATCATGCCGATCACGGCAATGCTGATTCCGGCAATTTGGTTTGGCGAAAGTTTGATCTTGGCAATCGTCTTGACCTGCGGCAGCACAGCCTTTTCTGTGTGGTGCAAGGCAAAGAGCGGTACCAGGATCAGCGTCATGACCGCTGCAATTGCCAGCGGTAGCCACGGGGCGATCAATGCGGCAAAGAGCCCCACGGCGGCCGGGCCCAGCACAAAGCCGAGCTCGTCGACCATGCTTTCATAGCTCAGCGCCGCAGATAATTCTCGGCCACCGGTTTCACGTTTACGGGTAATTGCCATCCAACGCACACGTGCCAACGGACCCACCTGGGGACCGGCGGCGCCGGCCAAAAGCGAGAGCAACACAATCAGCCACACGGGCCCCCCGGCAGCGGGTCCACCAAACCAGGTCAGCGCGGCAATCATGATTGTTTGCAGCAGCGCAACTGGCAACAACACGCGGCGCTGGCCGATCCGATCGGATAGATACCCAATGGTCGGTCCGCCCACGGCGGAGCCTAGCCCCACCATGGCCGCGGCAAGCCCGCCCATGGCATAAGAGCCCGTGGAGTCAATGAGCAGCGTCATCGATCCAATGGTGAGCATTGCCAATGGCAGCCTGGCAAAAAAGCCAAGCGGGAAGAAAGCCCAACCCACCAGCGGCGGCAACGCCGCATAAGGCGAACCCGAGGTTACCTTCGAGGGGTCGGAAGAAGTTTTAGACATTGAAATTTGGGTACTCCACCTATGTGCGCGCACCGTCCCAGCCTCCCGATGCGCAAAACCCTGATCAAACGACTCCCAGTCTAGCCGAGCTAACCCTCAACTAGCCTGTGATGTCCATTGACACCGTGGAGCCATTGCGCCCCTTGTGCACATTCAATCGCGTGGCAATGCGCTGTTTCATATCCGCAACGTGCGAGACCACACCAATCACACGGCCACCGCTACGCAATGCTTCCAAGGCATCCATGACCTGTTCCAAGGTGTCGGCATCAAGGGAACCGAACCCCTCATCGACAAAGAGTGTTTCAATATCGATGCCGCCGCTTTGCTGTTGAATCACATCGGCTAACCCCAGTGCCAGGGCCAGTGAGGCCATAAATGATTCCCCACCCGATAACGTTTGAGTGTCTCGACGCACCCCGGTCCATGCATCAAGAATCTGTAATCCGAGTCCTGACTTATTGTTTCCGCGCGGGGTGTCATCATGCACCAACGCATAACGTTGCCCGCTCATCAGCATGAGTCGTTGGGTTGCTGCGAGGGCAACGGCCTCGAGCCGGGCCGCCAGGACGTAGGTACTTAGCGTCATTTTCAGCCGGTTCTCCCCCAGCCCGCGGGCCAGATCCGCCATGGATTTGAGAGTAGTGAACTTCTCGATGACCGGGCCTTGTTCGCGGGCCAGCTCGGTGAGCCGATTTCTGCCGGATTCTAGACGGCCCGCGTAGCTACTCAGCACCGCATCGGCTGCCAACACCTCATCGCGTGCGGCTAACGCCATGTTCACGGTATCCGCTGCGTCGCTTAGCTCTTCATCGCTTGGCGTACCGATGCCCAATTCTGCTTCCGTGCGTGCAAGTGCCGTTTCTGGCGCATCTGCAAGCGTGGAAATTCGTACGCTTTGTTGCTCATGAGCGTTGGTCCGGGTCTTTGCTGCTTCACGCCCGAGGGCAGGCAACAGCTGTGCTTCCCAGGCTTGGGTGTCGGCAATGTTAGCCTCGGCAAGTTTGCGATTCCATTGCTGTTGGGCCAGCATTGCGGCACGTTGCGCACCAAGTAGTGTCGTTGCCTCACGCACAAGTTTCTCAAGGATGCCGGCCCGCGCGCCCAGCTCGGTATGACGATTGCGTAGGTCCTGACCCGCGCCACCCAGAACAGCTAGGTTCTCGGCAAGTTTGATGATGCGCTCCTTGGCACCCTCACTCTTGGTCTGGGCAACCTCGATAGCGGTAGTTGCTCTTGCCGTTGCCTCAAGTAGTGTTTCGAGCTGCTTGTGTGCGGCGTCGAGCTCCAACGCGGCCCTGGTCGCCGTTGCAGATAATGCAGTCGCCTGGCCCAAGGCAAAGGTCGCTACATCGAGTTCGGCCTTAGCTTCACCCAATTCCAATTCCCCCACCTTGTCCCGCAGCACCGCCAAGGCCGTATTTGCGGCTTCTAGGCGCGCGGCCACCCTTTCCGTTTTCTTCTGGGAAAGTTCAACGGCGTGCTGTGCCTGCTCGAGATCCCCGGAGCTTACTAACTCGCCCTCGGGCACCGTTGCCGGGTTTGGGTGTTCCACCGAACCACATACCAGGCATTCTTCACCCGCATGCAATTGGGCCGCCAAGCTTGCTGCCGACTGCTCCAACCGTAAGGTGAAAAGCTCTTGGTGTCCCTCGCGCAGGGTCAAGGTATGCCCCTGTGCCTCATTGAATTCGCCATGAACCTTCAGCTGAGCTTGCAGTGCCTTATCGCGCGCAATCACGGATTCTCTGCGTTCGGTGGCACGATCCACTGCTTCGTTGAGCCCGGGCAGGGAGGCAAGCACCGCTTCGGCGCTGGTACTTGCTACCTCAAGTTCGGGAAGTTCTTCACGAATCTTCTGCGTCGCTTCAGCACGAATTCTTTGCTCCGCGTGTTGGGTTCTTAATCCATTCTCAAGTTTTGTAAGTTCTTTTTTGGTAGCTTCGAGTTCCGCTTCATCGGGAAGTGCCGCTTCAATGACAGCCGCTTGTTTGGTGGCCCGTTGTGCCGCGTCGGTGGCAAAGTTACTCAGCCCTTGGATATCCTCGGCCGTAGCTCCGCCGAGCTGTGCGCGTTCAAAGAGCGCGGCGTCCTGGCCGCCGAGTGCCTCGGATTCTTGGTTAGTCAGCGCGGACAAGCCGGCCTGAGCACTTTGCTTCAGTACAGTTTCGGCATCCCGATGGGTCTCTAGCGCATCAAGTACTTGCTGGTGGTAGGCACCGATCCCGGAGGCGACTCTGTCTAGTTCAAGGTCCGCTAGAAGTCTCAGGATTTCCGGCGCTTGCGCTTCATGGGTTTTGCGAAGCTCGGTCAGTTCGGCAAATTGTGCATGCCGTTTGACCCGAGCACTGAGCGTTTCTTGCACTGTGCGAGAAGAATCTAGCCGCTCATCGGCCTGCTCTCGTTGCCTTCCCAAGACTTCGCGCTTGGTCTCTAAAGCATTCTCAAAGGAGACCCCCAATTCATCGATCGCCCCATCCTGAAGTAATTGCGTATCAGCTTCCGAAAGCTCGCCTTCAGGGCTAAATAGCGTACCTATCGCATCGCTCATGAGTTGTTCGATGGCGGTGCGCTGCTGACGTTCGGCTTCTTCGGCTTCAAGCTTTGCCGCGGCAAAACGCTCACCCAAGATCCTTTCGGTCATCGCATAATCAGTCGTATCAAAAAGTTTGCGCAGTAACTCTTCGCGGTCCTTGTCCTTGGCGCGCAAGAACTCGGCAAAGGCACCCTGGGGCAACATGGCAACCTTGGTGAATTGTTCTCGATCCAACCCCAGCACATCACTAAGAGCCTGGCTCACCTCATCGTTACGCGTGGATTTTTCAACCCACACACCATCCACCAGTTCACGCAACCTGCTTTGGGCCTGGGCCAGTGTGGTGCCGTTCTTGCCACGTTTAGAAGGCCGATCCCAGGCCGGCGAGCGCGTGACCTCAAAGCGGCGTCCGGAGGTGGAGAAAACGCAGGTAACTTCCGGAACGATGTCGGCCCCGGCATGGTCGCTGCGCAGTGACTTGGTACCTAGGCGTACTCCGGGCAGGGAGCCGTAGAGCGCATAGCAAATTCCATCGAGCACACTTGTTTTACCAGCACCCGTTTCACCGTTGAGCAGGAAGATTCCGCCCTCGGAAAGCGCATCAAAGTCGATGATTGCACGCTTAGCAAAGGGCCCAAAGGCCTGCATTTCGAGGCTATGAACCCTCATTTTTCAACCTTTTCGCTTGCCACCTGTGCCAAGACCGAGACCATCAAGGCGTCTTCGGCATCATTCAGCGGCCGTAAGCGCACGTGCTCCACGAACCCCGAGCACACTTCCCTGGGCGAGGCCGCCGCCGCTAGGCGATCAGCATAGCTATGTTCGGTCTTTTCTGATTTTTCATCGGGATCAAAATTCAATACCAGCGTGTCTGGGAAGCGGCCGCGCAGCCGCTCCATGGCACCGGCCGGATGATATTTATCGCTCAGCGTGATCTGGCACCAGGCATCTTCGGCCGATGCGTAGTGTGCCTCGGTGAGCAGATCATCGATTTTTCCGCGCAAAATCCGCAGCTGTTTGCTCGCGGGCCAATCAACGCTTTTCACCTCGCCTAACCCTGCTGCTCCGAATTCAAGAATCCACGCGCCCTTTGAATGTCCGGCCTCGGAGAATGAGTAGGGAATCGGAGATCCGGAATAGCGGATCGATGAGCTAAGTTTTTGCCGCCCGTGTAGGTGTCCCAGCGCGGCATAGGAAAAGTCGTTGAAATAGTTGGTGGGGACGATGTCCAACCCGCCGATGCTTAGTTCGCGTTCCGAATCGCTTCCCGCTCCCCCTGCGGCAAATACGTGGGCAAGGACCACCGAGTGCACCGGGTTATGGCTCGCTTCCTTGCGCACGGCAAGATCTTCGCGCACCCGGCCCAATGCTGCAGCCACCACCGGCGCATGCCCGGGCTCGGTAACCCCGAGCTTTTCGGCGACCATGCGGGGCTCTAGGTAGGGCAGCCCGTAGAAAGCCACCTCAAAGCCATCCCCGGAAATCATGATCGGCCTATCCATATCCTCAACACGTGTACGTAGGTGAAGTCCTGCATGCTCTAGCAGGGCAGAGCCAAAACCCAACCGCAAGGACGAGTCATGGTTTCCGCTGGTGATCACCATCTGCACCCCGGTTTCGCGCAGCCGCACCAAGGATCTATCGAAAAGCGCTACAGCATCGACAGATGGCAGCGCACGGTCATAAACATCTCCGGCAACCAGCAATACATCGATATTCTCGGCGCTAATGGTGGCAATGAGCCGGTCAATGAATTCTTCTTGGGCGTTAAGCAGCGATGCCCCGTGGAAGGAACGGCCAAGGTGCCAGTCTGAGGTGTGCAGGATTCGCATGGGTTCAACACTAGTCACGCGGCGCGACGCTTTGGAAACCCGACGCGAGCGGCTGTGGAAAACCAATAGACTGGGTAGGTGACTGAAACTAGTGATCCGTACGCAATTCCTGCCGACTTTTCCGACCGTGTCTTTGGCGTGCTGCTTGCAGCTGTCGATGGCGCAACTCATGCCCGAGATGGTGAGGAGCCCGGCGAGTCCGAGATGCTCTCCTTGTTCCTGCTCGATGGTCTGCTCGAGGCCCTTGAATGGGCAAACGACGGGGTGGCTTCCGATGAAGCGGCCTGCATGTGGCTGGCCGCGTTGCGCTGGTACAAGGTCATCACCGGCGCCTACCCGGAAGGCGCCCCGGAACCCCAACCGCGCTGGATCGATGAATCGTTTGCGGGCGCAGATACCTTCGCCCCGGGAGACACCCAGCACCGGGTGGCTCTTGCCGAAAAAGATATGGCTTCGGTTGGCCGCCCAATCTTCCCGGAAGCCGATTCCACGGGTGTGCTTTCCCGCGCCGCATTTATGGCGCTGCTGCCCCGTGTCGATGAAGCAACCACCGCAAAGCTTGCCACCGATGCCGCGGCACTGACTCATGGATCCCCACTGGCACACAAGACTGCCGGGGCCGCCGCGCTGGTCGTGCGCAGCGCGCTTGAGCGTGGTTCGATGGCGGCCCCACAGTGGGCGCAACTGATCGAGGGGCTCGAGGGTGTGGCCGCCGATGGACTACGCACCGCGGTGCAGGTAGCTACCGAGGCGCTGAAAAACCCGGATGCGCACGGTGCCTACGATGGCATCTTCGAGCTGCTGGGCCCCGATGAGGAGGATACCGAGCACACTATCGATATTGAGGTTGCTTCCTTCGCTTGTGCCCTCATCGGTGCGGTATTGGGTACCGATGCCATCGCGCATCGCCCGGCCTCCGCGCTGGATCCAATCCTCGATCAAATGCACGATCGCTGGATCAAGCTCACCGTCGGAGAATAATTTCGTTGGGCTCCGGAAACCCAAGCCGAGCAGCTAGGCACCCGCCTTCCGGAGCCCCGCGTGACCCGTTGGTTCTCACTGAACACTTCTTGTTGATCATGTTCCAACTAAGCACCACCAGTCACGCTACGATGAGGCTAAAGCTCGTTCCCCGGGTGTGCTAGCAACCCGGCACCTCGAGGCGAATATTTCAGGAGAGCCGATGAACGAACGGCCGCATGCACAGCAAGGCAACCAGCCCAGCACACCGGATACTTCCCCGCCGTTGGAACCCCCCAGCCGAGCAACAGCCTGGGTTTCGGCGGCCCTCACCATTGCCAAGCGGGTCCCGTTCACCATCGGCCTAGCTGTGCTGATCCTTGCCGCAGGGATGTTCAGCGGATCGCTCTTCCACACCGTGAATAATGACAAATGGTTCACAAATTTAGCCTTCGGAGTACCGGCCTATAGCAACGGTGATTGGCTCACGGCGATTACCGGAACCTTCATCCTGAGCGAACCAGCCTCATTTCTTGCAACACTGATATTGCTTCCGCTGGGTGTTGGTTGGCTGGAAACCATTCGAGGTA
The DNA here is from genome assembly GCF_002975435.1 of Arthrobacter sp. MYb227. Classification (GTDB taxonomy): domain Bacteria; phylum Actinomycetota; class Actinomycetes; order Actinomycetales; family Micrococcaceae; genus Paeniglutamicibacter. The sequence goes on along the minus strand of NZ_PCPT01000005.1, from coordinate 25,858 downwards.
CCCGCACCGCGGGAATCACTTTCGCTCTTGGCCAACTCACGGCCATCATGGTCACCGCGGGAATCCTTGTACTTTTTCGCGGGCTCGGTTCAAGCTGGATCGATTCCCTGGCCAGTGATCTGGATACCGGTCCCACCGGTGGCATCTTCGCTTGTCTCACACTTGCCGTATGTACACTGCGGCAGCCGTGGAAATTGCGTTGGCAGGTAATGCTGGTTGCCTTTGCCGTGGTCAGTGTGACGCTCTTTGGGGAAGTTTCGGACCTAGGGCATGCAACTGCCATTACCGCGGTGCTGCTCTATCAAATCCGTAGCCTCTCCAAACCCGAGCTGCGCGAACAACGCTTCATGGCGGCGGTGGCCTTACTGGCACTTGTCGGCATCCAAATTCTAACAATTATCATTCCGACCAATGGTCCCTTTGGTCCCACCCATGCCGGCGGTGGCCGCCTAGCGGTACTCATTGACGCTATTCTGGCTCTGATATTGGCCCGCGGGCTACGTTCGGGCCGGCGCATCGCCTGGATCGGTGCGCTCATCCTCGCGGTACTCAACGTCCTGCGTGGGGTGCTGGGCATCACCCTGATTGTTACAATTGGTCCGCAAATTCATGATCCGCAATTTCACCGAGGTGCCGGCATCGCCTCACTCGCCGCGGCAGTGGCCGGACTCTGGCTGCTGATGCTCATCTACCTGCTGGTGTGCTGGCGTGCCTTTCGTGTACGACGCACCAGACATTTGCCCTCAAACACCGGGACCCCGGCACTCCCGGCGGCCCGCGTACTGACCCAACTACAGACTTATGGTGGCGGCACCCTCTCCTGGATGAGCACCTGGAGCGGAAATCAGCACTTTGCTACCTCCGGAGGTTCGCTGCAGACCTACCAGGTGCATGCCGGGTGCGCCATCGGGCTCTCGGACCCCATCGGGCCGGCGGCAGACCGCACCCCGGCCATGCATCAATTCGCCCTAACCGCCGAACATGCCGGGCTGATCCCCTGTTTCTTCTCCACCGCGGCCCCGCTGAATGACACCAGCGGGCATTGGCGTGCCATGCAAATTGCCGAAGACACCATCGTGGATTTACCTGGCCTAGAGTTCACCGGCAAAAAATGGCAGGATATCCGCACCGCAGTAAACCGTGCCAAACGTGAAGACATCGAATTTCGCATGAGTCTGCTCGTTGACGAGCCGGTAGAGATCCGCCGCCAGCTCAACGACATCTCGGCCCAGTGGGTGGGAGATAAATCGCTGCCACAAATTGGTTTCACGCTCGGCACCTTGGACGAGGCCGCCGATCCGCAGGTGAAGCTGGCCCTAGCCCTCAATAACGTCGGTGAGGTGCAAGGTTTTCTCTCGTGGCTACCGGTCTATGCACCGGGCGGTGCGATTATCGGGTGGACGCTGGATCTGATGCGGCGAGCCGAAGGAAGTTTTGGCCCCGTCATGGAATTCTTGCTCGGCTCATCGCTGAAGTATTTTTCGGCTCTCGGCGCGGACTTTGCCTCATTATCCGGTGCCCCGTTGGCCCGTTCCACCCCGACTGCGGCCCAACAACCGGTAGATCGGGTGCTCGGAACGATGGCCCATATTTTGGAACCACTCTACGGTTTTGGGTCTTTGCACGCATTCAAGGCTAAGTTCAATCCACGCATCACACCGATGTATTTGGTGTACCTCGATGAGGCCGATCTTCCACGCCTTGCCGCCGGGTTGACCCGAGCCTTCTTGCCCGATGCCACCATGGGGCAGTTGGCCCGCGAAGGATTTAGTGCCATACGGGATGTGCGAGCAGCCAAGAAATAACGATGCCTCCCACCCGCCGGCGTGGAAGGCATCAAATCATGTGTTCTAGGCGGCGTTGAAACCGTCGATGAGTTGCAAGAACTCACCCTCGGCCATGATCGATACGCGTTGCCCGGCCTCCTGCATACGCAACACGCGCTTGGCTTTACCCGTTAGTCGACCGGAGGTCAGGTCCTCGGGAATGAACCCGTCCCCCACCACCAGCACCGTGGTGGCCTTGGTAACCCGGCTTGCGGTGGCGGCCCCTCGTTCGGCTGCCTTATCCTTGGCCACCTGACGGCTAATGCCCAGGTTTCCGGTGAAAACTACCGTCTCCCCGAAAAGCGGGTGCGCCGGGTCTGCCTCAAGGTTGGGTTCGGGGTTCTCCCCCTCCTGCGGCCAGGCCGCCCATTCGGGTTGCACGGGAACTGGGTTTCCGCGTGCGGCCCAGCCCTGTGCATCGCGGGTTGCCTTGGATAGTTCATCACCGGGTGCGTAGGCCCGGGCAAATCCCATCTTCACTTCCAAGATTGCTGCCGCAGCGGCCACCGAGTTGGCTTCCTTGCGTTTGGCAATATCCACCATGATCGCGGCACAGGCATGCGCATCGGCGAGCGCATCGTGGTGATTGACCATCGGTGAGCCAGCTTCTTCGGCAACAAAGGGCAACGAATAGGAGGAAAGCTCATAGGTTTTGCGCGACATCTTCACCGTGCACGCGTAATCGTAGGCCGGTCCGGCGAGTTCTGAGACCTCCAGCGCGGAGCGGATCACGCCTAAATCAAATGCAGCATTGTGAGCCACCAGGGTATCGCTACCGATAAAGTTCGCCATGGGAATGAACAGCTCACCGAAGCGCGGGGCATCAGCAACCATGTCTGAGGTGATGTGGTGGATCATTGTATTGCGCGGATCAAAGTGGTCGAATCCGGCCGGGGGTCGCATGAGCCAGGAGACTTCTTCAACGATTTTGCCGTTGCGAACCTTGCTCAACCCCACGCTGCAGGCTGAGCCGCGGAATCCGTTTGCCGTTTCAAAGTCGATCGAAGTAAAGTCCAAAGCCACGTCTGCCACGATACCGCGACACACCGACATTCCGGGAACCGGGCTCTGGGTTTGTGGCGCGAATGACAGGGACCGGGGTATGCATTTTCCCCGGTAACTCATAGAGGGACCGGGGAAAACGAGCCATCCGCGCAACGACGGCGCTCCGGGGGCGTGCGCCTAGGTGGTGGCCCGGCGCAGAGTCAGGTACGAACCAGCGGCCAGCAGCACGCACAGCCCACCAAGACCTAGGAGCAATCCGGGAACCGTAAAGCCACCCACCCATCCCCAGAAGTCCATCCACATCTTGTTCAGGCTCAGGAATCCGATGAAGGCGATGAGCAGCAGTCCCAGTCCAATCCAGGTGACAAGCATCCCGGTGGTCTTCCAGCGCAGGTAGATTGTCGCAAACCAGAACCCGATCATGAAGAGCAGCACCATCAGCACGAAGTAGAACAGCACCTGAATCGCCGCGTTATTTTCGGCGATCCAGCCCAGGGCAAATAATTGTCCGCCCATGCCCCACCCGTTGGTTGCCGTTTCAACGAGTCCCAGCACGTAATACAGAATTGCAAACCCCAGTGCGATTGCCGCAAAAAGGCCTAGCGTGCCCAGATAAAAAGTTCTACGCGAAACGCTCATGGCCTGCGAGAAGGGGAAAGTATAGGTCAGGGACTGAATTCCCAAGGCCAAAAAATACCACATGACCGCCTGACCGGAGCCAGAAACCAGCGTCGTGACACCATCTTGCTTAGGAATCATGGCCCAGATGGCAATCGTCAGCCCGGTGGAGGACACCAGGATAATCATGGGGATTCCCAAGAACGTCCACTTGTTGATCAGTTGCATGCGTGCAACATTGACGATGTTACTCACTTGAGGGCCTCCAGGGAATCTGGTGTTGTTTCCTTTGTTGCTTCGGCCAGTGTGGTTCGCACCACCAGTTGTTGTAGTGGCACCGCGGACAGTTCTAGACCTAGCTCCGCGGCCATCTGCCGTTGAGTTTCGGTGAGCCGTGCCTTGATGGTCACCGCGGCCAGTGAGCCCAGAGCATCACGGTGCAGCACCTCGTAGCCATCGATGAAATCGGCTACCTTTTGCGCGTTACCCATTACGGCAACCGCCGAGCCACGCAGTGTTTCGGCATCCTCGTCGAGCATGATTTTGCCCTTGTCGATGACCACCACGTGTTCTAGCAGGTTAGCGATCTCGTCAATCAGGTGTGAGGAGAGCACGATGGTGCGTGGGTGCTGGGCATAATCTTCGATCAGTCGGTCGTAGAAGATTTGCCGGGCCACGGCATCGAGCCCCAGGTAGGGTTCGTCAAAGAAGGTGATCTCGGCGCGTGAGGCCATCCCGATGACGACGCCAACGGCCGAGAGCTGACCGCGCGAGAGCTTCTTGATGCGACGCTTGAGCGGCAGCGCGAATTCGGTGCATAGTCGTTGCGCAAGCTCGTGATCCCAGTTTTTGAAGAACATCGCCGCTGCTTTGAATGCTTGGGTTGCAGTGAAATCGTCAGGATACCGCTGTGACTCACGGATGAAGCAAATTCTTGAAAGTGTCTCATCGTGTTCGTAGGGGTTTGTCCCGAAGATCAGTGCCTGCCCGCTGGTGGCGTAGCCCTGTCCGGTGAGAATCGACATCAGCGTCGTTTTACCGGCCCCGTTGCGTCCCAAGAGTCCGTAAATGCGGTTGGCGGCAAGGCTTAACGTGATGTCGTCCAACGCTTCGACGTCTTTGTAGGATTTCACCAGATTTCGCACCTCGATGGCGGGTGTCATGTTTTCATTCATCGAATACCACGTCCTTCTGGTTCCTCGGTGCTCAGGGATTGGGTGATCATTACGGTAAGTTCGGCCCCGGTGATCCCGAGCTTTCGTGCCTCGCGGGCCAGCGGGGCGATGTATTGGTGTTGAAATTCCTTGCGGCGCGTGGCGAGCAGTTGTGCCCGGGCACCCGTTGAAACGAACATGCCGATTCCGCGTTTCTTGTAGAGGATTCCGCTTTCTACCAAGAGATTCACGCCCTTGGCTGCGGTGGCCGGGTTGATGCGATGGTACGCAGCAAATTCATTGGTCGAGGGGACTTGTGATTCTTCACGAATCTCGCCCGAGACAATGTCATTTTCGATCAACTCCGCTATCTGCAGGAAGATCGGTCGAGAATCATCGATAACGCTCATTCACCGCCGCCTTTCGACAATTTCTCCACCCAACAGCTTGATTGGTTAGGTGGTTCATTACTCATGTAACTAACCATAGTCGTTCGAGGGTGAGTGTCAAGGGGTATCCCAGGAGAAATTCCGGCGTCCCGGTGGGCCCAAACGGCCATCGAAAGATCTTCCGAGACTCGCCCGGGCCAGACGGTATAGTCCCTGACATGAGCGCATCTTCGCCACAGGACGGCACCAATCAACCAGACCCGCCCCTGATTTTGCATCTCGGACGCGAAGAATTGGTGATCCGCCAACGCTACGAGACTGCCAGCCTCGTGAACGATCTACTCATCGGACTTTGGTTCCTGGTCGGGAGTTTCCTGTTTTTCTCGCCTTCCACGGCCTATGCCGCGACGTGGCTTTTCGTGATCGGCAGTGTCGAAATGCTGATTCGCCCGGCCATCCGTTTTGCCCGCAGAGTCCATCTGCAGCGTTACCACCCGACAGTCCCAGGGATCGGCGATGGCGGGCAGGACTTCTAGAAGGCACGGACGGCGGCGGCACGAATGCAGAAAATCGTTCAACTGACCAACGCGCGGTCGCCGCACGGCGGCTAATGGATAGCCGGTGGTGGGGACTTCGAATACTAAGGCCTGAATCGGGCCTAGCGAGATAGTAAAGCGGCGATTGTGTGTAGCTAGTACCCGATAACGTGAGGAATGAAGTTCGCAAAGTTATCGGTGATGGGACCTGCGCTTTCCCTGATGGCTAATCCCGAGGGTTCGCCATCGACCATCCAGATGCCCAGCACCGTGCTGACGAAAGTGTTCTCATCATCGCGGCGGAAGGTCGGCGGCAGGGCAAGGCCCTGAACAATGAACCCCTCTTCGCCGTAGCCCTGAAACTCCCCGTGGGTCATCTCTCCATTGGGCATGGTGACGGTGATATCGGCACCCTCGCGGCTGAGCAGAGGTTTACGGACATAACCGTGAGGTAAATCCAGGTACGGGGCCCGATCCTCGAACCATGCCGGGATCAGGTACTGCGCCCGGGCCGGATCGTTGCCAAAGAGCTTCCAGAGCACCGGCAGAATCGCCTTGTTACTCCACAGCATCTTGTAGGGCGGTTCGATCCAGATGGTGCCCCCAGCATAGGGTGCACCGTTGAAGCCGCAGCGTTGCAGATCATCGAAGAGTGCCTGGGCCTGAGGCTCGTGCACCATATGCTCCCAGGGATAGAGCTTAAAGATGACCTCAATGCGCTCACCTGATTCGCCGGCGCAGTAGTGGCCGTCGGCATCGAGCCACAGGTTTTCGATGTAGATGGTCTCGGTCCGGTAGCCGGCGGCCACACAGGTGTCGCGTAGCACGAGTGTGTTCATTTCGTCCTCGTGGCTGGGGTCCTGGTTGCTGCAGGCAAAATAGACCACGGGTTCATGGCCGATCTTGGCGCTCACCAGGTCGATGTTCCGGCGCCAGGCCGCCACAAGGTCTTCGTACATGTTGGTGAACTGTGTCTGGCCCAGGTGCGCGTTGTCTTCGAACCACTGCCATTGAGTCAGCGATTCAACCAGTGACGTCGGGGTGTCGGCATTGAATTCGTAGAGCACCGGTACCCGCATCTGCGGATCCGCGTGATCGAGCCCGCCAAAACGGAAGTCAAAGCGGCCATAAACGCTCCCGCAGGCCGGTTCCTCGTTCCAGCTTTCGACGACCGAGCGCATCATCGGTGCGGGGATGCCGAACCGGGACAGGTCCACAGCACCTTCCGGGGAGAGCAGCCAATCACCAGCTTCCTCAAGCATCGCAAAGACTGTCTTGGACGCCTCTTCAAGGAGCTGAATCTCGGCCAACGAGAACTTGTAGTAGGCGTCATCGCGCCAGTAGCGGTAGAGCTCCGGGTGGGGGCTGGACGGATTCTCGTGGGTGTAGACCAGGCCCGTGGCGTGGACCTTTTCGAGATAGTTTGTGCGTGCCGTGGTCATTATGCGTTTCATGGGTCTTAGCCTCCCGTTCCGGAACTGCCGCCAAAGCCGCCGGGTTTGCCGGACTTTCCAGGGGTCGGTCCTTGTTTGCTGGTGCCGGATTTTCCGAAGCCCGCGCTCTGCCCGTTCCTCACGGGTCCCGTCGGGCTCAGTCCTGCTGCACTCCGCCCGACGGGGTCGGTGGTTTGGACGCGGTGGTTGGACATGGCCGGGTCGAGTTTGGCGCCCGGGCGCAGACCCGAGGTAAAGCGACCAACCATGTACCACAGAAACAGGGAGCTTCCCACGGAATTGTGCGTGTTGCTGCCGGTCGCGTTGGTTTCGGCCTCGCACTGTGCCTCGTCGACGACCACGTTGTTCTCATCGACGCAGTAGACGGTGTCCTCGGGCTGGGCTGCTGATTCAAAACCCGAGCTGCCACAGCCGGTGAGGACCAGGGCTGCAGCGGTGGCGACCGCAGGGAGGGTGAATCTGCTAAATGTTGGCATCGTGTTCTTTCGTTGCTCTATGAGAATAGAGCTGGTGTGTTTGGCTGCCCGAAAAAACAATACCTAGTTTTTTAGGGCCGGGGCTTGCGCCATGCCTCTTTTTCGTACAACTATTGGTCACATTGTGAGAGATATAGTCGCGTTTACCCGGCATGCTGTGAAGCCTTGTACCGGGCCGCTCCACCTAGTTTGCGGATACAAAAAACCCGGTCATTACCGGTTCCACTAGAGGAAACTGAGCAATGACCGGGTATTTGGAGCACCGAAGAAGGTTTACTTCTCGGTGCTGTCGTTCTCTAGCGCCGGGCTTGCAACGCGGTTTTTACGCTTACGAACCTTGAACACCACCCACACAGCAATGAGCACGATAACCGCAACGATGACGATCTTCTGGAACACATCGGCATAGGTTTCAACGATGTGCCAGTTTTCACCCAAGTAGTAGCCGGAAAGTACAAAGATCGAGTTCCAGATCAACGAGCCGGCAAGCGTCAGCCCCAGGAACTTGCCCTGATTCATCTTGGTCACGCCGGCCGGAATGGAAATCAGCGAACGGAAAATCGGGATCATCCGACCAAAGAACACGGCCTTGGAACCATTACGGTCAAACCAGCCCTCAACCTTGTCAACATCTTCGAGGTCCACCAGCGGCAACCAACCAAAGATTGCCCGGGTACGTTCACGACCCAGCGCACGACCCACCCAGTACAGCGCATAGGCACCAACGATCGATCCGATGGTTGTCCAGAGCAACGCCTCAAAGAGGCTAAAGGAGCCACGACTCGCGGTAAAGCCCGCCAACGGCAGAATCACTTCGGATGGCAGCGGAGGGAAAAGATTCTCCAAGGCAATGGCCAAAGCGGCACCGGGTGCCCCAATGATTTCCATTAGGTTCACCGCCCAGTCGGCAAAACGGGTAATCAGGCTATCGCCATTGGTAGTGGCGGCCGCGGCCTGTAGCGCAATCAAAGTCGTCATCACCATTTAGTCTCCCCTACCAACCCGAAGAAATACTGTGACTTCGTATGTGTTGTGGCGAACACCTCACCAACTGCCGCACACAAGAGATTAGGATCGCTTCATGACTTCCGATGCGCAGCAACCCACGGTTTGGCACCCGAATGCCCACCGGCCTCACGTTCTGCGCATGTTTCCCGACTATGCCGATACGGTGCTGTGGATCAGTGAACCCATCAACTATTCACAAACCGGCCTCAGTGCATCGCTGATCGAAGAACTCATGGCCTGGGAGCAGTTGTTTTACGATTCGCTGAATCGTGACCACGAATTTGCCTCCCGCGGACTAGAGGATCGCTTCACGCGCGCCGGCATCACGCTGGCCAAAAAGATTGCCAGCGAGATCGGATCGGACTTTATCGTGCAATACGATGCGGCAGCGTCACTCAATGAGCCAATTCATTACCAATGTCCGGGCACTGCCTCAAACAAGCAAGCAGCCGCCAGCTTCCAAGATCTTTTCACGGAAGTTCGACGCGAAGAAAAACGCATGGCCAAGCTCATCAAACACGGTTCGCTCTACGCCCTTGCCCCGCTCTCTGGGCAGGTATTCGATCCGAGCGGGGTCCTCAAGGGCCGGAACCAGCTGCTGGCGGGCAAAAATCGTCGCTCAAAAAAGCGTTAGAAGTAATCCGCCGCAGACTTCACCCGCCCAAGGTCGCAGCAGGGCATACTCCTATGCGGTCGCCGCGGCTACCGCACGATCGGTCTTGGCAACACTGAGCAGCATGGCAGATTCCTCCAACGCGGTAATCTGCGAGTACCCCGAGGGCATGATCAACATGTCACCATCGCGGCCCTCCCACTGATGCTCACCACTTGTCAGCCGAATCCGCCCGGAAAGCACCAACACCGTGGCTTCTCCCGGATTCACATGCTCTTTGAGCGCCGTTCCGGCCGCCAGGGCAATCACCGTCTGACGCAGCGTATGCTCGTGACCGCCGAATACCGTGCTAGCGGCCCGGCCGCTGGAAACCGTGGCCGCGGTGCGCCTCTGTGTGCGTGCAATGGCGGTAAGTGAAAACTTTTTCATGCTCCCCCGATTCCGGCGTTCTCCGATGCCCATATCTCTACCCGCTCACGCACCTAAACGTCAAGCATTCATCGCCCACATGACTTGGCACCCAAGACCCAGATGACGTGCCAAAAGACCCTGGGGGTCAACATCCAGTACGAGTCTTTGCCGCGGCTGATGCCCATGTTCAAATCCCTCGCCCACCGGTAGGTTGAAAGTAGTGGTGTGCGCCACGAGTACACCACTACCCACTATTGAGCCGCTTGAGCTGACCAATAGATCGCTATCTGGGGTTTCGGGAGGAGGTTGCCGCAATCTGCTAAATGTTTGTCCCTCGTGTGAAATCTTGTTCAGTCCTTCCGGGGCCCCTCGGGCTTGCCCAGGCCACCCGGAATAGTGCAGAAAGAGCCGGAACCTCCTTATGTCAAGCAATAGCTCAACACTTTCCAACACCTTCAACGCCAAATCCACGCTCACTGTCGATGACAAATCCTACGAAATCCACCGGCTCGATGCCATCAAAAACTCCGCACGACTCCCCTATAGCCTCAAGGTGCTGCTGGAAAACCTCTTGCGTAACGAAGACGGGCGGCTAGTGACCACCGAACAAATCAACGCGCTAGCCGCCTGGGACCCGACCTCCGAGGCCAGCTCGGAAATTCAATACACACCCGCCCGCGTGCTCATGCAAGACTTCACCGGGGTCCCCTGCGTCGTGGACCTTGTGGCAATGCGCGATGCCATGACCGAGCTGGGCGGAGACCCCAAAAAGGTTAACCCGCTGATCCCCGCCGAACTGGTCATTGACCACTCGGTAATTGCCGATGTCTTTGCCCGCAACGATGCCTTCAGCATTAACTCGGATTTGGAATTCGCCCGCAACCAGGAACGCTACCAACTTCTGCGCTGGGCCCAACACTCATTCGACGACTTTCTGGTCGTCCCACCAGATACCGGGATCTGTCACCAGGTCAACCTCGAATATCTCTCCCGCGTGGTCTTCACCCGCGACAATCCCGATGGCAGCACCGCCGCCTACCCGGACACCCTGGTCGGCACGGACTCTCACACCCCGATGGTCAATGGACTAGGCGTGTTGGGCTGGGGCGTGGGCGGCATCGAGGCAGAGGCAGCAATGCTCGGCCAACCCATGAGCTTGCTGATCCCCCAAGTTCTCGGACTCAAGCTCACCGGCGAACTCCCCGAGGGCACCACCGCCACCGACCTGGTCCTCACGGTTGCCGAACTTTTGCGTAAGATCCGCGTGGTGGGCAAATTCGTCGACTTCTTCGGCCCCGGCGTGGCAAACGTCCCATTGGCAACCCGCGCCACGCTGGGGAACATGTCCCCCGAATACGGTTCCACCGGCGCGCTGTTCCCCATCGACGAAGAAACCCTCGACTATCTGCGGCTCACCGGGCGCGACCCACACCAGATCAAACTCGTCGAGGCCTACGCCAAGGAACAGGGCCTGTGGCACGATCCAACCCACATCCCGGACTTCAGCCAGGTCGTTGAGCTGGATCTTGGCACGGTCGTCCCCTCGCTGGCCGGCCCCAAACGCCCACAGGACCGCATCCCGCTTTCGGCAACGCAAACCGCGGTGCGCAGGCTACTCGCGGGCGAAACACATGAGGAAGCAATTGCCGGAGGGTTGGACGATGCCGCGGCAGATTCCTTCCCGGCCAGCGACCCGGTCGCCATTTCCACCCGCATCGAACGCGACGAACCACCCCATGGCACCCCGGAAGGAACCGCCGCTTCAACCCCTATTACCGAGTGGCCCAGCGACCCCACACAAATTCTGCTCGATGGGTCCACCGAAACCCTTGATCACGGCTCGGTCGTCATTGCCGCCATCACCTCCTGCACCAACACCTCGAACCCCTCGGTCATGCTCGGGGCGGCACTGTTGGCCAAAAAGGCCGTCGAAAAGGGCCTACGCTCCAAACCGTGGGTCAAAACCACACTGGCACCGGGCTCGCGCGTAGTCACCGACTACTTCGAACGTGCCGGGCTGACCCCATACCTGGAGACCTTGGGATTCAACTTGGTCGGCTATGGCTGCACCACCTGCATTGGCAACTCCGGCCCGCTGATTCCGGCGGTCTCCAACGCGGTAAACACCCACGATCTCTCGGTAGCCTCGGTCCTCTCGGGCAACCGCAACTTTGAGGGCCGCATCCACGGCGAGGTCAAGATGAACTTCTTGGCCTCCCCACCCTTGGTCATCGCCTACGCGCTTGCCGGGTCCATGCACGTGGATCTGCTGACCGAACCCCTGGGCGAAGATACCGATGGTGCCCCGGTCTTCCTGAAAGACATTTGGCCGACCGGTGCGGAAATCAAGGAAGTTGTCGACGCAAATGTGGAGGCGGCAATGTTCACCCGCGGCTACGCGGATGTTTACCACGGGGACGAGAACTGGCGCTCGATGATCATCCCGGAGGGCGACCAATTCGCCTGGGACGAGTCCTCAAGCTACGTCCAACGCCCACCCTACTTTGACGGTGTGGGTCGCGACCCGGAAGACATTACAGATATCACCGGAGCCCGAGTGCTGGCCTACCTGGGAGATTCGGTCACCACGGATCATATCTCCCCGGCCGGTGCCATCCGGAAGGATTCCCCGGCAGGGGCCTACCTCATGGAACGCGGTGTGGAGCCGGCAAACTTCAACTCCTATGGATCACGACGCGGCAACCACCACGTGATGATCCGCGGCACCTTCGCCAACGTGCGGCTGCGCAATAAACTGGTTCCGGAGATCGAGGGCGGCTTCACCCGCCACCTACCGACGAAGACCAACATGAGCATTTTCGATGCCTCACTTGCCTACGCCAAGGGCTCAACTCCACTGGTCATCCTCGCCGGCTCGGACTACGGCTCGGGTTCCTCGCGCGACTGGGCTGCCAAGGGCACCTTGCTCCTGGGTGTCAAGGCTGTGCTTGCCACATCGTTTGAACGCATCCACCGTTCAAACCTGATCGGCATGGGCGTACTTCCGCTGCAATTCCGCGACGGTGAAACCGCAGAGTCCCTGGGGCTCACCGGTAAGGAAACCTTCTCCATCGGCGGGCTGCAACACACCAATCAGTTGCCCGACGAGGTCACGGTGACCATCGGACGCAAGGGAGTCAAACGCGAAATCCAGATGCGTGTACGCATCGATACCCCCGCGGAGGAGGCCTACTACCGCCACGGCGGCATCCTGCAGTACGTGCTGCGTCAACTCTTGGACGCATAACGCCCCACCATGAATCTCATACCCAGGGTGAGCCCGACCATTCCCACAACGGGATTGGTCGGGCTCACCGCTTTTCGTCAAGCCCCTCTTTTCTTCAAGCGCTAGCTGTTTTCTTGACTCCACCCCAAATTCATTTTCCCCCATCTCATTTCTCCATCACCCTCTCTCCGCATGCCACGGATCACACATTGACCCACGTCATGGCAGGATAAAACCATGGATCAACCAACACCGCACACCCCTTTTCGTCCCGAGCCACGCGATTTTCCCGGCCACCCGATGCCTCCCTCGGTCCCCGAGGGCCTGCGTCTTGAACTCTCACGATCCCGCATCCGCGTAGGACAGGAAGAAGGTTTTGACACCTGGATGGACACCCTCAATGAGCGTTACGACGAATGTGTTGACTCGATCCCGGCCGAACGCGCGGTCTTCGAGGCAACCTTCAAACACGTTGAGGCCGATGGCTCCACGTGGATCTACCATCTGAGCCTGATGGGTCAGGGTGATGGGCTAAATGAAGAACTACCCATCGGCACCACCCACGCAAACTTTTCACGCGCCGTCAAGGAACCGGGCTGGGAAGAACTTGAACCCAAGTTCATGCTCACCCCGGATCACCTTCGCTCGGCAATGATGGCTTTCGGCGCCACCGGACAACTCCCGGAGCAAACCCCATTAGCCGACCAATTCTCACCGTCCCAGGCATGAAGCGCGCCCTGATCCTCGGTGGCACGGGCGTGCTGGGCATTGCCGCGGCCGAGCGGCTGCTGGCCGCCGGCTGGCAAGTTGATCTCACGGGACGCAATCCCACCAAGATGCCAGCATCGCTCCTCAGCGCCGGGGGACGATTCATCGCCTCGGACCGCACCAACCACACCGAACTGGCCCACGCCATCGGTCACGGAGCAAACCTAGTGCTCGACGCTGCCTGTTACACCCCTGCCGACGCACAATTGCTGCTCCCTCATCTTTCTAGCATCGATTCAACGGTGATGCTCTCCAGCAAAGCCGTCTACATCGATGCGTTTGGCAACCACGTCAATTCCGAAACCCCACCACGCTTCGAAACCCCCATAACCGAATCCGCGCCCACCTTGGCCCCTGCCCACGATGACTACCGCTCGGCGACGGGCTATGGCACCAACAAGATCGCCGCCGAACATGTGTTGCTCGATGCCGGGGCCAACGTCACCATCATCCGCCCTTCCAAGGTTCACGGTGCCCACGCGGCCAACCCGCGCGAATGGGTTTTCGTCAAACGCATTCTCGATCGCCGCCCGGCCATCTTCTTGGCCAATTCAGGCCGCGGTGCCGACCACACCACGGCTGCCACCAACACCGCTGCCCTGATCGAAACGGTTGCCGCGCAGCCCGGAACCCGGATTCTGAATTCGGCTGACCCTGATGCTCCCAATGCCCGCACCATCGCACTCACCATCGCCACGTATTTGGGGCACCAGTGGCAGGAAATCTTGCTTGACGACGCCAGCTGTGCCAATCACCTGCCCATCGATGACGACGACGTAGCACCGCTTGGCGATCATCCTTGGAATTACACTCCGCCCATTGTGCTGGACACCTCCGCATCCTTGGCCCTGGGCTATCACCCCGTGGGCACCTACGCACAAACCATCGGCGCCCAAATCGACTGGCTTCTTCAATCACCCGCCCACCAGCCGGCGAGCCCAGACCCCTACTACGAGTACTTCACCAACTACTCCCGAGAAGACAGCTACCTGCAAAACCACCAGCTACCTATGCTCGGCTAACTTGGGGTAGCACTTCTCCGGCACCGCACCACTGTTCCGCACTGTTTCGGGTGCTTCCCGGGGACAAAAATACTTATCCACAGATTTTCGTCTCCTTGCCCACGGACTCTTGTGTGGGGTCATGCTGGTGGGTATGCAAACCGATCAGTTCATCAATCTCACCACCACTGGTGGTACTCCGGGACACCAGGTGTCACCGGATGATGAACTACGCGCCCTGATCACCGCCCAACAAATGGTCAAGGAATTAACTCGTCGGGTCGCCGCACACACCAACTCTCCGGTCCGGGCCATCCTCTTCGCCCACACCGTGGAAGATCTTCATCGCACCATCGCCCACGGACAACTCTTGGCCGCACGTACCGCCGAACGCACCCTTGCTCACGAACTACCCCAAGCAACGTTCACGACGTTGCGACAGGTGCACGACGACCCCACCGAGTATCTAGCCGGAAATGTTGAACTTCCGCAGGATCCACGCACCGTCCCCACCGGCAGACCAGTCTTCAAGGACACCACCTCGTTGCTCACCGGGATCCTGCACATAAACTTTTTCGCCGCTCGTGACCGGGTGGAAGCCACCCACCGGTTCTTACCCGGCACCGATGCCAGCGGAGCCCAAACCCCGCCGATGTTTCCACGCTTGGCCAAGGATCTGGCCGAAGGCAATGCGGACCCGGGGGATTTGAAGACAGGAGCTAAAAAGCTGGAAGATTTAGCCCCGCACATCAACACCACCACTGATCCGGCCGGGTTGGCTCAAGACCTTGAAACCCAGGTCGCCGAGTCGGTGGTGCATGAGGATTCACGGAGTACCAACAAACTTTTTGCCGGCATCAAAAACTCGCTCACCGACGGAAAAACCGAACTTCCTCCAGAAATCATGCGTTCCAGGCTTGGCATGCATCATCGCGGATGTATTGATGGGCTCGAAGAATTCATCCTGCGCGTCATGCCTAAGGATGCCGAAGAACTCTTGGCCATGTGTGCCAGCATCGATAACGCCCGCACCAAGGCCGGAGACCGCAGCGCACTCGCCGCCCAAGCCCTGGCCACCAACCCCGCAGCCCCTGGGCCAGAAGAATCTACTGTTTCAGACACCAGCAGCCCATCAAACGCTGTTCCCAACAGCGCCGACTGCCCACCGACCACCATTCCTGACTCCGCTGCCTCCGAAGTCTCGCTGAGCTTCCCCGATTTTCTGGTCGATCCGGCCACCGGAGACCCACTGACCGATCCGCACCGCATCCACGAACTCACCCTCGACCCACCCACCCCCAGCAATGGGTTCTCCACCCCAATTCAAGGCACCAACAGCGGAGCCACTACTGGAATCCCGGACGTGACCACTTTTGATGATGGGCTCACGGTGCCTCAACGCCACCTCCAAGGACTATTGAATTTGATCCGGGCGGCAGGAAAACCTACCGGCAGCACCAAAATCACCGGCCTCCCCAGTCCCAAACTTTTTGTCGTAGCCACCTTGAAAGAACTTCAAGAACTAGCGAGCACGCATGGGATTACCGGGCACGGCAAACACCTCACGGCCGCCGAACTCAGACACGCCCTATGTACCAGCGGGGTCATCCCGATGGTCTTGGATGGTAAATCTCAAATCCTGGACCTGGGTAGGGAGCAACGGTTCTTCCCCGACTACATGCGCGAAGCCATCCTCGCCCTTTACGGCGGGTGTATCTATCCGGGGTGCACCGTGCCGCCAGAACACTGCGAAATCGATCATGTCGAAGACTTCGCCCTCGGAGGCAGCACCAAAATTGAAGACGGTGGGCCCTTCTGCCGAGGCCACCACCTAGACCGACACGATGACCTCATCCAGATCGTCAGAGACACCGACGGACTCTATAGCGTCAGACTGCCCAAACATCTTGACCCGGAACAAAAACTACGACGTAACAATTTTTGGCGGAACTGGGCCCAAAACCCCTACCAACCACCCCCAAATCCGAAAACCCGACGTAGCGAATCGCCACCGGATTCACCATCACTTTTCTAAAACCGTTTTCGCTACCCCCAGGCGGAAATGACGACGGTCCTGCACGCAATACCCCTCAATAAGGGCGCGTGCAGGACCGTTCCTCCACGAAAGCTGCACCTCTATTTGTGCGCAAACTCCGGGGTCATGCATTATTGGCTCAAGCTAAAGCTCGTTCAACCCAGCGATCAACTAGCCATCGAATTCAACAAGCCCACGCTTTGTCGGAACCGGTGCCACGTGTGTACCTGCACCGGCGATCAGCTGCACTCCACCTAAGCGTGGTGCTGAACCATCCTGAGAGTTCAGGATCCAAGGCCCAACCATCAGATACTTGGCATCGTTCTCGGCTTCCGTCACCACACCGGTAATCACAAAATCACCGTAGGGCGACTGGTTGAACGAGGCTACAACCAAATCCCCATGACCCAGCTGGTCCGCGGAACTTGGCGTAGGAGCAAATTCGCCCTCGAACACCGCAGGGAAGGCACGCACCCCGGCATCTGGCTGTCGCAACATTTCCTTGCCGCCATCGGCGCTTTTGGCTTCCTTCGCGGCCGCTGCGGCATTGAGCCCGCCAACCATCAGATCATCGAGAACCGTTAGGTGCGCGGCACCGGTGATCAGGAAATTGCCGAAGCGCTTGTTCTTGAACAACACGGAAATAACATCAGACTCCGCAACCTGTGCGAAGGCAGCCTTCATCCCAGCAACATCGCGCTTGGATGGACCCTTGATAAATGTATCCACAACTTCTCCGTCTGTATTCAACGATTATTGACCTACCTTCAACCTTAGGCGAGATGATCCCTTGGGCACTGGCACAGCGCCACCTCACCAACGCAAAAGCGACCTGCGCCGGCAATCCCTCCAGAAGGAGTACCGGCAACAAGCCGCCTAGAAAGCGCACCCCCCTATGCGGCGGAGAGCGCCTTCACGATCTGCGGCAGCAACGCCCTAAAGGCCTTACCACGATGGCTGATCGCGTTTTTCTCTTCGCTGCTCAACTCGGCCACCGAGATCGAGTAGCCCTCGGGCTGCAGGATCGGGTCATAGCCAAATCCGCCATTACCGCGGCGTTCACGCAAAAGCGTGCCGGGCAGGCTCCCCAATTCAACTGCTTCGTGCCCCTCGGGAGTCACCAATGCTGCAGCGCACATAAATGCCGCACCGCGATGCTCCTGCGCCACATCACCCAACTGAGCGAGCAATAGGTCGATGTTCGCCTCATCATCGCCGTGGCGCCCGGCCCAGCGGGCGGAAAAGATTCCCGGCGCGCCACCCAGCACTTCAACGGCCAGCCCGGAGTCATCGGCAATCGCCACCAACCCGGTGGCAGCCGAAACGGCCCGAGCCTTTAGCAGCGCATTGCCGGCAAAGCTCACTTGGTCTTCAACGACATCCGGTGCACCCACGGCCCCGGCATCAACAACCTGCCTGTCAACGTCAAGGCCCGGGATCTGCCCGCGCAATAGTTCACGTAGTTCGCGCAGCTTGCCTTGGTTGTGAGTGGCAAGCACTAGGCGCGGGGTGGCGCCCATGCTTAGCGCCCCAGGGTTTCGGTCTGGATGCGGGTCAGCTCGGTGGTGCCAACCAGCGCCAGATCCAGCAGTGCGTCGAGTTCGGCACGCTTGAACGGCACTCCCTCGGCGGTTCCCTGCACCTCAACGAAGTCACCGGACCCGGTAACAACCACGTTCATGTCGGTTTCCGCATCGACATCCTCAACGTACGGAAGGTCAAGCATCGGAACCCCGTCGATGATGCCCACGGAAATCGCGGCCACCGAATCGGTGAGCACCGTGGCGTTCTTCTTGACGATGTTCTTGCTTCGTGCCCATTCGATGGCTTCGGCCAGCGCCACATAGGCGCCGGTGATCGCCGCGGTGCGGGTTCCACCGTCTGCCTGCAATACATCACAGTCAAGCACGATGGTGTTTTCGCCCAAGGCTTTGGTGTCGATGACGGCACGCAGTGAGCGGCCGATCAGGCGCGAAATCTCGTGGGTGCGGCCACCAATCTTGCCCTTAACCGACTCGCGGCCGTTGCGGGTGTTGGTCGCACGAGGCAGCATCGCATATTCGGCGGTAACCCAACCGGTGCCCTGGCCCTTGAGCCAGCGCGGCACACCCTCGGTGAAGGAAGCGGTGCACAAAACCTTGGTATTGCCGAATTCGATCAGTGCCGAACCCTCGGCCTGCTTGGACCAGCCACGGGTAATGGTTACCTGGCGGAGTTGATCTACTGCGCGGCCATCGGCGCGCACTACTGAAGTTGATGCTGAAGTCATGGCTTCAAGTCTAGTGCGCCTTGTTGCGTGCCTCCGCCTTGGACTCAGCACCTAGCCCCTTGACGCCCCTTCATGCGCATAACCCAGAGCAGCGCTTACCCTAGGTCCCCGCGCCGATTTCGTGGCAATAATACGTGCGCCACGCAGCGCTGCTCCCCAACGGTTAGAAGAAGAGGGAGCAACGCTCCGGGTTGCTGCATGCGCGGATAACTACCGGCCCAGCAACTGGTTATTTACGTTTCTTGCTTTTTCGTGACAACACGCCGGGCCATTCGCGGTTCGCACCCGAACGCACAATCGATACCGGAGCGGTGGGCATCGCCTTGGGTGTACCCAGCTGCGAACCAGACCAAACTCCATAGGTCACCCCGGAGACCGCAACGGCAATGCCACCGGAGTACACTTCCTTGGCCTCGTTAACCACGGTATTAATATCTGTCCAGACCGGGATGTGCGTCAGCAGCAGGCGTTCAACCCCGGCCTCGGTTGCGGCCTGACCCGCGCGGCGCCCGGTCAGGTGCACACCGGTGATCGCATCGTCACGGCCCTCTTCAAAGGCTGCCTCACACAGGAACATATCCGCACCTTGTGCAGCTTCGATGAGCCCCGGGCAGGAGTCGGTATCCCCCGAGTAGGTCAACACACTTGTCCGCATGGTGCCATCGGCCATCGGCTCGGTCGCTTCAACGCGCAACGCATATGACTCTTCGATGGGGTGCAGCACCGGGTACGGAGTGATGGAGAACGGGCCAATCTTCACCGGTTCATGTGCTTTCCAGTTCTGGAAGTCGTAATCCGGGTGCATGCCCTCTTCCAGAGGTAACCCATACGCGGTGGCCATGCGATCCGCGGTAGCTGCGGGGCCATGCACCAACATCCTGTCCCGGTTCCAACCATTAGGATCCCAACGAATTGCCACGTGCATGCCACAAAGGTCCATGCAGTGATCCGGGTGCAGGTGGGAAATGAAGATCCCGTCCAGATCTTTAATGTCGGTGTAGCGTTGCAGCACACCGAGCGCACCGGAGCCCAAATCCAGCAGAATCTTCCAGTCACGTTCGCCATCGAACGCACTGACAAGATAACAGGAGGCGGGCGATCCCGGACCGGGGAATGACCCGGTACAGCCAATGATCGTCAGCTTCATGAAACACTCGCTTTCGAAAGGGCTACCATCTGTTCGGTGATCATGGCGATGGAGCCGGTTGGATAGTGCGCGGCAACATGGTCAACCTGTTCAACCGCCAAAACTTCGGGACCCAGGAAACGACGGGCCAAAACCTCAAAACTTTGTGCATCCCCGGTAGCCAGGAATTGATGCGTCGGGGATTCGGCAGCTTCACGCGCCAAATCATGTCGCATCAGCTCCCGATAAACATCCTTGGCCGTTTCTTCGGCACTAGAAACTAGGGTGACTGACTCGCCCATGACATAGGAAATCACGCCGGTCAGCAGCGGATAGTGGGTGCACCCAAGCACCAGCGTATCGACGCCAGCAGCTTTCAGCGGGGCCAAGTATTCTTCCGCGGTAGCCAGCAATTCCTTGCCGGTAGTGATCCCGTTCTCCACGAATTCGACGAAGCGCGGGCAGGCCACCGAGGTAATCGATAATTGTGGTGCCGCGGCAAATGCGTCCTCATAGGCACGCGATCCAACAGTTGCCAGGGTGCCGATGACACCGATCTTCCCATTCTGGGTTGCCGCGACGGCGCGACGTACCGCCGGCTGGATGACCTCAACCACGGGGATCCCGTAGCGCGCGGTGTAGCGTTCACGGGCATCGCGCAGCACCGCCGACGATGCCGAGTTACACGCGATGACAAGTAGCTTCACTCCGGCATCGACAAGTTCATCCATAACGCCCAACGCATTGGCACGCACCTGCGCAATAGGCAGCGGGCCATAGGGCGAGTTCGCGGTATCCCCCACATACATGGTGGATTCACCGGGCAGTTGGTCGATGATGGCGCGCGAAACAGTCAGCCCGCCAACTCCCGAGTCAAAAATACCCAGGGGCGCATTCGCCCGGGGCTTACCGAGCGGGAACATTTCGCTAGTACTCACACTTGTCATGGTCTACGAAGACTACTAGCTAGAAGCTACTAACAACTAGCAAGCACGCCACAGTGTTGCCCAGCTCACAACGATTTGAGCATGGCTTGCATGAGCGATTCTTGCAGCCACGTCACAAAGTTATAGACCAGTGCAAGGTATTCATCCACGGATTCGGCCTTCGACCAATCATCGTGTGCGTGGATGCGCTCGGCATCTTCCTCGGTTTCCAGGCTCAGCCGCTCGGCAAGCACCAAGCGCACATCGTTGATAGCAGCGGCAAAACGTGGTGCCGTCTCATCGCTGAGCAAAATGGATGCAGAATCCATCAGCATCGCGGCCTCACGCAACGCACCGATCTTCCGCTCCCGGATGCCACGTTCGGAAAGCCGACGGAATTCAAGGGCCGCCAGCGGATCATCCGGATCTGCATCTGGCAACAGGCGTTTGGTCGCCGGGTCCGTGGGAGCCGCAAAGTGGTCCTTGTGCGCATTGGGATCAAGTCCCACCATCGCCCACAAGGGATCCTCGTCTGCCTCACGCTCGGGCTCTAGCAGCACGATGACATCCTCAAAGAGGCCGCGCATCAGCTTACGTTCGGCAGCTTCCAGCGACGCGGAATACCCGCGCATTGAACTTTTAAAGGCACGTGCCATGGTTATGCGGCGTCCGCCTTAGTCAGCGTCGCCCACAGGCCAAAGCCGTGCATTGCCGCAACATCGGACTCGATTTTTTCGCGGTTCCCGGAGGCTACCACGCTACGACCCTGCTGGTGCACCTGCATCATCAATTCTTCGGCGCGGGTTTCCGAGTATCCGAAGTAGGAACGGAAGACGTAGCTAACGTAGCTCATCAGGTTCACCGGATCGTTCCAGACAATCAGGACATAGGGTTGGTCAACTTGCAGAGCTTGTACCTGCTCTACGTGCTCAAGCACATCGGGCATCGCAGTCATCATAGGCATACCCCCATTCTACGACCGCTACACCCCTGGGCGAACCCGTCGGCACCTTTCACTCCCACTTCACCAACTTTTCGGGCACCTTACCGATTGCCACAAGCATGGGCTCCGGCAGACTGCTCATACTGTCGATGCATCCTGCCTGCTACAAGCTGCGCATAAACAACCCCGCGGTGCTAGGCACCTCGCTCGTTTTTAACTGAGGACGCAAGCCACGCGTTACGGCCCACGGCGCATAATCAATGCAAAACCGTTGCACAGGTTTAGAGTAGTCAATAACTAAATACCCACACGGCGGGCCGCTGACAAGAGCACTGACGATGGCCCTACGATTTCTGCCGGCAAAGATCCCCACCCACCAGCTCAATGCATACGTCATGATGCACGCTCGGTCTTTCCGTAAGCACCCGCCGTCGCTTTCACCCCCGAAACATTCCCCGCGCGAGGAGCCAAACGCATGTGGCAACAGCCAACATCCCTGTTCACCGACCACTATGAACTGACCATGCTGCAGGCCTCCCTGCATTCTGGGGCCGCCCACCGCCCCAGCGTGTTTGAGGCCTTTGCCCGCCGCCTGCCCGAGGGCCGCCGCTACGGGGTCGTCGCCGGAACCGGACGCATCCTCGAGGGGTTGAAAGATTTCCGTTTCGGCAGGGAACAGCTTGCCTTCCTGAAGGAAAGAAACGTCGTCGATGACACGACCATCGAGTACCTACGCACCTTCAAATTCACCGGCAATATCTATGGCTACGCGGAAGGGGAAATCTACTTTCCCAACTCCCCGGTGCTCATCGTCGAGTCCACCTTCGCCGAAGCCTGCGTGCTCGAAACCTATATCCTCTCGGCGCTCAACCACGATTGTGCCATCGCCTCGGCCGCCTCGCGCATGATCGCCTCGGCCGAGCACCGCCCCTGCATCGAGATGGGCTCGCGCCGCACCCATGAGGAAGCCGCGGTGGGAGCTGCCCGCGCCGCAATCATCGCCGGTTTCGATTCCACCTCAAACCTTGAGGCAGGGCACCGTTATGGGCTCAAAACCGTGGGCACCGCTGCGCACTCCTTCACGTTGCTACATGACTCTGAGCGTGCCGCCTTTGAGGCGCAGGTCGCCTCGATGGGCGCTAACACCACGTTGCTCGTTGATACGTACGATGTCGAAGCCGGGGTCCGCACCGCCGTAGAGGTGGCCGGCCCGGAGCTTGGCGCGGTCCGGCTTGATTCAGGGGATTTGGTGGAGCAGGCCCGCTGGGTCCGCACCCTGCTCGATGACCTAGGCAACGAAAACACCCACATCCTTGTCACCTCGGATCTTGACGAATACGCGATAGCTGCCCTGCAGTCGGCCCCCGTTGACGCCTACGGGGTTGGCACCTCACTTGTCACAGGTTCCGGACACCCCACGGCATCGATGGTTTATAAGCTGGTTTCTAGGCAGAACGATGAAGGTGAATTTGTTTCGGTGGCCAAGGCGGCAAAGAACAAGGCCTCGGTGGGCGGACGCAAATTTGCCCTGCGCCGCCTCAATGAGCGCGGACGTGCCACCGAAGAACTCATTGGCGTGGGAGAACTACCTGTGGCAGATGGCAATGACCGTGTACTGTTGCAAGAATTTGTGCTCAACGGCGAAGTACAGGAAGGCTGGACCGGTGCCGAGGGCGTTACGCGCGCCATCAACCGCCACAAGGATTCAATCACCGAAATGCCCGGTGCATCCCGGCGCTTGCAGCGCGGCGAACCGGTCATCCCCACCACCTACATCGACTAGTTAGCGCGGGGCTTTAGCCCCAATTTCGTAAGGACTTGAGCATGAGCCATCATTTATCGACTACTACCCAGTTGCCCGACGCTAGCAATTCTCCGGTGCCCGATGAGGTCAGTGGTGCACCAGCTCACCGCGCCCTGATCATCGTCGATGTGCAAAATGACTTCTGCGAGGGTGGTTCGCTGGCCGTCTCCGGTGGAGCCGCGGTGGCCACCGCCATTGCCGAGGATGTGGTCGCACGCAAGGGAAGCTACACGAAAATTGTGACGACCCAGGATTGGCACATCGATCCCGGCACACACTTCTCACCGACACCGGATTACCTTGATTCCTGGCCCGTGCACTGCGTTGCCGGATCCACCGGGGCAAAGCTGCATCCGCTCCTGACGCCAGCCCACCAAGAGATTGATGCAACCTTCCGCAAGGGACGCTTTGTGGCGGCATATTCGGGTTTCGAGGGGCACCTGGGGATTGAAGGTGCAGCCGATTCCGATGAGTCGGGCCCACTGTTGGGTGACTGGCTACGCGAAAACCTCATCACTAGCGTGGACATCGTGGGAATTGCCACCGATCACTGTGTACGGGCCACCGCACTCGATGCCGTGGCTCAGGGCTTTGCGGCAACCGTCATATCGCCGCTGACCGCCGCGGTAAACCCCGCAAACAATGCAGCGGTGTTCGATGAACTGCGCACCGCCGGAGTCACAGTGCTTTCGCTAGGCTAACCCCCCCGGCGCTCTCCGGGCTCTGGCGCAACCAGCGCTACACCCCGCGCGGACATACCCACAAGGTGTCTGGGGCATCATGCAGGCGAGATGACCCAGAGACCTTCTGCTGTCCATGGTGACACGGCCGCAGACCCTGAGCTGGGCTTAACCGAGCACGGTAATGGCTTAATCGGCCGCGTGGGCAGCCAAAATCTGAGCATGCAATTGCAGCAACGGGGCCGTGCGTTCGGCCGGTCCACGCCCAAACCCGCACTCGGTTCCAATTCCAAATCCAGATACCCCGGCCCGCTCAAGGGCCGGGCTGGCAGCGGCGATCCGACCCGAGGCACCCTCCAGCCCGTCCTCGTGGTGCACCAGCCCCAGGAATAGCACGGTTTCGGGGTGCAGCTTCAATTCCTCAAGCGGTGCAAAGTACGGCGCGTCATTTCGTTCAATTGGCACCGGCAGATGCAAGAACTCCACCTGTCGGCTCACTTTGGCACACAGCGCGTTGGCAACTGCCACAAGATTCGTTGTATCGACCGGCTCCACAAAGTGTTTTTCGGCAATATCTCCGTAGCAGAGGTGGAATCCCAGCTGGACTCCCGCGGGAATACTGTGCGCCAATTCGGCGGCAAGGCTGGTGCAGGCATCGATGATCTCGAAAGTAGGAACCTCTACGCCTTCCGCCGCGCCTGGCACGAACCATGCAAATGGTTTCTTTCCACGCAGGGTGACCTGTTCGATATAGGAGAATTCGGTGGCCAAATCGATCTGAATGGCTAGGTCCGCGGCAGGAATCCCGGCCATAATTTCGGTGATTTCGCGACGCATGGCCGCGGTATAGGCCGGGTAGATGGCGGATTGGTAGTCACCCAGCACGAAGGCCGAAAGCGGTGCCAGCGCGGTCGGCACGCTGACCTGAAAACGAGTTCCGAGTGCGATGGACCCGGCATCGCGCAGCGCCGCAAACTCGTTGTAGCTGGCCACGGCCGCCTGCGCATAACCCAGCGGGCCGAATTCCAGCTCGTCAGCGGCCACAGATCCATCGAGTCTTAGCGGACGAATATCAAAGCCGGCGGCAATGATCGGGTCAATCGGTAAGCGTTCCAAACCGGGAACGGCCTCAAATCGTGTGCCCTGGAATAAGATCCAGTGGAAGCGCTCCCCCACTTCGCCATCGGGAATCCGGGCAAGGTCCGCTCCGAGGTTTTCGGCGACGATGCGCAGCGTGTCACTGGCCTGGGGCTGATTGATCGATCCAACAAGGTGCGCACCGCGCACCGGCAAAGGTGAGTTCATCCTTCAACCTTATGGGGGTTCTATGATGATGCCGCACGCCAATATTTCACCCCTGCGTCATAGAAAAGCACTTACTCCACCCACGGCACTACCAAACTGCACACAGGACACAGAAGGGGGTTGGCGCCAAGGAAACTGAACTGGACCCCGAAAGTTGGACTCGGTAAGTAAGAGTCTATGCCGCGAGTGCCTGAGCCCGATATTCCATGGGGCTCAGGCACTGCAGCGTTAATGAGATTCGCTCATAGTTATACCAGTGGATGTAGTCATCTAGCTCGCTGGTGA
>NZ_PCPT01000004.1 GCF_002975435.1 Arthrobacter sp. MYb227 | reverse complement strand
ACGAGTCACGTTGCCACTTCGCCCAAGATTTGGCCGCGGAGTTCGTTCAACACACCAACGCCTAAACAACCGAACACGGAATCAGAGCCGGGATCGATTTTCGTTCCGGACGTAACTTTCCGTTCTAGTCCTTTATTCGAGGGCGTACAACAGATTTAGTATCGGTGGCCGCCGTAAGACGGGTGGCCACCGAGTAAAAACTTGCACTATATAAGGAGTAATTTTCGTGGATCTCAAGGTAGGTGTTGTTGGCTTTGGCCTGCGCGCCGGACTCTACAAGCACGCACACCGTCCCGGCGAGGGCTCGGTTGTCACCATGGTGTGTGATACCTCCGAACGCGGGCGTGCCGATGCCGCCGAAAAGCTGCCCGAGGCAACTATCACCGCTAATCTTAATGAGCTGTTGAATGCCGGTCTGGACGCGGTATTGGTACTGACCCCGGATAATCAGCACGCCGTGGTTGCCAAGCGCACCCTGGAAGCCGGTATCCCAACATTCTGCGAAAAGCCGCTGGATGTCACCCTTGATGCAGTTGACGAGGTACTCGAAACGGCATTCCGCACCGGTACCAAGCTGTACGTCGGACACAATATGCGCCACATGCCGGTGGTTCGCCAGATGCGCGAAATCATCGAATCCGGTGCCATCGGTGAGGTTAAGGCAGTTTGGTGCCGCCACTTTGTGGGTAACGGCGGGGATTACTACTTCAAGGACTGGCACGCGGAACGCAAGAACACCACCTCCCTGCTGCTGCAAAAGGGTGCACACGATATTGACGTCATCCACTGGCTTGCCGGTGGCTACACCGAGCGTGTCTCGGCGGTTGGCGATTTGGCTGTCTACGGCGATATTGAATCGCGCCGCGATAACACCGACCGGCGCATGTGGGACTGGTTCTCACTTGATAACTGGCCGCCAACCGAGCAGACCGACCTAAACCCGATCATCGACGTGGAAGATATTTCCATGATGCAGATGAAGCTTGATAACGGTGTGCTTGCCTCCTACCAGCAATGCCACTTCACCCCCGATTACTGGAGGAACTACACGGTCATCGGCACCGCGGGCCGCCTGGAAAACTTTGGTGATGACGCAGGCAACATGATCAAGGTGTGGAACACCCGTAGCCAGAACGGCTACGTCGATGCCGACGTCGAGGTGGAAATCGAGGCCGCCGATGGTGGGCACGGTGGAGCCGACCCACGCCTGATCGCCGAGTTCCTGCGCTTCGCGGCCGTGGGCGGCCCGACCGAGACCTCGCCGGTCGCCGCACGCGCCGCGGTTGCCGCAGGAGTGCTGGCCACCGAGTCGCTGCGCACCGACGGCTCCGCCAAACAGGTTCCGGCGCTGAGCGAAGAACTGCTTGCCTACTTCGCGGCAAACCAGGAGCGTGTCAACGCTTAAGAGCTGTTTGCTGGTTGGATAATTGAAATCCGGCTAATAATGAATGAGGAGCTTGTTTCCACCCGATACTGCTCGGGTGGAAACAAGCTCCTTTCGTTTGACCAGGGGTGGCTAAGATCCGGTCAGTTCCGCCATGGCCGAACCCATGGCCTGTACTACTAATTGCACGCTGCGCCGATGCATGGTCTCGGGGCGGGCCAACAGATCAATACGGCGACGGTTGGCAATGCCGTGTAGCTCACGGAGCACCACATTTTTCCCCACGGCGGCTCCGGCCGTGTAACGCGGAAGAATCCCGATCACGTCACCCGAGGCAACAAGTGCTGTGACCGTCGCGTAGTCGTTGATGCGGTGGATGATCAGCGGGGCCGAACCCGAAACTGCGCTGATGGCTCCGAGCACATCGGCGGGGGAGAAGCCCTCACGGCTGACAACCCAGCGCTCATTGATCAGATCGATCGGCGCTAGCGTTGCTTTGCTGGCCAGCCGATGAGAGGCAGGTAAGGCAATATCCAATGGTTCGTGGGCCAACGGCGTGACGATGACTCGGTCGTTGGGCCATTGTGGGGTGTGATCCATGCGGTGGGCCAAGACCAGATCGTAGCGGGCGCTTAACGCCGGGAAGTCCTGTTGGGCAACGTCCTCATCAAAGAATTGCGGCACCGGGGAACCTGGGTCCGTGAGTTTGCTCAGTAGCGGGGCGAAAAGTGCTTGACCGACCGAGTGGAAACCGGCGACGGACACCGGGGCAGAGGCACTTTCCTGAAAGGCACCAATCGCGGAACGCGCCGCGGCCAATGAGGAGATCACCGAGGCACCAGCCGCGGCAAGAACCTCTCCGGCCTCGGTGAGAACCAGATTCCGCCCCTCCTTGCGGGTCAGCGGGACTTCGATGTTCCGTTGAAGCAGGGCAAGCTGTTGGGAAACTGCCGATGGGGTGACATACATGGCGCTGGCTACGGCTTTTACCGAACCTAGGTCGCCGAGCTCGCGCAGTATCTGTAATTGATGAACTTCCATGTAGTCAATCCTAAATCGTCAGTTGAGAAACATGCGCATCTTCTAAGGTGTGCTTTGGGTGATGTAAGTGACAGACTGGAAGCCACCCCCAGCCCAGTAACGCGCCGCCTAACATGGTGCACGTGAGGAAAAACGATGAAGGCACTGTACAAGTCCGGACCACACGCCGGATTCGAACTCGTTGAGCGTCCCGAACCGGTCACCGGTGACCGTGACGTCAAGATCCGCGTGATGACCGCAGGTATCTGCGGCACCGACCTGCACATCCAGGCCTACGATGACGCGGCCAAGGCCATGATCAAGGCCCCCATGATCCCCGGGCACGAATTTTACGGTGAGATCATCGAGATTGGTGCCGAGGTAGAAACCATCAAGGTTGGCGACCGCGTCTCCGGCGAGGGCCACATTGTCTGCGGCATGTGCCGTAACTGTCGTGCCGGTCGTCGCCAGATGTGCATCAACACGGTCTCGGTTGGCGTGCAGCGCGATGGTGCCTTTGCAGAGTTCGTCGTCATCCCGGAAACCAACGTCTGGGTACACCGCGACGAATCGATCACCCCGGAACTCGGTGCGATCTTCGACCCGTTCGGCAACGCGGTACACACCGCACTATCCTTCCCACTGGTTGGCGAGGACGTGCTGATCACCGGTGCCGGACCGATCGGCCTGATGGCCATCGCCGTGGCTCGCCACGCAGGTGCCCGCAAGATCGCCATCACCGACGTTTCCCCGCAGCGTCTGGAACTGGCCCGCAACATGGGCGTCGATCTGGCCATCGACGTCTCAACGACCCGCATCAAGGACGCCCAGCGCGAACTTGGCATGCTCGAAGGCTTCGACTTCGGCATGGAAATGTCCGGCCACCCCACCGCACTGCCGGAAATGATCGAAAACATGAACCACGGTGGGCACATCTCGATGCTCGGCCTGCCCTCCAGCTCGATCGACATCGACTGGGGCAAGGTTGTCACCCACATGCTCACGCTCAAGGGCATCTACGGCCGCGAAATGTACGAGACCTGGTACGCGATGAGCGCGATGCTCACCTCCAACCCGGTGCTGCGCGAACACGTTTCCTCCGTTGTCACCGACTACCTGCCGGCCACCGAATGGGAAAAGGGCTTTGACGCCGCTCGTTCGGGCCACGGCGGCAAGGTCGTCCTGGACTGGACGGTTTTCTAAACGTTTCCCCCCACAATTTCTCCCCATTTTTTGCATTACACACGCTAGGAGCAGCACATGTACACCAGCATGAAAGACGAACTGGCAGCCGAACTGGCCCAGCTACGCACCGACGGCCTGTTCAAGTCAGAACGCCACATCGACTCGGCCCAGTCAAACCTCATCTCCGCCGGCGAGCTCGGCTCGGAAGCCAAGAAGGTCCTGAACTTCTGCGCGAACAACTACCTGGGCCTGGCCGATGACGCCCGCATCATCGATGCAGCCAAGACCGCCATGGACGAGCGCGGCTTCGGCATGGCCTCGGTCCGCTTCATCTGCGGCACCCAGGACCTGCACCTGGAACTCGAGGCAGCCGTCTCCAAGTTCCTGGGCACCGAGGACACCATTCTGTTCTCCAGCTGCTTCGATGCCAACGGAGGTGTCTTCGAGTCGCTCTTCGGCGCCGAGGATGCCATCATCTCCGATGCACTAAACCACGCCTCGATCATCGACGGTATCCGCCTGTCCAAGGCCGCGCGCTTCCGCTACGGAAACCAGGACATGGCAGATCTGGAAACCCAGCTGCAGGCGGCCGCCGCACTAAACGATGGCAAGGGCGCGCGCCGCACCATCATTGTCACCGATGGCATCTTCTCCATGGACGGCTTCATTGCCCCGCTGGAAGCCATCTGCGATTTGGCAGAAAAGTACGGCGCACTGGTCATGGTCGATGACTCGCACGCAGTGGGCTTCATGGGCGCCACTGGTGCCGGCACCCCGGAACACGCGGGTGTCTCGGACCGCATCGATATCTACACCGGCACCTTCGGCAAGGCGCTGGGCGGTGCCTCGGGCGGTTACGTTGCAGGCCGCGGCGAGATCGTTGCGATGCTGCGCCAGAAGGCACGTCCGTACCTGTTCTCCAACTCGCTGGCCCCGGCCATCGTTGCGGCAACGCTGAAGGCGCTCGAGCTCGTGGAGGGCTCGGGCGAGCTGCGCGAGAAGCTCTTCGAGAACGCCGCGCACTTCCGCCGCCGCATGACCGAGGAAGGCTTCGACCTGCTTGATGGCGAGCATGCAATTGTTCCGGTTATGTTTGGCGATGCTGTGAAGGCGGCCGAGGTAGCCGGCAAAATGCTCGAGCAGGGTGTCTTTGTTACGGCTTTCAGCTTCCCGGTGGTTCCGAAGGGCGCAGCACGCATCCGCGTGCAGCTCTCCGCAGCACACTCGGCCGAGGACATCGAGGCCTGCGTGCAGGCCTTCGTCGCCAGCCGCTAAACCGCATAAACAGTTATCGCCCGCAGTTCCCTTGATAGGGTAGTGCGGGCGATTGCTGTTTAGCGAGGGTTTTTGGCGTTGAAACAATGCCTAGAGATGCCTGGATCGGTTGTTATTCCGTAGGTAAATTCTCGCCGGATGGATACGAAAAACTAGCCGACATCATATGTCAGATGTGCGGTTTTCGGCGATTGACCGGAATCTTCTCGGTGAGTATCCCTCTGACGAAGCTACGGAAGGAGCCCTCTAGGAACGTGGTGCCCCGAGTTCTTTGGACACGTGCGCTTTCGCTCTTGAGCTTTAGACGGAGCCCATGGATCTAACGAGCCTCCCGGCTAGCAGGCGGTGCAATGGACGGCCCAGGCGTCTACAGGACCGGCAACGGGCCACGCAAAAGTCCTGCACAGGCGCAGTGGGCCGCAAAATGATATAGATGAGAAATGGATAACCAGCACCCCGTGCCAAGATTCGACTTTGCCAAGATGTACCCTCGTGTCGACTTTGGCAAGATGTACCCTCGTGTCGACTTTGGCAAGATGTACCCTCGTATCGATCTCTCCCGGCTCTACTTTCCCAAAAAGGATCCATTCCCGGATGGCTTCTTCAAATCTATGGGGGCTCTCGATGATTCATCTAAATACCCGCTGGGCTCCTTAATGGCTCAAGGTGCAGCATTCGAAGAATGCCTAAGCCAATCTGAAGCTGACTTTGTCTTGGCAAGTGGTGAGGCCGTTGAAGTCCGCTGGAGCGCCGGTGAACTCTGGGAATCGTTGACAGCGCAACAGCAGCGTTTGATCAAGCTCGGATATCTTGCGTTTTTGTTTGTATCGATGTTTGTAGCTGTGTTCATGGCACAAACCCAGTACGCAGGATTTGCTGAGTTCATAGAAGACGCACAAATTCCTGCCGGAGTAGCGCTAGCTATCGTTTCCTTGGTTGGCCCGAACCTCATGAAGACAAAGACGCATCCAATCAACAAAAGAATTAGGCGTAACTGATCGCTTCTGGGGGCGGGGCCGCCCCCTGCACGGCCCTTCCATGACCGCAAGGGGAACATATAACGAAACCATAAACGAGGCGTTTTCGGGAGATCCAAGGTTGGGCCGGCGAGCAGTTCGGTGGCCTTGCTCCCTCATACTCACACCAACCGGAGACAGATACGCGATTTCTCTAAGGGGTCGGGGTTTTGGCGGTGGGACGGTTTGGGTTTTGTGCCGCCTATTTTCCAGAGCTGGGGATGCGACGGACCCCGGGGAATCCCCGGGGCCCATCTTGTGGTGGAAGTACTACCTTGACCAACTACTCGCCTCAATCTCCGGGGACACACTTTCCATATGGGATGACTACTATCCGGGGCAACGGGAATACTTTCAGAACCAGGAGCGCTGAGATGCCCGGTGCCCCTTGAACGGTAGCGCAGCTATCGGCAGTTGACCTGACGGGGGAGCAGCGCGCTGCCGCAGATGGCACCTTCCAAGCTGATGCGCCTTAATCCAGTGGGCGGGCCGCCTGCGACTATATACTCGTAGCATGCCAAGCACACGCATAAACCGCGGTATCCACGCCTCACAGCCCACACCCAAGAAGCAAGGTAGCGGTCTGTGAGCGGCGGTCTTGTCGCACTGCTGGACGACGTCGCAGCGCTGGCCCGTATAGCGGCTGCCTCGCTTGATGACATCGCTGCCGGAGCTGCGAAAGCGGGGGCCAAAGCAGCCGGCGTGGTGATTGACGATGCCGCCGTCACCCCGCAGTACGTGTCGGGAGCAGACCCATCACGCGAACTACCGATGATCAAGAAGATCTTCTGGGGATCGCTGCGCAACAAGCTGTTGATCATCCTGCCGGCGCTGCTGCTCATCAGCGCCTTTCTTCCCGGGGTCATTCCGTTCATCCTCATGCTGGGCGGCACCTACCTCTGCTACGAGGGTGCCGAAAAAGTCTGGCACAAGCTCCGCGGCCACTCCGCGGCAGAGAAGGCACCGGCAGTCGACAGAGGTCCCGCGGCAGAGGCCAAGGTGACCAAGGGTGCCATCACCACCGATTTCATTCTGTCCTGCGAGATCATGGTCATCTCGATGAACGAGGTGGCCGGGGAATCGTTGTGGGTCCGCGCGAGTATTCTGGTCGTCGTCGCGATCGCGATCACGGTACTCGTTTATGGTGCCGTCGCACTGATCGTCAAGATGGACGACATCGGCCTGCACCTGACCACCAAGGACTCCGCAGGATCCCAGCGCTTCGGGGAAATGCTGGTCAAGGGCATGCCCGCTGTGCTGGCCGCGATCACCCTGATCGGAACGATCGCCATGCTTTGGGTCGGTGGTCACATCATGCTGCAGGGCGCGTACGACCTCGGTTGGCACTCTCCCTATGACTTGGTCCACGTCCTCGAGACACCTTTCACCGGGATCCTTGTGCTGGGAGGCTTCCTAGCCTGGCTCGTGAACACTCTGTGCTCGGCCGTGCTCGGCCTCGTCTGGGGCCTTGCCATCATGGCTCTCGTGCACCCGCTGCTCAAGGTCCTGCCCCTTGGCAAGGAGAAGGGCGAGCACGAGGAAGGCGACGTCCGCGCCGCAGTCGCCGGCCATCGGCCGACGAAACTCCCGGGCGATTCCGCCGAGTAGCTAGTACCCACCTGGTACGACAGGATCCACCTGTGCTTTTCCTTGTCGAGAATCGTGCGGATATGCCCCCAAGGTAATTGCGCCACAACCTGTGGCACCCTTTGACTCTGGTCCCCACTTGCTGGACATGGTGAGCATCTATCGCAGGTTACGTTGAGAGAATCCCTTCATATGGCGGAACTCCACATGCTTGTCCTCCGCTGGCCGGCGGATGATGCGAATGCCCTAGCCGTGGTGGTCTTGCCAGAAGCGATTTTGCATTGCCAATGCTCCAGCTACGGGGGTTTTCAGTTAGATGTTTATCGTGCGTGTTCGCCAATGGCCGGACCATCTAGCCAGAACCACTTTCAGAAAACTGGGCAGTGTTTGCAGAGCAACGGACCTTGTGATTCGTAACCGTGGCAAGCGCCCAAGCCATGCCGGAGAATCGGAGTCCGTTAGGGGTACCGCGTGCGGATTTGCGCCTATATTCTTTAGGACACAGCCAGTTACGCACGAGCGGGGGAGTCATGGAGACCTCGCCCCTGATTTGGGGCATCACCATCATCGTGATTCTTGGCCTGCTCGCTTTTGACTACTTCTTCCATATTCGCAAGGCGCACATCCCCACGCTACGTGAGGCCGCGCTCTGGTCCACCATCTACGTCGGCATTGCCTTGCTCTTTGGAGTCTTGGTCTTTCTCTTCGCAGGCCGTGGCACCGGAAGCGAATATTTCGCGGGATACATCACCGAAAAAGCACTGTCTGTAGATAACCTCTTTGTCTTCCTGATCATCATTTCCAGCTTCAAGGTGCCGCGAGCCAATCAGCAGAAGGTGCTGCTCTTTGGCATTGTCTTCTCGCTGATCGCCCGCACCGGATTCATCCTCCTGGGCGCGGCTCTGATCAACTCCTTTGCCTGGGTGTTTTATATCTTCGGATTGATCCTGTTGATTACTGCCGGGAACTTGATCCGCCCTTCGAACCACAGCGACCATGAACACGAGAATTTCATGGTCAAGCTGGCCCGCAAGTTTCTGCACACCGCGCCGGATTTTGACGGCGACAAGATGTTCACCACGTTTCAGGGCAAACGTGCGCTGACACCGATGCTCTTGGTCATGGTTGCCATTGGCGGGACCGACATTCTCTTTGCGTTGGATTCGATTCCGGCGATCTTTGGTCTTACCCAAAACGTCTACATCGTCTTTACCGCCACCGCGTTCTCCCTCATGGGTTTGCGCCAGCTCTACTTCCTGATCGATGGATTGCTGGATCGGCTGATCTACCTGT
This sequence comes from Arthrobacter sp. MYb227, assembly GCF_002975435.1. Classification (GTDB taxonomy): domain Bacteria; phylum Actinomycetota; class Actinomycetes; order Actinomycetales; family Micrococcaceae; genus Paeniglutamicibacter. The sequence goes on along the minus strand of NZ_PCPT01000004.1, from coordinate 318,206 downwards.
CCTACGGCCTTGCCGCCATCCTGGCCTTCATCGGAGTCAAGCTGGTTTTGCATGCGTTGCATGAAAACAACCTGCCGTTCATCAACGACGGCGAACCGATTCACGTGATCGAAATCAGCACCGACATGTCGCTCGGGGTCATCTGTTCGGTGTTGGTCGTGACGATTATTGCCTCGCTGCTCAGCGGCGCGGGTAAGACACAAACGGTCGTCAACAGTGCCCGGCGGCATGCGATCTACTATCTGGACCCGACGCACGAGACAGATCCGCTGGCACGTGAAGCCATCTACCAACAGCTTCTGAGGGAAGAAGAACAGCTTGAGGAAATAGACGAAAAGTATTTGGCAAAGGCCAAGGGGCTGGCCAAGCTCGCTCCGCTGTTGGAACGGGCACATAAACACCATCGAAAACGGACACCGGGTGAAAACCCCACACCAATGTAGGAACAACCAAGAAAGCAACAATCACACACGAGGAGAAAAATCATGGAGATCCCAGTACCTTATGGTTCACCCGAACCCATCGAGCCGGCCCCGGCAGGCAGCATTGTGGTGGGCCACGACGGATCGGAAGGAGCACAGCTGGCATTGGAAATGGCAATGGACTTTGCCGGCCCGCTCATGGCCCCGGTTGTCATTGCCAGGGCCTGGTCAATCATCACCGCTCCGCGGCCCGAAGCCTGGTCGGAAGGATACGTCCCGCCCTTTGATGAGTTTGCCCAAGCGGTCAAGAAAGGCATGGTTGAAGATGCGCTTCCGGTCATCCAGAAATACCCGAATGTACAGGTTAGCTATTCCCCGGTGCACGCCCCGCCGCTGAAGAGCCTCATCGATGTCTCGCGTGAGGCACGCATGCTGGTGGTAGGAACCCGTGGCCGCGGGGGACTGGCCGGGATGCTGCTCGGGTCGGTGAGCGAACAATGCGTGCGGCATGCCTCCTGCGCCGTGTTGGTGGTACGCGATGAGAATACTTCACGCCGACATCACTAATGATCTTGTTGGCGGGTGAATTGAATCTAAATATTTGCGCCCTCAGGCCATCTGTGGGGGTTGACCCGGCAGTTCCACCGGAGGAAGCTCGAGATAGCGATCGACTCTGGCGATTTGAATGACGGGTTGCCGGAAACTAATCCGCAGAGACCTTCCGGAGGGCATCATGGGCACCAAGTTCAATACAACGCTGACGCGTCAGGTAGGCAACGAATTCGCTGCCGCGCAACAATACATTGCGGTTGCCGTGTGGTATGACGGGCAAGATCTCCCGCAACTAGCCAAACACTTTTACCGGCAAGCGTTGGAAGAACGGAACCACGGGATGATGATGGTCCAGTACATGTTGGACCGCGGCATCAAGGTGGTAATCCCCGGAGTGGATGCCGTGCGCAATGATTTTGAAAACGCACAGGAGCCACTGGTGCTAGCCCTCGAACAGGAAATCGAGGTCACCGAGCGCATCAAAGAACTCTTCGCGCTGGCCAGGGCGGAAGATGATCCGCTGGGCGAACAATTCATGCTGTGGTTCCTCAAAGAACAAGTCGAGGAGGTCGCCTCGATGTCAACGCTGCTAAATGTCGCACGCCGGGCCAGCAGCTTCTTTGAAGTTGAGACGTTCTTGGCACGAGAACGGGTGGGAGATGCCGGACTAAGCGGTGGAAACACGGGGGGAGCAGGAACCCCGGAGGCAGCTGGCGGGGCGCTGTAGACGCCACGGTATTTTCATGTGGGGCCGGTTCGTTGGCTAAATCCGTGGCATGCCAAAAATCATTCGTGTTATAGCGAGCTGGCATTTTGGGCGGCGGCAGAGAAAACCCTGCCAATTTACCGGGGAAACCAAAATTCATCTGATGTTCCCTATTCAACCGCTGTATCCGCTCCTAGACTGGCCACTACCGTAGCCCGCTACCCAGCGGGTGTGTTCACGCATTCCACCGAGTGTTTCCACACTTCGGTTTGGAATGCTAGGGCCACACGCGGTGCCAGCCGGCTTCCCTCAACCCTAGGGGAAATTGCCACCGGAAAGATCCTTACCACCAGATGCGAGGAACGATGATGCACAGTGACGGAACCCTGAACCCCATGAGTTCCCCGACGGCCAAATTACATCGTCTATTCGAGGGCTCCGGCATGGAGGTATTTGCCAAGCTTGATCTGCTCCAACTCTCCGGTAGCACCAAGGAACGCACAGCCAACAGCCTGATCACTTCGCTGCTGGCCTCCGGACGCCTGCAACCCGGCGGCATGATCGTGGAATCAACCTCCGGAAACCTTGGCATTGCGTTGGCCCGGCAATCGGTGGTTCGTGGGATCCGGTTTATCGCCGTAGTCGATGAGAACGCGAACCGTTCGGCACTGGACATCATGCGAGCCTACGGGGCACGGATCGAGCAAGTACAAACCCCTTCCGATGGCAATAAACTTGCTGCCCGACGACAACGAGTCCAAGAACTATTGGAGAAAAACCCCGGGGCGGTAACCACCAACCAATATGGTTCACCGGATAACCCGGACGCGCATTTCAGCACGACGATGCCGGAATTCATGGAAGCTGTCGACGGGAAGCTTGACCTGTTGTTCGTAGCCACCAGCACCACCGGTACCTTGTTGGGCTGCCAACAATATCTGCGCCATCACCAATTGGAAACCACCCTGGTGGCGGTAGACTCCGTGGGATCTGTGCTCTTTGGTGGCGAAACCGGACAACGACGCCTGCCCGGGCTTGGTGCCGGTATCGTGACGGAGTTGTCCTTACAGGCAGAGCCCGATGTGGTGTGTCGGATCGAAGAGATTGATATGGTGCGCGGTTGCCGCACCTTGGCCCGGCGCGAAGGAATTCTGGCAGGTGCCTCAACCGGTGCCATCGTTGCGGCCATGGAACAGCTCGTGCCGGGTCTGACCGCGGGCTCACGAATTGGATTCTTGGTTCACGATTCCGGGGTGCCCTATCTACACACCGTGTACGACGATCAATGGGTGCACAATAATCTGGGTGTCAACGTGGCATCGGAGGCCGCGTCCGAGCTGCAGGGCACCAACCCACGATGAAACGTATTGCCTTTGTGGGCGGCGGACCCAAGGTACTCTTCGCATTGCTAGAGCTCCACGATGCATGTTCCGTGCGTGCCGTCGGGGCGCTGTGCATCGATGTTTATGACCCCTATCCACCGGGCGCCGGGCGAGTATGGCAAACGGGACAACCGGAACAGGTACGGCTGAATGTTGCAGCGAGCATCGTGGATGCCGCGCACTGCGATGATCCCGAATCCTTTGGGGACTGGGTGCAACGCGTGGCACCACAGCATGCCCGGGAACTGTATCCACCTCGCGCCGTGGTCGGGGAATATCTGCACGATCGCTTCGTCAAGCTGAGGCAAACTGCCAGCTTTCCCATCCGGCATGTAACTGCCAACGTCACGGCCGTGCTTCGAAGACAATGCAAATGGGAAGTCATCAGTGAGACCGGTTCCGAATTTTACGATGAGGTCGTGCTGGCCACCGGACATGGGCTTCCAGATGGACCCAGGACCGATAATCTTTCCGGTGCGCTGAACCCCGACGCACTGATCGGCGACTACCGGGTACTGGGGGAAGAATCTATTCTGCCCACAAGCCGAGTGCTAATTCGAGGCGCCGCATTGACCGCCTACGACGCGGTGTTGCTTTTGACCGAGGGCCGGGGAGGACGCTGGGAACAACATACGGTTGGGCCGTGGCTGAGCTATTGTGCAAGTGGGCGGGAACCGGCAAGGATTAGCATGGGTTCGCGCAGCAACGTACCCATGGATTCCAAACCTGAGCGGGTGCCGGAGAACATCTTGCGAACGCTCGATCCCTACCGGGAACGGATCCTTGTCTGGGGAATGGATGTACGCACCCTCCAGGCAGCGGGTCAACAATCGACGCCTAGGGAAGGGGACATGCGGGGCGTTGAATCTGGAGCATCCTATGCCGGGCTTTTCCGGGTGCTGCTGAGTTGCGCCATGGAATGCGCTACTGTTCTGGGCATCCGGATCTCTGCGTTAGAGCTCTGGCGTACAGCGCTGACCGGACGCGAAGAAGCAACACCTGCGTTACAGAGCGTTGCGGAACAAATTCGTCGGGGTATTCGCATCAATAGGGGAATGGATGTTCCTGATGCCCGCTGGATCTGGGGCAGAGTGTGGTCAGGACTGTATCCCCAAATTACCCGGGCCGTCTCGCGGGTGCGTTGGGACCCGATCCAGACCCGGCGCTTCAATAAAGTGGCATCGAACCTAGAAAAGATGGCTTTTGGTCCTCCGGAACAAACGGCATTGAAACTCCTTGCGCTCTTAGACGCCGGACTATTAGAACAAGTTCCCTTCAAGCAACAACTGGACTCCGAAACTGTATTGATCGATGCGGTGACCCCGCGACCGGGTGTGCTCGAGGAACCCGGTGGGCAAGCTATTTCACCCTTGTTCGCGAGCCTTTTGGATGCCGGCGAAATTACGGTGCGACCGGGTGAAACCGGACTTCTCACCGATGCACAGGGCAGTTGCATGGACGCCCGGGGAAAGCCCAGTACTACGTTGACAGCGTTGGGCCGCCCAACCGAGGGGCCCACGTTGGGACATGACACGCTGAACCGCATGTTGCACCCCGAACCGCACGGCTGGGCGCAACGCATCGCCCGGCAGTTGAGCCCACAATATTCTGGAGAACTCACATGAATCAGCTCATGCACGGAACTATCCCGCTCACCGCACGGCTAGAACCGTGGATGCAACGCCTCCTAGCCGACGGGACCGAATGCCAGGAGCTGATCCGTCTGCATGGTTCGCCGGTGAATGTCCATGAGTTCTCGGCGCTGGGTCGTAACGCCGATGAGTTACGTACCGTGGCTGCCGGATACGGACTAGATTTTCGGGTGTATTTGGCCCGCAAAGCTAACAAGACTATTGGCGCGATCGACGCTGCCGTGGCGGCAGACTGCGGTGTTGATGTTGCAAGCCTGAACGAGCTCAAACAGGTGCTGGAGCGTGGCGTAGATCCCGAGCAGATCATTGTTACAGCCGCGGTCAAGTCTCGGGAGTTGCTGGCGATGGCTCTGGAACACGCGGTGGTGGTGAGCCTGGATAACCAAGACGAGGTCGAGGTACTGCTGGAAATTGCCGGAGCACTGGGAATTCGGGCCAAAGTTGCCTTGCGGTTGGCATCCGCGCACCATTTGATTCCCGCCACGCGCTTTGGCCTGCGGGCCGAACGCTGGCTCACGTTCCTCGGAGGCATTGAACTGTCTTCCGGGCTTGATATTGCCGGCATCCACTTTCACCTCAACGGCTACAGCGCCGAGCAACGTTCGCACTTGGTGTTCGAAGCTGTGGAGTTGACCGATGAATTGGTCAAACTCGGCTATCAACCGAGTTTCATCGACATAGGTGGCGGAATTCCAATGTCCTATTTGGAGCATGCCGAAGAATGGGAAGCCTTTTGGGTCGCACTCGCGCAGCAGGAGGCCGGAAGCGAAGAGATCACCTGGAAATCCGATGCGCTCGGTTCATTCGATGGTGCACCCAGTGGCGCCGTCTATCCCTATTATCAAAAACTAATTCGTGGCCCATGGCTGGAGGCGGTGCTTCGTGCACATCCGGACGGTTCGCTAACGTCGATCGCAGACTTACTTGTCCAACGCAAGCTTCAGCTGCGTTGCGAACCGGGGAGGTCATTGCTTGATGGGTGTGGCCTGACGCTGGCATCTGTTGCCTTTGCCAAGGAACGCAGCGATGGGGTTCCGTTGTTGGGGCTGCATATGAATAGGACACAATGTAGGTCGACTTCGGCGGATTTCCTGCTGGATCCGATTCTTGTACACTCCGCCGATCCACCACGTACACGCGAGCCTTTCAGCGGATTTTTAGTTGGTGCTTATTGCATCGAGGAAGAACTATTGTTGCGTCGACGCTTTGAATTCCCGTTAGGTGCGGCACCCCGGGATCTCATGGCATTTCCCAATACCGCGGGTTATCTGATGCATATCGTGGAAAGCGCCTCGCATCAATTGCCGCTGGCCGTCAATGTGGTGGCCGAGGGCAATGGATGGAAAATTGATGAAATCGAGGAACGCGTGTTGCTCCCCTGAACGGGGCCCAGAGAAGAGGTGGGTATTGAACTCTAACCGTGATCCAGCACTAGGGGGGCCGCCCACCGTGTGATGGGCTCTGAAGATTGTTCGGCCCATGGGTCTGAACCAACGTGCGCGGTTGTATTGTTTCGGGGGCTATCCGCGGTCTGCTGGCCAATGCTGCCTATGTGCCGAGGGCGCCGTCACCTGCAAGGCATCGATCTTGACCAAAGCCCGGTAGGTCGCGCCAATCAGCATGATGATGCCGATCAGGCTCAGCAGTCCTCCGAGTACATTTGCTCCGATGATCAGGGCAGCCATATCGGATATTGAACTAGATAAGAGGGCACCGGCACCAAAAGTTGTCCCGATGATGATCAGTAACGGTCCGGCGATCACAAAAGTCACACCCGTGACGAAAAGCCCTGCCGAGTTCTTGTCATTCATGGTTTCCCCCCCTTTGAATGAATCCAGTAGTGACCATCCCTAGGCTCCCCGATCTTCGGGCGGCTTCAACGGCCAGAAACCAGCCTTTCGATCCGAGCAAACTGTGTCCCTGCCGGCGATGCACAAGCGTGCTGCCACACTCCGAGCGAAGCTAACCTTCGGTGAAGGAACATTTGATGAGATTCACTTGTCAAGTGTCGGTCATCGCTGATTGAGTGACAGCATGAAGCAAACGGCAGCGGATATTTGGTCAGCGGTGCACCTCGAACGTGGGGCACTTTTTGAAGATCTCCAGAGCCTGGACGCGGCCGCATGGATGAAGCCATCGGCATGTCCCGGCTGGGATGTTCACGATGTGCTGGCACATTTGATTGATAGCGCAAAAACCACGCGGCTCGGATTTATCAGCAGACTGATTGCCGCGGGCTTTGACTTCGACAAGGACAACGCGCGGGGCATTGCTAAAGAAAAACGTAGTGACCCGGAAGAAACTCTTGCGGCCTTTGGTGAGGTCATCACGCTGACAAACACCCCGCCGGCGGATCGTGCCACACGACTTGTTGAGGCCTATGTACATGGCGAAGATATTCGTCGAGTGCTGGAAATACACGGAAATTATCCAACTCACCAATTACGTACGGCGCTGTCTTACCAGCTGCGTACCAGCGTGAAAATGGGTGGTGGGAAGGAACTAGCCGCCGGGTGGAAACTGGTGGCTACCGATGCTGATTTTGAATACGGCCAGGGTCCGCAGGTTCAGGGTAGTGTGCTGGCACTATTGCTTGCAGTTTCCGGCCGGCCACTTAACACGCAGGAACTCACCGGCGTGGGTGCCGATGAGTTCCTGAAGCGACGTGCGGGCTAAGTGCAATAACCGTTCTTAGTTGGTCTCGGTAGGCGCCGGAAGACCCAAAAGAGCATTCTCAACAAGTTCCGAGAGTGCCGGGTGGATCCAATACTGTTTAGTGGCAATATCGTGTGCGGTTTGTCCAAAGGACATTGCCTGGATCAGCGGCTGAATCACGGTTGCCGCCTCCGGGCCGATCACGTGGGCACCGAGCAATAGCCCGGTCGCCGGATCCGCCAAGACCTTGAGGAAATGCCCGTGGTCTTCGCGTGCCCATCCGGCGGCAATATCCGAGTAGTTCTGAGTCTTGGAAACGTAAGGAATACTGTGCTTGATCGCGTAGTGCTCGGTGATTCCCACCGAAGCGATCTGCGGATCGGTAAACACCGCGGCGGGAATGAACCGGTGATCCGAAGCGATCATCGAATCGAGATTGACCAAGTTGTGCTTGACCACCCGAGCCTCATGGTTGGCAACGTGCTTGAGCTGGTGGCTTGCTGAAATGTCACCCAGCGCAAAAATGCCTTCGACATTCGTGCGCTGGTACTCATCAACTTTCACCCGTCCATGGGAGTCGAGGGCTACGCCGGTCTTTTCGACGGCAAGGCGTTGCGCATTCGACTGGCGACCGGTGGCCACCAGCAAGATTTCTGCTTGCAGTATTGAGGATCCGGCGGGGCCGTCAACGTTCATTTCAATTCCAGCACCCGATTCGCGAACCTTCGAGATCTGGGTATCGAGCAGTACCGTGTAGCGCTGCGATGCTTCGCTGGTGAAAAGCTCGGACACATCGCGGTCCTGGGATTTGAGTAGGCGATTGCCACGAGCAATCTGGGTCACTTGAACACCGAAGGAAGAAAATACGTGAGCGAATTCGGCGGCAATGTATCCGCCACCAAGGATCACGATGCTGGCGGGCAGCTGATCGATGCGCATGATGGTGTCCGAGGTATGGAACGGAACAGAACCGTCGGTCAGACCCGGGATATCCGGAACCACAGCATGGGCTCCTGCTGCCAACACGAATTTATCGCCGGTGATTTCCACTGTATTGCCATCGTGCAAATCAATGCTCAAGGTCTTAGTTCCGGTGAACTGCCCGTGGCCGGAGAAGACCGTGACGTTTGGGTTTTGCGGGCCTTCGCGGTATTCGCGTCCGCCGGCTTCGATGGCGTCGATACGGTTGAAAATCCGGTCACGGATCCCGGGCCAGTCGATTGAATTCAGTGTTGCATCTACGCCCAAATTTTTACCATGACGTGCAGCATCTGCCAGCTCTGCCGGGTGTACAAACATCTTGGTCGGAATGCAGCCAACGTTGAGGCAGGTACCTCCGAACAAACCGGCCTCGACGATGGCAATTGAGAGATCGTCGAACTCCGGGCCGGGGATTGAGTTACCGGAACCGGTTCCGATAATGACGAGGTCGAAATGAGTCATGATGGAGGCTTCAATCCTTTTGCTGGGTGTAAGGGCGATGCAGAGACATATGTCTAGACCCTTACCTGCGTGCTGCCCGAGGCGGGCAAAAAATTGCTGAAAATAGTGATGGTGTTACGCCGCAGGAAAGGGGGAGTAACACCATCGCCATTTGCTTTTTCTCTGGCCCAGCTCAGTGGGCCGGAATCGACTTAGTCGAACTGCGGAGCTTCGGAGCGGCTGCGCTTGATCTCAAAGAAGTGTGGGTAAGCAGCGAGGGTTACCGAGGCATCCCAGATCTTTCCTGCTTCTTCGCCACGTGGAATACGGGTCATGACCGGCCCGAAGAAGGCAACGCCGTTGACGGCGACGATGGGGGTTCCCACGTCCTGTCCCACACGGCTGATGCCCTCGTTGTGGCTGATGCGCATTGTTGCATCGTGGGCGTCGGTGCTGGCAGCGGCGGCAAGTTCTGCCGGAAGGCCAACCTCGGCCAGTGCCTTGGCGATGACCTCGTCGAGGCTCTTGTTGCCATTGACGTGGATCTCGGTGCCCATGGCATCGTAGAGCGGCTTGATGACCGATGTGCCGTGGGCGGTGCTGGCCGCGGTGATTACACGCACCGGACCCCAGCTGGAATCCATCTTGGCGCGGTACTCGGCGTTGAGTTCTGCATGTTCGTTGAGCATTGACAGGCTCATGACGTGCCAGTCGACGCTGACATTACGGACCTGTGTTACTTCATCCATCCAACGTGAGGTGACCCAGGCGAATGGGCATACGGGGTCAAACCAAAAATCTGCTTTTTCGGTAGTTGGCGCGGTATTTACTGACACTGTGGGTCTCCTAAATCGAAGGGATGAGCTCAAAGAGCTAGGTGGGTCTACAAAATACGACCATATTGCACAACACATAAGTCGCCCAGAATGTTCCGCAATGCTGAGCTATCGCGGTGATACCGGGAGGGAGCACGTTGTACGAAAGCGAAGTTTAGGGAAGATCTAGGGAGATGACCGCCATGAAGCCGCGTCCGGAAATACGTGGGGAATCTTCTTCGCCACCAATGACTGTGTCGCGGATATCCAAGGGGGTTTCGGTGTCTTGCCGCAACGCGCTTGCTTTGCCCTGCAGGAGCACGCCGAATTGCGATCCGAAAAGATGCTGTTCGCGCTTCTTGGAGAGTTCGATTATGCGTACATTGCCACGAACTTTTCCGGTGCGTGTGATCAGGTTTAGCGCCAGCACTTCACCGGTGGGAAGCGCAGCCGACGTCGAGGAGGCACCGGCGAATTTTAGGGGGCGGTAAAGCTCTACTCCCTGCGTTGCTCCATCGATGGTGAGCTCCAGGAGTTCACCCATGATGAGCGTTAGCGTGCGATCGCACCCTTCGTAGGGCGTAAAGTCTCCTGCTTTTTCGATGGAAGCAACCGAAATCCGCCAATCCCAGTCCTTGTCAGTGGCCGGTAGCAACGACCCATCATCGGCTAGTGTTCCTGAAGCGATTTCACGGACCTGCCCTTGTGCCGCTCCCCAGGACTTTTTGGGGCGGGACGCTAGGGGGATCACGGTACCGGTTGCCAGTGAGGTATTGGAGTGGCTCATGATCCGAGCTTAGTGGGAAATGGTGACCAAAAAGGTATCGGTGAGTGCACGAAGCCAGACGAGCAGCTAAATATTTGACCGTGCTAATCCTGGTTCAGATGCGCAAGTAGGTCTCGGGGATGGGCAGCAGCATCGGTAATGCCAAGGAACGCCTGGGTGATGATCCGTTCTCGCACCACCAGCGTGCTACGGGTATAGAGTAGCTCGCCATCGAAGCCGAAGGTTGGCAGACCCAGGGCAGTGGCCAGCACGAATCCGGGATCCGAGAGCAGCGGATAGGGCAGGTGCAGGCGTTCAGCCGCCTCGCGCTGGTAGGCGGTGTCTTGGCTTGAAAGGCCGTAGATGCGATGCCAGAGGGAACCATAGTCGGTGGCCAGATCGCGAAATTCGCAGGCTTCGGGCGTGCAGCCCTTAGCCCCGGGCAGCAGGGCCCACTCGGGGGATTGTGCCTCGTCGGGCCGTGAGGTGCGTGGGTAAAGAAACAAAACAAAGGATCCTGTGACAAAGTCCATCGGACCAATGGTGTCCCCGGTGCTGGCGGGCAACGCCAATAGCGGGAACTGTTGCCCAAGCAGGTAGCTGGCATCCTCGGTACACGAATTGATCATGCAACTAGTTTTCCATCTTGAAGTGCTTTGCGCTTTCGGCGCCACTGGATAGATTGGGAAATAGCGAAGGACAGCATCGTGCCAAGACCAGCGAGCAGTCCGCCAACCCACGAACCGAGAATGAGTATGATGCCGCGTAAATCCAGTCCCCGGCCTTCGGAAAGACCTGGAACATAGGGCGGTGGAAATAGTTCAATGAGCATCAATCCGGCAAAGAATCCGTAGAGGATCGAGCCAAGGATGCCGCATAAGAGGTACCAGTGACTAATTCCGTCGGGTCGACGTCGATGAAGCAGCACTGCGCTGGTCACCGCGGCCAACGGGCCGATGAGACACAGCCCCACTGCCGCAATCAGCTCGAAGTCGTTGTAGTCCATGGATTAGCTGCCTCAAGATCCGGAGTGTGAAAGGGCAATCCTACGCGGAGTTCTTGGGTGCTTCCTGCGGGATGGTGCCGAAGAGTGGCAGCAGCACCTCATCAACAAATGTGGTGAGCAGGGCCGTATCCAACGGCCCGGTGTGGAATAGGAAATGGTTGCGCACCAGTGCGGCTCCGACCTCCAAACGAGCGGGTGTACTGGCACCGTCCGGGATTTCTCCGCGTTCGATTCCACGTGCTAGGACCCGTTCCATGAGGCCGCGATTTCTGCCCTGCGACCGAGCACGAAGTGCCACGCTACGCCGCGCATCGGGCAAGGCGTCGGCCAGCATGCCACGCATCGCCTCACCTGCCGGCCCACGCAACGTTTGAACCGTTTGGGTCAGCAATGCGAGTAAATCTGTGCGTAAGGCTCCGGTATCCACAAAATCCTTGGCCGAGGGACTCTGCGTATATACGGCGTCCATCACCAGCGCGGCCCGGGAATCCCAGCGCCGATAAAGCGATGCCTTGGAAGCGCCCGCCCGTTTGGCCACGGATTCCATGCTCAGGCCCGCGTAACCCTGCTCGGTCAGTTCGGCCAGGGCCGCGGCGAGGATCGCCGCAACAAGTTCGGCGCCGCGGCGCCGTGGCAGGGTGCGGTGATCTTGCTGATGGGTAGTCATCTGTGTACTCCGCGTCCTAGAGAGCGCGGGTAATACGCCCGCGCGTCCCATCAACAGTGATCATCTGCCCATCGGTGATCACCGCGGTGCCGGTGCCGGTGCCCATGACGGCGGGAATCCCGTATTCGCGTGCCACGATTGCTGCGTGTGAAGCTGCCGAACCGGTATCGACAACTACCGCAGCAGCTCGCTTGAACAAGGGAGTCCACGCGGGATTGGTATAGGGGCAGACCAAGATTTCCCCATGCCCCAACTTCTCGAAGTCGCTGGCCTCACGAATGATTCTGGCGATACCTGTCGCACTGCCGGAACCCGCGGGAGTACCGGAAGCCAGCGCGTCACCGGTATCCGGGGTAGGGAAGAATACCGAGGCATCAAACATCGGAACTCCTGCAAGTTCGGCGCGCTTAGCGCTACGTGTTGTGATCGCGCTGCCGAGCCGCTCGAGCTGCCCGGAGGGAATCATTGCCGGATCGCTAATCCCTGTCAGCTCATTCCAGCGCAGGTGGAAGACTTCTTCGGGATTCTGCAAGATCCCAGCATGCCAAAGTCGTTCACCGATGTGTAACAGAGACGCACGCAGCACCGGAAGGGCCGCGGTGAAATAGAAATGGGTGTCTTCGCGGAAGGCAACGGCTTCGCGGGCAGAATTCACCAATCGCTGCGCAAAGGTGCTTAAACGCGCGCTGCGCAAGAACCAGTGCTCCAGCAGACGTTTGTGGGCGCTCGCCGACTTCGATTGTGTCCCGTTCTCGGTGGCCGGGGCATCGGCAAGGGCCAACACCATGCCCAGCGCAACACCCGGAGAGTCGGCAAGTGTTGGTTCGGAAACCAAGAGCGGAGAAGTGGTTTCTCGGCGGCCGTACTCCTTGAGAAATTCCTGTAGCCGGCGTCCAAACCCGGCGAGTTGCGGATTGTTTCTCAGCTGCTCGGCAGCGTCTTCGCCAGTTAACGTGGCAACCAAAATATGTAATGCCGGATCTATACGAAGCTCATCGGCAAGTTTGGCCAAGGCCTGGTTGGAATCCTCGGTGCGTGTTTGTGCACCGCCGAGCAGATCGGGGATCAGCGCGCGTCGGCCCAACACGGTGGTGAAAACTATCATGCGCGCCAGCGCTAATCCGCTACCGGGTAGGTAATCGATCCGCAGGTCCCTGCAGTAACTCTGGGTGGCCATGGCCCGGGCCGGAACCGTCAACAGTTTGTCCCATGACAACGAATTCAGTTCAAGGGATTCAAGATCGGCGACCTCGGCGAGGAACGCGCTCTGGCGCGGATCGGCTGACCACTGGGATGGTTTGAAACGGAGGGCTCGGTAGAGCAATTTTGCCGGGGTGAGTAGCACCCGTGGTGTGGGACGTGGGGATGGCGGAACCAGGGCAATGACCACACCGTCTTCTTCGCGCAAAAAATCAACGAAGGCACCCTTGAGCCCAAAGAAATCGGTGATCTCATGCATCATATGTGCCGGACCATGGGCGATCTGTGTTGTGACATCCAGTGGGTAGGGACGGACCGGAAGATACTCGGCAAGGATCGCACCCTGGAGTCGGCGGAAAGCATTGAGCTCGGCGGTGGGCTCGGGCAGCGCCGTCATGGGACGTGCCTGCACAATCCAGGTTTTCCCAGCCGAAATTGCCCATTCAATATCTTGGGGACGCCCAAAATGTGCGGCGATAGTTGATGCATGAGCACTCAACGAGGCAAGGTCGGCAGAATCCAATAGCGGATCGGCAGGGTCCAAAGAGGTTGGGCTTGCCGCGCGAGACTGATCGTCTGCAACCGATTGATGGGTGACGCCTCCGCCCGCCGAAGGTCGAATAATGACCTCGCCGCGTCCGGGTTTCCATTCGAGTAGTTTCCCGGATGCGTCCAATACGTAGTGGTCCGGGGTGACCAAGCCGGAGACCACAGATTCGCCAAGGCCGGCACCGGCATCGATGATGATGCGGTCTCTGGCTCCGCTGACCGGGTCGGCGGTGAACATGACTCCTGCGGTATCGGATGAAACCATCAGCTGAACAACCACCGCGATGCGAACGTCGGCGGGGGAGATATTGCGCTGGCGTCGGTAATCGACGGCACGATCGGTAAAGAGCGAAGCCCAACATTTGTTGACGGCCTCGAGTAATGCGTCGATACCAATTATATTGAGGAAAGTATCTTGTTGCCCGGCGAAGGCCGAGCCGGGCAGGTCTTCAGCAGTGGCGCTTGAACGCACGGCGACCGGGAGATTTTCACCCAGGTCTTGATAAGCGGCGGCTACCGCGGCGCAAATTTCTGCGGGCATGGGGGTGCTTAGCAGGGTGTTGCGTAGTGTCTGCGGTGTGACCACCGGGTCAGCCAAGAGGCTGGAAAGCTCGGCCCGTTGGGCGGTCTGGGCATACGCATCTGTGGTCACCACAAACCCCGCGGGTACAGGAAGCCCGGCCCGCAAAATTTCACCGAGGTTTGCCACCTTACCGCCAACAGTTGCTATATCCGCGGCCCCGAATTGGGCAAGCGGTGCAACGGGTGGGGGATGGGTCGCTGGTAGCCGGTCCATGGGGTACTCCTCCGGGGAAGCAATAAATTTTGTGTCCTAAGGCAGAGAACTGCAACAAATTAGAGAACTCTGCGTTCTCTAATTTAGTCTCCGTGCAACCACTTGGCAACGGTGTGGCTCGAGTAAGTGGCGATCACCACGACTGCTACGTGCTCGGACCTTCTGCTCATGGCAGGTGGCAAATAGTGCTCGATCATGATGGCAGCATCATCCGTAGTTGCGTTTATCTGACCAGTCTTCTACTTTGAGTGAGTTTTTGATGGTGGGGCCAGTGCCACGGACTACTTCAAAAAGTCCTATTTTCGTAATACGATATAGGTATGGAAGAACGAGAAATGATTGATGGGATTCCTGTCACCGAAGAACAAATTGAACGATGGGCTGCGGAAGCCGAAAAAGGCTACGACATTGACGCGATCAAAAAGCGTGGTCGTGGGCGACCGGGACGTGGTGCCCAGCCGACCCAAGTGGTTCCAGTACGGTTGACCATTGCCGAACTTGCGTCAATTGATGCTCGGGCGAAGAAAGAGCATAAGACACGTTCCGAGGTCATGCGTGAAGCACTAGCGGCCTATGCGGCATGAAGGTTCATAGTTCAGCTTTGAAACACGGCATTTGTGAAGAAGACGCACTTCAAGCAGCTACATGGGCACTCTGGGTGGAAGAACTTGACGAAGACTCTCCCGCTCGACAACTTCGATTGGGATTTGATACGTCTAGCCGGTTATTGGAGATCGTTGTGCTTGTTTTCGACAGCGGTAACGAGCTAGTTATTCACGCAATGAAAGCCCGGCCTCGGATGGTGGAGCTACCGCAGGGGGCCTAACCTCCAATGGCGTTCCAAGAATTATGTGGCGGATCTGGCTGTGTCCGTTAGAGAAACGCACCAATCAGCACGATGAGACCCATGATGGCCAGTGCACCGGATGAAATGCGCTCAAGCCAAATGCCAACCGTTGGGCTTTTGAACCAGGCCATGGCGCGAGCAGCCATAAATGTCAGCACCATCAGGTAGCTAAATCCAATGACGGCAAAGACCCCGCCAAGGAGCAGTGCCGATGCCAACATATTTGATCCGGCAGGGATAAATGGTGGCATGAGCGCCAAGAAGAGCAAACCAAGTTTGGGATTCAGCGCAGAGGATAGGGCACCTGCCCGTAATGATTGCCAGATGGTGAACTCTGTAGCTCCAGCATTGTCCAACGACCTGCTGGTGGTGCGCGCAGTTGCCGCGGTGCTACCGGCCAAAAACTGCGCCTTGAGCAACGAACCAAGCCCGAGATAAAGCAGGTAGAGTCCACCAACAATGGCGATACCCTGATGGATTGCCGGATAGGTCTGCAGCAATGCCGCGACCCCCAACCCCGCAAGCGCTGCCCAGCCCATGATCGAAACCATCATGCCCGATGCCGCGGCGACACCATTGCGAGGCCTATTCAGGGCATAGCGCAGCAGCAGGAAGGTGTCTGGGCCGGGGGAGAGCGCAACAACGAGCGAGACCCCGGCAAATCCGAGTAGTGCAGAAAGCAGCATGCTCCTTATTATCCTGATGCATGCGCACATCGAAAAAACGGGTTGCAACTATTGCTACTTCTAGAATTGTGGCCGTCGAGGCGGGTTGGAAATACTTGTGAGTTTTCGTCCTTAGGGGGTACTTATCCCAAAGTCACAACCACTTAGTAGCACTATGTGGGAAACAGGTGGCCCGGCCATTTCTGTGCCTACTGGGCTTTGACGTATCGTCGAGAATGTACGCAGCTGTCAAAGCGGTTGTAAAAATGATCTCGCTGGGTTGTCGCGAGGTCATCATCCCGGTGCCATGTTCAATGATGAATATCTTTAGTATCTTGCGGGAATAATCTCCCCCGGAGCTGATCTCCATGAATGATCGAATGGCAAAATTTGCTGGTAGTTAGGTGCAGTAGTCAAGGACCGGCGTACCGAAAAAGGTATGTACAGGTGATTTTCATTCCCTCTGAAGACGGCAGCCGGAGGCCAGTGATCTTGTGGGTAGCTGCAGTTCGACCATTTACCAGTAGGACAACTTTGAAAGATGGAGCATAAATGGTGATTGACATTGATGGCCTACACCTGAGTCTTGAAGACATCATCAGCGTCGCCCGCCAACGCACCGAGGTACAACTGACCCTAGGCGCCATCGAGCGCATAACGCAGGCTCATAAGTCGGTGGCTGCCACAGCACGCAGCCGACCCGTCTATGGTTTCTCCACCGGGGTAGGTGCCAACCGCTCGGTCCATCTAAGCTCCGGTTCCAACCACGGGTTGAATCTCTTACGCAGTCATGCCGCAGATGCCGGACAATTGCTCGATGCCCCAACGGTGCGGGCAATGCTGGTTATTAGACTTTCGCAGTTGGCTGCTGCAGGCTCTGGTATTAACCCCCAGATCCCTTTGGCGCTTGCCACGATGCTGAATGCTAATGCACTGCCTGAGTTGCGCGAATTTGGCGGAATCGGTACCTCAGATTTGCCTGCGCTGGCGGGTACTGCGCTAACGCTTTTGGGGGAGCGGCCCACCCTGGACGGGAGTATTTATAGTCAAGGCCTCAAAGACTGGGCCACCGAAGACGCTTTGCCATTTATCAGCTCCAATGCGCTGACCATTGCCAGATCGGTGCTGGCCTATTACGACCTGAAAGTTATCAACGAACAATCGGTATTGACCAGTGCGCTGAGCTTTGTTGCACTATCGGGAAATCCCGAACCGTTTAGTCCGGCCGTAGCAGCATGCCTTGATTCGGGAGCAATCGCCGAGGGATACCGGAGAATCTTTGATTTGGTACGTAACGCGGGAACACCCGTTCGGCTACAAGACCCGTTTGCCTTGCGCACCATGGCTCAGCTCACCGGCAACGTAGCCGAAGAACTTGCGGCAACTGAGGAACGCCTGACCCGTTTGGTAGTGTCCAGACACGAGAATCCGCTGGTCATCGGAACTGTCGCAGAGGGCAACAACGACATTGCCCATCACGGGCTCTTTCTGATGCTGGGACTGGCCAAACGCCTAGACACCGTCAGGCAGATCTTGGCCACCAATGCAGCAACCTGTCTGCGCCGAATCTCGTTTCTATGCGATCCGGAGTATACCGGCCTACATCGATTCTTGGCTCAGGACGGCTTTGGGCAATCAGGGGTCATGGTCATTGAATATGTAGCGGCGGCTGCCCTGAGCCGATTGCGCTCGCATGCCCAGCCGGTGAGTCAACAGTCGGTGGTGCTCTCGTTGGGCGTAGAAGACGATGCAAGCTTTGCTAGCGAGGCAGCAGCACTCTTGGTAGGCAGCGTGGATGCGCTACGGGTGATGACTGCCTGTGAAATGCTCTGCTCGGTGCGGGCACTGCGCCAATTGGGCGTAGACGGTGAACACTTCCTGAGCCTCGAGACACGAGAATTCTTTAGCCGGGCCCTTGACCTGCCCGAAGCCATGGAAGATCGGGATCTGCGTCTAGATTTAGAGGTGGCCCAGCGCATACTTGGCGCCTGAGTCGCTGCAGACTTTCCAAATGTGAAAATTACCATGTCCGGTGTTTGGGAAGCTTCTGAGCTTCCCAAACACCGGAGGTTTGGATTCAGCGGTCTGCCTGCCGGTTACCTCACCTCGTGGAGGCCAAGAAACCGTCCCCACCGCATCTTGCCGGCCCGCACCGTCAACTAGCGGGGCCGTGCCCGCAACAAGATCCCAATTCAACAGCGACAGCCATCGTTTGAGGCTAGGAGATGCTCACCTGTTTGCTCCAAAATCCGAGTGAAGCGCAGTCCGGTCATCCCAGCGTCATGTCGCAAGACGATGGTTGCTGATGAGGCAAAGCGACGGACCTGCGTTATTCGGTTAGGCAAGTGGGGTTTTGAGTACCGAGTTGGCGGCATTCAGGATCTGCGCATCGGCAACCAATAAACGCACGGCCTCAATCTCGGGGGCAAGGAATCTGTCGGTTCCCGGCCCCTGAACCTTCGTGCGGATTACTTCGCGCACCGCGGTGATCACCGGCGAAGACTTGGAGGTGGCAAGGCCACCATCTCGCATATCAAGGGCACGGGCGCTGGTGAACAATTCGATGGAGAGCACTCGTTCCAAACCATCGATTGCCTTGCGTAGCTTCAATCCTGCGTGCCACCCCATGGAGACGTGGTCTTCTTGCATGGCCGAGGACGGGATCGAATCCACCGAAGCCGGTACGGCAAGACGCTTGAGTTCGGAGACAATACCGGCGGCGGTGTATTGGGCGATCATGTGCCCCGAATCGACTCCCGGGTCATCGGCAAGGAAGGCATTGAGGCCGTGATTGCGGGCCGTGTCCAAGAATCGGTCGGTGCGTCGTTCGGAGATCGAAGCCAGGTCCGCCACGGCGATGGCCAAGAAATCAAGCACATAGCCGATCGGGGCACCATGGAAGTTTCCGTTAGATTCGACCCGACCATCGAAGGTAACCACCGGATTATCGATGGCCGAGGCCAATTCGATGGCTGCCACGGATTCGGCATGGGCGAGAGTTGCCCGCACTGCGCCGTGGACCTGTGGGGCGCAACGCAACGAGTAGGCGTCCTGCACGCGGGTGAATTTGTGGGCTCCTGCCTTTTGTTCGGCAATCAGCACTGATTCGGCAAGGGCGGTGCGGATATTCGCAGCCGAGTCGCGTTGGCCGGGGTGCGGGCGCAGGGCGTGTAGGTCGGTAGCGAAGACGGCATCGGTGCCCAGCAACCCCTCAACGCTCATGGCCGCTGAGATATCGGCGGTTGTGGCTAGACGGTGTAGATCGGCAGCGGCCATGAGCAACATCCCCAGCATTCCGTCGGTGCCGTTGATCAGTGCCAGGCCTTCTTTTTCGGCAAGGACCACCGGATCAATGCCCGCCGCCGCCATGGCCCGAGCTGCATCGAGAAGATCACCTTGGGCATCACGGACTTTACCTTCGCCCATGACGGCTAGCGCGCAATGGGAGAGCGGTGCAAGATCCCCCGAGCAGCCCAGAGATCCGTATTCGCCAATGACCGGAGTGATTGAGGCGTTGAGTAATGCTGCGTAGGTCTGGGCGACGACCGGGCGGACTCCGGTACGTCCCGTGGCCATGGTGGAAAGCCGGTTGAGCATCAGGCCGCGGACGATTTCGCGATCGATCTCGGCACCGGAAGACGCAGCATGGGAGCGAATGAGCGAGCGCTGTAGCTGAGTGCGTAGTTCGATGGGGATTTGTTTGGTGGCCAGTGCCCCGAATCCCGTTGAAACCCCATAGTGCGGAACCGTGTCGGTAACCAGTGCGTCGATGACGCTGCGCGAGTGCGTCATGGCTTCAATTGACTCGTTGGAGAGCTCTACGTGGGCCAAGTGGCGAGCGACATCAACGACGTCAAGGGGGCTCAATGCTCCGGTTGAAACGATCACGGTGGAGGTCATAATCAGTGTCCTTTCGGGAACAACATGTGATGAAGGCTTGCCATTGGATGAAATTCGCGTTTCAATAAGTGAAACGCAGTCAGTGCCAAAGGGCAACCCCCTTACGGCGGTTTTAGCACCTAATACCAGCAATGGAGAGCACCATGGCCGAACCATCGACCCGCACAGTGGAGCGGGCGCTGCAACTATTGGGTTCCGTCTGCGATGCCGGATCCCTGACGCTGGCAGACGCAGCACGGGGAACCGAACTTTCTGCATCAACTGCCCTACGCCTGCTCCGAACCCTAGAATCCTCCGGGTTTGTTCGCAAAGACCAAGACGGTGCCTACCGCCCGGGACTGCGGATCGTGCAGCTTGGCGCCCAAGCGCTGCGCCATGAATCGATCATTTCCCTCGCCGAGCCAGCCCTCGAACGCATCGTTGATGCCACCGGAGAATCCGCCTACCTCAATGTCCAGGCCCACCACGGTCCCGGAGGGGGGCATGGCCTGTACATTGCCATGCGTGAAGGCACCCACTCGGTGCGTCACTCCTCATGGGTAGGCCGCACCGTCCCACTCGAAGGTAGCGCCTCCGGTGCGGTGCTGACCGGCAAGACACCCGCGGCCGGCTACGTGGTGGTTGACCGCGGCGTGGAATCCGATGTCACGGCCATTGCCGCACCCATCGCCGTGGCCACCCACGCCCCCGACGGACGCATTACCGGAACCCGGGTGATTGCCGCGCTGAGCGTGGTAGCCCCCAGCTACCGGATAGATGCCGAAAAGATCAAGGCCATCGGCGAATTAGTCGCCGCCGAGGCCCACAACGTATTGACCGCCGACCAACAGGAGAACCAGCCATGAGCTTCACCCAACATGATCCCTCACGCGTCATCCGCTCACCCCGTGGCACCACGCTGACGGCCAAGAGCTGGCAGACCGAAGCACCGCTGCGCATGTTGATGAACAACCTTGATCCAGAGGTTGCCGAGCGCCCCGAGGACCTGGTTGTCTACGGTGGAACCGGCCGCGCGGCCCGCTCCTGGGAGGCCTACGACGCGATCATCAAGACGCTGACCGACCTTGAAGAGGATGAGACCCTGCTGGTGCAGTCCGGCAAGCCGGTCGGTGTGTTCCGTACCAACAAGTGGGCACCGCGCGTGCTGATCGCCAACTCGAACCTGGTCGGTGACTGGGCTACCTGGCCCGAGTTCCGCAAGCTCGAGGCCGAGGGCCTGATGATGTATGGCCAGATGACCGCGGGGTCCTGGATCTACATCGGCACCCAGGGCATCCTGCAGGGCACCTACGAAACCTTCGCCGCGATCGGCGTCAAGCGCTTCGGTGGAACCCTGGCGGGCACCCTGACGCTGACCGGTGGTTGCGGCGGCATGGGCGGGGCCCAGCCGCTTGCCGTCACCCTCAACGGCGGTGCCTGCCTGATCATCGACGTTTCCGAAGAGCGCCTGCGCCGCCGTCTGGGCAAGCGCTACCTGGACGACGTAGAACGTGACCTTGATGCGGCAATCGCGAAGGTCACCGCGGCCAAGAACGAGAAGCGTGCACTCTCGGTAGGTTTCGTCGGCAACGCCGCGCAAGTTTTCCCGGAGCTGCTGCGCCGCCAGAAGGCCGGCGAGATCAATATCGACATCGTCACCGACCAGACCTCGGCACACGATCCTTTGAGCTACCTGCCGGTTGAATACACCATCGAGCAGTGGGACGCAGAGGCCAAGGCCGACGAAGCTGGCTTCACCAAGAAGGCCCAGGTCTCCATGGCAGCACACGTCGAGGCCATGGTTGGCTTCCAGGACATTGGCGCAGAGGTCTTTGACTATGGCAACTCGATCCGCGATGAGGCTCGCCAGGGTGGCTACTCACGCGCCTTCGAATTCCCCGGCTTCGTCCCGGCCTACATCCGTCCGCTGTTCTGTGAGGGCCTTGGCCCGTTCCGCTGGGTGGCACTCTCCGGTGACCCGGAAGACATCCGCGTGACCGACGAGGCGCTGAAGAAACTCTTCCCGGAAAACGAGCACCTGCACCGCTGGCTCGATGCCGCCCAGAAGCATGTCGAGTTCGAGGGCCTGCCGGCGCGCATCTGCTGGCTTGGCTACGGCGAACGCCAGAAGGCCGGCCTGCTGTTTAACCAGCTGGTCGCCGAGGGTAAGGTCTCCGCTCCGATCGTGATCGGCCGCGACCACCTCGACTCGGGCTCCGTGGCCTCCCCGTACCGCGAGACCGAGGCCATGTTGGACGGCTCGGACGCGATTGCCGACTGGCCGCTGCTCAATGCAATGACCGCGGTGTCCTCGGGTGCCACCTGGGTTTCCATCCACCACGGTGGTGGCGTTGGCATTGGCCGCTCCATCCACGCAGGACAGGTTTCGCTGGCCGATGGCACCGAGCTGGCAGCGGCCAAGCTCGAGGCATTGCTGACCAACGACCCGGGCATGGGAGTGATCCGCCACGTGGATGCCGGCTACGAGCGTGCCATCGAGGTTGCCAACGAGCGTGGTGTGCGCATCCCCATGGCCGAGTAGTTCATGGGTGTTGGCTAAGGGATAAGCCTGTGGGGCAGGTTGTATGCATCTAGTGGGGCAGAGAACCTGCCGGCACACCCTTTGGCTAGCCAATAATGTTTAGCAGTACCAAGTAGTACCCCCCCATCATGCGGGTCATGAGCGCATGCGAGATGAAAAGGACACCCAAGACGTGAGCACGGTAAATTCCCTATTGGCGGCCATCAGCGACGAGGGCCGTGATGCCAAGCGTGGCGGATATTCACGCCCCGTGTACTCGGATGCCGAAATCACCTTGCGTGAATGGTTCATGGCCGAGGCCAATTCCCGCGGTCTGGAAGTCTCAACCGATGCCAATGGAATTATCTGGGCCTGGTGGGATATGCCCGGCTCGGCCAAGGACGAGGCCTCGCGCCGGGGAGCCCTGGTGACCGGCTCGCACCTTGACTCGGTACCCGGTGGTGGAGCATTTGACGGACCACTGGGTGTTGCAAGTGCGCTTGCCGCCTACGATGTGTTGGCCGAACGTGAAGCATCCGGCGCATTGCTCCGCAACCGTGCCCTGGCACTGACGGTATTCCCCGAAGAGGAAGGCTCGCGTTTTGGCGTGGCCTGCCTGGGTTCACGCCTTTTGACAGGTGCCATTGATCCGGCCCGGGCATTAAACTTGCGTGATGCGCAAGGAAATACCTTCGCCGATATTGCAACGGCACACGGACTGGACCCGGCACGCATGGGCCGCGACGAGGTGGCCCTGGCCCGCATTGGCGATTTCATTGAACTCCACGTGGAGCAGGGTAAGGGGCTGAACTCGGAGGAATACACCGATCATGCCGGCCGCGGTCCTGCCATCGCCGTGGGCGATTCAATCCTGGGACACGGCCGCTGGCGCCTTTCGTTCTCCGGCCAGGGCAACCACGCCGGCACCACACTGATGACCGATCGGGCGGATCCCATGATTGCCGCGGCACAGACAATTGTTGCGGTGCGCCAGATTGCCGCGGCACAGGATAGCGCCCGGGCCACCGTGGGACGCCTGGAGCCGGTGCCCGGCGGCACCAATGTGATTGCCTCTCGGGTGGATATGTGGCTGGATGTCCGTCACCCGGATGACGCAATCACCGCAATGCTTGTGGAAAAGATCCACGGTCAGGCCCAAAAGCTTGCGGCCTTTGAGGGCTGCCGCGTGCTGCTGACCGAGGAATCCTTCTCCAACACCGTGCACTTCGATTCGGCTCTTACCCGCTCGCTATCCAGCTCGGTACAACGTCTGGTACCCGATGCACCGCTGCTGCCCACCGGTGCCGGACACGATGCGGGAGTCCTCGCGGCCGAGGTGCCCTCGGGCATGCTCTATGTCCGTAACCCCTCCGGTATCAGCCACTCACCGGAAGAATACGTTGAAGACGATGACGCCAGCGCCGGCGTGCTGGCGCTCGCCGATGCACTGGAGGATCTGCTGTGAGTAGCCCAGTGGGCCAGCAAACCGTTCGTGTCCCGGCTCCCGTCAATGCGCACTCGCACGCCTTCCACCGCATCCTGCGTGGCCGCACCCATCAGGGTGCGGACGGCGGGGCCGGGAACTTTTGGACGTGGCGCGAGCAAATGTATGAGGCGGCGGCCGGGCTCACTCCGGAGGGCTACCAGCAGCTGGCCACCGCGGTGTTCGCCGAGATGGTCGTCAATGGCTATAGCGCGGTGGGCGAATTCCACTACCTACACCACAACACCGACGGCAAACCCTACACGGGGGAGCAGAAACACGGCATGGAGCTGGCTCTGGCTCGCGCGGCTCAGGCCGCAGGGATTCGTCTGGTGCTACTCGATACCTGCTACCTGCAGGGCGGTCTTGATGCACAAGGTGAGGTGATTGAGCTCAACGAGACTCAGCGACGTTTCTCCGACGGCAACGTGGCGGGCTGGCTGGCTCGGCATCAGTCACTGGCTGACGCGTTAGCGGATCTTGATGCGGGCGAAGGGCTCTTGCGCTTGGGCGCCGCGATTCACTCGGTGCGTGCAGTATCCCCAGCATCTTTGGAACAAATTGCCGCCGGGCTGGATCTCGCGTTGCCACTACATGTGCACCTATCCGAGCAACCCGCGGAGAACGAATCCTGTCAGGCTGCCTTTGGAACAAGTCCCACCGGCCTACTGGAACGAGCAGGCTTGTTGAGCTCCCGGCTTTCGGCGGTTCACGCAACTCACCTGAGCGATGCTGATACTGCTGCCTTGGGCGCCGCTGGCGCCGGAATCGTCATGTGTCCGACCACCGAGGCCGATTTGGGCGATGGAATTGGCCCGGCCCGCGAACTTGCCGATGCGGGTGCCGTGATTTCCTTGGGTAGCGACCAGCATGCGGTGCTGGATCCCTTTCTTGAGCAGCGTGGCCTCGAATATGGGGAACGGCTTCGCAGTGGGCAACGCGGACGCTTCGCTCCGGCAGAGATTTCTGCTGCCGCCCGCGAAGGAGGCCTTCGTTCGCTGGGGCTAGACGAAAACGACGATTACCTCTTGGTGCGCACCGATAGCATGCGTACCTCCGGATCACGTACCGCTCAACTGCCGCTGACGGCTACCGCCGCGGATATTGCAGAAGTACGTATCAATGGCAAGCGTGTTGCACGCGATGGCATCCATACAACGCTGGGAGATCCGGCGGATCTGTACACAGCATTCTTCACCGAACACCCGGAGTTTTCATGACCACCACGTTGATCACCAATATTTCCGAGGCCTTCACCTCGGATAGTAACCACACCCTGATTCGGGATGCGGCAATCCTCATCCGGGACGAAAAGATTGCCTGGATTGGCAAGAGCGCTGATGCTCCAGCAGCAGATACGGTCATCGAAGCCGGTTACCGTGCGGCGTTGCCGGGCTGGGTCGATTCGCACAGCCACATGGTTTTTGCCGGGGACCGCAGTCGCGAATTCGTGGCCCGCATGGCCGGGCAAGACTATGAGGCCGGCGGCATTGCGGTGACCACCGCGGCAACGCGCGCCGCCAGCGACTATGATCTGACCCGCTTGGTCATGGGTCGGGCCGCGGAGGCGTTGGCCGGGGGGACCACCTACCTGGAAACCAAGACCGGCTACGGACTTTCCGTTGAGGAAGAAGCCCGCCACGCGCGCATTGCCTCCACCGTGGTTGACCAGGTGACATTCCTCGGAGCGCATCTGGTGCCGGCCGGCCTTGACGCACAGGAATACACCGACCTTGTCTGCGGAGAAATGCTCCAACGTGTGGCCCCCTACGTGCAGTACGCCGATGTCTTCTGCGAACGCGGTGCCTTCAACGAGGCCCAAACGCGTCAGGTGCTTTCCGCGGCACGCGATGCCGGGCTGGGACTGCGTGTTCATGGAAACCAGCTGGGTCCGGGACCGGGAACCCAGCTAGCGGTCGAATTTGGTGCCGCGAGCGTTGATCACGTGAACTTCTTGGATGAGGCAGATATCTTGGCTCTCGCAGGTTCTTGGACCGCTTGGGATCCGGCCACCCGCAGCGGTGCGGTAGGAACCGTTGCTACCTGCCTGCCGGCCTGCGATCTCTCCACACGCATGCCCTTTGCTCCGGGTCGCGAACTCCTTGATGCCGGCGTACAGATCGCTCTTGCCTCAAATTGCAATCCGGGAACCTCCTACACCTCGTCCATGGCCTTCTGTGTGACAACTGCCGTGCTGCAGATGCATCTGAGCATTGAAGAGGCAATCGTTGCGGCCACCTACGGTGGCGCCTTAGCGCTGGGTGTGCAAGATCAGGTGGGAACGCTGGAAGTTGGTAAGCGTGCAGATATTCAGCTGCTCAATGCTCCTTCCGTGGCTCACTTGGCGTACCGTCCGGGGATGAACCTTTCGGGGCCGGTATTTCGGGCCGGAAAGCTTGTTGCCGGGAAAATCTAAGTGCCAGCGCCCAGTCGAATGGGTTCTGGAGAATCTTGGCGCGTTTTGGATCGGTATACGCACTATCCGGCTCTATCGTTGCCCCTCCTGTGATGCCGCATAAGGTCTCGGGCGAGCAAACGCGTCAATAGACGTCGGTTTATGGGGAAAACTGCTTGCTGTACCGAGCCATCCTCAAAGAGCAGCGGATATTAAGCCGCTGACTTGGGAGTGCGACGCCGCTAGCGAACCTTTTCGTGATGCCGGGCACCTTCGTGATAAACAAGGAGTATGGCTAATACTGCATTCAAAGGTACCCCCGTCCAGACTATTGGTGAGCTGCCAGCCGTTGGCGCTACCGCTCCAGAGTTCGCCCTCACCGGCGCCGACCTTGGCGATGTAAACAGCAGCGAGCTGCGTGGCAAGCGCATTGTGCTTAATATCTTCCCGTCGATCGACACCGGCGTGTGTGCAGCCTCGGTTCGTAAGTTCAACGAACTTGCAGCTGGCCTAGATAACACCGCAGTTGTGTGTGCCTCGGCGGACCTGCCATTCGCCCTGGGTCGCTTCTGCGGCGCAGAAGGCATCGACAACGTTGTTCCGGCCTCAAGCTTCCGCTCCGACTTCGGTGCAGAGTTCGGTCTGACCCAGACCGATGGCCCGCTGCGCGGCCTGTTGGCTCGTGCTGTTGTTGTGCTCGATGAGAATGGTGTAGTTCTGCACCATGAGGTCGTTCCGGAAATCACCACCGAACCAAACTACGACGCAGCTATTGCAGCTCTGTCCAACTAAGTAATTCTTGCCGCCACGATTGAGCGGCAGCTGCGCCGAACCCCCGGTACCTGGTTTTCCTCGATATGAGGGCCGCTAGGCATCGGGGTTTGGTCGTTTAAGCAGTAGTTTCGATCCTTTGGGGCTATTTCAAGACACGCTCATGACGATTTTTTATGATCGGTAGACAAGTCAAACGATCATAAGCAATCATAGTAGGGAAGATATTGCCATTTTCCGAGCACAACTTAGCTGCCCGGGGTCTTAGAAGGAGACAGTCTTGAGCGACAACAGCCAGCTTGGCCACCACATGGATGCCGAACTCACCTCGCAGCCAGATGTGTGGGAACGCGCCATCGCCCAGTCCAAGGCCGAGAATCTGCTTCCGGCAGATGGGCTCCGCGTTGCAGTTGTAGGCTGCGGCACCTCATGGTTCATGGCACAGGCCTATGCAGCAGCCCGCGAATCCGCAGGCAAGGGCGTCACCGATGCCTTCGCAGCCTCCGAGGCGTTCATCTCCTCCCGCGACTACGACGTGCTGGTAGCCATCACTCGTTCGGGCACCACCTCCGAGGTTCTCGAATTGCTGGGCACGCTCGATGAGAAGATCCGCACTGTTGCAGTCATCGGTGACACCAGCTCCCCGATCGTCTCGAAGGTCGATGCGGTTGTAGAACTTCCGTACGCCGATGAACAGTCTGTGGTGCAGACCCGTTTCGCCACCACCGCCCTGACCTACCTGCTCACCAGCGTTGGCGTTGACCTCACCGCCGCAGTTGCCGATGCACGCACCGCTGTTGTTACCGAAACCTCGGCAGAACTGATCGACGCAGAACAGTTCACCTTCCTGGGTCGCGGCTGGACCGTCGGTCTGGCACACGAGGCAGCACTGAAGATGCGTGAAGCGGTTCAGGGCTGGACCGAGTCCTACCCGGGCATGGAATACCGCCACGGTCCCATCTCCATTGCCGCGCCAAACCGCGTGACCTGGATGATTGGTGAAGAGCCCGAAGGCCTGGCCAACGACATGGTGCGCACCGGCGCCTTGTACATCAATAACGATGTGCACCCGCTGGCCGAACTCGCTCGCGTTCACCGCGTGACCCTTGATCGTGCCCGCGCACGCGGTATGAACCCGGATACCCCGCGTAACCTTTCGCGCTCGGTCATCCTCGCCGACGAAGCCTAAATAAAAGAAAGCGGGGTGCCACGCATCATGAATCCTTCATACCTACTCTTTGACGTAGGCGGTACCGATATTAAGTCGGCACTTTCGGATAATGAGGGAAACCTTTCGGACATTCGTCGGGTTCCCACCCGTCGTGGCACTCCAAACCCGGCCGAGGCGCTGGTAGATCAGCTGCATACCCTGGGCACGGAGCTCATTGCGGGCTCCACCCTTGCCACACCAGAGTCTGTGGGACTTCTAGTCTGCGGCATTGTTGATGAGGACAAGGGGCTCGGGGTGTTCTCGGCAAACCTTGGATGGCGCGATGCCCCGCTGCGCCACATGACCTCCGAGGCATTTTCTCTCCCGGTAGGTTTTGGTCATGATGTCTCAATGGCCGGAGCTGCGGAACTGCACTTTGGTGCCGGAGCCACGCTTGGAAGCAAGGTCAACAATGCCGTCATGCTGGTCATCGGCACCGGCATTGCAGCTGCCCTCTTTGTTGACGGCCATGCGGTCTCGGCCGGCGGGTATGCCGGGGAACTTGGTCACGCGGCGGTGCCCGGAGGACTGAAATGCCCCTGTGGCGCCCATGGTTGCCTAGAAACCATCGGTTCCGCAGGTGCCATCGCCAAGCGTTACTCGGCGGCAAGCGGTACCCAGGTACGTGGAGCCCGTGAAGTGCTTGAAGCCATGCACGCAGGGGATCCGGTGGCCAAGCGCATCTGGGATGAGGCCATCGAGGCCATCGCGTTCTCGATTGCCCAACTCTGCGCCTCGATCGCACCAGAAACCATTATTATTGGCGGTGGCCTGGCCCAGGCGGGCGAGGCACTGCTTGAACCACTGCGCCGCTCGGTACGCAGCAAACTTTCTTACCACCGTGAACCATTGATCGTCCCCGCCCAATTGGGTGAGGATGCTGGTTTGCGCGGTGCGTTCCTCAAAGCTCAGGAAGCGAGGGCGTAACTGCCTTGATTCTCACCATCACCCCCAACCCGGCCGTCGATGAGACCTATTCCCTGGCCCAGCTCGATGTTGGTGGCACCAACCGTGTTGATGCTCCGCTGCGGCGTGCCGGCGGAAAGGGGCTCAACGTCGCACGAGTCGCCTATTCCCAAGGACTACCCGTGATTGCGCTGGCACCCATCGGTGGGGGAAATGGTGAAGTTTTCGCCCGGGAACTTGTCAGCTCCGGCCTTCGGCATGAGCTGATCCCCGTGATGGCAGAAACCCGGCGCAGCTTTGCCATGGTTGAGCAAGACAGCGGTCGAACCACCGTAGTGAACGAACGTGGCGGGGCGCTCAATGATGATGAGTGGGCCTTGATTCGTCAAAGCATCATCGAATTGCTCGATTCGGGAGTCACGGTGTTGGCGGCCTCTGGCTCCCTTCCCGAAGGCGCGGATCCGGACTTCTACCCCTGGTGCGTGCGCCAGGCAGCGGCCCGCGGCATACCCAGCATTATCGATACTTCCGGAGCCGCGTTGCTTGCCGCGGCCCGCGCCGGGGCCACGGTGCTCAAACCCAATCATCATGAACTTGCCGAGGTCACCGGAACCGACTCCTTGGCCGCGGGCGCCAAGGTCTTGCTCGAGGCCGGGGCACAGCATGTGTATGCAAGCGCCGGGGAAGACGGGCTCGTACACTTTGCTGCGGCTAGTCCTGGCCAGTGGTTTAGCGCTAAGTTGCCAGAACCACTGATCGGCAACCCCACAGGCGCCGGAGACTCGGTGGTTGCGGCAATCGCTACCGGTCTGCACAACGGGGAAGACCACGATACGCAGATTCTTCCGCGTGCCGCTGCCTGGTCTGCCTCGGCGGTCCTGATGCCCACCGCCGGTGAATTGCACCCCTCGCACCCACAGCTGCAAGTTGCCCTCGTAATTGACTCTTCAGCGGTAAATTCTTAAACGCTAAATTTCCTTGAAAGGAAACACCCACGGTGACCTTGGTTAGTACAGCAGAAATCATGAATGCGGCCCGCGCTGCAAATATTGGGCAGGGTGCATTCAACGTTATTCACCTTGAAAGCACCGAAGCACTCATCGCCGGTGCCGAAGCTGCCAGGACTCCGGTGATCTTGCAGATTTCCGAGAACTGTGTGAGCTACCACGGGGGTCTAGAACCTATTGCCCTAGCAACCCTTGCCGCGGCCGCCGCCGCATCGGTTCCCGTTGCCGTGCACCTAGATCACGCAGAATCCGAAGATTTGGCCCGCGCAGCGGTAGATCTGGGTTTTGGTTCCATCATGTTTGATGGTGCGCACCTTGACTACGATCAAAACGTTGCGGCGACCCGTCGCGTCACCGAATACGCACACGCAGCAGGTGTTTACGTCGAGGCCGAGCTGGGCAAGATTGGTGGCAAGGACGGTGCACATGCACCGGGTGTACGCACCGACCCGCAGGAAGCCCGCTCCTTCGTTGAGGCTACGGGTGTTGATGCACTTGCCGTGGCCGTGGGTTCCTCGCACGCAATGCTTGATCGCTCGGCGGCGCTGGATATTGAACTGATTGCCAATATCAAGGCAGCTCTTGAGGTGCCCTTGGTACTTCATGGTTCATCCGGGGTCAGTGATGAGAACATCGTTGCGGCTATCAATGCTGGAATGACGAAGATTAATGTCTCCACGCACCTGAATGGTTTCTTCACTCGAGCCATTCGGGAATACCTTGATCAAAATCCAAGCGTTGTTGACTCACGTAAGTACCTAGCCAAGGGTCGTGAAGCCATGGCCGGTGAGACCGCACGCCTGTTGGCACTTTTCGCAGGTAAGAGCGTCTAAACGATCAAATGATCGTTTAAGCTCGCTTGAGGCGAGGCCAGAAGTGGAAGGTTGCCAATGAGCGACCTTCCACTTCGTCGTTAATACGTGGCTGACGTGCTTCATAACTCATTTCGTGAGCTTTGATAGTGATTTTTGATTTGTGCCAAAACGTGCTCGATTTGTGACCGTAACAACTTGACCGAGTGGTACGGGTCACAGCATAATCAAAGTGACATGTTCTTTATTGCTCGTTCTTGATGCAAATAAAGCACATAACATCACTCATAGTCGTCGGTACGTGCAGAACGTCGCGACGGACCATTTGGAACGAGGACCAATGAAGAAGCGCAATCTCCGGGGTGCGGTCGTCGCCGGCGCGGCAGCCGCAGCCCTCCTGCTTACCTCCTGCGGATTTGGTGGGGGAGGTGGCACGTCCGACGGCGGGTCATCGGGTTCCGCAGGAGCGGTGACAACACTTGACATGCTTGTCCCCAGCTACTCGGACGGCACCAAGGCACTGTGGGAAAAGGTCATTAAGGACTTTGAAGCAGCCAACAGCGACGTCAAGGTCAACCTTGAAATGCAGTCTTGGGAAAACATCGAAGGTGTTTTGAAGACCAAGATCCAGGGCAACAAGGCACCTGATATCTACAACGGTGGAGCATTTGCCGAATTCGCAGCCGAAGGCCTGCTGGCACCGGTCACCGATGTAGCTTCCGAAGCCACCGTCGCTGACTTCCAGCCATCCTTCGCCGATAACGAGAAGGTCGACGGCACCCAGTACGGTCTGCCACTGATCGCCTCGGCTCGCGCACTGTTCTACAACAAGACCCTCATGAAGGAAGCCGGCATCACCGACGTTCCCAAGACCTGGGACGAGCTGTACACCGCTTCGAAGGCCATCAGCGACAAGACCAAGTCCGATGGTTACGGCATGCCGCTGGGTAACGAAGAAGCACAGGGCGAATCCATGATCTGGTTCGCTGGCAACGGCGGAAACTTCGGCACCGGCACCGCCATCGAGGTTGATACCCCGGCTAACCTCGAAGCAGCAGACTTCATGCAGAAGATGATCAAGGATGGGGTAACCCAGAAGGATCCGGGCGCCACCCAGCGCACCCCGATGCTCAACACCTTCATCCAGGGCAAGCTCGGCTTCGCCTACGCTCTGCCACAGACCATTGGCCAGATCAAGACCGAAAACCCCGATCTTGAGTACGGTGTTGCACCGGTTGCCACCAAGACCGGCACCCCGGCAACCCTGGGTGTTGCAGACCGCCTGATGTCATTCAAGAACGATGGCTCCAAGGCAGCCTCGGTGAAGAAGTTCATGGATTACTTCTTCTCCGCTGATGTTTACACCAACTGGGTATCCACCGAAGGCTTCCTGCCAACCACCAAGTCGGGCGGCGAAAAGCTGGCGGGCGACGAGACCCTCAAGCCATTCTTGGACATGCTGCCAAGCGCGGTGTTCTACCCGACCACCAACCCGGCATGGAACGCCACCGATGGTGCCTTCAAGTCCCTCATGGGTCAGATCGCTACCGGCAAGTCCGCAGCAGATGTCCTGAAGGAAATCCAGGCCAAGGCCGACGCAGCAAAGTAGGCAATAGCCAACCTTCGCTCAAACCAAAGTAACTCACGTTGAAGGGGTCCACCACCAAGATCGTGGACCCCTTCACCGTTTTACACATCCTCACTCGCACGCCACATCCCTTACGCAGGAGCAGTAAAACCATGAGCGTCTCAACAGCACAGAAGCGCCCCGCCAAGCGCAAATCTGCCCGGGAAGGTGCATCATTCCTTGCTGCGCTACCCTGGATTGGCCCAGCGCTCCTGCTGATTTTCACCATTGTGGTGTTCCCAGCCGGGTACATGATTTACAACTCAACCCGCAAAATCTCCCAGGTCGGCACCGACCTGAAGGGCGTTGGATTCGATAACTTCGCCAAGGTCTTCGCAGACCCCAACCTGCCACGTATTCTGCTGAACACCGTTGTCTGGGTTGTCGTAGTCGTCACCCTGACAGTCGTCATCTCGCTGGCCCTGGCACAGTTCTTGAACAAGCCATTCCCCGGCCGCACGCTGGTGCGCATGGCAGTCATCGTGCCCTGGGCGGCCTCGGTGGTCATGACCACCACCGTGTTCTATTACGCGATGGACCCCAACTACGGAATCTTCAACAAGTTCCTCACCGACATTGGGCTCCTTGACGAAGGCTTTGGCTTCACCAAAAACGCGGTCCCGGCCATGGCCGTAGCAATCGTCATCGCCGTGTTCGTCTCGATTCCGTTCACCACCTACACCATCTTGGCCGGTTTGCAGGCAATCCCCGGCGAAACACTTGAAGCAGCACGCGTCGATGGCGCGGGGCGATGGCGCACCTATATCTCGGTGATCCTGCCGCAGCTACGCGGTGCACTGGCGGTCGCCGTATTGATCAACATCATCAACGTGTTCAACAACCTGCCAATCCTGAAAATCATCACCGGCTCCATCCCCGGATACAGCGCAGACACGCTCATGACCTACATCTTCAAGGTCCTACAATTCGACCGCCGGCTGGATATTTCCTCGGCGCTCTCGGTAGTCAACTTCGCGATCGTGCTTGTCATCGTCGCCATCTACGTCAAAACCGTCAAGCCCATGAAGGAGGTCTAGGAACATGTCATTCCTGACTACCGAAGACCGCGCCTCCCAAAAAACTGTCATCTGGCGCATGATTGCCGGACTTGGCGTCGCAGCACTCTTCCTGATCCCGTACGCCGTGATGTTCATTGGCTCGCTGAAGACCCGTTCCGAGATTCTCTCGGTGCCACCAAACTACATGCCGCGCGAAGGCGCCCAATGGTCCAACTACCTGACCATGTGGGACACCCCCGAAACCCCGGTTGCCTACAACCTTATTTCTACGATTGTGATCTCGCTGTGTGCAACGCTACTGGTGCTGCTGGTGGCAACCCCCGCCGCGTACTACACCGCACGCTTCAAATTCCCGGGCAAGCTAGCCTTCATGTTCCTTGTCATTGTCACCCAAATGCTGCAACCGGCGGTGCTGACCGCGGGTCTGTTCAAACAAATGCTCGCCATGGATCTATATGACACCTGGCTGGCCATGATCCTGATCAACGCCGCCTTCAACCTGGCCTTTGCCGTATGGATCATGCACTCATTCTTTGCTTCAATCCCCAAGGAAGTTGAGGAAGCCGCCCAGATCGATGGCGCGGGCAAGCTTCGCGTACTCTTCAAGGTCAGCCTTCCGTTGGTCTGGCCGGGCATTGTTACGGCAGTGATCTTCACCTTTGTCGCCTGCTGGAACGAATTCGCCGCCTCGCTGGTGATCCTCTCGACCGCCGAAAACCAGCCGCTCTCGGTGGCACTTACCAAGTTTGTTGGCCAGTACTCAACCGCGTGGCAGTACGTATTCGGTGTCTCGATCGTTGCCATCGTGCCGGTGATTGCCCTGTTCATGCTCATTGAGAAGCGTCTAATCGGCGGTTTGACCGCCGGAGCTGTAAAGTAAAACCCCATGCCCACACCTGTTTTGTTGGAAATTGCGGTCACCGGTTCCGAAGGCGCTCTCGTCGCAGTCAACGCCGGTGCGGATCGGCTGGAAATCTGTGAAGCCCTGGAAATCGGTGGCATCACTTCCAACCCGGAAACTATTCAGGCGACCCTCGAGGTTGCCGGTTCCGTGGGTGTTCACGCCCTGATTCGACCGCGCGGTGGAAACTTTGTGTATTCGCCCGCCGAGATCAAGCTGATGGTTGAGCAGGCCCGACGCACCGCCGGCCAGGGCATTGCAGGGCTTGTCATCGGTGCGCTCGATGCCCAGGGGGACGTTGATGTGCCGTGCATGCTGGAGCTCATTGCCGCGGCGCGTGAAGCTAATCCGGACATTGAATTGACCTTTCACCGGGCCATCGATGCCTCGGCAGACCCCGTTGCGGTCGTTGGGCAGCTCATCGAGCTGGACTTCACCCGCGTGCTTTCCAGCGGGGGAGCCACAGCCGCCCCGGACGGTGTGCAAACACTAGCCGCCATGGCATCCGCTGCCAACGGCAAGATCCAGATCATGGCCGGTGGCGGCATGCAACCACAAACCATTTCAGCGGTGCTTGAGGCCGGGGTCAACGCTGTGCACTTCTCAGCCAAGGCCCAAGCTCCCGATGGTAGCTACTGGATCACCGGCGCGCACAACGTATCATTGCTACGCTCCACCCTTGATAAGTTTTTGGACTCCGCGGGCCACAACAACATTTAACACAAGCGGGCAAAAATCGAGAGGAGGCAAGGGAAGAAGATATGAAACGCGAAGAACGACAGAGCACCATCTTGGAGCTCCTCTCTGAATTTGGTCAGATCGAGGTCGAGGAAATCGTCCGCAGGCTCGGAGTTTCTCCTGCCACGGCACGCCGTGACCTCGACTCGCTGGCCGCGGCCTCGCTGCTCTCGCGCACCCACGGTGGTGCCGTGAGTAGCACCGTGGCCTATGATCTTCCGGCACGCTACCAAAAAGAGGAAGCTGCTGCGCAGAAACATGCAATCGCTGTGCTTGCGGCCTCCTTGGTGAAACCGGACATGGTGGTGGGACTTTCCGGGGGCACCACCTCAAGCGCGATTGCTACCCAATTGGGTATGCGCCGAGACCTCGTCAATGAATCGGGACGGACCACCTTCACGGTTGTCACCAACGCGGTAAATATTGCCTCGGCGTTGGCGGTGCGCACCCATGTGAAGGTCATGGTCACCGGCGGGGTGCTGAACCCACGTTCCTACGAGCTGGTGGGTCCCTTTGCCGAACAGGCACTGGAAAAAGTCACATTGGACATGGCATTTGTGGGAATCAACGGTCTCGAGGCGCACATCGGTCCAACGGTGTCCGACGAGTTCGAGGCATCGATCAATGACCTGATGATTCGCCGCGCCCGGCGCAGTTACTTGGTCTGTGACTCGTCAAAGATTGGGCATAGTGCCTTTGCGGCACTGACTCGGGCCGCCTTCAACGCGTTGATTACCGATGACGGAATAACGCCCGAGCAAAAACTGGAACTTGAATCTGCCGGTATCCCGGTGATTATTGCTCCAGCGCTACGCATAGCTCGCTAGAGACGAGCCGCGCTTGCGGCCCGATGCAGCCGAACCGAAACCTTTTCAACCATCACCGCTAAGCCCTGCGGATTTTCACCGAGCCCCACCTGATAAATGCTTTCCAGGCTCATGGTGCCAAGCCAGATGCGTGCTCGCCACGCTTCCTGAGGTGTTGCAGCGATCTGCTCGATCATTTCTTCGCCATGCCAGAGCCCCAGGTAAGCGCTGTTCAGGGCAGGATCCCAGGCGGCTGCCAGATCCCAGTCCAGCACCCCCACCAAATTTGAATCCTGCCAATGTAGATTGTGTCCCGTCAGATCACCGTGGACCAACGACGGCGTGATCGAATCAAATGAGGCAATCCGCGCTAACACCGTCTTAGCCGGCGGGATCAGATCAATGGGCAGCATCTGAAGTAGTGAGTCGATTCGTTCGTCACTCCACACACCGCCATAGGCAAATGGTTGCGCCAGGAATCCGCTCAGCGCGTGCACATCAACCTGCGCAAGCTCGGTGACCAGGGCACGCAACCGATGCGGGTCTCCGGTCAGCGGAGGGTGCGCTGAACCGGGGATAAAACGTTGGACCACTGCCGCAAAACCTTCCTGCCGCAGCACCGTTGTCAGGGCAGTGGGGAGCTGAAAGGTCAATTGTGGTTCAAGTGCGGCAATAAGATCCACCCGGCGCTGTAGTTGATCGGCGGCCTCGGGGGTTCGGCTCATACGCAGTACTGCTTCGCCCGGCGCCACCAAAACCACATGGAATTGGCCGCCCTCATTGACCCGCGCGGTTTTCCACGACGGACCCGGGTACATGGATTCGGCCAGATCGATCTCATGAAGATGTGCGGGACGGGTGAACATAGATCTAATCCTCGCAGGTCACGATCGATGTGTTGAACAGCTGGTGGCACGTAGGATCGAATTTATGAGTTCAAGATCGGTGCAACCTAACGAATCAGACCAAAACCCCGAGGTGGCTTCTACCCAGTGGGATTTTGGCTCGCGCAAGGCACTGAAAATTGAGCTACTGATAGTTCTGGGTCTTTCACTGGGTAGATCCGGTGTGTACGCAATAGTGAATTTGATCGACAAAATGACTCGGGCCCCACTGGGATCACAGACCACATCGCTGAATAACACGCTGAACCAACGCGAATACTTCGATCTGACCTACCAGCTGCTGGATATTTTCTTCACCCTGGTACCCGTGATGCTGGTGCTCTACCTGCTGTGGCGTTTGCCCGGCGGCGATCCCTTCGCCCGGCTAGGATTCAACCTCAAGAAGCCGCTTGCCGACCTTGGCTGGGGTGCCGGGCTTTTCCTTGCCATGGGACTTGGCACCCTCGGGGTTTATGCGGTGGGCAGGGCACTGGGGATTACCACTGTGATAGTTCCGGCGGCCCTCGATGAGTATTGGTGGACCATTCCGGTGTTGATCTTCTCCGCGATTCGGCACGGGATCCTTGAGGAGGTCATCGTTGTTGGATACCTCTTTGAACGCTTAGCCCGACTTGGCTGGGGCAAATGGCAGATCATTGTTGCAAGCGCGGTTTTGCGTGGAAGCTATCACCTCTACCAGGGCTTTGGGCCGTTCATTGGCAACGTCGCGATGGGGGTTGTCTTTGGTTATGTATATTCGAAGCGCGGCCGGGTCATGCCGTTGGTTATCGCCCACGCATTCTTGGACATTGCTGGCTTTGTTGGGTATGCGCTACTGGGTTCTGCCATTGGTTTAGGAACGTAAAATCACACTTTGACTACAGTTTTTCAAATTCCCGCTGGGAAGAGCATGCGATGGCTAGGATTGGCGTCAGGGGGCTACGCGGAGCCGCATCATGCCCAGCAATTCCAGCAATGTTGATGACGTGAAGGTGGATCGAAATGCCAGCATTAGTCAGTTCGCAGAAAATGTTCAAGATCGGATTGTGGCTAACAATTATTGGGGTGATCGCGTATATCGTTGGTTCACCACTGCTCGATGCCTTGCTCAACGAATTCGGTTATTCTCTTCCCATCGGTTTGCTGGTCGGACTGACATCTGCGATCCAACAAGGTGCACTCTTTAGCGGAGTTTTCTTGATGGTAGGTTCCTTTATCGCCCGAGCCGCAGAAGATGCAGTGTCGAGTCTGAATCATGAGCAGCCGGCGCCAGAAGACCTTGGTGGGCGCTGAGTATCATGCCGAAAATCAGCTCACCGCACATGCTTCGATGGGGACTAGTACTTACGCTGATCGGTTTGCTGCTTGCGCTCACCGCAAGTTTCTGGAGCCCGCGCATCATTGACGGGGTATCTGGCTACTCCCAGATGCTAATTCTGGCGGTCGCAGCGCTACAACGCATAGCGTTTATCGGCGGATTAGCTATGCTGTGTGGCTCATGGGTGGTACGCCACCTCGAAGAGCTCGAGCAAACGATCCAAGAAAGGCTCTGAATGGTATCCGGAGGGCTAGTTGATTCGCGTTCAAGCGTTGTTGAAGGCTTCGGCAAGGACGTAAAGAAACGTTAAAAACCGTGGGCGGTGAGCTGCAATAGTTGCAGCTCACCGCCCACGGTTTGTTAGTTCACATGCACTCTCGTCTTAGAGAGTGATTGAACCCTTAGGAGTTTCGAAGGTCACCGAGAGAATGCCAGGGGTTCCATTGGGAGCCTGCCAATCCACGACTACCTCACCGAGCGGGTCTTCTTCCGGCTGGCCGAGCCAATCGGAAACACGATCAGAGGAACCTGCAATACTGATCGAAGAAATCTTGCCAACCGGATCAAGAGCCTTTGACGGGTGCAACTCTGTTGTTCCGTCATCCCAGCGCAGCAGGTATGGAACCTGTGGGTCTGCGATCAGGCCATTGATGCCAATCTGGCGCCAGGTCAGTTCCTGTCCATCGGGGAACTTTCGGTTCCCTGGAACCGAACCCCGGCCCAAGCGTTCTTCGGCCGGGGCTAGGTCATCAACTGCGACGCACCAACCCATCCAGCCACCACCGAGTTCGGAGCGAGCCCGAACGGCCTGGCCGAACGGTGCCTTATCCGATGCCGGGTGGTTGAGTACTTCAACAACTTCAAGGTACTGGTCGTTCTTCAGAGGGAAGATGACATTGCGTGTACCAAAACGTGGGTGCACACCACCCTTCACTGATTCGAGTCCAAGGGCCGCGCCGATCCGAGCGGCAGTTGCCGCGAGGCCGTCGGGTCCACAAGCGTAAGTTACATGGTCCAACCTCATCATGGGCCTATCATGTCACTTTGTGATCTGGCTCTCGACTTAGGATTGCCTTACTTGAATCTGACGTGGGTCTTAGTGAGGACTTTTCGGGGTGATAGCCGCAGCGTTGCAAATTGTCATAATTTGAGACGGGCTTGCGTACGCATAGGCATTTGAGCCAGACTATTTCTCAAGGTCATGAGTTCCAGTAACAAGCCCCGGCTTACTGGACGGCAACCCTCCACCGCGGTGGGGTGCCCCGGGTGAAGACCAGGCCCTGCGTCACCAGGACGCAGGACAAGCGCGGGCATGCCCCTACGTACAGAACGACGCCACAGGTGTCGACTACGGGCATACCCCTTGAATCCTCGAAGGGGAAAAATGTCTAACGACTGGTCATTTGAAACTCGTCAGATCCACGTAGGTCAGGAGCCCGACGCCACCACCGGCGCCCGTGCCCTACCGATCTATCAAACAACAGCTTTTGTCTTCCCAAGTGCCGAGAGCGCAGCAAACCGCTTTGCTCTTTCCGATCTTGGCCCGATCTACACCCGCATTGGCAACCCAACTCAGGGTGCTGTTGAAGACCGCATTGCAAACCTCGAAGGTGGCGTGGGCGCGCTGCTGTTAGCCTCCGGCCAGGCAGCAACAACCTTCTCCATCCTGAACCTTGCCGAGGCAGGCGACCACATCGTGGCAAGCCCAAGCCTCTACGGTGGAACCCAGAACCTGTTTAAGCACACGCTACGCAAGCTTGGCATTGAAGTTACCTTTGTTGCAGACCCCGATGACCTCGAGGGCTGGAAGGCCGCCATCAAGCCGAACACCAAGGCTTTCTTTGGCGAGGTGGTTTCCAACCCGCGCCAGGACGTGCTGGACATCGAAGGTATCTCTGGAATCGCTCACGAGGCAGGCGTACCGCTGATCGTTGATAACACCCTGTCCACCCCGTACCTGATCCGTCCCATCGAATGGGGTGCAGACATTGTGGTGCACTCGGCAACCAAATACCTCGGTGGGCATGGCACGGCAAGCGCCGGCGTGATCGTGGACTCGGGCAACTTTGATTTTGCGGCAAGTCCAGAAAAATTCCCGGGCTTCAACACCCCGGATGAGTCCTACAACGGTCTGGTGTTCGCCCGTGATCTCGGGGTCAACGGCATCCTTGGTGCAAACCTTGCCTACGTGCTCAAGGCCCGCGTCCAGCTCTTGCGTGACCTGGGTTCTGCCATTGCACCGTTCAACGCCTTCCTGATTGCGCAGGGTCTTGAGACTCTTTCACTGCGCATGGAACGCCATGTCTCCAATGCAGTGGTCGTTGCCAAATGGCTAGAAACCCAGGAGCAGGTTAAGAGCGTTACTTACGCTGGCCTTGAATCCAGCCCGTGGTTTGAGCGTGGCCGCAAATACGGTCCGCAGGGCACCGGGGCGATTGTATCCTTCGAGATCTCCGGTGGTCGCGAAGCAGGTCAGGGCTTTGTCGATGCCCTGAAGCTCCACTCCCACGTGGCGAACCTTGGTGATGTGCGTTCGCTGGTGGTCCACCCGGCTTCCACCACTCACTCGCAGTTGACCGAGGCCGAGCAGGTTGCCGCAGGCGTATCACCGGGATTGGTGCGTTTGAGCGTTGGTATTGAAAACGTTGTGGACATCATTGCAGACCTGCAGGCAGGGTTTGAAGCAGTGGCTTCACTGGCCGAGGGTGAACTGCAGGGTGTTGCTCGTTGAGCGTGGTGAGCAACGTGGTACTTCATGATGCAGAAACTGCTCGGGGACTAGATCATGCCCCGGACGGTATTCTGCGCCATCTGAGCACCGGAGAATACACCTTTGAAACCGGCGGATATCTGCCCGATGTGGTCCTAGGGTTCGAAACCTGGGGCACCTTAAACGCCGATGCTTCCAACGCCGTGTATGTAGCTCATGCGTTGACCGGGGACTCTCACGTGGCACGTGGCGCGTCCACCGAGCCCGGCTGGTGGGATGGCTTTGTGGGTCCGGGGAGAACCATCGACACCAACCGTTTCTTTGTGGTTTCGGCGAACATGATTGGCGGCTGCTCTGGCACCACGGGTCCTGCTAGCTTGGACCCGAATGGTGTGCCGTGGGGTTCACGCTTCCCTTTCACCACCATTAAGGATTCGGTGCGCCTTGAGGCGCGTCTTGCCGATGCATTGGGTATCAAGGTGTGGCACACGGTCCTTGGCGGATCGATGGGTGGGGCGCGCGCACTAGAATGGGCCGTTGAGTTCCCCGAACGGGTCAAAAACTGTGTTGTGGTTGCCTCCACCGCGCAATCCTCTGCGGAACAAATTGCCTTTGCCCAAGCGCAGTCCTCGGCCATCCGATTGGACCCGGACTATTCCGGGGGAGACTACTACAGCAACGAGCTGATCCCGTCGGCTGGTTTGGGAATTGCGCGCCGGATCGCGCACATTACCTACCGCACGGAGACCGAACTTGAGGTGCGTTTTGGTCGCTCGGCCCAGGGTACCGAGACACCTGTTGGCTCGGCAAGCTTGGAGCGTGGCCGCTATCAGGTAGAAAGCTACCTTGATCATCAGGCAAACAAGCTGATCAGCCGTTTCGACGCCAATAGTTACTTGATTCTCACCGAGGCTCTGATGAGCCACGATGTTGGACGTGGGTACGGTTCGGTCGAAAATGCCTTGGCCCGCTTGGCACCGGTGAACTTCTTTGTTTCGGCGGTCGATACCGACAGGTTGTACTGGCCCGAGCAATCCGAACGCTTGGCTCAGGGGTTGCCGAAGCCGGTGGCGGTTCGTTATATCACCTCACCGATTGGTCATGATGGGTTTCTGACCGATATTGAGCAGCTTGGTGAAGCCTTGAGTGAAGAGATTTTCTCCTAGGATCCCTTTTTCACTACGGCCACAAGATGCTCGGTTTCCCAGGAAACCGGGCATCTTTTATGGTGTAATAACTACTCACTTAGCAGCTTTAGTCGGGCTGTCTTGTGTTCCTCGGCGGTGATTGTTCCTTTGGCCAGCAGACGGTCCAGTTCGGCAAGTTTTTGTTCGATGCTTTTTTGGGGGACGTATTGTCCAGGAGAGTTTTGTTCAGGAGCCAGCAGTTTTGAATTTGCTGCCCGAACCGCAAGCTCGGTTTGCAACGTGAATGGATCAAGACCGGCCTTCTTCGCGGCGTTGTAGTTTCTGACCCAAATGAAGATGGAGAAGATGACGGCAGCTACAAAAATTACCGCAAAGATCCCCATGAAAACCGGCATGGCATCGAAGACTCCGCCAAAGCCAGCGGGCAGATCACTGGGATCTTGACCCACGAAGCCAAAATCGACGACATCTTCCGAGTTCATGAGGTTGAGGA
This sequence comes from Arthrobacter sp. MYb227, assembly GCF_002975435.1. Classification (GTDB taxonomy): domain Bacteria; phylum Actinomycetota; class Actinomycetes; order Actinomycetales; family Micrococcaceae; genus Paeniglutamicibacter. The sequence goes on along the minus strand of NZ_PCPT01000004.1, from coordinate 275,476 downwards.
CTTCTTGTGGAATTTGATCGGTGGTGCCAGCAAAAATCATGGGTCGGTCTGCCTTGTCGATAATTCCTGCTGGTGCTAGCTTGCAGGACTTTCACTCTGAATTACTAGTCAAGCACTCAATATCTCGCATAGCGAGTAAACGCCGAAAGCGTAGTTGATTTGTAATCAAGCGTACGGTTCTGAGGTCAGAAGGTCTCATCAACGCTACGTCGCCGGTCCGTTACCCAACGAATTGTTCTGCGCATTCTCGCTGAACGGAGCCGCAAGGGGGCGCTTAGGTGAGATGCCGTCTCCCGAAGACTGGTGACGGATGCGTCGCAGAACCCACGGGGCTAGATGTGTGCGGGCCCAGATGAGGTCATCCCGGCGTGCCTCGCGCCAATTCTTGGTTTCTACTTCTTCGGGTTCAACGTGCTGCAAATTGTGTGGCACGTTGAGTGCATCCAGTGCCATCGCGGCAATGGTGCGGTGGCCTAAAGGCGAAAAGTGCAGTCTATCCGGTGCCCACATCTGTGGCAGATGGAGCTCGCGAAGTGACCACATATCGGCAACCACCGCATCATAGCGCGCGGCAATGGTGCGAACATTCTCGTTATAGATGGCCACCTTGCCGCGAATTCCGCCCAAAACCGGGGTATCGCGAATGTCGGGGCCGGTGAAGAGCAGGATCGTGGCCCCGGATGTGGCCAGCACGCGTACTAATGCGTCAAGTTTGTCGGCAATGGCGTCGGGGTCACCGCCGGGACGAATAACGTCGTTGCCACCTGCACACAGACTGATGAGATCAGGTTTTAGTTCGAGGGCTGGTCCGGCCTGCTCATCGAAGATTTGGGTGATGAGTCGTCCGCGAATTGCGAGGTTTGCGTAGGCAAAGTCATCGACTCCAAGGCTCAGCTGCTCGGCGACACGATCTGCCCAACCACGGAACCCACCGGGGCTATGTGGATCTACATCGCCGATACCTTCGGTAAAGGAATCACCAAGTGCAACGTAGCGCCGCCACGGGTGCACAAGCCTGCTTGGGGTGGAGGAATCTTCACTCGTCGTATCCGGGATGTTGTTCACCTAAGTATTCTTACCAAAGAATACATAAGTTACCCAAGCGTAGGTTTGTGTATTGAGTCTGCCGGGGGTATTTCTGGTTGACTGGATGGGTGAGTGAAAATACTTGGAACCCCACCGTCATCTGGTCCCGCCCCGAAACTGAGCGTGCGGGTACGCCCCTGCTAGTGCTGCTTCATGGCTATCTTTCAAATGAGGAAGACCTCATGGGATTGGCTCCCATGCTGCCCGAAGAGTTCACCATTGTTTCGGTTCGCGCGCCCCAAGCGCTGGGTCCAGGATTTACTTGGTTCCCGCTCATGCAAGACCTTGATTACTCATTTGATGCGGTCAAGTCGGCAATTGCCGACCTCTGGGGCTGGCTTGAGCCCATTGCTAGGCAGCACTCCTCGGTGAGCCTGCTGGGCTTCTCGATGGGTATGGCCGTTGCTACCTCGCTCTTGCGTCATCAGCCGCAGGCATTCTCAACGGTTGTTGGACTCTCGGGTTTTGCGGTTCCCGAAGAGGGGGCCGGCTTCTTCAGGGATGAAGAGCTGCGTGAAATGCGTAAGCCAATCTTTTGGGGACGCGATCAGGCTGACCCGGTGATCACCCAGGAAAAGATTGAATACACCCATGCGTGGGCCACTGCCGATGTGCACGTAACAAAGGTTCTTTATTCGAATATGTTGCACTCGGTCAATGCGCAGGAGATGGCTCATGTTCATGAATTTCTCACACACGTGGTGCTCAAGGGCGCCAACGTCTAACTTTCTTGTGTCATTCAATTGACACAAGGGACCGCCTCCTGATTGTATTGTTTCATTGATACAAGCAGGAGGCTTTGTGCTTCCACAAATCAAAGGTACGCACATGATCAACCTTCTGCCGTCACTTTTGGTCATTGGGCTATGCATCGGGATTCTGCTCATTGTCAGACGTGGTGTCATAGCGCAGCGTCGTGAAGATCTTGCCATTGCAGCACATCGGGGCAACGCTGCAGACGTTGTTGTAGCGGGGAAACTGATGCGTGTGATGCGAGCTAGGCACCTGCTTGCAATAGGTGTGGCGTTGCTCGGGGCCTTCGGCATGTTTATGCTGCAAGGGTTTTTTCCCAAGTCTTTTGGGATTTTTCTGCTTGGCTCACCACTCGTCGCCGCGACTCTAGCCATGGGCATCTATGCTTTTTGGAAACTCCCGACGAATCTTAAAGCCGACGCCAGATCGGCAGATAAACGAATCAGCGCGGGTCTCATTCCACGCTCTACGGGAATGTTTGGTCCAGCCTGGGGGATTCTGGTGCCAGGGCTTTTTGCGGGTAGCCTGCTGTTGGGATTGCTTATTGCTGGGTTTTTCTCGGGTCCAGATGAGCGCGGATTGTTCCGAAACCTTCCGCTTACATCCTTTAGCGGTGCCACTCTTGATGAAAATATGGTGGTCACGGAGATCAGCGCGACCACTGGTTCGACAGGACCGTTTCCTGGTTGGTACTACGGAGTGCCGATCATGGGGTTGCTCGTAATCGTAGGAATTCTTACGTTGTGGGCGTTGCACACAAATACCCGGCGTCCATCCCTACACAGTGCCGGGCTACAAGAATTCGATACAGCGGCGCGCAACCACGAAGGATATGTCATCAGCACCGGAGTCAGCATGCTGTTGTGTTTTCAATCGGTCTTACTGCTGTTCATGGCCGCTATGTCCCTCTACAGTGGTGCCGTGTCTGCAGCATACGAAATCGGGATGACTGTTGAACCCGGTATCCCTGTCCCATCAGCGGTGGACACCGGCTTAGCCGCGTTGTCTGCAACATTGGGAATCATCGCTTTGTTGCTCATTTTCACTGGTGTCGCCTTGCTGGTAAAGCTCTTTGGCTGGGTTGGCTCGACGTTCGGTTCGCTCGAGCAAAAATCCAATGAATCGGCGTCGGCATGATCACCATTGATCCACTTGATCCCAGCGGACCTGCCGAACAGATTAGGGCACAGCTCACCGCGCTGATTCAAGGCGGGGAATTGGAAGCTGAAACCAAGTTGCCAACAGTTCGCCAACTCGCCGGCGATCTACGCGTGGCAGCGGGAACCGTGGCTAAGGCCTACAAAGAATTAGAGGCTGAAGGGCTCGTGCGTACCGGGCGGGCCAATGGCACACGGGTAAATGCCGGGCAGGTTCTTCAAGCCCCACTGATGAACGAGGTACGCGCACTGGCACGCCATGCCCAAGCGGCGGGGTTGAGTCTCGATGAGCTGCAAAAACTTGTGGCGGCCACCTGGAAAAACTAGGTGCCGCCACAAAAGTGTTTGGTGCAGTAGATAGAACTATGCGGTTTCGACGGTTACGGATTCACCGTTCACGCTCACGGTATCGCCATTGCGGATCTGTGCGCCACGCCGAGTCTCGACGTTGCCGTTGACCGTCACCAAGCCGTCTTCGATCATTTGCTTGGCATGAAAGCCGTCCTCGGCAAACGAGGCAAGCTTCAGCAGCTGGCCCAGTCGAATTGATTCGTCACGGATCTGAATTGGGAATACCTCGGAATTAGCCATGCATCCATCATCGCGCATCAACGAGCACTGATGCACCCAAAAATAGCGTTTGAGGCCAGTTTTTGTGTTGGATGCGACATAATGCCCAGACGAAGACAGCGGGGGAGTAAGTTGCTGTAAGCAGGGAAGAAAACAAGGAGCGCAGTGGTGGGCAATCAATCACGAGGGCATGCAGGTGCACTTGCGATGGCCGGATCTGCCGGAATGCTCATGCCGATTCAGGCGCTTATCACGTCAAGTGCCGCGGCGCCCTTGGGCGGTTACTTGCCTGCAGCGATGCTCAGCGGACTGACCTCTCTGCTATGTATGGCCATTGCGAGTCTGTGCATTCCAGCAGCTCGCAGGGGCTGGAAACATTTTGGGCTGGTATGGCGGGAACGGATCATTCCGCGCTGGTTCATCTTCGCCGGTTTGATAGGCGCTTATTACATGGTTGCCCAGGCCATGAGCGTGGGAAGCATTGGGCTAGCGCTCTTTGCGGTGGCGGTAGTTGGTGCCAGAACCCTCTCAAGCATCCTGATCGATGTGATCGGTTTCAGCCCCGCCGGACGCCAACCCATCACCCGACAACGAATGCTCGGGGCAGTTCTCTTGGTTATCGGTGCTTCGATTGCCGCGTGGGGGACCGGGGCGAGGGCTGCCGAAGATCCTATGGCACCGATTGCCCTAGGTGTGGCTATCGGGGCCGGGCTATTGGTTAGTTTCCAGCAATCGATGAATGGTCGGGCCGGGCAAGCCTACGAATCAACGGCAACCGCAACCACGATCAACTATCTAGCGTCGATTGCAGGATTGCTGGTAGCCATGAGTGTTTTTGCTGGGTTGGGGATTGAATCCTTTGGGTTTGCCAGCAACCCAGAATGGTGGATGTATTTCGCCGGTCCGTTGGGCATCCTCTTTGTTGTCACCGGAGTGAGTCTCGTTCCGAAGCTTGGATCCTTGGTACTGGGAATAGGATTGGTTACTGGCCAACTCGTTGGCTCGCTGCTGATGGATCTTTTACTTGAACCGCAAAAGGTTGGAACCAGCGAAATCATAGGAACACTGGTGACTCTCCTTGCTGTATTTGTCACCGCATGGCGCACCAACGGGCGTCCACGATGGAAAGTTACGAAACCTTGAACTCTACCGAAACGATCACCGCGAACACGAAAGCGGTACGCTTCGGCTGGTTGTACCTAATATTGGCGGTGCTTGCAGGATTAGTCATGCCGATTCAAAGCCGCGTCAACGGAGCGTTGGGCACCAAGCTTGCAGACCCGGTTGCAGCATCATTAGTCAGCTTCGCTACGGGCCTGATTCTTTTGGTCTTTCTGTCAATCTTTCTGCCCAGCGCCCGGGCCGGAGCCAAAATGATCCCGCTAGCATTGCGTGAGAAACGTTTTCCGCGCTGGTATCTGTCAGCCGGCGGTGTTGGTGCACTCGTGGTCTTTTCGCAAACCCTCACCGTTCCGCTCGTGGGTGTCGCGTTGTTCACCGTGTCAATAGTTACCGGCCAGACCATAGGCTCAATGCTTGTGGACCGCATTGGTTTTGGCCCTGCAGGACGCAGAAAAATCAACGTAGTGCGGGCATCCGGCGCGCTGCTGACGATTGTCGGGGTGCTTTGGGCCGTAAGCCCACGGCTCGAGGGCCGCGAATCTGTAGCATCACTCATCCTTCCACTCTTAATTCCGGTGACCGTCGGTTTTCTGATGGGCTTTCAAGCCGCCATGAACGGAGTGCAATCTCAGGTCTATGGGACCCCAATTGCAGCAACTCTTGTGAACTTCAGCGTCGGTGCAGTTTTATTGGTGCTTTTGCTGCTGGTAAGGCTTCCGTTTACTGGTCCACCCCAAGAATTACCGACTCAATGGTGGTACTACCTGGGTGGTCCGCTGGGCTGCATTTTCATTGGATTATCGGCATATTTGGTCAAACATCTGGGAGTCTTGCTGACAGGTCTTGGCATGATCGGTGGTCAGCTGGTCGGTTCGCTGCTCATTGACCTCGTAGTTCCGGCACCCGGTGCTCTGGTCAATACTGCAACCATCGGCGGAACCTTGTTGACTCTGGGGGCCGTTGGGCTGGCATCGATGGCGGGAAGTAAGAACCCGAAGCCCCATTAAAGACAAACAGCAGCGAATTTCAGGTGCTAGGCATAGCTTTGCGCATGGCACTCCACCGGGTCCCAACGAAAAATAGCAACAACGCGTGCTGAAACTATTGATTGGTTCAGCCGGAATATTTTCCTGCTTCCACGGTCCGGTTTGAAAGGCTTGGGGGGATACCTGTGCATGCACCTGTGGCTCCATCAACAAAACCTAAATCCAAGATGCATTACGAGCCAGAAAAATTGCTACCGAAGGTGGGTCTTTTGACTCATGCACCCTACCGCACATTGGATCTAGAATTCCTCTAGCAAGTAAAGCCAAACGAGTCGAGAATCAACAAATCATTGGATCACCACAGCAAGGGGAACTAGGCCCACGCGAGTGAACGGTGGGGACACTGCCCCCCCGCAGTTGATTCCAACGCGCAGCAACGGGGGAGATCTCAATGAGCATTCTTCATACATCAAGTGAAGCCGAAGCCACCGGAGCAATAGCGGGCGCCTATGCTGCGGATCGTGCAGCATTTGGGTACATACCAAGCCATACGAGGGTTCTTGCAATGAATCCAGAAGCCTTCGAAGCCTGGAAGGCCCTGCAGTCCACGATTGCCAAGTCCATGGGAATGCGCCGGTATGAACTAGTCACTTTAGCCGCGGCGCTGGGAATCGGATCAAAGCATTGTCGATTGGCCCACGGCCAAAAAACCTTGAAATACATTGACGAAGAAAAACTCGTTCCTATCGCCGCAAACTACCACGATGCTGGGTTGGATCAATCGGAGGTAGCGATGATGGATTTCGCCGTGAAACTGAGCACCGACTCGCTAAACATGAGTGAAGCCGATAGCCAGATCCTGCGAGATGTGGGATTCAATGACCGAGAGATCGTTGATATCGCTCTTGCTGCGGCCGCCAGAAACTATCTCAGCAGGATCCTACAGGCACTGGCAGTGGATATTGATGTACCCCCACAGCTCAGTGAAGAAATGCGGGCCGCACTTCTAGACCCATTAGCTTCCTCGGGAGCTAATTCCGCGTGAGGATCTACTGTCGCGCACTAAAGCTTTCGATCAGGATGCTGACATGATGTTTTAGTCATCATCCACGCTTATGACAGGATCGGCTCCACGACGGGTAGCAAAACGTGAAAGATCTAGACGATTAGCGGTACCGGTCTTGCGCAACATATTTGAAATATGCGAACTCACAGTTTTTTCGCTAATCACCAGAGAACTAGCGATCTGCGCATAGGTACGTCCGGCAACCACATGCTCGAGAATCTCCAATTCGCGCACCGTAAGTCCCTGTAGCCCGTTTGCCCCGCCGACCAATTTTCCAATGACTGGCTGATCGGTGGTGATTCTGGCCCGAATGGCGATTTCACGAAGTGCCGACTGAAGCTGTACCGCCTGCAGTTCATTGGCAAGCGCGATTCCCCGGCGAAGCAAGACGGTAGCCGGAGCCCGACCGGTATGACCATGTAGCAGTAGCGCCTGTACCGAGCGCCAACACGCGTAAGCTTCCTCCCACCGTAGGGAGGTAGAGCGGCACGCATCGCACGTCTCAATCCACTGCGCCGCGTTATTGCTAAGGGCTTGAGCCCTGCCAATTTCCGCTTGATAGAGCAGCGTAAATGCAACAATGTGAGCAGCATAGAGCTCCGTATCATTGCCAGTATCTCGAATGACGGCCGGAAACTGAGTCAACAGAGTCTCGGTTAGCGCCCGAGCCTCCGTGGTCTCTTGACCCTCGTCGCTGGCCAACTGAGCCAGATCCGCAAGAGCCCTTGCGGCAAGTGGGAGCAGCCACTCGCACATTGTCGGTGGCTGACCTTCCTTGGTAGCTCCTGCCATGGCCGCCGCATATGCAGCAGCCGGATTCCCGGAAGCAAGAAACACCTCTGCACGGATGGCATCAAAATCAAAGTTGTTGTAGCCACTCTGATAGGCGAAAAGTTCCTCGGCACGTTCCAAATGTGCCTGTGCTTCTTCGATCCTGCCCTGCAACGCCGCCAAACGACCTGCCGTCAACCGGGCAGAAACATCTCCCAAAGGACCGGGATCCGAGCCAAGAACCACCCGCAAAGCGCTTGCACATTCGCGCCAAAGACCTACGGCAAGATAGCTGGCCGCTTCATCGGCCGCCAGCTTGGCGATATACACATGGGGCGCACCCAGCACCATGAGTTGCTGTCTACCCGAAAGCATCAGATCGGCAAAGGACCGGCTAAGCCACGTCTCGGTAGCATTGGCCTGCCAGAGCGTGGCATGCACCATGGCCCAAAAGTCCTTGGCCTGAGTTGCCGCAAGCGCGGCCCGACCGGCGAGTACTCGTGCCTCGGCGGGGCGCTCGCCGATCAAAGCCGCCATGGCATTAGCACTCAGGGCATAGGAGAGAGCTCGCGGATTTCCTGCCCGCAGGGCAATGTCTAGGGCTCGGGCTGCCCGGGTGGGGGCCTCGGGATCGTCCTTCCAGATCCCTACGTGAGCAAGCTCAGCCAAGGCATAGGCATATTGCCAGCTTTCGGGAGACACCTGGGCAAGCCGGACCGCACGGCGCAAAGTGCCCTCGGAGAGAAACTCGTGGCCCGCGGAAAAACGCAGTAAGGTGCCGCGAACCAATAATTCGGCAGCATCCAAGGGCCGCCGTGACTCATCAACCACTTCAAGCAGGCTCTGTACCGCTTCCAACTCTTCTTCCATGGCTCCCGCGTCCTCGGCTGCCGAGCGGACAAGAGCCAGCAGCTCTTCCCGATTTTCCTTGGCTTCCGGAAGGAACTCACGCAAGGTCAGCGCACGGGTCAACAGACGCAATAATTCACCGGTTCCTGGGGTTGCCACCGCCGCGGCACGCAACGTCCAGCGATAGGCCTGGGGTAGATGCCCGGCCGCGTCGTGGTGATGCGCCAACGAGGTCAGCAACTCAAGACCAGGAGCCACCGAGAGCTTCACCAAGTTTTCGGCGTAGGCGGCAAAAAGTGAATGCAGCTCCTGCCGTTGCCCGCTTTCCATGGATTGTTCCAGGACCTCGGAAATAATCGGGTGGCGAAACCACCAATGGCTCCCCTCGGGGTTGGTCTCCACGAGTCCTGCCGCGCTGGCCTCGTGCAGGATGCCAAGGGTGTCATCAGCTGCGCCGGCCTGGCGTGCCAGACCGTTTAGATCTTCGGCCCGGATGGGACGGCCACCGGCAGCCATGAGCTCGGTGAGTGCCCGTGCACCGGTGGAGAGCCCATGCCAAGAACGTAGGACGGCCGCACGTAAATCCTCCGGAAGTTGTGCTGGCAAGGCCCGGGTATCGGACCTTAACCCGGCGATGATCAACCGCGTGAGATAGGCATTTCCCGCGGTGTGTGAAAAGACCTGCTGCACCAGAGACTGATGCGGGGAGGCCCCCAAAATTTCTGCCATCTGCGCACCCGTGGCCTGCCGATCCAGCGGGCCGAGCCTGAGCCAGAAGACTCGCGGCATCCTGCGGATATCAGCTAGCCAACGGCGCAAGAGATGAGTTTCGCCCAGCTCCCCGCTGCGCAAGGTGGCAAGGATGGAAAGCCGCCGATCGCCCGGCCCGGCAATGAGGAACATCAAGGCATCCAGGGTTCCTTGATCAGCCCACTGCAGGTCATCAACGATTATCACCACGGGTTGAATCCTGCACATGCGGCTGAGCCAGTTATCAAGATCGATAATTACCGCATCGGTGGCACCCGAAGTGCCGGTGCCTAGCAAGGGGGCGTCGAGCCCATCAAGCTGTGGTGCGGCCCGGAGGGCAGTGCGTAAGGCAATAAATGGGATCTTCAATGAGGTCAATGGCAGGCATGCCCCGGAGAGCACCAAGAGTGAGGGTGCCATTGAAGCGCAGGCATGATGCACTAACGCCGTTTTTCCGATTCCTGGATCTCCGGAGACCACCAAGCAGTTAGCGCTGCCCGCGACCATGCCGTTCAGCTGCGCTTGGACTTCGGCCAGTTCGGTGCCCCGCCCCACCAGCTCCGGCTCCGTTGCCATCACTAAGTGCGCCACAAAACTAGTGTGCCACCAACCCGGTGTAGCAGCCGCGGAAATCTGAGGGTTTTGTCGGGTTTTTTGAGGGGATGATCCCGATGCGTTGCCCCGGTGAGTCAGCGCATCGTTGCACTATCAGAAACTACAGTAAGGGAGGCAATAAAATGATTTTTCTACACAAATCACCACGCTTTGCAGGGCTCGCCGCTGCCGCCTTGGTTTTGGCACTTGCCGGTTCCTCACCGGCACTGGCCAAGCCAGATCCTGGAGGGTTGCACATTGATACTCACCAGAGTCCTGACACGCGGTCGTGTTTGTTGGAGCGAATCGGCACACAGCTGATCCGTTGCGACACGCTCACCGGGGCTGGAACCAGCGCCCCGACGTGGATTCCAGAACGCTAAGGAAAAATCGGTAAGTGCTACTCGGAGTTTGCTATTAGCCAGCTTCCGGGCAGCGCTTACTCAATGTAAAGGGGTGTAAGCGAATCAATTGGTTTCTTCCACTGTCTTCTCAGATGCTCAATACTCGTCAGCTGCGCACGTTGTGGGTGATCTTTGACCGTTCCTGTCAAGTTGCACCTTGACACCTCAACCGCGTAGCGAAAGAAAATTGACTTGCACCGAAGAACCCGCACGTGGGCAGCGCGTTTAACGTCACGATTGACGTTGCAACGAAACACTCTGTGAGCTGTGCCTAAACACGTTAGGCTTAGTGGGTATGTTTTCGCCCAAACGGACCGCAACCAGCGGCCTCGTGAACCATTGGAGTTGTTATGGCGCCTCAGTCCAAGCTCGATCAAGTCATCTCCCTCGCCAAACGGCGCGGCTTCGTCTTCCAGGCCGGTGAAATCTACGGCGGTTCCCGTTCAGCATGGGACTACGGACCCCTGGGTACCGAGCTGAAAGAAAACATCAAGCGCGAATGGTGGCAGACCTTTGTCCGCGGACGCGAGGACATGGTGGGCCTTGATTCCTCCATCATCCTGCCCAAGGCCGTCTGGGAAGCCTCCGGCCACGTGGCAACCTTCACCGACCCGCTGGTCGAGTGCACCTCCTGCCACAAGCGCCACCGCGCCGACCACCTGGTAGAAAACTTCGTCACCAAGAAGAAGCGCCAGCCGGTTGACGGCATGAGCGAAATCGCCTGCCCCGATTGTGGCACCAAGGGTCAGTTCACCGAACCGCAGATGTTCTCCGGCCTCATGAAGACCTTCCTGGGCCCGGTCGACACCGCCGCCGGCATGGCCTACATGCGCCCGGAAACCGCCCAGGGCATCTTCGTGAACTTCAACAACGTGCTCACCGCATCGCGTAAGAAGCCTCCGTTCGGCATCGGCCAGATCGGCAAGGCGTTCCGCAACGAGATCACCCCGGGCAACTTCATCTTCCGCACCCGCGAGTTCGAACAGATGGAAATCGAGTTCTTTACAGCACCCGAGGACGCCCCGGCATTCTTCGACAAGTGGGTAGAGGACTGCTGGGCCTGGTTCCTAGACCTGGGTATCAACGAGGAAAACCTGCGCCGCTTCGACGTGCCGGATGACGAGCGCGCGCACTACTCCGAGGCGACCATCGACTTCGAATACCGCTTTGGTTTCCAGGGTTCGGAATGGGGCGAGCTGATGGGCGTTGCAAACCGCACCGACTATGACCTCTCGTCGCACTCGAAGGCCTCGGGCACCGAGCTTTCTTACTTCAACCAGGCCACCGGCGAACGCTACACCCCGTACGTGATCGAGCCGTCCTTCGGCCTGACCCGTTCGATGATGGCCTTCCTGGTTGACGCCTACGTTGAAGACGAAGCCCCGAACGCCAAGGGTGGGGTAGACAAGCGCACGGTACTGAAGCTTGATCCGCGCCTGGCTCCGGTCAAGGCAGCGGTCTTGCCGCTTTCGCGTAATGAGGATCTGTCCCCGAAGGCCAAGGCGCTTGCCGCGGAGCTGCGTAAGCACTGGAATATCGACTTTGACGATGCCGGGGCCATTGGGCGTCGTTACCGCCGTCAGGATGAGATCGGTACCCCGTTCTGTATCACCGTTGACTTCGATACCCTCGAAGATCAGGCAGTGACCATCCGTGAGCGCGATTCAATGACCCAGGAACGCGTGGCACTTGATCAGGTGCGCGCGTACCTCTCCGAGCGTCTCAACGGAGCCTAAGCACCGATGGCTGAACTCGAATTCCGCCCCTGGTCAGACGGGGATGATCTGGCGTTGCTGGAAATTTTCGGCGACCCGTCATCGCCGCATGCCCACCAGGACCGGACCATGTTCCGGGCGAACTCGGATACACCATTTGTGCGTTCACTGGTCGCCACGGATCAAGGCATTGCCATTGCTGCGGGAGTCATCTTTGCCTCCTCGCTACACCCGACCCGGCTCTGGCTTTACGTGGAGGTCGCCCGCGATCACCGACGTAACGGCCTGGGCACCGAGCTGGTCAATCGTCTACGTGAAATGATTCCTGCCGGTGAAACCACGGAGCTGAAGGCCCGCTACACGCGGACCGCCGGTACCGATGCCGCGGCAGCCGCCGGTTTCTGTGCCTCTCTGGGGATGAAGCAGATTCAGGAATCGCGCGATGCAATCATCGAGCCCGGTGGTTTGGCGTTGCCCATCTTCCATGATGATGGGTTGACCCTTGATGATATTGCCACCGGTTCGGTCGAATTGACTAAGCTGGTTGTTGATTTCTATAACGCCACGCACCAGTGGGATCCGGCCCAGATGACACTGGGCAGCGCGCAGAAGATGCTGCTCGATGATGGGACCGGGGCCAAGGGTGTGATCGTCTTGCGCGATAAGCCCAAGGCTCGTGGTGGAAAGATCCTGTCCTTCGCCATCAGCTACACCCCGGCACGTATTGATGCGCCAGCAGATGTTTTGCTGGGCTGGAATCCTGAGCTGAGTGAGGAAGAATCGGCGGAACCGATTCGCGGCATGCTTGCCATGTTGGCGCACCAACACCCGGTGAAGCTTGAGGTCGATGATTCGATGGTCGTGCTTTCATCGCTGATTGATGTGTTGGCTACGGCTAAACAAGCAACGATCATTTCCACAACAACTATTGTTGCCACGGCATAAATAAGTACTCGGTGTTTTTGACACTGACAAGTTCGGCGCCGCTCGCTGATCCTCTCATTGAGGAACTGTGAGCGGCGCCGTTCTACGTTGATCTTGGTGGGTCGCCTATTCGGCGAGTTCGATGACGCGGATGGAACCTGGCCCCTCCACAAGCAGCATAATGTGTCTGCTATCCTCGGGGATTGAGCCGATAGCTGCTAATAGCCCTTCGGATGTGGCCATGTATTCTTCACCTGAGCGGGGTATCACCTGAACCTTGGCACCCGTAGCCTTGGCCAACACCGTGCGGAGTTCACTGGTGTCTCCGCTAGCTACCAGCAGGATCTTTGTATGGCTCTTGCCCGTTGGTGAAGTAGTAGTTTCAAGTACTTCACGATCAGCACGCCAGATGACAAAGTGATAAATAGATACCAGCGCGGTGGCGACCAGTAGCCCAAATGGTGCACGTATAGCATCAATTAGCCCGCTGAAGAGGCCATTACTTTCCAACAAGAAGGTAAAGACCTTAAAGCCAATGATCAGCAACGCGACCAAGGCAACTACCGCGCTCAGACCAAAGACCACTACCAAATAGACTCGACGGTCGTGGGCATCGGCTTTCCTGCCCGGTTGCCATGCCCAAACCCATAATCCGGCACCCCAGAGGAGCCAAACCACGCCAGCTAGTAGTAAGTCTCCACCGCGATCTCCCGCCAGCGGGGGTACGAGTGCGGCCAAAAGTGCATTGACACAAACACCAAGTCCCGAGGCTCCGGCAGCCAGACCCAGCCCGGAGGTGACCAACCGTGCGGCATTCTTGGTTTCTGCCGAGCGCTGGCTCAGTGCAGACCAGCTATAGGTGAAGATGACGGAGCCAACCAGCGCCCCGGCCAGAGCCAACGGGATGGGAGTGAGTAATGGTGCGGTGGGCTGATGCCAGAGAAGCCTGATGACCAAATACAACAGGTATCCGGTTCCACCAAGCATCATGGCTCCGGCGGCAAGGATACCCATGAGGATGTATGCGACATCGGAGAAACCACCGTGTATTTTAGCGACCCGTTGTTGGATCCAATGCCACCACCACAGTAATAATCCGCCCAGAATCCATGGGAGCTGGGATAACACCTCAAGCCACCACGGGGTACCGACCCACGCATTCGGAATCAGCAACCCAACAGTGGCGGAAAATAGTGCTGTCAGTGCCGAAACTGTTGCCACAGCAGCCAGTACGAGGCCATACCAGCTACTGAGAATCCCGGAAAGTTGCGGCAGAGTACGTGGGGTACGACGGGAATCTTTGATGATCCGAACCTGCCACCACCACACTCCAGCCCAGATCAGGGCCGTGGAGAGCTTGGATTGCCAGCCGTCGGTGTGGTCGAGGAGCAAATTGCCCAGCAGAGAAAACATCGCGGTGCTGGCAACAATCAAGGACGTCACGTACATGGCTGCCATATACAGAGCCCAGGCCGGGGCCGAGTTCTCTTCGCTATCTAGCAAACGTTTGGCCAGCGAACGCCAGAGCACGAAGGTCAGGGGCCCAGCGATCAGTACGAATGCCAAGGCAAGTGCCAATCCAGTGGTGCGTCCTGAATCGTTTCCACTGGCCGGGGTAATGATCAGACCAAGGAGTTGGGAGGTGCCCGAGGCGGCTATGGATACCAGCGCGAAAAGCAGGATATAGAGAATCAGTCGACGAACCGTGGGTAGGGCACCACGAGTTTGGGTGTATCCGCTCATGGCTGCACTTCCGTTTCGGTTTCACAGGCGAGCAAGGACCACGGCAGCGTTTTGATGGACCAACTATCTTGTTGCTTCACCAAGGTGAAGGTGTCCGTATAGCCGCTGTTGCCCAGATCTAGTGGACTGCTTGCCGAAGTGTTCGTGATTGAGACTTCGACGGTAGCCGTGTTTCCCGCAGTGATACTTGAGACAAGTACGACGCGCATGCTTTCCGGGTTGATGACATTACCAACGGGGCAATCCTTGGATGTCTGTGGTGTCAGCAGCGCTGTTGCCTGTTTCTGGTCTCCCGCTAGTGCGGCCGTGAGGTAGCTTTGCACTACCCCTTCGGGGGACCGCGGGTCTGGGGTGGCAACAGCACCCCGAACCAGCACCAGTACCAGTGCTGTTAATACCAGTAGCACCGTGATGCCCAAAATGATCAGTGGAGTGCGGTTCTTCACCGCCGTTCGATGTCCCATGTCTCTAATTATGCAATGGAAGTACCAATTTTTGGGCGCAGAATTCTGAACGTAGCTATTTTGCTCATCTATGGCCGGTATCTACGCTTTGGCAAGGACATTTATCGGTGGGATAGATGCCGTTGAAGCAGTAGGAATCAAGAGATCAAGGGATGTCAGCGGCAGCGATGGTGAGGCAATATATACCCGTATCCATCTATCGTCACTAGGTTAGTGCGGCTGGTGGAATAAAATTTCTGGTTTCTCGCTGCGGAGCAAGCCTCGAGTGCGAGAGCCGTCATGGATCGTGTTTACGCGCTGTCATGTCGAAACGCGTCAAGGGAGTGGGCTGCCTGATCCTGACATCAACTTCTTCTCCCATGAGCGGGCATCTGCACAGTAAATGAAGAAATGGTCGAGCTCCATTCGAAGCTCGGCGAAACAAGGGTTCTTCTCGGAGATCTTCGACTCAACGCGTTAAGATCAGGGGGGTAGCCCGACCTTCATATTAATGATGGGTGCCACCCTCTGGCCCGTGACTCGCTCGGTGCAAGGGAGCGTGCCAACGGCGCGAGCGGGAAGGGAATGTTCGCCAAAGCCTTACCTGCTGATAACCGGTATAACTGTCAGAGTAATAATGTGTACAGTGGCCAGGCGTACCCTGAGATAGGCGTTAGACGGTTTGCTGGGTTTGCTGGTGAACCGACGTGCAATCTGGCGCGCTCGACCTGATGAAAAGGAAGAAAGTATTTTATGGGAATATCTCGGGTAACACCGCAAGCGGCGTGGGATGCCTTGGTCCAAGGCAACGAGCGATTTATGACGGGCACCTTGCTACATCCGCAGCAGAACGCCGCCCGCCGCAATGAGCTCTATGCAAGCCAAGCACCGGACGCGGCGTTCCTTGGCTGTTCGGACTCACGCGTGGCCGCCGAGATCCTCTTTGACTGTGGACTTGGCGATCTCTTCGTTGCCCGCAATATTGGGCAAATCGCCAACGCTAACACCACGGCAACGATGGAATTTGCTGTGGCAGAACTAGGCGTTGCCGTCATCGTGGTGCTGGCTCACGGATCCTGCGGTGCCGTGGCGGCGGCCATTAACCAGAGCAGTGCGAACCCTGACCCGGTAACCCCGGCGATTAAAGCAGAACTCGAGCACATCCAGCCCGCCGTCCAACAGGAATGGATGAGCGAGCGTAAGCAGACCCCATACGTGGATCCGGCACTCATTGATGCCGATGCGGTGGGACAGCGCCACCTGGCCGAGACCATCAATGCCTTGACCCGTAGTTCACGGGTAATTAGCGATGCAGTAGCCAAGGGTGAGCTGAGCATCGTTGGATGCCAGTACCGACTCGAAGACGGCAAGGTTGCCCCGATCGTTGCGGTAGGTCAAGTAGAACTCGATATTCAGTGATTTAGTCGTTTGTTGCACACCCAAGGGGTTGAAGGTGTTTTCCCGCTTTGCGGATACTTAACACCTTCACCCCCCCCTGCAGCATCGACACCTCAATGCCGGTTTACTGAGACCGCGGCTCGCGCAGGTCGAGGGAGACTCGCCTACTTTTTCCAGCCCAGTTCGCGAGCGATCTTTGCAATCTCCGTCATCACATGAGCGTTGTAGTCCACACCCAATTGGTTCGGCAGCGCGAAAAGAACATAGTCGGCCTCGCCGATAGCCTCATCGGCCATGAACTGCTCGGCAACTTCTTCGGGCGAACCCGAATATGTTGGACCGGAGCGGGCCACCGAACCATCGAGGATGCCTACCGAGTCACCGCGTTCACGACGGCCAAAATAAATCTCGTCCATCTGGGTAGTGATAGGGAAGGCGCTACGGGTCACCGCTGTCATGCCACCGGTGGTGTGTCCACTTGCCGCATAGACTGCCTTGTACTGACGCAACTGGTCGGCCTGCAACACATGGAATGGGCGCCCATCATCTTCTAGCAGGAGCGTTGAGGAGAGCAGATTCATGCCAACCTCCCCTGTCCATAGGCCAGAAGCAATGGTTGCGGCACCCCACCAGATCCGATTCTCCAGCCCCGGAGAAATCGGGTTGATCGGCAGCAATTGATCCTGTGAGTGGTGCCCACCGGGCATCGGGTGGGCGATCCCTTCGCCCGCGATGGCCCTACGGAACAGCGCAATACGTTCACGTGTCTCATTGGCCCAGGTATTTCCGGGTTCTAAATCATAGCCAAATTGGTGTTGGCCATCGCGTGCTGGTTCGGGTGAACCGCGGCTTACGCCTAGCTGTAGTCGGCCGCTACTTATTGCATCGACGGCCCCCGCCTGCTCGGCCATGTATAAAGGATTTTCATATCTTAAGTCCACTACGCCGGTACCTACTTCGAGCGTCGTGGTCTTAGCCGCCATGGCGGCCATGAGCGGGAACGGCGTTGATAGTGAGTTCCCAAAGTGATGCACGCGCATCCAGGCACCATCAAAACCTGATTCTTCGGCGGCTACTGCCAAATCAACCATTTGACGCACGGCGTCGGCACCCGTTGGTACCGGTGAGTTGCTTGACCCGCCGGAGTGGCCAAAAGTCAAAAAGCCAATCTTCTTCACGATCCACCTTCTATATATGCAAACGTATGTATCAGCGGGTACAGCAATGAGATGGCTCGGCCTATTCCCGTTGTGATCCACACTGTATAGATTGGGGTGAGAAACGTATGCTGAACGCGTAAAGAAAAGTTTTGAAAACCAGTTACCAAAAGCCTATGCGTTGGTAGGGTGAAATTTACTTGGGGACCACCGTCCATTAGCAAGATAACTAGCAGGGGGAAACATGTCAGCACTCGAGTCGTCCTACACCGGAACGTGGAAACTGGATTCGACACACACCCGCATCGGCTTTAATGCGCGCCACGCCATGGTGACAAAGGTACGCGGTGCCTTCAATGAAGTTTCCGGAACCATCATTGTGGATGCTGATGACATCGCCAAGAGTAGCGTTGAACTAGTGGTCAAGGTTGCCAGCGTCGATACCCGCAATGCCGACCGTGATCAGCACCTGCGAACCAACGATTTCTTTGACGCCCCCAAATACCCGAATATCACCTTCAAGTCCTCACGCATTGATCAGGTTGAAGAAAATAGCTTCATCGTCAACGGCAACCTGACCATCAAAGAAACCACTCGTGAGGTAGCAATTCCCATTGAGTTCATGGGGGTTGAGACAGATCCTTCGGGAAATCTGCGGGCCGGATTCGAGGGAAGCCGGCGCATTGACCGCCGAGAATACGGGGTTAACTGGAACCTAGCGTTGGATTCCGGGGGAGTACTGGTCTCCGAACGAATCCTGTTGGAATTCGAGATTTCTGCCATTAAGGAAGTTGCACCAAAGTCGTAGCTTTCGGGAGATCGTGAAATGTGATGCACTCCTTGTGCAAAACCTCTTCACGATTTGCATGTGTTTGAGAGAATAGGTTAGTGACTGCAATTGCCGATTCCTCAGTAAGCCCCGCCCCGTCGAGCGTAAAACTCGAGCTGCCCCCGCTGCAGCTGGGTAAGCACACCGTACAAACCCCGGTAGTTCTTGCCCCCATGGCCGGTATTACAAACAAGGCCTTCCGCCGACTCTGCCGAGAGTATGGGGGAGGCGTCTACGTGACCGAAATGGTCACCTCCCGGGCCTTGGTCGAACGCAACCCAGAATCCATGCGCATCATCTCCCACGATGCCGACGAAGAGTTACGTTCGGTACAGCTCTACGGAGTTGACCCCAAAACCGTGGGCGCGGCAGTGCGTTTGATCGTTGAGGAAGACCGGGCAGATCATATCGATTTGAACTTTGGTTGCCCGGTTCCCAAGGTCACCCGCCGTGGTGGCGGCTCCGCGCTACCCTGGAAGACCGATCTATTCACTGCAATCATCAAGGCAGCCACCACGGAGGCAGCCCGCGGCGATGTGCCGCTGACCATTAAAATGCGTAAGGGTATCGACGCCGATCACCTCACCTACATCGAATCGGGTAAGATCGCCCGGGATCACGGTGTAGCAGCGGTTGCCCTGCATGGCCGCACCGCAAGCCAGCACTACTCTGGCAAGGCGGACTGGGACTCAATTGCACAACTACGCGAATCCCTGCCCGATATCCCGGTACTTGGAAACGGTGATATTTGGAGTGCTGAGGACGCGGTGGCCATGGTCCAGCAAACAGGTGTCGACGGCATCGTGGTGGGGCGCGGCTGCCAGGGCCGCCCTTGGCTCTTTGGCGATCTACAGGCAGCATTCGACGGCACCGACGTGCGGTTCAAGCCGGGCCTGCGCAAGGTGGCCGACACCGTCTACCGCCACGCAGAATTGCTCACCGAATACTTTGAAGACGAATTCAAGGGCCTCCGCGATATTCGCAAGCACATGGCCTGGTACTTCAAGGGCTACCCAGTGGGCGGAGACATCCGCTCCCAGCTGGCCCAGGTGCCAACCCTTGAGGTGTTGCGCGAACTGCTCGACCAGCTAGACCTCGAACTTCCCTACCCGGGCGTCGACGCCGAGGGGCAGCGCGGCCGTGCCGGAAACCCCAAGCGCACCCACCTGCCCGATGGTTGGTTGGATTCACGTGAACTCAATGACAAACATAAGGCCATGATTTCCTTGGCCGAACTAGATATTTCCGGAGGCTAAAACAGTTGCTCGCGCAGAACTCGGGGTACACGGCGGCAGACGAGGAACGTTGGGTTCCCGAACCGCCCAAAAAGGCCTACCGCACCGCGTATGAACGCGACCGGGCGCGTGTTCTGCATTCCTCCGCGCTGCGCCGTCTGGGTGCGAAAACCCAAGTGGTGGCACCCTCCTCCGACGACTTTGTGCGTACCCGACTCACCCACTCGCTCGAGGTAGCCCAGGTAGGCCGTGAACTTGGTGCAACACTCGGGTGTGATCCCGATGTCGTAGACACCGCGTGTCTGGCGCACGACCTAGGCCACCCACCCTTTGGACACAACGGGGAAAAAGCCCTCAACGCGCTGACCAAAGACATCGGTGGCTTTGAAGGCAACGCGCAAACACTGCGCCTGCTCACCCGGCTCGAAACCAAAACTTTCAGGCACACGGGAGCCTCTGCGGGTCTGAACCTGACCCGAGCATCGTTGGATGCTGCATGTAAATATCCATGGTTGCGTGCCGATGCACCGCAGATCAATGGCAAGACCACAGCAAAATTTGGGGTCTACGAGGATGACCTGCCGGTCTTCACGTGGTTGCGTGCAACCTCTGCTGCCGAGGCACACCAGACGTGTATCGAAGCCCAGGTCATGGACCTAGCCGATGATATTTCCTACTCGGTGCATGACGTTGAAGATGCAATCAACACCGGACGATTCCAGCTCAGTTGGATCAAGCTCGCTGAACAGCGTGAAAAGGTGATTCGTTTCACCAAGCAGTGGTATCTACCCCATGTCGAGGAGGAAACCATTGATGCGGCATTCCGCAGGCTTGAAGCGACAACCGAGTGGGTGCCGGAGGCCGATGGCTCACGTCGTTCAATGGCAGCGCTGAAGGATATGACAAGTCAGTTCATTGGCCGTTTCTGTCAGTCAGCGATCGATGCAACACGCGAACAATATGGCGATGGACCGCTCACCCGCTTTAATGCAAAACTCATAGTCCCCGAATCGACCGAACATGAGATCGCGGCAATGAAGGGTCTGGCCACCGCATATGTGATGACCAGCGAAGACCGCCAACCAATTTATGCACGGCAAACACAAATCCTCACCGAACTTGTGAACCTCTTGCATGAAACCGGCGACCAATATCTGGAACCACTCTTTGCCGATGATTGGCGTCTTGCCGCCGACGATGGGCAAAAACTACGCATTATTGTTGACCAGGTAGCCTCGCTCACCGACGGCTCGGCAATAGAATGGCACGCAACAATGGTTGAGGGACGCAGTCCAACTGATCGCCTGTTCTAAAGCCATCTTTGCGGCATAGTTTTGGTGCTTGGTGAGTTCATCCACAGCCTTGCGCATAATGGACCCTAGTCCTTGCACCGGTCACTAGACTAGTGAGTATGGCCGGCCTGATTAAACGTGAAGATATTGAAGAAGTTCGCAACCGTACTGACATTAAAGAGGTCATCGACGGGTATGTGACTCTGAAATCTGCCGGCGTGGGCTCGTGGAAGGGTCTATGCCCCTTCCACGATGAGCGTTCACCCTCGTTCCATGTTCGCCCGCAGGTTGGCACCTTCCACTGCTTCGGTTGTGGTGAATCGGGCGATGTCATCGCGTTCATCCAAAAAATGGACCACAGCACGTTCTCCGAAACCGTTGAAACCCTTGCCGCTCGCGTTGGCGTCGAATTGCACTACGAGGATGGTGGCACCGGACCGCGCCGCGAAGAAATAGGTCGACGCCAACGCCTGCTCGATGCCCACAAAGTTGCCGAGGAATTCTTCCGCGAACAGCTCGCTACCCCCGGTGCCGCGGCAGGTCAAGAGTTTTTGACTGGGCGCGGATTCGATCAAGATGCCGCGGCCCAATTTGGTGTTGGCTACGCACCCCAAGGTTGGGATGCGCTGCTCAAGCACCTACACGCGCGCGGTTTCCAAGACGAAGAGCTCAAACTCACCGGCATGTTTTCCGAGGGTAACCGCGGAATTTATGACCGCTTCCGTGGCCGGCTCATCTGGCCTATCCGCGATCTGACCGGCGCAACTATCGGCTTTGGCGCCCGCAAACTCTACGAGGATGACCAAGGTCCCAAATACCTCAACACCCCAGAAACTCAGTTATACAAGAAATCCCAGGTGCTCTACGGGGTAGATCTTGCCAAGCGTGAAATCACCAAAGAACGCCAGATCGTCGTGGTCGAAGGGTACACAGACGTAATGGCCTGTCACCTTTCGGGTATTGGTACAGCGGTGGCAACCTGCGGCACCGCCTTTGGCACCGATCATATTAAGATTGCGCGTCGGCTGCTACGCGATGATGGCTCCGGCGGCGAAGTGGTATTCACCTTTGACGGTGATTCAGCGGGTCAGAAGGCAGCACTGCGCGCCTTCGAGGAAGACCAGCGATTCATCGCCCAAACCTATGTTGCCGTCGAACCCACGGGTGCCGACCCCTGTGATCTGCGCATGAGCCGTGGTCCGGAAGCGGTACGTGAGCTGATCAATTCCAAGCGCCCACTCTTCGAATTCGCCATTAAGGCCGGGCTGAAAAACTTCAACCTCAATACCGTTGAGGGGCGCGTGCAGGCCCTGCGTGTCAGCGCGCCGATCATTGCCGATATTCGGGATGCAGCAATTAGGCCCGCCTATGCCCGCGAGCTCGCCGGCTGGCTTGGCATGGATAACGAAGATGTCAACCGTGCCGTGGGTGCCGCTGTGCGGCGCAACAGGATGCCCAAGGGGGAGAACTCCCAAGAGGAGCGCCGTACAGCAGCCGCGCAGAGCCCTGAGCAGCCCGCGGCACAGGTCTTTACCCGACCCGACCCCCGTGACCCGGTGGCTCGCATGGAACGCGAGGCCTTAGAGGTAGTTCTACAACAACCAGCGCAGCTGAGCCCCGAACAATGGCAGGCGTTCTACGATGCTCGTTTCCTAGCACCAGCGCACGCGGCAGTTCATGATGGGGTGCGTGCCGCAGGCATGGCCGGGGCGACGCCTTCGCAATGGGTTGAGGCGATTCGGCAGGAGGTGCCCGAACCGTTGCGCTCATTCGTCTCCGAACTTGCCGTGACACCGCTTCCGGCTAGCACCAACGAGGCATTGCTTCGCTATTGCAACGACATTATCAATAGACTTTTCGAGCTTCAGATCACGCATCTGAAAGCGGAGAAGATGGGGCAACTTCAACGTATGGATCCGGAAGGTGATCCCGAGGGATTCCAACGGATCAATAGGGAACTATTGGAGCTGGAATTGCGCCGAAGGGCTCTTCGACAAGAGTAGTCATTGGTCAACGAGGGTGCCGATTTTTGTTTTGCCGAAATCATGTGTAGAGTATTTCTCGTTGCATTCCCCCGTAGCTCAATTGGCAGAGCGTCCGACTGTTAATCGGAAGGTTACTGGTTCAAGTCCATTCGGGGGAGCCAAAGAAAAGGAATCCGTATTCTCATTAGTGAGAATACGGATTCTTTTGTTTTCGTGGGTGACGCCTGCGGAACCGGATTCGGAGTCGAAGTTACCGCGCCGGAATTTTTCAAGTCAAGCGGTACCAGCACGAGTTTAATGAGTGGTTAAGCGGCCAATGATGTTCTTTGTTGTGGGTTGTTGATCCAGGCTGCTTCTGGCATGGCGAGGATTTTTGGGTCATTCGTGGTGCTGAAGCGTTCTGGATGTCTAGCGCGGGCTGCGGCGAGTGTTTGGGTCCGCTTGGCCGCGAGGAGATCGGCTAACCCAAAGTGCATGTTGGCCGGGGTGTGCAGCCCAAGGCCGGAGTGCTGATGATCATGGTTGTACCACTGCACGAAATCACCGATAAACACTCGGGCTTCCCCCAAGGACGTGAAGCGTTCGGGGAACACAGGAGCATATTTCATGGTCTTGAACAAGCTCTCCGAAAATGGGTTATCGTTGCTCACCCGGGGCCGAGAATGCGAACGGGTAACCTCCAAATCCGACAGTAACGCGGCCACGGTCTTCGACGTCATCGACGTGCCTCGATCCGCATGCACTACCAGTGGAATCCCGTGCACGCCGAAGATTTCTTTCATCATCTCCACCGCCAGTTCCCCGGATTCGGTGGCATGCACGTGGGCACCAACGATGTAGCGTGAGTAGATATCCAGCATCAGATAGCAGTCGTAGTACTTGCCTTTCACGGGGCCAGACAGCTTGGTAATATCCCACGAAAACACCTGGCCCGGGGCGGTGGCCACCAGCTCGGGAATGGTCCGTGGTTTATGCGTGGCTAGCCTGCGACGTTCCTTGACCAACCGGTTCTCGTTCAGCACCCGGTAAAACGTGGATAACGAACCAATATATGTGCCCTCATCCAACAGCTTGGCATAGATCTGCATCGGAGCCAGATCCACGCATGCAGGACTATTGAGTACCGAAAGGATCTCGGCGCGTTCGGCGTCACTGAGTTTGTTCGGTGGAGCCGCACGGGGCAGAGACCTCGGTGGGACAGGTTTGCGATTCATGGTGGTGCGTGAAACCCCGATCAAAGTGGCGGCTTTCCTGGAGGGAATCTGCACGGCCAACAACCGGTGATAGGCGGCTTTCATTTCTTCGTGGACTTCGGTTCGTCCTGCGATTCGTTGATGGCGTTCTCGAAGAACGCCGAGAGTTTTCCCATGATTTCCAGGGCTTCTTCGGTCTTCTTACGTTGACCCTCGCTCACCTCCAGCTGGCGGCGCAGGCGGGCGATCTCGAGTTGCTCCGCGCTGAGTTTCCCGATCCGAGATCCAGCACTTTTTCCTTCCAGCGCCCCGGCATCACGCAGCTTGCGCCATTCAGTCATCTGGGAGGAATACAAACCGTTTTCACGTAGGTAGGCACCACCGTTCTTATCGGCAGCTGCCTGCTCGTAGCCGGCAAGTAATTCAAGTTTTTCGGCTGGGGTGAACGTCCGTCGTCGGGACGGTCCACCGGCACGAGGTCCGAGGTTAGTCATAGAACTATCTTGTCCCATGGAAGTGACGGCTAAGTTGGACACAGTGAATGGTTTCCTGGTTCTCGCCCTATGCGATCAAGCGGATTTGCTCTGAGGCGCTGGTACCGTTCAACCCTGACACGTAGGGCGCCCGCAATACTGCTCACTTCGCTCCCATGTTTAACCGGGGCTCTTGTGACGTTACAAAACGTGGCACTGAGGCCTGTTCCGGGCCTACGCTGAGCGCATGGAGTGGTTGGCGGCCAACGATTACGGCATAGCTCGCGAAATCGTCCAACGCGGTGTTGCGTTGATGTATCTGCTTGCCTTCATATCAACGCTCAACCAGTTCCGCGCGTTGGCTGGTGAGCACGGATTACTTCCAGCGCCGCACTATCTTGAAACCTCGGGCGCACGCGGTCCATCGTTGTTCAGCAGAATTGGATATTCGGACCGAAAGCTCGTGGCCGTCTGTGTTCTGGGGATCAGCATTTCCTCGGTCCTCATCATGGGCATTCCTCAAACTGGTCCACCGTGGCTTCCTCTGGCCGGATTCTTGGTGCTGTGGGGTCTGTATATGTCGATAGTGAATGTGGGCCAGGTTTTCTACGGTTTCGGCTGGGAAATGCTGCTGCTGGAGGCGGGGTTCACCGTGGGCTTTCTGGGGTCTCAACAAGTCCCACCATCTCAGAGCCTGTTGCTATTGGTTGCCTGGCTGGTGTTCCGGCTCGAATTCGGTGCAGGAATGATCAAATGGCGAGGAGATCCGGCCTGGCGAAATCTCACAGCCATGTACTACCACCACCAAACTCAGCCTATGCCCGGGCCCTTGAGCCGATCCGCGCATTTGGCACCGAAGTGGTGGCATCGCTGCGAAGCAGCAGGGAATCATGGTGCCCAGTTGGTTATTCCATTCCTGTTGTTTGCTCCGCAACCCGTTGCTTCAATTGCTGCCGGCATCATTATTGCAACCCAACTCTGGTTGGTGGCTACGGGGAATTTTGCGTGGCTCAATTGGCTCACGATTGTGTTGGCAGGCTCCCGGATTAGCGATTCGGCTTGGGGCTGGATTTTTCCGTGGATTCGCTCAGCAGGAACAGTGCACATCGAATCACCCAGCTGGTGGACTGTACTGGTTTTGGCGGTCACGGTACTTCTTATTTCTCTTTCGTTCCCCGCACTACGTAATCTATTTTCCGCTCACCAACTCATGAACGCAGCGTTCAATAAATGGCAACTCGTCAACGCCTATGGTGCCTTTGGTTCGGTGACCCGGGTGCGGATCGAGATTGTTATTGAGGGCACCGAGGATGAGAACCTGATCGGCGCTCATTGGCAAGAATATTCCTTCAAAGGCAAACCGGGGAATGTGGCAAGAAAACCCGGCCAATGCGCGCCTTACCACCTACGCCTTGATTGGATGATGTGGTTCCTTCCGCTGGAATCCATCAACCAACGCTGGTTCCGCGTCTTCGTGGAAAAGCTATTGCAAGCCGATCAAGGGACATTGGCACTGCTGGCAGAGGAACCATTTTCCGGTCGATCACCGCATTATGTGAGGGTGCTCAGTTATAGATACCGCTTTACCACCCGCATACAACACCGACAAAGTGGGGATATTTGGGTGAGGGATCAACGAATATTGTTGCTTGGACCCGTCGCGCTGAACTGACTGCAACAATCCATGGAGCTGTCCTCTTCCGCACGGACTGGCGAAGAGCATGAGCTTTCTAACAGCATGACTCAGTAGGATAGGACGGTGGCTCATATTGACGTATCCGACATCCAGTACTTCCTATCCGACGGCACCCAGCTCCTAGGCGGTGTCACCTTCAAGGTCACTAGCGGCTCTAAGACCGCATTGATCGGCCCCAACGGCGCGGGTAAAACTACGCTCTTCAAGATTATTGCCGGGGATTTGAAAGCCGATGAGGGAGCCATATCCAGATCCGGTGGCATGGGAATCATGCGCCAGTTTGTCGGCCAAGTGCGTGACGAATCAACGGTGCGCGATTTGTTGGTCTCTACGGCCTCCGCCGATCTTGCCGCGGCCGCCAAATCCATTGATGAGACCGAACTGCTCATGATGGAATCCGATGATGAGAAAGTCCAGATGCGTTATGCACAGGCAATCATCGATTGGGGAGACGCCGGAGGGTATGAGCTAGAAACGGCCTGGGACAAGGTCTGTATGGCGGCCCTCGGAGTTCCTTTTGAACGTGCTGCCCACCGACTAGCCTCAACCCTTTCCGGTGGTGAGCAAAAACGCTTGGTACTCGAGGCCCTCTTTGAAGGTCCCGATGAGTTACTACTCCTCGACGAACCGGATAACTACCTAGACGTGCCCGGAAAACGCTGGCTAGAGGCGACGCTGAATGAATCCTCAAAGACCGTGCTGTTCATTAGTCACGACCGCGAGTTGCTCAATAATGCCGCAAGTCGCATTGTCACCCTCGAACCAGGGCTCTCCGGTGCCACAGCTTGGATCCACGGCGGAGCCTTCGGTTCGTATGTCGATGCCCGCCGCGAACGCAACGAACGCTTTGAAGAGCTGCGCAAACGTTGGGATGAAGAGCACGCCAAGCTCAAAGAACTTGTCAACATGTATAAGAACAAGGCAGCCTTCCGCTCGGACATGGCAAACCGCTATCACGCGGCCCAGACGCGGCTTGCTAAGTTCCTCGAGGCGGGCCCACCCCAGGCCATCCCGCTTGAACAGAACGTCAATATGCGCCTGAAGGGTGGGCGCACCGCAAAACGCGCAGTTGTTGCGGACAAGCTGGAGCTCACGGGGCTGATGAAACCCTTCAGCAATGAAATCTGGTTTGGTGACCGGGTTGCCATCTTGGGTTCTAATGGTTCGGGAAAATCGCACTTCCTGCGCTTGCTGGCCGCAGGTGGCACCGATCCGGAGCGCGAGCACCTGCCGGTCTCCGATGTGCAGATCGCCGAAGTTCCGCACGAGGGAACCGTGAAACTTGGTGCACGCATCCGCCCCGGCTTCTTCGCCCAAACTCACAGCCGCCCAGATCTCATGGGACGCATTTTGGTGGACATCTTGCACCGCGGTGACGAACACCGTTCCGGGCTGGCCCGTGAGGCCGCCTCCGCGGCGCTTGACGGGTACGGACTCGCCACCCAAGCCGAGCAGAAATATGATTCACTCTCCGGCGGACAACAGGCGCGTTTCCAGATCCTGCTGCTGCAGCTCTCCGGCGCGACGCTGCTCTTGCTCGATGAACCTACAGACAACCTTGATCTACACTCGGGCGAGGCCCTAGAACGTGCCATCGACTCCTTTGAAGGCACTGTATTGGCAGTGACCCACGATCGGTGGTTTGCCAGGTCCTTCGACAGGTTCTTGGTCTTTGGTTCCAACGGCAAGGTGTACGAATCCGCGGAGCCGGTGTGGGATGAAAAGCGAGTCGAGCGAGCACGCTGAGTTCACTCAACAGCACTCCCGCTTCAACTCCCGATGATTCAACTAGCGAAAGCCAATCAACTGTGAAGCTGATTATTGACGCGCGGTTCACCAGAACCACGCACCACGACGGTATTAGCCGTTTTACCTCGTGCCTGATCGAGGAGAGCGCGAAACGTGCTGATGTCACGATGCTCATTAACGATCCGGCGCAGCTCCCACTGCTCCCTGATGTGCCGTATGTACTGATCAACTCGCCGCTTTCGCCCTTTGAACCCTTTGTTGCGTATAAGGTCAATAAGCTCAAGCCCGATGTGGTGTTCTCGCCCATGCAAACTATGGGCAGCATGGGCCGCAACTACGGGCTCATCCTGACTTTGCATGATTTGATCTACTACGAACACCCTAAGGCACCAGGATTTCTTCCCTTGCCGGTGCGCCTTGGCTGGTTCCTGTTCCATCAGATGTACTGGCCTCAACGTATGCTGTTGAACCGACCCGATGCAGTGGCAACGGTCAGTGAAACGACCCGCGGGCTGATCAAGAAACACAAGCTTTCCCGTAAGCGTGTTGAACTCGTGTCAAACGCTCCGGCTCCGGGCGCAATTCCACGGGATCCGGGAAAGATACCGGATAAGACGCTGCTCTATATGGGGTCTTTCATGCCTTATAAGAACGTTGAGACACTGATCTGTGCCATGGGACAGCTGCCCGACTTCTCGTTGCATTTGCTGAGCAATATTGCTCCGCACCGTGAAGCCGAACTACGCGCATTGATCCAGCCAGGAAGCACCGTTGTCTTCCATCACGGGGTGAGCGATGCCGAGTATCAGGATCTTCTCAAAACCACCACGGCGCTAGTCTCACTTTCCAAAGCCGAAGGTTATGGTCTTCCCTTGGTGGAAGCCATGAATGTTGGTACCCCGGTCATTGCAACAGACATGCCAATTTTTCGTGAGGTTGGTTCGGATGCAATTTCTTATGTTGATCCGGAAGATCCCGACAAATTTGTTCGAGCGGTGAGAGAACTCACAGACCCCCACGTGTGGACGGCTGCCTCTAAGGCCGGGGTTGAGCGGGCCGGTTTTTATACGTGGGGCAAGTCCGCGGGGCAACTCATTGAGTTGGCTCAGGCCGTTGTAGATCAGCGCAAAAAACGCTAGATTTCAAGGTTTTAGACTCACATTTCGGTGGAGCTGAAGGTTCGATGCTGAGCGTAGATTGTTCTCTCTGGGTCTCCCCGCAGGAGCGCGAAAAGCATTGACTTGAGGCCCGTTTAAGCCTCGTTTGGAGTTAACTTCAGAACTCTGATATCGTTTTACTCGCTTCATTCCCCCGTAGCTCAATTGGCAGAGCGTCCGACTGTTAATCGGAAGGTTACTGGTTCAAGTCCATTCGGGGGAGCGCATCTAAGAATCCCCGTCCTCCTCACGAGGGCGGGGATTTCTTGTCTTTAGCCGACCTCATACCCTGGGTGTACCTCTTCCGGGTGAGGGGTTTGCGCACGTCCTAGTGATAGTTTTGGTTTGAACTGGCCGGGCCATGGCCATACGAAATGGAGACACCATGTCTGGAACGGAACCGACGGGTTCGAGCGAACCGTACACGTCAACGCCACGCACCATTCGAGGCCAGGTAGGCGGACTACGCCATCTGGTGCCTAGCCAGTTGGTCGATGAGGCGCGCATTGCTGCAAACATCCTCAAGGCCAAGGGCATCAACGTAGGGGTAGCGGCCGGTGCCGGCATCCTGGCTGTGGTTCTGCTCAGCTTCATGGTCATCGCCCTGGTTGTTGCGCTGATCATGGGCTTGGGGACCGTCATGGCACCCTGGCTTGCTGCATTGATAGTCGCAGCCGGATTCCTAGTCCTGGCTTTGATCCTTGTTGGTTTTTCCGTATGGCGGGTCAAGAGCGCCATGCCTTTGGTTCCTGCCGAAGCAATTCGCGGCTTCCGTCACGATCTTGGTGTGCTCAAGGACGGTAGCGCCTTTGATACCTCGACACTCGATGAACCACGCTCTTCTCGCAAGAAGGATGCACAGGAGACCACTGTGCAAGCCGAAGAGGCTAAGCCCAAGGCTCCGAAGCTCACTCACGATGAACTCATCGCGCGTACCCGTGAGCGTCGGGAACAAATCGCTCTGCACCGCGATGCCCTTGGAGTTAAGCTCGAAGTCCCCATGCAGGTCGGTGAGAAGATCTCTGATGCAACTCAGGCCGCAGGCGAAGGAATCACCAAGGCAGCGACCCACGTGCGCCACTTCGCCGATTCGGCCAGCGTCAAACTGAGCGAGGGCGTCGATACCGCAACCGAGAAGCTAGCCGAGTTCAGCAATCTTGAAGGCGAAAACGCTAAGGAAGCCTTGCGCGAGCGCTGGCAACCACTAACGATCATGGCGGGCTCACTTGCTATGTTCTTCATCTTTGTCCGCAAACTCTTCAAAAACTAGGTTTCGAACCGCTGCTTCGTGTGGCCAAAACCGCACCAAACTACCTAGAGCCTGCAGATAAGGCCCACCACGGTGCGGATGTAAGACTAAATGGAAAGGAGGTGGCTAGCATGCGATTTATTGGAGCCGGTACCCGGGACAATTTTGAATATCGGGAGCTAACCACCTTCTGGACGGTCCCGAACATGATTACCGTGGCCAGATTTTTACTGGTCCCGCTCTTTGTTTTTCAAACGGTATCCGCGCATTACGGTTGGGCGACGCTGACCCTTGCAATTCTTGGGTCAAGTGACTGGATCGACGGATATGCTGCGCGTCGCTTGGATCAGATCTCAACCGTTGGTAAATGGTTAGATCCTGTGGCGGACCGTGTTGCCTTGATCGTCATTGCCAGCACCTTTGTTGCAACAAAGATTGCCCCCGCCTGGTTGGTCTTCTCCATTGTCATTCCCGATGTCATTTTGATCATCAATGCCCTGGTGCTCTTCAAGGGAAGCCCAAACCTGCCGGTCAGTAATCTCGGCAAGATACGTACCGCATTACTTCTCGTTGGTGCACCACTCTTACTTTTGGGCAGCACCACCTGGGGAACCACAACCCTGATCGGAAGCATCTCCACCTGGGTGCTTGCCCTAGCTTGTGTGCTTCATGTCATTGCCGCCATTGGATATTTTGTCCAGGCACAACGTAAGGCCAAGGCCACAACAACAGGAACCCCATGGTCTGGCTAGCGGTCACCGCGGCCGTGGCCGGAGCGTTTTTTCTGGCATTTGGTACCCAACGCCAATCATCTGCGGTGCGCGCCAGCAGTGGCGGACTCAACGTCACTGGTCTGGGCATGCTGCGGCTGTTCAGAACTCCGCGCTGGGTATTCGGGCTTGTGCTATTAGGAATAGGCATGTCGCTGAACGTGTACGCACTGGCAAGTGCCCCACTGACTGTGGTGCAACCCATTGGTGCTATCGCGTTAGTGATCACCACCGTGGTCAATGCCCGCGAACACAATATTCGGATGAACCGGCCAACGATCTTTGCCATCATTGCTTGCATGGTCGGCAGCATCGGTTTTGTCATTATGGCTATTCAGGTCAGTGCCGAAAGCCATGTGATCACCGAGCAAGAAAACCTTCTCGCACTGCTCTTGCTGGCCGTAGTTGTCCTAATTTTTGGTGGAGCCGTACTATTTTTCCCCCACCGGCTCAGCGCCTTTTTCTATATCGTTGGAGCAGGGGTTCTTTTCGGGTTCGTTGCGGTGCTGGTCCGGACCATCTCGGTAGCACTACTGAACTCGCACGGGCACCCATTGGCCGACATGCCATGGCTAGCTGTCGTGGCGGTAGTGATTGCCGGGTTACTTGGCTCCTATTTTGTCCAAAATGCTTATTCCAAGGGGCCACCGGATCTGGTGATTGCTGGACTTACTGTCATTGACCCAATGGTCGGCATCGCTATTGGTATTGGGCTTTTTGGTGAGCTTGCTCCAAACGTTCAACCCGCGGTGGCGTTAAGCATGGTTGCTGCCGGGTGCGTTGCTATCGTTGGGGTAATCGCGCTGTCCAGGCATCATCCCGATGTGCTCGAACGCAAAGCCGAAGCAAAACGAAAATTGCAGATTCCCGAAGGCAGCTAAGCCTTCACCGCTGATTTTTTGACCATCTAGAGACGACAACAAGACGACTACAGCGGCCCAACGAATGGGTTGCGTCGAGGAGTGAGACCACCCTGTGACGGGCGAGAAACCTTTGAAAATCGTAATAGCGGCGGACACCTACCCGCCGGATGTAAATGGTGCCGCAGTATTTTGCTATCGTCTTGCAAGCGCAATGACCGAACGCGGACACGAGGTCCATATCATTGCCACACGCGCAGAAAAAGGCCCATCGGTGGTCGATATACGTCCCGAGGCCACGGTTCATCGGTTGCGATCGCATGCGGTCCCAACCCACGAATACTTCCGTATCTGCTTTCCATGGGAGATCAATCCCGAAATTAGCAAGCTCCTGGATGAGATTAAGCCCGATGTGGTGCATGCCCAATGCCACTACATGATCGGTCAGGGCACACTCGCACTTGCGAAGAAGCGGGGCATTCGGATGATTGCCACAAATCACTTCATGCCGGAAAACTTAGACCCATTTTTGCCTTTCCCCCGCTGGTTTAAACGCATAGTTGCCAAGAACTCATGGCGCGATATGGGAAAAATTATGGGTGCGGCAAACGTCGTGACCACTCCAACTCCGCTTGCAGCCCGTGCCATGCGCAAATACGCAAAGTTGGAGCGGGTCCTGCCGCTGTCCAATGGCATTGACTCGAGCCACTATGAACTTGGGGAGGACGAAGTGATTGCGAAAAATTCCTACCCAACTATTCTCTTTGCCGGGCGCTTGGCAGTGGAGAAGAACGTTAACGAACTGATCGAAGCCCTGAGGCTGATGAAGACGGTGCCAGATGCTCACGTTGAAATCGTTGGCGGTGGTGAGCAACGATCGAATCTGGAGAAGCTTGCCAAAGAAAAGGGGCTCGAATCTCGAGTGCATTTCCTCGGTCACGTCGATGATGAGCAATTGCGTGCTGCATACCTACGCTGTGATGTTTTTTGCCAGCCTGGTACCGCAGAACTTCAATCGTTAGTCACTCTTGAGGCATTATCTGCCTCCAAGCCAGTGGTGTTGGCAAATGCGTTGGCCCTGCCGCACCTCGTTGATGTCGGTGTCAATGGTTTCCTCTTCGAGCCAGGGGACCGCGTAGATCTGGCAAATAAGCTTGACGCAGTCCTAGCGCTGAGCCCCGAAGAACGTGAGTCAATGGGTGAAGCAGGACATGCCAAGGCGGCAAAGCATAGCCATGTCAAAACCATGGATACCTTTGAAGCGCTCTATCGTGGGGCCTCGGCCGAAGATTACCTTCGGTCATAGCCCGACGCGGTTGCGATGAGGCTTACAATGCCTCGATGTGAAAAGTTCGATCACTTTCCATTAGGATGATTCTGGTTGATCCGCAAGATTCATAGGCAATACGAAAAATGCGGATATAACCATGTCTAGGGGCGGTAGCTCAGTTGGTTAGAGCAGAGGACTCATAATCCTTTTGTCGTGGGTTCAAGCCCCACTCGCCCTACACACAAACGGCCTAGTCAATCCCTGTAACCAGAGATTGACTAGGCCGTTGTTCGTCCATATAGGACATTTGGTGGGAGTTTTGAGGGGAGTTAGTGGCCCTTAGGCAAGGACATATCGGCCCCGCATCCGGCACTGAAGCTATCTGCTGATCCATGCACCCTGCTAGGGGACGCGCGTTACTGCAAGCGGTGTTCCCGGTTCCGGTTCTGGCATGAACCTCAACCGCCTTTGTTGCCCAGTGGCAACAAGATCGAGGGCCGAGCATCTCGAATGGTCAGCAGCGGATCGATATATTCACCATTCAGACGTAACCCCCAGTGCATGCAGCGTTTTGTGCAGTGGGCACCAACTCCGATGCTGCCGATCCGTTCTTTGGCCGAAATGATGGAGCCGGGAACCAAGTCTGTACTGACCGGTTCAAAGCTAGATTTGAGCCCTGCCCCATGATCGATGACAAGTACCGGCCGATCGACGATAACTCCCACATAGGTGACGATGCCCGCGGCGGGTGCCAGCACCACGTCACCGGGGTGGGCGCCCAGATCGGCGCCGCGATGCCCGGCAAGCCACCGCTGTGCGGGCGGATCAAAGGCCCGGAGCACCTTTGGTTGAGGGGTTAAAGGCCAAGACCACCCTTTTGTGGCGGTAACGCCCTGCGCGTTTGTTCCCTGTGCTGGTGCGAGCGCGGTTTGGGGCAGGCTTGCCGAATTGAGCAGTAGGAAGGTAACCAGCAGGGGAGTGGCTGCCAGATAAATGGTTTTCATGTCCCGATCATGAATCACGGCCAACTCCGGTGGGCCCGGTATCTAACGGCCCGGGGAGGAAGTGAAGGTGTGATGAATTTGGCTTGAAGCTGTGAGGATCAGTCACCGTGGGTACCGATGCCTGTAGTACACTAGAACACGCGGTTCTGTGTGCCTTAAAGCCAATTGGCTTGCAAGTTACACGTAGCCGACTTCGCGCATGAGATATCCACAGATGAATCACCTCAGCAATGAGGTGTGCAATAGCGTGGGCGCCAAGCCCCACGGTCCGGCATTAGTCGGTACGGGGCCACGGTGGGTTTTCCTATCCTTGCCAGGGGTCACATCCAATTCCGGATGCGCACCATCAACCGATAACCATGGCAGTTACCGCGGTCCAGCGATGGACCGGCCAGCTACTGCCGGAAGGAGTTGCGACATGCCAGTCGTAACCATGCGCCAGCTGCTCGACAGCGGCGTTCACTTTGGACACCAGACCCGTCGCTGGAACCCGAAGATGAAGCGATTCATCTTCACCGAGCGCAACGGCATCTACATCATTGACTTGCAGCAGTCGCTGTCGTACATCGACCGCGCCTACGAGTTCGTCAAGCAGACCGTTGCCCACGGCGGCACCGTTCTGTTCGTTGGCACCAAGAAGCAGGCTCAGGAAGCAATTTCGGAGCAGGCTACCCGCGTTGGTCAGCCTTACGTCAACCAGCGCTGGCTCGGTGGCATGCTCACCAACTTCCAGACCGTTGCCAAGCGCGTACAGCGCATGAAGGAACTCGAAGAGATCAACTTCGAGGACGTTGCCGGCTCGGGTCACACCAAGAAGGAACTGCTGCTGCTCAAGCGCGAGCTAACCAAGTTGCAGACCAACCTTGGCGGTATCCGCAACCTGACCAAGACCCCTTCGGTCCTCTGGGTTGTAGACACCAAGAAGGAGCACCTCGCAATCGACGAAGCGCAGAAGCTGGGTATCCCGGTTGTTGCAATTCTCGACACCAACTGCGATCCGGATGAAGTTCAGTACCCGATCCCGGGTAACGACGACGCCATCCGCTCCGTCAACCTGCTCACCCGCGTTGTTGCTGACGCCGTTGCTGCTGGCCTGATCGCCCGCAACAACAAGGCAACCGGCAACACCGAAGCTCCGGCCGAGCCGTTGGCCGAGTGGGAGCGCGAACTGCTCGAGGCCTCCAAGGCCGAGGCTCCTGCCACTGAAGCTGCTCCGGTAGTCGAAGAAGCACCTGCCGCTGAAGCTGCTCCGGTAGTCGAAGAAGCACCTGCCGCTGAAGCTGCTCCGGTAGCCGAAGAAGCACCTGCTGCTTCCGCTGAGTAGTCACTAAAAACAAAATTCGGTAGCCGCTGAGGGAAACACTGACAAGTGATTTTCCCCAGCGGACCCGGAAAACCGTGGGACGGGCCAACAAGGCCCGTCCTTCGGCGAAAAAGCTCAAAACCACTTATGAATGGGGTTGCACGTGGCAAACTACACCGCTGCTGACATTAAGGCACTGCGCGAGCGCACCGGCGCTGGCATGATGGACGTCAAGAAGGCTCTCGACGAGGCCAACGGCGACGCCGAGAAGGCCATGGAGCTCATCCGCATCAAGGGCCTGAAGGGCGCCACCAAGCGCGAAGGCCGCTCGACCTCGGAAGGCCTCGTTGCCGCCAAGGTTATCGATGGCACCGTTGGCGTCATGATCGAACTTTCTTGCGAGACCGACTTCGTAGCAAAGAACGACAAGTTCATTGCACTGGCCAACCAGGTTCTGGAAGTTGCCGTTTCCTCGGCAGCCGCAGACCTCGAAGCCCTGCTTGCAGTCGACGTTGAGGGCAAGACCCTTTCCGACGTTGTCACCGAAGAAGGCGCAGTACTGGGCGAGAAGGTTATCGTCC
This sequence comes from Arthrobacter sp. MYb227, assembly GCF_002975435.1. Classification (GTDB taxonomy): domain Bacteria; phylum Actinomycetota; class Actinomycetes; order Actinomycetales; family Micrococcaceae; genus Paeniglutamicibacter. The sequence continues at coordinate 239,342 of NZ_PCPT01000004.1, read as the reverse complement.
GTCGCCACGCCCGCATCGAAGGCGCAACCGTCGATGCTTACCTGCACAAGACCTCCAAGGACTTGCCTGCACAGGTTGGCGTGCTGTTCGCCGTTGACGGCGCCGGTGACGACGCTTTCACCGTTGCACACGACGTTGCAGTTCACATCGCAGCCATGGCACCGACCGTGCTGTCCCGCGACGAGATCAGCGCAGACATCGTTGAATCCGAGCGCCGCATCGCCATGGAAACCGCAGTTGCCGAAGGCAAGCCTGAAGCTGCACTGCCGAAGATCGTTGAAGGCCGCCTGACCGGCTTCTTCAAGGAGCAGGTACTGGTTGACCAGGCATTCGCTAAGGACGCCAAGAAGTCTGTTGGTGCTGTGCTCCAGGAAGCCGGCGTCGCCGGTACCGCCTTCGCACGTTTCCGCGTAGGCTCCAACTAAGTACTACAACCGGCTAAGAGCCGCTATACACTAGCGCGCTCTGGCCAATCAAGGTAAAGGGGGTGGCCACCATAAGGTGGCCGCCCCTTTTCCCTGCCAGCCCCCCGGGCCGAACCCACCTGTGGTTCGCCCACATGAAAAGCATCAACGTGGGCCCACGCTGACCCGCAAGCAGGAGGAAAGCACCTAATGGACGCAGCAACCGAGCAGAACGAAAAAAGCACCCCCCGTCGTCGACGAGTACTGCTGAAGCTTTCGGGCGAAGTTTTCGGTGGCGGCAAGCTTGGCGTTGACCCGGTAACGGTCCGCGGCATTGCCGAACAAATCGCTGCAACCGTCGGACAGGTTGAGGTCGCAATCGTCGTTGGTGGCGGCAACTTCTTCCGTGGCGCCGAACTTTCGGCCTCCGGCATGGACCGCTCCCGCGCCGACTACATGGGTATGCTCGGCACGGTCATGAACTGCCTGGCCCTGCAGGACTTCCTGGAACAGGCCGGCGTAGACACCCGCGTGCAGTCGGCAATCTCCATGGCCCAGGTCGCTGAGACCTACATCCCGCGCCGCGCCATCCGCCACATGGAAAAGGATCGCGTTGTCATCTTCGGAGCCGGCGCCGGCCTGCCCTACTTCTCCACCGACACCGTCGCCGCCCAGCGTGCCCTCGAAGTTGACGCAGACGTGGTCTTGATGGCCAAGAGCGGTGTCGATGGCGTGTACACCGCGGACCCGAAGAAGGATCCAAGCGCCGTCAAGCTTGAGCACCTCACCTACGAGGAAGCCCTGATCAAAGACATCCGCGTGATGGATCAGACCGCGATGACCATGTGCAAGGACAACAAACTTGAAATGATGGTCTTCGGTATGGAGGGCGACGGAAACGTGACCCGTGCCATCCTCGGAGAAAAGATCGGCACCCGCGTCACCATCTAGTGCCGCACCGGATAGCCGGTGTGACATAGGATTGTTCCTAAGCCCAAAAATTACCGGTCAGAAAAATTCGTGCTGGCCGAACTCATAAGGAGTAGAACGTGATTGAGGAAATCCTCGCCGAGGCAGGCGAAAAGATGGATAGCACCATCGAAAACGCGAAGGAAGATTTCGCTGCAATCCGCACCGGCCGTGCCCACCCGGGCATGTATGCAAAGGTCCTGGTTGACTACTATGGCACCCCGACGCCACTGCAGCAGCTTGCATCATTCGCTATCCCCGATGCACGCACCATCATGATTTCGCCCTACGATGTCACAGCACTGCGTGAGATCGAAAAGGCCTTGGGTGATTCCGAAGTTGGCGCCAACCCGTCAAACGATGGCAAGACCATCCGCGTGATCATGCCGGTACTGACCGAAGAACGCCGCAAGGAATACGTCAAGGTAGTGCGTGGCAAGGGTGAAGACGCAAAGGTTGCACTGCGTAACGTGCGCCGCCGCGCCAAGGATTCCTTGGACAAGCTGGTCAAGGACGGCGAGGTTGGTGAAGACGATGGTGCACGCGCCGAGAAGGAACTTGACGCACTGACCAAGTCGCACACCGATGGCATCGATGACCTGCTTAAGCGCAAGGAAACCGAGCTGCTGGAAGTCTAATGTCCAATCCCACCGAGCCGAGCGAAGGAGCCTCCGGGGCCCTTCCGGAGCCATCGCCGGAATCCGGCGGGCTTGAACCTGTGACCCGGCGCTCCAAAAGCGCAACTCGCGCCAAGAGTTCCAGGGCCGGACGAGATCTACCCGCGGCAATTACCGTGGGGCTGATCTTGCTTGCCCTGGTTCTCACCGGCCTATTCTGGCTACCGATTGCCTTCGTTGCAACTGTTGCGGTATTTGCCGGTATCGGTTGCTGGGAAGTGACTCGCGCGTTGGATAAGGCCGGGGTCAACACACCCCTGGTGCCGCTGCTTGTCGCTAGCCTCTCAATGCCTTTCGCCGCCTACTATGGCGGGCTTGAGGCCTTGAGCCTAGCCTTCACCGGCAGCGCCCTGCTGGTTTTCCTGTGGCGGATCTTTGAGGGTCCGGCCAAATCCGTGCGCTCGGTGATTGCCGGGATACTTGTCCTTTCGTGGGTACCGCTGCTGCTGAGTTTTGCAGTATTGCTACTCAACGAGCCCAGCGGTTACCTTCTGGTTACCACGGTCCTGCTGCTTGTGGTCTCGAACGATACCTTCGGTTATCTGGTCGGTGTGCTCTTCGGAAAACACCCCATGGCACCAAAGATCAGCCCCAAAAAATCCTGGGAAGGATTTGCCGGGTCCGTAGGCGGTGCCACCATTGTGGGTATTCTTGCAGCGATCTTCCTGCTCGATATTCCGTGGTGGATGGGCATCCCCTTGGCGGTAGCAACGGTTGCCGCATCAACAGCGGGAGACTTGGCAGAGTCAATGGTCAAACGCGAACTCGGCATCAAGGACATGAGCAATATTCTGCCCGGCCACGGCGGGGTCATGGACAGACTGGATTCGGTGGTATTTGCGATTCCGGTGGCCTACGTGTTGACCATTTTCTTACTGCCCGGCGTGCTCTAAGCCCGTCAAGCATGAGTCAAACCCTATGATGGTAGAAACACCGGCATTTTGGCCCTAGGTGTTGCGACCATTTAGCACTTCAGGTACCGGTACATAGCGGTACATCATATCCCCAAGATCAAGGAAAGCATTGTGAGTCAGGACAAGGCACAGCCGGCCGCCACCCCGTTTGAATATGTGGGCGAGAAAGAATACGGCTACAACACCAAACAGGTGGATGTGTTCCTCGCCCGTGCCCGCGCCACGTTTAATGGTGAAGGCGACGATGATTCGATCATCACCAGCCATATGGTGCGCCGCACCGTATTCCCGGCTCAGCGTGGTGGCTACAGCGCACGCGAAGTAGATGCGGCCCTTGACCGTCTGGAAGATGTATTTGCACAGCGTGAACGCGACGCACTGATTCAGACCGATGGTGAAGATGCCTGGCTGCAGCAGGTAGGACGCCTCTCGGCAATCCTGCGCGGACGGCTACACCGCAGCCCGGGGGAGCGGTTCCGACGCCCCTCACGTGCCAATGCCTCAAGCTACAACGTTCAAGACGTTGATAAGCTTTGCTCCCAACTTATCGATTACTTCGAAAAAGACGTGCCGATGAGCGTCGATGCCGTGCGCCGCGCCGAATTCCGTCGCGCCGAAGGTGAAAAGGGCTACGAAGAATCGCAGGTTGACGCGTTCCTCGATCGCGTGGTCGAGCTCATGGCTTCGATCGACTAATACTAGCTTTTGATCCCCCAACAATATCTACGGGGGGGGGATAACGGTGAGGTTCTTACATCCAGATGTCTTGGAAGCTAAGAGCCTCACTTTTTTATTGGTGTGCGGCGCACCCCTCCTGCATTCCAAGGTGCACTGCGAATCCTCTTGCAGGTGCGCTCCGCGGCTTCGTCTTAAAATGAAGCACGAAAGCCGGTTAGCCATCACCCTGCGCTGTAGGTAAATCTCCTGGTTGCCTCCAGAGTGGTACCTCTGCCACGGCATGAGCGCCGAGCCACATCTTTGTGCATTGCTGGTGCAGCACGACAACAAACGGTTAGCAACGAAACGGTGCGGTGTACACATTATTTTGGGCCTGTGATTTGATAAGAACTTGCACGTGCAAAATCATCACCACCACCGAAGAAAACTGGGGAAAAATTGAAACGAGTGTTTAGGTCTCTGACCGCGCTGGCAGCGGCAACGGCGTTGGTCTTTTCGGGAGCTGTCGCCGCAAGCGCAGCACCGGTTGCTCTGAGCAACAGCATCAGCGTTGCTGGTGCAAAGAAGGCAACACCTGCGGTAACCATCAAGACGATTGGCGGCAAAACTGTCAGTGGTTCCAAGAAGGCAACAATCAAGCCTCTGGTGAGCGCCAAAAAGGGCGTGAAGGTCACCTCGAAGGTCCTGACCGTCAAGCAGGGCAAGAAAACCATTGTGAACAAAAAGGCTTCGGCCTCGCTGAAGGCCGGGACCTACAAGGTCACCACGACAGTAAAATACAAGTCGGGCAAGAAGACGCTGACCACAAGCAAGAACCAAACTTTGGTGATCAAGAAGGCAGCAGTCAAGAAGCCTGCCGCCAAGAAGAGCTGGGTTGCTGCCAAGGGAAAGAACTGCCCGGCGGGGTACCCGGTCAAGGGCAACAAAACCGGGAGCAACAAGGAATGGAAGTACCACGTGCGTGGTGGAGCGTTCTACAACAGGACGATTCCCGAGCAGTGCTTCAAGACAACGAGTGATGCACGAAAAGCTGGCTACCGCGCTTCAAAGCGATAGACCGCACAACACTGCTAAGTAACCCCCCGGTGGTGGCCCACATCTATGCCGATATGAGCCACCACCGGTGTTTAACAACGGTTTGCTGGCGAATCGATTGACTAAGCTCCTTCTTATGGCCCCCCGTGCTGGCACATGTTAGTGAACCAGCGTGAGCCTAGCCGTTGCGATCGTGTGATTGTTCGGGCACGTGAAGCCGGGCAAGTACCGCATCAACTCGGGATGGAATCCGATCCTTTGTTCCCAGCGAAACAGCAATCATGACCAAGAAGGCAAGCGGCACGCTCCACGCGGCGGGCTGGGACACCATGTCATGAAAGGATCCTTGCGTCGTGGGCAATACGGCTGCCAATACCAAGGCCGAACCGCAGCTAAGTGCGCCGGTCACCAAGCCGGCGACGGCGCCCGTTGAGGTAAGTCCGCGCCACCAAATGCCCAACAGCAGTAGCGGACAAATAGTTGAAGCGGTAAAGGCAAAGACCGAACCAATGGCACCGGCAAGGGCAAAGGTATTGGTACCCAAGGCAAGGAGCAGGGGAACAGCCGTTGCCATGACCGTGGCAATCCTAAAGCCACGCACCGTGCCCTGAAATAGATCTTGTGAGATGGCCCCGGCCAGCGAGACAACAAGCCCCGATGAGGTGGAAAGGAACGCGGCGAAGGCGCCTCCCACAATGATTGCCGTTAGCGCATCTCCGGCGGTCCCACCAATAATCCGTCCGGGCAAGAGCAACACCGTAGCATCGGCATTCCCCGAACTTGCCAGCTCCGGAGTGTAAGCCCGGCCCAAGATTCCCAACATGGTGGGAAAGAGGTAAAACAAAGTAAGAAGTCCAAGGACTATTGCCGTGGTTTTGCGTGCCGAGGGGCCATCGGGATTTGTATAAAAACGCACCAGCACATGCGGTAAACCCAGGGTGCCAAAGAGCAAAGCAACAAGCAACGAAATATTGTAGTACAGGCCCTTGGCCGTTGTTTGCTGGGCCTCGACGTCAAAGATCGCCCCGCCAAGCGTTGCCGATTGTCCCTGCAAATCCAGGTGCAATAGCAAAAAGACTGTGGGTATTGCCAAGGCCGCGAGTTTGAGCCAGTACTGGAATGCCTGCACAAAGGTAATTGAGCGCATGCCACCGGCAAGTACCGTCATGCACACGATGCCCATGACCAACGCTGCACCCATCCAACCGGGTAATCCGGTGCTGATCCCTAAGGTCAGGGCCGCACCATGGAGCTGCGGGACGATGTACAGCCAGCATATGACTATGACCAAGAAGCTGGTGAGTCGACGCAGTGGCATCGAGCCAAAGCGGATCTGTGCAAAATCGGGGATGGTGTAGGCGCGCGAACGCCGCAGCGGGGCCGCCACAAAGAGCAATAACATCAGGTAACCGGCGGTGTAACCTATCGGGAACCACAATCCGTCCTGCCCGGAAACCACGATCAGCCCGGCAATACCCAAGAACGATGCCGCCGAAAGGTACTCTCCGCCAATGGCGCTGGCGTTCCACCACGGCGGTACGGTGCGCGATGCTACATAAAAGTCACCGGTGGTCCGGGAAAGCCGCAATCCATTGATAGCAATGGTGACGGTCGCAACCGAAACTATGAGTACCGCAAGGAGGGAAACCGTTGAATTCATTGCTCGACGATGCTCCGATACTGCTGTTCATTGCGGGCCGCCGCCCGATTAAACAGGAACGCCGAAAGCAAAATCATCGGGTACACACCAACGCCGAGCAACCACCAAGGCAAGGGGATAGTTGCCAAACGAATCTCTTGAATCTGCGGCCAGGCGGCACCAATGACTGCCAAACCAATCAGCAATAGCAGAAATCCCAGCGCCACGGAGATCGCCAAACGAAATTGCGATCGAATCAGTGAGCGCACATAAAATGCGTCAGCGGCATCGGGGTTGAGCTTACGTGGAATGTTGAGCATGCTGCCGGCCGGCGCACTGACCCGTACCCGGTTAGGGGCCGGTGGTGGCAATGGATCGCCAGCGGGTAGCGGGTGCTGCTGCCTGCCGGGCTCCTGGGCCGATGGTGCCGAATCGGCAGCGGGGGAGCTCACAGCGGGCGAACCCGATTGGCCGCAAGGCGTTCGCGCAGATAGGGAAGGGCCCGGCGGGAGACCGGAAGCTCGGTGCCGCCAATCATCACTGCGGCCTTGCCCGTGGCCAGCTTGACGGTGTCGATCTTGTCCATTGAGACCAGATAGGAGCGGTGGATGCGAATATATCCTGCCGAAGCCCACTGCTGCTCGAGGTCGTTGAGCGGGACACGGATCAGGTAGCTGGCGTCCTTGGTATGCAATCGTGCGTAGTCACCTTGGGCCTGCACATAGCGGATCTCATCGCGGCGAATCATCTTGGTGATTCCACCCTGATCTACCGTGACAACCTCGGGTTTCGCGGTTTCTTCCTCGGCAAGTTCGCAGATGCGGCGCACCGATTCCGCCAAACGCTCCGGGCGCACCGGCTTGAGCACGTAGTCGAGGGCCGCAAGTTCAAAGGCTTCGAGTGCTTGGTCCTCATCGGCCGTCACAAAAACTACTGCCGGGGGACGGGTGAAACGGGAGATGACCCGGGCGATGTCAAGCCCAGAAAGCGCCGGCATGTGGATGTCCAGAAAAAGCGCATCAACTTCGTGCTCTTCCAGGGCCTTGAGAGCCTCGGCACCCGAGGAAGCTCGGTGGATTTTTCCGATGCGGGAATCGAGTGACAACAGATATGCCAGCTCTTCAACAGCCGGCAACTCATCGTCCGCGACAACCACATTAATCATGCAAATACTTTACCCGGCCACGAGGTCTTAGTGCCCATTGGGCGCGCTAAGACGCATCCAGCGTAGTCAAGGGTCCATCTGGAAGTACGCCGGGACGGAACTTGGGAACTCGCATGGTGATCAGGGTTCCGGCACCGGGTGCGGTGTCGATGACCAACCCGTGGGCATCTCCATAGACCTGGCGTAAACGCACATCGACGTTGCGCAGCCCCACATGAATTGACTCGGTGGTTCCTGCCAACACCGCTGCCAGCGCTTCCGGATCGATGCCCACCCCGTCATCTTCGACGGTGATCAGCGCGAATTCCCCGCTATCTTTGGCGCTAATGGTGATCAAGCCGCCGCCGGGCTTGGACTCCAGCCCATGACGCACGGCATTTTCCACCAGTGGCTGCAAGGAGAGGAATGGGATCGCGGTTGCCAACACCTCCGGGGCGATGGACAGTGAAACCCGGATGCGATCCCCAAAGCGTGCCTTTTCCAGTAGCAGGTATCTGTCGATGGCCTGAAGTTCCTCGGCCAGCGTTGTGAAATCCCCGTGCCTGCGGAAGGAATACCGGGTGAAATCGGCGAACTCGACAACTAGTTCGCGTGCGCGTGCCGGATCGGTATTGATAAATGAGGCGATCGCGTTCAGGGAATTGTAAATAAAGTGCGGGGAGATCTGTGCACGTAACGCCTTGACCTCGGCCTCCATGAGCAGTGCGCGGGAGGCGTCAAGTTCTGCCAGGCCCACCTGCGCGGCAACCCACGCGGCGACCTCGGCCACGGCACGCACAATCCCCGCGCCGGCGCGGGGAATATAGGCGCATACGGTGCCCACCGGGGTGTCTCCCACCATGATGGGGGAGCAGACAATATCCGCGCCCTGGGAGCGTTTAACCTGGGTGCGCTTGGTGGCCAAGGCGTTTGCCGCAAGTTCAAAGGCAGGTGCGCTGCCCCGGTCATCGTGATCCGGAATGATGCCATCCACCGCCAGGATCTTTGCTGTGTCGGTGATGACCAGTGCCTCGCAGGCGAGTAGTGCGCGCAGGTGTTTTCCTGCCTTGGCAGCACCCTCCGGGGTGAGCCCCTTGGCCAGGTGCGGGGCCGCCACCGAGACCTGGTGCAGCGTTTCAAAGGTTGCCTTGTCAGCATCGGTGCCCAGATCACGGTTGGAACGGGCAATCTTGAATCCAAGGTATCCGACCACGGAGACCCCGACGATGAGAGTTGCAATGATCAGCGTCATTTGCAGTGCGGTGGAGAGCATGGCACAAGCCTACTTGGCGCAAATTTGGGCTAACCGCTCGTCGTAGTCCGGTGCCGTTTGGCGCATCGAGCCAACCGCTTGCCGGTAACCCGCACCAAGGTACTTCTTTCTAACCCCACACATGACGCAGAGTGATCTCAGTCACTTAGGTGTGGCGCACCTCACCGCATCAACGGAACATGAGTCAAGTACTCATTCGGGGGACACCAACACCTTGAAACCTTGTAAGGAGGAATCATGAGTATTACCCCTGAATCGGATCTCGGTTCCGGCATTGATTTCATCGGAGAGCAAAAGTCCGAGGAATTTGTCGAACTGCGTAAAACGCACCGCAGCTTTGTCTTCCCCATGGCAGTAATCTTCCTGCTCTGGTACTTCGCCTACGTGCTCTTGGCGGACTACGCACACGAATTCATGTCAATCAAGGTCTGGGGCAACGTCAACGTTGGCATCCTGCTGGGCCTGTTGCAATTCGTCTCAACTTTCGGCATCACCGCAGCCTACGTTTCCTTTGCAAATAGGAAGCTAGACCCGAAGGCAACCGCCATCCGCAAGCGCCTCGAAGCGCAAGAAGCAGGAGAGTAAGTAAGTGAATTCGCTAACGATTCTTGCCGCTGCGCAGGAGGCTACGAAGGTCGGTAACCCGTGGGTTAATATCGGCATCTTCGGCCTCTTCGTGGGCATCACCCTGGTGGTAGTGCTCAAGGCCTCGTCCAATAACAAGACGGCCGCCGACTACTATGCCGGCGGGCGTTCCTTCACCGGAACCCAGAACGGCACAGCCATTGCCGGTGACTACCTCTCCGCGGCATCCTTCCTGGGTATCGTCGGTGCCATCGCGATCAATGGTTACGATGGCTTCCTCTACTCCATCGGCTTCCTGGTCGCCTGGCTTGTGGCATTGCTGCTGGTCGCCGAACTGCTGCGTAACACCGGCAAGTTCACCATGGCCGATGTGCTTTCCTTCCGTCTCAAGCAGCGCCCGGTGCGCATTGCCGCGGCAATCTCCACCCTCGCGGTCTGTGTTTTCTACCTGCTGGCTCAGATGGCCGGTGCCGGTGCGCTGGTTTCCCTGTTGCTGGGTATCGATGATCGCCTGGGTCAGTCGCTGGTCATCGTCGTTGTTGGCATCCTGATGATCGTTTACGTACTGATCGGTGGCATGAAGGGCACCACCTGGGTGCAGATCATCAAGGCCTGCCTGCTGATCGCCGGCGCATTCATCATGACCATCATGGTCCTGGCACAGTTCGGCTTCAACTTCTCCGCACTGCTGGGTGCCGCAGTTGAATCGGCTGGAACGCCCGACATCCTGAACCCGGGCATGCAGTACGGCAAGTCAGACACCTCAAAGCTTGACTTCATCTCCCTGGCCCTGGCCCTGGTGCTTGGCACCGCCGGTTTGCCGCACGTGCTGATGCGCTTCTACACGGTTCCGACCGCCAAGGAAGCCCGTCGCTCGGTGGTCTGGGCCATCTGGCTCATCGGTGGCTTCTACCTGTTCACCCTGGTCCTTGGCTACGGTGCCGGCGCATTGATTGGTGCAGATAAGATCAAGGCAGCCCCGGGCGGCGTGAACTCCGCGGCCCCACTTCTGGCCTTCGAGCTCGGCGGCCCGCTGCTGCTCGGGTTGATCTCCGCGGTGGCCTTCGCCACCATCCTGGCGGTGGTTGCCGGATTGACCATCACCGCTGCCGCCTCCTTCGCCCACGATGTTTACGCATCGGTCATCGCCAAGGGCAAGAGCACCCCGGAAAAGGAAATGAAGGTTGCTCGTCGCACCGTCATCGTCATCGGTGTCTTCGCGATCCTCGGCGGCATTGGCGCCCAGGGGCAGAACGTCGCCTTCCTGGTGGCACTGGCCTTCGCCGTTGCTGCCTCGGCAAACCTGCCGACCATCCTGTACTCGCTGTTCTGGAAGAAGTTCACCACCCAGGGCGCCGTCTGGTCCATGGTTGGCGGCCTCGGTTCGGCAATCTTGCTGATCGTCTTCTCCCCGGTCATGTCGGGCCTGCCGACCTCGATGATCCCCGGCGCCGACTTCGCCGTCTTCCCGCTGGCCAACCCGGGCATCGTCTCGATCCCGTTGGCGTTCTTCCTGGGCTGGATCGGTTCGGTCCTCGATAAGAACACCGAGGACCCGATCAAGTCCGCCGAAATGGAAGTACGTTCACTGACCGGTGTCGGTGCCGAAAAGGCAGTAGATCACTAGGCTCAACCTTGGGCCACGCACCGTGTGGCTAGAACAACAACGCTGTGGCGTTCCGCCCCTTCACAAGGGGAATGGAGCGCCACAGCGTTTTTTGTTGGTATGGCGAGAGTATTTTTATGGGGTGGCTGTCCGGGCAAAGGTTAGCGACGCTAGTGTGCCTCGTGGGAAACGGCGGTTGCCAATGCGGGGGATCCTTGGGTGGAGGCCAGACGTTGCGCCATGAGTGTTGAGGTGCGACGCGGGATGAGTTCGGCCATCGATAAGGAGGTATCTGCCCGTTCAACCCCATCGATATCCAGGATTGCGCCGTTGACCCGGAAAAGTTCCTCGGCGCCGCTGGCCACCACGCGGGCCAGAATATCCGCCGAACCGGTGACCCCATGTGCCTCGATAATCTCCGGAATGAGGCGCAACTTTGCCACGATGGCACCCAGTTTGCGCTGCTGAATATGGATATTGACAAAGCTTGCCAGTGGGAAGCCCAAGAAGGCGGGATTGATCCGTTGTTCAAAGGGCAACAACGCACCGGAGAGGTCAAGTCGTGCCATGCGACTTTGGACGGTATTGCGGCTCAGTCCTAGCTCGGCGGCAATTGCCACGGCGCTGGCCTTCGGCGCGGCACTCAGTGCCTGCAAGATGCGAATGTCTGTTACGTCTAATTGCTGCATAATGCGCAAGATTAGCACCCCGAAACCCGGGTGAATAGTGCAGCTTGCCCAATTTGCTTCCCAAGGATTGTGCGCATTGATTAACGTGAGTAGCATCACAGGTAGGTGGTGGCGACGAGGCGACCGCCCTCGGAAAAAGTCGCGTCCCACGAAGACACGCTTTTTCCGGGTACCCCTGCAACGCAGAAGGATGCTGACCGTGTCCAACACGTTTGATGTACCGGCCCCGGCCGGAACCGGAGAATACCTACAGATCATCGGCCCCGATGGGGCCAGACACCCCTGCGAAGACCTCGATGTCTGGGTCAGCGATATAGATCAACGCAAACTCGAAGACCTCTATATAGATATGGCGTGCATTAGACGCCTAGATCACGAGGGAACCGCGCTGCAACGCCAAGGCGAGCTGGGACTTTGGGCCCCACTGCTGGGTCAGGAGGCCGCCCAGATTGGTTCCGGCCGCGCGCTGAGTGACGAGGATTTCATCTTCCCGTCCTACCGCGAACACGGTGTTGCCTACTGCCGCGGAGTGGCCCCACAAGATTTGCTGCGCATGTGGCGTGGTGCAGCACCCAGCGGTTGGGATCCGTACGAGGTGAATATGGCAAACCAGCAAATTGTTATCGGCGCCCAAACCCTGCATGCAGCCGGCTACGGCATGGGACTTAAACTTGACGGTTCGGATGCCGCGGCAATTACCTACTTTGGTGATGGTGCCACCAGCCAGGGCGATGTCAGCGAGGCAATGGTCTTCGCGGCAAGTTACCAAGCGCCGGTGATTTTTTTCTGCCAAAACAACCATTGGGCCATCTCCGAACCCGTGGCCCGGCAAACTGCTGGCTATATCGCAGACCGTGCCAAGGGCTTTGGCCTTGCCACCTGGCGGGTCGATGGAAACGATGTACTTGCGGTGATGGGCGCAACCCGTGCGGCGCTCGAGCATGTGCGCAGCGGCAACGGCCCGGCATTTATTGAGGCGGTCACCTACCGCATGGGCGCACACACCACGGCCGATGACCCAACCCGCTACCGCGATGCACTAGAGCTCGAGCAGTGGGCGGCAAAAGATCCGCTGGACCGTGTTGCAGCACACCTCGACTCGCTGGGCGCGGACCTCGAAGAGCTCAAGAAGCGTTCCACCCAAGCGGCCGATGAGTTGGCGGCCGGGTTGCGCGAGGCAATCACCACCATGCCCGACCCATCCGTTGATGATCTCTTTAAAAACGTCTACAGCCACGAACACTCATGGCTCGATGAACAACGCGATAACTACAAGCTGTACCTAGAAAGTTTTTCCCAGGATGCCGAGGTGACACGATGAAAACTCTGACATTTTCTCAGGCACTGAACTCGGGGCTCCGCGCCGCCATGGAACACGATCATAAGGTCGTGTTAATGGGTGAAGATATTGGCAAGCTCGGTGGCGTTTTCCGCATCACCGATGGATTGCAAAAAGACTTTGGTGCCCACCGGGTCATCGACACTCCATTGGCCGAATCCGGCATTGTTGGAACCGCCATCGGGCTCGCCTTTCGCGGATATCGACCGGTGGTGGAAATCCAATTCGATGGTTTCGTCTATCCCGCCTTCGACCAGATCGTCTCCCAGCTTGCAAAGATGCATTTTCGGTCCCGCGGCAAGGTGAAGCTCCCGGTCACCATCCGCATTCCTTTTGGTGGTGGCATTGGTTCACCGGAGCACCACTCCGAATCACCTGAGGCATACTTTGCCCATACTGCCGGCCTGCGTGTGGTGGCACCGGCAACCCCGCAGGATGCCTATTGGATGCTTCAGGAAGCCATTGAGGATGACGATCCGGTCATTTTCCTTGAACCTAAGCGCCGTTATCATCAACGAGGTGAGGTCGATACGGAAGTTGCGCCACGCACCGGCTCACTCTTCAAGGCAAATATTGCCCGTCAAGGTAACGATGTGACACTAATTGCCTATGGGCCACTGGTGAAAACCGCGCTTGACGCGGCAACCGCGGCCGAGGATGAGGGCATCGATATTGAGGTCATCGATTTGCGCAGCATTGAACCCGTTGATTTTGAAACTCTTGCCACCTCGGTGCGTAAGACCGGGCGAGTGGTGATCACCCATGAGGCAAGCAGGTTTGCCGGAATGGGTGCCGAACTTGCCGCATCGCTGACCGAGAAATGCTTTGACCATTTGGATCATGCGCCGGTGCGCGTGACGGGATTCGACATTCCCTACCCACCCTCAAAGCTTGAGATGCATCATCTGCCGGATCTTGATCGAATCCTTGATGGGGTTGATCAGGTCATGCGCCGGACTCGTGCACAGCTGGGAGAGGAAGGTTGAGTATCGTCATGGAAAAACTCTTTAACTTACCGGATCTTGGTGAGGGGCTGACCGAATCGGAGATTATTGCCTGGAAGGTCGGGGTTGGCGATGCGGTTTCCCTGAACCAAATCATTGCCGAGATTGAAACGGCCAAGGCAATTGTTGAATTACCCTCCCCATTTAGTGGCACCGTGCGGAAGATCTTTGAGCCAGTGGGTGCAGTTGTCGATGTGGGTAATCCAATCATTTCCTTTGATGTATCTGTTGCCGCGGGCAGTGCTGCTTCGCCCCCTGAAGCCGGGGATGAGGCGGAAAAACGCCAGCCAACACTTGTTGGGTACGGGGCAGCGGCCGACATAAAGGGCAGACCGGCACGGCGCGGTAGGACAGCTGTTACGGCTGCTCAAGCGCGGCCATCGGCTAGCCCGCAGGTCATCAGTGAGCGGGGTGATACAGCAGAATCTGAGTCAATTATCGATGAATCTAGGGTGGGGATCGGTTATCTGCGTGCGCGGCCACCGGTTCGAAAACTGGCTCGTGACTTGCACATTGATTTACGTGTTGTAGCCCCTAGCGGCAACGATGGGCTGATTACTCGCGAAGACGTTTTGCAAGCTCAACACCCGGCGCAGCAAGAAAAAGTACCGAGCATTTCACCGGTGACTTTGCTGCCAGAAGCACCACTGGCCTCCGAATCCTCGACACCGCGTGAAACCCGGGTACGGGTACACGGGGTACGAAAGGCCACGGCTGCGGCAATGGTCTCAAGTGCCTTTAGTGCACCTCATGTTGCAGAATTTCTCACCGTTGATATCACCCGCTCTATGGAATTGCTTGAACGACTGCGGTCCAAACGGGAATTTGCCGGAGTAAAACTGACAATTACCACCCTGGTGGCCAAGGCCGTGAGCCTGTTATTGGCCAAACATCAGGGATTGAACTCGCGGTGGGATGAAAAGACTCAGGAAATCATCGAATTCCATTACGTAAATTTGGGGATTGCCGCTGCCACCGAGCGTGGACTGTTGGTTCCCGTGGTACATGAGGCTCAGGGGATGGATCTGCTCACCCTGGCCGGTGAGATCAGTGTGCTTACCGCTGCGGCCCGCAATGGAAGCAGCACCCCTCACCAATTGGCCGGTGGCACTTTTAGTATCAGCAATATCGGGGTCTTTGGGATTGATTCCGGTACGCCGATCTTGCCGCCGGGGCAAACCGGAATTCTGGCTTTGGGGCAGGTACGAAGGATGCCCTGGGAGTTTAATGACCAAATTGCGTTGCGCGAGGTAATGACCCTTTCGCTTTCATTTGATCATCGGGTAGTTGATGGTGAACAGGGCGCAAAATTCCTTGCCGAACTGGGAATGCTCTTGAAAGACCCCGGAATGCTCTTCGCTTTGCTATAGCGCTTTACCCCGCGGGACAACGAATTGTAGGACAACCATGTCAGATGTAAGTTTGACGGCCGTCATATTTGTTTCATCTTCATAAAGATTGGGACAAAACGCGAAAATTCATTGATTGCTTCAGGTGCTTGTGAGTAGTCTCACAGTGAGTGATGTTACTCACGGGGATGCGGGTGTAGGCAACGATGCTTCACTTTTCCCGCCCGAGCATAGATTTCTTGAGGAGAACAAGTATGCGTTACAACCGTACTTCGAAGGCCCTGGTGCTTTCAGCGGCACTCGCACTGACGCTTACCGCCTGTGGTGGCGGCGGCGATCAAGGAGCGGCAACCTCCGGTGCTGCCACCAGCACTGACGCTGGCGGTGGTGGCGGCAACGCAACCGCGGTAATTACCGCAAACTCGACAGAACCACAAAATGGTCTACTCCCCGCTAACACCAACGAAGTTGGCGGCGGGCGCGTCATGGACCTGATCTTCACCGGTCTGGTCAGCTACGACGCAACGGGTGCACCGGTCAACGAGCTTGCCGAGTCTATCGAAACCACCGACGCACAGAACTACACCATCAAGATCAAGTCCGGCCAGAAGTTCACCAATGGTGAGGCAGTGACCGCAGCATCATTCGTGAATGCCTGGAACTTTGGTGCAGCTGCAAAGAACGCCCAGCTGAACTCGTATTTCTTCGAATCTATCAAGGGCTACGACAAGGTCAGCGCGGAGAAGTCCACCGAAGACAAGATGGAAGGGTTGAAGATTGTCGATGACAACACCTTCACCGTTGAGCTGAGCCGTGCGGAATCCGACTTCCCGCTGCGTCTTGGCTACACCGCCTTTTACCCGTTGCCGGAAGCCGCTTTCAAGGATCCTAAAGCCTTTGGTGAAAACCCCGCCGGTAATGGTCCCTACAAGCTTGCCGATGGTGGCTGGCAGCACAACGTGCAGGTCCAGCTGGTTCCCAACGCCGATTACTCGGGCCCGCGTAAGCCCGCAAATGGCGGTGTGACATTCAAGATTTACACGACCTTCGATGCCGCGTACCAGGATCTGTTGGCCAACAACCTAGATATCCTTGACCAGATTCCACCAAGTGCCCTGCAGAACTACAAGACCGACTTGGGCGACCGTTCGGTCAACCAGCCCTATGCAGGCAACGCAACCATGACCATCCCAAGCTACCTGCCCGAATTCCAGGGCGAAGCAGGTCAGTTGCGCCGCCAGGCAATCTCTAAGGCGATCAACCGCCAGGAAATCATCGATAACATCTTCTTCGGCGGCAAGCAGGCAGCCAAGGAATTCACCTCACCGGTGATCGATGGTTATTCGGATGCAATTCCGGGTAGCGATGTCTTGACCTTTGATGCCGAGGGAGCCAAGAAGCTCTGGGAACAGGCTGAAGCCATCAGCCCGTGGCCGGCAGGCAAGGTCTTTACCATCACCTCAAACATTGACGGTGCCGGTAACAAGGAATACATCGAGGCGATGGCCAACCAGATCAGCAATACCTTGCCGATCAAGGCCGAGCTGAACCCGATTCCGACCTTCAAGGAAATGCGCACCATCGTGGGCGAGAAGAAGCTCACCGGTGCCTCCCGTGCCGGTTGGCAGGCCGACTACCCATCGCTATATAACTTCCTCGGCCCGCTCTACGGCACCGGTGCAGGTTCTAACGATGGCGACTACTCGAACCCAGCGTTCGATAAGAAATTGGCCGAAGGTCTCTCGGCTACCAGCGTTGAAGAAGGTAACAAGATCTTCAACGAGTCTCAGGAAATCCTGCTCAAGGATCTGCCGGTAGTACCGCTGTGGTACCAAGGAGTTCAGGGCGGCTGGAGCACCAAGGTTGCAGATGTGAAGTTCGGTTGGAACGGTGTTCCGCTGTACTACGCAGTGACCGGTAAGTAACCAACTTCCACACATTCGAATTCCTAAGTGAGGGGAGCCCCAGAAGGGTTCCCCTCACTTACTTCACAGGTAACCGTTGTGAAGTACGAGCCCGCAACTTTGCTTCCTTACAAGGAGTAGCACCTTGATCGACCCGATCTTCGCCGCAGCTAAACGGGTGGCGACCCCATGATCCGTTTTACTCTCCTGAGATTCTTGCAGTTGATTCCCGTTTTCCTTGGGGCAACGCTGCTTGTGTATTTCCTCGTTTTCGCAACACCGGGTAATCCCATCGCAGCGCTTTCGGGCGGCAAACCGATGAGTCCGGCGGTTGAAGCCGCACTCACCGCTCAATACAACCTCGACAAGCCGTTTTGGATGCAGTACCTGCTGTACCTGAAAAATCTGCTCAGTTTCGATCTGGGCGAAACGTTTTCCGGACAGCCCGTTTCGGACGTGATTGGCCGAGCCTTCCCCGTTACCGCACGACTGGCGATCATGGCACTGGTTTTTGAGGCATTCTTCGGCATCATTTTTGGTGTCATTGCAGGTTTGCGCAAGGGCAAGCTCTTTGACTCAACCGTCTTGATTGCCTCGCTGATTGTTATTGCAGTACCAACCTTCGTTTTGGGCTTCATCCTGCAATTTGTTGTCGGTGTGAAACTCGCCTGGGCCAAACCCACGGTGAGTCCTGGCGCTCCGTGGAGCGATTTGATACTGCCGGCGCTTGTCTTGGGTTTGGTATCGCTGGCCTACGTGATTCGTTTGACCCGCACCTCGGTGATTGAAAACAAGAACGCAGATTATGTGCGGACGGCTACCGCGAAGGGGCTTTCTCGTCGCCGCGTTGTAGTTGTGCATATCGTTCGCAACTCAATGATCCCGGTAGTCACCTTCCTCGGTGCGGATCTTGGCTCCCTCATGGGTGGTGCCATCGTGACCGAAGGTATTTTCAATGTTCCAGGCGTCGGTAACCTGCTCTACCTATCTATCCTTAAAGGTGAGACCCCAACGGTGGTTGCAGTTGTCAGCGTGCTGGTACTCGTATTTGTTCTCGCCAACCTCGTCGTCGACTTACTGTACGCATGGCTCGACCCAAGGATCCGGTATGCCTGAGAATCCAACCCCAGAAATTATTGAACCGGAAGGCGCAGCACAGCGCATACGCTCCGGGAAAGTTTCGACACGCAAAATAGAGCATTACGTGGCGCGTTTGGAAGATACCCCGCTTCAAGACGTGGACAAGGTCGACGAAAGCGCAGTCCCGTTGAGCATGTGGGCACAGGCGTGGCGCTCACTGCGCAAGCAGCCGCTGTTCATTATTTCGGCGATCCTGATTCTTCTTGTCATTGCGGTTGCCGTATTCCCGCAGTTGTTCACGCATACGGATCCGACATCATGTACGCTCTCTAACGCCCGTAAAGGACCGGCAGCGGGGCATCCGCTGGGGTTCACCTTCCAGGGCTGCGATATCTACGCCAGGATCATCTTTGGTGCTAGGGCCTCGGTGCTTGTTGGCCTGTTCACCACCATCTTCGTGGTCATTATCGGCGGTGCCTTGGGCGCACTGGCAGGCTACTACGGTGGCTGGCTGGATGCTGTCTTGGCACGCATTACAGATATCTTCTTTGCCTTACCGCTCATCCTGGGAGCCATCATCATCATGCAACTTCCGGCATTCCGCGATAACAAGAGCATCTGGACGGTAATTATCACCCTGACCATTTTCGGCTGGCCGCAGCTTGCCCGAATTACCCGAGGTGCCGTCATCGAGGCGAAGAACTCGGACTATGTCATGGCATCGCGAGCGTTGGGTCTGTCAAAATTCAAGACGCTTGTGAAACACGTGGTGCCGAACTCACTGGCTCCGATTATCGTGATCGCCACGATCTCGTTGGGCATCTACATTGTTGCCGAGGCAACGCTTTCATTCCTTGGCGTAGGCTTGCCGCCGAGCATCATGAGTTGGGGCAACGATATCGCCTCGGCCCAGATCTCGCTGCGCAATAACCCAGCAATTCTGATGTGGCCCGCACTCGCACTGTCGGTCACGGTGCTTAGCTTCATCATGCTCGGTGACGCTGTGCGTGACGCACTGGATCCGAAATCACGCAAGGGATAACACCATGACTGAACGAAACAAGGAGCCATCGGTGTCAACATTCGATGCGGATCGTCCTCTACTGGAAATCAAAGATCTTGCCATTACCTTCAATACCCCCGAAGGCCCCGTCTATGCGGTGCGTAACGCTCATCTGAGTATCATGCCCGGTGAAACTGTAGCGATTGTTGGGGAATCGGGATCCGGAAAATCGACGACGGCACTCTCTGCTATTGGTTTGCTTCCGGGCAATGGCAAGGTCACCGGCGGGCAAATCATTTTTGATGGCGAAGACATTACAAATGTCAGCGATAAGCGAATCATTGAGCTGCGCGGTAACTCGATTGGCATGGTGCCGCAAGACCCTATGTCAAACCTCAATCCTGTGTGGAAGATCGGGTTTCAGGTGAAGGAAACTCTCAAAGCCAACGGGCTTGCGGGAGATAACGCCAAGGAACGTGTTGCCGAGGTGCTCGCCGAGGCAGGCCTGCCCAACGCTGCAACTCGAGCCAACCAGTATCCGCACGAATTCTCCGGTGGCATGCGTCAACGTGCGCTGATTGCCATTGGCCTTGCCTGCCGCCCGCGCTTGCTGATTGCCGATGAACCTACAAGTGCGTTGGATGTGACGGTCCAACAACAGATTCTTGACCATCTAGAACGGTTAACTACCGAACTTGGTACCGCCGTGCTGCTGATTACCCACGATTTGGGGTTGGCCGCCGAACGCGCCGAAAAGGTTGTAGTCATGTACAAGGGGCAGGTGGTGGAATCCGGTCCAGCGCTAGAAATATTGCGCAATCCAAAGCACCCTTATACCCAGCGGCTTGTTGCCTCGGCTCCGTCGCTGGCATCTAAGCGTTTACAAACCCACTCCCTGAATGAAGCAGTGGAAGCCAATGCCGTGGAAAAGCCCGTGCATTCGAAGGCCGGTGATGACGTGTTGGAGATTAAGAACCTGACCAAGGTCTTTAAACTTCGCAAGAGCCTGGGTAAGAGCATCGACTTTACGGCCGTTGATGATGTGACGTTCTCGGTGAAGCGTGGAACCACCACAGCGATTGTGGGGGAGTCGGGTTCGGGTAAATCAACCGTTGCTCAGATGGTCTTGAATCTGCTCAAACCAACCGCCGGAACCATCAGCTTTGACGGCATGGTGATGAACGAGCAACCCGAATCTGAGCTCTTCAAGTTCCGGAGGCGTGTACAACCAATTTTCCAGGACCCCTATGGTTCCTTGGATCCGATGTACAGCATTTATCGGACGATTGAAGAGCCGTTGCGCATTCACGGCATGGGGGATTCGAAATCCCGTCAAAACAGGGTGAAGGAATTGCTGAGCCATGTTTCGATGCCTTCCTCGACGATGTATCGGTTCCCCAACGAGCTCTCCGGCGGACAGCGTCAGCGTATTGCCATTGCCCGTGCCCTTGCCTTGCAGCCGGAGGTGATCATTTGCGATGAGGCGGTTTCAGCCCTTGATGTGTTGGTTCAGGCCCAGATTTTGAACCTGCTTAATGAATTGCAAAAAAATCTGGGACTCACCTACTTATTCATCACTCATGATCTTGCTGTGGTGCGGCAGATTGCAGATGATGTGTGCGTGATGCAGCACGGGAAGATTGTTGAGCATTCGAGCACCGATGAAGTGTTCAATAATCCGCAACAGGAGTACACACGGAACCTTCTGGGGGCGATCCCTGGTGCCACACTCTTGATCTAGTATTTGGGCGTATTCCCTAAAAGGGGCAGGTAATACCCGAGCGGTGGGTGGTGAGGACTCGATGTGAGTCCTCACCACCCACCGTTTTTGCATGGAAGTAATTGTTCAACAATCTACGTGATTACGCGGATTTAGGGGTGCGGGGCGTAACTTTTGCCGATGTTGCCAAACTGTTATGTTTCGCGACGCTCGCACTTTACCTACTTGTGGGTAGTAATTGGTAAAACTCAATGTGAAGTAAACCCTTGAGTTTTCGCGGGTGTATCGGGTATCACGTTTATTTGGGTGTTATGTGGGAGTGGTGCGCGGTAGAAAATCGTGTCCAAGGCGTAATAAATGTGAAGCGACATTTTTATATCCATCTGGCGCGATCAACGCTATGGTTCTTGAATGTGGGGTAGCGCACGTGAGCGTGGTCCGCGTTTGGATGAAAATCCGACATCACGAATTTCAAGCTATAAGGAGGAGAAATGCGTGTTCAGCGTATTTCGAAGGCAGTAGCAGTAGGCGCTGCGCTCGCACTGGCACTATCTGCTTGTGCACCTGGAGGTCAGGCAGGTCCGTCCGAATCGGCTAAGCCGTCGGAAACCAGTGGTGGCACAAACACCGTAGAACCAACAAACACCGGTCTTGCTGACCTTGGTGATATCACTACCAAGGACGACACCATCAAGGTATCGGTGGGCGCACCGGAGTTCATTGGATATAACTCCAACACTCCGCAGACCTACAGCACTTACAACTCGGCAATTACCGACCGAGTACTTGCAGGCTTCTCGTACTTCGGCACCGACGGTGTCATTTACCAGAACAAGGACATTGGTTCCTACGAGAAGGTTAGCGACGATCCGCTAACCATCAAGTACACCATCAACCCCGAGGCCAAATGGTCCGACGGAACCCAGATCACCGCCGCGGATGCGGTACTGGCCTGGGCAACCCAGAATGCCAACCTGACCAATGGCAAGGACTCCAAGGGCGAGCCGAAGCTTCTCTTCGACTCGGTATCCGCTGACCTTGGCGGCACTGTTCCTAAGGGTCCGGAAGGCGCAGCAGACGCCAAGGAATTCACCGTCACCTTCAAGAACCCGGATCCGGACTGGCAGATTCAGTCCTGGCTCGGCGCACCGGCACACGTTGTTGCCAAGCAGGGTGGCATGTCCACCGCGGAGCTCGTTGACGCAATCCGCGCCGGCGATGCAACCAAGCTTGTCAAGGCCGCAGAATTCTGGAACACCGGCTGGACCACCAAGCCAGGTACCCTCCCGGCAGCAGACCTGATCCCGTCCTCGGGCCCCTACAAGCTCAAGAGCTGGACCGCAGGCGAATCGGTCACCCTGGAAGCCAACGAGAACTACTACGGCACCCCGGCAGCAACCAAGACCTTGACCTTCCGCTTCATCGACGATGGCGCCATGGTTCAGGCATTGGATA
Source organism: Arthrobacter sp. MYb227 (assembly GCF_002975435.1). GTDB lineage: Bacteria > Actinomycetota > Actinomycetes > Actinomycetales > Micrococcaceae > Paeniglutamicibacter. The sequence continues at coordinate 216,875 of NZ_PCPT01000004.1, read as the reverse complement.
ACGGCGAACTCAACGTGATTGCCCCGCAGCCGACCGTCGATACCCTGGCACAGCTGCAGAAGCTCGGCGACAAGGTCAACATCCAGCAGGGTGACACCATGACCTGGGAGCACCTTGACTTCAACTTCGGTGACAAGGCCGCATTCAAGGATTCGCTCGAACTGCGCCAGGCCTTCGCCAAGTGCGTACCTCGCCAGCTGATCGTCGATAACCTGATCAAGCCGCTGAACCCGGACGCCATCGTGCTTAACGCTCGTGAAGTCTTCCCGTTCCAGGCTAACTACAAGGATGTAGTCGCATTCTCCTACGACGGCCGTTACGACAACGTCGACGTAGAAGGCGCCAAGAAGATCCTTGAAGAGCAGAACGCTACCGGAACCAAGGTTCGTATCGGTTACTCGGCACCTAACCCGCGCCGTACCGACCAGGTAGCACTGATCAAGTCCTCGTGTGATGCTGCGGGCTTCGAAGTTGTTGACGCGGGAGATCCGAAGTTCTTCGCACCGGGCGGCACCCAGGAACGTGGCGACTACGACGTTGCGCTGTTCGCTTGGGCAGGTTCGGGCCAGATCACCTCGGGTCAGAACATCTACGCCACCGGCAAGCCACAGAACTACGGCAAGTTCTCCAACAAGGACATTGACGCAGCTTGGGAGCGCCTGGCTACCTCGATGGATCCGGCAGTTCACGCAACCGAAATGAAGAACATCGAGAAGTTGCTGTGGGATAACCTCTTCGGCATTCCGGTCTTCGCACACCCGGGTCTGTCCGCCTCCTCGGCTGACATCAAGAACGTGCGCCACACCGCAACCCAGTCGCAGATCGTCTGGAACGCGGAGCAGTGGGTCCGCGCTGAGTAATTGCCCACAGGCAGATTCAGCGTCTTAGTGTGGGGCTCGGCCATCAAGCCGGGCCCCACACGCCCGTGTTGGCACAACCTGCCGGGGCGGACAAAGACGGAAAGGTAAGAAACAGCAGTGCTGAAATTTATTATTAAGAGGCTTGGGGCTTCGCTGGGCATTTTGCTCGCGGCTTCCTTCCTCCTCTACGTCCTGGTGATTAACTCCGGTGACCCGCTACAAGACCTGCGTGAGAGTACCGCTGATAACCGTGAACATCTCATGGCTCAACGCGTCGAATACATGAACCTAGACCAGCCCTGGTACGCGCGGTACTGGGACTGGCTCACAGGAGTCGGTAAGTGCTTCGGTGGTGCCTGTGACCTAGGCACAAATATCCAGGGACAAAACGTCAATGACCTCCTTGCTGTAGCAGCCTCCTCAACACTTAGACTCGTCATCTTGGCTACGGTGCTCGCAGCAATCTTCGGCATTGCCATCGGTGTTCTCACTGCGGTACGCCAGTACTCGGGCCTCGACTACGGCGTTACCTTCCTGACCTTTTTGTTCTTCTCACTGCCGGTCTTCTGGGCAGCCGTGATGCTCAAGGAATACATGGCCATTGGGTACAATGACTGGATCAAAGAGCCAGACATATCGATGGTTCAAATTATCGTCATCGCATTGCTCTTTGGTTTCCTCATGCAGGTCTTCCTCGCCGGTGACCTCAAACGCCGCATCATTACCTTCGCCGTCTCGGCGGCCTTCGTCGGTGTGGCAATCCCGTATCTGCTCTGGCTGAACTTCTTCCGCTACCCACAGCTGGGCCTAGTGGGCATCATTATCCTTTCCCTAGCCGTTGCGCTTTCCGGCACGGCAATGACCGTGGGAGTACGTAATAAGGCAGTTCTCTACCCGGCTTTGATTACCGTGGGTCTAGGCATCATCGCCTACTATGCAACGTTCTCCTTGTTGGAGTCACCAAGTACGTGGTTGCTGATCATTGGCGGCGCATTATCGATGATCATTCCCGGAGCCATTGGCTACTTTATGGGCGGTCGCGTTCGCAAGATCGCCATGTGGGTCAGCGCCTTTACCGGGCTGGTTGCCGCGGGACTGACGACAGTCGATCACATCTTCCGTGCTTGGCCCGAATTCTTGGCGCTCAAACCGCGTCCCATCGGCACCATTGGTTCCCAAACACCTAACTTCGATGGTGGTTTCTGGGAAATCTTCTTGGACCGTGGTGCCCAGTTATTGCTGCCGACCCTTCTACTGGCCATTATCTCCCTGGCAAGTTACTCGCGTTATACCCGAACCTCGATGCTCGAGGTAGGCCAGCAGGACTACATCCGTACCGCTCGCTCCAAGGGTCTTTCCGAACGAACGGTGGTCTTTCGGCACGCTTTCCGTAACGCCTTGATCCCCATTGCTACCATCGCCGCATTCGACTTCGCGGGATTGATCGGTGGAGCTGTGATCACCGAGACGGTCTTTGGCTGGAAAGGCATGGGAGAAATGTTCAAGACCGGACTAGAGCATATTGATCCGGCCCCTGTCATGGCATTTTTCCTAGTCACCGGCACCGCAGCGGTGCTCTTCAACATGTTGGCAGATATCTTCTACGCACTGCTTGACCCGAGGATCCGGGTATGAGCGAGCACCAGAACAACGACGAGCTACGAGGTTCATCGAACATGCAATCAGAAATGGGACCGGACGGACACCCCGTGGTTTCCTTGGCCGAGGTTGAAGACGCCGAGCTGGCTAAAAATGAGAGTCAGTCTAGAAGCCAAGGCCAACTTATTCGCCGACGCTTTCTTAACCACAAACCGGCAATTATCTCCAGCGTGGTGCTCGTTTTCATTACGGTGATGGCTTTCAGCTCCATTGGTTTTGCTGGTATCCCAGGTTGGTGGGATAAAGACTATTCAAAAGCCGGAGAACTTATCAATGGTGGTGCACCAACCCTTAGCCTCTTACCTACTTGGCTGGGTGGTAGTGGACTTGCCTTTGGTGAGAGTCCATTTGGGCAAGACAATACTGGTAAGGACTATTTTGCCCTTGTCATGCGTGGTACTCAAAAGTCAATCATCATCGCAGTGATCGTAGGCATGGTTGCTACGTTCATTGGTGCCATTATCGGTGCCGTTGCCGGGTACTTCCGCGGCTGGGTTGATGAAGTCCTGATGCGCATAACCGACCTGTTCATTGTCATCCCGTTGCTGGTCCTTGCCGCTGTGTTGGCGCAGATGGTCGGCAACAAGTCTGGCTCTATATTTGCCTTAGCATTTGTGCTTGGCCTTTTGACTTGGACGGGTCTAGCCCGACTGGTTCGTGGAGAAATTCTCTCCTTGCGAGAACGGGAGTATGTAGCTGCGGCACAGGCTATGGGGTCTAAGACAAGCCGTGTGATTTTCAAGCACCTGCTGCCAAATACCGTTGGCGTTATTGTTGTCAACGCGACCTTCGCCATCGCCGGTGCGATTCTCTTGGAAACCTCCTTGAGTTACCTCGGCTTTGGTGTTCAGCCTCCGGAAACTTCACTGGGCTTGCTCATTAGCCAGTACCAAAATGCATTCACCAACAGGCCATGGCTCTTCTGGTGGCCGGGTATGATCATCGTTGCTATCGCTCTGAGCGTGAACTTCCTCGGCGATGGCCTACGCGATGCGTTCGATCCCCGCCAGACCCGCAAAGCAAAGCGCCGCAAGACAAAGGAACTCTCATGAGCACCCAGACACACGAGCCAGCCACCACCGGCACAGCACTGAGCTTTGAGAACCTTTCGGTCACCTTTCAAACCGAATTCTCCGATGTGAAAGCCGTCAAGGGGCTCTCCCTTGAGGTTTTCCCCGGCGAGGTAGTTGCACTGGTGGGCGAATCAGGGTCCGGTAAATCCGTAACCTCAACCGCCGCCATGGGTTTGCTCCCCTCGAATGCGAGCATCACGGGTAAGGCCTTTGTGGGAGGAATCAACGTTGTTAATCTTCCCGAAGCCAAGATGCGTAAGATGCGTGCCACGGATATTGCCATGGTTTTCCAGGAACCGATGACGGCGTTGAACCCGGTGCTTACCATCGAGCGTCAGCTCACCGAATCGCTGGAACTTCACGGTCTTGCCTATGGGAAGGAAGCCACCGCACGTGCCGTCGAACTGTTGGAAATGGTCGGCATTCCCGAACCGCGCAAGCGGATCAAACAGTACCCACACCAGTTCTCCGGCGGCCAGCGTCAGCGCATCGTCATTGCCATGGCAATTTCCTGTGATCCCAAGGTGATTATTGCCGATGAACCAACTACCGCACTTGATGTGACGGTGCAGGCCGAAATCCTTGATTTGCTGCGCGAGCTCAAGGACAAGCTGAACACCGGCATCCTGTTGATCACCCACAATATGGGTGTTGTAGCCGACCTAGCCGACCGCGTCGCGGTGATGTTCCGTGGTTCGCTGGTAGAAACCGGAACCGTGGATCAGGTGCTCAACCGCCCACAGCACCCGTATACGCAGAAGCTCCTGGCGGCGGTTCCGCGCCTTGAAGCAGTGGACATCAGTGGTGACTGGCAACCAGAACCGATCGCACCGGTCAATCCGAACCGCACGCTGGTTCTTGAAGCCAAAAACCTGGTGCTCGAATACGATATGCGGGGTTCCAAATTCCGTGCCGTCGACGATGTTTCATTCGAGCTGGCGCGCGGGGAGATCCTAGGCATCGTTGGCGAATCGGGTTCCGGTAAATCAACGATTGCCAAGGCAGTGCTGGGCTTGCTGCCCGTGGCCTCGGGTGTGTTAGCGGTGCAGGGACAAAACCTCACCCAGCTGCGTCCCAAGGCGGCGCGTGCGGTACGAGCCAAGATTGGTGTGATCTTCCAAGATCCTGCGGCGTCCCTGAATCCGCGTTTCCCGATTGGTGACTGCATCACCGAACCCATGGTGGTACACAAGGTAGGGAACCGGGCGGCCCGCATTAAACGTGCCACCGAGCTTCTAGAGGCGGTTCACCTGCCGGCATCGGTCATTAACCGTTACCCGCATGAGCTTTCCGGTGGCCAGCGTCAGCGCGTATGTATTGCACGTGCCTTGACTCTGGATCCGGAATTATTGATTGCCGATGAGCCCACCAGCGCATTGGATGTTTCGGTGCAGGCCGCCGTGCTTGAAATGATTCAGGAACTTCAGGAACGCTACGAGTTCGCCTGCCTCTTTGTCAGCCACGACCTTGCCGTGGTGGACCTCCTGGCCCACTCGGTGGTTGTGATGAAGGATGGGCATGCAGTGGAGCAGGGACGCGTCTCGGACGTATTGCACGCACCGCAGCACGACTACACCCGCCGACTGCTTGCCGCGGCACCAGTTCCGGAGCCCGGCGAACAGGCAGTGCGCCGCGAGGCCCGTCGTATCCTGCTGGCAAATGACAACCCGGATAGCTAGTCCCATGTAGCTGCTAGACAACATTTAGCGTGATTCATACCAAAGGCTGGTTCATTCCCACGGGGAAGGACCAGCCTTTGGTGTAGACACATTGACCTTGACCTATAGACCGTGTACTCAAAGCAAAGGACCGAAGGCTCCCCTTGAATTCCTTCTAAGGGTGAGCATCCGGTCCTTCGTCGTCCCAAAGCCGATAGCGCTCAGGGGGGAAAAATCTGCAATGAGGGACGTGGCCTAGACCAGTTCCATGATGAATTCTTTGACGACCGCGGCGCGGGCGTTGGAGAAATCTGCTGCCTCATCGATGACCTTGAAACCTCGTCGTTCCAAAATCTTGATCGAGCCAACATTGTCTTGGGGGACCCGTGCACGCAATGGACGATTTGTGTACTCGGCAAGGAAAGCATCCACAGCCGAGGTAGTAATGCCCTTGCCCCAGAAGCGGCTGGCCGTCCAGAAAGTAATCTCCGGGATCTCCTCGTGTTCGAAAACCAGGATAGAACCGGCGATTTCGTCCTCATGCTCAATGGTGCGCACAATGACCTTAGGATCGTTGATGATCGATCCCCAATGGTGGTTAAAGACTCCACGATCCGATGGGTTGCGTGCCGTAAAGGCAGCCATCAAATTCGCCTCGGGGTCTTGCTGGTGTTCGAAGAACTGATCTAGGTCTTCGGGCTGTATAGGCCGTAGCTTCACGGTCACTGCCTCTCTATTGTGTTGATCGACTTATCCCTAGCCTACCGGGGTGGACAAGGCTGCGGTCGCCATCTGGTTTAGTAGTTTACGCAAGCCCTTTTTGGACGTGCGTGGGTTATGTGCGGAGTGAGCCGGGGAATTGAGCAATCCAAAGGCCGCGTGCGCCCTAAAACGGATCACTGTTGCCGATTCTTGCGGATGAATCAGGTGTAATTGCTCTGTCCACAAGGCAATATATTCGCGCTGAAGTTTTCGCACGAGGTGCAGTTCGGCCTCCGGGAGCGCGTCGAGGCTACGTTCTTGCACCTGGATCATTTCCGGACGCGTGAGGGTGAAATCTGTGTGGAATTCGATGAGCTTGCCCAGGATTTCCTCGGCACTACCCCCATTGGCGCGCACTTCTTTTCCGCCCTTGAGCAGGTCTCTACTCATGCCCACCAACAGCGCAATCAGGACAGCGGATTTGCCCGAAAAATGTCTATACACGGCAGGTCCGCTAATGCCGCACGCAGCACCTAGGTCCTCGAGTGAAACGCCCGCATAGCCACGGATAGCAAAGAGCCGGCTGGCTTCCTTGAGCAAATCTGCGCGGCGTTGTGCCTTGGCCCTGTCCCTGTCGGTTGAAGCCGGGGTGAGTGGCATGGCATCCATGGGTGTGTTCGCTGCTCCTTTGCGTTTCCTGAGCTGAGTCGCGGTGCGGGCTCATGTGCGAGGAACGCCGAATTGAAATCTTGCGCTGAGGCCTAGACAAGTGTGCCGTCCGACACTAGCCTCGAATTCAGTTAATGATCACTAACAATACGTGGTCAACTAACAATCCCCAAGAGCTTTACGGGGAGCAGGCCACAGACGTCGGTGGATACAAACCCCGCGGCAAATGTGGGCACAGGATCTAGAAGGGGCACTACAGTGATCAACCTGGAACTAAACGACGAATACCAGCAGCTCGTTGACACGGTACGAGAATTCGCCAACGAGGTGGTGGCACCCGTTTCGGCACACCATGACGCCGAGCATTCTTTTCCTTATTCGGTGATCTCCCAGATGGGTGAGCTTGGTCTATTTGGGCTTCCCTTCAGCGAAGAATACGGGGGGATGGGCGGTGACTATTTTGCCCTGGCCCTAGCGCTTGAAGAATTAGGCCGAGTCGATCAATCGGTTGCCATCACCCTCGAGGCCGGGGTAAGTCTTGGTGCCATGCCGATCTATAGGTTTGGCACCGAGAAGCAAAAACAAGAGCTACTTCCGAACCTTTGCGCAGGAAACGAACTCGCAGGATTCGGGCTAACCGAACCGGAAGCCGGGTCCGATGCCGGAGGAACCAAGACCAAAGCGGTGCTCGAGGATGGTTCCTGGGTTATAAATGGCAGCAAGGAATTTATTACCAACTCCGGCACCGACATCACCTCCTTTGTCACGATTACGGCGATTACCGGCTCCACGACCCGGGCCGACGGTAGCGCGGCCAAGGAAATTTCGACGATCATCATGCCGCGTTCTACCCCGGGATTCACCGTTGAACCGGCCTACAATAAGGTGGGCTGGAATGCCTCGGATACCCACCCGCTATCTTTCAAAGACGCACGCGTGCCAGAAGAAAACCTCTTAGGTGTGCGGGGACGCGGATACGCAAACTTCCTTTCAATCCTCGACGAAGGGCGCATCGCGATTGCAGCTCTCGGAACCGGTGCCGCGCAAGGATGCCTTGACGAATCGGTGGCCTACGCAAAAAGCCGCACAGCATTTGGGCGCAGCATCGGTGAAAACCAAGGAATTTCCTTCATGATCGCCCGCATGGCTGCCCGCGTGCACACCTCACGACTTGCCTACTATGCCGCAGCAGCCAAGATGCTTGCCGGCAAGGATTTCAAGACCGAGGCAGCAATCGCCAAGATGGTCGCCGGGGAAGCGGCAATGGATAACGCTCGGGATGCTACGCAAATCTTCGGTGGCTATGGGTTCATTAACGAGTCATTGGTTGCACGGCATTACAGGGATTCAAAGATCCTTGAAATTGGTGAGGGTACAACCCAAGTTCAATTAATGCTGATTGCACGTTCACTAGGACTTTAATTCTTTATACCCTTGCCAAAGTGGCCCCAGTTCTTTGTAGGATGAGGGTTACTAGGGGCTTTTAGCAAAAACGTAACGCACCACCGGTGAACATCTGTCCGGCCACTATCTACGGGCCAAGGAGATCTGTAGGACACCGGTAGCGCTACACCTAAAGATGAAGGGGCAACGCGATGATGAACGAGGACCAACCTCGCAGGATTGAACAACGCGGGCTGTATTTCGATGAGCTTGAAACCGATACGCTCTACGTTCATTCCCCGGGGCGCACCATGACCGAGGCCGATAACGTCCTATTCACCACGATGACCATGAACACTCAGGCATTGCATCTTGACGCGGCATTTTCTGCCACCCAACCCTTTGGGCGGCGGGTCATGAACTCCATGTTCACCCTTGCCACGATGGTTGGACAGTCGGTCTCCCAACTCACCCAAGGAACCCTGGTTGGGCAGCTGGGGCTATCTGATATTCGTTTCCCACACCCGCTCTACCCCGGAGACACTCTCTACACCCAAACAACCGTCATTGACTTACGGCCCTCAAGCTCTCGACCGGGGCTCGGGGTGGCTACCTTTGCCCATATTGGGCGCAACCAGGATGGTATTACCGTTGCCGAGGCAACACGTGTGTGCCTGATGTTCACCCAGGAAGCCCACCTGGCGCACCAGCGTGGACACTTTGGAACCGATGACTGGACCTAAACCGAGGCCAGGAGCGAGAAAAATATTCTAGTAGGTGCCGGGATTCCAGGAATAACGATTTTCCGGACGCCCGGCACTTCCATATTTGGGGGTCAACGTGGCCCGAGACTGGGTGACCAAATATTCGAGGTAACGTCGTGCGCTCACGCGTGCCAGTCCCAATTCGGTGGCCAGCTCGGCCGCCGAATAGTCGGCGCCCGGGACCCGTAAGAGCTCGGTCACCGCATCGAGGGTGTTCTTCGAAAGCCCCTTGGGCGGTTGCTGGGTTTCCATGACGATGCCCCTTGCAGCATTGGACGGCCCCCCGCCGTGAGCTTCCGGGGCCGGTAATACCGTGGAGCGAAGACTATCGATACTCTGCTGATTCAGTCCCCGATCCGCGGTATGCAATTTCAAAAGTGCCGAACGATGCGCCACATACCTATCTAGTCGTGCCCTGAACTCGGCCGAGCCAAAGGGCTTGACTAAATACTCGATCACTCCGCCGGCGAGCGCCCTGCGTACCGTGGACAGCTCGCGGGCGGCAGTAATGGCAAAGACATCGAGTTGGGAGCCCAGGGCGCCAGCACGTAGTTGGGAGAGGACCTCTAGGCCGGACAGATCCGGTAGATGGATATCCAGTAAGAGAAGGTCGGGACGGAGGGTTTTGACCATTTGTAGTCCCGCGGCACCGGTGTGGGCGGTGCCGATGACTTCGAAGGCCCCATGAGCCATGAGGAAGCCGTGGTGCACTCCTGCAACTGCTAGGTCATCGTCGATGATGACCGTGCGGATCGGACTCATGGTTCTCCCGGTGCTGCTATGAGATGTGCTGGTTTGCGGTGGGTGAGGGTGGGCGGAAGCGTCACAGTGAAGGCTGCCCCGCCCAGATCCGAGCTGGTGACGTTGATGGTGCCGCGTCTGCGAGTGACAACCCGGTGGACCAGGGCTAGTCCGATGCCGCGGGCCGCATGCTCGGTGTCGGTGCTTTTGCTGGTGGTTCCCAGGTTCCACATGCTTGCCTGTAGCTCGGCGGCGATGCCCGGACCATCGTCATGAATTTCTATCAGGACGCTTGCATCGGCTTCCTCACTGACAAGTAGTTCGATGCGGCCCTGGTGGACTATTGCCTCGATCGAGTTATCCAGCAGGTTGCCTAGGATGGTGATCAGGTCTCGGGAGAGCGCCGGTTCAGAAGGCGCGAGGACAGATTCGTCATCGATGACAAGCTCGATGCCTTTTTCGCGGCAGATCGCCCCCTTGGCCAGCAGCAATGCACCAAGTTCCGGGTCGGAGACGGAGGCGAGGGCCTCGGCGCCGGTACGGGAGGCGGAGGTGTCTGCGGTGCCAATGAATTGGGCCGCGGCACGGATCTCGCCGAGTTCTAGCAGGCCGGAGATGACGTGAAGGCGGTTTGAAAATTCGTGGGCCTGGGCACGTAGTGCCTGGGTCATGTCCCTGGCCCCGCTGAGATCGCGCAGCATGGCATGTAATTCTGTGCGGTCTCGCAGTACAACCATGGAGCCCACGTGAGATCCGGCGACCGTGGCACCGGAAACCTTGGCGAGCAGGATGCGCTCGCCGGCCAGGACTAGTTGTTCGCCTTCGGGCTCGGTGGCGATCAGTGCTGCTAATTGTTCTTCTAAGACTAGGTTTGCTGCCAGGCCCACCACGTCTTCTTTGATGTCCAGCAGGCGTTGGGCTTCGTCATTGAACAGCGTGATGATGCCGTGGGCATCAGTAGCGATCAGCCCATCGCCAACCCCGTGTAAGAGGGCATCGCGGGATTGGAGCAGTTCGGCGATTTGCTCGGGTTCTTGGCGGTGGATACGGCGCCAGACAAGCCTCGAAATACTAAAGGCCCCGATGGTTCCCACTACTGCCGCACCAAGGAGCCAGCCAATGAGTACCGGGAGTTTTTCGAGCAGGTCGGCTCTGAGTTCGCTTTCCAATACGCCCACCGAAGCGGTGCCAACGACCTCATCATCGATCCAGACCGGGACCTTGACCCGCCAGGAGGTGCCAAGGGTTCCCTGCTCGGTTCCCACAAAGATATCTCCGGAGAGTGGTACCGAGGGGTCTGTGGAGACTTGTTCGCCGATGCGATTTGGGTTGGGGTGTGAGTAGCGGTTGCCCTTCGCATCGGTGACTACCACGTAGGTGACATCCGAGGCCTGCCGGATGAGCTCGGCTAGGGGTTGGATGGTTGTGGCAGGGTCCGGATCATCGAAGGCTTCGATGATCGTGGGAAGCCGGGCCACGGATTCTGCAACACCGATGAGGCGGTCCTGGTGTGAATCCCTGATGGCATCTGCCTGCAATATTGCTGCGACCACACCGGCCACCGAGATCACCAAGAGTACGATGCCCACTTGGAGCAGCATGAGGTGAGTGCGCAGCGAGGGTGCGCGTAGTGGTGAAGTGCGGAGCATCACACTAGTTTGGCATGCCCCGGCGCGGGTTATGGTCGTGACCAAAATGACCAATACCACCACTATCACCAGATACTTCCGGTGGGCGTGTGGTTTTTATAACGTCAGTCACGCACCGAAAGTGGTTTGGATCACGTGAGGTGCCTTTCATTCGCACCCCCCTTGGACAAGGAAGTTCCACAGTGAAACTCAATCGCTCGACGAAACGACGCACAGTACTTGCCGCCGCGGTAGCCATCGCGGCCCTGACCCTCACCGCCTGCGGTGGCACGGCAAGTGACGCCGGCGCCGCAGGTGAGATCAAGAAGCTGAACATCATTGTTCCGGCCAACCCCGGTGGTGGCTGGGATCAGACCGGTCGTTCCATGCAGGCAGATCTGACCGCTAATAAGCAGGTTGGCTCGGCTTCCGTGCAGAACATTGGTGGTGCCGGCGGCACCAACGGTCTTGCCAAGCTAGCCACCGAAAAAGATCCAAACACCTTGATGGTCATGGGCTACGTGATGGTGGGATCGGTTGAAACCAACAAGTCTGCATCCCGCATTGAGGACACCACCCCGATTGCTCGTTTGACCGAAGAGCCACTGGTGCTTGTGGTTCCGGCCTCCAGCCCGTACCAGAGCATCGATGACCTGGTCACAGACATTAAAACCAAGGGTAAGGGCGTTGCCATTACCGGTGGTTCGGCAGGCGGTGCGGACCACATCCTGATCGGTCAGATCCTCAAGGCCCAGGGCATCGCCGCGGACTCCTTGAACTACATTGGTTACTCCGGCGGTGGCGAGTCCCTTGCCGCCTTGTTGGGCAACAAGGTTCAGGCAGGTATCTCCGGTGTTGGCGAATACGCCGAGCAGGTCAAGGCCGGCAAGGTCCGTGCCCTGGCGGTCTCCGGACCCGTAGAAGCTCCAGCACTTCCGGGTATCAAGCCACTGAAGGATCAGGGCATCGACGTGGTGCTGACCAACTGGCGTGGTGTTGTGGCACCGGGATCCATCGATGAGACGCAGACCAAGAAGCTCACCGAGATGGTCACCAAGCTCAACGAGTCCGAGGCCTGGGCCACGACGCTGAAAGACAACAACTGGGATAACGCATTCCTTGCGGGCGCCGAGTTTGATTCCTTCCTCACCGAAGACATCACCAAGGTCAAGACCACGTTGACCGAGATCGGTCTGATTAAGTAATCATGCAGACCACGCAGAAGAATCTGGGAGAAGTTCTCTTTGCGCTGGTCTTCGTAGTACTCGGTGTAGCGGGAGTGATCTTCGCCGGAACCATTGAGGTTCCGGATCTGGAGTTCGGTATGGGCCCACGGGCCTTCCCCTACATCGTCAGCTCACTGTTGTTGGTCGTTGGAGCGGGCCTGGTCATCCAGGCGCTCCGCGGCCAGCTCGGTGATGCCGAGGACGGCGAAGACATTGACGCAGAAGCCAGTACCGACTGGATTACCATCGGCAAACTCGCCTTCTTTGTCATCATCCACATTGTGCTTATCGAACCGGCCGGTTGGCCCGTTGCAGCGGCAGTAATGTTCATTGGTGCAGCCTGGGCGTTGGGTGCCAAGCCGTTCTGGCGTTCGGTGCTCATCGGTATCATCCTGGCCCTGGTTTTGCAGTACCTCTTTGGTGGGCTGCTGGGCGTATCCCTACCGCGCGGCCCGTTGCTGGAAGGACTTGAGTTCCTCAATGGATAACCTCAATATGCTCATGGAGGGCTTTGCCACGGCGGCCCAGCCCGTCTACCTGCTCTACGCGCTCTTTGGTGTCTTCATTGGCACAGCAGTTGGTGTACTGCCGGGTATCGGACCGGCCATGACCGTTGCCCTGCTGATGCCCATCACGTACTCCCTTGAACCAACCGCGGCAATGATCGTGTTTGCCGGAATTTACTACGGTGGCATGTATGGCGGGTCGACCACCTCGATCCTATTGAACACCCCTGGTGAGTCTGCCTCCATTGTCACAGCGTTGGAGGGTAACAAGATGGCTAAGGCGGGACGCGGAGCCGCGGCTCTTGCCACCGCAGCCATTGGTTCCTTTGTGGCAGGCACCATCGCCACCGTGCTGCTGACCTTCCTGGCTCCGATTATCGTGGACTTTGCCATCAACTTAGGTCCAGTGGACTTTGTGGCCCTCATGGTGGTCGCCTTCCTGACCATTGGTGCGTTACTGGGCGGATCGATCATCCGCGGCATGGCCTCATTGCTCTTAGGCCTGTTCATTGGGTTGGTAGGTGTTGATGACACCACCGCCCAACAGCGTTACACCTTTGGCATCGCCGGACTGACCGACGGCATCGACGTGGTGCTCGTGGCAGTTGGCCTCTTCGCCGTGGGTGAGGCACTCTATGTAGCGGCCCGCATGCGCAAGGGACCGATTGAGGTCATGAGCATGGGCACCGAATCGGGAAATAGTGCCAAATGGATGAGCAAGGATGATTGGAAGCGGTCCTGGAAGCCGTGGTTGCGTGGAACCTTTATTGGTTTCCCCATTGGTACGGTTCCTGCAGGGGGAGCGGATGTTTCAACATTCCTCTCCTACGCAGCCGAACGAAAACTTGCCAAGGGCAAAAACAAGAAGCAATTTGGGCACGGCGCCATAGAAGGCGTTGCAGGTCCAGAAGCAGCAAACAATGCTGCGGCCGCCGGGGTCCTGGTACCACTGCTGACCCTGGGCATCCCCACCACGGCAACCGCAGCGATGATGCTCACCGCATTCCAGCGCTACCAGATTCAGCCCGGTCCGCTGTTGATGGAAACCAACGGTGCGCTGGTCTGGGCGCTGATCGCCAGCCTCTACATCGGCAACCTGATGCTGCTGATCCTGAACCTGCCACTGGTTGGCCTGTGGGTGAAGATCCTACAGATCCCCAGACCTTACCTCTATGCAGGAATCCTGGTCTTTGGTGCCCTGGGTGCCTACTCGCTGAACTTCGCGCTCATGGACGTAGGAATCCTGTTGGTCATAGGGGTCCTTGGCTTCTTCATGCGCCAATACGGTTACCCGGTAGCCCCCATGGTTGTGGCAATGATCCTTGGCCCCATGTTTGAAGTTCAGCTGCGCCGAGGCCTTCAAATCTCCCAAAATGATCGCAGCGCCTTGGTCTCAACACCGTTCACCTGGGTGGTCTATGGAGCACTGATCCTCATGTTTGTTGCCTCCTTCTTCATCAAACGAGCACAGAAGAAGATGGAATCGGTTCAGCTTGAACCAGAACTTGAGGAAAGCAAATGAGAATACCTGATAAGAAACTAAGGACCGTAGTCCTTGGATATGTGCTAAGCCCGCTGGGGCATGCCGCGCTAGAGGCCGCAATCACCGAATGCGCTCGCCGAGATGCAAAACTCTTGGTCATCAACTCAACTCGAGCCGATCGCACAGTCGATAAGAACTACGCCTTCTCCGATGACCTAGCAACGCTGCACAGCATACTTCAAGAAAGCGGAGTCACGTACGAGGTCCGTCAATTCGTTTCCGAACAGCTAGCCAGTGATGATGTGATCGAAGCAGCCGATGAAGTTGATGCAGAACTCATAGTCATCGGTGTGCGTAGGCGCTCGCCGGTGGGCAAGATGTTGATGGGATCCGACTCCCAACGGATTCTTTTACAGGCGGACTGCAATGTTTTGGCGGTCAAGGCCTAAATCGTAAACCGAATCTCAGAGAGGAATGGGAAGCAAGAGATTGTAGCAACCTGTTGAAGCGATTGGAAGCTCCGGTATTACCTAAAATAATAGGGTTTTCGGATCGCTTTAGTCTGCGTAATATCTCGAATAATTGCTGATCAGGGCTAGAAGCCTGATCTTGAATGGTATGTTCGCTGGGAAATGGATGCGGCAGACAGAATGCCGATTCCCTCAGAATTACTTTACAGATCGGTGGAAATTGTGCGGAAAAGCAGCCGTGATTTAGGTTTTGATGACGTCCCGGCAATCGAAGATTCATTGTCGATTTCTTCGTACATTGATGGATTGGTTGATTTCATAAATACCTGCCCGTCTCCAATGACTCTTGCCGTGCAGGGTGCTTGGGGGACAGGGAAGACCAGTGCCATGCTTCAAATCGGAAAGAAGCTTAGGGATGAACGAAACGACGTTCAGACAATATTCTTCAACACTTGGCAGTATTCACAGTTTGACCTAGGCGAAAATCTGGCAATCAGCATGCTCAAAGCAATTGCTGAAGGACTGAAAGAAAACCAACCAGAAAACCAGAAGTCCGGAAAATTCGAAAACCTAACTCGTCTGATACTGCGCGCAGGAAGAATATACGCCAGTAAAACAGTGCCAGCGGTGCTTGATATTGCCGGGATGGCCATGGCAGCGAAAGCCGTTGGGGCAGCAATTGAAACTGGTTCAGAGCTTATGCAAGCAAACGTGGAAGAACCAGACAGTGTGAAAATTCTTGCATCGCTTCGTGAAGCATTTGAATTCGCAGTGGCCGAATCCAATCAAAGGGTTGTTGTTTTTATTGACGATCTTGATCGCCTCGCACCGGGGAGAGCTATCGAAGTGATGGAAGCGATCAAGGTCTTTCTTGACGTCCAGAACTGTGTGTTCGTGTTGGCTATTGATTTTGACGTAGTGAAGATGGGAGTGCAGGAGAAATACAGCACATCAGTATCAGAACGAAAAGCACGATCATTCTTTGACAAGATTATTCAAGTTCCATTCCACATGCCTGTAGCGCGTTACAAGATGGAGGCCTTTTTTGAGCAGGGATTAAAGCTAGCCGGAATTGAGAATGTGTCCGATGATTTTGAGAAGTTCATGGAACTCTCGGCAGCATCTGTAGGTTCGAATCCAAGATCTACAAAACGACTGTTAAATACGTTTTTGCTCCTCAAATCAATATTGGCTAAGGAGAAGGATGACTTCGGTCGTGATCTTCACCTTTTCGGAACGTTATGTCTTCAAACCGCGTTTCCCGAAGCTTATGCGGCTATAGCTGACAGCGCTCGACATTCTGAACCAGCTGATGAATTCTTGCGATATGCGCAATTTGATGAAGACGCGAAAAATACTACTTGGGGTATTCCCACGGACGAGATTGGACTGCTTGACCATTTCTATGAAGAGTTAACACGAGCATTCACAATCAAGGGAGAATTCTCTAAGGAAGCTTTCAACAGTGCATTTAGTCAGTCGACCATCACAAGTGTCACTTCGGGAGGAGCAACGCAATCACGAGTCACTCGAACTTTCGACCGGAATGAACGAAGGTTGCGATCGGTAGAGAAACGTTCTGAATCACTTGTCGACTTGGCGTTCCAGTTCGAAAATGAACTCACGTTGCTGGATGAAGCATTTGCTGCCCAAACCAATCCGATTGATTGGACGATGCGTATGAGGCAAGACCAAGCACGCATTGGGTTGCTTACTATCAGAGCTAATGATTTAAAGATTGCGTTCGAGTTCAAAAGCGATGCCCTATCGATTGACGACCTCTACAACGAAGCTCAGAATTTCGAAACCAGAATAGTCGGTCAATTTATGGAGACTGATTCGTCGACCGATAACACGGAGAGACCAAAAGTGCGCCGCTTCACGCAAGCTAACAAGCGATATGTCATCGTTGAAGTGACAATGCTCAAAACTCCAGCGCAGGTAAGTGCTCTTGTCACAGCAGTCCGACCGTTCTACGCTGCGTTAGCCCATGATAAATCGGGAAACTCACTACAAAATCTTGTGGCCTCGAGATAGCGCGAACCATATTTCTCAGCAGTGGTGACAACAGATCTCCGAAATCTTCTGTCGCCACCGCTGTGAAGTCCTAGCTGAAAATTGGCCATAGATCTTTAGGTTCAAGGGTGCCCTGTATTGTCCAAATGGTGATAGCGGTTCGGAATTTCTTATAAGAAATTGTTTCCATAAAAGTTGCTCCGTCGATCCCTCAACCAAAATTTGGTGCAACTAGCGTCACCTCATCCAATAAATCACGTCGGTTCATAAAATCTCCATTGGGCTGACACAGAATCACCGACCATAATGGATGAGGTGAGTACAGCGCAGCCTTCAAAACCATTCATTCCTCCGGTCCCCGGAAGTATTCGGCGTGTCACGCTGATTGGATCCACCGGATCGATTGGCACCCAGGCCCTTGAGGTGATTGCCGATGCCCCGGACCGATTCAGTGTTGCCGCGCTCTCCGGTGGCTACAACCTAGAACTACTGGCAACCCAGGCAGTTGCCACCCGCGCACCCGCGGTGGGTTCGGCACATCCAGACCTTGACGCTCTTGCCACGGCAATCAAGAACGCTGCGGCTCTGGCCAAGGTATCTGACTACTCACCACTTCTTTTTGCCGGTACCGATGCAGCAACACAGATCGCCGGGTTCCCCGATGCCGATGTGGTACTCAACGGCATTACCGGATCCATCGGACTGGCACCCACGCTTGCCGCGCTAAACGCCGGGCACCTGTTGGCCTTGGCAAATAAGGAATCGCTGATTGTTGGCGGGGCATTGGTCAAGGAAGCAGCAGCCCCGGGGCAACTGGTCCCCGTCGATTCCGAGCACTCGGCCCTGGCCCAGGCTCTGCGCTCGGGAACACCCGAGGAAGTGCACAAGCTGATCGTTACCGCCTCGGGTGGACCGTTCCGTGGCTGGAGCCATGCCCAGCTACGGGATGTCACCCCGGCCCAGGCGCTGGCTCACCCCACCTGGGACATGGGCAAGGTCATCACCACCAACTCGGCCTCAATGGTCAACAAGGCTCTTGAGGTTATCGAGGCGCACCTGCTCTTTGATATCCCACTGGATCGTATCGAGGCGGTGGTTCACCCACAGTCAATGGTTCACTCGATGGTTGAATTCATTGACGGATCGACAATCGCTCAGGCCTCACCCCCGGATATGGCACTACCCATTGCCTTGGGCATTGGTTGGCCGCATCGAGTGCCAGGGGCTGCACGGCCCTGCGATTTCAGTCAGGCCCAGGCCTGGACCTTTGAACCGTTGGATGTGCAAGCTTTCCCCGCCATTGAACTGGCCAAGAGCGCCTCGGCGGCCTCGGCTACCCACATGGCCGTGTACAACGCGGTGAATGAGGAAGCTGTTGAGGCATTCCATGCGGGAACCATTCGCTTCACGGATATCGTTGAAACCATCGAAGCAATCCTGCAAAGCTACACCCCAGAACCCGGCGCCTTGAGCGTTGAATCGGTACTGGCCGCCGAGACCTGGGCACGAAATACTGCCGCCAAACGTTTGGAAGCATTGTGAGTATTATTCTTTTCATCCTCGGCGTGCTGATCATGGTGCTTGCCGTTGGCATCTCCATCGGTCTGCACGAGGTCGGTCACCTGGTCCCAGCCAAGCTGTTCAAGGTCCGCGTCCCGCAATACATGATCGGCTTTGGCAAGACCATGTGGTCGTTCAAACGCGGAGAAACCGAATACGGCTTCAAGGCCATCCCGTTGGGTGGTTACATCTCGATGATCGGCATGTACCCACCGGCCAAACAAAAGGGCCTGGTGGGTGCCACCGATGCACCGGCGCTACGTAAATCCTCCACCGGGATGTTCCAACAGCTGGCCGATGAGGCCCGCAGCGCAGCCGCCGAACAGCTGCAGCCCGGGGATGAGAACCGGATGTTCTACAAGCTACCGGTCTACAAACGCATTATCATCATGCTCGGTGGCCCCACCATGAACCTGCTACTGGGCATCATCATGGTTGGAATTGTCACAGTTGGTTTTGGAACCCCGGCACAGACCAGCACCGTGGCAGAGGTCTACCAGTGCGTGGTTCCGTTGAGCCAAGAATCCCAGCGTGATCCGGCCGTGAACAATGGATGTAAGTCCACCGATGCGCCGGGACCTGCCTATGCCGCGGGCTTGCGCCCGGGGGACACCATTACCTCCTTCAACGGTGAACCCGTGGAGAAAACTGCGTGGCTGGAACTGACTCAGGCGATCCGTTCGCACGCGGGTGAAGCGGTACCGCTGACCTATGAACGTGATGGGGTTGCTCATTCGACGAGCATCACTCCGTACAAGACCGAACGCCCGGTGATTGATGCCGATGGCCGTGCGGTCACCAACGCCGATGGAACTCCCAAGACCATTGATGTTGGATTCATTGGTATGGGCTCCAAGGTGGAGAATATTTCTCAGCCGGTTTCCGAGGTACTGCCCATGGTGGGTTCCCAGATCCGTAGCGTTGCAGGGATTGTGCTTGATCTTCCCGCACGTGTGTTTGCCGTGGGGCAGGCGGCGTTTAGCGATGCACCTCGTGACCCCAATGGCCCGGTCTCCGTGGTGGGTGTGGGGCGCATCGCCGGTGAGATCAGTGCCATGGATCAGATCGGTGTTGCCGATAAGGCAGCATCGCTGATCTCTTTGATCGGTGGACTAAATATTGCCCTATTCGTCTTCAACTTGATCCCGTTGCTGCCACTTGATGGCGGCCACGTGCTGGGTGCGCTGTACGAGTCGGTGCGTCGTTTCTTCGCCAAGATCTTCCGTCGCCCGGATCCGGGACCTGTCGATATCGCGAAGATGTTGCCGCTGACTTATGTGGTTGCCGTGGGCATGCTGGTCATGGGTGCGGTATTGATATACGCCGATATTGTTAAACCAGTCAAACTTTTTGGCTGACCTCAGCTAAACGCCAATGGCCTCCTGACCTCCCCAACTTTGGGAAGGTCAGGAGGCCATTGTCTTGGGGGTGCCTGGAACAATCCAGGACCAGATGGTGCAAGCTCGGGTGGGCCTGAAGGTTTTAGCCGGCGAAAAGGTGCATCAGACGCCGTGGCGCTTTTTGCTTATGAATTACACAGCCGCGCCACGTAGTCTTACAGCGATGAGTTCTAAGCCAGCATCCTCGGGTGGGCACGGTCGAAAGTCCTTGCTCGGCTTTGTGCTCCTGGGAAGTCTTGTTGTGGCATGCATCATCATCGGATTGCTGCTGATGCATGGCCTGAATCTACATGGCATGTCCGCAGCGCCACAGCACACTTCAGCATCGGTAAGCTCGATGCAGAGCAACACGATGGTCGGTACCTCAACTTCCCGACATGCTGTTGAGGGAATACCCTTCGGCGGATGCGCCGACTGTGGTGCGCATAGCCAGCATCTAGTTGCCGGGGCAGCATGCTTCCTTGCTCTTTTTGGTGCGCTGATTATTCTGCGGCGGCCAGCGGGCAAAGTATTACGCGGGGAATGGTTCAGCTGTCCTCACCGGGTCTTTAGTCCAATACTCGGGATATTTACGCGTACGCCATCGCTTCAAGAATTGTGTATTAGCCGTACGTGAGTCGGGACGAAGTACTTCACTTCCCTTAGGGGATGCCTGCCCATGGTTTAGGGATCAGGATCGTTTGGGCGCGCCTTGAGCTGCCACCGAGACATGTGCTAATGCCACCCAGTTTTTTGATTTCAAAGGAAATACCCACCCCCCATGTCTACTGTTTCCACTAAGAAGAGCAAACCGCTAGCCATCACAGTCTTTGCGTCACTGGCGATTGGTGCCCTGGCGCTCACGGGCTGTACCAGCAATAACCAGCAATCCGCGGCCCCATCAGTATCGCAAGCCGAAAGCGATGCCTTCTTGAGCGCAAATAATCTTGCGGGCCTCGACGCGCGCCAGATGATCGATAAGCTCGATTCCCTGCCGGTCGCCGAACGTCCAAGTAATCTGATGGCCTCGGTTCGCCCGGATGAGCTGATCCTCATCGATAAGAAGAAGCAGCAGGTTTCCCTGCCGATCCCACAAGATCAGTTTTACCTATCGTTTGCTCCCTTCAAGACACAAACACACGACTGCCACTTCCACAGCCTGACCACGTGCTTGGGTGAAATGCAGAACGAAGAAGTCACGGTCACCATCACCGATGTGAAGACCGGTGAGAAGATCGTCGATAAGACCGTGAAGACCTTTGACAATGGTTTCGTTGGGGTTTGGTTGCCGCGCGGGATCGAGGCAACGCTGAGCGTGGAGCAAGGCGAGCTGAGTGCGACGTCACCGATTTCCACAGCAACGAGCGAAGATGCTACCTGCCTGACCACCATGCAGCTGAGCTAAACGCCAGCTAACTCGGTGAGGTTCTGATTCTCACACGGGAGCCGGGACCTCACCGGGGATGAGAGATATACAGTGAATTGTATGCACCGAACCGCCGCTCAGAACCTCGGCAAACCCCAGCGGTTCACCGTGGCTACAAACCTTCACTTGCCTGGTGCGAGTACTGGTTTGGTGGAGTCCTATTATTCGCTTACAACCACAAACGATCATGGGTTTCTTGTTTCGCCCGATGGGTTGACGGGGCTGGTGCTCATCGATGAACAAATATGGTGGCTTGGCCCGCAAACCTGTCCTTGGCTGCCCGAGCGTAGCGGCTTAGAAGTTTATGGATTGCGCATCGGTATGGAGTGGGGCCAGCTCATCGCCGGGGTACCGCTGGACAAAATGCGTGATGCACGAGTGCCCATCGAAGAATTGTGGGGGAGAGCCGAGACCACATCCGCCACCTCGTTGTTCCCACAATTACCTCTTGAACGACTCAGAACACTCCTCCTTGCCAGGGCAACGGGTGGTTTCGTAGATCAATGGGTTACCAAGGTGGCCGGGTTGATTCGGGCCGGGGAACACTGTGTGGCAGAGATCGCAGATCTTTCCGACGTATCTAATCGGCAGCTTCACCGCCGGTGCCTCACATACTTTGGGCTGCCACCTTCGGTACTCATGCGTATCTTTCGGCTGCGTCGTGCGGCTACTGACGTTGCCCAGCGCAAGAATCTAGAACTTGCCGAGCTAGCGGTGGCCAGCGGTTATTTTGATCAATCCCATCTGAACCGCGACACTCGAGAATTATCGGGACAAAGCCCAACCACGGCGTTTAAACGTGCTTCGAATGTCCGATTCGTCCAATACCAGCCAAACGCCGCGCAGTAACGTGTGACAAGTCAGCAAAATCAATAGTGGAGGACACCGGATGAATGACTGGACGAGCGTTACCGAAGCCATAGCAGTAGCACTTGGCGGCGAGAAAGAACGCGGCGGCAGGCTCTTGTTGGACTGCTGGAATGCAACAAAACCCTCGAATCATACGCATCGATGCGTGCTTGCCCATTACCTCGCCGACACCCAGAACGATCTTGAGCAGGAAATAGCATGGGATGAGATTGCTTTGAAGGAACATGCTTTCCTAGAGGATACGGATCTCGCCCCGCTGGGTATTGCCTCCGCTCGCGGTCTGCTTCCTTCACTGCAACTAAATCTTGCCGATGGGTATCATCGCCAAGGCAAAAATGATCTAGCCAGGGATCATGTGGGTCAAGGACTGAACGCAGCCGAGACCCTCAACAAGGATGGTTATGGACAAATGATTCTCGCGGGACTGAATAATTTGGCTCAACGGATCAATGCCGTAGAGCCCAACTAAGCGAGAACGAAAGATGGTTAGCTCGCGAAAACTCAATGTATTGCTTGCCGTGGAGTGCGAAAATCTGCTGCGGGAATGGCCTCTGCGAGGCGGAGCGTTACCCTTAGCTCTTAACGCAATCTACCGTTTGGCAGTTCACCGACGGATTTTTAGCGCACCAGATCCATGGCTAGCGTTATGAACATTCCCGCACCTAAGAGGATCAGGAATGCTCCGGCGGTTTTGGTCATCAACGGAAGTAATCGTGAAAGTGTGCTCAGCGAGCGGTTCGATCCCAGCAGCACGGCAATGAATAAATCCCAGCCCAACACCACGAAAAACATCCAGCTTCCGTAGAGCATGAGGGGCAGAGCCCCGGCACCGGAAAGCGCCGTGGCAAGACTTAGATAGAACAAGGCATTCTTGGGATTCAGAAAGCCCGAGGCAAATCCGAGTCCTAGGTTCTTCCACCACCCGGTGCCGCTGCCGTGGGTGGTGTTGGTCAGTTCGAGGCTGATGGTGGCACGCAGAAATACCAGCCCAATGTAGGTCAAGAACAATCCGCCGGCACCCTGAATCACCTGCAGTACCGCGGGGTGAGAAATCATTGAGATTCCGGAGAATGCTGCAATGATAAAGATGCCATTGGCCGCTGCGATGCCCAGGCAGGTGCCACTGGCGGTGCGCCACCCGTTGGCCAACGTCGTGCGGGCGATGAGAAAGAAGTCGACTCCGGGGACCAGCAAGGCTAAAAAATGTGCTGTTGCTACGGCAATGAACTGATCCATGAATCCCTACGCGATGCTTGATGACTTGATACATCAAGGGTGCGGGAAATCAATGGGTTGAGTCTTGTACGTTATTGCGGCTCGCTGCGGTAACTACCCGGGGATGCTGCAACGTGGGATCGAAAGACGCGGTGGAAGTGGCTTTGATCCACGAACCCCAAGACATGGGCCGTATCCGCGAGCGAATGACCAAGGCGCAGCATGCCACGAGCCGTGATGACGCGCTGATTGTGTCGCCAAGCAAGCGGGGGTAATCCCGTTGAACGTTTCATCGAACGAATCAATTGATATTTGCTCATCCCGGCAATTGCAGCGAGTTCCTCGAGCACCGGGTTTTGCTCGTCGAGGCGTAATTTTTCAAGCACCGGGGCCAAGCTAATGAGCAACGTGGCCTCGGTGTGGGCGGTTAAGACGTGGGAAGGTCTTGTTTTGGCGCACTCTTTGAAAGCTTGCCCGAATCCATCGGTAATATCCGCGCTACTGGCATTGGAAAACAGTAGCTCATTGGCGGCGCTAAAACGTGAATGAATGTGCGCTGAAGTGTACACGTGGATACCGCTGAACAGGGTGGTGTCGGCGGGCAAGAGATCTGCGATCCAGGTCTCGTCGGCATGGATCATTTGGTACTTCCAAGTGCCCGACTCGGGGTTACAGGCGTGTACATGGCCAGCGGGAATGATGATGACATCACCGGCTGAAAGTTCCAGAGATTCACTACCTGCACCACTGAAAACCGTGCTGCCCGCATCGATCAAGCCAATCGAAAACCGCTCATGCGTGTGCTGTTTGTAGCAGGTATTTTCCTTGCAAGAACGCCGGGATTCAATGTGCGGTATCGCGGGGCTATGCCAGAACTCACTCACGCATTCGTTCCTTAAATTGATCTTGAATCTGTTGGTTCCAAAAGTATCAGTAAGCAGGGCCACCGATCGTGAACGTGCAGGTTAATGACAGATTCGATGGTTAAACGTGGGCCATGAGCAAAAGGTCTTATGAATCGAGACTCAGGAACTAGCTGCGCAGAGCATTTATGGCTTCGAGCCACTCTTACGATCCCTCGTGCGCTGTCTTTTCGGCACCGTTGTTCAAATAGTCCTGCAGCAGGTCGAATGTTTGGCCCTTGCCATCGCTCATCTTCGAGAAAATGCCGGTGCTAAGTAGTAGCCACAGAAAGCGGCTGCTACCAATTTTTCCTCCGCTGGCTGGCGAAAAACTGATCGTTTCGGTCAACCGGTAGCCTTGGTCGGCAGGTTCCATGGTCGGCCGGACCCGCTGCAGCACGCCGGTCTGTTTGCCACGAAACTCGAGAATCGACTGATCAGCATGGTTAGTGATGATCCACCTGACCTTGTGCTCGGCAGACAGGTTGCTGGTGGCAGGATGCGTAAAAGCTTCCCAAATCTCACGGGGATTGCCTGCCAAGAGTGCAGTAGTGCTACAGGAGGTGTATCCCACCGAATTCTCTTTCTACGCATGGTCCCGGGAATATCGCAGCTGTTGAACTCCCAAATGTCCTTGTCAACACGTCAGTTGAGCTCTGCCATAGAGACAAAGATGCTAACTAACTCGATAGAGATGGCTTGTATTTTGGCTAGCTGTGCGGCACACCGGGAGTTACTCTCAGGTTTTTAGAACAAGGTGGGGTCTTCGGGGAATGTGCGCCAGTAGTTGTTGCGTCGAAGCTTTTGTTCCGGGTCCATAAATGAGGGTAGCCGCAAAGAGAACAGACCATCGGGCGCGCGCACGATTTTGATCAACCCCGTGTGATAACCGTGGTGATGGTTCGCGCACCCGGGGAGCGCTAAATTAATATCCGTCCGGCCACCTTGAGACATGGCTTTCACATGGTGAATTTCGCAATGTTCGGGTGGCACGGTGCAGCCAGGGAACGCGCAGCCACCGTAGATACCGAGGATAACTTTGCGCATGTATTCGGGGAAGAATCGTTCTTCGGTGCCCAGATCCAGGACTTGGCTTTTGCCGTCCATCACCACCGGAATCACACCTGCATTGCAGAGTTGTTGGCGTAGTTCTGCAGGAGTGAAGCGTTGACCGTGTACACCGATGCCGGAGGCGATGGCCTTGCCTTCGAGTTCGGCAAGAGTTGTATAGATGATCATTTCCGGTGCGGGCAGTCCGCTAACTTTTCTTCCGGTGCTTCTTCCATTGGTTCGAAGTAGGTTGATGAGTCCTTGGAGGTGTCTTTGGGGTGGGGTGAGTCCGTCGGTTCCATAGTTGGTGTTGTTCATGGCGGCCAGGACTTGAGCCTCGGTATCCGCCGGTTCCATGGTGAGCCGTTGAACATCGGCTGGGTTAGTGAACGGTTGCCCGGTTTCCGGATTGATGAGGAAATCGGGGAAGCTTTGGCTGGTGCTGGTGGAAGAAGCCCTCGCGGTATTGGAGGACTCGCTTGCTACCTTGTGGGGTAGCTGATTTTCGGTGAGGATAGCTGAACCGGATACCGCGGAGGTATCACTATCCTCAGCGGTTACCTCCTGGTTGGGAACATCGGTCGTTGAAGCGTCGTCTACGCTCCTATTGGCCTGGTTGGCCAAGGCTTCACGATCCCCGGCCTTGGTGCGTGGGTTATCCGTTTGGGCACAGAGAGAATGGATGAGCTCGGCATCGGCGGCGCGAACCTTGAGCAGGAATTCTGCGATTCCCTTTTTGGTGCCGTGGTAGAAAAGTCCTGTTTTGGTACGTAAGGTTTCTTCGCTAGGTTCGGCGGTGCCTTTTTCGAGAGTGATTTCGATGGCGTTGAAAAGCTTGTTGGTGGTGCGTGGGTCTTGCTCGCGTACCGATTCGGCGATTTGGGACTCTAACGCATCGGAGAGCGCCTCGGCATTGGGATATTGCTTGATATCAGGTTGCATGACTTCGAGCTTTTTGGCGGCTCTGGCGAGTTGGGTGGGGGAGGTGTTTCCGGTGCTCAGTTCCTTGCCCAAATGCGGGAATCGCGGTGCTCGTTCGGTGCCCGTGTGATCTAGGTGTGGCAGAAGTCGGGCCGCTGCTTGAACCCTGTCGCGGGCGTCGTAATAACCAATACGCAGGATGTGTTGCAGCAACTCGGCGGTGTCTTTGAAAGTAGGGCGGCCAGTGAGCATCCGGATGGGCTCTTCGGGCAGTTCTGTGACACCTTCCGCGTAATCATTCAGATTACTGAGGGCCTCTTTGATACCGGTGAAAGTGTCTGACTTCAATTGGTGCGCGTTGGTGCGTTGCAGGGTTTCGGTGGCAGTGAGTTGTGCGGCCTCGGTAATGCGGTGGGCACGTTCGACCAATTGCGCCGCGGCACAGGTACGGGTGCGCGAAATGGTGTTGCTGGTGATACGTGGGGAAAGTTCTTCAAGGGCAGCGATCAGCATTGCGTAGGCGCGCAGCTCATCGTCCGGAGACACTTGGTGCTCCGGATGCTCACGGTGACCCGTGAGGGTGTCGATGAGGGCTGTTGCAAACATGGAACTAAGTGTGGCCGAAATTTGAGGTTGCAAACGTGGGAAACAAAAATTGTGGATAACTATTTTGCGTTGCGTTGCGGAGGTGGGGGGTCGGTGTGGGAAAGGACTGCGACGTCGGGAGCGTTGCTTGCTGTAGATGTTAGAGGAAATATGGTCCTAGTGTGAAGACAAATGGTCAGTGGACCCGAGGGCCGAGCCGTGTGTGGTTCCCTGCTGTTTATTGGCAGGCAAGTGGTCACTTGCCTTCTTTTTTGGCCAAAATGTGTCGTAAAGACTCGTGAATGGAACAGCGGGAACGCAGGTACACGAAGTAGCCCGGGGGGGAACTATTAACTCTGAGTTAATGGTTGCCTGGATTTCTCGCAAAAGACCTAAATATAGGTAAACGATGGGGGTGGCAGCAATACCTCGGAGGGGTGCACTTTGCGCATTGAAAATATTGAAGTGCGAAGTCATGCCAAGAACCAGAATCATGTGTTTCACAGATCCACGGTTTAGGCTGTTGACCATGAGTGTTTTCGCAGTTGAATACGTATACGCAGCAGGCTCCGACGCTACCCGTGACGAACACCGTCCCAAGCACCGTGAATTCCTAGGCTCCTTAGACGGCAGCAATGGTGGTATTTCATTGGTTGCTTCGGGCCCCTATGTTGATGGTTCCGGTGCCTTGCTTTTGATCGCTTCCCCGACGCAAGCTGCGTTGGCAGAGACCTTGGCCAATGATCCATTTGCCATCAACGGCACCATTGCGGTGCTACGCATCACCGAATGGAGCCCGGTGACCGGTGAGCTCGCTCACCACGCATAATCCATCGTTCCCCCGCTAAATGCGCTGGCACAAGGCATAGCGGCAGTGCTGGGCTCCGCCCTTCGCGATCAGATGCCCTCACCGGGGTTTCTTAGGGGGATAATGGAGAAAGTTCCACACTCAACACCACGGAGGAAATCTTGACCTCGATTCCGGTCAGCCTCGGCATGCCATCGGCACCGCCACCGGTTCTAGCCCCACGACGCAAGACCCGCCAAATCAAGGTGGGCTCCGTCGGCGTAGGTTCTGACAGCCCCATTTCTATTCAGTCGATGACCACGACTCCCACCACGGACATCAACGCGACGCTGCAGCAGATTGCAGAACTCACCGCCACCGGCTGTGACATCGTCCGTGTTGCATGCCCCTCGGCGGATGATGCGTTGGCCCTGCCAATCATCGCCAAGAAGTCACAGATTCCTGTCATCGCCGATATTCACTTCCAGCCGAAGTACGTCTTCGCTGCCATCGATGCCGGTTGTGCCGCGGTTCGTGTGAACCCCGGGAACATCCGCAAGTTCGATGACCAGGTCAAGGAGATCGCCGCAGCCGCCAAGGCCGCGGGCACCTCGATCCGTATTGGCGTCAACGCCGGATCCCTGGATCCGCGCCTGATGGAAAAGTACGGTAAGGCAACTCCCGAAGCACTTGTGGAATCCGCGGTGTGGGAAGCCTCCCTCTTTGAGGAACACGATTTCCACGACTTCAAGATCTCGGTCAAGCACAATGACCCGGTGATCATGGTGCGTGCCTACGAGCTTTTGGCAGAACGTGGCGACTGGCCACTGCACCTTGGTGTTACCGAGGCAGGTCCGGCATTCCAGGGCACCATTAAGTCGGCAACGGCATTTGGCTCGCTGCTTTCACGCGGTATTGGTGACACCATCCGTGTTTCACTTTCCGCTCCACCGGTTGAGGAAGTCAAAGTTGGCGCGCAGATCCTGCAGTCGCTGAACCTGCGTCCACGCAAGCTGGAAATTGTTTCCTGCCCGTCCTGTGGCCGTGCCCAGGTTGATGTTTACACCCTTGCAGATCAGGTGACCGCCGGTCTTGAAGGTCTGGAAGTTCCGCTGCGCGTCGCCGTCATGGGTTGTGTAGTCAACGGACCGGGTGAAGCACGTGAGGCTGACCTTGGTGTTGCCTCGGGCAATGGCAAGGGACAGATCTTTGTTAAGGGCAAGGTCATCAAGACTGTGCCCGAAGATCAGATTGTTGAGACACTGATCGAAGAAGCGATGCGTATCGCCGAAGAAATGGGAGACCCGGATGGCGAAAATCCTGTCCAAGGTGGCCCCGTGGTTACCGTCAGCTAAAGGTAACCCGCGGGCGGGAGAGCATCTTTCCGAAGGTATTCGTGTCCTTGATGACACCGATACCGTAGCTCTTCGCGCCCTTGTTGCGATCGATCCGGTCTGCAACATCTTCATGGATGCTCAACTCACCCTGACCGGCTCCGCGGGACCCGGTCAGGGCGGATCCCTGATCCTCGGTCACTTTGATCATGGACAATTGATCTCCGCCTGCTGGGTGGGGGCCAACGTGGTGCCCATCAACATGAGCCTTGCGGAAACCGAAGAATACGGGCGGGTCTTGTTGAACCTGAACCGAAACTTTGCCTCGAGCTTTGGCCCGGCCGATGCGGTCATGGGCATGTGGAAGGTACTTTCAACAGGGCCTCGCAAGGCATTTAGCGTACGTCCGGTCCAACCCTTCATGACGCTTTCGGTGCCTCCGGCCATCGAACCAACCCCGGGGTTACGAGCAAGCCGCGATTACGAATATGAGAAGGTATTACCTGCCTGCGCGGCAATGTTTGAAGAAGAACTCGGGTATTCGCCGCTGATTCATGGGGGATCGTATTATCGGGCGCGGATTCGTTCGTTGATCCTTTCCGAACATTCGATGATCCAGACCGATGAACAAGGTGAGATCCGCTTTAAAGCGGAACTTGGCACCGTGACCAGTCGGGCAACCCAGATCCAGGGTGTGTGGATGAACCCCGCATACCGTGGGGGTGGGCACGCGGCAGGTCTCATGGCGGCAGCTGCGCAGTATGCACTTCGCCTCGCCCCGGTGACAAGCCTGTACGTCAATGATTACAACTCGGCCGCAATTGCGACATACCGGCGCGTGGGGTTCGAACAAGTTGGCGAGTTCGCAACTATCCTGTTCTAAAGGCAATTCCACACACCACCAAGCAACAGCCGCAGAAGTCCACGAATTTTTGCACCAGATCCACCCTGAACCAACTCCGACCATTGAGAAATATGGTGGGAGCCGCCGAACGGACAAAGATAGACGTGAATCCGAGAACGCCACACACCTTCAAGAAGACTCGTTGGCTGCTCACCGCGGTCACGAGTCTTGGTGTTGCCGTGGCGTTGGTTGGTTGCACGGCACAGAGCCAGGCTCCCGGAACCCCAAGTGCGGAATCCTCGCAAGCAGCTACAAGCAGTGTGGCCCCGATTCCAACTCCCTCGGTATCCGGTGAACTTGCCTATATCCCGGAACCTCAGCTCGCCGAGTCTATGGCCTTATGGGCCAAGACCCAGACTGGCAGCAAAATCACCAACGATGCTACCTTGCGTGCGCAGATTCCGGCGGCAGAAAAATGGTTGGCAGGAATCAAGGTAGTACCAAGTGAATGCGGTCTTTATGGTGGGGGAAACCTCAAAGACCAACTAGCAGCATCCGTCATGAGTGCCGTGAGCCTTGAAGAAAAAACCGGTGGAGATCTCACGATTGCCTCATACCCGGATCTCAATGAGCTAGTTGCAGACGTTGCCGCCCAACAGCACTTGGATAAGTCCTGTGCCAAATACTCAATTACCTCCGATGGGCAGAGCATCAAGGCCACCATGGATACGTTGAACGTGAAGACCTTGGCACCGTATGCCACCGGAACGCTGACGACAACGCAGAACGATGGCAAAGAAAGTCAGCAGGTAGCCATACGTGCCATCGACGGGCACATCATGATCACCGCGACCCGTTGGGCGGCCCAAGACCCAAGCGCGGCCGTCCGGGCGGCAACAGCAGATGTTAATGCGGTACTCGAGCTGCTACGCGAACGCGAAGCTCAGGCGACACCGAGCAAATAAGCCACAGTGCCGGATAGCGATATCCGGCCGACACATTGAATCACGCACCAACAAACTGGAGGAACAACACGATGAAGAAACGCACCCTGTTGCCATTGACACTTGCGGCGGCCTTCGCCCTGGCCGGCTGCTCGGGCGGTGGCGGCGATGAGGCCGCAAAATCCAGCTCACCGGCTGAACAGACAGCTTCATCGAGTTCGACAACAACTGATCTAAAGGGTGCAGCA
The DNA here is from genome assembly GCF_002975435.1 of Arthrobacter sp. MYb227. Classification (GTDB taxonomy): domain Bacteria; phylum Actinomycetota; class Actinomycetes; order Actinomycetales; family Micrococcaceae; genus Paeniglutamicibacter. The sequence goes on along the minus strand of NZ_PCPT01000004.1, from coordinate 185,972 downwards.
GGATCCCAGCTCACCGCACTGCAGCTAGCTGAGATAGCAGACGAACTTGCTGGGGATGATAAGAACGTGATCATCATTGACGAAGAAACGATTGCCGCACAGTTACCTTTGATAAAAAAACAAAATAAGGCACTTAAGACAGAACCTGAACGTTGCGCCCCATTTGTCGAGAATGGCCAAGATCTTGATCTGGATGCTATAAACACCATCAATGTAGCAATTCCTGGTGCCACAGCCACTGAAGCTATCGGTATCCAAATTGTCTCGTATCTTGACGTATCCAAGGCTTCTGCGGAAATGGACAAGAGCCCGGCCTTGTTGAAAACCTGCCCAGAGTTTTCGATAACGGAGCAAGGAACGAAGGCAGAGATTAAGAGCAGTGGAATTGCTGCCAAGACTAATGCACCTAGAACTGAAGCCGTCAAGATGACGACTACGGCTCCAACCGGTGAGTTCAGCTCTGTTCAACTAAGCGCTCAAAAGGAAAATAACCTCATTGTTGTGAGTCTTGTAGGCGTGAAGGATGCGAAATCAGATGTTGCCAAGGCAGAAGAGCTGACCAACAAGGTTTTGGGTCTGCTGAACAAGTAGTTTGATGCTTTGTACATGATGCCTGTGGCCCCAAAGAAATGATTCTTTGGGGCCACAGCTTCTCTAAGGGGATTTAGCGCTTAGTTGTTAGCGCGGGTCTCGTTCGCCTGCTTCGACCGGGACCAAAAGCGTATTAGCGGCAACCGGCTGCGGGCAAGTACCAAAATCGCTGAATGCACTTGGGTAATTGATGGCGCGGTTGAAATCCACAACCACCGAATCATCTGGGCGCGGCTTGGTGAGTTCAAGCTTGCGCCACGCTGCGGTGCTCGCGTTGTTACTTGCATCAAAGAACGTCACCACCAAAGAACCAAGTTCTCCGGCCGCGGCAGCCAATGTGTGGCGTGCTCCGGCAAGTTCGAAGGAAACCTCGCCGACCAAGACGGCTTTCCCGGGGACCTCGGGGTGAGCGGTGCCGATGACTTCGGTACGCGGCTGATCGTAGGGCGTGAAGGTGCCTTTGAGAACAAAATCTGGGTTGTAGTCGAAGACCGGAACGCCGGTAAACGAGGTAAAGGTGGGGGCTGCCGAATCTCGGGTACGGATCATATAGCGGTTGGCTCGCATGCCCAGCTCAACAACCACGGTGCCGTAGGAAACCCATGAGATCGATTGCTCGTCGGCCAGGGCAATGCTGATGGTGCCATCCACTGGTGAAGCATCTGTAATTAAGCTGAGAGAATCTTCTGCGCTTGCGCTGAGCACCGCTTTGCCCTCGCTCACGCTCCACAACCCCGGGATGTTATCGAATGCGGTGGGCGTTTCGGGTAGCCACTGGAATGAGGTGAGCGTTAGCCAGCCATGCGCTTCGGCAAGTGCCTCATTGCGATTGGTGCGGAAACGCTCCCAGCGCTGGGTGAGGCGATCACGTTTGGTGGTTTGGGTGCTCATTGAAGTGCCTTTCAACATGCTTGTAAAAAATTATGGAGGGCCGTGGGTATTCGTTGGGTAGAACCGATCCAGGATGGATTTCATTCCTTGATGAAGCATATTTGATATGGGTTCCGCGAAATATGAATGGCAGGTTCTAAGGCCTGTTGAACAAGCTAATCATCACCCGGGCTTGAATTGGGTGCCCGGATCGTTTGGTGTCTTGTGGACTTACCCGGGCACGCGTGTCACGCGTCAGCGGTGAGCCGCGCCGCCAACGTAAGATGGATGCAGTGCCCGAGACTTTGTTTACGGGCAAAAGTTTTGTGCCCGCTTCTATGCGGGCACGCACCCAACTATGTTGTGGTCTGGTCACAGGCCGCGGAAATGGAAAGTTAGCGTGGTCTTAAAACTCTCCACACTGTTCCTGCGCACGCTGCGCGAAGATCCGGTTGATGCCGAAGTAGCAAGCCACAAGTTGCTGGTTCGCGCCGGATACATTCGTCGTGCCGCACCCGGCATCTACACCTGGCTACCGCTGGGTCTGCGCGTGCTGAAGAAGGTGGAAAACATTGTCCGCGAGGAAATGAACGCCATCGGTGCCCAGGAAGTTCAGTTCCCAGCATTGCTGCCACGCGAACCCTACGAGGCCACGGATCGTTGGACCGAATACGGTGAGGGCCTGTTCCGCCTTAAGGACCGCAAGGGTGCAGACTACCTGTTGGCTCCCACCCACGAGGAAATGTTCACCCTCTTGGTCAAGGACCTGTACAGCTCGTACAAGGACCTGCCGGCCTACCTGTACCAGATCCAGAACAAGTACCGCGATGAAGCTCGTCCGCGTGCGGGCCTGCTGCGCGGCCGCGAATTCATCATGAAGGACTCCTACTCCTTCAACATTGATGATGAGGGCCTGGAAGAGGCCTACCAGGCGCACCGCGGTGCTTACATTAAGATCTTTGCTCGCCTGGGTCTAGAGATTCTTCCGGTCTTTGCAACCGCAGGCGCCATGGGTGGCTCGAAGTCCGAAGAGTTCTTGCACCCGACCCCGATCGGCGAGGACACCTTTGTGCGTTCGGCCGGCGGATACGCTGCAAACGTTGAGGCAGTGACCACCATCGTTCCGGCGGACATTGACTTCACAAACGCTGCCGCGTTCGAGGTCAAGGACACCCCGGATACCCCAACCATTGAATCCTTGGTTAAAGTTGCAAACCAGGTGGCACCACGTGCCGAAGGTCCTTGGGAAGCAACCGACACGTTGAAGAACGTAGTTATTGCCGCAACACTGCCCACCGGCGAACGCCAGGTAGTCGTCATTGGCCTGCCCGGGGATCGCAACGTTGATATGAAGCGCGTCGAGGCAAACATCGCTACCCACCTGGGTGTTGGTGGCGAGGTTGAGATCGAAGCAGCAACCGAAGATGACCTGAAGAAGCACCCAACGCTGATCAAGGGCTACATTGGCCCGGGTAACGGACTGGACGCTGCACTGCTGGGCACCGAAGCCGCATCGAAGATCCTCTACCTGGTTGACCCACGCGTTGTCTCAGGTTCCGCATGGATCACCGGTGCCAACGAAGACGGAAAGCACGTCTTTAATCTGGTTGCCGGACGTGACTTTGGCTGGGACGGAAACATCGAATGCGTTGAGGTACACGCGGGAGACCCTGCACCGGATGGATCCGGCCCCCTGGAAACCGCTCGTGGCATCGAGATGGGCCACATCTTCCAGCTGGGACGCAAGTACGCCGAAGCGCTGGATCTGAAGGTACTTGATCAGAACGGCAAGCTGCAGATTGTCACCATGGGTTCCTACGGTGTGGGTGTTACCCGCGCGGTGGCAGCCCTTGCCGAATCCAACCACGACGAGAACGGTCTGGTCTGGCCGCGCAACGTGGCACCGGCTGACGTGCACCTGGTGGTCACCGGCAAGCAGGCAGAACTCTTCGAAGCAGCACAGAAGATCGCCGATGAGCTGCACGCAGCCGGTGTGGAGGTCATCTACGATGATCGTCCGAAGGTTTCCGCGGGTGTGAAGTTCTCCGATGCAGAACTGATCGGCGTGCCGACCATCGTGGTCATTGGCCGCGGTCTTGCCGACGGCGTGGTTGAGGTCAAGGACCGCGCCACCGGCGAACGCAGTGATGTTGCAGTTGACGAGGTAGTCTCCCAGTTGATTACCCTGGTCAAGGGCTAACACCCAGATGCTAGAGGCGGCGGGTCTGCTAGAAGGTTCCGGTTTGCAGGATATGCAGGCCGGAACCATCGCGTTGATTATTTTGGCAGGCTTCGCCGCTGGCTGGGTTGATGCGGTGGTTGGTGGTGGGGGACTGCTCCAGCTTCCCGCACTGTTGCTGGTTCCCGGAATTAGCCCGGTGCAGGCGCTTGCAACAAATAAGCTCGGTTCCATTTTTGGGACAACCACCAGCGCCATCACCTATTACCGGCGAGCCTCACCGGACTTAAGAACTGCAATACCCATGGCGATGGTTGCCCTGATGGGGTCCTTTGGTGGTGCCATTCTTGCCACCATGTTGCCCGAAGAAGTCATTAAGCCAATCATTATTGCCGCGTTGATCGCCGTTGGTCTGTTCACGATTTTCAAGCCAACCGCCGGGGAACTAACCGAACTGCGTTATACGGGTTCCAAGCATTATGCCGTGGCCGCCGTTATTGGTTTGGTCATTGGTGGCTATGACGGTCTCATTGGTCCGGGTACCGGATCATTCTTGATCATTGCCATGGTTGCCCTACTTGGCTACAACTTTCTTGCGGCAAGTGCCAAGGCAAAGATCGTGAATATGGCAACCAACCTAGGTGCCCTAGCGTTCTTCTTGCCCTCAGGTCACCTGCTCTGGGGATTAGGCCTGGTGCTTGGTGTTGCAAATATGTGTGGCGGTTATCTGGGTGCCCGCATGGCTGTATCCAAGGGCAGTAAATTCATTAGGATCGTCTTCCTGACGGTGGTGGGTGCCTTGATCCTCAAACTCGGTTACGACGTGCTGTTCCCGGCTGCCTAGCCTGCCGCAAGTACGCAAAAATCGTTGCCTTCCGGGTCGCTCATACACACCCAAGAAACTTGGCCCAGATTACTTTTGGACTCCAAACCTTTTCAACCCCGCGTTCTCCTTCTCGCCTTCATCGTCCAGGTGCTTCCAGCGTAGTTTGCACAGAATCGCTAGCTCCATCGTATGGAGAAAGAATTTCGACTTTCTAATCGTTGCTATCCTGTCGAGATGCATTGATAACTTGCCACTTTGTTTCTGGCTGGACCAAATGGACGATTGATGGATCCTGACGCGAAACCCATTCCGCAAGATTTCAAATGCTCATCCAAGTTTAAGATCGCAAGTATGATCTACTTACCCGATTGTTTCTGAGATAATCTTGCCGCTTTGATAAAGGCGGCGCTTTCAATCCAGACTAGGGCCAAAAGGAATCTGCACGTGAGATGGACATTCATAGTAAGCTCCGTGACATGGATCACGAAAAGCCAGTATGGATTCTTCGCATCGGCGGACCCAGCAAAGAATTTGACCAGCTCGCATACGAGATTGAGTCACGTGGTGCAGCGGTCGTGTTGCCGACTGACGAATTGCCAAGCTCTCCAGTCAGCCTGGTTGTGGTTGCGATTGCGGCGAATGCTTCTGCGGATCCGATGACAGTCGAGAAAGTATTGGAGCCTTGGCGCAATCAATTAGTTCCTGTCGTTGAGGGGAGCACTCCCTCCCACATACTTGGCAATTTATCGCATCTCGTTCTCGGACAGTTGTCGGTGTCGCAGATAGCGGATCGCATTGTCTTACTGGCGAATGTTGGTGGTGCAAGGCTTGCATACCTCGTTCGGTTAGAAGCGAGAGCCGATCAATGGTTCGTCAGCGATAGAAATCGTGCCACCCTATTGCGAGGATCAGCAATCGACGAAGCAACCAAGGTGGTTGGGGCTGCTTCAATGGTGGCTTCGCCGCGCGCCAAAGAATTTGTACGTGCAAGCCTCGAAGCACGTCGTAGCCGCAGCCGGATCCAGCGCGCGATCGCTGGCATAGTCGCAGGAGTGCTCATCGCAGGGTCAACTGTTGCAGTTGTTCAGCGTCAAACAGCAAATGCTGCAGCCATGTCAGCCGAGGCGCGTGCAGCGGACGCTCAGAGTGTGCGTCTCGCTGGACTCGCTACTAGCCTCATCGGCACTGACCCGGATTTGCCTTGGCTGCTGGCAACCGAAGCTCTTCAACAAAGCCAAACTGCGGATGCTATTGATTCGGCACGTCGTGTTATTCAAAGCGCTCCGACTCACCAAAGTATCAAGCTGGATGGGTTACCTATTGCGATGGCATCTGACCGGATCACAGGGAAAATAATTATACGGTTCGTCGATGGCAGCACCGAGCTACGAAGCGCAGACGATGGACAGCTGATACGGCAATTCTCTGCTCTCTCGACCGATCTTGCAGGAGCTGATATCGCGCCCGGCGGGAAAACTGTATTAGTTGGAAACCGTCTAATTGACGTTGAATCCGCCCAAACTATTCGTACCTTCAGTGGGACTTTCGGCGGCTGGGCTAGCCCTGGTAGTGCCCTGATAGTACAGAAAAAGAAGTTAGCTTTATTGGATATCAAGTCAGGCAGTATCAAACAAACACAGGTGATTATTACTTCGCCTGAAGACGCGGCGTTTTCGGTCGCTGCACATGCACCCATCGCAACGATTCTTGACGGAAAACGCCTTTTGTCGGTAAACCTCAACACAGGGACTGCTCTTGCCCCGCTGAATATTGAACGGGACTCCATGGTGAGTATTGCCACTAGCGATGATGGAGCGATGGCCTTTATTGCACTTTCGCAAGGTTCCAAAATATTTCACAGATCTGAGGGAAATCTAGAAGATGTTAACGTCATTGGGACTGGTACTGCGGTCGTTTGCAATGGCAAAACGTGGATAATCGCCAACAATATGCTCCCAATTTCTCATCTCGGCGTCGAGTCTAAGACGGTACATGCTAGTTACCTTGCCCATCGTGGCCCTATTAGTGGAATCGGAGCATTGTCTGGAGGCCGAACGGTAACATCCGGTGCTGATGGCTACCTTCGAATTTGGGATCCTCTTCCTGATATTTCCTTTCCCGCAGGGGGTGATAAGCTTCAGGGCTTTGATGCGTTTTCTAGGGCTGGCCTTGCTAGGACGCTATACAGACCGAAGCTCTCTTTATCTAACGATAGAAAAACAATCACGGTCTCCAATGCGAATCAAGGGTCTGTAGACGTTCTCAACTCGGTGGATCTGACCAAGAAAGATGGAACTTTATCCGGTGGCGCACCAATCATCAATGTCCCGCTTTCAAACGAACGTTTCGTCAGAATCAACAATTTGGGCACAGAACTTAGTCTCATGGTTGTTGAAGTTTCGACTAACAAGATTCTCTGGAAGGCAACTCCCGACGAGAACATGCGGTATTTGCACGAGGTTACCGCGGATAGCACGGGAAGCCGAGTAGCCACCGCCAGTTCAAAGAGTCTAGTTTCGTATGGTTCTGACGGTTCCATTATTCGTACGCCGTTTGACCGAACGAGCATCCCTGTATGGATTGGGATGCGCGAAGGTAACGCCATGGCGGTGACCAGCGAAGGCATGTATTTTCAGGAAGGGGCTGACCCGGTACCACTTACCGAGCTGGGCTCACCCATCGTGAGCGCAGCTCTCGGCCCGGAAAACAGCATCTTTGTTTTAGGGACGGACGGCACACTAGCTCAATCGAATGCCGGCCGGATGCGCGTAATCACTAACCTAGGGTCAACTTTAGGAGCCTTTTCTATGCGCGCTAGCAAAGATGGGACGCAGATTGCGGTGCTAGGCTCGGCGAGCAGTGTCGTTGTCAGTGCAGTTGATGGGCATACGCTTCTTGATCTTTCGCCGACCGATAGAAACTACTCGACTATTCGTGATGTCGCACTTGATGGTAACTCTGTCTGGCTAGTTCGAGCCGACGGTGGCGTCTTAAACGTTCCGCTTTCGTCAGAAACGAAATTGAGAGACACCCTCGAGAGCGTTACTCCGCGCATGATGAGCATTGCGGAGCGTGAGTCTTTGGAAAACGTTGTCACGACAATTGGGGCTGACTGATGGCAGATTTTATGATCTCGTACGCATCGGCAGATCGAGACGAAGCACAGCGAATAGCTGCATTATTGCGCAGCAGCGGACATAGTGTCTGGCTAGACGTCGGCGGCCTCGATAATCGTGATGTTAAACTTCCTGGTATTCCCGGCGGTCAGGACCATTGGTCAACAATTCGGTCGGCCATCGATGATTCATCGACCTTCCTTATTCTGGAGACTGCAAAATGGCATGCATCGGAATACTGCCAAAAAGAGCATGAATATGCTCGCACAATGGGAAAACGCGTTGCTGCCTTGGGCGAGCCGCTGAACAGCGGTATGAAGAATGTGGGTTTTCGCGCTCACGGCGAAGATCTTCCGAACCTCGTGAGGAGCCTTGAACCAGGTAATATTGCGGCAGCCTCACACTCCCGACTGGTCAGTGAACTGAACTCGGTGATTTCAGAGCGTTCTTGGGTCCGTCGTGAGCAGATCAAAGATGCTGAAACCTTATCTACAGCGACCTTGCCAGAATTCGGAGTTTCGCTGAATAGTTCTCTTCAACAAAGAGTTGGTTCCTTGCTGGCCACTGGCCGGAAACGTCGGCATCAACTCAGAGTGGCCATATATTTGGTTATTGGTGTTCTTCTAGTACTCAGCGCAGCTGCGCTATTTGCGAGCCAACAAGCATCGTTGAGCAACATCAACGCACAGGAGAGAGCGAATTTTGCAACTTCACTGCAATTAGCTCAACAAGCCATTCGATCACAAACAACAAAGGAATCTCTCGAGCTGGCAAAGAACGGCCTTGAACTTAGCGACAATGATGCAACAAATGCTGCCTTCGAAGCGGTACAAGCGAATGCATTTCGTTCAACGGCCGTCATTCCAAGCGGAAGTCTGGCAGCCGCAGCCGTCTCCAATGATGGAAGGACCACAATTCTACGTGGAGGTTTAATGCTTTATGTCGTTGATGCCGCTGCAGGCTCAGTTGCCCAGATCTCTTTGACCGTGGGGTTTACAGGCGAACTGAAAATAAGTCCTGACGGGACGGAAGGCTACGGAATTGACGAAAATGGGGTTCTCAATTGCTTCAATACCGATCAGTTGAGCGTGACAAAAACCCCACAAAAGCATGTGGTTGCATTTGACATTGGTGAAAATGGGGAACTTTTATGGGTAGACCAATCGGGTGGGTTCTTCCGATCAGCAGGGTGTCCTACAACGCCGGTGCCGGTGATAGCTACGGGCTTCGATGGACTCCTTGATTTTCATATTCTCGGATCTACCCAAAATATTTTGTCGTTGTCCATGCATGGAAGAGTCGATGTCCACGAACTTCCTCATACCGGCGGTCACATTGGTACACCACTAAAAACTATTGATCTTTCAACGGTGCCGGTTGAAGGCGAAACAAAGTCCGAATTTACGCCGAATCCGTCTGCTTTCAATTCAGTCATTCAGTGTGGCGACACTATTCATGTAGTAGCGGGCATCAAAGGAGTTATGCGTAAGAGCACTCATGTGGCGGTTTCTCTGAGAGGAGAACTTTTAGGACAGAGACGAAACAATATGGAAATGATGGGTGTCGGATGTTCTCCAAGCGGTCAAGCTTGGGCGGCTCCTATGTTGGGTACCAAAGCTATCGAACTCTCATCAGACGGGTTCTACCCGATAGGTGAGATCGATGCACGTGATGCCGGAACACGCACAGTTATCGCGAATTCAACAGATAATAGTCATACTGTCGTCGCTCATTCGGATGGGCGTGTCAACGTACTCAGCGTTGCAAATGTACCGTGGGCGGAGGCCGCGGGACAAAGTGCTTTGGCAGTGCCATTGACAGAAGGTATGGTGACAGTCGACAGTAAGGGAACTGTGCGATTCAACGCTGAAGAAAGTTCTACCGTCTTAGGAAAGCTCGAAGGAACCCCGGTACGATCGACTGCAGCAACTTCTTCCACCGCATACTTTGCGGTAGGTAACAAGATTCATTCTGCATCGATCAATGGACTCGGACCGTCGATTACCATGTCAGGTCCTGTCAAGAGCCTAATTCTGTCAAATCAAGGGAAATCTTTAATAGTACACGGCCATGGTTATCTTGTTGAGATTAGTATCGATTTTTCAGACAAAATAAAACATTTAGAATTACCTTCCCTCGTAAACGGTGAAGAAATTACCTCCGTCGAGATAGACGGAACTAGCCAGATTCTAGCGACAGATCAGGGTCGTGTACTTGTCGCTGATGAAGCTGGCCGAATACTTGCAGAGGTTTCTACCGGAGTGGCCGGGATTGCCACAGCAAGGGCGCTCCCAGATCATACGATTGTCGTGGTGGGAGGCAACGGGATGCTGAATAAGTACGGGCCCAGCTTAGAACTATTAGATTCTCATCTTTTTGGACCGATGGCGGTGGGTTTACAGGCTTCGCAAGACGGTCGAACCCTGTTGGTATCTCTGAGCGGTGATTTTTCAGTTTGGGCGGTTAATGCGCAGACTCTTCAACCGATTTCTCGAGTAGCAACTAAGACACCCGACATACGATTGATCAATGTCAGTGCTGACGGCCGGACCGTCGTTCAAGTCATTCCGGAAAATTGGCAGTCCAATTCTCCTGCATACATTGTCAAGACACGACTGTTAGAGACAAAAGAACCCGCAATTGAGGGTCTGTCTCGAAGCAATGAGCTGTCTCCCTAGTTGGGTCATCCGGCGCGCCCATTTGCCCATTCCGGGGCTGGGCTCCGCCGTGGCTGCCCGCCGAACCTGACGTACGACTCTCACCGCATCCGACTCTCCATGCATCATTGCCCAGTGGCGATAGAAAGGGGCAGGGGCTGTTGATTCCATGGATTCGGGATGTTCATGCCGCGGTAACAGTAGCGTGTGACCGTGACCGTTGAGGCCCCGGAATATCGTGCTTTTGCAGTGACAAATTGCCATCCATTGGTACAGAATCTATGTTTCATGTCATGTATCTTCAGTCGTCCGGGTTTCTTCTTCAACCATCTCCAGACTCGGTGCCATGCGTAGGTGATGATGCTTCCAAAGACACGCTTCGAGACGCCGTAGCGGAAATAGTTGGCCCACCCGGCCAGGATTTGGTTGAGCCGCATGGATAGCTCGGTAAAGTCCTGATGCAGGGTTAATCTGTGACAGGTTTGTGCGATCTTTGACTGCACCGATACGATCGATTTCCGTGACGGCACCGTGTAGACGTAGAACTTGTTTGTCCCGCGCTTGCGCCGCCGTTGGATCGTGAATCCGAGAAAATCAAATCCTCGATCGATCGGGGTAGTCCCGATCTTCTCTCCTACAAAATTCCAGCCCCAGCGGGGCCAGAACCTCACCGATCTCTTCCTTCAGGGTTTCCGCGTGGTTGATGCTGCCTCTGATCACGCAAACGAAATTGTCTGTACAGGTAGAGTGCTGGATTATGCCGACCGGAGGCGGAATCCCGTTTGATTCCGTGGTTCCCGGGCACGGGTAGTCGACATAACCCTCGGCGCCGAGTTCGTGTTCTTCTGATACTTAGGCCGTCATGTCGGCGACCTGGCTATCAGGAGGAAATCATGGAAAACGACATCAGCCACGACTGGCCGGTTAGGCCGGAGGATCTGTTGGACGAATACCGCCGATAGCTTCGTGAGGAGCGAAGGCTCGCCACCGAATCCGTACGATGCTACGCCCAGCAGTCAAGGAAATTCCACGATTCGTTGGGTAAATGGGAAGAAACGCTATTGCGCGGATTGGTGTTGGCTGACATCACTTCGTACGTTGCCCGGTACTGCGACGATCAGCGCAGCTTCTGGAGGGCGAAGGCTCACGTCACTGCACTGCGGTCTTTTCTGCGGTTCCTCCACACGAACGGGACGATCTCGTCCAACTTGGCACCGGGCGTTCCGGGGGTTGCTGGGTGGAGGGTCAGCCAGCTGCCCCGGGCTCTGCCTCGGAAACACGTTGAAGCACTGTTGGAATGCCACGATACAGATACGGTCACCGGACTGCGAGACCGGGCGATGCTGACCTTATTGGCCGTTCTGGGCCTGTGCGGCGCCAAAGCGGCTGTACTGGGCTTGGACGATATTGATTGGTATGCCGGGCTGGTCACGGTTGTTGGCAAGGGGTCTCGGTCCGAACAGCTGCCCCTGTCCACCGCTGTCGGTCAGGCAATGGCCGATTACCTGCTGAAGGGCCGTCCGTCAGACAACGGGTGCAGCACGCTTTTGCTGACATCTCGGCACCCCTATCGGCGGCTGACTCCATCAGCGGTGCGGGCGATCACAGGCAGGCCTGCGTCAGGGTCGGCATCGACCACGCCGGCGCGCACCGATTTCGGCATACCTTGGCCACCGATCTGTTGCCGGCCGGTGCGTCTCTGCCCGACATCGGCCAAGTCCTGCGGCATCGCAGCCAGCTCTCCAGCACCATTTACGCCAAGGTTGACGACGCCAATCTGCAGGAACTGGTCCGTCCCTGGCCGGGAAACCCCACGTGTGAGGAGACGGAGAAATGATCATCCCCTACGCGTGCGCGCCGAGGCATACTTGGCCATGCGGCGGTCCCTTGGTCAAGCTTACGAGCTTCGGAATGATACTGATGAACTTCATCGACCATCTCGAATAGCAGAACGTACCGGTGATTACGACCGAATGGGCCATTGCCTGGGCCAGGGCAACTCCCGCATTCTACGAGCGAGATCCGGTGGGCACGCCGTATGTTGGTCGCCTGGATTTTCGCCCTGCACATGCGGGTTTTGACCCGCACACCGAGATCCTGGCATCCGATATCCCCTCCCACTACTGTCGCGTGACACCGCATCTCTACACGCCGGAAGAAGTCACGTCATTGTTGGAAGCGACGAGCTCCCTGCGTCCGGAACTGCGCGGCCTCACCTATGCAACGCTTTTGGCCCTGCTCAGTGTTACTGGCTTGCGCACTGGCGAGGCCTGCCGGCTCAACGATGCCGACATCGAAAGCGGGATACTGCAGGCCAAAGACAGCAATTTCGGCAAGTCCCGCGATATTCCCATCCACGAAACCACCCTCACAATACTTCGCGCCTATGCAAAGGTACGGGACCGACTGCGGACCACGACAACAACTTCGGCGCTCTTCATTACGGGGCGCGGAACCAGGCTTTATGCTTCCAATCTCGGGAGAGCCTTCAGTCGGCTGCGTAAGTTGGCAGGTATCAGCACCAGTCCCGAGGCCAGACCCACCCGCCTGCATGATTTTCTGCATTCCTTTGCCACCGACACCCTGCTGGACTGGTACCGGTCCGGCGAGGATGTCCAAGCAAACTGCCGCTATTGAGCGCTTACCTAGGACACGCCGATCCGAAATCAACATACTGGTACTTGTCCGGTGCACCCGAGCTGATGGAACTAGCAGCCAACCGGATCAACGGGGTGATTGGAGGGACCAGCAATGAGGGAGCTCCCAACGCTGTTACAGGGCTTTTCCGTAAACAAGCTCATCAGTAAACACAACGCCAGCGCCCATACCATTGCCTCTTACCGGGACACATTCATTTTCCTGTTACCTTTTGCCTCCGAACAATCAACACGCGAAGCCCACCAGCTGACCTTGGAGGATCTTGGGTCTGAAACAATCGCAACTTTTCTCACCCATCTTGAGGTGGGGTGCGGCAACTCCGTGGCAAACCGGAACATCCGTCTGGCCGCTATCCGGTCCTTCTTCCGATATCCCTCCTACCGCTGTCAGGAGCAGGTTGCCACGATCGCTAAGGTCCTGTCGATCCCGGTCAAACGCACCGCCCGGGCCGTGGTCGCCTACCTGAGCGCCGACGAAGCCAAAGCGCTCATCAACGCCACCGACACCACAAGGGGACTGGCCGACGACACCATGCGTTGCCGCATCTGGATTCATACAGGGCTTCGGGTCTTCGAGCTAACCGCCGTGACCATAACTGACATCCATCTGGGCACGGGTGCACACGTGCACTGCCGCGGCAAAGGTCGCAAGGGTCGAAATACCCCACTGTCCACGCCGACCGTGGAAATCCTCAAGAAGTGGGTCTTGGAACTGGAGAAGGAACCTTCCGGACCACTTTTCCAACTCGGCGGGAACCCCGCTCGGCCGGGACGCAGTTGCGAAGCTGCTCAAGAAACATACCGCGGAAGCGATCACGGCATGCCCGAGTCAGGCCACCAAAAACGTCACGACCTATACGCTGCGCCACACCACGGCAACGCTGCTCCTCCAAGCAGGAGTGGGCCTGAGTGTCGTCGCGATCTGGCTCGGCCACCAATCGATTGAAACAACCCAAATCTACCTGCACGCAGACATGAGACTGAAGGAAAGACCCTCGAACGTTTGGCCCCGACCTAGAGCACCGGGCACGGGCGTTACCGAGTGCCCGTTGCACTGCTCGAATTCCTCAGCAGGCGCTAACCACCAAGGATTATGCCGACCACCCGGGTCCGAGAACCACTGAATCAAGCGGGCTTCCGCCTGCGGTCGGCATAAACCGGCACTCTACATATGACGCTGATTCCCAATTTGGTTGGTGGCTTGTTCTCAATACTTCTTCTTATTGATCCACCCAATCAATCGCTCATTAGCCACCGGTAACGCGAAAGACGAAAGTGAACTGGAGACCCAAGAAATGTAAGCGGTGCAGGAATTCGCGGGACGCTCCGGCACTTTTGGTCCGGATCCGGATCTTCTAGCCGATCAATTCTCCGTGCTCGTTATGGAACTCATCCGGCAACTGAGCCAAAGCTGTGGGATAGCACCTCGATATGGTCATTCGCTGTTGGCAGCCTTATTACTCGGGCGCATCAAAAGCGTAAAGACTTCACCGGTTCCGTTGCCTGCGCCGTAATCGACCATGGCAAACAGTGGAGAAAGTCCATATCCAGCTTTGTAGGATGGTGCAGCATTTTCCTTCTTGCGAGTGCACGAGAACTAACGATGTGCCAAGCTCGATAATGAGAAGATCCTCCGCGGTGGCTCGGCGTGCTGGGTTCCGCTGGCCGGCGACCGTCCAAACCTTGGAACGCTGGCAGTGTCTGGGAAAGGCGGACACCGTACTTCGATCCCGGCTTGCTTGAAGATTTCTAAAGTACATGGCAATCTTGAGCTCATTCAGGGGTTAGTTTGGCAATATCGGGGGATGGATGCGGAACACGAGAATCAGATTGTGCAAAATCGAAGTTTCAGCGCTGTACTCCTTCAGAGCTGAGCGACAATCAGTGTGTGAGTTCGCCCTTCAACTTAGGGTTTTCCTTACGCTGTTCTCTCTCAAGCGTCTTGAAAAACCCGGTTTTCATCTTGAGTCGGACGATTCAGGGATCAACAGTTTTCGAGTCGAACCTACGTGGTCCTGCCATCGTGTCCCACGGTACGCATCAAAGTCCCTGAATTTAGGCCCCTGATGATGGAATGGCTACGGAAACAGGGCGAGACGATGCTTGGAATTTTTCTCGTGCTCATAGTTGCGGTGGGGACAATAGTCATGGCACCAGTGGTCGCCCAACAGTTGGAACGCGTTCCGTGGCTAATCTATATGTACACTGGTGGCGCTCCACTTCAAAAACAGGAACGCGAATCTGTAGATCCGCTTCCTTTCGCGACCGCGGGCCTCACGACTGAAGAACTCGTTGAGCTAGGGCTTCCCGCTGCGAGTGGACCTATTTTCAATGAAGTCGAACGAGACACGATTTTCCCCTCCGGTCACGTAGTAACGGACAGCGCAAACGAGCAGATGGTACTGTCCGCACGACGCGCGCTGTGGAAGTGGGACACCGGAACCCCCGGGTTTGGCACCGAAATCATGATCGTTGAGCTTCCGACCCGCGAGTGGGCTGAAGTACTTGGCAATATTTGGGCGTTTGAGCCGCCGGCAAGCAGTAACTACCCGAAGGGTGCGACCCAGGCTTTTGAATCTGGGCAGTTGGAGGGCGAAGAATTCGAAGTCGCCAAAGTACAGTTTATACATGATCGTCTTTGGGTGGTCGTACAGCTGGGTACTAGCCAGGCTTACGCATCCGCTGTCGCAGCCGGTACCTCAGAGCGCCTCAATACCTCTGATCTCTCCCGCCAGATGGCGCTTGCAATTGACACAAATCTCCCCGACCTCGACGACCTCGAAGGTTGGGAATCGTTGCAGACGGAGGACCTCCGTTTACTAAATGCTTCGTCGCTAGGGGTTGCGGCTGTTTTGACAATCTTGGCAAGGGCGATTGGTGCCGGGATCCTCGATCGGGGATCCCGTGAAGCGATTTCTGGCCTAACCCGCCGTCGTGTTCCTTTTCAACGAGAAGACGTAATTCTCACCCAAGCTGTACGCCAGAAGCGTGTCCAACTTTTCGTCCGAACATTCGTCCTTGCAATTTCTTCTGGCATCGGGCTGATAGCGCTGTACTTCATTTCGGGAAGCATGGAACTCATACCAATGTTTCTTATTGCCGGTCTGTTAATCCTTGCTGGCACGCTCGTCGTTACGTTCCTCCATCGGCGTTCACCGGACGAAGAACTCGGGGGTCGATGGCTCCTTGCGGAAGCTTTGGCAACGGCGCTGAGCACGACGGTTGTGGTTGCAGGAATTTTCTTCGTTGGTACTGCTGGTATTGGATTCACCATGGGGAACGGACAGCTCGTGCGAACGTTATCGCTCGTTATGCTTGTTCTAGGGCTCGCAGTTGTCGGCTTCGCGCACTACCCGGCGCAGTTCTTTCGACGTCTCGCTATGCCTGCGATAAAAAGAACGCTAGAGCGCGACAAACGTGCCCCCGTGCTTTTCCTTAGATCCTTTCAAGACGACGATCTATGGGTACGTATCCACCCGAGCTCGCGCCCGAGCCCGGCGATGCGCCTTGCTCTTCTCAATGACAGTACGTTTGAAGATCTAATTGCTTGGCAATCAGCACGTGTTGGGCCCGTGATAGCAATCGGTCAACCCGGAACCCGTCTACAGCCTCTGGGTGCCGTCCGCGATTACTTTAGTGACGACGAATGGCAGACCGCTGTGCTTAGACGTATCAACATCGCGTCGGCCGTCGTCTTCGTCGTAGGCCGTTCGCCGGGTGCGCAGTGGGAGCTTGCCCAACTTCGTGAGCGCGGAGCACTTGGCAAGACAGTTTTCGTTTTCCCGCCTGTACCCGAGAAAGAGTTTGAAAAGCGCTGTTTTGTACTCTGTACCGGTCTGGGACTCCATCCCCTCACGCTCAACAGCAACATCGCGAAAGGAATGCGGCTTGTTGCCATGCGGATCGGGTCTACAGGAGAAATTGTCCGCTACTTTGCCGACTCTCGTGACGACATCGCGTATAAAATAGCGCTGGAGAAAGGGCTCGCCGAAGCCGTTGCCGTACGAACTGTTATCCGGACCCCCGCTGGAGCACGAGCAGACCTCGCAGATGCTACAAAGGCGAAGACTCTGCTCGCTAGCTATGATCCCACCAGAAAACCTGTGCGCAGCAGCGACCCCTTCCGACGGGCGCTCGGATTCTTCCTGAATATTACAAACTGAGCAGATCTGCGAGGCGCCAGCTGGATGCTGGTTAACGCCCTATACCCAGATAACCAACGGGCCACTCCAAACTACGAGTCCCAAGGGGGCTGGACATGGAATAAGACAAATCCCAGATCCGCATCGAGAACACAGCAGGAGTAATCGCCACCTTACGCAACATCGACATAACCCTGCTCTAACGGTTAGATTGCCAAATAGCTGTTGGTAGAGCTGTTCCGGTGAACTGATGTGTAACCTCGCTACATGGACACGGATCTAGTCTCTTCGTGTACAACGAACCTCATGCCTTTGTATGTAGCCGGAACGAAACTACCAAGAAGCCAGAACAGGACTACCTCCTGAGCTATTTGGCAAAGAATCGGCGGCGATCCATACACGTTCCCATGCTCCGTTATACATGCTGTTTTGTAGATCTGTCGCCAACTGCGACGGTGAGTTCCAAACTGGAGTGTTCGGATTTCCTTCGGAAAATATAGTGAACGTCTTTTGAAAGTTTGCATAAGTATTGACACCCATAGGAATTATTGATTTTATTTTTGTGATGAACCATCCGTGGGAAGGGGTGGATTTTTGGTTTCCATTCAAGCTTGATTACTTATGATTCCAATTGTTAAAAATAATCACAAAAATAGACACTATTTGCCATCCGATAATATCGTTTCATCGAATCTCCATGCAAATAAATATTGTTATATTAAGTGATTAAATTCAGTTAGCTAATGGAGTAATTACCTCGACCTTGTTTCTCAAGTTAGCTTGACTGCGTATTCGTCGTCAATGACTTATCTCCCGGGCAAAGGATTCTTTGGATCGTAAGCTGATTTTTTAGTTGATGTATGCCGGAATTTTCCGAGTAACTATCTGTCAGCTGAGGACCCGCACTCATAGAAAAATTCATGTGTCATCCCGACAACTCGAATAACGGATGCCTTCACTAATTGGTGAAACTATTGCTTTGTAGATAAAAATGTGCCAAATAATTTCCTGCGTAATCATCCGATGCATCGGCCGTGCGCGTCACTGCGTAAATAGTGGTTCAGATCACGCGAATTTCCGATAATGTTGCTTCAGACAAGGTATTGGCAATTTTTAGACGACGTTCTTCAGATGCGGTTGAAGAGCGACCAGTAGGGGGAAATATGAGCCTTTCGCGAACCGTAGCATGGGTTGTTGGTGACCTGCTTCTTGCGGGGGCAGTAGGGATAGCTATGTATGGATCGCTACAGCACCCTACTGATCAGTCGGGGCTGTTTTGGAGCCCAAGCTCTCCATTTCTGCTTGTACTGGCGCTCATTGGTGGAGTGATCGCTTTTTGGGCATGGGATCAGAGTGAAGGTAAGCATCGAAAGGGTGGATTCCTGCGTATCGTAGGCGTTCTGAGCCTCGGAACCATACTCCTAGGAGCGGCCTCATATTGGTATTGCTACCCAGAAAGGATGTTTTTCTGGGCACCCATTTTGGAGGGCCTTACTTTATTCACTGGTAGTTATGATGATCCATTTGGCGGTGTTGCATTACCTTGCCCATCCAGTCTGCCTGTCGGTCTGCAAATGGCCCGTGTTGGCGCATTCATGACAATTTTTGCCAGTGTTCTGGGCCTCCTTACTGGTTATCTAAAGAACGTTTCCGACAGGTCTTGGGTTCATTGGCGAACTAGTCACACAATTGTGGTGGGAAGTGGGTCCGCGGGATTGGCGACTAGTCCTATTGAGATAGCTGAAGATGTCCGGAGCTTTATTTCAATGAAGAAGAGGCTGATTTTACCCAGCGTAGGATTATCTGAGCAGGAGATAGCGCTCCTAAGACGTAATAATACGAGCATAATAGAACTAAATATGTCGATGCATGAAACCATCAATAAGAATTTAGCCCGCATATCTCAGAGAACTTCTTCAATCTTCTTTATTGATTCAAATCCCGAGGCAAATATCGACAATTTTGAGACATTTATCGCAAGTAGAGATACTGCTAAATTTACGAAAAATGAAATTGTTCATGGTATTTTACGAATCGATGATCACTGGCGGGGTGATGAGTATAGGCGTAATAGTTTAAATATTTCGCCAAATTGTTTTGTTGATGTAATTAGTGTCTATTCTTCGACTGCACGAATATTAGCCGAGCGGCTGCTTCAGGAGAATGTTTCGGAAGTAGTTATTTTGGGTCAGAGCCCTTTGGTCCAAGCATTGCTTTCTGAATTTGTGATACGTGATCGTGAGGCCGCTGGTATTCAACAAACGGAAGAAACTTCGATTGCCAGTGTCCACGTTGTCGGTGCGCGGGCGGAAGACTTGGTCAGAGATTACGAATTGTTCCAGCGCCGCTTTGGTAGCTGGAACAGCCGACATCAAGTTAAACATGTTCCTATCGAACCATCGTTTGAGACACTCGCTTCAATGCAAGGCGGTGACAAACGGATTGCCATCATTTACACGGAGGAACCCTTCGGTGGCTCAGCCCAACTTCCCCAACAACTTGCCGTGCGTTATCCCAAATGTCTGCAGTATCTATTCAGCCGATCGATCAGCGGCATCTCTGGCCAAGCGATGCTTGGATCGCTCTACGGGTTTGGCTTTACGTTGGCTCTTGAGGAGGGATTTACTTCTGGGATTTGGGGCCGGATGGCGCGACTGAAACACCAGCGATTCTTGAACGATATTGGAGAGCCACCGACTACGACGATCGCTTCACGAAAACCGTGGGATATGGGATTAGATCGATTTTATAAATTGGGCAATGTTCGACCCATTCTCAACCTTCTCTACGCAACTTCAACCTTGGGAATGAACTGGCTTCCAAATCAAGCCGCTGCCCATGCGTCGCAGATGCGGGCACGAATTAGTCAAGGCGAGCTCGCTCAATTGGCGAGGTCAGAGCACGATTCGTGGGTCGATTACATGTCAGGAGCCGGGTGGTCTAATGGAAAACGGAACGATGCTTTGAAGAGGCATCCAGACCTAGTTCCCTGGGCTGCACTGTGCCAAGAATCTATCAGGAAAAATGTGGCAGGTGTATTCGACACCATGGAATTATTAGCTCTCATGGGGTTCCATCCATACCGTATTTCAGGCAAAGACCAAGATGCCAATGGGTGGGCGAGGTATGTGCGTTTCGGAGAAGTAGAAGCCGCGCTCTTGACGGTTTCGACGACTTGGAAGACAGATAACGGTGATGTATTAGTCGGTGATGTAGGAGACTGGGAAATCAGCCATGAAGGTCGAAAGTGGACTGTCAAACCAGATGTCTTTACTAAGAGTTACAAGTTTGTTGGGGAAAAGCGTTGGCAGCGGATTGGAGCTGTATTTGCTCGTACTTCTTTAACGGATGATCACTTAGATACGTTGGAAGGTGAAGCCTCGTCGAAACCGAAAGACATGATTTTGTTTGGACTGTTAGGTGAAACCTGGGCAGTTTCGCCTGAGGAATTCCACCGTAGTTATCGAGAGGATCTATGAAGTATTCAAAGTACTTCGTAGCGAAGTCCCTCAGCCCCTGTTGACCATCCACCAGTTACATCCAGAATCAAGCTGGCCCGAAGAATCTAGTGTTACAGCAGGCTTGAGAAATTAGCCGCTTGAGGATCCGTTCTTTCAGGCGGTATTGCCTAGCCTGCCACAAGTACGCAAAAATCGTTGCCTTCCGGGTCGCTCATACACACCCAAGAAACTTGGCCCTGGCCCAGATCAATCTCGCGCGCTCCCAAACCAATCAACCGTGCAACCTCCGCCGCCTGATCATTACCCGCATAGGGTTTCAGATCAAGGTGCATGCGGCCGGTTGAACGAATTGGTGCATCGGCGCGCAGAAACTCGAGATACGGGCCCACGCCCGCGGCGGAGCGGAGCGAGACAAAATCGGTGTCCGATTCGATCAGGCTCCAGTCGGTGGCCTGATCCCAAAATTTCCCCAGGGTCTGCGGTTTCTGGCAGTGCACAACGACCGCGGCAATCGGGCCGGTATCCTTATAGATCGCCCGCGGCTCCAACACACAGAACAGATTGCCTTCCGGATCGCTCATGACTGCCCAAGGCACATCACACTGTCCAATATCGACGTGCGTTGCTCCAAGAGAAACCAATCGTTCAATGAGCTTGGCCTGATGCTCCAGCGAGGTCGTGGCAAGATCCAGATGCGCCCGGTAGGCAACGGTCTGTGGATCAGGCACCCGAACAACATCGATGCTTAGCGCCGTGGGCTCGGGCCAAGTAAAGTTTGGTGGTTCAATGTTCATGACCCCGGGCGCCTCGCTGGAAATTTCCCACTCTAGGGCGCGGGCCCAAAAATTGCCCAGGGCGATTTCATTGCGTGCCTTGAAGTTCACTTGTACCACTCGTAGTGCCATAAATTCAGAGTTTATACCCACCACAAAGCGGTGGGTAACCCCCTATGCGGGTCAAATAATTCTTTGGATCAAAGGGTGCGTTTTAGTCGGTAAACGCCGGAATCTTGCCCGTCACTAAGCGTGTGTATAGGGCCTGATCCCAAGCGTGCTGCAATAGCTCCGCGCGCACCTCGCCCTGCTGGGTGGCCGCCGCATCACGCAACAGCAGTGCTAGTTGTTCTTCGCCGCTGCGGGCAGCATCCATGGGGTTGGCCGCAGCATCCTGGGGCAGGGTGTAGGCGGGCTCGCGCAGTGGAACACATTCACCAACGCCCGAAAATTGGGTTTCGATGTTGGTTCCCAAAGCAACAAGGTCATCGGAACGCTCACCGGCGGTGTTGCGCAAAGACCCGGAGGTGCGGGATTCGGCAACGTTGTAGGCATACCCCAGTCGGTAGGCAGCATCGGCGAGTTGACCGAGTACAATTCCGGAATCCGGCATGGTTGGCTCGGTCGAGTTCCCTAGCTCGGGAGTCTCCGGCACGGGGGAGTCGGTTCCCGGTTCCAGTGGGCATTGGGCGAGCACGAGATCCGGCAGATCCGTGGGACTGATCTTTGCAAGCTTCGGGGTGGGAAGCGCATCGATCTGCGCTTTGGTTCCGCCTGCCGCCTGCAGTAACGTGCGGGCCTGAAGAATCAATTCAAAACCGGTAGATGATTCCGAGCGTGAACGTTGGCCCGGTGCCTCAACGGATGCCTGCACCAATCCCACTCCGGAGGTTGCCAATTGGTTGGCAAGCTCCTTGGCAGAAGCAGCGCTCAGTGGTGTGACCGGCTGCGCAGAAGCGGTGCCAGATTCGTTTTCTTCCTCAATTACCGGGGCAAAATACTCGGGTGTGAGTAAACGAACATGCTTGGTGAGCATGGTCTGCGTGGAGGAATAGAGTTGAGCTAATTTGCCACTGGCGGAGGTGCCCAAAGAGTCATTGGTAAGCGTCACAGAATCAAGAATTGGACCAAGCTCATCGCCGGGTTCCGGGATCACCTCAATGACCGGCTCGGTGCCTAAGATCCGTTGCCACGCTTGAGAATCACGCTTGAGATACACCCCAACTCCCAGTGTTCCAGCGGCAATTGCCAGTACCGAAACCACACCAAGTACGCGCGTTGCTGCCGTGGGTTTTTTGGGGGAGTGCTGAGTGCGCGTTCGCTGAGGCGCCGAGTGCTTTTCCATCCCTTCGATCATCCCATGTACCGGCCAAATGGCCATTTCGGGGAAGCGGGGGCAGACGGATGCGGGCAAAAGTCGATACTCTTATATGCACAACATCGAATAGTGGGAGGACTTTCATGACCGGCAAGCCGGCAGACATCCAGCAAGAGGCAGCACGCCTTACCGAACTACTGGAGCCCACCGTCGCCTCCCACCAGCTGATCCTGGAAGAAGTTCAGGTTCGCATGGCCGGTGGCCAGCGGATCGTACACGTAGTAGTAGATCTACTTGAGGGCACCGGGGGCGTAGAGCTAGACCAGGTTGCCGAGGTTTCACGCTCCATCTCCGAGGCTCTCGATAGTGATCCCAAGGACACCGCGGAACCGTACGAACTTGAGGTTTCCTCACCGGGTGTTTCGCGCCCGCTGACCGAACCCCGTCACTGGCACCGCAACCTTGGCCGCATGGTGAAAATCAACATGATCGGCGAAGAAAACCTGCTTGGCCGCATCACCGAGGTCACCGAGACGGGAATTACCCTGGTTCCGGAGATCGAGGTCAAGAAGGGCATGAAGCCCAAGACCGGCGAAGCCCGAAACATTGAGTTTTCTTCGATCCGCCGCGGACACATTGAAGTTGAATTCTCCCGCGCCGAAGAAGCAGACCTGCAAGAACTAGAACTTGATAACTACGAAGAAAACTTGGAGGCCTGAGTTGGATATTGATATGAGCGCGCTGCGCATGCTCGAAAAAGAACGCGAAATCCCCATCGACGTTCTGATCCCCACCATTGAGCAAGCTCTGCTGCTGGCCTACCAGAAGTCTCCGGGTGCCATGCCACAGGCTCGCGCCGTGGTTGACCGCCGCAATGGTCACGTAACCATCTTCGCCACCGAACTTGAAGAAGACGGCACGGTTGTTGGCGAATTTGATGACACCCCCACCGGTTTTGGTCGCATTGCCGCCTCCACCGCACGCCAGATCATCCTGCAGCGCCTGCGCGATGCAGAAGACGACAACGTGGTTGGCGAATTCAAGAACAAGATCGGCGAGGTAGTCTCCGGCCAGATCCAGCAGGGTAACAACCCGATCATGGTTCAGGTCAACCTGGGCACCGTTGAGGCATTGTTGCCGCCACCGGAGCAGGTACCGGGCGAGAAGTACCCGCACGGTAACCGCATCCGCTGCTACGTAGTTGATGTAACCCGTGGCCCCAAGGGCCCGGCAGTTACTCTTTCACGTTCGCACCCGAACCTGGTTCGTCGCCTCTTTGAGCTCGAAGTTCCGGAAATTGCCGATGGCGCGGTTGAAATCGTGGCACTGGCTCGCGAAGCCGGCCACCGTTCCAAGATTGCCGTGCAGGCAAACATCGCTGGCGTTAACGCCAAGGGTGCCTGCATCGGCGAAATGGGTTCACGCGTGCGTGCCGTGATGACCGAACTGGGCGACGAGAAGATCGACATCGTTGATTACAACGAAGATCCGGCCAAGTTCATTGCCTCGGCGCTTTCCCCGTCCAAGGTTGTCTCGGTGGAAATCACCGATGAGGCAACTCGTTCGGCTCGCGTTGTGGTTCCGGATTACCAGCTCTCACTTGCCATTGGCAAGGAAGGGCAGAACGCTCGTTTGGCTGCAAAGCTCACCGGATGGCGCATTGACATCATTTCCGATGCGGTTGCCAACTAGCCGCTAAGGCATTTTGCTTTAGAACGTAATCCGTCGCTGCCTAGGGCCCTGGGGTGATCATTTTGGTTGCCCCAAGGGTTTTGAGGTGGTGACGGATTTTGTTTGCCTTGAGATTTATCCGGTTTCCATTCCCACCCGTGGGGTACGTGTCCTAGGGCACGCTCCGGGGGAGAAGGAAACGCGATAGACTTATAGGCGGTCCACTGTGTAAGTGGTTAAACGCAAGTGCGGGAGAAGAGATACGTGTCAGTGCAGCAACAGCCGCAGCGCACGTGTATTGGATGCCGCAAGGTTGTGGACCAAAATCAGTTGCAACGCTGGGTGCTTGGCAACGTGGATGGTAGAAATATCCCCGTTCCAGATCCTACCCGGCGGTTATCCGGTCGCGGTGCTTGGTTGCACCCCCATCCGGAATGTGCCGAATGTGCCATCAAGCGCGGGGCATTTCCCAGGTCTTTTAGGACCAAGGTAGATGTTTCCTCGTTGCTCGAATCACCGGAAGCCAAGGTGCGGACCCAAACCGGGGAAAGCACCTTCACAGTCGTCCAACCTGAAAGCGGGTCAGAAATCTGATGGAAACCCGATGAGTTCCAAGCGATGAGCGCCTAACGATGAACACATCAGTTATGCGTCGCAACGCCTGTGGCACCCCTACTGGGTGCTGGGCAAGACAGCAAAAGACGGCTCGTGCACTAACTTTCTAAAAGTGAGCGCGGGCCTTCAGACAGGAGAAATGTGGCTAAGGTCCG
This sequence comes from Arthrobacter sp. MYb227, assembly GCF_002975435.1. Lineage (GTDB taxonomy): Bacteria > Actinomycetota > Actinomycetes > Actinomycetales > Micrococcaceae > Paeniglutamicibacter. Next base: position 160,941 of record NZ_PCPT01000004.1, on the reverse strand, counting down.
CGTACACGAGCTCGCCAAAGAGCTCGGAATCACTTCAAAGGATGCAGTAGCAAAACTGCAGGAAATGGGCGAATTCGTCCGTTCCGCATCCTCAACTATCGAGGCACCGGTCGTGCGCAAGCTGCGCGCCGCGTTCCCGAATGCTGCTCCGGCAGCTCCCAAGGAAGCACCGGCCGCCAAGAAGGCACCGGCAGCATCCGCAACCCCGGCAGCAGCAGCTGCTCCGGCTGCCCCTAAGGCAGCTCCGGGCCCGAAGCCAGCAGGCTTCAAGCCGGCCCCAGCAGCTCCGGCAGCTCCGGCAGCTCCGGCAGCAACAGCTCCGGCCGCTCCGGTCGCCCCTGCAGCCCCAGCCGCTGCGGCTCCGTCGGCTCCCAAGCCGGCAGGTGCTAAGCCAGGTGGCCCGCGTCCGGGTAACAACCCATTCGCTTCCCAGCAGGGCATGCGCGGCGCCGGTGAAACCGATCGTCCGGCCGGCCCCCGTCCGGGTGCCAAGCCAGGTGGCCCGCGTCCGGGTAACAACCCATTCGCTTCCCAGCAGGGCATGCGTTCGGATCGCCCATCGGGCAACGGTGGCCCACGTCCGGGCGGCCCACGCCCAGGTGGTCCACGTCCCGCAGCGGGTGCCGGCGGTCCTCGCCCGGCAGCTGGCGCAGGCGGCCCACGTCCAGCCGGTGCAGGTGGCCCACGTCCGGCAGGCGCCGGCGGTCCACGCCCAGCAGGCGCAGGAGCAGGTCCACGCACCCCGGGTGGCGCACGCGCTACTCCGGGTATGATGCCTAACCGCACCGAACGTCCGGCTCCGGCCGGCGGTGCACGTCCAGGTGGCGCAGGTGGCCGTGGCGGCCCGGCACGTCCGGGTGGCGCACCAGGAGCCGGTGGAGCACCGGGTGCCGGTGCCGGCGGCGGCGGCTACAAGGGCGGCGGCGGTCCAAACCGTGGTCGCGGTGGCACACAGGGTGCCTTCGGTAAGGGCGGCGCGGGACGCGGCAAGCAGCGCAAGTCGAAGCGCGCTAAGCGCCAAGAGCTTGAGCAGATGAGCGCTCCGAGCTTGGGTGGCGTGTCGGTACCTCGCGGTAACGGCAGCACCGAAGTTCGCCTGCGCCGTGGCTCGTCGATCACCGACTTTGCTGACAAGATCAATGCAAACCCGGCAGCACTGGTTACGGTTCTCTTCCACTTGGGCGAAATGGCTACCGCCACTCAGTCCCTGGATGAGGCAACCTTTGAGGTCTTGGGTACCGAGCTTGGCTACACCGTTACGGTTGTCTCGCCGGAAGACGAAGAGCGCGAATTGCTTACTTCGTTTGCCATTGACTTGGATGCCGAGATCGATGCAGAAACCGAAGACATGCTCGAAGAGCGTCCACCGGTTGTCACCATCATGGGTCACGTTGACCACGGTAAGACTCGCTTGCTCGATGCGATCCGTAAGTCAAACGTCATTGAGGGCGAAGCCGGCGGCATCACCCAGCACATCGGTGCTTACCAGATCCACCACATGCATGAAGAGCGCGATCGTGCGATGACCTTCATTGACACCCCGGGTCACGAGGCGTTCACCGCCATGCGTGCTCGTGGTGCCAAGGTCACCGACATCGCCGTTCTGGTTGTTGCCTCGGACGACGGCGTCATGCCGCAGACGATCGAAGCACTCAACCACGCCAAGGCCGCCGGTGTTCCGGTTGTCGTGGCAGTGAACAAGATCGATAAGCCTGCCGCTAACCCGGACAAGGTCAAGGGCCAGCTGGCCGAATACGGTCTGGTTCCCGAAGAATACGGTGGCGACACCATGTTCATCCACGTCTCGGCCCTGCAGAAGATCGGTATCGACGAACTGCTCGATGCCGTACTGCTCACCGCAGATGCCGCGTTGGACATGCGTGCCAACCCGGATAAGGCCGCTCGCGGTATTGCCATCGAAGCGAACCTTGATAAGGGTCGCGGCGCCGTGGCAACCGTACTGGTTCAGTCCGGTACGCTCGCCGTGGGTGACACCATCGTTGCAGGTACCGCTCACGGTCGTGTGCGTGCCATGTTCAACGAAAACGGTGAAAACCTTGACGTTGCACTTCCATCGCGTCCGGTTCAGGTCCTTGGCCTGTCCTCGGTACCGCGTGCAGGTGACACCTTCCTGGTGACCGATGACGAGCGGACAGCTCGCCAGATCGCCGAAAAGCGTGAGGCAGCAGACCGCAACGCGGCTCTTGCCAAGCGTCGTAAGCGCATCACCCTGGAAGACTTCGACCAGGCAGTTGCCGATGGCAAGATCGACACCCTTAACCTCATCCTCAAGGGTGACGTTTCCGGTGCCGTTGAAGCCCTGGAAGATTCGTTGCTCAAGATCGACGTGGGCGAAGGCGTGCAGCTGCGCGTTATTCACCGCGGCGTGGGTGCGATCACCCAGAACGACGTCAACCTCGCCACCGTGGACAATGCCATCATCATTGGTTTCAACGTCCGTCCGGCCGAGCGTGTCGCCGAGCTTGCCGATAAGGAAGGCGTTGACATGCGCTTCTACTCGGTCATCTACGGCGCCATCGACGACATCGAACTGGCACTCAAGGGCATGCTCAAGCCGGAATACGAAGAATTCCAGCTGGGCACCGCCGAGGTCCGCGAAGTATTCCGCTCCTCGAAGTGGGGCAACATCGCCGGTACCATCGTGCGCAACGGCACCATCAAGCGAAACACCAAGGCTCGCCTGGTTCGCGATGGCAAGCTCATCGCCGAAGGCCTGCAGATCGATTCGCTGCGCCGCTTCAAGGACGACGCAACCGAGGTCCGCGAGGGCTTCGAGTGTGGTATCGGTCTTGGCTCGTTCAACGACGTCAAGGACGGCGATATGATCGAGACCTACGAGATGCGCGAAAAGCCGCGCGTCTAGTCCTCTCGAGGAACCGTGTTTGATGTATAGCGTGGCGGCCGCACTCCTACATTGTTAGGGGCGGCCGCCACGCTACTCAAATGCACCAACCAAAAGTTTTCAAGGCCCTAGGTGCCTTGTGAACCTTGAACTAGAAGGAGCGATCATGGCTGACTCGGCTCGTGCCGCAAAACTTGCCCAGCGCATCAAGGTGGTTGTTGCCCAGGCATTGGGGAAGGCAGTAAAGGATCCCCGCGTGGAGGCCATTACGGTCACCGATGCTCGGGTAACCAACGATCTGCAGCACGCAACTATTTACTACACGGTCTTCGGTGACGATGAGGCAAAGTCGGATGCCGCCAAGGCATTGGATAAGTCCCGTGGTGTCCTGCGTAAGGAAGTTGGAAAGAACCTGACGGTTCGTCTGACTCCTACCCTTGAGTTTGTTGCGGATGAAATTCCTGTCAACGCCTCAAACCTTGAAGCTTTGCTCAAGGTGGCCAAGGCCAAGGACGCAGAGGTGGCAGCCCTTGCCGAAGGTAAGACCTTCGCAGGCGAGGCAGACCCGTACAAGCACGATGAAGAAGAAGACGAAGACGCCTAAGGCGTAAGTCTTTTCCCCCCGAAAGCATTCGGGGGCAGCAAGAACCCCCTGAAACTATGGTGACCGCACAATGGTTGCCGTTGCAGGGGGTTCTTACTTTTTAGTGCTTAGATAGCGAGTCGCTCTCTGGCACTCTAGCCGTTATTTGGCGCCATGGGTGCCCCGATCCCCGGATTGATTTGATACGGTCCGGAGGCCGAAGGCCGCACATCAAAATCAAACATTGAGGTCGGCAGGTACACGGTCGAGCAGGAGTTCGGGATATCCACAACGCCCGAAAGCCTACCCTCAATCGGAGCTGCACCCAGCAGCAGGTAGGCCTGCTCCGGGGCGTAGCCAAACTTGGTCAGGTAATCGATGGCGTGCAGGCAGGCCCGCTGGTAGGAAAGGTGTGAATCCAGGTACTTCTGTTCCCCGTCAAGGGTCACCGAGGTGCCGGAGAATGCCAACCATTCGCTGAACTGTGGATCCACCCGGCCCGGCATGAAGATCGCGTGCTCGGCAACCCCATAGGTTTCCATGCCGCCTTTGATGATATCCACGCGCAAATCGATGAAGCCGCCCATTTCGATGGCACCACAGAAGGTGATTTCGCCATCTCCCTGGGAGAAGTGCAGGTCACCGACCGAGAGATTGGCTCCGTCAACAAAGACCGGATAGAAGATTCGTGAACCCTTGGAAAGGTTCTTGATGTCCTGGTTACCGCCGTTTTCCCGTGGTGGTGCCGTGCGTGCTGCCTCGCCACCCACGCGGGCCCATTGGTCCCGGGGGAGTGAACCAAGTATCGCGTGTTCGGCCTCCGGGGGAAGTGCCAGTGGTGGCATGCGGTGGGGGTCGGTGGCAATCAAATCGCCTTCGCGCTTGTTCCACTTGGCAAGGAGTGCCGCGGAAGGCGCGGTGCCCATGAGACCGGGGTGGATGATGCCTTCAAACTTGACCTCGGGCACATGCCTAGATGTTGCAACCTGACCGCTGAATTCCCAGACGGCCTTGTAGGCATCGGGGAATTGGTCAACCAGGAAGCTGCCACCGTTGTTTTTGGAGAAGATGCCCGTGTATCCCCAGCCCTGGCCCGCAAGCGGGCCGGAGTCTTCCTGCGGGATGGGTCCCACATCGAGGATGTCGACGATCAGCAGGTCACCGGGCTTGGCCCCTTCGACCCGGAAGGGGCCGGAGAGTTTGTGGACGGTGAGCAGTGGAGCATTGAGCATGTCTTCGGCTGAGTCATCATTTTTGATGGCGCCGTCAAACCATTCGCGGCAGTCAACCCGGAATGAATCTCCGGGTTTGACCGTGGCGACCGGTGGGATTTCTGGGTGCCAGCGGTTGTGTCCGAGTTTCTCCTGATCTTCGAACTTCTTGGATGAATCGAGAGGGAACAGTACTTCAGGCATTGCATTTCTCCTAACGAACTCTTCTGTGGATCTCTAGCTCTTCACCGGTTTAGGACCGTGGAAGTTTTTGATGCAGCGGGTTGTGCGTATACCGCGTGGAAGGTGACCTGCCGGAGGAAGGCAGCCGGTTTGAGACCACCTCGGGTTCGTGAGCGCTGCGTTTGGTTGAATCGATAAGTTTGAATTGTGCCGAGTTGGCAATTGAGAGTTTGGGTGCGGTAATCCGGCGCCGGGATTCCTGGCCGCATGAGGGGCATTCGAGTATCTGTGGAGCCTGGCTCATGGTGAATGTTGCCTCGAACGTGGTGCCTTCTGGACACCGGAATTCATACAACGGCATGGATGTTCCTCCTGGACTAGACACGATTAGAACGAAACTAAGGCTGTGGCGCGCACGGGGTGAAACGTCGGACCATTGATCAGGCGTCCTGCAATGCAGCGGTCGGGGCCTTACTAGCGGCTCGCCGTCCCATGGCAAGGGCAAAGAGCAGCGCGAGCAATCCGGCTGCCGCCATCACTAGCGCGTTGGGAACTGTTGAATTAAAGGTTCCGGTGAGCAATAAAAACGCGGGGATGGTTGCCGAGATGTGGGCGACGATCAGCGTGAACCACCCGGTGGCAATGGTCAGCGATTCCATGTGTAGACCCAAAACCAGGAAGAACATGAACCAGAGCACCGCCCACAGGTACCACATCACGGCGGTGAGCGGGTCCTGGAAATGTACGGCTAAGACGGTTCCAAAGAACAAGGCACACACGGTGACAAACAGTGAGAACCAACCCAGACCGTCACCGGGTAGGTTGTAAAGTCCGTCGATTCCTACGTAGAGGTAGGTGAAAGCGAAAAGGTAGAGCCCCGAGGCTCCGAAGATTACCGCGGGATCCTCATTTGCCTGAGCAATGATGATGGTGGGGAAGATTGTTTGCATGCCACCAACGAAGAGGTTCATCAGGACCCCGGACTTCGTTGGCACCTTACCAATGAGCATCAGACCATTGATGAAAAGTACGGCTCCAACGTAAAGCAAACCAACATTACTCAAGGTGAATCCTTAAAAGCGCTGAAGTGGGTGCGGATGAGGGGTGGCGCGCGGGCAAGAAATGAAACCGTTTCCCGCCAAGTGTTCATCGAGCTGGTTCTAATCTAGGCAGAGCTCCGTGACAGAGTCAATGGTCACGTTCTAGCCGAGAAACGTGAACAAATTCAGATGAGATGAAAGATAGGCCTTTGCTCAGGGCACTGCGTGGAACGCCGAGACTCATAAGAATGCGCAGTAAACACGTTCTTTCATGCCTCGGCCGCGGATCCAGAGTGCGCTGAAAATGCCAAGGTTGGCGAAATTCTTGGTGTTTTGAATGGCATATGCAGGAAAGCAGGCTGGTAGGACAAGAGGAGAAGGCCTGTGGTTACACCTACAAATAGGTGTAACCACAGGCCTTAGAACTCCCACTGAGTACCGACCCTACAAGTAGGAACCGGTGGCCCGGTGCTAGGCGGTGTCTCCTTCACCGTGAGATCACGGCATCGTTCCCCAAGAGAATGCCGTTTTTGTGAAGGCCGCCAAGCACCGGGTGCTTCGGCCGCTGATGTTGTTTAGCGAATCCTTGCTGTCATAACATTGCCGGTTGCTGGAGGCTCAACCAGAGCATTGGTGGTGACGGCGAGGGTTCGACCCCCAATTTCAACATCTGCTGCCATCATGGCCGGCAGTACGGTGGTCTTCTTGCCATGGGAAAGCATTGAAACGCCTGCCCCCATCAGTTCGGAGACGTAGACCCGCCCGCGGTGATCAACAGCAATGCCGGTTGGAGCGCTAAGGCCCTTGGCCAGCAGTTCGGTGCGGTGAGACTTCAAATGCATACGGTAAGCCTTGCCAGCAGAGAACGATTCACCCGGTACGCCAGGTAGCACCGTGTAGTACAGCCAATTCCCAACAACTTCAATGTCGGTGGGAACAGGCTGGGCATAGTAATTGTGTCCCAGCATGCAGTCAGGAACGTTCATGCCATTGGCAGCGCCTTCCGCCTGAACTTTCTTGGTGATCATGACCGGTTCGGCGGGTAACTTCTTCACAAGCTTCACCTTGCCATGATGCGAAACGTTCAAGATGACGTTGGCCCCCGCATCCCCAACGTACAGTCCATTGCGGCTCGGCGCGGTGGAGTACGGATGAGAGTACATCTCACCCTTTGACTGCATGGCTGGTGATTGAGCTAGACAGGATTTTGAAACGTCCCGGACACCGTACACGGTATTTGCATCCGGGTTGTGCTTCTTTTCAAACTTCAGCAGGTCGGTGACCGAACGAGTCTTGCCGTTCTTGATGGTCTTCAAGACCGCTGGACCAGCAACATCCGGGGCGGGCGAGCTGTTTTCAAAATAGTACGTGGTGCCGTTGGCGTAGGAAACGCCAGCGATTTCGGAGCCCGGGGCGCTGGCAATAACTTTCTTGACTCCGGTCTTGGAAACTGAGCTCAGCTGTCCCGCGAAGGATTCGGCAACCAGCAGGCTCCCGTGGGGGCCGAAGGCTACCTTTAATGGTGAGATCAAACCATCGGTGAGTGTTTTGACGTTGCTCACCGGGGGTTTAGGCGAATGGTGTGAGTGGTTGTTGCTGTGTGCTTGAGCCGGGGTCACGCTGAGGGTTACCGCCAAGGCCGAAGCCGCGGCTAGTGCCGCGATGGATCTGAATTTCATCTGGATGACCTATTCAAAACGCAATGTTGTTCCACAATTTGTGGGGAACAGAGGTGATTGAGTTGGTCTCGCGGTGACTACAGACGTTGGGCATCGAAGGCTCGTCAACGAGCGCGCGACACCGGCAAAGATGCGGAACAAATTTGCCGTCTGTGGGTGGTGCGAGTGGATACCGATAAGAACGGTGTGCGGGTTAGCGCCCCAGCTGTACTTCCCCGGGAACTGCTTATTCGGTGTAGACCGAACAGTGAGAACAGTATTGCTGGACTTGGAGGAAGTCAATGGGTTCTACATCTTGTATTTTCAAGGTTTGAGGTATTCAGAAAAAGTTTCTTTGTAAAACATCAGACCATTGGACGGATGCCAAGATTTGGTTGCCAAGGGTGGTTGGAGGGTGAAAGTTTTGATGCAGACTAAGGTTTTTTGGGTTGAAAGCACTCAGCTTGCTGAGATATTTGGTGCATTCTTGTCATGACATGCGGCAATGGATTCGGGTGGGATGGTTTGATCGGATGCTGCTCCGGAATTACTAATCCCTAGTCCAGAAATAATCCCGGCGCTGCCCAACAGCAGAGCTGTCAGCAGGGCAACACGATGAAATGCAGTGGTGTCCAGCACAGGTCCGGTGACCAGTCTTATCGCGGCAATGGCAATAAGCCCCGCCACGCGAGCGACAGCATTATTTATTGCTGAGCCAATGCCGCTTTGCGAAGCATCGAGTGCGCCCAAGATTGTTGCCGTGAGTGGAGCCACGGTGATAGACATGCCGAGACCAAACACCAATATTCCCGGTAGCAGTTGCTGCCAATAATTCAATGGGTTGGCAACGGTTACCATGAGCAAAAAGCCGCTTCCCGCGATCAGTGGGCCGATACACATGAACAGCCGGGGCCCGTATTTACCAGAAAGTATCCCGAAGACTGTTGAGAGTGCTAACGACAGAACCGTCACGGGGATCGTGGCCAGTCCAGCTGCAAAAGCGCTAAAGCCCGCGGCTTCTTGCAGAAAGACTGGAATGATGAATGTGCCAAGCGAAATTCCCGCATAGAAGGCCGCGGTAGCCACGTTTCCAACGCTAAAGTTTCGTTCACGGAACAAACTCAGCGGCATCATGGGCCGAACTGCTTTACTTTGGCGCCAGAAAAATAGGGCAAAGGATAGCAACCCGATACAAAACGGCAAATAAACCACGGGGTTTGACCAATTGGAGCTGCCTTGGACAATCAAGGAATAAACGGTTCCTGCAAGTCCCAGTGCTGTGAAGAACGCGCCAGGTAGATCGATGGCACCATGAGCAGAAGATCTTGCGGGGTCGTGCAATCGTACGAGCAAGGCCAATGTCACCGCAATGGGAATGATATTGATGGCAAAGATCAACCGCCATGACACCAAATCCACCAATAGACCACCCAATAAGGGGCCCGCAACAAATGCGGTACCCGTCCACGCGGTCCACGTACCGATGGCCTTAGCCCGTGGTTCTTCGGGAAATTCGGAGGTAATCATTGCCAATGAGCTGGGAACCAAAAGGGCAGCGGCCGCACCTTGAAGGAGCCGAGCAGCAATGAGTATGCCAGCGTTCGGGGCAACCACACATAGCAGCGAAGCAATGCCGAAGAGCAGCAAACCCGTACGTAGGATTTTCACTCGGCCAAATATGTCCGACAGGCTCCCGGCCACCAAGATCAAAGCACCTAGGGAGAGTAAATATCCATCTAGAACCCATTGTTGAGTGCTGATTCCGCCACCAAGCTCCTTGGAAATTGCTGGCAACGCCACATTGACTATTGATCCATCAAGGAATGCGACGAACGAAGCAAGGATGGCAATTTGCAACACAACCCGTTGTTGCCTGTTCACGTTCTCCACCTCCACCTCCACCCACACCTCGGAACTCAGGATCTTTAATGCCGACCGTAGGGGGCATATTTGAGGTAAGTCAATGGTCGGATGATGGATTCTCCAGCAGGAGTCGCAAACAACAGGAGAATGCTCGGTTATCACGCAAGACACACTGTGAATGTTGAGGAGTGCCCAAGGCATATTTGGTGATGTTGCGCATGGGGTGGCGGGAAGCAAAGAAAAGCTCTGGCAATCCAGCCTATACTTGAGGGCGTGAAAACAGCGGCGCAGAACACCACGGAACCCATTGGCTCAGGCCTTGTCATTATCGACAAACCACAGGGCTGGACGAGCCATGATGTTGTGGGACGTACCCGCCGACTGGCAGGAACCCGTAAAGTCGGACACGCAGGAACCTTGGATCCGATGGCTACCGGAGTCTTGGTACTTGGTATTAACAAGGCAACGCGCCTCCTGACCTACATTGTGGGTGCTAACAAAACCTACACGGCAACTATCCGCTTGGGTGAGTCTACGATCACCGACGATGCTGAAGGTGAGATGGTCCAGGCGCGCATTGCCGCTGCCGTCACCGAAGAGCAGATCCGTGAATCGGTTGCAAAGCTGACCGGGCCCATTGAACAGGTTCCTTCTTCGGTGAGCGCCATCAAGGTCAACGGTGAACGTGCTTACGCTCGCGTGCGCGCCGGAGAAGATGTGAAGCTCGCGTCTCGCCCGGTAACCATCCACAGATTTGAGATCCATGAGATCCGTCGCGAACGCGCCGGCAAGGTCTTGGATATTGACGTAACCGTCGAATGCTCCTCGGGCACCTACATTCGTGCGCTGGCTCGAGATCTGGGTGAGGACCTGGCCGTGGGCGGCCACCTCACCGCATTGCGCCGCACCGAGGTTGGCCCGTACACCTTAAATCGTGCTCGCACACTTGAACAGCTTGCCGAGAAGTTTGAGTATCTTCCACTGGAAGCTGCGGCAGATGCACTATTCGTACGTCGAGATTTGACCGAACACGAACGTGCCGAGCTTTCCTACGGACGCCGTATCTCGAGTAATGAAACCGAAGAAGTGACAGCCGCCTTCGCTCCGGATGGAACCCTGGTGGCCCTGCTCAAGAACAAGGGCAAGGAAGCCAAACCAGAATTGGTTTTCGCCACAGCCTCCTAAACGAGGGTAACCAAGGGTAATCAGCATTTGAGTGGTTACCGATCTAAGGGGTTTATTTCACCGTGATTGTTGACGGTTTCTTTATTGCTGGTGCCATCCTGTGCGCTATTACCGTGTTCCTGGGCATCTTGGCCACGATCATCAGAGCCTATCCTGATGACTTTGCCCTTGTCTCGGTGGCACTCCTCGAGGTGTTCCTTGTCGTTTACGGGATCTCCGCGGCAATCAGGCAGGCCGGAGGGCAGGCAATTTCCGGGGTACCGTGGGAATTCTGGGGCTACTTCATCACCGCGTTGTTGATCCCGGCCTTGGCCTTCATTTGGGCGGTCACCGATAAATCGCGCTGGTCAAACACGGTGCTTGCGGTATCAGGTGTCATTGTCTTTGTGATGCTCTTTCGGATGGAACAGATTTGGGATGGGGCAATCGCAGCATGAGTGAGAGTAATAAGCAGGCAGCCAAGCGCTCGCGCATTATTGATGCGGCACAGAAGCGTAGTGAAACGGACAGGCCGCGGCGTTCTAACGGTGGGCGTAGCTCGGGTCTGGGACGCATCATCATTGCCGTTTACGGTGTTTTGGCACTCTCGGCAACGGTACGTGCGCTTTACCAAATCCTTATGGATTTCTCCGCGGCCCCGCTTGCCTACCTGCTCAGCGCACTGGCCGGACTTGTCTACATTGTTGCAACGCTTGCTCTGGCCTCGAAGAAGCCCGGTAGCTGGAAGCTGTCCTGGTACGCGGTTTGGTTCGAACTCATTGGTGTGCTGGTAGTTGGTGCACTGAGCTACCTGCTGCCAGCTCTCTTTGCACACCCGGCGGTATGGTCGCACCTTGGCTCCGGGTACGGCTATGTGCCGTTGGTTCTGCCGATCATTGGCCTGTGGTGGTTGCATAAGCATCGCACCGACACTGGTAACTAGATATGTGCAAGTAGATTTTTTGGTATCAAGAAAGGCGCTGTTTCTATCTTCCGTTTGAGAAGGTAGAACCAGCGCCTTTCTCACTGTGAAGCTATGGCCACTATTTCTTGCCGAAGAGCCCACCTAGGATGCCGCCGAGGTCAAGACCGCCAGCCTGTGGCTGATCGGCCTGCTGCTGGCCGCCACCGAGTAGACCGCCGAGCATCCCACCAATGTCTAGGCCACCTTCGCCCTGAGCCTGTTGCGCTCCACCGCCACCGAGTAGACCGCCAAGCATCCCGCCGAGATCGAGTCCACCACCACCCTGCTGCTGGCCACCACCGAGCAATCCACCGAGCATGCCGCCAATGTCTAGGCCGCCACCGTTGGGAGCTTCCGAAGCCGTGGAGGCTGAGTTCTTTGCGAGGAAGCTCATGACGATTGGCGCAAGCATGGGGAGTGCCTTTTGTACCAGCGCGCCAAGATCCAGCCCCGCCGGTGCGGCGCTGCTCAGCTGAGAGACAAGAGCGCTCTGGTTCTCACCGAGGACATGGTTGACGATCTTCTGTCCGTCATTGACGTCAACTGCTTCGATATCGAGCCCATTGTCGAGCAATGAAGCGTCATGCTGCTGGATTGCGGATTGAAGAGCCTGCGCACCCTCGGGCGAGGAAGCATTGTTTTGCATGCCAGCCACCAAAGACGGTAGCGCTGTGGCAACGGTAGCGCGGGCGGTTTCGCCATCCACGCCAAGTTTGCCTGCGATCTGGTCGAGCGGGAGTATGTTGAGTAGATCGTTGAGGTTTGTCATGCGAACTCCTTTAGCGAAGATGAATCGGGCGATTCTCGTTCATCATACGGTTTCAATGTGAGCTTTTGGTGGGTTCTGGGCGAGGTTTTGGTGAGGTTGGCATCAAGAATCGGTAGATATGGCATTCGTCGGCCATAATAGTTAAGGCTGCGCAACGGATAGCCAAAAAATCAGCGGAGGAGCAAGCGTGCACTATTGGAAAGGCCTTGAAGCCGTACCAACCGGCGTCGGCCCATCGGTAGTCACCATTGGCAACTTCGATGGCGTGCACCGTGGCCACCGCGAAGTATTGGCAGCTGTAGTTTCCGAGGCCAAGAAACGTCAGGCTCAAGCAATTGCTATTAGCTTTGATCCACACCCGGCCCAGGTACACCGCCCCGATGATGCCCCGGAGCTCATCATGGGTATTGCCGATCGAATCGAAACCCTTGCCGAAGAAGGCCTTGATGGTCTTCTGATGATTCGTTACACCCTCGAATTTGCCCGGGCCACGGCAGAAGAATTTGTTTCAAAGGTGATTGTTGGCGCTCTGGGCGCCTGCACCGTTGTTGTGGGACACGATGTTCGTTTTGGCCGCGAAAATGGTGGCGACTTTGCAACCATGTGCGAACTTGGCGAGCAATACGGATTTGAAGTCATTGGCATCGATGACATTGGTGAACACCGTCGTTGGTCTTCCACCTGGGTGCGCGAAGCGCTCAACCGTGGAGAAGTCGCAACCGCAGCGCAGATCCTTGGCCGCCCACACCGCATGCGCGGCGAGGTTGTCCATGGTGCCGCGCGTGGCCGCGAACTTGGATTCCCCACGGCAAATCTTGACCCTGCAGCCACCGGAATTATTCCCGCAGATGGCGTCTATGCAGGATGGCTAGTTGATGAAGCGCAGGTGCGCTGGCCGGCTGCCATTTCCGTGGGATCAAACCCAACTTTTGAGGGAGTAAGCCGTCAGGTTGAGGCTCACGTGATTGACCGCCCGGAAGAGGGCGTTGAGGATTTTGATCTATATGGTCAGCAGATCGTTGTTGAATTCGTTGAACACTTACGTCCCATGGTTGCTTACCGGGGGATTGAAGCATTGATCGAACAGATGCGTGAAGATGTTCTGCGCACCCGTGCGGTCCTGATTCATGCCTGAGGTTTCAACACCGCAACTACCCGAAGTGCCCCGGCCCATCCCGTCCTTGCCGGCGCGGGCGTTCACTATGAGCGCCCAACGCCGCAACGATTTGGCCGCAGCCTTCCGGATTGGCGGAAAGCACTATGACGCTGTGCGTCCTTCCTACCCGAGCGCCGCAGTAGATTTCATGGTGCCACCTACGGCCCGTGATGCAGTGGACATTGGTGCCGGCACCGGGATTTTCACGGCAATGCTCCTAGCTCGTGGTCTAGACGTTCGTGCTGTGGAACCCTCCCAGGACATGCTTGAGGTTTTGCATACTCGGTTACCCGAGGTGTGTGCTACCCCGGGAACGGGGGAGAGCACCGGCTTAGCTGACCTCAGCGCGGATGTCATTACCTATGCTCAGGCATGGCATTGGGTTGATCCCAAGCAGGCGAGCAGCGAGGCCGCACGGATTTTGCGTCCCGGTGGGAAGCTCTCCTTGGTGTGGAATCAACTAGATGTTTCGGTTTCTTGGGTACACCGCTTGGCGCGCATTATGCATGCGGGGGATGTACACCGTCCCGATTTTTCTCCACCCTTGGGTCAAGAATTCTTTGCCCCGGAACCGGGCCAATGGACCTGGACGCAGCAGCTCACCGGCGAGCAGATCATTGAGCTGGCTAAGTCCCGCAGCTACTACCTTCGTGCAAGCGAGGCCACTCGTGCTCGGGTTGAGCACAACCTTTCTTGGTATCTCTATGATCATTTGGGTCATGCGACTGGTGAACCGATTACGGTTCCTTATCTGACCCATGCTTGGCGAGCGCGGCTCAAGGGTTGAAGGAGATCAAGTAAATAAGCATGCGGAAAGTGTGCTTGTGGTCTCTGTCTCGATGTGCACTAGGACCTCATCCGTTTGCTAGACTTATCAAGGTGTTCGCTGCAGTCCGCGGTTGCGTGACACCTGCCGGAAACGGTGCATTTGAAACGCGGTACAACTCTAGGAGTTATTGTGGCATTAGACGCCGCTGTCAAGCAGGAAATCATGAAGGCCTACGCCACCAGCGAAGGCGACACCGGTTCACCAGAGGTTCAGATCGCCGTGATGACACGTCGCATCCTGGATCTGACGGAGCACCTGAAGATGCACAAGCACGATCACCACACCCGCCGCGGCCTGATGGCTCTGGTTGGTCGTCGTCGCCGCATGCTCGCCTACCTGAAGGGCACCGACATCGCACGTTACCGTACGCTGATCGAGCGCCTCGGCCTGCGTCGCTAATTTTTAGCACTAGGTTTGATTGAAAATTCCCCGGTTCCCTTGAATGGAACCGGGGAATTTTTTATGCTCAGCGGCTCCGTGACAGACTGTCTCCCAAGGTCCGCACATGAACCCGGATACCGGTCACCATGGATGAATGTGGCGCATTCCATGAAGTGCAAGTACAGGCCTCTCGCACCGTGTGCCTCGAAACGAGGCGGGATCGATGTTTGACTACCACTTTCCGCATATTGGTACCCGGCATGATGGGAAATGAAGCGGGTGTTTTTAAGCGTCGCAGATCATGAGCGGGTCACCGCTGTGGCCTATTTAGCTTGTGCACAAGTTACATGTGTGCAAAGCTTTTTGTATGAGCGACATTCTGGGAGTCCCCAACGAAGAATCTGATCCACTCGATCAGATGATTTGCTTTGCGCTTTATGCCGCAGCGCGTGCCACAAATCGCTGTTATGTATCGCTGCTCAAACCGTGGGGACTGACGTATCCGCAATACCTGGTTCTTGTTTTGCTGTGGACTCATAAGTCGCTGTCGGTCAAGGACGTTGCTGAGCATCTGAAACTAGATTCGGGGACAACCTCACCGCTGATCCGAAGACTAGAGGCCCGAGGATTCCTGGCGAAGGAGCGCTCACTGGATGACGAACGAGCAGTGATCGTCTCTATTACCGAAGCCGGTACTGCCTTGCGTCAGGAGTTGGCTCATATTCCTTCACGCGTTGCAGAAGCCACCAAGCTAACTCTTGACGATGGCAACTCTGCGCTCTCATTGCTACGCGAGGTAGCCACAAATCTTGCCAGCACACCCTTGCCCGGAAACACTCCTGCCGAGAGGGCCTGACTGATGACTGCCATTTACGCGGCCAAAGCCAAAGTCGGCGACGACTAACGACGCGCGCTGACGATACCAAGACCTTCCGAGTGGCACCCGGAACCGGTAAGCAAAAACTTGCCCAAAACCACGAATTTTCATGGCAGCTTCACACGAAGCGTCTAAACAACAAGCGATTGAGAGCATCATGCGTGCACTAATGCATAACGAATTCGGTGACCCAGCAGAGGTTCTGAGCGTTCAGAACATTCCGGTTCCAGACCCCGGAGCCGGCGAAGTCCGCGTCCGCACCGTTCTTTCGCCCATCCACAACCATGACCTGTGGACCATTCGTGGCAGCTATGGATTCAAGCCAGAATTCCCGGCTCGCTCGGGCTCCGAGGCAGTGGGAGTCATTGACGCTCTCGGCGAAGGCGTTAGCGGCCTTGAAATTGGCCAGCGTGTTGTCACCGGGGGCACCTTCGGCGTATGGGCCGAATTCTTCATCGCCAAGGCAGCGGCGCTGATCCCAGTTGCGGATGTTATTCCCGATGAGGTTGCTGCGCAGTTGGTTTCCATGCCCTTCAGCGCCATTAGCCTCGTAGATTCGCTGAATCTGAAGGCTGGCGAATGGCTTGTGCAGAACGCAGCCAATGGAGCTGTGGGCCGGCTGGTGGCGCAACTAGCCAAGGCGCGCGGCATCAATGTCATTGGACTTGTTCGCCGAAGTGCAGGAATCGAAGAACTTGCGGCACAGGGAATCGGCAACATTGTTGCCACCGACACCGAAGGCTGGATCGATCGGGTTCAGGACATCTCTGCCGGTGCCCCCCTCATCGCCGGTGTTGATTCCGTCGGAGGCAGTGCAAGCGGCGAGGTAATCTCACTGCTGGCCGAAAACGGAACTCTTGTGGTGTTCGGTGCCATGCAGTCGCCAGTCATGGAAATCGGTTCCGGGGCCGTGATCTTCAAGCAGGTCACCATTCGCGGATTCTGGGGAAGCAAAGTGAGTGCCTCTATGCCCGCTGAAAAGCGCCGCGCTTTGATGGGAGAGCTCTTCAAGCACATCACCGATGGTGTGCTTACGCTTCCCGTTGAAGCGATCTACTCCTTCGAAGAGGCCGGAGTCGCCGCCCAGGCCAACTTTGCCCCGGGACGCGTTGGAAAGATTATGCTGCGTCCCTAGTTTCCAAGACTCGATTTGCTAATGAGTCCCCCGGTTCCTTCGTGCAGGGAACCGGGGAACTTCTTATTCGAGGAGTAAGGTGCAGATGTGATCGGCCGAAACGTCTGCGTTCCTACTGCTTTCGGATATTTAGTTGCCAATAAGAACGGCATGCGGGGGAGTCTGCATGCCGTGAGCGAGAGCAACTGCCGGGTCATCACCCAAATGGATCATCTGGTTTTGCTCATCGACATGAACCACTCGAGGAACGAAAGTGCGAGCTTCCGCATCTTCCATTTGTGCGTAGCTGATGATGATCACCAGATCTCCGGGGTTCACCAGGTGTGCTGCGGCTCCGTTAATCCCGATGACGCCGCTGCCGCGTTCTCCGGCAATGGTGTAGGTTTCCAGCCGGGCCCCATTGGTGACATCCACAATGCTGACCAATTCACCCGGAAGAATGTCCGAGGCTTCGAGCAGGTCTGAATCAATGGTTACCGAACCCACGTAGTGCAGGTCAGCGTGGGTTACTGTGGCGCGATGGATCTTGGATTTAAACATATTGCGTTGCATGAAGTGAGTTCCCATTCGTGTGTAAGTGCTGCGCTGGCAGTTTACGCACGAAACCATGGAATTAGCTTCGAGTTACGGTTTATCTCCCAGGATCACCTCTATGGGGAAACTTAGTGCGTGTTGTCGCCGAGTTCCTGTGCGGCGCTGCGCAACGTGTTCAGCGCCCGTTCTTTCAAATCTTGCGTGAAGCGAACGGTTGGCAGATAGACAGCGAACATGGCTGCCAGCTGTCCGTTGTGCCGCACAGGTACGCCAATGCCGGCAAGTCCTTCTTCGAGCTCATCAACGACGATGGTAAATCCATCGGCGCGTATCTTTCGAATCTGCTGCTTGAGAGGTTCTTTCTCCACAATGGTCTGAGCCGTGTGACGTTCAAGTGTGAACCCATCAATTATTGCGCTTGAGCGCTGTTCTGGTAACTCGGCCAGTAACTGTCTTACGTAACCGGATGCAGGGGATGCGATGGTCTCACCAGCCCAAGCCGAGGTGATGCCCAATAGCTTTGGCCCCCTGACCTCGTGAATGACGCGTGCGGTGGCGGGCCCCGTTGGAATCGCAAGCATGCTGGTTTCTTCCAAATCTGCCGTAATCCTTTCGAGGATTGCCGCCCCGCGTTCTTGCAGATCGTAGGCCGGAGCCACCGCGCGAGTAAGCCGCATTATGGTAGGACCCAGTACCCAATTCCGATCACTTCCTGGGCGTGCCACGACGCCTGCATCAAAGAGCGAAGCCAGAAGTCGAGAAACGGTTGTGCGGGGTAATTCTACTGCGTTGCTCAAATAGGCAATGGTTGCTCCGTCTGGAACTTGCGCCATCGCTTCAAGTAGATCGAAGGCACGTTGAAGCGATTCGTTGCGGGCTGTGCCGGGCAATAGGGGATTGGATTCCTGTGCCGCTGACCTGCTCATATCCTTCGGGCCTACTTAAGTTTGATCCATTGCTTCATTTCAGTTCAAAGATATCACCATTACTCAAGATGACCATCTGACGGTTGCTTAATAACCGCTTAATGGTCATACTCGTTTATTGGATGACCTGCATCACATGCTTCGGGGTGATGAGACAGGTTGAAAAGATAACTTCGAGTCTCTTGAACGGGAGTTTTGATGAGTGGTAATTTTCCTGCCTCGGCGCACATCGGCGCTGTTGACGTGGTCTTTGAAAATGTAAGCAAACGCTACCCTGATGGAACTTTGGGCGTCGACTCGGTGGACCTCACCTGTGAAGCCGGAAAAATCTCGGTATTCGTTGGGCCATCGGGTTGCGGGAAGACCACCTCGCTTCGCATGATCAACCGAATGATCGTTCCTACCCGCGGACGGATCATGATTGGTGGCCAAGACGCCGCAGAGCTCAACGAAACTGAGCTGCGTAGAGGCATTGGCTATGTCATCCAAAACGCAGGACTATTTCCTCACCGCAATATCCTCGATAACATTGCTACAGTTCCACGGCTCTTGGGTGTTTCCCGCAAACAAGCACGCAGCAATGCCGGGGAACTTCTTGAACGCGTTGGCCTGGATCCCTCGCTGGGAAACAAATATCCATACCAACTATCAGGTGGACAGCAACAGCGCGTCGGAGTCGCACGCGCTCTTGCTGCAGACCCACCCGTATTGCTGATGGACGAGCCATTCTCAGCGATTGACCCAGTAGTCCGTTTGGATCTACAAAACGAACTTCTACGACTACAACGCGAGATCGGCAAAACGATCATCTTTGTCACCCATGACATGGATGAAGCGATCAGACTTGCCGACCGAATCGTGGTTTTTCAAAAAGGTGGAACACTCGCCCAGTCAGATACTCCAGAAGTACTACTCACGCAGCCTGTCAGTGCATTCGTTCGCGACTTTACCGGCGACAGCGGTGTCAAGTGGCTTTCGCTTATGGGTACTGCTGGTCTGCCAATCTGCCGTAGGTACCTCACCGGGGCCAATCTTGAGCAAAGCGACATAGATCATTGGCGATTGTTGCTAGATGGGAACAACCAAGCTGCCGGCTGGATTAAGCCTGGCCAACATGGAACGGATGACTTGATCCCGTGTCGCCGGACCTTCGTGATGGGCCGTGACCCCATGCACTCGGCCCTGGATTCGGCATTGCTCTCCCCTGCCGGATATGCGGTAGCGGTGGATGAAATGGGTGCGGTTCTAGGGCTGACGGATATTTCATCGTTTGAACCCTCAATTTCCGCTCACCGGGAGCGAGTCAATGCTTGATTTCGCCTGGGTGAGTAGAAATCTGCCGCACATCATGGAGCTACTTCAGGAACATATCTTGCTCTCGTTGCTTCCCATCCTCATCGGTTTAGTGCTTGCCATTCCCATTGGAATCTTCTGTGTTCGGTGGAGTTGGCTCTACCCAGTGGTGTTGTTGTGTAGCTCGGCATTCTTTGCCATCCCATCACTTGCCCTATTTGTTTTTATGCTCCCGTATACCGGGTTGGGCCGAACCACAGCGATCCTTCCATTGAGCTTGTATACCCTTGCTCTGCTGATCCGCAATGTGGTCGACGGGATCAAATCAACAGATGAATCTGTACGCCAAGCCGCATCAGCCATGGGCTACGGAACGTTACACCGCTTAATGAGTGTCGAGCTTCCCAACGCAGTACCAGTGATCCTAGGGGGGCTGAGAGTCGCCACGGTAGCCAACATTGGTATGGCTTCGGTGGTTTCGGTGATTGGTCTTTCCTCACTGGGCGACCTATTTGTTGATGGCACCCAACGATTCTTTGCAACCCCCATCGTAGTAGGAATCGTACTAACAGTCCTCTTGGCGCTGGTTGCCGACTTGTCGTTGGTAGCAGTACAACGCGGGCTGACCCCGTGGTCCCGAAGGAGTGCAACCCGATGAGTGTTATTGACCTGATGAACGAATGGTTCGCCAAGGACTCCACCTGGAACGGAGCCGAGTCAATCTGGGCACGAATCGGTGAGCACCTTTTCTACAGCGTGATAGCCATGTTGATAGCAGCCTTGATCGCGATCCCGCTAGGAGCCGTGTTGGGACACCTGCGGCGTGGCGAAATCGTGGTGCTAACCATTGCGAATTCAATTCGAGCCTTACCAACATTGGGTCTACTGACCTTGATGGTAATTCTTACCGGCATTGGATTGCTGCCTCCGCTCATCGCTCTGATCATTCTGGCAATTCCACCCATGCTCGTGAACGTCTTTGAAGGCGTACGCGGAGTTGACCCGGCAATCGTCGACGCCGCCCGCGGTGTGGGCCTGACCGGAACGGCAACACTCCTACGTGTGGAACTACCCGTGGCGCTGCCACTTATTTTGATGGGTGCCAGGCTCGCAGCCATCCAAGTAGTCTCGGCGGCCACCATCGCAGCCTATGTAGGACTCGGTGGATTGGGCAGATTCATCTTTGATGGCATGGGCAGACGCGATTTCGGCCAGGTAGCCGGTGGATCACTGGTTGTAGCACTGCTGGCCATTGGAACAGAAGCACTATTCCTCGCAGTGGCTTGGGCATTAACTTCCCCGGGTGTCCGCCAACGTAAGCGCTTGTCATTGCTCGGAATCGGGCAAAGAACAGCACCGATATTCAATAGAAAGAAGGTAGCGGCATGAAAAAACATCTAAAGAAAACAGCCTTGCTCATGGCAGGAACCATGCTGTTGGCCAGCGGCTGCGCGGCAAGTGATCCGTTGGCGAAAGCTGGAACCAAGAGCGATACCGAAATCATCACCATTGGATCAGCAAACTTCCCGGAAAACGTCATCCTTGGTGAAATTTATGCCAAGTCCTTGGAAGACGCCGGGTACGGAGTGGAACGCAAGCTCAATATCGGTGCACGCGAAGTCCTTTACAGCCAGGTAGAAAACTGCACCCTGAGCGTTGTCCCCGAATACAACCAAGCACTGTTGGCCTTCATAGCTCCTGAAGCAGTGGCCAAGGGTACGGCTGCAGTAGATGCGGCGTTGCAAGAGAATCTGCCAAGCAACCTGATGATCCTCGATTCGGCACCGGCGCAGGATAACAACGCAGTAGGAGTTCTGGGAAGCACCGCCGAAAAATACGGGCTTGAAACCATTGAAGATCTTTCCAAGGTCTCCAAAGACTTAGCTTTTGGTGGCCCCACCGAATGGAAGACCCGCCATGACGGATATTCGGGCCTCGAAAAGGACTATAAAGTCGCCTTCAAGGAATACAAGCTACTTGACTACTCGGGTCCCATCACTATTTCTGCTTTGGAGAAAGGCGATGTGGATGCGGCACTGATTTTCTCAACCGCACCGCAGATCAAATCCATGGGATTCAAGATCCTTGAAGATCCAAAGAACACCATTGGCGTCAACAATATCGTTCCATTGCTTTGCAAAGACTCGGTACCGGCAGAAGCTCGTGCGGTGATTGAATCCATCAACGCCAAGCTGACCACCGATGACCTAACCGCCATGAATGCGTCCTTCATTCTTGATCACCGTGACGCTGCCGATGTTGCCAGCGACTGGGTCGCAGAACAGGGGAAATAAGATGAGCAACACCTACACACAAAAAACAGCCGAGACCCTTGAAATGATCAAGGATCCAACCAACCCACAATTTTTCCGTCAGGTCATGGGACGCTATCCAACCGGGGTTGCACTAATTACGGCGTTGGAAGAAGACGAAACACCTGTGGGAATGGTTGTTGGAACCTTCGCCTCAGTCTCCTTGGATCCACCATTGGTCTCCTTCACGCCGGCACGAACATCCACCAGCTGGCCACGGATTAAGGCGACCGGACGCTTCGTTGTCAATGTCCTAGGTGCCACACAGGAGCAGGTCTGCCGATCATTCAGTGGACGAGGCGGAACAAAATTTGAAGACATACCCTGGATTCCTTCCCCAGAAGGTGCCCCGTTACTTGAAGACGCGGTGGCCTGGATGGATTGCCGGTTAGAGGATGTCTTTGACGGAGGTGACCACGAGATTGTCTTGGGCTTGGTCGAGCACATGGACATCGCCAATACCGAGCTCCCCTTGCTCTTCTTCCAAGGCGGTTATGGCCAATTCACACCTCATTCAATGGCCACGGCTGGTCCCGGTCTCGAAGACCAACTTGCGCTCGTTGACCGGGCACGGCCAGAAATTGAGACGTTGGCACAAAAGCTCGGTTGTGATTGCCTGATCGGTGGGCGCACAGATAGAGAAATCGTGCTCTTGGCCAGTGCCGGTCTGGGAAACACCGAATGGATTCCGGCAGTAGTCGGCAAACGTCTTCCGTTGGCGGCCCCGGTGGGACGAACAGCCATGGCCTGGGCCGAACCACAAGAAATTGAAGCGTGGATCAACTCCGGAGCAGGTGTGGATAGTACAGAAATGCGCACCATGCTCAGCAAGATCAATGAGCGAGGCTACTCGATCTCGGTAGACGCCGTGGGACTAGAAGCTGACGTGATCTCCGGTGGCCGACTCGACGCACGCGAAGTCATGGATCCGGGCACCGAAGCTCTAGAGCCAACAACCACCGGTCAGGTGCATTCAATTGCCGCACCCATCTTTGGTATGGACGGGGAAGTGGTGCTCATTGCCTCGCTCTATGGGCTGCCCCATGACATGAGCTCCAGCGAGGTAGATCGCTACGCAGCCGAACTGCTGGCAACAAGCCAAAAGATTTCCCAGAACCTACCAGTTTCCCAGACATAACCCAACGCTTCATTCCTTGCCGACAATCAAGAACTCGTAGAAAGACGCGAAACATTGACTACCCCACAGATGACCCTTGGCCTATTGCTCTCACCCACCAGCTCACATATTGCGGGATGGCGACACCCGGATGCCATCTCCAATGCTGGAGCCGAATACAAAGACATTCTGGCAACAGCAAACTCAGCCGAAGAAGCAAAGCTCGACTTTGTCTTCCTTGCCGATGAACTCTGTGCACCGGAAGGCGACGCCGATATTCTCAGCCGCGACCCGGTAATCTACCGCTTTGAACCGCTGACCCTGCTCGCGGCGCTGGCAGTGAGCACCCGAAAGATTGGCTTGGTAGCCACCCAGACCACAACTTACAACGAGCCATACCATATTGCGCGCAAGTTTGCCTCGCTAGATCAGCTCAGCAATGGTCGTACCGGGTGGAACCTTGTTACTTCCTATGTGGAAGCCGAAGCCCGAAACTTTAGCCAGTCCGAGCACCTGAAATATGCAGACCGTTACCAGCGTGCGCGCGAATTCCTCGAGGTAGCCACCGGATTGTGGGACAGCTGGGACGATGACGCGTTTATTCTGGACAAGGAATCGGGCCGCTACTTTGATCCTTCCAAGATGCACGTGCTTGATCATCACGGCGAACATTTCGACGTCCGTGGACCACTGAACGTATTGCGTCCCATCCAAGGCCGCCCCGTACAGGTACAGGCAGGATCCTCCGAAGACGGACGTGCGCTTGCCGGCGCATACGCCGAGGTTGTCTTTACCGCGCAGAATTCCTTGGAGAAGGCACTCGAATTCACCAATGATGTGAAGAACCGTGCCGAGCAGGCAGGACGTGGTACAGGAAGTGTCAAGGTCTTGGCTGGTGTCCAGCCAATCATTGGGGCAACCATGGAAGAAGCACAACAGAAGTATCGTCAGATGCAGGAACTGATTCACCCGGTGATCGGGTTGACGCGCCTATCGCAGCTGCTTGGGTTTGATGTGAGTGTATTACCGCTTGATGAGCCGTTGCCGGAGGTCATTCCGGAAACTAACTCCTACCAGAGTCGTCAGAAGCTCATAGTTGAGGCAGCACGTCGCGACAATCTAACGATTCGTGAGCTGTACCTGCAGGTAGTCGGCGCCTATGGGCACCGTGTAGTTATTGGAACCGCCGAATCCGTGGCAGAAGAATTGGCCGACTGGTTCACCGCCGGAGCCGTTGATGGTTACATTCTTTCCCCAACCTACTTGCCGGATGGCTTTGAGGAATTCAAGGAGCAAGTCCTACCGATCCTGCGAGAGAAGGGAATGTTCCGCGAAGAGTATTCGGGGGATACTTTCCGTGAACACCTTGGGCTAGCACGTCCGGAACGCGGTGAAGCACGCGCCGAAAAGATTGCGCAGGTTCAATAGCTTTCAGTAGAAACACTTTCAGTAGAATCAACGGTTCGGGGTTGCTAGCGGATAACGATCCACTGGCAACCCCGAACTTTTTCATTGGAAATCAGGTAACCAATGATGAGTGGGATGCTTGAGAATCAAGACTAAAGGTGACTAAAGACTAGATTCGTTCTTTTGGCCGGCGATGAGCTGATTCTGCAAATCCCAGTAACTGGTGGCTTTGGGAAGCGGTAATCCATCCCGCAGGGAAAGCACTGCGTTCACGCTTGCATCTACCGAAGCCCGGTAAGGCAGTGAACCAGAACTGATTCGCCGGACACCGAGTTCTCCAAGTTCGGCAACACTGAGGGAAGGGTGTGCAAGCACGTTCAGCGGTAGGTCAACGCCCGCAGCAAGAGCGGCAATGTCATCGGCACCGAGAGTGCCCGGAACAAAGATTCCATCCGCGCCAGCTTCACTGTAGGCGGCAGCGCGTTGCAGAACTTCCGCTACCGATGCTTCCTCATCGAACCAAAAATTATCGACCCGGGCATTGATGAAAATCTGGGAAGCACGTTCTTTGATGGCCAATATTTTGACGCAGACCATGGCTGGGTCCACCAGATGACCCGATCGACTGTCCTCGAGATTGATTCCGGCAGCTCCGAGGTCCGCCAGTCGAGAAACGAAGCTGGCGACTTCTTCGGGATCATCCGAATATCCGTCTTCCACGTCCGCGGTGACGTGCGCCGGTAGCCGCCCGATCTGTTTGATGAGTTCAAAGGTTCCTGCTTGGCTGCTCCGATCCCCGTCGGGCATTCCGGAGCTCGCCGCAACGCCAAAGCTAGTGGTACCAATCGCTGGGAAACCAGCGGCAATGAATGCCATGGCCGACCCGGAGTCCCATGCGTTGGGTAGAACCAATGGGAAAACGGAATGGTGGAGTTCTTTGAACGTTGGCATCTCGGATACGCATTCTTCATATGGAAGGTGGGTATCTCCAATCCTACGAACAATCAAATGGATAACAAGAGGCCAAGCAATAGCGTTGTCGAGGACAAGAAAGTTGCGGGTCTGTGCGTCGGAGCGGGCCGATGCACAGACCCGCAACTTATTTGCGGACGGGATCTGTCCTGATCACGGGCCGAGGGGATACGGGGGAGAATCACCGCTCGTTCCATGACTTCTAATGGGAGCAAAACTCTAGCTTTGGGAATTAGCTAGTGCCTCTGCTGCTACGTTGACTGATTC
Source organism: Arthrobacter sp. MYb227 (assembly GCF_002975435.1). Classification (GTDB taxonomy): domain Bacteria; phylum Actinomycetota; class Actinomycetes; order Actinomycetales; family Micrococcaceae; genus Paeniglutamicibacter. The sequence goes on along the minus strand of NZ_PCPT01000004.1, from coordinate 135,437 downwards.
TGGCGAAGCGCCGGCGTTCGAATCCTGAGTTGGTGTTGCACCTGGTCGTGGTGCCGTATCGATGACAGGACGGCGGGTAGCACGGTGATGAACCAACTGGGTCGCGTCTGGGCGCGAATAATGTCCGGCGGGATCACCCGCGACTTTGGACATAGAGATCATTCCAAGATCTAGATCGGCATAGACCAACCCCTCGACATCGGCTGGGAGAGACTCATGAAGCTGCCGTCCATCGGGACCAAAGATTCGCGCGTGCCCTCCACCGGGTTTCAGTAGCTGGCGCTGCAGATCATCGCCACACATCTCCTGGACCATCTCTGGGGATACCGTGGCACACGGGGCCACAACAAAGCACTGTCCCTCAACCGCGTAGATGCGTGAGGCAGAGGTATTGACCTCCATGCCAAGTGCGTATGCCCCGTCCTCATAGAGGGAGAAGCTCGGCCAGGCGGCAACGTGGACTTGTTCGTTTTGTGCGTACATTGCGTACTTGGACAGCGGCTGTAGGTGCTCCCAGCAACAGAGGCTTCCGATTCGGCCTAGGGGAGTATCGACTACTGCAAGATCGGAGCCATCTCCTTCTCCGTAAATGATGCGTTCAACGTGAGTGGGCTTGAGCTTGCGGCGCTGGGAAATGCTTTTTCCATCAGAACCGATCAACCACTGAGCAATATAGAGGCTGCCACCGCTGCGTTCGCTCAGGCCCATGGACACCATGATGTTGTTCTCCTTGGCTGCGCGGGCTAGACGATCTGCCTGAGGCGTTCCGTACTCAAGGGAATTGTCGAAGTAGCGTTGGGAGAATTTAGCCATCCAGAGGGCAGGCGCTTCAAGCCATGCATACCAGGGGTATCCCGGAAGCCAGAGTTCGGGGAAAGCAATGAGGGAAGCTCCATTGCGTGCTGCTTCCTCAATTAAGGAAATCGACTTATCAAGTGTTGCATCAAGATCAAGGAAAACCGGTGCTGCCTGAACCGCTGCGGCTTTGAAAGTTGGGTGTTCCACGATTGACTCCTTCTTGGGTGATCCACTTCACGAAAATGTGCTTGGTTCATTCAGTCTAGGAAGTCGTGCTCGGAGAATCTTGCCTAGGAATATCACCTTGTTTGACTGGAAGTGTCACGGCTTCATGTAGGGCATGAAGCCGCAATCTCATGGTGATTGCCAACGCGAGATGCCTATGATGGCGTATGGCCAAGATGCTGTCTACCGATTTGGTGCCACAAAAACAGAAACTCGAATTCTGGAACGAAGCGGTCTCCGAGACCTTCGTCAGTTTGCAATGCGTTGCCTTGGGGGACCGCGACTTTATTGATGGTGAAATCAGCGTTAAGCCACTGGCCTCGTTGGAAGTATCTATGGTTCGTGGAACCGGGCAACTGGTATCTAGGGCGTCCTCGGGTATTGCCGAAGACCAGGACGGTGATTTTTATTTGGTGGGTGTCCAGACACGAGGATCATGCGTTGTCTCCCAAGATGGAAAAGACGCAAGGATCGATCATGGAGGGTTTGCTTTATATGACCCGAGACGGCCCTATAGCCTTGAACTCACCGATGATTTTGAACAACTGGTGATCCGAGTTCCTAGGGTGTCTCTAGATCGTCAATTTGCCGGTGCCGAACAGCTCAGTGCGCGTGGAGTGGATGCGAGCCGTGGTGCCGGGATCTTGTTGAGCAACAGCATCAAAACCTTTGCGCACGAAATTGGCACACTTAGCCCCGAGGCTGCCTACGCCGTATCTCAGGGCATTGAGCATCTCATAGTCGCCGGGCTTGAATCGGTGGCCGATGTGGATGCAGATGATGCTCTGGCCGGACGGCGACAAGTTATTCAGCGCTATATCCTCAAAAACCTGTGTGACCCGCAACTGAGCATTACCTCGGTCTCCGAAGCATTGCATCTGTCGCCAAGCAGCGTGCACCGCACCTTCGCCGCGGAGGGCGAAACCGTCATGAACTGGGTCTGGCAACAACGTTTGGATGGCGTGTACCGGGATCTCACCGGGTCCCGTCACCGCGGCACGCTCACTGAGCTGGCCCATAGCTGGGGATTTTCGGATTCGGCGCACTTTAGCAGGGCTTTTAGGCGACGATTCAGCGTGACCCCCTCGCAATTGCGTGCCAAGAAAAGCTAGCTAGTTTAATATCTAGACTGGTGGCGGTTCCAGATGCATCCGGAAAAGGTAGGAATATTGTTGCCCGTTCCCTAGCTGACTTGGGTATCACTATGTGTCGATCTCGTCTGAGGTCACGAAAATTCGGAGACCGCCACTAGCTCGCTTCAGAGAATCAGTCTGATTTCCAACGTAGTTGCAGGATGACTCACTCACCTACTGCTGAGCGGAGCCTACCTAACCGCCGATCTTCTGCTGGAGCGCGAACGGCGTGACCGCAAACATCGCGATCAGTGTCATGACCAAGACGGCCATTGTCGCCAATCGCATGGACCGTTTCGATGAGACCAAGAAGGCGATCGTCGCAGCGATCGCGACTACACCAATAGCTATGCCTGACAAGCCACTGGTCAGACCCCAGATAAGACCCTGAAATGAATTGTCGGTAGTAATTCCATACTCGGCGATGAAGGCGTAATGAAGCATGACCGCAAGTATTGCCAGCACAACCTCAACGGCGAGCAGGATCGCAGAAGCGATGGGCCGGCCGGTCGTCGTTAACGTGGACATGACTCATTCTACATTCGATTTATAAAATGTGTATGGGTCGGCGGAAGACGTTTTCAGCGGTCAAAACCACCACGGAAGGTGCCAGCAGACCTTATTGCAGTGGTGAACCGTAGAACGCCGTGACCATTGCGGAATTTGACTCGATCAAGTGCTCACGCATTTTGGACTCTGCTTCTGCCGCATTTCCGGCCGCGATGGCGCTGAGTATTGCTTCATGTGCTTCGCGCTCATTGTCGGACGCGATGTGGTCCTCGACGAGGGGCATGAGGTGGTGAAGTCTGTTGATCTCATCGGTGAGCATACGCACCAGCGTGGCGGCCCGTTCATTGCGTGAGGCGCCCACACAGGCAAGGTGAAACTCTCGAGCCGCATGGACTCGATCGCTGAGGGATTTTTCTGGAGCAAATTGCTGATCCAGTAGCGATCGTAGCTTGAGGACTAGCGAATCGGTGACATTCCGTGCTGCTGCGGCTAAGAGCGGTGGCTCTAAGATGAGGCGCAATTCCATGACATCTCGCACGTCATGGAAACTCAGTGGCCGGACCATGTATCCCTTGCGAGGAAGCAGAGAGACCAAACCTTCGACCATGAGCATCTGGAGTGCTTCGCGCACTGGAGTCTTGGAGACACCAAAGAGCGCGGCCAAGTCGTTTTCCAACACAATTTCGCCCGGACGCAACTCGGCGGTCAAGATCTGTTCACGAATCTGGGAACGAACCCGCTCAGCAGCAGATTCGCGTTCGACGCGCGGTCTAGTGCTGGTTCTTTCGTCCAAGATGACTCCATTCATTGTGCGATCCTCATAGCAACTGTAATCCGCCCGCGACGGGGATCGCGGTACCTGTTACATATTTCATGTTCAACAGGCCACTGACTACCTCTGCAACGTCTTCTGGTTGACCCAAGCGGCGTGCCGGAGATTCACTTTCAACGAAGTTACGCAGCTCGGTCCACTCATGAGTCAACGGTGTATCGATATAGCCGGGGGCTACAGCATTGACGCGAATTTCGGGTCCGAGTGCCTTGGCCAGGAGCCGAGTCATATGGAGCACACCCGCCTTGCTGATGGCATAGGGGATGGAACTGCCCGAAGGGGTAAGCCCGGCGAGCGAAGCATTGTTGATGATCTGCCCCTCGGTCTTGACCAAATGCGGGCGAGCGGCCTTGGCAATGTTCCAGGGGCCCTTGAGATTCACCGACATGACTAGATCCCAGAATTCATCGTCTACCGCGTCGAGGTCGGCATGCGGGATCCGCCGTGCGATACCGGCATTGTTGATGACCGCATCCAGCCGGCCGAAATGCTCGACCGTGCCCTCGACCAGGCGCTGCGCATCCGCACTCTGTGACACATCTGCGTCAATATAAATGCTGCCTTCGAAGGATTCAGCTAGCTCGGTGCCCAGTTCCGGGGTTCGGTGCCCATTGAAGACCACGCTCCAGCCGTCGTTGAATAGGCGGGTGGCAATGGCCTTGCCGATGCCGCTTGAGGAGCCTGTTACAAGTACTACCTTTTTCATGATTACTCCTTGCCTGTCCCGGCGTTCAATGGTGCTTGCTGAGCCGTCGGGAATTGAGTCACGAGGGCAGATAGCGCACTTGCCTCATGACCGTCGGCAACGGCTTGGGCGAAAACATCTTTGACGGGGCCTAATAGTCTGGAGCTGAAATTACTTTCGGCACAGAAGTCGGCGACGAGGTTCTGTACTTCAATCAGACCGCCAATGGCGGCACCGTCGGATTCAAACTCTGAAGCGCAGGCCTTGGGCAGCTGGATATCCAGCATGGTGCTTGCGGCCCACCCGCCCATCAACGCTTCGTGAGCGATCGTGGGATCTATGCCGTTTTCTAGAACCAGCGCACTGGCTTCGGCCGCGGCCACCGCATGAACGCTGACCAGAAGCTGGTTGATGAGTTTGAGTCGAAGCCCAGCCCCGATGGCTCCAACGTGCTTGATCCGAGCGCAGTACATGCCGAGGATCGGACGAATGTCCTGGACCGTTTGGGCTTGACCGCCCAGCATGGTGACAAGAGTGCCCTGGGCCGCGCCGACCGGGCCGCCCGACACGGGAGCATCAATAAAGTGGGCGCCGCGCGCTTCTAATGCTTCGGAGATTTCTTGTGCCAATGCCGGTGCGAAGGTCGCATGTTCGACAAAGATCTGCCCCTCGCGCGCATGCTGAGCGATTCCATCCGAGCCGAGATAGATTTCACGAATCACTGCCGTATCCAGCAGGCACCCCAGCACGACATCTGAGTCGAGGACAAGCTGTACCGGGTGTGGATAAAACGTTGCGCCGCCTGCCAATAGTTCAGAGATTTTCTGCGGATTGCGGGCAAAAACATTCACGGTGTGACCGTGTGATTGCAAGCGGGAAATCATCCCGGTCCCCATGGCACCGGGGCCCAAGAATCCTAGTTTGAGGGTCGTTGTTAGAGGTGTGGTTTCCAAGTTATTGCCTATTCGCTGTGAGCAAGTGCTGATTCTTCGCGTGTTTCGCCTTCAGGCCAAGAACCCGTCTGGGGTTCGCCGCGCAGGAAGTCGAAATCGCAGCCTTCATCGGCCTGCAGGACATGCTGCTGATGAAGCCAGGCAAAGCCGCGTTCGGGACGTTGTGGGTTTTCCATGGGGGTACGCAGAGAAATAACTTCGTCGGAGAGGAAATGACGCAAGATGCCGGCTTCGGCATCCAATTCGATCTCATCCCCGTCGGACAAGATTCCCAGCGGACCACCGGCAACTGCCTCCGGGGTGATATGCAGAACCACGGTTCCGGTGGATGTGCCGCTCATGCGTGCATCCGAAAGCCGCACCATATCGCTTACTCCTTGGCGCATGAGCTTGGCTGGAATGGGGATGTGCCCAACTTCTGGCATGCCCGGTGCACCCAAGACTCCCATGCCGCGCAAGACAAGAATTGAATCCGCATTAACATCGAGATCCGGATCATCAATGCGGTTATTCAAATCTTCGAGACCATCAAAAACTACTGCACGACCGCGGTGGCGCTGCAGCCTGGGATCATGTTTACCGGCGGCCTTGAGAACCGCACCGCGCGGTGCAAGGTTTCCATGAAGCATCATCAACGCTCCACGAGGGGATAACGGCTCGGCGGCAGGGGAAATTGCGTCGTTGGCCGGGAAGCTGCTTTCGGACAGAATCTGGCCCCAGGTCTTGCCGGTGGCCGTGAGCGTATCTTCGTGAATCAAGTGCCCGATACGCCCCACGACCGCGGGCACTCCTCCTGCATCATCTAGATCGGAGAGCAAGCGAGTTCCGCCGGGCCTGACATTTGTCACATAGGGTGTGCTGGCAGACCATAAACCGAAGCGTTCAGGTCCAATGCGCAGTCCCACGCGTCCGGAAATTGCTTCGAGGTGAATGACGGCATTGGTGGAGCCTCCTAGTGCAGTGACCACGCGGAAAGCGTTTTCCAAGGATTCTTCGGTCACCAGCTCGCTGGGCAAGGTTTGTGCCTTGATCGAGGCAACGATAGCGTGCCCGGTCAATCGGGCCAGTTCGCGGCGCGTGGCACTATTCGCGGGAGCGAGTGAAGAACCGGGTAACGCGAAGCCGAGCATTTCGGCAACGGCTGCCATGGTGGTTGCGGTGCCCATGACATTGCAGGTGCCAACCCCTATATTGACCTTGCCTTCAAGTTCGCGCCAGTCTTCATCGGTGACCTCGCCGACCCGGCGCTTTTCACACATGGGCCACACATCATCAACGGTAAATTCCTTGTTCTTCTTGAAACAAGACACCGGGCGCGGCCCTGCCGTCAGCATCATTGATGGTTTATCGGCGCTGAGGGCTCCCATGATTTGGGCGGGAACTGTCTTATCGCACCCACCTAGGAGAACCACTCCATCAATGGGAGTTGTCGAGATCATCTCCTCAACGTCCATGGACATGAGATTGCGCAGGTACAGGCTGGTGGGGCGGGTGAAGGGTTCCGAGATTGAGATCGTGGGGAATTCCAGTGGTAGCCCGCCGGCTTCTCGGATGCCTGCCTTGAGGTCCTCGACCAACTCTTTGAGTCCTGCGTTGCATGGATTTAGTTCGCTGGCGCTGTTGGCAATGCCAACCACCGGGCTCTTGCGGACATCTTCTTCTGTGAAGCTGGCACCTCGGAGGAATGCACGATGCAGCAGGCCGTCTTGCCCAGCATCTGCGAAGAGTGCTCCGGAGCCTTTTTCTACACCTCGTTGTGACATTCAAACTCCTAATGTAAGGTTACCTAAGTCACACAGATGCTACAGATATATCTTTGAAATACCAAACTTGGCATTCCTCGAATGCACCGTAGGTTTCCCGAGAGGACAGAAATTGCAAGACAACGACATCGCGCAGAAGCGCAGGGTCTTTGCTGCCAGCGCTATTGGCACAACCATCGAATGGTATGACTTCTTTATCTATTCCACGTCCGCAGCATTGGTCTTCAGCAGCCAATTCTTCAGTGCCATGGATCCTGCCACAGCGCTTCTGACCTCAATGGCAACCATCGGAGTAACTTTCTTGGCCCGCCCACTGGGTAGTGCGGTGATCGGTCACTTTGGAGATCGACTGGGACGCAAGAAAATGCTGGTGTTGACCCTTGGCATCATGGGTGGGGCAACGTTCATGGTCGGATTACTGCCAACCTATTCCCAGATCGGCGTCTGGGCACCGATCCTCTTGGTGACGCTGCGCTTCATGCAGGGCTTTAGTGCCGGTGGCGAATGGGCCGGCGCAGCACTCATGGCCGTTGAACACGCACCGCCGAAGAAACGCGGCTTCTGGGGTTCATCCTCCCAGCTGGGCACTCCGGTAGGTTTGATCCTCGCAACGGCCACGGTTTTGATGATGGTTTCAGTGACCACCGAGGAACAATTCTTGGCGTGGGGCTGGCGCGTACCGTTCTTTGTCAGCATTCTCATGGTGGCGGTCGGCTACTTCATTCGTGCCAAGGTGGACGAAAGCCCGGCCTTCGAAGAAATGAAGAACTCCCAGCAGGGTGAACGCCCGCCACTATCCGATGTGTTCCGCTTCCATAAGCGTCCACTGTTCATTGCTGCACTGACTTTCCTGGGCAACAACATGGGCGGCTATATCTTCCTGTCCTTCATGCTCTCCTATGCAACTAATACGCTGAAGCTCGAGAGTTCCAGCATGTTGCTAGTACAAATCGTTGCCTCATTCATGTGGCTCGCGTCCATCCTCGCCTCCGGATACCTCACGGATATTGTTGGCGCACGACGCCTCTACATCATTGGTTTCACCGCCCAGGTACTCACGGCCATTCCATTCATGCTTTTGGTAGCCACCGGAAACCTGTTCTACATCTACCTGGCGGCATTTATGCTCACCGCAAGCCTTGGATTCTCCTATGGCCCGCAGTCGGCAATGTTCGTTGGCCTGTTCCCAACCCGTGTTCGTTACTCGGGCGCTTCGCTGGCCTACGCCATTGGTGCGATTCTTGGCGGCGGCCCGGCACCATTCTTGGCAACCTGGCTGGTACAAAACACCGGCTCTGCCGTTTCCGTCGGCGTCTACCTGCTTGTTGCGGGGCTGATTTCGCTGCTGGCAACCTTGGCCATCCGACCTTCCGACATGGTTGGTATCCCGCATGGACCGGATGTTTCCCAAGAGGAGCTTCGGGAATATACCGTGGCTCGGGTATAGCCGAAACTAATTGCGTGTGTTCTGGGTGGGGCTATAATTCGGCGCTCACCCAGAACTCACGTTTCCCAGTATTTTTTGACTTTAGATCTAATGAGGATTTTCATGCGCAGTTCCGAACCCCGGGTTTCAATTCTTCCCAAGCCGACACCTTCGTTGGTAGCCGCCATCGAATCGGCAGGTGGATTGGTAGTCGAATTGAGCGAAGATACGCAGGGGATTGTTGTTGATTTTGCTGCCGCTCCGGGCGACCTCAGAGAAGCACTGAAAACCTATCCTCAAATTACCTGGGTACAGCTGCCGAGCGCAGGAATCGAAGCGTTTTCCTCCTCGATTGCTGCGCATCAGGACATTATCTGGACCAGCGCGAAAGGCGCTTACGCCAAACCCGTGGCCGAACATGCCTTGGCACTGACCTTGGCATTGCTGAGGCAACTTCCGCAACGCGCCAAAGCCACATCGTGGGGGAGCCCGGCCGGCATCTCACTGCACGGACTGAACGTGATGATTATTGGTGCCGGTGGCGTGGCACTGGAAATCCTCCGCTTGATGAAGGCCTTCGATACCAACGTCACGATGATCAGACGCCAAGCCATCGACGTTCCCGGTGCAGATCGCACGTTTAGCCTCGCGGAACTAAAAAACGAGCTTCCCCAAACGGATGTGCTCATCGTGGCCGCAGCGCTGACGCCGGGAACCCGATCGATCATTGCCGCACAGGAACTCGAGCTTCTTCCAAACACTTCAATCATCGTCAACATTGCACGCGGTGGGCTGATCGATACCGATGCCCTGATGACGGCACTGCAAAACAAAACCATTGCTGGTGCCGCCTTAGATGTCACCGAACCCGAGCCGCTACCCGACGGACACCCGCTGTGGACCATAGGCACCGCGCTGATCACGCCGCACAGTGCCGACACCATGGAAATGATTGTCCCGCTCCTTGCCGAACGCGTTCACGAAAACGTCAAGATCCTCAGTAACGGTCAACAGCTCGTCGGCTTGGTGGACGCCGAAGCAGGCTACTAGCACTAGAAACAGGAAACCAAGTGACTCCGGTTCCCGGCGCCCGAGTGCTCCCCACTTGCAAATGGTTATGGGTCTGTTCTTCCGTTTCTACGGAAAAGACCCGTAACCATTTGCTGTTTCGTTGAGCTCAATGAATTGTGCGCTGGCGTAGTCTCTATACAAGTCTTCTCAAGACAAAGAGCCTAGTAAATGATCATTTACGTTGATCACGGACGGAGTGCAGTTGCTGATTACCATCACGCTTGAGCCGGAGTCCGACTCCCAACTCGACGCCACCGCACTTTCGCATCTTTTACGTAAACGCCCCGAGAAGCTACAGACCTTTGAGCTTTCGGTGGGCAAGGCTCACGTGTTCTACCCGGAATACTCGCCGCAGCGCACCACCGCAGCACTTTTGCTGGAAGTGGATTCCATTGGGCTGGTTCGTAGCAAGAGATTCCGTGGAGATAACGGAGTCCTCGACTATTACATCAACGATCGTCCCTACACCGCATCCAGCCTGATGACTGTGGCACTGGGCAACGTCATGCGCAGCGCCATGACTCCGGTCAGCGAAACCTACCCCGAACTTGCAGATGCTCCCTTGCCGTTGCGTCTGGAAATCCCCGTGGTCTCCACCCGGGGTAGAGGAGGCGATAACCTGGTTCGACGTCTATTCGAACCCTTGGGCTGGAACGTTGAACAACACCCTATTGCCTTGGACGAGGCGTACCCAAAATGGGGAGACTCCCGCTATAGCTCACTGACACTGACCGGCAATGTCCGCCTGCACCAGGCGCTGCGCCAGCTCTATGTCTTGCTGCCGGTGCTTGATGATTCCAAACATTACTGGGTCAGCGATGATGAGGCTGAGAAGCTAGTACGCCAGGGAGATGGCTGGCTCCCCGAACACCCGGAACGTGCACTGATCTCCAGCAGATATCTGGCACACCAGAAGGAACTGGTCCAGACGGTAGACACACTGATCGACGATTCGACGCTGGCAAGCGTTGCCAACACCGAACAACCACCAGAACTGGACCATGGCAATGCCCAAACGCCGCTACGCATACTGCGCGCAGAAGCAGTCATCAAGGCACTCAAGGACTGTGGCGCTCACACCGTAGTTGATGTTGGCTGCGGACCAGGCGCGCTACTACGCAGATTGCTCAAGGACGGCTTCTTCACCAAAATCCTCGGCACAGACGTATCGGCACGTTCGCTGGAACAAGCAGCCAAAGCCCTATTCCTCGACGAGCTGGCCGATGCCGATAAACAACGCATCAAGCTCCTACACTCCTCGGCCGTATATCGGGATGACCGCATTGCCGGCCATGACGCGGTAGTGCTGATGGAAGTCATTGAACACATTGACCCCGAACGCCTCGGCGCCCTCGAAGATTCAATCTTCGCCGGAACCAAACCACGCAACGTCATAGTCACCACACCAAACTCCGAATACAACAGGCTCTACCCAGACCTCGCCCACGGAACCATGCGACACGATGACCACCGCTTCGAATGGACCCGCCCACAGTTCTCCACTTGGGCTGAAAACGTAGCCACAGACCACAGCTACACCGTCGAATACCGTCCCGTGGGAGAAGAACACCCAACTGCAGGTTCCCCCACCCAGATGGCAATCTTCCGAAAGGCCACAGCATGAGCCAGATCAGAATCCCCGAAGCAGGACTCGTCCTGCTCGTCGGAGTGTCAGGCTCCGGAAAATCAACATTCGCGGCAAAACACTTTGGCCAATACGAAGTACTCTCATCCGACACCTTCCGCGGACTGGTAGGAAACGACCCCAACGACCAAACCGTCACCGCGGCAGCCTTCGAAGCCCTCAACTTCGTGGCAAGCAAACGCCTCGAAGCAGGCCTACTCACCGTCGTGGATGCAACAAACGTGCAGCAGAGTGCCCGCGAAAACCTCATCGAGGTAGCGCGCTCGCAGGATTCACTGGTTTCGGCCATCGTGTTGGATGTTTCTGCACGTACGGCAAAGGACCGTAACGAGCTACGGGGCGAGCGTGCCGTAGCGCCTGCTGTGATTGATCGCCAGCACAAACAGCTCAAGAAATCCTTGCGTTCCATGCGCAAGGAAGGATACGCAAGGGTTCAGATTCTTTCCACCGAGGAAGAGATCGAAAACGCGGTCATTGAACGCCACAAGCTACTCAATGATTTCCGTGAAGATCATGGACCGTTTGACGTCATTGGGGATGTCCACGGCTGCCTTGATGAACTCTTGCTATTGCTTGATTCATTGGGTTACCAGCTCACCTACGATGAACAAGGTAGAGCCATTGATGCCGAGCACCCCGAGGGACGACGAGTCATCTTCGTGGGCGACCTGGTAGATCGTGGGCAGGACTCAGCCGGAGTCCTCAGGCTTGCCATGGGCATGGTGGGCAACGGGCATGCACTATGTGTTCCCGGAAACCACGAGGCAAAAATGGTTCGTGCCTTGCGTGGCCACAACGTTGTCTTGAATCATGGTTTGGATAAGACCATGGAAGAACTCAAGAATCAGGAAGAAGGCTTTGCCCGGAAGGTTCTAGACTTCTGCGATTCTTTGGTTTCTCACCTAGTCCTTGATGATGGAAAGCTCGTAGTTGCGCACGCCGGCCTGATTGAGAAATACCATGGGCGTGCTTCTAAACGAGTGCGTGCCTTTGCCTTGTACGGTCAGGTGACTGGCGAAGTTGATGAATTTGGTTTACCTGTTCGTCAGATGTGGGCCAATGAATACCGTGGAGAAGCCATGGTGCTTTATGGGCACATGGCATTCAGAGATGTTGAATGGATCAACAACACCGCGTGCCTTGATACCGGATGTGTCTTTGGGGGAGCGCTCAGTGCCATGCGCTACCCGGAACGCGAACTGGTCCAGATCCCTGCCAAGGAAAAGTACTGCGAACCAAGCCGGCCGCTAGAATCCCCACTGGGCCCGGAACGCGAACCCGGCGTGCTGAGCATGGAAGATGTCTCTGGTACCTTGTGGCTGAAGGCCAAGGGCATGGGTACCGTGAAGATCAACGAGGCCCAAGCCGCCGGTGCTCTTGAAACCATGAGCCGCTTTGCCATTGATCCGCGCTGGTTGCGTTACCTGCCGCCAACCATGTCTCCTTCCGAATCTTCAACTGTGCCCGGATATCTGGAACACCCGCAAGAAGCCTTCGAGTACTACAAACGTCAGGGTATTACCGAGGTTGTTTGCGAAGAGAAGCATATGGGTTCACGCGCAGCCATGCTGCTAGCTCGTGATCCCAAACGCTTTGATGCACCCGAGGGTTGGCTCGGTACACTACACACCCGCACCGGACGGCAGTTCCTTGAAACCGAGCACGAACGCGTTGTTCTACAGCAGGCTCATGATGCCGTGGAGAAAGCCGGACTCTGGGATGAACTTAACACCGACTGGCTAATGCTTGACGGTGAGCTGATGCCATGGTCCTTGAAGGCCGAATCGCTGATTCAAGATACCTATGCTTCTGTTGCAGCCTCTGCGATTGCAGCGACAGATGCTTCGGTTGTTGTACTAGAACGTGCAGCAAGCAGTGGCATCGATGTCAGTGCGTTGTTGCCGCGGACAAAATCTCAGCAGAGCAGTACTCGTGCATTTAGAGAATCGTACCGCCGCTACGTCGGCTCGCCCGATGAACTTCGGTTTGCCGCATTCCAGGTACTGGCTGCCGAAGGCGCGAGCTTTGAAACTAAGGATCATGGATGGCATCTAGCGATTAGTGATCGACTTGCCGCAGCTGGACCAGAGCTATTCAGTAATACTCGGAACCTGCGTGTGGATCTGAGCCAAGATTCGGATGTTGAAGCTGCAATTCAGTGGTGGGAAGACCTCACCGCAGCTGGTTCCGAAGGAATGGTCGTCAAGCCATGGGTAAATCTGACGAAGGCAAAGCGTGGTTGGGTGCAGCCCGGAATCAAGGTGCGTGGCAAGGAATATCTGCGGTTGATCTACGGGCCGGACTACCTTGAAGAGATCAACCTCGAACGGCTACGCCAGCGTGCCACGGATCGAAAACGAAACCGTGCGTTGCAGGAGTACTTCCTAGGGATTGAGGCGCTGCGACTAACTGCTGCCGGGGAACCGCTATGGAAGGTACATCAGATGGTCTTCGGGGTGCTGGCTTTGGAATCGGAACCGTTAGATCCGCGGTTGTAGGGGAACTATAGAGATAATTTCAAGCCATTTGTTCTAGAGACTATTCAGCAAAGCGTGGAACCAGAGTTGAAATGTTTCGAAAAGCTCCTCAGGAATTCCTGACGTATGCTCCAAAGTTAGTAGTTGACATAGATTTTCTCTGATCAGCGTGTAGATCTTGTCGCATGCTACGGTGAAATAATGTCGACTGAATCTGTCATGCCCACTTTGCGAGAATTTGTTATAGAACGCGAATGGGGCCAATTCCATAGTGCAGCTAACTTGGCCAAATCTATTTCGATTGAGTCAGGTGAACTCCTCGAGTGCTTTCAATGGGATGATCAAGCGAATATTGATCGAGTCAAAGAGGAACTGGCTGATGTACTGACATACGCCTACTTGCTTGCAGACAAAATCGGGCTTGATCCGGCGGAGATCATTCTTGAAAAGCTCCAGAAGACTCGCACCAAATACCCGGTTGAAAAAGCTCGGGGTCGGAGCACCAAATATGACCAGCTTTAGTATTGAACAGCTTCGCTTTGATCCGACATCTGTCCGAGAAATGCGGGAACTCGGTGAAAGCTTTACGAACTGGCCTGTCGTGTACACGCTAAATAATGCAACGAAGGTCTATGTCGGAGAGACTCTTAACGTCTCGGCGCGAATGCGTCAGCATCAGGGGTCTGAAGAAAAGACCGATCTGAAGAATCTGAGAGTTGTAGTTAATGAAACTTTCAATAAATCGGCTTGTCTAGATCTTGAATCGTTCCTAATCAGGCTTTTTGCGGGTGAAGGAAAATATCAAGTTATCAACCGCAATGAGGGTGTAACCGATCGTGATTATTACGATCGTGAAGAGTATAGAAAAACATTCCATGAGATTTTTGAGGAGCTGCGAACTGAAGGGTTGTTCCAGCGGACCATACCGCAGATTGAGAATAGTGACCTCTTCAAATTCTCGCCGTTCAAAGCACTCAACCATGACCAAGCTACTGCTGTCGAAGACATACTTGCAGGTCTCTTCACCGATATCGAAAAGGGTAAAACAGGCACAATCGTTGTCCAGGGAGACCCCGGCACTGGCAAAACTATCGTAGCCATCTACATGATGAAGCTTTTGCGAGATATTCAGGAATCGATGCCTGGAGAAGACTTCGATAGCGATTCACTGTTTTCTGATTTCTTCTTAGAAGGCCATAGTGAGTTGTTGCAAGGACTCCGTATCGGTTTAGTGGTACCGCAGCAGTCACTACGCGACTCGATTCGCAAGGTGTTCAGAAAGACGCCGCTGCTCTCACCCAGTATGGTTTTGAGTCCTTTCGATTTAGGGTCTAGCGCCGAACACTTTGATCTGCTTATCGTTGACGAATCACATCGTCTGAATCAACGAGCCAACCAGCCCTCAGGTCCGCAGAACAAGAAATTTCGAGAGATTAATGAAGCGCTATTCGGCGCTGATGACAACGCCTATACGCAGCTTGATTGGATTCGTGCGAAGAGTACGCACCAAATCCTGTTGGTTGATTCCGCACAAAGTGTGAGACCAGCGGATCTCCCAGAAGAAACGCTCAGAGAACTGATTGAAACTTCAAAGCGTGAAGCAAGCTTCTACCCATTGTTCTCCCAGATGAGGGTTAGAGGAGGTAACGATTATGTTGCCTACATTCGTGCGATATTTTCCTCTCGGCCACCGAAACCAGCTCGTTTTGGCGACTACGATTTACGATTCTTCGATGACGTTGCCTTGATGCAACAGGAGATTTTGAAACGCGAGTCTGAAGTTCAACTCTCACGACTCGTCGCTGGCTATGCATGGGAGTGGAAATCTCGTAGCGATAAAGAAGCATTCGATATCGAAATCGACGGTCTTGAGTTTCGATGGAACCAAACTCAAAAGGACTGGATCAACACTGCAGGATCTATCGGCGAAGTCGGCTCTATCCACACGGTTCAAGGTTACGACTTAAACTATGCAGGGGTAATTATCGGTCCGGATCTCAGATACGACCCGGTGGCGCAGCGTATCTACATTCAGCGCTCAAGTTATTTTGATAAGAAGGGGAAAGAGAACAACCCCAAGCTAGGGATCACCTATTCGGACGATGACCTTCTCCGATATATCACGAATGTGTATGCGGTACTTTTGACGAGAGGGATCTTGGGTACGTATGTCTACGTATGTGATGGGCCGCTTCGTGAATACCTTCGGAACTATTTCTCTGGCAACTAAGTACGCACACTATAGCAAGACTATTGGCTTCAATGTGCTCTAGCTATTGCAGTCGGGTGCAAATGAGCAGCTAAACCCTATCTATATGAACATCTGAATGGAGCCTCATAATGGAAGCACACACCCGAAGCCCTCGAGAGCTTTTCGAAGGTAAAGAGCACTACGAAATCCCAGCGTTTCAGAGACCTTATGTTTGGAACGAAGAAGACCAATGGGCTCCTCTATGGGACGACGTACGTCACGTTGCAGAGAGTTTCGTAGAAGCTAAGCTGAAAGACTCCGAAGCTGAACCGGAAGTACAGCACTTTCTTGGTGCGGTAGTGTACGAATCGAAGAAACCCGTGGCTGGTGATGTGACAAGGCACGATGTCATCGATGGTCAACAACGTATGACAACTATCCAGATCCTAATAGATGCTGTCCACGAGGTTGTGCTGGAACGAGGGCACCATGATCTTGCAGAATCTCTTGAAGAGCTGATTGTCAATCCGTCGTCTCGGTTCAAAGGAAAACGCGAGCGCTTCAAATTATGGCCTTCACAAGCAGATCGCAAAGCGTTCGAACATGCGATGGATTCAAATGGAGAGTTGTCTGGCGATCATCGAATTATCGAGGCACATCGCTTCTTCAATAACGAAGCACTAAATTGGGTTTCTGGAATCCTCGATGAGGATCGACAGCTGCCGCAGGGGGACGAATTGCTCCGGGTAGAGGCACTAAGCTCAACTCTGCAAGATCGTCTTGTCCTCGTTGCTATCGACCTTACTGGTCATGATGATGCACAGTTAATCTTCGAAACTCTCAATGATCGTGGAACGCCTCTTTTGAAGGCTGACCTGATCAAAAATTGGATTTTTCGGAAAGGGGAGAACCTCAAGGCAGATGTTGGCCAATGGGCGGATGAGATTTGGGCAGAATTTGACGGGAGCTGGTGGCGAGAAGAGATTAGTCAAGGCAGGCTTAGCCGTTCGCGCATTGATATTTTCTTGCAGTATTGGCTAACCATGCGATTGTTTGAAGAAGTAAAGGCCGAAAATTCGTTCCGCGTATTCACCGAACATGCGGAGCCACTCATGACTACTGTCGAGAACGCAGACAAGTTCTTGAATGATTTAAGAAGAGACGCCGATTCCTATCGGGCGTTCTCTCAGCTAGATATTTCGAAGCCGGAAGGACAATTTTACTCACGAGTCATAGAACGTCTGGAACTTGCCGTTACAACGCCCGTGTTCTTGTGGTTCCTATCGCGAAATCACACCAACTCGGCAGAGCAACGGAAGATCGGGCTTCAGGCATTCGAAAGCTGGGCCATCCGACGTATGCTGCTTCGTCTGCCTACCAAGGATATGAATAAGTTTGCGATCGCGATCTTGAAGATGCTGGTGTCAGGCTCGCCAGAAACTGCAGGTGACAGATTAGTTGCGTACTTGGCTGAGCAAAAAGCAGAAACGCGGATCTGGCCCCGAGACGCTGACATGCAGAACCAACTACTTACGAAGCGGCTGTACGGCAACATTCGTCAAGATCGCCTTCGCGTAGTCCTAGGTGCTGTTGAACAGCATTTACGAACCAAGAGTTCTAAATACGAAGTAATCGGATTACCGAGCAAGCTTGAGGTAGAACATGTCATGCCACGTGGCTGGCGTAACTATTGGGACACCGAACCCAGACTAGATGTTGAAGCTGCCGCTGAGAGGGATTCCATTGTAAACACCATCGGGAATCTGACGTTGGTTACGAAATCCTTGAATGGTTCTTTATCGAACAGACCGTGGACTGACGAACAAGCAAAGACTCTTCGTGCAGGTGGCTCGCCTGGACTTGGAAAACGTACTTTGCTCGACCAGTTCAGTTTGCTTGTCTTGAACAAAGAAATTCTAGCTAACCACTTATCGGAATGGACCGATGACAATATCAGTGCTCGCTCGGCTGAATTGATCACCGCAATATGTGAAGTGTGGCCAGTAAAGCAAGAATATGCCAACAACGCACTGTGAATGAAGCCTTGACTCCTTCAAATAAAATCTGACTATTGTTTGCCCGCTCCTGCAAGGACGGCTTGTAAACTGTACTTCCTGATTGCTTCTTGAAGCTTCTATATGATCGTATTTCCATGTTCTCCCCGCTTTCCCCATATAGCGAGGTAACTTGCCATTTCTTCCCCAGATAGTTGAAGATCGCCCTCGACGACGAGCAAAGTCGTATCCCATGGTCGAACATAATCTGCACGAGGGGTAAGAAGGACTGCAATTGATTGTGCCGTTGCAATGTCTTCGGTCTGTTTGCGTTCCGAGTGGCGAAGCATGAGCCATGCTTTAAGTGCGTCTGTCGTTAGCTCGTTGTATGCGGAACAGACGATGAAGGATACTTGGCGACCACCCGGCGCGGGAGGCAAGAAGGTCCGGGCTCGCCATCGAAATCCTTCTGACTCTGGTTCTCTCTTTAGTTCGTCATGTAGAAGGGTGCCAAGTTCCACACGCGCAGTTACGGGGAGCGCATCAATGGCGGCAAATATTTGAGCCTGTCTCTCCACCGTACTTTGATCACTATCAATGCCCGCAATGTCCTCACAGATAATTCGGGTGAGTCCAAATTCGACTGGATGCCCCGCTCCTGCTGGTTCCATGGGTAGCATTGGGTGACTAAACACTGTGCCGAGAACTTTGACAGACGAATCGGAATTTTTTGGTACGGCGTCCGCGTCAAGTGACGCAAGATCGAAATATCGATGTGGCTCTTCACCCAGATACTTACTTGAAGATCCAACTCGAATTAAGTACTGGATAACGGCGCTGGTGGACTTGAGCTGCTCGAAAAGAAACTCCCAATCTCGCCTTGTCAGGACAATAGCGGGAACTGGAACTCCAACTGAAGAGAGAGGATGTTGCTCTGGGATTTGCGGATGGTCGATGATGACAACTCCAACCCATGTCACTGCACTGCCATCGACCTGTATTAGGCGTCCGCGCCCATTTTCGAGGTCAATCGGCGACTGTTGGAGCCTCCGGTATGTCCCTTGAACTTGCTTTATGGCTTTCTCGACATTCTTGTTGATCCAACGTGCTTCCTTTTCTGGATTTGAAGCCTCAACGCTACGACCTTTCACCTGAACGATCGCTCCGACATCACCGGCGATGAGAAGACCATCGCCTACTTCTCGCACACCAGATCCCTTGCGTTCAACTTGGGGCTTCATTACAAAATCGGGGAGCCCCCAGGTAGCGACGGCCTCATGTACTGCCCGTTCTGCTGCAATTCCGACGGTATCGGATGCACGAAGCTTCGTGGCATTGGGTATTCTACGTTCGAAGATTTCATTAGCGGTGGATACGAGCAGAACCAGTTCAGTAGGATCAGGATCAACGACGACAGCTACGCGTGCACCAGTTTTCGCCAACTTTGAAAGTTCCGATTGATACCAACCCCGTGGCGACTCAGCGGCACTTCTCCATAAGTTCTCACGGTCTTGCGACCTGATTGGGAGAGCACGTGTACCGTTTACATTGTTTGTACCTGTAGCGAAATGAGCATGTAGCAGAGATACCACCCTAAGGACTTCTGTTAAACGCGCGTGAAACGTGTCATTCGTCCCGGCTGGAATGAAGCCTGCCGCGAATCCTAGATCTAGCATCGTGCCAGGACGCCCTGCCACCTGCATACTTGGCTCGTATGCGGGCACGCGAAATGTTGCAACGATGCCGTCTGGGTTGTCACCAAGATCAAATGCAGGGCAAGTGATGCACTCGATTGCCGTACTAGGGGGACTAGTTTCGATGGTTGGGTCAATGGGTGTCGCCCAAACAGTAATTCTCTCGCCCGAATCTAGTGCTTCGGTCCAAGCCAGAAGCTGCCGCAGGCCCGAACGAATTCGATTTATGTACTCGACTTCTGAGTCGGGAAGGAATGGCTGCGTAGTTCGGACGATATCCGCATGGATACGCAGGACCCCGTTGAGGCAAGCTTGCTCCAGTAGGAGCTCGAGGTTTTCCTTGGAATCTGCGATCGGCCAGTATTTATCCGTATCGGATGCACGCGGCGTACGCGACGACGAAAAGAGCTGTACCGTTTCAACGATTAGAGAGTCCAGCGCTGACCATATTTCTGTGACGCAATTCGCGAATTGTTGCGTCAAATCGTTCTGCAGATCGCTGGGCCATTCAACTGAAGCAGTAATGGCTCCTGTGCCGTCTTCGTTTAATTTTACGGTTGAGCCCATGAACTGCGCGTTTAGGGCAGCGCTCCAAATAGCCGCCATTTGGGACTTGCATTTTTGAGCGGAACGAAGATGGACGACTGCCTGCGGGTAGCTTTCCTCTATCATCTGCTCATTCTAAGATTTACCACCGACATATTGCGGTGAACTGCCTAGGTAGTGTTGCTGGATCTCGTTGAACATTTCGCATCGATACCCTTTAGAAGGACAGGAATCGACCGAAAGAGCGATTTCGGCAATCACGCGGTGATCAGCTCCGCAAGGTGCTGAAAGGCGCTAGTTGGAACTGTTGTTCTGACAATGTGGTGCTGGCAGAATTCGACCGATACGTACTCAACCGGAACCGGTACTTCATAGGATCTGGAATCCCGCTCTTCAAAGGCACAAACTAGTCCCATATGTTTCTGCCGGTTGAAGAAATATTATGCTACTCGGGCGTGTGTGTTCTCTTTTACGACCGCGTCTGGTCCGTCTCTTGGCGGAGCTGGTAAGGGAGCGATATCCGTTGGCTGGAATGTATCAGCTATTCCAATGAGCCGTCCGTTTCCGGACACGAAATCGCAGACCAGACCTCTTCAGCTATTCAGTGCACGACACTTCCGATAATGATAACGCAAGCTGGCATCTGAATGGGCTCTCGCTCCTTAAAATCTGTCTCGTTGGGAGCCAAAATGAGACACGCTTAATGAGACTCGCACGCAGCTCTTCACTTGATAAGGGAGGATCGATACATGGGGAAACAATCACGTAGAGCATCAAGGCGCCGACGCCACGAGATCAACAAGGGCAGAGACGGCCTGACGATCACCGTTGGGGTCATGCCTCGGATGAAGCCCAGCGGACAGCCATCGCTCAAAGAAGAACTGCGACTCCTGCGCAGTCCGTTGCTGTATGCGGATCATGTTGACGTAGTCGCTCCGAGCGCGGCATGGATGAACGACTTCCGGCCCCTGCGTGACGTTGTTGTTGACGATCCGTGGAGAACCGTGACTGCGTTGCCCTCCGAAACTTTGAGGAGGCTCGGGGTAGAACGCATAACTTCTCAAGACTTCCGGAGAGCGATGCGGGAGCTGGAGGCGAGGCAGGCCCACGACCCGGACCGTATTGAGTGTGAGAGACAATGGCGTGAAGCGCTACCGCAATTGAAGAGACAAGCGGACGAGGTCTTCGACAGTTATGTATCTGTGGAGATCGATATGGCGCTAGAAGCTGATTCTGTCCGGATGATCAGTGAAGGAACTCGCCTCGAGGACGATTCCGATCAACAGATTGCATGGTTCCGTGACCGTCTGGTGAACGCGTTGTCCGATCCTGGGTCTCACATGTTGTTGGACGATATGACCACAGCGTTCCTACACGATTCTGGGTACTATCCAGACGGGCTCCCCACCGTCACTGAGTTGCGAAGCCGACGAGTAGCTGTGGGTACAGGTCTGGTGGAGAGATTACCGACATTTCCCGATGCACCGATGAGCCAAATCCTAGAAGCACGGGATGAGCCTGCTGCGGGCCGTGCCCGGTACAGAACATCGGCTAAAAATCTGGCCGACAAGCTTCAGTCCTCGGCGTTGGACGAGACGCTCTCAAGCGAGATTGATGAACTGTGGAATGACGAAGTGCGTCCCGCCTTGGAGGATTTGCGGAAGTCTGCGTCGATGACGCGGGTTGCCGTCGAATCGGGCAAGCGCCTCGTGACGGAGGGATACGGCGTTCCAACAATCGCTGTAGCGATCGCGAATATCCCTGATCTTGCGTCTGTTCTCCCCTCCGCAGCTGCCGCGGCAGGAGCAACGGGCCGTGTAATCGTTGCAGCTGCGGCCGAAGCGTTCAAGGCTCGTTCTGCCGTGAGGCAGCATGACTTCGTCTACCTTTTGGATGTGGACAAGAATCTGAGCCGGAGGCGAGGCTGAGTCCGGCACGCCAGCGCGAAGCTCGCGACACAATTATCCGTAACGTGTACGGGCGACGAAGGGACACGATCGACGATCGACTTTCTGGCACCTTATCTCCAGTCGTGCTTCCGCGCGCGTGTCGTTGGCAGGAAGCACGTTTACTTGGCCCGATGTAACTGCACTAAAGTATACGGCGGGGCGTTTGGTCACTGCCCTCAAGACCGACGCCTTCATCGTTACGCCCGCATCTAGGGCGGGTAGTGCGACATTTAGCTATATCGGCACACGGACAATCGTGCGATTAGTCGCTATTTTTTGTGTAGATGATCAGCGTATTCTTCTTTTGTCTCGTCTGTGTAGAGGTACTTCTCGACCGTCTCAGCACGGATTTTTCCCTCGTTGACATCCTTGAGGGTCTCCGCTGCGGCTTCCTCACCAAACTCGTCCATCAGCTTGTTGAATGTGACACCATCCAGCTTGTTCTTCACCACGAAATAAACCTCCATTAAAGCTATTTGTTTGCGAAGGGCTTCGTACGTTTCAGCACAGCACCGCAAAATGTCATATTAGCGTACGGCATTGGTGTCGAATAGTTTGCAATAGAAATTGAAGGACACGCTGAAATGCGGTCAAGCCAGCCGCTAGGTTCTTGTGGTGAGGTGCGGGCATGACGGTGACAAAGCTGGTCTTAGAATTCGAAAACCTCATAGTCTGCCTCCGCTTCTTCACTGGGTGCCGGGTAATCACCTGGATTGGATAAATGGAGAACTTCACTGCCAGCGGCGAAGTTGCTAACTTGTTCTAACCCAAACGCCTCGGCTTCGCTCTCTGTCTCAAATTCCTCATCGAGCTCCTCGCGGTCCCCATCCGAGTACGTCATGACTACCTTGAAACTCATACCGCCCCACTTCGTTTGAGCAACTTGTTCAGACCTGTGATTCTGCCATAACCTAAACGTTCTTGGAAGAATCCTCGCGAACAAATATCTGCGGAGCAGACTCGAACGTGAAGATCACCCTTATTGACGAACACTGCGGATCCGCTGCCACCGTACGGAAGACTCAACGACCCGAAGCATGGACGCGAAACATCGAGTATGTTTCCATCGAAATGTCGAGCGAATTCCGTAAAGCCATCCACAAGTCTCTGCCCGAGGTCAAGTTCTCTGTGGACGCTTTTCATATAGTCCAATGCCATGCCCACGACCTGCTCGGACACCGCGGACGGAACATTGGCCCCGCCTACGAATGCCGCAAGCTCTTGACCCGCAAAATCGAGAATCTCTCACAGAAACAGACTGAGCGTCGCAAAGAAATCCTTGAATCGGACTCTGAGCTCGCGGTCATCTACGCCATCAAAGAACACGTACGAGACCTACTAAAAACCAGCACCTTAGAAAGCTTTGCCGTCAGGTGGACAAACTACAAACCTCGCTGAAAGCCTCTGACATTGACGGAGCCAAATCCTTGCTACGCACCTTTACTGCGCGGAAGAAAGAACTCGAAACCTATTGCCTCATCAGGCTCACCAACGCCTGCAGTGAAGCAGCGAACCTGACAGCCAAGAACTTCAAACGAATGGGACGCGGATACATCAACCACGAAAACTACCGGTTACGAATATTTTCGTTCGCAACACGCGACCTCAGACCGTGCTGAACATCCGGGCACCACGCCCAAAGTCAAAGAGCCGCTCAATGCGCATACCCTCATAAAAACCCGGGCTAGGAGACACCAACATCTACTGATGACGCTCTATTCTAGACCTTGGTTACTCCCGTCGAACAATCGTTATGCGGTCATCAAACCCGCGAATATCTGATCTTGCCGTCATAAAGACACACCTGTATTTCACAGAACTCATGATGATGTCAGAAGGCCGACCCCGAACACTTCTGAAAATGGTTCGAGGTCGGTCTTCCACGTCTATTGACAAGAGTTTCTATAAGTTTCAAGAATACCAGCTTCCCTATAGTCATCGGAATAAAGCTCCGGCCCATTGCCAGCGCTGGAAGCTTGCTCGAAGCCTACAAGGCGTTGTTTCTACGATGATGTTGGAACGGGAAGTGCATGCACGTTGCTGCTACCAAACCATGATTCGAGAACATCATGTGCTGCGGCCTCAAGCTGCTGTGTGAAGAGTAACGCTACATTGGTGGTGGGGCGTGATGCACAGACATAGAACAAGTTTCGAGCCCGAACAAATCCTTTCCAATCCTTCTGCGGCACCTTGGAAGGGTCAGCTGCATAGGAAAGGAAACGAGGAAAATTGTAGTGGTTCCATCCGCCACCCAGAAGAACGATGACGTTTTCAAATTGTGCGCCTTTCACCCCGTGTTCTGTTTCATAAGGTGAATGATGGCCTATGAAGTCATTTAGGGCAACGATCTCTCGGTAGTCGACATCGAGGAGTTTCTCCAGCTCCAGCTGACGTCTTGTGCGTTCCTTATCGCTGGTCAAGTCACCAAGCTCATTGAGTTGCTGCTCGACGTCTGCCGGGATTGAGAATGGCGGCTTTCGAAAGTGCGCTAGTACGCTTCTGACGGTTCCGCACTCCGTTTCATTCACAATATTGGTCAGCGCAGCGTGAAGATGAGACTTGTCTGAGTTGCATCTCAGCATGGGTTGCGTAATGCCTAGGGCATCAAAGAACATCCCGGTTCGTCCGGATTTGAAGTGAGCTCGGGCAGGCTCGACCATTGCAATAAGGAACTTGACAAGATGATTCTCAAGCTTGACAAAATCGTCCTTGTTGCCAAAGATTCCCTCAATAGTTGGATAGCCCTGACGAGCAGCGATCGACTTATGGGTTAAGATAAGAGTTTTTGTCTTCGCTGGCGCCAAATCCCATCCATTGGTTTCCAGAGTTTCTCGAACCAGAGCTAGTGCGCTATCAACCAGTTCATGATCTAGGTCGTTCTGAGTGTGTGTGCCGGGCACTCTGCCGTCTAGCCATTTGTCAGTGTGAAAAACAAATGCTTGGCCTTTCTCTTTGAGGCTCGGCATAGCCTGGGTGAGTGTGGGGCGCATCGCATTCAATGCACGCACAATGGGAGCACTGGAGCGAAAGTTTGTTCCTTTCTGGATTACTTCTAGTTCTGTTTGGCTAATTTTCCCCACGGATCCTGAATGAATCTGTTGCCAGTCGTCGCCGAAGAAGCCGAAAGCGGGGCCTTTGTTGGATTTTACACAGTGCTCCAGGATTGCATGAGCAAGCGTGTCATCTGTGTCCTGATATTCGTCGATTAGAACAATCGGGTATTGACTTTTTAGCCGAGTTACAAATTTTTGTTTTCTCATGAGTAGCGCGGCTAAAGCAGGAACATCGTCATGATGAAGAGAAACTTCGGACTCAGTCACACGTCGATATCCACGAGAATATTCGATGTGCTGGTCCGTGATGCTATCTATGTCAGACCTCTCTAGTACTTTCGCCCACTTTTCAGGTTCGAGAAGCGAGCGAAGCTGACTTTGAAACGGCTTCATGACCGACCAGAAGAATTCGTGGATAGTTGCTACGAAGAACCGAGGATCTGCATCGATTCGATCGAGGATCTCGTCTTTGGCTACGTTTGTATAAGTAATGCAGGCAACTCGCCTTCCGCTTTGCAGAGCATGCGATGAAGAATTCTGTAGAAAGCGCAGCGCGTCAATAAGCGAAGTCGTTTTTCCGGCACCAGCACCCGCCTCGACCAAAAAGCTTTTAGGTACCGACAAACAATTGGATATTTTAGATTGAGTAGCTAACGCAACTTCGTCGGCGTTGGTTGCGACTATATTAGAGCCCATCGACAGTCTCCAGTTCGTTTAATGGAATGACAGCGATATCAGTGGCAACGGAGTTTCTTCCCTCCGGAAGTTCTGTACTTTCAGCGAGCAGCCAGTCCAGTCCTTCTTGGAGATAACGAGGGGTGTTCCATACAACACTTTCGACAGCAAATTTGAGTGCAAAGTCTGTTTTTTTGTAACTCGCGGCCACTTCACGGGCGGCGGTCTCTAGCTCATCTGATGATACTTTCGGGAGTTCAAATAGCGTGGGGTTTGCAAGAATGAAAGCGTCTTCAAAAGTGCGGCCGCATGGCCCTTTCTTGGACTCCGGGATTTGGAAAGCGATGCGGCGCTGTTGAACAATTTTCTCCTCAGACGTGAGACCGATGAGAGTTGCAGGTTTCAGGGGATCCGACGGATCTGACGCAAACCAGTGCTTTAACGCTTCATTACTCGTTGCACCCGCTTTGTGGACGGCGCACGCAGCTAGACGGTTGTTGTCGTTCTTGGCTACAGAATCTAGATCTGTGATTATGAGGCTCTTGAGTTCAAGGAAATCAAGCAATGGTAAGAATTTTTGAGCGTATGCCCCTCCTACTTCAAGTATGGTGACGTAATTGCTTCGCGCTTGTGCCGTCATTCCACCTATAATTTTTGGAACTATCAAACGCTCGCTCGTTCCTTCGATAAGGATCGCCTTGTCGGCAAAAAAGAGTTCAGAACTCGTGAGGGTCAGATACTGATGGAGAAACGCTGTATCGATTTCTTTATTGTTCTCCGCAGCCAATTGAAGATCTTTGATTACAGTTTCTCTTGAAGAGTCGTTTCCGCGTTTATCGAGGAAGTAACGAATAGCTTTGAAAGGGACGGTATTTGCTATGTGAGATGAGTGTGTCGAGACGACAAATTGGACATTCCATGGAGTTGATGACTCCTCCGAAAGCTTCCTGACGATCTCACCCAGTTGCCGAATGAAAGTTGCCTGCATTTGTGGGTGCAAGTGGGCTTCGGGCTCCTCGATGAATACAAGGTGGACGCTAGATCCTTGGTCTTCTTGTTGCCATTTTCGGTGAAGGCCGACGATCTGGAGAAGAATATGAAGCAGGTTTCTGGTTCCGAGGCCATTGTAAGTCTCCGGAAGTGAAGGCCCCGTTTCGTTCGGGTATCTGACTTTCGTATAATTCGAGAGCATGCTCCGAACGTTTAGAGTAGTTTGGGTAGCAATTCTGGTTCCGGCATCGCCAGGAAAACCGAAGAGCTCAAATATCGGCTCCAGAGATTTCAGATTTTGATTGAAATTTTTGTCAATCTTTTTGTGAACATCAGCCAATGCTTTATCAACTTGGTCGCTTGTTATATTTTCTGCAGTTTCGCCATTTGCCGAAATCGATGTATTGAAAAGGCGCTCCATGACTTTGGCAAGAACATCACTGTCCTTTGTAGTTACGTCGTCCAATCCGCGTTGTGCTCCGACATGTCCAACCTGAATCACTTTTTCGACATCAGTGAAATCTAGCTGGCGAACGTTCGTTGCGTCACGAGCATCTTCGGCGCGAACACTTCGACGGTAGTACTGTTTGATGCGCTCATTGAGGTTTTGAAAGAATTCATTTCGCTGGGATTCATTTGATGGCGAGATCAACCCTTCAAAGAAAACGCCCAGTTTACGAGGATCCAACTCATAGCTGATAACGATTAGTGCATCTGAGCGTGAATCATCGAGATCGATGATAAAAGGAGCGAGCGTCCCAAAATCATCAAGATTCTCTGAGTAGTCAATGTGGAATCGTAGTTCGATTCGAGGGATTTGTGACAGGATTGTTGTGTTGTTCTTGCGTGAAACGTAGTCTCGGCAAGCACTTTGAAACGACTGCCACGCATTAGCGGAGAAATCTTCGATGCTAAACAGACCAGTGCCACCGCCGAGAAATCGCCTTGACACTTCTCCGAGGGACGTCTTTCCGCTATTGTTGCGCCCAACAATTATGGTTGCATTCTTGTCCAATCGGAGCGGTACGTCTCGTAGTAATCGGAAGCCTTTGATTTCTACTTTTGAAATTTTCATTTATTCTCCAAGCTTTATCCACTTACTTAGTGGTTATCGAGATTCTAGCCCAGAGTTCTTGCCAATCGCTTTCGCGAGATGGAGCCTGCGTGGCGACGCCATCTGGACATTCATTCTTTCAATAGGAGCGCGGCATTTTGATCCGGGACCGCAGTAGGAAACAAGTAGAGTTGCTGCATTTCGGCGCATATTTGAATGCCCTGTGAGTTTGAACGTGAAGGGAGTGTCCTAGATAATCGGGATCGATTCTCCAATCAGGCGGTCGGAAATACGCTGATGCGGCAGCCAGCTGAGCCAAAATGGTATTTAGCCGATTAATCTGGTGATTTCGGTAGAATGCTTCGATAAAACCAGGGCACAAGATTGGCTCGTTTTTTGTGGCTTTGACCGATGGTTGTGACCCTAATGAGATCCAGCGGAATTCATTCTTTCATTACAGAACTGGCCCGGCGTCGAATATTGGAGCCTCAATGTTTCGCGGATGACGTTCGCCAACGGAAATGATCTGGTCTCTGGTAGGTATGGTAGCTCGTTTCGTTTCGCAGAATTGGTGATCTGAATCCTTCGAGAAATTCGCTCTAAACGGGCAGCACGATAGATACCGACCTCGCTTCAAATCGGCAGCGTGAATGGCTCATCTTTGTTCGAGAGTTCCTTGTTTTTGACGTGGGAGCCTCAATGAATGTGCGACTGCACGTCTCTTCCCGCAAACTGAACTGTTGCGGTTGCTTGATGGGTTCCACTACACGCAGGTCGCACCTTTCGGCGGTTTCCATGACAAAGCTCGGCGGATACCATCACTAGGATGGTTCTTCACTGAGGATCCAGGCAGATAGTGGACCCAAACCGCGCCTATTATCTGAGAAGGGGACGGAGCAACCCCTAGAAAATGACCCATATCCAAAAACGGTTCGCGGTGTGCCCCACAGAACTGCACCTTTCCCCGTTTCCCGGTAGGCTTATACGTGGTTCTCCGTGTATTACGGAAAACCACAACAAACAATTACTCCCCGGGCCGTGTACAGCAGGGTCCACGCCGCGCAGATCGCGGTCCTCGGTAGTGGCTTTCGCTTACGGGTATCTACCTCTATAACAGCGCGAGTCTCGATCGAAGACCAGATCCGGGTACGGAACACTGAGGTACGCACTTTAGTGTCCTGGGAGCGATCGAAAGGAATGCCCCCACATGGAGGGTCCAGAAATTCAATTCGCAGAGGCCGTGATCGACAACGGTCGATACGGTAAGCGAGTTATCCGCTTCGAAACCGGTCGTTTGGCCCAGCAGGCTGCAGGTGCAGCCATGGTCTACATCGACGAAGATACCGCACTGCTCTCGGCAACCACTGCCGGCAAGCACCCGCGTGAAGGCTTTGACTTCTTCCCGCTGACCGTGGACGTCGAGGAGCGCATGTACGCTGCCGGCCGTATCCCGGGCAGCTTCTTCCGCCGCGAAGGCCGTCCGTCGACCGAAGCCATCTTGGCTTGCCGTCTGATGGACCGCCCGCTGCGCCCGGCATTCGTCAAGGGCCTGCGCAACGAAGTACAGATCGTTGTCACCGTCCTGGCAATCAACCCGGACGAGCTCTACGACGTGGTTGCCATCAACGCATCCTCGATGTCGACCCAGCTTTCCGGCCTGCCGTTCTCCGGCCCGATCGGTGGCGTTCGCGTTGCCTTGGTTGATGACGGAAACGGTGCCCAGTGGGTTGCCTTCCCGAAGCACAGCCAGCTGGAAAACGCTGTCTTCAACATGGTCGTAGCCGGCCGCATCGCTGGCGACGACGTTGCCATCATGATGGTTGAAGCAGAAGCCACCGACAACTCATGGAACCTCATCAAGGAACAGGGCCACACCGCCCCGACCGAAGAGGTTGTTGCCCAGGGTCTTGAGGCTGCAAAGCCGTTCATCAAGGCGCTGTGCGAGGCTCAGGCAGACTTGGCAGCTCGCGCAGCCAAGCCACTGGTTGAGTTCCCGGTCTTCCGCGACTACGAGGATGACGCATACGCCGCAGTTGAGGCTGCAGCTACCGTCAAGCTCACCGAGATCTACCAGATCGCCGGCAAGCAGGAGCGCGACAACGCAGCATCAGCCTACAAGGACGAAGTTGTTGCAACTCTTTCCGCAGAGGGTGCAGCATTCGAGACCCGCGCGTCCGAAATCTCCAAGGCCTTCGGCTCGCTGACCAAGCACGTTGTGCGCCAGCGCATCCTGACGGATCAGGTCCGTATGGATGGCCGTGGTCTTTCGGATATCCGTAAGCTCACCGCCGAGGTTGAGGTTCTGCCTCGCGTGCACGGTTCGGCTATCTTCGAGCGTGGCGAAACCCAGATCATGGGCGTCACCACCTTGAACATGCTGAAGATGGAACAGCAGATTGACTCGCTGAACCCGGTAACCCGCAAGCGTTACATGCACAACTACAACTTCCCGCCATACTCGACCGGTGAAACCGGCCGTGTGGGCTCGCCTAAGCGCCGCGAAATCGGTCACGGTGCCCTGGCAGAACGCGCAATCACTCCGGTATTGCCGTCGCGTGAAGAATTCCCATACGCAATCCGCCAGGTCTCCGAGGCTTTGAGCTCCAACGGCTCGACCTCGATGGGCTCGGTCTGTGCATCGACCCTGTCGCTGCTCAACGCCGGTGTCCCACTGCGCGCTGCCGTTGCCGGCATCGCCATGGGCTTGGTTTCGGATGAAGTTGACGGCCAGACCCGCTACGCGGCACTGACCGACATCCTCGGCGCCGAAGATGCCATGGGCGATATGGACTTCAAGGTTGCAGGTACCTCGGAGTTCATCACCGCTATCCAGCTTGATACCAAGCTTGATGGTCTTCCGGCATCGGTCCTGGCAGCTGCGCTGACCCAGGCACGCGAGGCACGTCTGCACATCCTCAATGTCTTGAACCAGGCCATTGATACCCCGGATGAGCTCTCCACCTACGCTCCGCGCATCATCTCGGTGAAGATCCCGGTTGATAAGATCGGCGAGGTCATCGGCCCGAAGGGCAAGATGATCAACCAGATCCAGGAAGATACCGGTGCGGATATCTCCATCGAGGACGACGGAACCGTCCTCATCGGCGCCACCAACGGAGAGTCGGCAGAAGCCGCACGCTCCGCAGTGAACGCCATTGCCAACCCTCAGGTTCCTGAGATTGGCGAGCGCTACCTCGGCACCGTCGTGAAGCTGACCACCTTCGGTGCGTTCGTTTCGCTGACCCCGGGCAAGGACGGCCTGCTGCACATCTCCGAGCTGCGCAAGCTCGCCGGTGGCAAGCGCGTTGATGACGTTGAAGACGTTGTCTCCGTTGGCCAGAAGCTCCAGGTTGAAATCACCAAGGTTGACGACCGTGGAAAGCTTTCGCTTGCCCCGGTCGTTGCTGAGGATGAGAACACCGAAGCAGCTGCTGAGTAAGTAATTCCTAGTCTTCTAGGCTAAAAGTCCCGGCCCACCTTGATTGGTGGGCCGGGATTTTTTTCTTTTTCAGGTAGAACACTCTTGCGTGTTATAGCTTTCTGTATGTTGATGGCTGCAGCTACTAAGATGAATCTTGATCGGGTATAGGATTCTACGAGGTTTAAGAACTCGGGACACCGACACATTTCGGGTGACGGCATGTAGTTCAAAGAACCGTGCTGCCGTATCTTTCCAGGAGGATCTTCCAGCTATTTAGGTATCGGGTATGTTGCGTAACGGCCCATCGGATGGATGCGAGTTGGTTGTTGAAGTTGACCTTTTTATTTAACTAGACATCTTGAGAGTCTTTGCGGATAAAGAAGGCTACAAAAAGTAGGATCGGTACCCATAAGACTTGCATAGTGAGAGATATGAATCCGAGAACAAACGATTGTCCAATGGACTGTCTTTCGCCGGCTAACCCCTGACGGGCTAGATAGCCGATACCGGCTAGGCACATTAGTGTTCCAAACAAGACGCCCAGAGGAGCGGGGAAACCTATGCTCTGCCATAGAAGTAATGCTACGCATAAGGTGGCGGGTGCTGGGCCGAGTTCAAGGGCACCATCATTTTTTGGTATGTGGTTTGCGAAGACTGTGAACGCTACTGCAAGCGATATAGTTACCGCGGTTATCGTTGTAAAGAACCCTTGACGTTCTAGAAGCCATGAATTGGTTTGATGAAATGTCTTCATGAACCCTGATGGCATTCCCAAGAAGTCACCGATTTTTGCTATTAGCAGGGCAGCGGATGTTTCTTCGAACTGCGCCGCTATAAACAGGCATACGGAAAGCCCTCCGATCCACTGCCAGAGAGACAGTAACACGCGTTTTCCCAATAGGGAATTCAAAGTTTTTTCCGTTAATCCACTGAGCATTCTAGACTCATTTCTGAATTGGTGAGGGTGTGCGGTTGGCAATCTGGGAAGAAGAATCGACATTGCTGCGGTGTATGTCTAAAAGCTGCTGAGCTGAAGGGACACACGAGACCCCCGCAAGGTTCCTCGAATATTTGTAACGAGTGAGAGACCTAAGCGTGGCTACTTTGGAAGGTAATGACATGTCCACCGTTCTCTTTGACAATTTTTTCAAAGCCGTTCGGGTACCTCATTAATAGCGTGTCATTCATAGTCAAAACTGTTCCTATAGCTAGCATTCGATCGATTACATCCTTGGGAAGCACCGTGATTCTTAGACTTGTTCCGGATGCATTAAGTACAAGGAATACTGCGCCAGGGGAGATGCCAGTTTGCTCAAAGGCTGTAGTGAGGCGTGTGGCTGCAATGTGCGTCATATCCGAATGCAATTCTTCGTCGAGGGAATATCGCCGGGCACCTATGACCAGCACTTCTTGCTTGCCATCAGGACGAGTGGCGGTAACTCGGCCGCGATCTATCTGCACATTGTTGAATTGCCGCGTATCAGTGAGGATCCCGGGTAGTTCCTTTCGTGCATTGCGGGCAAGAGCTACGCCGTCTGTGGTCGAACTGAACATAGTTTGATTTCCTTATTATTGAAGTTTCGGTGTCATTCGGGTTAGTTCACTCCCGTAAGAGTAGTTTGCGCAAGGCTGTTTGCGCAAACTGCCTTGCGCAAAATAGTGATCTCTGTTGCCAAGCGCTTGATCGGGATGGAGGGTTGCCCTTTTTATTGGAACGTTTTGGCGGACTGTACGGCGATTGCTACCTGGGTATCGTCGTGATGCTGACCACCTTCGGTGCGTTCGTTTCGCTGACCCCGGGCAAGGACGGCCTGCTGCACATCTCCGAGCTGCGCAAGCTCGCCGGTGGCAAGCGCGTTGATGACGTTGAAGACGTTGTCTCCGTTGGCCAGAAGCTCCAGGTTGAAATCACCAAGGTTGACGACCGTGGAAAGCTTTCGCTTGCCCCGGTCGTTGCTGAGGATGAGAACGCCGAAGCAGCTGCTGAGTAAGTAATTCCTAGTCTTCTAGGCTAAAAAGTCCCGGCCCACCTTGAATGGTGGGTCGGGACTTTTTTATTCGGCTGATCCTTGCGGAGAGTTGCGGTCCAAGGTTTGGCTTTGGGCGCGGGAAAGCTTCTTCTATCGCGTAGTCAGGCGAATGATGTCGTTATTCTTGGAAACTAATCCAGAATCGGTAATGTGCTTCCCGTGGCAAGTTCGGCATACTGACGCATAATTCGAATCGCGTCGCTTCGTGCGATCTGTGGATCGTGGGCAACGATCCGGTAGCCCAAGTTGTCTTCGAGGGACATGAGGGTTATCGCAATATCGTGTGCCTCGTGGGTTAGTTTAAAAGCACCTGAGTCGGCCCCTGCTTGGAGCACCTGCTTGTACAGATCAACCTGCCGGTGAAAGATTCCTTGAATGGATTGTTGTTTGTCCAGCTGAAAGCCGGCCGTCAGTACCGCCGACCAGATGACTCTCCATTCAGTGTCTTCGCTTCCGCGTGGAACACCGAGGCTGATGAGTGTGGCTAACTTTTCTTCGTGGGTATCTAGATCTCTCGATATTTCGCTGCGTTCCTCGAGGAATCGCGGGTCCGATCGCGCTGCCAAAGCTTGGATCATATCCGGTGTGCTTTTGAAGTAATACCTGATTGCGTTTTCCGTCAGGCGCATTTCCTTGGCGACGTCGCGTAAATGGAAAGTGTCCATGCCTTTGTCTTCAATGACGTGGATTGCTACGTCAAGGATCTCGTCAGCACGCTGTATTCGAGTACTCTTTCGCGCCAATTTTGGCCTTCCAATGGTATTGATGCACTAGTAAGAACCATTATGCCTTGGGTCTCAAGCAAGTAGTCACCCGGAGACCTCTTGCGCAAATGTGTGACGTAGGCCATTCTTTTAACATGTTGAAAAGAATTGCAGTCAAACCCATACGAGCTCGTGAACTGGGCATCGTGATTGGTGAACATCCCACGGGGGAGCACAACTCAATTACCGACGTACCAGGGCTCAAAGTTGGGCAGGTAACCATCCAACGCGACGAGCCTGGTGCCTCCCCGGTTAATACCGGCGTGACAGTGATTGTTCCGTACGATCAAATATGGAACGAGCCCGTCTTCGCTGGCGCTCATCGCCTCAACGGCAGCGGCGAAATGACAGGGTTGGAGTGGATCCGTGAATCCGGCGAACTGACCTCGGCCATAGCCCTGACAAATACACACAGTGTAGGCGTTGTACGAGACGCGATGGTGAGAGCTCAAGTCGAAGCACGGGGAGAGGGGCTCTACTGGAGTTTGCCGGTGGTGGCCGAAACCTATGATGGTTTGCTCAGCGACATCAATGGTCATCACGTGACGGCAAAACACGTTGCCGAAGCTCTGGCCGGCGCCACAACCGGACCAGTCCAAGAGGGTGCGGTTGGTGGCGGTACCGGAATGATCTGCCACGACTTCAAAGGCGGTATTGGCACTTCTTCCCGCACCATGGATACCACTCAGGGGAGTTATACGGTCGGGATTCTAGTCCAGTCGAATTACGGTCGTCGAGAACGGCTGCGGATTAACGGAGTACCCGTTGGTGAGCGGATTGGCGCAGAAATAATACCAGTCCCTGAGCACTCTCAACGCTTTGAGAGAGGGTCTGGCTCAATTGTTGTCGTGGTAGCAACCGATGCACCTTTGCTGCCACACCAATGTACGAGGCTCGCCCAGCGTGCGGCCTTGGCCATTGGCCGCATGGGCGGAACTGGGGAGCAATATAGCGGAGATTTGATCATCGCATTCTCAACCGGAAACCGAAACATCCCACCCTATGCATGGGACGAGAATCATCGAGTCGACGAACCCGAAATCCCGGTGCGAATGGTCGCTCCGCAGCTTATGACAAGGCTCTTTGACCTGACGGTGGAAGCGACGGAGGAAGCAATTGTCAATTGTCTTGTGGCTGCAGAAACCACTGTCGGTCCTCATGGAGTCACCGCACACGCAATTGACCACGCACTTTTACGCAAGGCAATGAACGTAGATACCTAAATCGTCATCCGCACAACACAACGGAGTGAACATGTTGGAAAGTACTGACGCCAAGCCCGCGGCACGGCTTGCCGGAAAATTGGGACCCACCGCTATTGTCTTTATGGTTGTCGCCGCAGCGGCACCGCTGACCGTCATCGGTGGCAATATGCCTTTAGGGATGGGCTTGGGCAACGGAGCCGGGGCACCGGTCGGATTCCTCATTGCTGCGCTTGTTCTCTTGCTTTTTAGCGTAGGTTTCGTTGCTATGACGCCTCACGTCCGAGAAGCTGGCGCATTCTATTCATACGTGACCGAAGGACTTGGGCGTCGGGCAGGCCTGGGCATCGCGTTTGTGGCGCTGGTTTCCTACACCGCCATTCAGGCCGGGATTTATGGATACATTGGGTGGGCGGTTGACGATACTGTTCGTTTTTACGGCGGGCCGGAGATTCCTTGGCCTCTGTATTCGCTTTTGACGCTATTGATAGTTGCAGCGCTGGGGTATCGGCACATTGATTTGAGCGCGAAAGTCTTAGGTGTCGCGCTAGTACTTGAAATCGGCGTTGTGTTGATTCTGAACCTGTCCATCCTTGCAAACCCTGGCCCGGAAGGCCTGTCACTTGCTTCATTCGAGCCGTCCACTTTTACCTCTGGTTCGCTGGGTGTGGCAGTGTTGTTTGCGCTGACAGGGTTCATTGGTTTTGAAGCCGCAGCAATATTCCGTGATGAAGCGAGGGACCCAAGTCGGACGATTCCACGTGCCACCTATATTGCTGTGTTCCTGATTGGTGCGTTCTATGCGTTCACTTGCTGGATGTTTGTCGTGGCCATCGGTCCAGCGCAGGTTGGTGATGTAGCGAGACAAACACTTGATGGAGAAGCAAACATGCTCCTTGATACGACTGCTGCGTACCTTGGGACCATGGGGCGAGATATCGTCAATATCTTGTTGCTGACAAGTCTATTTGCATGTGTTCTGTCTTTCCATAACGTCATCACCCGTTACCAATTGGCTCTATCTAGAAAAGGGCATTTGCCGGCATGGCTGGACTCGATCCATCCACACCACAAATCTCCGGCGCGCTCTTCGATCGTTCAGACTGGCACGGCCTTGATTCTTCTTGCGGTATTCGCCATTTTTAACGTTGATCCACTGGTTGGTGTGTTTGGATCCATGGCTGGAGTCGCAACGGTTGGAATGGTCATTCTCTTATGGACCACAACATTGGCAGTCATTGTCTTCTTCCGGCGTGGACCTGGAAAACAGGGCGGGAACACAGCGAAAACGCTTATCGTGCCAATACTGGCATTGGCAGGATTGAGCATGAGCCTAGTATTGGTGCTGGCAAATTTCACGCTCGTCACCGGTAGCAGCCTGACTCTGAGCATCCTGTTAGGTACCATCCCATTCCTTGTATTCGTCCTGGGGATGCTCCGTTCGAGGCATGTTCAACGCCGAGATAAGAAGGGCGTGGAGATGACAACGAGAAGCTGAGTCGCATGGCGGAATAGCTTGAAATGGGGAACACGCCAGCGTGCTGGTCATCGGATCAACAGGGATGACCACCACGCTGGCTGCCTTATTGCCAAGGAGGTCGTCTGATACATGCGTTTGGTTCCTCGAATTCGTTGGAAACCTGAATGAGAGACCTCTCATAGCCCGCTAGGGTTTCACCACCACTGTGGAAGAATAGATTAATGCGTTTCGCGCACTCGTTCGCGCGAAATTCCCCAAATTTTCAATGGACTGTAAAGGACATTTTCTGTGGTTATGATTCCCCTGCCGCTCAACGGTGTTGGAGTAACCCCTGCTAAGGCAGGGGAGCGCGGTGCTACCGGTACCGCCGCCCCCATCGAGGCGGGAGACCCGACCATCATCCATGGTGAGGCTGGTGGCGCACTCGTGCGCCGTTCGGTACTCCCCGGTGGTGTTCGTGTACTGACCGAGGCCATGCCCGGTCAGCGTTCGGCAACCATTGGCTTCTGGGTGGGTGTGGGTTCACGTGATGAGCAGGATGGCCAGCACGGCTCCACCCACTTCCTTGAACACCTATTGTTCAAGGGCACCAAGCGCCGCACCGCCATGGAAATCGCCTCCGCCTTTGACGAGGTAGGCGGCGAATCCAACGCGGCAACCGCCAAGGAAAGCACCTGCTACTTCGCTCGCGTGCTGGACACCGATCTGCCGATGGCCATTGACGTCATTGCGGACATGATCACCTCTGCAGTGATTGATCCAAATGAGCTCGAGCAAGAACGCGACGTGATCCTCGAAGAGATCGCCATGGATGCGGATGATCCGGGGGACGTTGCGCACGAGCGCTTTGTTGAAGCTGTTCTTGGCGAGCACGCACTGGGCCGTCCGATCGGTGGCACCCCGGAAGCAATTACCGGCATTAGCCGTGAATCGGTTTGGGAGCACTACCAGCGTTTCTACACCCCGGATGAAATTGTCATCACCGCAGCAGGCTCCCTTGACCATGACGTGGTCTGCGAGCTGGTCCTGAAGGCACTCACCGAGGCCGGTTGGGAACTGAAGGAAGGCGCAAGCCCGGTTGAGCGTCGCTCCACTGTTCCTGTAGAGATCACCGGCTCGGAGCGCATTGAGGTTATTCGCCGCCCCGTAGAGCAGGTCAACATCATCATGGGCTGCCCCGGCATCGTGGCCACCGATGAGCGCCGCCATGTAATGAGCGTGCTGAACGCCATCCTGGGTGGCGGCATGTCCTCACGCCTCTTCCAGGAGATTCGCGAGAAGCGCGGACTTGTCTACTCCACCTACTCGTTCTCCGCAGCCTACTCGGATGCCGGTTACTTTGGCATGTACGCAGGGTGTGCACCTGCCAAGACCGAACGGGTCATCAAGCTGCTTGCCTCCGAGCTTGAGAAGCTTGCCGAGCACGGCATCACCGATGAAGAGCTGTGCAAAGCAGTTGGTCAGCTTTCCGGCGGAATGGTGCTTGCGCTTGAAGATCCGGGATCACGCATGTCGCGTCTGGGCCGTGCCGAGCTGGTCACCGGTGTCTTCCACGACATCGATGAGTCGCTCGAGCGCGTCAAGGCTGTCACCGCCGATCAGGTCAAGGAGCTTGCAGCTCTGCTGGTTTCGCGTCCGCGCACGATCACCGTGGTGGGTCCGTTTGATTCGGCCGCAGAGTTTGGCATGTAAATCCCCAAAATAGTTCGTCTTCAAAAGGCCGCTAACTTTCCCCACTAGGGGAGCGCTAGCGGCCTTTTGCGTCATAATCGAGACGTTTTTAACCGTTAATCGCGAAAATGACTCCGTTCATCCTTTCGGCGACTTTCGGATCTTGTGCGTGGGCTCACATGGGGCCGGATCGTCGCATAGTATGTTTATCTTGTGACGTCGATCACCGTCGCAGTTTATTCGCACCGCACGAGAAGATTTGGGAACCATAACTATGGATAATCTCGCAACACTCTTCGGGGACATCAGTAGCGTCATCTGGGGACCATTCATCCTGATTCCGTTGCTGCTTGGCACCGGCCTCTACCTGACCATCCGTCTTGGTGGCATTCAGTTCATCAAGCTTGGCGTCTCACTGCGCCTAGGTATCCTCAAGCGTAAGGACGCCGGCTCCGAAGGCGACATTTCCCAGTTCCAGGCACTGACCACGGCCCTCGCGGCAACTGTCGGTACCGGTAACATCGTCGGCGTGGCAACGGCCATCGGCATCGGTGGACCGGGCGCACTGTTCTGGATGTGGGTTACCGGCCTGGTAGGTATGGCAGCCAAGTACTCCGAGGCATTCTTGGGTGTGCGCTACCGCGGTACCGATACCGCCGGTGAAAAGTCAGGTGGTCCGCAGTACTACCTGGAACGCGGCATCAAGGGCCCACTGGGCAAGTTCCTTGCTCTCTTCTTCGCGGTTGCTGCAACCATCGCCTGCTTCGGTATCGGCAACATGACCCAGGGCAACTCGATTGCAGCCAACCTGGAAAACTCCTTCAGCGTTCCGACCTGGACCACCGGTCTGGTTCTCACCGTGCTGTCGATGATTGTTCTGGTTGGTGGCATCAAGTCAATCGGTAAGGTCACCGCAGCTTTCGTTCCGGTCATGATCATCTTCTACGTCGGTGCAGCTCTCTACATCCTGCTCGCCAACATCGGTCAGGTTCCTGCAGCCTTCGGTCAGATCTTCTCCGAAGCCTTCACCGGCACCTCGGCAGTTGGCGGTTTCGCCGGCTCGGCCATTATCATCGCCGTTCAGTTCGGTGTTGCTCGCGGTATCTTCTCCAACGAATCGGGCATGGGCTCGGCAGCTATCGCAGCCGCCGCAGCACAGACCTCCCACCCGGTACGCCAGGGCTTGGTCTCCATGACCCAGACCTTCATTGACACCATCATCGTGGTTTCCTTCACCGGCCTGGTCATCATCACCACCGGCGCTTGGAACTACATTGACCCGGACACCGGTGAGCAGATCAAGGCTTCGCTGATGACCGGCCACGCCTTCACCTTCGGCCTGCCGGGTGAATGGGGACACTGGATCGTGACCATTGGTTTGGTTATGTTCGCCTTCTCCACCATCCTGGGCTGGTGCTACTACGGTGAGCGCAACATTGAGCGTCTGATTGGACGCAAGGCAGTTATGCCGTTCCGTGTTGTCTTCGCCTTGGTTGTATACGTAGGCTGCACCACCGAACTGACCGCTGTATGGAACTTCTCGGACATGATGAACGGCCTGATGGCATTGCCGAACCTTGTGGGTCTGTTGATCCTCTCGGGTCTGATCGTTCGCGAAACCCGCTGGTACCTGAAGCATGACCCGAAGCTCGAAGCCACCAAGGACGAGATTGAGGCATTCATGAAGGATCAGGACGGTTGGGAAGAGTGGAAGGCCGGCGACGTTCGCGGCACCAGCCACATGTCCCGCAAGTCGCGCCTTGCCATGGAAAAAGAAACAGATCGCGTCTAAGTATTAGAAACGTTTGTTGGATTGCCACTACCCGTTGGTGGCACCCAACAAAACGAGTATGACCGTTCCAAATCAGAAGCGGCTTGGATTCCAAAGAATCAACTTTTGGAATCCAAGCCGCTTTTGCGATTTCATCGCGACCCATGACCGGGCAACAACTCGAATTATGGACAAAGTTGGCTGTTCTGATTATAGAAGTCCCTGTCAGGCTATGGTTTATCTTCTTTGCGGTGATCTGTCAGCATGTCTCAACAAGGGCTTCTTGAAATCAAAATATGTTGAATAGGTGAGGTAGCGTACTTGTGTGAGCCAACGACATCAGATTGCAGTTATTAATTATGGAGCGGATACGCTGACGAGGAATGCTGTAACGGCAATTGAAGGATTTGTGAGGGGCTTGCATTCGCCCGGAAATGGTCGGATTCTTCTGGAAATTTCAGAAACGCTACTGCCTGAATCTTCCGAACAGCTACTCGAATCGTTTCGGACAATGAATTCAACGGCTGATCGTCCGTTCATGACAATTGTTGATGGTCATGGTGGTTATAACGAAGACGGTGAATGGCGGATTGCTCGGACTCCTAGCGGACTTGGGAGAACATATCTGAGTGAGATTGCAGACAGCGTTAAGTTTAAAACTGACGTGCTGATAGTTGCAGCTTGCGACTCTTATCTTGGGCTCGAAGACTGGCGAAAAATTGTGGGGACAGACTGCGACATCGTTCTATCTAAAATGCCTGTGAGCACTTCTGATTTCGTTCGCCTTTTTAGCAATTTTCTACTTGCTGCAGTAGGACAAACTGGTAAGAAGAGAATCACGGCAGCTCGAAGGAAGCAGATTTGGAACAACGCTTTTGCTGCTTTCGAGACACAAGAAACCGGTCAGCGCAACAAGCATGGCTTTATGCAGCACGAACTCTTTCTCGTTGACTATGAAATATCTGAGTCATCCTAGAGGGTGTTTTAGAAAGGGCCGCTAGTATTCAGCTGACCGAATTTTAAGTGCCAAAAAGCATCGTTGGAAAGCACGCAAATCATCCTCAGCCTACGGACCGTGATTGGCAAAGAAGACTTCTCGGCATCCCCGTTCTATTGTCTTGGCAGGACCCGACTTCCTATCCGCCAGCGAACGGCGGAAGGATATCGAGTTCATCGGTTGCTGCAAGAATGTGTTCGTGGTCCTGCACGCTAGTTCCGTTGATCAGGAAGCTGCAGCGGCTAAGAACCGTTGCCAAAGAAGTAGCACGACGCACCAGCACACCGCTTGAAACTGGTTCCGCAGCCGGTTCACGAGCAGAGAGTGCTTCAAGGACCTGTCCTAGTGTCACAGGCCCCTGGGTGCCGGCAAGGTCGGCAAGATCGAACTGTTCTTCTTTGGTGCCTGCGGCAGCTGCCGCCGCCGCAAAGTAGCGAATGCGCATTATCCTCCGATGGCGCTCATGGAGCGATCCGATTGTACAAAGTCTTTGGAGCCCAGCCCCACATGATCCATCCCGTGTGCCCGAGGCTTACCCCACATGGCTGCACGCCAGCGTTCTGCAATCGCCGCATCATCGCTACCATCGCGCAGCAACGCCGAAAGATCCGTCTCCTCACGCGAGAAGAGACAACTCATGACCTTACCTTCCGCGGTGATACGGGTGCGTAGGCAATCGGCACAGAAAGGTTCGGAGACCGAAGCAATAATGCCAACGGTTCCAAGAATCTTCTCTGGTTCCCCAAGGTTCGAAACGAGGAAACGTTCGGCCGGTGCACCAGCGCGTGGACGGGTGTCTGGACTCAGGACGAAACGCTGTCCAAGATATTCACGCAGCTGGGCCGCGGTGACCATATTGTCCTTGCGCCACGTGTGGTCGGCATCCAGGGGCATCTGTTCAATGAAACGTAATTCAAGCCCACGTTCCAGAGCCCAGGCCAAGAGCTCGGGTGCTTGCTCATCATTGATCCCACGCATCAGTACAGCGTTGATTTTCACCGGGGTCAGCTTGGCGGCCAAGGCAGCATCAATACCGGCGAAAACAGAATCAATCTGGTTCCTACGAGTCAGTGTTGCGTAGGTATCCGAATGCAAGGTATCCAAGGAAACGTTGATGCGGCTCAAACCGGCATCGGCGAGCGCTTGGGCTTTTTTCGCCAGTCCCACACCGTTGGTGGTCAAGGAGATGGGTAGTTCGGGGAATTCGTTGCGAACCGAAGCGATGATTTGGGCCAGGTCCACGCGTACCAGCGGTTCTCCGCCGGTGAGGCGTAGTTCGCGGATGCCTAAGTCTCGAACACCGATGCGAACAATTCTGGTGATTTCTTCCAGAGTGAGCAATCGATCCTTGGGGAGCCACGCGAGGCCGTCTGCTGGCATGCAATAGGTGCAGCGAAGGTTGCATTTGTCGATCAGCGAGATGCGTAGATCTGTTGCTTGCCGCCCGAACTTGTCGCTGAGTCCTGGTGCGTCTTTGGGCGCTGGTTGCAAGATCGTGGGCATGGGGAGGCTGACGGTCGTTGTGACTGGGGGTGTTGTGTTCGTCGCCATATATTGAGCGTAGACCAGTCTGCTGGGCTTTGGGTGGTGCTATGCGGCCGGACGAATTACCGGCCGTATTTTGGGTTTTGTGTTTGCGGTAGAAAATTTAGTGGATATTCGCAGATGCAATGCTTTATGGTCATGTAATGACGGTTTTGCGTATTTCTGAGGCTGCGGCATTGATTGGTGTCAGTGACGACACCGTACGGCGTCTGGTTGCCGATGGGCAGCTTTCGGCAGTGGATCCGGGGCATGGTCCGTTACGGATTGATGGTGCCGAACTTGCCTTGTGGCTGCGTGAGCGGGCCAAGGCTCCACAACCGGAGGGAAGCGTTGCTAGCTCCGCGCGGAATAAGTTCGTGGGGTTGGTAACCGAGGTTCGTAGTGATCCGGTGATGTCTCAGGTTGAGATGCAGGCCGGTCCTTTTCGGGTGGTCTCTCTCATGAGTACCGAGGCCGTCGAGGAGCTGGGACTCAAACCTGGGGTGCTGGCTACCGCTGTTATCAAATCAACAAACGTTGTTATCGAGACGAGGCAATCATGAGCAAGGTTCGATTTCGTGTAGTAACAGGCACTATGGGTTTGATTGTAGGGCTTGCCTTGGCAGGATGTTCCGTGGGGGTGGAGTCTCCGGTCGGCGGCTCATCCGAGCCAGTAGAGACTAGTTTTGATTTCTTTGCCGCGGCGTCCCTAACGGATGTGGCTCCGGAACTTGTGCAGGCTTATAACGCCACCCATGATCCCGACTTTCAGGTCTCTTTGAACTTTGGGGCTTCATCGAAATTGGTGGCTCAAATCAATGGTGGGGAGAAGCCCGCACTTTTGGTGACCGCCGATACGCAATCGATCAAGGCCTTGGAGCGTCCCGAAGAGTACGAGACTCCACAAGATATTGCCGTTAACCATCTAGTCTTGGCGGTCACCACAGAGTCGGAAATCAAGGATATTGCTGGTATCCCCGGTGACAAGACGGTTGCACTGTGTGCTCCCGCGGTTCCCTGTGGGCGAGCAGCTGCAACGTATCTTGCGGCTCATCCAGACTTCACCGGGGTATTTACCGAAGAAGTTGATGTGCGTTCGGTACTCACAAAGATCACCAGTCACCAGGCCGACACCGGTTTTGTCTATGCAACCGATGTGGCAAGCACTAACGGGAAAGTTCAAGGTTTTGCGCTAGAAGGCGTAGAACCTAATACGTATCCCTTATTGGTGAACAAGGACGCCAGCGGCGCGGCTAGTGACTTCGCGCAGTGGCTGCACACAGAAGATGCGAAAGCCATCTTGAAGAAGGCTGGTTTCGATACTCCGTGAGTGATCGAAGGCATTACTCGCCCCGGCTGCGCACCGCCACCACACCTAGTTGGTTGTGGTTCCCGGGGCTTTTAGCGTTGTTCATTCTGGGTGGTCCGCTGATCGCCCTGATGATTGCCATGCCCTGGAGTGAGCTAGGTAGTGTCTTTTCACAACCAGAAATCTTTACCTCCCTGTGGTTATCACTAGGCACGGCCGGAATCTCGACCCTGATCTGCTTAGTCCTCGGGTTACCCCTTGCTGTACTGCTCTCACGGATCAATGGACCGTTATTGCAGATCATGCGGGCCATCCTGGTGATCCCGTTGGTGCTCTCGCCGGTGGTCTCCGGCCTCGCGCTGATTTACTTCTGGGGACGCCGTGGGATGATTGGCAGCCTGCTAGAGAACGTGGGCATGGGCATTGGCTTTACCCCCAGCGCCGTGGTGCTCGTACAGGTCTTCGTCTCACTGCCATTCTTTGTTGTGGCGGCGCTGAGCAGTATTGAATCGGTGAGCGCAGATCTTGAACTCTCGGCAGCCAACGCCGGAGCGAACTCCGGACAAATCCTGCGCCACATCACCCTTCCCTTGGCAGCACCGGGAATCATTGTTGGAACTCTGTTGGCTTTCGCGCGAGCTTTGGGGGAGTACGGGGCAACCATCACCTTTGCCGGCTCCGTTGAGGGACGAACCCGCACCATGCCACTACAGATCGAACTGGCACTGAACTCCAACGACCCA
This sequence comes from Arthrobacter sp. MYb227, assembly GCF_002975435.1. Taxonomy (GTDB): domain Bacteria; phylum Actinomycetota; class Actinomycetes; order Actinomycetales; family Micrococcaceae; genus Paeniglutamicibacter. Next base: position 90,861 of record NZ_PCPT01000004.1, on the reverse strand, counting down.
CAAGCAGCACTAGGCATAGCACTCATGCTCATTGCCATCTACTTACTGGTCTTGATCGCAGCCGGCGGAGGAGTTAACCGGATCTTCCACAAATGATCCTGCAACTGGCAGCCGAACAAGCCTAGGATAGGTGCCATGACCTCACCATTTCGCCGCAGCGTCACCGAGCACCAAGAAATCATCAAAGAACTAGTTGATCAGGCACTCGGACAGCCACGAAGCGAAAAAGTAGAACTACGCAACGCCCGCGGGCGACAACTCGCTGCAGCGGTGAAAGCCCCACGCTCACTGCCACCCTGGGATAACTCCCAAATGGACGGGTACGCGGTAAACACCGAAGATCTAGATGACGACCCACTGATGGTCGCTGATGCCATCGCGGCCGGTGAAGAACCCCCAAATCTAAAATTAGGGTACGCGGCACCCATCATGACAGGTGCCCCCATCCCGTGTGGAGCCAACGCCGTCATTCCCATCGAATCGGCAACACCAGATGCTTTCCCCACAGCAACCCAAATAGCAGCAGGCATCACCGTGCAGCTGCCCTTTGGTGGCATCCCGGGTTCCTTCATCCGGTACAAGGGAAGTGACATCGCCGAGGGTGAGACGGTCTTAGCCGCAGGAGCCCGCTTAGGACCCACAAGCCTCGGTATCCTCGCCGGACTAGGAATCAACGAGGTCACTGTCACCCAGCGGCCCTCCGTACTGTTGCTCTCCACTGGGGACGAACTAGTGGCACCCGGGCAAGAGCTGAAACCCGGACAAATACACGACGCCAACACCACGCTACTTTCCAGCGCACTGCAAGCAGCCGGATGCACGGTCACTAACGTCGGGGTACTCGATGACTCCCCGGAACAGTTCACGACATCCCTGATCGAAGCGCTCTCCACCGGCTGGCTACGCTACGACCTGGTCATCAGCAGCGGAGGAATCTCCAAGGGAGCCTTCGACGTCGTCAAAGAAGTCCTCACCACCTACGGCATCAGCTTTGGATCTGTTGCCATGCAACCAGGCGGCCCCCAAGGAAGCGGAACCCTCGCCCTGCCCGGCTGCGACCCTGTTGCCTTCGTTGCTTTCCCCGGCAACCCGGTTAGCGCCTATGTCAGCTACGAAATCTTCCTGCGCCCGGCGCTCGCCGAACACGTCGGCTTGGCGCCCCGAGTGCTGGTTGAAGCTGTCCTATCCGAGCCGATGGAATCTATGCCCGGTAAACTACAGGTGCGCCGCGGAACCTATAAGGATGGGACTTTCACCCCGCTGGGTGGTGCCTCATCCCACCTGCTTGCGGCCCTAGCGGCCAGCAATTCAGTGATCCTCATTGATGAGCAAGCCACAAGCCTCACCGCAGGCCAAATTGTTCAAACACTAGTGATCGGAGATGGCTCATGAGCCAGGAAAATACCCCCGGTGCACTCTCACACGTGCGTCAAGACGGCAGCGCCCACATGGTGGATGTCAGCGCCAAAATTGAAACCAACCGCGAGGCAACGGCAGAAGCAACACTTCACAGCACCGCCGAGGTCCTTTCGCTGATCTCCACCGCGGGAATGCCCAAGGGAGATGCCCTGGCGGTAGCCCGCATTGCCGGAATCATGGGAGCCAAGAAAACCTCGGACTTGATCCCGCTCTGCCATCCGCTGCCTATTTCCAAGGTCGTCATTGACTTTGAATTAGACCCCACAGGATCGGTGCGTATCCTGGCAACGGTCAAAACCCGTGGCGTGACGGGTGTTGAAATGGAGGCACTGACCGCGGTGAGCACTGCTGCCCTTGCCTTATATGACATGATCAAGGCCGTTGATAAGCATGCAAGCATCGGTGGCATGCGGGTCTTGGCCAAGTCCGGAGGAAAATCCGGGTCTTGGAATATTGCCCCACAACAACTTGAAAAGCCCCAAGGAGAAATTCGCGCATGAGCGCCTGTGAACCACTCGGAGCCCCTCGCAAGGCGGCCATCCTCATCTCGTCCACCCGCGCTGCCCTAGGTATCTATGAAGATCTAAGCGCACCGGTGATCGGGGACTGGCTCCAAGAACACAACTTTGATGTCATAGACCCCATCATCGTTCCGGACGGGCCCAGCGTCGGTGCGGCCCTACAGGGTCTGCTACTTGCCGGACCACGAGTCATCATTACCAGTGGCGGCACCGGACTGAACCCGGATGATACAACCCCGGAAGAAACCGAACCACTGCTGAACCGCACCATCCCGGGCATCATGGAAGCCCTGCGGGCCGCCGGACGGGTGAGCACTCCCTTGGCCGCGCTGAGCCGCGGACATGCCGGGGTCGCTGGAGAAACCTTCATTGTGAACCTTCCGGGCTCACCTTCCGGTGTGATGGATGGACTCAACGTTCTTGACCCGTTGATCGAGCACATCTGCGATCAAATTGAAGGCCGCCATGGCCACTAGTCCAAGCACCACCCCCGGTGAGATAGTTTTTGCCGCGGTGAGCGAAACACCCATCGATGCGAATACCGCCTGGGATGCGGTTGAATCGGATCACACCGGTGCCGTGGTGACCTTTGGCGGAATCGTGCGCAACCACGACGGCGGCCGCGAAGTGCTCAAACTCAGCTACAGCGCACACCCCAGTGCCAATGAACGTATCGGCGAACTCGTCGCCGAGGTAGCAAGCCGCCATCCCGGAACCCGACTCTGGGCCGCCCACCGGGTGGGAGACCTAGCGATCGGGGACGCGGCACTGATTGCCGCAGCCGCTGCCGCACACCGTGGCCAAGCCTTTGATGCCTGCCGGGATCTCGTGGAAACCGTGAAGGCTCACGTACCCGTGTGGAAAGAACAATTCTTCGCCGATGGTGAGGTCGAATGGGTGGGTAGCGCCTAGAACGCTAAATCCTACGGATCAACAGAGAGCACGTAAACATCGTCACGAACCAGAGAAGTTACGTACTTGCTTGGACACACCCGCGCGATGCGACTTAGCAGCATGAGCGTTGGATTCTGCCGAATCATGGGCGTAGGGCAGTGCGCGGTAGCACTTGAGGCCTGAAGGAATGGGTGCTGTATTTGTTGACTTCGGCAACACCGAAGCCTACAAATGTCCTACACCTACTGAATGCATGCGACTAGCGTTCCTGCTGGTAAACATCCGGAATGCCATCGGAGTCCGCATCGATGGCCTCCTCGGCGCTCAATGTCCGGTACCTGCGGTTTCGGCTGCCCAACAGGATGGCTGCTAGAACTGCCGCTATTACGGAGGCTGCAAGGATGGCCACCTTCGCGTGGTCATTTGCGGCGCTTCCCAAGCCAAAGCTGAGCTCACCCACCAGCAGCGAGACGGTGAAACCAATGCCCGCCAGCAGGCTGACACCCAACAGATCCACCCACTTCAGCGTCGGATCCAAAGTTGCCTTGGTGAACCTTGCGGTCAGCCAGGTTGCGGCAAGAATCCCGACCGGCTTGCCAAGGACTAAGGCCAGGATAATGCCAATGGCCACCGGGTCGCTCAGGGCAGCAACTAAGCCCTGGAATCCGCCGACCGCCACGCCGGCGGAGAAGAAGGCAAAGACCGGCACCGCGAATCCGGCCGAGAGCGGGCGGAAACGGTGTTCGAAGAGCTCGGCGAGACCCGGTCCCTGAGGTGTTGCCCCACCCTTGGTGCCGTGCAGAACCGGGATGGTGAAGGCCAGTGCCACACCGGCGACCGTCGCATGAATACCTGAGGCATGCAGCAATGCCCAGGTAGCGAAGCCCAGTGGCAGCAAGATGAGCCAGGCCGCCGCTGGTTTAAGACTAAAGAAGGCCCGGTACCGCTGAGCAAGGAATGCATAGAGGGCAAAGGGGATAGCGGTGAGTAATAGGGCGGTCGTGTTGATCTCGCTGGTGTAGAAGATCGCGATGATGGTGATCGCCATCAGATCGTCGACAACTGCAAGGGTCAGCAGGAAGATTCGCAGTGCCGTGGGCAGGTGCGAGCCGATCACTGCCAGCACCGCCACGGCGAAGGCGATGTCAGTTGCCGTGGGAATGGCCCAGCCGGAGATGGTCTGCGGATTTGACCAGTTGATGGTGGCATAAATCAGTGCTGGGACAAGGACTCCACCCACGGCAGCTGCAACAGGAACGATTGCCTTGCTGAACTGGCGGAGATCTCCTGCAACAATTTCACGTTTGAGTTCGAGGCCCACGAGGAAGAAGAAGATCGCCAGCAGGCCGTCGGCTGCCCAAGCGCCAAGGCTCAGTTCCAACTGCCATGGCTCGTAGCCGATCTTGAAATCGCGTAGGGCGAAGTAGCTTTCGGAAGCCGGTGAGTTGGCCCAGATCAGCGCAACCACGGCGCTGATGACCAGCAGGGCTCCGCCGATGGTTTCTTTGCGGAGGATTTCACCAATGCGCAGTGCTTCGGCATGGCTACCGAGGCCAAGCAGGGGACGTTTGGTTGGTGGAGAACTGCCCATGAGGTGGGCTCCTTACGGTGGGCTCGACAATTTTCATTGCCGACCAGACTTCCCGGCGCACCTAGAGGTTTAACCCTACGGCACCGAGTTAGTGTTCGGTCCCAAATTTTCCGCGCATTCGTTCGTGCATCTTCTGGCTTGCGGCATTTAACCCTTGGATTTCAACGACTTTTCCGTGTTTCTGATATTTTGCTGTGATTGCATCAAGTGCCGCGATAGTTGAGGCATCCCAGAGATGGGAGTTGTACATATCGATCACAATGCGATCTGGATCGTTCGCATAATCGAATTGGATGAAAAGATCGTTGGAGGAAGCGAAAAAGAGCTCACCATTGACTTCATACGTGGCAATTCTCTGACCGAGGCGTTCCTCGATGCATCGATCCACGGTGACCAAATGGGCTACTCGATTGGCGAACAGGACCATTGCTGTGAGTACCCCGACCCCAACGCCGAGTGCCAAATTGTGTGTCCAGACCGTGACGATGACGGTAAAGAGCATGACAGTGGTTTCGCTCTTGGGCATCATGCGAAGGGTGGAAGGCCTGATACTGTGCCAGTCAAAGGTTGCCACGGAAACAAAGATCATCACGGATACCAGTGCTGCCATCGGGATCAGCGCCACAATATCGCCCAAGGCGACGACCAAGATCAGTAAGAATATCCCGGCCAGGAACGTTGAGATACGGGTGCGGGCACCGGAGGCCTTGACATTGATCATTGTCTGGCCGATCATCGCGCAACCGCCCATACCGCCGAAGCAACCGGTAATGATGTTTGCAACGCCCTGCCCCCAAGATTCGCGGGTCTTATTCGAGTGGGTGTCGGTGACATCATCGACGAGTTTTGCGGTCATCAGGGACTCGAGCAACCCGACGAAGGCCATGGCCAACGCGTAGGGGAAGAGAACTTGCAAGGTCTCGAGGTTCAGCGGAACATTGGGTAGAAACAGGTGTGGCAGGCTTTCTGGCAAATCTCCCTTGTCTCCGACCGTGGGAATGGTCAGGGACGCAAATACAGCAATCAGTGTCAGCACCACGATGGCGACCAACGGGGCCGGAACCGCCGTGGTGATTTTGGGTAGCCCGAAGACTATGAGCAGCCCCAGCGCGGTCAATGGGTAGACAAGCCAGGGGACGCCAATCAGTTCGGGTACCTGGGACATGAAGATCAAGATCGCCAAGGCATTGACGAACCCGACCATGACTTGCCGGGGAATGAAGCGCATGAGCTTAGCCACGCCCAGCAGCGCGAGGAGAACCTGGAAGATTCCAGCGAGGATCACCGCTGCGATGAAGTAGTCAACGCCATGGCTTTTCACCAGCGGGGCAATGACCAGCGCGATGGCGCCCGTCGCGGCGGAAACCATTGCCCGGCGGCCGCCGAGAAAAGCGATGGACACCGCCATGGTGAACGAGGCGAACAGTCCGATGTGGGGATCGACCCCGGCAATGATGGAAAAAGCGATTGCCTCGGGGATGAGGGCCAACGCCACCACCAACCCGGCGAGGACCTCGATCTTGAGCAGCCTAGGGGATTTAAGGGTGTTAATGACCGACTGGCGTTGCTCCGGTGAGGGAATGAGGTGTCCTTCTGCGGTTTTCGTAGCCATTGAAGGCTCCGTTCTGAATCTGGGTAGGAGGCGTTCGAGCGCTAAAGTACATAGAATCAGCTGGAGTCCGCGCAGTATTGCGCTGTACAAGTTGTGACTGCGACGAGGAATGGCCGCAGCGATGCACTGAACAATTCCAACTCTACCCTAACGTAAGGGTAGAGTTGGGAGTCTAGGAGAATTCAACACCATGACCAAGTCCACGCCGCCAATGACTGCCGGGCCAAGAATGCACATTGGCGAGCTATCCGAGGCCACCGGTCTTTCCCAGCGCACCATCCGTCACTACGATGAGGTGGGCCTGCTTCCTGCTAGTACACGTAGCGAGGGAGGCTTTCGCGTTTATACCCCCACCGATCTGCAGCGCATGCTGGTGATTCGATCCATGAAACCACTGGGCTTCAGTCTGGAAGAAATGGGCGAGTTACTGGACACCGTCGACACCCTAGCCCTGAATAAGAGCAACCCGGAAGCCCGGGCAAAGCTCGGTGAATTTATCGCCAGAGCCGGCGAAAAACGCGATAAACTCGCGTTGAATCTACAGCGGGCCGAGAAGTTCATTGAAGAACTTCACGCCAAATAACCCGTAATTTTTTGCCTCCAGCGGGCTCAACGTGCACATCCTTGGACGCGTGTGGTGAGTATTCTGTTCGCTATAGAAGTCACGCTGTGCGGCAAGCCCCAGCCAAAACCGTCACCGAATCGATGACTGGTCCTAGTAGCCGATAAGCTGGAAGTCATGAGTGCACCACTAAAAGTCGCCGTCATTGGCGCGTCAGGACGTATGGGAGCCGAGGCTGTCAAGGCAGTTGGCGCCGCCACCGATATGGAACTTGTTGCAGCGCTGGGCCGCGGTGACAAGCTAGAAACCATTCTTGAGGCGGGGGCAACCCACGTGGTTGACCTTTCGGTTCCGGGAAGCACCGAAGAAAACGTGCGCTTTGCGGTAGCCAACGGCCTTCATGCGGTAGTTGGCACTACCGGCTGGGATGATGAAAAGCGCGCATCGCTAACCGCGTTGCTTGCCGAACACCCGGAAACTGGTGTGCTTATTGCCCCGAACTTCGCGTTGGGATCGGTATTGGCCTCGGCCTTCGCGGCAACTGCATCACGCTACTTTGAATCGGTGGAGATCATCGAGCTGCACCACCCGAACAAGGTTGATGCACCCTCGGGTACCGCGGTACGCACCGCCGAACTGATTGCCGCCGAACGCGCGGCCGCAGGTGTGGCTCCAAGCCCAGATGCCACCGAGACGCAGATTGATGGCGCACGCGGCGCAAACGTCGATGGTATCCACGTGCACTCGGTACGTCTGCGCGGACTAGTAGCCCACCAGGAAGTATTGCTCGGCGGCGCAGGGGAGCAGCTGACGCTACGGCATGACTCCTATGACCGGGCCTCCTTCATGCCAGGTGTTCTGTTGGGTCTGCGCGAAGTAGCGGCACGTCCGGGACTTACCTATGGCCTTGATGGATACCTTGAGTTGGGACGCTAGAACCGCATGAAAACCAAAATCTGGGTCGGCGCTATTCTGCTGCTTTTTGTCTTCTATCTTGTTGCGGCATTTGGCTCCGCTGTGCGGTTCATTACCGCTGCCGAACCGCTGGCCAAGGTGATTGGCGTTGCCGCGTTGGTCATCCCCTTGGTTGGCGTATGGATACTGATCCGTGAAGTGCTCTTTGGCTCACGCACCCAAACCATGGCAGGAATCCTGGAATCGGAGGGCTTGCTTCCGGAAGATAACCTTCCGCGTACCCCCTCCGGCCGCATCGTGAAGGCCGCCGCCGATGAGGACTTCGTGCAGTACAAGGAAGAGGTTGAGGCCAACCCCGAGTCTTGGAAGTCTTGGCACCGACTGGCTCTTGCCTATGACGCTGCCGGGGACCGCCGCCGAGCGCGCGATTCCATGAAAACTGCCATTGGTTTCTACGTAGCGAGTACCAAGAAGTAAATATTATTTGCTGGTAGGTGTGAACCAGTTTGTTGTGGCCGTGGCCCCGAATCGTCTGTGCAGATCGTTCGGGGCCACAGTTATATGCTGAATCAATGACACGAATCTTGCACCTAGCCGAGCTCGAGCATTGGCAGTGTGCCCAAGCCAGCGGCGAATACACGCAGTCAACGCGCGGAGCCGTGCTTGAAAATGTTGGGTTCATCCATTGTTCGTCGCCCGAGCAGCTTCCGCTGGTTGCCGCCTTTATCTATGCGGATTTCACCAATGGATTGGTGGTCTTAGAGCTGGACGCCGCTGCGATTGCGAATGCAGGTGTTGAGATTCGGATGGAAGATGGCGGGAACGGGGAGCCGTACCCACATCTCTACGGATCATTGCACACTGAATGGATCAGCAAAACCTACCCCGCAGAGATGGCTGACGGCGTATTGATTGCACCGACGCTCCACAGCGAACCAAGATGATTTCATTGACTTTTACAACTGCCCAAATCAAGAACAAAAAGCTGATGCTCGGTTTCCGGTAGCTACAGCGATCTTGATGTTGCTTGCCCCGGTGCCCGCATTGTTGACGCCGACCACCGTATTTCTTGGACCCGAAGCTTAAGGATCAATCGGAGCACCGCGTAGTACAAGAAACATGCTATTCGGCGAAGATGGCCCTGCCTCGTGTGCACTAACGAGGTCCCTGATGTGGTCAGACAAATACCGAAAGCAAGAGCACACACAGGAGCCCAACGACTGAAATGAGGGTTTCCATGACAGACCATGTCTTGATGGTTTCCCAAATAGTCAAACCAAAGTATTCCTTCACCAGCCAGAACCCCGCGTCGTTGACGTGGGAGAAGAAGAGCGAGCCAGCTCCCACCGCCAAGACCACCAGGGCCAGTTGTGTTGCAGGCAGTCCCGCCGCAAGCGGTGCAACGATTCCCGCTGCGGTAACCGTAGCTACTGTTGCCGAACCGGTTGCCACACGAATCAGCACCGCCACAATCCAACCCAGGACAAGCGCCGAAAGGCTCATCGCCACGGCTACCTTGCCGATTGCGGTGCTGGTGCCGCCATCAACCAAAACCTGCTTGAAGCCGCCTCCGGCACCCACAATGAGCATGACTCCAACAATGGGAAGCAGGCTCTCACCGATTTTCTTGCCCAGCATCTTTGCCGTGAAGCCCACCGAGGTGCCAAAGGTAACCATTGCTAGTAGCACTGCAATGAGCAACGCAACCACCGGGTCGCCGATGATGTTCAGGACCTTGTACGACGGGCTGGTTGGCTCAACCCACAAATCTGCTGCTGCGCGCAGCAACATCAAGAACACCGGGGATAGCACTGTGACAAGGGTCCAACCGAATGATGGCACACGCTTGGCGTCGGCCGAAGTCTCACCGGCCGGAGACTTCGGTGCGACTACATCCCCGGCCAGATGTTTACCCGGTTTGAGCGCTGCGGTACCGGTGCCGGTCGACGCGTTGGAGGTTTCGGTGGCTCCGCCACCCACGAAGGCCAGGCCAGCACCGGCAGGGCCGATCGGAACCCAATGCGCTGCCAAGTGACTGAAGAGCGGACCACAAATTGCCACGGTGGGCACCGCAACGATCAGGCCGAATGCCAAGGTAATGCCAATATCTGCGTTGAGGATGCCAACAGCCGCGACCGGGCCGGGATGCGGTGGGATAAAGCCGTGAAGCACCGATAGACCAGCTAATGCCGGGATCGCCAGCAACATGGCCGGACCCTTGGATCTGTGGACTGCAAGCATGACGACCGGAACCAGCAGCACCAGACCGACCTCGAAGAACATGGGAATACCAATGATGCCGGCGATCAACGCCATCTTCCACGGTAACGAGGCCTTGCTTCCATGCAGCAGCGTGTCAACGATCTTATCCGCGCCACCGGAATCCCCCAGCAATTTGCCCAGCATGGCACCCAAGGCAATCAGCACGCCAACATATCCAAGCACCCCGCCCACACCAGTCTCAAAGGACTTGGTGACATTCGCCAGCGGGATGCCAGAGAAAATTCCTACGAGTAGGGAGGCAATCGTCAGGGCAAGGAATGCATGCATCTTGGCCCAGATGATGAGTACCACCACCAGTGCGATACCCAGGACTGCAACAATAAGTACTTGGGTATCGTGGGCGGCCCAAGGTTCGTGCATTTTGTCGGACGCTGCGTCGGCAAGGATGCTGACGCCCAGGCTGAAGGCATTCATTTTTAGTCCAAAGGGTTAGAAGTTCCAAGTCCCAAGGCATCGATGATGGATTGGACGATTTTTCGCGGGGCCGGACCGATATCGACTCGGATGGCGGGCTCGTCATCCTGTGGTTCTTCGAGGTCGGTGAACTGGCTCTGCAACAGGCTGGCTGGCATAAAGTGGCCCTGTCGTGCTGCAAGGCGTGCGGCGATCTGTTGTTGCGTTCCTGCCAGGTAGACGAATTCAACGCCGGTTCCGCGTCTGTTCAGTACCTCGCGGTAGGAACGTTTCAACGCCGAACAGGTAATCACTCCGTGTTTGCCTGAGTCGAGTTCCGCTTCGATCCAATCTGCAACCTCGGCCAGCCACGGCCAACGGTCTTCGTCGGTCAGCGGGTGTCCGGCATGCATCTTCTCAACGTTTGATGCTGGGTGGAGCGAGTCGCCCTCTTCGAACTCCCAGCCGAAACGGCCCGCAAGTAATGCTGCAACGGTTGTTTTCCCACACCCCGAGACACCCATGAGAACCAATACCCGTGGATCGTGCCCAGCTGCATTGCTTGTGCCGCTCATATGCTCATAATGGCACCGCAATGATCCAAAGTCAGTAGTAGTCAGGTTCTTTGCTGGTGGAACCAACTAACTGTTCTACGCTGGTTTGATGAGTGCTGATTTGACGTGGGATGGGTACATTAACGCGAGGGATCTGGGCGGTTTACCGACACCATATGCCACTGGGGGAGTGACAGTTCCGGGAAGAATCGCTCGTGGACCGCGCCGCGAACGACTCACTATCGCCGGATGGGACGCAGCGCGCGACTGGGGTCTTTCCTCGGTGATCGATCTTCGTTGTTCCTATGAGGTGGGAGCGCAAGATACTGATCCGCAGGTCCCTGAAACCGTATTCAATGATCTGGAGATCTTTAATGTGCCAACAGAGGACCATCTGGACACCGAGTTCCAACGGGTCTGCTTTCCGATCCTTGACTCACCGGAATACTGGAGCCACAACTGGCGACTCCAGCCGGATTTAGTACGCGCAGCCCTAGAAGCAATCGCAGGCGCCCGTCCAGGAACACTCATCCACTGCAGTGCCGGACGTGATCGCACGGGAATGATTTGTACGTTGCTCTTGGGCCATGCCGGGGTGCCTGCTGAAATCGTCGCGGCCGACTACGCCGCATCTGTGCGGGCCATGGCAGGGACCGCAAACCACTCGCCGACCGTTGATCAACAGGCAGGATGGTCCTCTGAAGAAGTCGAGGGTTGGCTCGTAGATAAGCTGGCAATCGTGCGGGATGTTGCCGCTGAGGCCACAGATATTCTCAGTAGCCTCAAGGTATCGGGGAGCACGCGTGAATCATTGCGCTCAATGCTCACCGACGTTTAGCTGAATTCGCCCGAAACGCGTGGAATAATCATCAGATGACCTCAACAAATGCGCGGATCGGCAGACATGATAAGCCCGTGACAACGTGGGTGCTGATGCTGGCGGGACTGTTGATCACCTTGTACATGCTGCTGATTGGCAGCAATGGTAATCCGGCTTTCTCGTGGTTCCTGGCGGCACCAGCTGCGCTAGGTCTGCTCGGTGCATGGTTCGCCGCACGCAATGACAGCCCGGGGTGGATGATCGCCTCCGGTGTGTGGGGCATCGCCTTGATTCCGGCGTTGATCTTTGCCATTACCTTGATTAGTGGCCCATAACGGTGCCGCCGAGCGCCGCGCCACCGGAAGTTCTCCCCGTCGCCGCTTCAGGATTTAGGCGGAATGATTGAGCGCCCGATTTAGCCCTTAAATGGTGTACCACTCACATGCTCAAGCCCCGGTAGCTTGTCTCCATCACTTCCATCCAGCGGTATGTAATCAACCGAATGCAGGACTCCACCCTCAAGCCAGAGTTCTAAGAGTCCGAAGCCCAATTCCGCACCGGAGACGTCCAAGAATGCGAAGGGGCCGCCGGAGAATTTGGGAACCAGTGGTAGCGCCCTCTCGGGTGGAATCTGAATCAAGAAACATTCGCAGCCTTCAACGCTGTAGCCACCCCAGCGGGCATGAACCAGTTGCTCACGGGCTTCCGATGAACCTTTCCAATCTCCTGCGCACAAGCGAGCGAGCAACGCCTTCTCAAGTGAAGTGAGCGGATCGCCGGGTTCTCGGACGATGAGACCAGTAGCCATTGATGAAGTTCCTTGGGTTGAGGTAGGTCGTCGTGATTCTTCGTTTGGGCGGACGAACGACGGATGCCTAGCTGGTTTCAGCTATTTGCTTCCGGAAAGAGTTCTGGCGACGCTGTGCACCAGCGCCTCGAGCGGCCCACGACGATTAATGAATTTCAGCAGCAAGCCGAGCAAGAGCGTCGCCACAACAAAAATAATGAATAGCACCGGTCGGGGGAGGCTGGCCGAAACATCGCTGAACAGATCTAGTGCGACTAAATGGCCGGCATAAACGGTCAGCGTTGCGGCCCCGGCCCCGGTCAGTGGCCATAGGATCATTTCGCCTACGTTGCCAAGCACCGCGGTGAGTGCAAGGCAAAGCAACTGCGCGGCACCTAACACTGCCAGTGCGCAACCCGTCACGTGCAGGATATCTAGTGGAGCTCCGCTGTGCGGTGCCGAGATCGCCAAGAACCACGGGGTATTGATGGCACCATCGAGGCGTTGACCCGTCACCAACGCCACCTCAAGACCATTGGCATGGAGTTCGGTTGCGGTACGTAGCACCTTGAGGGCTCCTGGCTGATCGAGCAGCCACGCCGAGGCAAGCTTTGAGCCAACGGCAATGAGCGATCCAGAGATGAATAGTCCAAAGGCAACCGGTGGGCGCGCCAAGGCCAGACGGCCAACAAAAAGACCGGTGAGCAGGAAACCAAACCAGATAAGTAGCGGGTAGTAACCGGTCAACAATAGATCGGCGATGAATGCTAGGGGCGTTGCAAGATCGCTAAGAACCGGGGAAGCACCAAGTCGGTAGGGATCAATGGCATTTTCAACCCAGGGACGGGCCACGTAATAAAGTAAGGGGGTCAGCAGTAGCCAGCCGGCGGCCCACCAGCCTAGCGCGCGCCTGCGCATGTTGATAAATGGAATGGCAGCCAGGAATAGCAGTCCGTAGTGGACAAGGATGACAGCAACATTCGTATCGAGCATGCCAAGCCCAAAACCCAGCAGGGCAATGAGCCAGGCCCGGATTAAGATGTTCAGCCTGAGTGAACGCAATTTACTAGGCGCCGGACCGTTTGGCCCACCACTGAGCAAGGCTAGGCCAACACCTGCAAGTAGCACGAATAGCGCGGAGGCCCGCCCGGAAAATACAGCTGCCGCGGCCGTTGGCTCAAAGGTTCCATTGGACAGGGCCATCCGCAACGGCAGAATGTGCACGGCTATCATGCCGATCAGCGCCACACACCTGGCAAGATCGACGCCAAGAATCCGTTGCGAGGTACCGCCCGCGCGAGATACTCGCTTGCCCCCGGGGTTCTTTCGCGAAGAGGTTTCGGTCATATCTTCAGCCTATTGCCTTGTGCCGAATCAACCCTTAGGGCGCGCAAAGTGTAACGTAGGAGTCATGGCTGATATTGCGTTGAATACCCCTGGTAAGAATTACACCTTCGGAACGGTGCTCACCGCCATGGTGACCCCCTTCAAGGATAATGGGGAGGTTGACTACGATGCAGCTGCAAAGCTAGCCAATAAACTTGTTGATGATGGCTGCGATGGCCTGGTCGTCACCGGCACCACCGGTGAAACCTCAACGTTGACCGATGCTGAAAACATTGAAATGTTTGCCACGGTCGTGCGTGCAGTTGGTGACCGTGCCAAGGTCTTGGCCGGTTCCACAACCAATGACACAGCACACTCGATTCGCCTGTCATTGGGAGCCAAGGAAGCCGGAGTACACGGCATTCTTGTCACCACCCCTTACTACAACAAGCCCTCACAGGCCGGCGTCATGGCCCACGTTGAGGCAATTATCAATGCCACCGGCCTGCCGGTGATGCTTTATGACATTCCGGGCCGCGCGGGTATCGCCCTGGCACCGGAAACCATTATCGAACTTGCCAAGAACCCACTGGTTGTTGCGTTGAAGGATGCCAAGGCCGACTACCAGTCGACAACCATTGTCCTGGCCAAGACCGACCTTGATGTTTACTCGGGTGATGACGGACTGACCCTGCCACTGATGGCAGCCGGCGCAGCAGGCGTTGTCTCGGTAACCGCACACGTGGCAACCGCCAAGTACCGCACCCTGGTAGATGCCATGCACGCCGGGGATCTGGCAACCGCTCGCGCCACCCACTTTGAACTTGATCCAATCCAGCGCGCCGTGATGAGTCACATCCAGGGCGCCGTTGCAGCAAAATATGTACTTCACTGGCAGGGTGTCCTGCCGAACACCGTGGTCCGACTGCCTCTTTTGGCTCCGTCGGAAGCGGAACTCGAAACCATCCGCACCGATTTGCGCGAGGGCGGATGGGAGCTCTAGAAAGGTAAGAAATTCATGACCGAATCCTCACTAGCGGCAGCAGATATGGTGCTCCATAGCCTGCCGCCGAAGCTTGAGAATGGCACCTTGCGAATCGTCCCGCTCGGTGGTCTGGGCGAGGTCGGCCGCAACATGGCCGTCTTCGAAATCGATGGCAAGCTGCTGATCGTCGACTGTGGTGTGCTCTTCCCCGAGGAGCACCAGCCGGGCGTGGACTTGATCCTGCCCGATTTCAGCTACATCAAGGATCGCCTCGATGACATCGTCGGTGTTGTGCTCACACACGGCCACGAGGACCACATCGGTGCCGTACCGTACCTGTTGCGTCTGCGTGGCGATATCCCGCTGATCGGCTCCCGTCTGACCCTGGCGCTGATTGAAGCAAAGCTGCAGGAACACCGGATTCGTCCGATCACCTTGCAGGTTGAAGAGGGCGATGTTGAGAACCTCGGTCCCTTCGAATGTGAATTCGTTGCGGTCAACCACTCGATCCCGGACGCCCTTGCCGTCTTTATTCGCACCTCCGCGGGTTCAGTGCTGCACACCGGTGACTTCAAGATGGATCAGCTGCCGCTCGATGGTCGCATCACCGACCTGCGTCACTTTGCCCGTTTGGGTGAAGAGGGCGTAGATCTGTTCATGACCGACTCGACAAATGCCGACGTCCCCGGTTTCACCACCGCGGAAAAGGAAATTGGCCCGGTTCTTGAGGGACTCTTCGGTCAGGCACGCAAGCGCATTATCGTTGCCTCGTTCTCCTCGCACATTCACCGTGTGCAGCAGGTCATCGATGCTGCGGCAATGCACGGGCGCAAGGTTGCCTTCATTGGCCGCTCCATGGTCCGTAATATGACCATCGCGGAAAAGCTTGGCTACCTACATGTCCCTGCCGGCATCCTGGTTGACATGAAGAACGTGGATAACCTGCCGGATCACAAGGTGGTGCTGATGTCTACCGGTTCGCAGGGCGAACCGATGGCAGCGCTTTCGCGTATGGCTAATGGCGATCACAAGATTCAGGTTGGCCCGGGCGATACAGTCATCCTTGCATCCTCGCTGATCCCGGGCAATGAGAACTCGGTCTTCCGGGTGATCAATGGCCTGATGCGTCTTGGCGCGGATGTCATTCACAAGGGCATGGCCAAGGTACACGTTTCCGGACACGCCTCGGCCGGCGAGCTGTTGTACTGCTACAACATCGTCCAGCCCAAGAACGTCATGCCGGTACACGGCGAGACCCGCCACCTGATCGCCAACGGCCGCCTTGCTGCGCAGTCGGGTGTCCCCGCGGAGAACATCCTGCTCACCGAGGATGGTTCGGTGGTTGACCTCAAGGATGGCGTGGCCGAGCTCGTGGGCCAGGTTGACTGTGGCTTTGTCTACGTTGATGGTTCCAAGGTTGGCACCATTACCGATCAGGACCTCAAGGACCGCGTCACGCTTGCCGAGGAAGGTTTCATCTCCGTTATTTCGGTGATCAACCGTCAGAGCGGAAAGCTGATTTCCGGACCGGATATCCACGCCCGCGGCGTGGCAGAAGATGATTCGGTATTTGATGACATTAAGCCAAAGATTGCAGCAGCAATCGAAGAGGCTGTACGCAATAACCCAACGCACACCACTCATCAGTTGCAGCAGGTTGTTCGCCGTGTCATCGGTTCATGGGTTTCGCGCAAGCTGCGCCGCCGCCCAATGATCGTTCCGGTGGTTTTGGAAGCCTAAGGTTTCGCCAAGGGGCGTTTTGCAAAGCTTTTAAAAAAGCTTTGCAAAACGCCCCTTTTTGGCGTACGGCAGTAGATTCCTGGTGCGGCTGCATCTTATATTTCCGAAAGTTAGCCGCGGCAAAGCGAAGCTATGCGGAATTGATTTGGTGGAATTGACCAATGAAAGGTCTTAATAAAATGCAGTTGTACAACGACTGGAACCGAAGTATTGAGTCAATTGTGTCGTCCGAAGATGAAGGCGTTCAAGAAGCTTGGACCAAACTAGCTGACATGAGTACCAAGCTCTCAAAGCATCTAAACGGAGTAACTCTATGGAGTTCGGTCACCGCGGGTGCCGCACTATCCGTCCTATTGACTTGGGGTAGCGATTTAATCGTTCGAAACGTTTCGCTAATCTTCTTTGGTGTGTCGATTTTAGCGCTTTTGATTACTGCTACTCATGTTCAACCACGTTTGCTAAGGCTTTCTCACTGGTTGAGAGAGCTTGAGCGCGCGGAACGAATTGTGGAGCAAGCGGTTCTCGTTACTTCGATTTCCCTGCATCCACAACTCTTGATATTCGCTTCATCAGTTGCGGAGAGTCTGCTGGACGAAACGAAGATTTCGAAGATGGTCTATAACTCGACCAAGATGGATGAGGATGTTAATAAGCACAAGCGCTTGGCTCAGAGTTATGCAGCAGGTCTTGCCTGCACGCGTATCAATTTTGAAGGTATTAGGAAGTCCATAGAATTTGAGGTGGATGTGACTATTGACAGAATACGTTCTGAAGCCACAGCGATTCTTAGGGAAACAGCTAATATAGCGGAAGTAGGAGATCAAGCCTCTGAACTTCGAAGTTGATCTCATTCCTGTGCGTTGGCGTCGATTGGTCAAAGCCGATTTGGAAGGAAAAATCAGGATATTAATTTTACGACTTTTAAGGAAGTCGTGCGCACTGGATCAAATCGTATGACCTTAAAATTGCTGCGGGATACTCGGACAGCTGCTCAGCTGCCGTCTCAGCGCTTCGGTTTGTGGTGTTTTAATGATTCGTCGAAGTAGCTGAAGACCGCGTCCGTGCGATTCGTGCTTTATGCGTCCGAAGTCGACGATCTTGGGAAAGCAGCACTCTGTTCGGAACTCAGGGATGCCAACTCTGGAATCCATGCGCATATGGCTGGGCTATTGACTGACGAATTGAGTAGTGAGGTAACACGGGAAGCTTTGGCTTAACTCGTTGAACTCTTTGCCCGTGGTCCTGAAGCAAAAGTGCAGAAATAACTGGTCGGGCGGAAGAATGCGTGGGAGATGCGGCACAGGTATCCGTAGCTGTTTAGATTTTGGCTGGTGACCTGCTCGGAGCCTTGGACAAAGAAAAAATCTCTGTGGGTTTAAGCGGCTAGTGCGAGGTTGCCTTCAACGCGATGCATCGCGGTATATTCATTAGCTCCTTCGATATGCCGTTCTCGAGTGCTGGTTCCCGTCGAGAACTGTATTGCTAACTTCACCATTTGGAGAACGTGGTGCATTGCTAACCCTAGACAGTACCTCAGGCCTATGGCTTCTAACGCCGTTTCATCGCAGACTCGAACCATGGACAAACCATCGACGGGTCTTTTGAGAATTGTTTTGGTAGTCATGGTGCTGGGCCTTTTGGCGGGCCAATTCATGATTCCTGTGATTGCCACCGACTTTGGCAACGAATACTACGAAGTGACGCACCTGGTAATCCCGTATTCCGTGCTCGGAATCCTCACTCTTGCAGCGCTACAGCTGGGCCTATTGATGATCTGGAAACTCTTATCACTGGTATCTACCGGAATGATTTTCAGCCAAGCCGCTTTGAAGTGGGTCAACGTGGTAATCATCTGCCTTGCCGTAGCCACGCTGCTTCCAAGCGCGGCGCTATTCCATCTGTTATTCATCGTGGACCTCGGCGGTCCCAGCATTCTCATGGCCTTCGCAGCGACCGGGGTTGGCGGCCTTGCGCTGGTATTACTGATGTTTGTCATGCGGGGCCTACTCAGCGACGCAATTAGTGACCGCGTGCAGCTTGAAGAACTTTCTGACCTGCGCTTCGGCTGAGTCGAAAACTTACGGCGCGGTGGTTGCTCACGGAGTTTCACCGGGTACCGGATGGATTGCCACACAGCAGTGACCTGGGCGCGGGGCTAATTCGGCACGGGTGCTGTCCTCGCCCTTGGCATCAAGGTATCCACAGATCAATGCATGGTTGAGTCCACATACGAGTTCCGGCTGTTGCTGGGCAACCTGGTGGAACGGGCAATTTTTCATGAGGATATCGCCGTCTTCGGCAACCACCGGTTCAAAACCATGAGCGTTGAGTGCATCCATGGTGTCCGGATATTCGTCGGCTGCCTGTTGACCTTCCTCGCGCGCTGTGGCTTCCAGCGTGGACCTGACAATGCCTGTCTGATCCGCCGCTGCTGCCTGGGCCAGCATGCGTGCCAGCATGTCGTAGCTACGCGGTGGAACGGTAATTGAAACTTCTTGTTCGGTACGTGCATAGCATTTGGCCGGACGACCGGCTCCCGGACCACTGCGACCTGCGGGACGCTCGTAACTAAAGCCCAGAAGCTCTGCAGCTACCAACTTATCTAGATGGTAGGCGGCAAGGCTGCGGCTAATTCCAACGGCCTTTGCCGCGCTTTCACGGGTAACTGGCCCATTTTGTGACACCACAAACTCGTACAGGCCTCGGCGAACCGGGTCTGAAAGTGATTCGAGGGTGGCTAATTGGCCAGAAGACGTTGGTAAAGCCATTCCCAAATTCTAACACCAACCAGAGTTGACAAAACGAGCGGAGAGGGCAAAAATCTAAAACAAGGATTGATTAGTGTTAGAAGCGTTGGAAAGCCTCTAATGCCGCCATGAGTAGCGAAAACGCTACTTTGAGCACCAATAGCCGGAAGGGTATATCCGGCCGGGCAAGGGAGAGCACCATGAGCCAGACACAGAGGGTTGTCGTTGTCGGTGGGGGACTTGCTGGTGTCAAAACCGCAGAGGCCCTACGAACTTCCGGGTTCAAGGGCAGCATCTGCATTGTGGCGGCAGAAGATCAGCTTCCCTATGAGCGCCCACCACTTTCCAAGGGCTACCTGATGGGCAAAACCGAGTTCTCGGCCCAGGTCGTCCACCCCGAAGAATGGTTCACCGAAAACGCTGTCGAGTTGCGCCGGAAAACCCGGGTCACCGCCATTGACAGGATCGCGAAGCGAGTAGAACTCTCCGACGGAACCAGACTCCACTACGACACTCTGGTCTTAGCCACCGGTTCTCGTCCGCGCAGGATCCCGTTGCTTGGTGCGGAGGCCCAAGGGGTTCACTACCTTAGAACCAAAAACAATGCAGACGCGCTGCGCTCAGTCTTCGGAGAAGGCAAACGGGTGGTGTTTGTTGGCGGGGGTTGGATTGGGCTGGAGGTTGCTGCAGCAGCCAGAGCCGCCGGATGTACCGTCACGATCCTCGAGCGACTGTCCCTTCCGCTGCTTCCAATTCTTGGTGAAGAAGTGGCGCAAGTATTTGCCGATCTTCATCGCTCTCACGGCGTAGATCTGCACACCGCTGTTGATGTTAAAAGCATTCAAACCCAGGACGGAGTCGTGACCGGGGTGGAGCTGGGCACCGGCGAAGTGTTCCCGGCTGACGCGGTGGTTATTGCCGTGGGCGCCATTCCATCGGTAGAACTGGCCCAGGAAGCCGGGCTTGAGGTCGAAAATGGCGTGCTGGTTGACGAATCTTTGCGCAGCAGTGACCCCAGTATCTTTGCCGTGGGCGATATCGCTAATCAGCAGCATCCATTTCTGGGTCGTCGTCTGCGTGTTGAGCACTGGGCCACCGCGCTGAACCAGCCCAAGACCGTGGCAGCAGCGATCATGGGCGAACCGGCAAGCTACACGGATCTTCCATACTTCTTCACCGACCAATATGACCTGGGCATGGAATACATCGGAAATGCGCAACCAGGAAGCTATGACCAAGTGGTACTCCGTGGGGATCTGGCCAAGCGCGAGTTCCTGGCCTTCTGGTTATCCCAGGGGGTCGTCATCGCGGGCATGAACGTGAACATTTGGGACGTCAGTGAAAGCATCCAAAAGCTCATTCGAAGCCAAAAACAAGTTGACCTCAAGAAGCTGGCGGACCCCAGCGTGGCACTTGAGACACTCTGACTCAAAAATATCTCTGCTTTCCCTCATGACATCACGCCATCTGCGGCACCCAGAAAAGGAAACACTCATGACGCTCGTCGATAACAATGCGGTTACCCACGAACACCAACCCAAGCGACATATCATCATGGAAGCCGAAACCACGGTTCCTACCTCGCATGGAAGCTTTGTCTTCCGCTCCTACCTTGATGAATGGACGGGGGATGAGCATCTGGCAATCATCTCTGGTGTTCCCGGTGCACAAGCGCTGGTACGCGTGCACTCCGAATGCGCCACCGGAGAAATCTTTGGTTCGCTAAAATGCGAATGCGGACCCCAACTTGATGCGGCATTGGACCTGATCAAGCAGCATGAGGGAGTCGTCATTTACATGCGTGGCCACGAAGGACGCGGCATTGGACTGGCCAATAAACTACGCGCTTACCGTTTACAGGAGGACGGTGTGGACACCGTGGATGCCAATCGCCAACTGGGCCTGCCGGATGACAGTCGCGATTACACCGCCGCGGCCGAAATCCTCAAGGATCTTGGCGTCGACTCGGTGAAGCTGCTGACCAACAACCCGGAAAAGATCAAGCAACTAGGTGCATTAGGAATCAAGATTGTTGACCGGGTGCCATTGATTGTTGGGGCAAATCCGGAAAATTCCGGGTACCTCGAGGTCAAGCGCGCACGCATGGGTCACCTGATCGAGGCATAAAAATCGATACTACTAAGGCCGAGGGTTGCGTACTCCCTTTCGGAAAGGTCAACCCTGGGCCTTAGGCATATAGGTATTGCTTCGATGAGCTTTGCCCTGTTGGTGCAAAGTCTCGTGCTTAGTCTTTTTCGGGAAAGAACAGCTCTTCAATGCGTTTGTTGAAGAGTGCAGCGATACGGAAAGCCAACGGCAATGACGGGTCAAATCTTCCCCGTTCAATAGAGATAATCGTTTGCCGAGTCACTCCCAGTTCATCGGCAAGCCGTTGTTGGGACCACTCCATTGATTTTCGGTGCTCCGACAGGAGGTTTTCCACGTCAGGTTTTCCTGCGTAGCAGTTGGTATCTGATGGCAACGCTTGCAATAGAAATCGCAATGACACCGCCGAGTATCAGTTTAGGGTCCGCGTTGTTTCCCGACGGAAAAATAGAGAGTGCGAGGACTCCAAGGATTGCTGCCAAGATGACGTCGATCTGTGTACCTGCCGCGGCTTGCTGGTACCACTGTGACTCAATGCTCTGCTCGGGCAGATCGACTGCTCCCTGCAGGGATGACCTGTCAACGACTAGAGCCCATACGAGCATGGTTGCTGGAATAGTTAAGCAAACGGCAAAGACGGTTCCGCCGAGCGATTTATTCGGTCCCGCGATACCGTTCCAAACCGCGACCAAGCTTAAGATGGTTCCCAAAACTAGACCGCACGGGATGGCAATCCGCATTGCAGGGATCTGGCGATTACCGAATTTTGCGCGTCCCCATTTGGTACGCGTTTTGACTTCACTCATCTCGATCTCCTCATGAATTGTAAAGTGAACTTTACCTGTCAAGTGAACTGTACATCAGGGTTTGTGGTGAAGAGAAGCCCCAATTGAGAAAACTATTAAAAGGCTTGTGAGCCACGAAATCTGGGTACCCGATGTCTACTCAAACAAAAATCCAGGAGCTCATGCACTCGAGATAAGAATGCAATCCAGCTGACGCTTCGGCACCAAAGCACTGGCACACGGGACAGGTTTGCTAGCAGAACAAGTGACCACGGAAGCTCGAAAATGGCATAGGTTGTGACGCTTATCCAAGGCGCTTCTTCCCCGGGGAACCGTGTAAATTCAGGCACCTGTCACCGCGGGGCGATACCCTAGAGCCATGGCTCCACGTACCTCCTCGCAAGGCGGGGGGAAAACGAGCACGCGTAAACCACGTGCCACGTCCTCCTCGACCAAGAGCACCAAGAGTGCAAAAAGTGCCCCGGCAGCGCCGGTGCACGACTTTCCGCTGCCGGTGCGCATGATCCGTTCCGCTTGGATGGGCATAGCCCGTGTGATTGCCGGGGCCTTTAGGAAGATTGGCCGCGACGTCCACCCGCCCTATGAGGTGCGGCGCGACGGAACCGGGCTCTTCCTCGTCATCTTGGCCATGATCATTGCCTCGGTCGAATGGTGGGGGCTGCGTGGCGTTGGCTGGTACGGAGGCTTTGTACACTCCGTAGCCGGCGGAACCTTTGGATTCATGGCAGCCCTGATGCCACCGATTCTTTTGATTGGTGCCATCAGGCTCTTCCGGTGGCCCGAAGAACACCGAGCCAATAACCGTGTAGGCATCGGTCTGGCCATGCTCACGGTTGCCGGAAGCGGTATTTCCCATATTGTTGGCGGGATTCCGGCAATCAACGCACCCTTTGAGAAGCTTTGGGAAGCCGGTGGCGTGCTTGGAGCCATTGTCACCGTCCCCCTTGCAAGTGCCATCACCGCCCCGGCAACAACGATTCTGATGATCCTATTGATCTGCCTGAGCCTGATGATCCTCACGGCTACCCCGTTTAGGCAGATTCCTTCGCGCTTCCGTGAAGGCTACGAAAAGCTCATGGGCCAGCACGCCGAAGGATACGAGCCACGCAAGGGCGTTGACCTCGAATCCTCGGATCACGATCAGTCGTACCTCTATGAAGAAGCCGCGGCGGCCAAAAAACCTCGGAAAAAGATCAAGCTCTTTGGCAAGGACAAGGACTTGGCCGACGATCCCACCGAGGACTTGGCTAGCTACACCGGAGGTGGAGCGTACGACAAGGCAGTCATCACCGATGCCGATGGCGTACCCCTGAACGCCGATCCTTCGGTCGATCTATACGATGAGCTCGTGGGCGATGAATATCAGGAACCGGCGATTCGCCCCGGGGTACGCAGGCCTACCAAGTCCGAGCTCGAGATGGCAGCCATCATGGAACAGGTCGGCTTGGGCTCCGAACCCGAGGCCACCACCCAGGCCATGAGCGCCATCGACGTGAATTCCTTTGGCTCGAACGATGACACCACAACGGTTGTCCCACAGATCCCTTCCCGGCCACCTGCCGCGCCGCTGCCTCCCATCCCGGCACGTACCGAACAGCTCCAACTCTCCGGAGATGTCACCTACACGTTGCCAGGCTCCGACCTGCTGCCCGCGGGTCCGCCCTCCAAGGAACGCTCCGAGGCAAACGACGCGGTGGTTGCCTCGCTGACCGACACCCTTGATCAGTTCAAGGTCGATGCAAAGGTCACCGGGTTCTCCCGTGGCCCAACGGTTACCCGCTATGAGATTGAGCTAGCTCCGGGCACCAAGGTCGAACGTGTCACAGCGCTTGCAAAGAATATCTCCTACGCGGTTGCCTCCTCCGATGTGCGAATCCTCTCGCCCATTCCTGGCAAGAGTGCCATCGGCATTGAGATCCCCAACGCCGATAAGGAAATTGTTGTTCTCGGCGATGTGCTGCGCAGCCATAATGCGCGCAAGACAGAACACCCCATGGTCATGGGTGTTGGCAAGGACGTTGAGGGTGGGTTTGTTGTTGCAAACCTTGCCAAGATGCCCCACCTTTTGGTGGCGGGTGCCACCGGTGCCGGTAAGTCATCGTTCGTGAACTCGATGATTACCTCGATCCTGATGCGTGCCACCCCGGATGAGGTACGCATGGTCATGGTTGACCCCAAACGTGTGGAACTTACCGCCTACGAGGGTGTCCCGCACTTGATTACCCCGATCATTACCAACCCCAAGAAGGCAGCCGAGGCGTTGCAATGGGTGGTCCGTGAAATGGACACCCGCTATGACGATCTTGCCAACTTTGGGTACAAGCACATTGATGATTTCAATAAGGGTGTCAAAAACGGCAAGGTGATCCCGCCCGAGGGATCCAAGCGCGTGGTCAAGCCCTACCCATACCTGCTGGTCATCGTCGATGAGCTCGCCGACCTGATGATGGTTGCCCCGCGCGATGTTGAAGATTCGATCGTGCGTATTACCCAGCTGGCCCGTGCCGCAGGCATCCACTTGGTCCTTGCCACCCAGCGTCCGTCCGTTGACGTTGTTACCGGTTTGATCAAGGCCAACGTTCCATCTCGCATGGCGTTTGCCACCTCATCCGTCACCGACTCCCGCGTGGTCCTTGACCAGCCGGGCGCCGAAAAGCTGCTGGGTCAGGGTGACGCGCTCTTCCTGCCCATGGGTACCTCAAAGCCCATGCGTGTGCAGGGTGCCTGGGTCACCGAATCGGAGATCCAAGCCGTTGTTGAACACGTCAAGGGCCAATTGAAGGCCGAATACCGTCACGACGTGGCGGTTGAAGCACCCAAGAAGCAGATCGATGACGATATCGGTGACGATCTTGAATTGTTGTTGCAGGCCACCGAGCTTGTGGTCACAACTCAATTCGGTTCCACCTCCATGCTGCAGCGTAAACTGCGTGTTGGCTTCGCCAAGGCCGGCCGCCTCATGGACCTGCTCGAATCCCGTGGCGTGGTTGGACCTTCGGAAGGCTCTAAGGCTCGTGACGTGTTGGTCAAGCCCGATGACCTACCAGAGGTGCTTGCCGCAATGCGTGGAGACGACACCCCGCAGGACGTGGTCCCCACTGCCCAAGAAGCGGCTCTTGCGGATAACGCCAACGCCAACCACTTTGGTGTGGACCTGGTTGCCGAAGACCTCAATAGCTTCGAACAAGCAACTGACTACCACGACGGCGCTGATGACGAGGGGTCGGAAGACGCCTGGAACCTTACCGGAAGGTAACCTAGAGACGTGACTGATTCCCCGGCTAGCCAAGCCCAACCTCCTGTTCCAAACCTGAATATCGCAAATGTGCTCACCACCTTGCGGATCTTCATGGTTCCCTTCTTCATTTGGGCTTTGCTTGCAGATGAGCAGCAATATGGGTGGTTGCGTTGGGTGGCTTTCGGACTCTTCGCACTTGCCATCTACACCGACAAACTCGATGGGGATTTGGCACGCAGTCGAAACCTGATCACCAACTTCGGGAAGATCGCAGACCCCATTGCCGATAAGTTGCTCACCGGCTCCGCGCTGGTGCTGTTCTCGGTGCTGGGAGAGCTGAGCTGGTGGATCACCGGAGCAATCCTGGTCCGCGAATGGGGCATCACCCTGATGCGCTTCGTCGTGATTCGTTACGGTGTCATGGCAGCTTCCCGCGGTGGCAAGCTCAAAACGGTGCTCCAGGCAATCGCGATACTTCTCTACCTGCTGCCGTGGTCCCAGACCGTGCCGTGGTTCGGGGTAGTTGCCTTCGGCGTGATGATCTTGGCCTTGCTCGCCACCCTAGTGACGGGCGTTGATTACCTGATCAAGGCGGCCCAACTGCGGGCCCGTTTCTTGGCTAACCCAGAAACAAACACCAAGGCGTAGCCGACAGCGAGGAAGTAGGGGGGAAACTATGAATGATTTTCGGACGGGCAAGGCAACCAATGAGCTGGCACGTGAAGTAGTTTCGCTGGGTAAAGAATTAGGACTCACCGTTGCCACTGCCGAATCTCTAACCGCTGGTTTGATCGCGGCAACGCTGGCACAAATACCGGGTTCCTCCGCAGTGTTACAAGGCGGGGTTATCAGTTACAGCAACGAGGTGAAGGCACAGGTGCTCGGGGTCAGCGAGACATTGCTCGCCACCCATGGTTCGGTTGATGGTGAAGTTGCCCGAGCGATGGCCGTGGGCGCCCAAGCACGATGCCAAAGCTCGGTTGCCGTCTCTGCAACCGGCGTAGCCGGGCCAGATCCGCATGATGGCAAGGATGTTGGTACGGTTTTTCTTGGGTATGCTCATGAGGCTGGCAGCGGATTTGTTGAATATTGCTTTGCTGGAACTCGCGAAGAGATTCGAAATCAGTCAACTGACGCAGCATTAACTCTGCTACTTTCCACCCTGCGCTCAGAAACCCCACAGGTTGATGCGGCAATGTAGTTCCCGAAGCGGTTTATGACATAGTTGGTGACCCAAACCAAAATGTTGTGGCAAAACGACCCAAACACTAGATAGTGTGGGGACGTGGGAACAAATAACGGGTCACCGTAGTTGTAACCAATGACGGACACAGTAAGTGTTCCGCACCGATCGCCCCACAAAGGCAATAGGACCGGAGAACAAAGGCAATGCACATGGTCAAACAACCAGTATCGGTAAACGGTGTGGTCCGTTGGCGTGATGTGGGCCTACAGAGCGAGGTCCGCCGCGAAAAAGAGGAGCGCAAGATGGTAGTCCTACGACACGAAATCGGTGACGTCCTCCGCGACGTTCGTCAGCGTCAGGGACGTACCCTGCGCGAGGTTTCCCATAGTGCACGAGTATCGCTTGGATATCTTTCCGAGGTTGAGCGTGGACAGAAGGAAGCTTCTTCCGAACTACTTTCCTCGATCTGCAGCGCACTAGAGGTGCCGCTCTCGTTGATGCTCCGCGAAGTCAGTGACCGCGTAGCTATCGCCGAAGGCATCACCATCCCTGACACTGTTCCAGTGGATCTGGCCAGCGAATTCGCCGGCGAGTACCCGATGGAACTAGGCAAGCGCTTGGCCCCAAGCCACTAACCAAAAACTCTTAGAGCCATTCGGGTGCGGTGTGTACCCCGAGTTGGCATGAGGGGAGCCCTTGGTTTCGAGCAAAACTGCTTGAAACCAAGGGCTCCTCTCTTTAACCTCGTGTCCTTGAGCACGTGCACTGCACGCAAGGGACAAACCCATGAAAGAATTAGCCTTGTGCGATTGAGTGATTTCTGGCGTCTGATGGATGACGAATTTGGTGAGGGCTATTCCCGATCCCTGGCTTCGAGCCTGGTCTTGGCCGAAGTCGGAGGGGTAAGTGCCGAAGAGGCATTGAGCAAGGGAACTCCACCCAAGGCGGTGTGGCAGGCTATCTGCACCATGCAAGATGTGCCTCCCGAGCGTCAATTGGGTCGCGATATTCCACCTAAGGATTAGAAAAGATTCGAAGACTCCGCAAATAGTGTTCGAATATCTGTTCGGAAGAGTGTATTGTTCATGGTGTGAGTTCGTTGGGCGAAGACGAAGGGTTTTCCACAGTCCTACCGCCCAGATACCAAAGTGTCGGCCAGCAGTCGTACGCTCGTGGATAGACAAAGAGTATTGGCCAATGGGCCCTAACAACCGAGGTGAATGATGGCCGTAGATAAGAATCGCGAGAAGGCCCTTGAGGCTGCACTTGCGCAGATTGACAAGGCATACGGCAAGGGTTCTGTCATGCGCTTGGGCGATGATACACGCGCGCCAATCGCCACCATTCCCACTGGTTCGGTTGCTCTTGATATTGCACTGGGCATAGGCGGGCTTCCACGTGGCCGCGTCGTAGAGATCTACGGCCCAGAATCCTCGGGTAAGACAACCGTTGCCCTGCACGCGGTAGCCAGCGCACAGCGCGCCGGTGGTATTGCGGCATTCATTGACGCCGAACACGCACTCGATCCGGAATACGCTAAGCGTCTTGGCGTAGACACCGATGCACTACTGGTATCCCAGCCGGATACCGGTGAGCAGGCACTAGAAATCATGGACATGTTGGTGGGCTCCGGCTCTATCGACATTGTCGTGATTGACTCCGTTGCGGCTCTGGTACCGCGCGCCGAAATCGAAGGCGAAATGGGTGACAGTCACGTTGGTCTGCAGGCCCGTCTGATGAGCCAGGCACTGCGTAAGATCACCGGCCGTCTGTCCCAGACCCGTACCACCGCGATCTTCATTAACCAGCTGCGTGAAAAGATCGGTGTGATGTTCGGTAGCCCGGAAACCACTACCGGTGGTAAAGCACTGAAATTCTATGCTTCGGTTCGTATCGACGTACGACGCATCGAAACTTTGAAAGAAGGTACGGTTCCGGTCGGTAACCGCACCCGTGCCAAGATCGTCAAGAACAAGATGGCACCACCGTTCAAGCAGGCAGAATTCGACATCATTTACGGTGAGGGCATTTCACGCGAAGGTAGCCTCATCGACATCGGTGTGGATCAGGGCTTCGTGAAGAAGTCCGGTGCCTGGTACACCTATGATGGTGACCAGCTGGGGCAGGGTAAGGAAAATGCACGTAAGTTCCTGCGCGATAACCCGGACCTCGCCAATGAACTCGAACGCCAGATCCTCGAGAAGCTCGGCATCGGCCAGGCTCCAGTCGAAGACGAAGGCGAAGAGAAGTTGAAGATCGTCAAGGGTTCCTAATTTCGTGAGCACTACCAAAGGCCAAGGCGGTTCGTCCGGTATCCCACAGGGTTCCGAACGACCGCTTTGGTCATTTCCAGCAGATGGCAATTCTGAGTGGGGAAGCCCTCAGGAGATACCGGTCTGGGCAAAATCGGACGCCGCACTCGAAGCACCATCTGCCGAGCAAGCCCCCGGCCCACCTGAGCCCAAAAAAGCTTTTGGTGAGCGGCAAGGTTTTGCCGGACGCGGCGGACAACGCGCGGGAGGCTTTGGCTCAAAGTCCTCTGGGTTTGGTTCCAAATCCAGTGGCTTTGGAAATAAATCGAGCAGTTTTGGATCGAAATCTTCGCGCAGCCGCAGCAGTTACAAAGACAATTCATTTGGTTCTAGCACCACCAGAACCAAACGCGAGAAGCCACCGGCAGAACCTGTTGAACTCAGCGACGAGCAATGGGCGAGCAAGGGACGAGCGATTTTGCTTCGTCAGCTCACCGCCTCCTCAAAGAGTCGTTCGCAATTGCGCAAAAAGCTGATGGAAAAGGAAATCCCGGAGAGCATCGCCGAGGAATTGCTGGATCGGTTCGAGGAGATCCAACTCGTTGACGATGAATCCTTCGCCGAAGCATGGGTGCGCTCCCGTGCGCGCAGCAAGGGCCTCGCACGTTCGGCAATCCGCCGCGAGCTACGTGACAAGGGTATCGAGGGCGACATGGCAGAAACCGCGCTGGAACAACTTGACGACGAATCCGAGGAAGCAACAGCCAAAGATCTTGTGATGCGCAAACTCAGGGCACCATCAATGGCAGTAGATAAGGAAAAGTCGGTGCGCCGGCTGGTAGGCATGCTGGCCCGAAAAGGCTACTCACCCTCGGTTGCCTTCCGCATTGTTAATGAGGCCTGGGACGAACAATTCTCCGAGGACTCCTATTGAGCATGCCATTTCCTAGGAACCCCAAGAATCTTGGGTACCCTAGGGAGGTGACTGTTAGCATTTCTTCTTCCGCCGAAACCAGCCAAAGCACCGAACCACGCACCTATGAGGTGCGAACGTATGGGTGCCAAATGAACGTGCATGATTCCGAGCGCCTCGCCGGACTTTTAGAAACCTCGGGACTGGTACAGCAGGAACCCGGAGAAGAAGTTGCCGACGTCATTGTCTTCAACACCTGCGCGGTACGCGAGAACGCGGATAACAAGCTCTACGGAAACCTTGGAATGCTGGCCCACGTTAAGGAAAATCGTCCGGGCATGCAGATCGCCGTGGGCGGATGTCTTGCACAAAAAGACCGCGAAACCATTTTGCGTAAGGCCCCGTGGGTAGATGTCGTCTTTGGAACCCACAACGTCGGTTCTTTGCCAGCCTTGTTGGAACGTGCCCGCCATAATAATGAAGCGCAGCTCGAGATCCTTGAAGCTCTTGAAGTATTCCCCTCGACATTGCCGACAAAACGCGATTCGGTGCACTCGGGTTGGGTTTCAATTTCCGTGGGCTGCAACAACACCTGCACTTTCTGCATAGTTCCAGCGTTGCGCGGCAAGGAACGCGACCGCCGACCGGGTGATATTCTCGCGGAAATTGAGGCTCTGGTTGCCGACGGCGTCATTGAGGTGACGCTGCTGGGCCAGAACGTCAACTCCTATGGTGTTGAATTCGGAGATCGGCTCGCCTTTGGCAAGCTGCTGCGCGCCTGCGGTCAAATTCAAGGATTGGAGCGCGTACGCTTCACCAGCCCGCACCCGGCCGCATTCACCGATGACGTGATTGAAGCAATGGCGGAAACTCCCAATGTCATGCCGCAGCTGCATATGCCGTTGCAGTCGGGATCCGACAAGGTTCTCAAGGACATGCGTCGGTCTTACCGTTCCAAGAAATTCCTTGGCATTTTGGACAAGGTGCGTGAGTTGATTCCGCACGCGGCAATCACTACAGACATTATTGTTGGCTTCCCGGGTGAAACCGAGGAAGACTTCCAAGCCACCTTGGATGTTGTTGAGGCATCGCGTTTTTCCAGCGCCTACACCTTCCAATATTCAATACGCCCCGGCACCCCAGCCGCCGAGTTCGAAGACCAATTGCCTAAGGCAGTGGTTCAGGAACGCTTTGAGCGTCTCACAGCCTTGCAAGATCGTATCGGTGCCGAGGAGAACGCCAAGCAGGTTGGTCGCACGGTTGAAGTTATGGTGACGGCTCAACCGGGTAAAAAGGCAAGTGAGACTCACCGGTTGACCGGGCGGTCCACCGACCAGCGTTTGGTGCACTTTTCGATTCCCGAGGGCGGTCAGACTCCTCGCCCCGGTGATCTTGTCACACTTCCGATTACCGGGGCAGCCGGTTTCCATCTAGTCTCAGATCCTGCGTCTCTTGCCGAATACTCAGTCCGCCGTTCACGCGCCGGAGATGCGTGGGATCGGTCGCAGGCTGATTCGTGTGGAACACCAGTTCCGGGAACTACCGGTGCCAAGGGAGTAAACCTTGGCATGCCATCTTTGCCACTAAGAAAGTAGTAATTACTCAATGACTCTTCCGGTAATCGCCGTGATTGGACCAACCGGAACCGGTAAATCAGATCTTTCTATTGCCCTAGCTCAAGAGCTCGGGGGCGAAATCGTCAATGCCGATGCCCTGCAGTTCTACCGCGGCATGGATATTGGCACCGCCAAACTTCCCCTAGAAGAACGTGGCGGTATCCCACACCATCTGTTGGATATTATGGATGTGCGCCAGGAGGCAAGCGTTGCTCGCTTCCAAGCCGACGCACGTCAAACCTTTGATGAAATCCGTGCGCGGGGAGCTGTCCCCATCTTGGTCGGTGGCTCCGGGCTGTATGTGAGGGCAGCCTTGGATGAAATTGATTTTCCTCCCACGGAGCCTTCGGTGCGTGAGCGTTTAGAGACTGAGCTCAACGAAAAAGGTCCGGGTTTCCTTTCTGCTCGGCTTGCCGAAGTTGATCCGGCCTCGGCAGCACGCAATCTCGATGAGCGGCGCATGATTAGGGCACTTGAGGTCTATGAGATCAGTGGTAAGCCGTTTAGTTCTTACATGCCGGAACGCAAGTATCATGTTGCAGCTATTCAGGTCGGGCTGAACATTGATCGTGCGCTGCTACACGAGCGTCTAGAAACGCGGGTTTCTAGGATGCAGGAACACGGGCTACTCGATGAGGTGCTCCGGCTCGACTCCGAGGGTTTGCGCGAAGGAAAGACAGCATCGCGAGCCATTGGCTACGCACAATTTCTTGAGGTACTTGATGGCACCATGAACCAGAAGCAAGCTGCCGAAAAAACCGTGATTGCTACCCGACAGTTTGCACGTCGTCAGGTCACCTGGTTTAACGCAGATGAGCGTGTCCAGTGGTTTAACCCCATGGAACCGGAGCTAGTACACGCGGTACTCCAACGCATTAGAGCAACCCCAAGGTCTTAGCTCACTAGAAAAGTTGTTATACGGGAGCAACAATGTTTTTCGAGGATAAAGGCTTGCCCGTATCCTTAAAGCCATGAGCGTTGCACAAGTATCATCCACGTCCACCGAATCACTATTGTCATTGGTGGGGCCGCTGGAATACGCCAAGGGACACGGGACCGGCAACGACTTTGTGCTTGTCGCCGACCCTCACGACGTTCATGCGATTACCCCGGACCAGGTGGCAGCCATCTGCGATCGAAACCGTGGCATCGGGGGAGACGGACTGATTCGCGCCGTGCCATCGGCGGCGCTGCCCGAGGGCCGCGCAATTTTGCGCACCGAACCAGCTGCCGAATGGTTCATGGACTACCGCAACGCAGACGGATCACTCTCCGAGATGTGTGGCAATGGCGTGCGAGTCTTCGTGCACTTTTTGGTCAGTGAAAAGCTTGTAGATCTTCCGCTGGGCGCAACATTGTTCATTGGAACCCGTGGCGGGCTGAAATCGGTGAGTCGAGTGCCCGAAGGCTACGCCGTGGATATGGGCCCGTGGGAGTTCATCTTCCCGCAGTTAGCAACAAGCAACGGGCTCGATTCGGTGGTGCGCACCGAGGGACTGTCACAGGCCCGGGGAGCGCTTTCGGTGAGCATGGGCAACCCACATACCGTCATTGCCGTGGCAACGCCCCAAGAGCTCGCTGAGCTTGAACTAACGATCAATCCTGTGGTTGAGCCGCATCCACCGCGGGGAACCAACGTTGAATATGTGCTTCCCACAGAGCCACTGATCACTAACGGCCTAGGAAGTTTAACGATGCGGGTTCACGAACGCGGTGTGGGGGAGACCCTATCGTGTGGCACCGGTGCCTGCGCAGCAGCAGTAGCCACCCGGCATTGGGCTGGTGCTCAGAAAACAAACCAATGGATGGTAGAAGTGCCGGGCGGAAAACTTGGTGTGAAATTTGTTCTTGGTGAAACGGGTAAGGAACACGTGATCCTCAGTGGCCCGGCCGTGCTAGTGACGCGCGGACGTATCTGCGCACAGTAGAAAACAAACGCAGCAGAAACCAGAACGTTGACCCGGTGTCCGTTCGGTTACTCATTGGACTCCCAGCGTGCAGAATGTAGGCCAAAGTGAATGGCTCCGCTCAATGAAATTGAGCGGAGCCATTCACGATCGCTATCTAATATAGCCAAGCTTATGCTTCGAGTGGGCGGTGAATCCTGATCGTTCTAAAGGCCTTATCGGTGGATGTACGTTCAACGGTCCACGATCCTGGCAGCTGAGCGGCGATCCATTTCTGCAACGAATCGGCACCCAAGTTTTTCTGGACTACTAACCACGC
Organism: Arthrobacter sp. MYb227; assembly: GCF_002975435.1. Lineage (GTDB taxonomy): Bacteria > Actinomycetota > Actinomycetes > Actinomycetales > Micrococcaceae > Paeniglutamicibacter. Next base: position 57,369 of record NZ_PCPT01000004.1, on the reverse strand, counting down.
GTTTCCACCGGGTGCTAAACGCGGCAACCACAGCAAAAGCAGCTCGTGTAAGGCTTCCTTACCGATACGAATGGGCGGGTTAGACCACATGGTATCGAACTCAAGGGCTGGGTCGACGGCTTCCGGGAGTGAAACCTTAACGTTTTTCAGACCCAGTGAGCCTGCGTTATCGCGCGTCAAGGCGATGCTTCGTTCATTGACGTCCACTGCGTAGACGGTTGCCTCGGGAGAGGCCAAGGCCATGCTCAGTGCAATGGGGCCCCAACCGCAGCCAATATCAAGGAGATTACCGGCGGTTGCCGGGGGCGGAACCGAACCCAAAAGCACTGCGGTACCCTTGTCGATCCGGTCGGGGCTGAAGATACCACCGGAGGATTGGACCTTGCGGGTGGCGCCGCCCAATTCGACGCTAATCGTGCGTCGCTTTTCCGGAGTTGACGGTTGCGCGCTGAAGTAATGTTCGGAGCTCATGTTGGCAGGTTAACCGCCAGCGGCGACAAACCCAAACCGAAACCTCGCTTTATGCCCCATTTTCGTCGTTTATTCACTGTGATTTACCGTACTGCGTGAAAATCATCGAAGTGATAGAGTTTTCCCTATGACTTTGATTTTTCTGTAAGACGCAGCTTAAGTACTCCTAGCGAACCAGCTGGCGGATCACGCCATCGCACCATCTGGGTTCCTGCCACGCGCCGAAAAGTCATTTCCTTGTAGTCATCTCAAGACCCATCACCAACGATATAGCCGTCTTAGACGGTAACTGCGTTCTGGGCCATTCCGACTCCCTGCCATGACACGGCTGAGCAGTACCCCTGAAAAATCACCAGCAGAGGGAATCTCATGCATTCAAAAGATGATCATCCACACGAACAAGGCGCTTCTGTCGGCGCGGGGCACTATTCTGGAATACAGCACTCAAAGGGGAACATGACCAACTCACAGCATTCAGGTCCAAACGACAACGACATGGACGAGGCACAGATCCAGGCCGCCATTGAACGGATCCTTGCCAGCGACAAATCTGTCGCCGAAAAGAGCACTCATTTTGGTGCGCCCGAAGGAATCTTCTCCGGACGTGCCCAAGCGCTGAGCAACCTCAGTAAAGAACACTCGATCTTTGACGGTTCCCAGCAGGAACTTGAAGAACGTCGTGCACTGCGTCGCGTCGGCTCGATGTCTACCGAGCTCGAAGACGTCAGCGAGGTTGAAAACCGTCAGCTACGCCTCGAACGCGTGGTACTTGCCGGTATCTGGACCGAGGGAACTTCAACCGACGCCGAGAACTCGCTACGCGAACTCGCAGCCCTTGCGGAAACCGCTGGCTCGGAGGTCCTTGACGGAATAGTTCAGCGTCGTGCCAAACCCGATGCGGGAACCTACCTTGGATCCGGTAAGGCTCAGGAGCTGCGCGAAATCGTCGCAGCCACCGGCGCCGATACCGTCATTATCGACTCCGAGCTTTCCCCCTCGCAGCGTCGCGGTCTCGAAGACGTGGTCAAGGTCAAGGTCATTGACCGTACAGCGCTCATCCTCGATATCTTTGCCCAGCATGCCAAGAGCCATGAGGGTCGCGCTCAGGTAGAGCTGGCGCAGCTTGAATACCTGCTTCCACGCCTGCGTGGTTGGGGCGAATCGATGTCGCGTCAGGCAGGTGGCCGTGTGGGCACCGCCGGTGGCGGCATTGGTTCCCGTGGCCCGGGTGAAACAAAGATTGAACTTGACCGTCGTCGTATTCGCGACCGCATGGCAAAGCTTAAGAAAGAAATCAAGGGAATGCTTCCGGCCCGTGAGGCCAAGCGTGCCAACCGTAAGCGCAACGCTGTTCCCTCGGTCGCCATTGCCGGATATACCAACGCCGGTAAGTCCTCACTGCTGAACCGTTTGACCCATGCCGGTGTCTTGGTAGAAAACGCACTGTTCGCAACGCTTGATCCGACCGTGCGCCAGGCAACGACCGAGGACGGGTTGAACTACACGCTGACCGACACCGTTGGTTTTGTGAAGGGGTTACCCACCCAGCTGGTTGAGGCGTTCCGTTCAACACTTGAAGAAATTGCCGAATCTGATCTGATCTTGCACGTCGTTGACGCGGCGCACCCGGATCCGGAGGGCCAGATCGCCGCCGTACGTGAGGTGCTCACGGACGTCCAGGCCCGGAACATCCCGGAAATCATCGTGTTGAATAAGGCGGATGTTGCTGATCCGTTTGTTGTTGAACGTTTGCGTCAACGCGAACCAAACCATGTCATCGTCTCGGCACGTACCGGCGATGGCATTGAAGAACTGTTGCAAAAGATCAGCGATTCGATTCCACGCCCCGGTGTGCAACTAGAATTGATGATTCCCTATGATCGAGGCGACGTGGTCAACAAACTCCACGGCGCAGAGTCCGAAATCCTTTCCATGGAGCACACCGAAAACGGTACTCACATGATGGTGAAGGTACGCGAAAGCATGGCCGCGGAAGTGGAGCAATTTAGTATTCATGGCTGAGGAATCAGAAGTCATTGCCCTGTTGGATACTGCCGTATCCGCCATGGGCGGGCAAAGCCGACCGGGTCAACACGAAATGGCCAAGCAGGTGGTGCGCGCCATGGAAAGTGGCGAGCACCTACTGGTGCAGGCAGGAACCGGAACCGGCAAGTCGATGGCTTACCTGGTTCCTGCTCTGGCGCACGCTGTTGATGCGGAAAAGCCGGTGGTGATATCCACTGCAACACTTGCATTGCAAGCCCAGATTGTGGGCCGTGATGTGCCGCGCCTGCTCAAATCCCTCAAGGGCGTGCTGCCCCGTGAGATGGATGTTGCCTTGGTGAAGGGGCGCGCCAACTATGTGTGCCAATACAAGCTCGGTGGCGGTTATCCGGATGAAGACGAGGGCGCGCTCTTCTCCTTGGAGACCGAGGCGCCGGTAGCCGGCGGATTTGCCGACGGGCCTAGCTCCGGGCTGGGCCAGGAAATTGTGCGTTTACGGCAATGGGCCGAACGCACCGATACCGGGGATCGTGACGATCTCAGCCCGGGCGTCAGCGATAAAGCTTGGCGTCAGGTTTCGGTCAGTGCTATGGATTGCTTGGGAGCACAAAAGTGTCCCATGGCAGCCGAGTGTTTTAGCGAAATGGCACGCGCCCGAGCCTCCGAGGCCGACGTGGTGATCACCAACCATGCGATGCTTGCCGTTTCCGCTTTTGAAGGCCTTGCCGTACTGCCCGACTTTGACACGGTCATCATCGATGAGGCTCACGAGCTGCAAGATCGGGTCACCAGTTCGGTGACCCGACCGTTATCGGTAAATATGGTGCAAACTGCTGCCTCTGTGGCGCGTAAGCATTGCGGTGTTAGCGTTGAATCGCTCAATCAGGGAGCCAAGGCCTTGCATAAGGCACTTGAGGGCGTTCCCACGGGGCTGATGGCCCGTGGCCTGAATGATGAGCAGGCGGCGGCAATCAACCAGATTGCCGAGGCCGCACGTGTGGTGCTTTCTGATTCCAAGCCGGAGCTTAACGCTCCGGCGGATGGCGGACGCCAGATGGCACGCTCACAGGTCATGTATCTAGTTGAGCAGTGCACCAAGATGCTTGAAATGACTGATGATCATGATGTCATTTGGGCTTCCCGTCCCGGGCACTTCAGCCCGGGGGAGGGCTATGTGCAACCAGATGAGTCGAGCCAACCGACGCTGAATGTTGCCCCACTTTCGGTGGCCGGAAAACTTCGCGAGGGGCTTTTTGATGGGCGCACCGTGGTGCTGACCAGCGCCACCCTTGCAATTGGTGCCGCATTCGAACCGGTTGCCGGGTCTTTGGGTCTGGTGGGCGATGGCGCACCGACGTGGAATGGAGTTGATGTTGGCTCGCCCTTCGATTATCCCAAGCAAGGCATCTTGTATGTTGCTAAGCACTTGCCCAAACCAGGGCGTCAGATGTCGCAGGAAATGCTCACCGAGATTGAGGATTTGATCAAGGCCTCCGGTGGTGGTGCGCTGGTGCTCTTCACTTCTCGGCGCGCGGCCGAAGATGCTGCGGAGATCTTGCGCGCGCGGATCGATATTCCGATCTTGTGTCAGGGTGAATCGAGCATGAAAGCACTTGTTGACCAGTTTGCTGCAGAAACCGATACGTGTCTTTTTGGCACCATGACATTGTGGCAGGGCGTTGATGTGCCGGGGGATGCATGCCGCTTGGTGATCATCGATAAGATTCCTTTCCCGCGCCCCGATGATCCGCTCTCCTCGGCCCGCAGCCGCGATGTCGCAAAGCATGGCGGCAATGGGTTTATGGCGGTGGCGGCGAGTCATGCTGCCGTGCGTTTGGCGCAGGGTGCCGGCCGATTGATTCGTACCGTCAATGACAAGGGTGTTGTTGCGGTGCTGGATTCACGTCTGGCTACCGAACGTTATGGCACGTTCCTTCGGGCATCGCTGCCACCGCTGTGGTCAACCGTTGATAAGCCAACAGTGATTTCGGCATTGGAACGGCTTAGCGAAGGCTAAGTGTGCTTGATAGCTTGAAGAAAATGGCTTGGGGTAAGAATTAATGATTCTTACCCCAAGCCATTTTTGGTTGGACGAGAAAAGCTTTTGGGGGCTGGTTCTTGATGAACCAGCCCCCAAAGATACGCGGGATGAGCGCGTGTAGCTACATGCCGTTTGAAGGTGCCCTCTAGATGGAGCGCATGACCGAGACAACCTTGCCCATCACCGTTGCTGCATCGCCAAGGATCGGCTCGTAGCGCGAGTTCTGTGGCAGCAACCAGGTGTGTCCGTCGCGTTGGCGGAAGGTTTTAACTGTTGCTTCATCGTCGAGCAGTGCCGCAACGATGTCGCCATTGATTGCGGTCTGCTGACGGCGGACCACTACCCAGTCTCCATCGCAGATTGCAGCATCGATCATCGAGTCTCCGCTGACCTTGAGCATGAAGAGTTCGCCGTGGCCCACCAGTTGGCGTGGAAGGGCAAAGACGTCTTCGACTGCTTCGTCGGCGAGGATTGGATTACCTGCGGCAATGCGTCCCACTAGGGGCACCATTGCCGTATCAGCGGAGGTGCTCAGCTCCGAGACATTCATGCCATTGGCTGCCTTCAGCTCGATTTGTCCATCTGCAACATCCAGCTTGACGTCGTCCTTGAGCTGGAGTGGAAGCAGGATTTCCATGGCGCGCGGACGGCGTGGGTCACGACGGATGTAGCCGAGCTTTTCGAGCTGGCTCAGTTGGTGGGTGACGCTGGAAAGGCTAGCAAGGCCCACCGCATCACCAATTTCGCGCATCGATGGTGGGTAGCCATTGGCAGTCACCGAGCGTTGGATGGTCTCCAAAACTTTTTTCTGGCGAATCGTCAGGCTCTTTGCATCGCGCCGAGGAGTTCGTTGTTCGGTAGTCATTCTTAGTGCCTCATCCCGATCGTCGCCGGTTGCCTGGCGTTTTTACGCAAATTGTCGGTGTGGGGTGATGGGATAAATCCCTAGCTCCACAACACCTATCTTAGTGGACTGTGACGACTCTTTCAAAGATTTGTTCGAATCCATCTGGACACGTGTCGTCGAAAGGTGCTAGAAATAACTTACGACCTCCGAACACTTGTTCGATAGATGTGTTCGAACACTAGAAGCTAGTTCAATCTCAGGCCAGCAAATGCGCGGCCATTGAACACTTAGGAAAGGCAACGACATGGCAAACACTGCTTTCTCGGCCCCGCTCCACCTCGTACCAGAACCAGCGGCAACCACCACGCGATCAGATCTGGCGCCACTGCGCCTGACGCGCCGAGGCAAATTCGTCCTCATTGGCATGCCAATCTTCATCCTGAGCGTCGGAGTACTGATGCTTATTGGTGTTTTTCTCTCCCCGGCAAAGGCCTCGGCTGATGCGCCACTGGGCGTTGACGCACTAAACGTCACGGTTGTTGAGGGGGACACTCTGTGGGGGCTTGCCCGCGAATTCGCACCAAACACCGAACGGCGCGAAGCAATTCGACAGATCGCCGAACTGAACAATCTGCATGGCAATATCCTGCACGCCGGAACCGAACTGTTTATTCCACGCGACAACTAGGCGCCCGAGCGGGCGATGATGTGACCTCTTGCATCATTGCTAACCAATTGTTACCGCGCATCATGACGCTAATTCTGATGCAGTGTGCGGCGCCACTTAGACTTGTCGCGTGAATGAACGGCTAAATCGCCTGGCAAAACTGCCCCTGCGAGAAAATCTTCAAGGTCTAGAACCTTACGGCGCACCCCAAATTGATGTTCCAATTCAGTTGAACGTCAATGAAAACACCCATCCGCTGCCCGAAGCCGTTCATCGTGCCATCGTCGAAGAGGTCTCCGCGGCAGCCATTGGGCTTAACCGTTACCCGGATCGCGAATTCACCGAATTACGCGAACGCCTGGCAGGTTACCTAGGCCACGGACTTGGCGCAGATAATATTTGGGCAGCCAACGGCTCCAATGAAGTCCTCCAGCAGGTACTCCAAGCCTTTGGCGGCCCAGGTCGCTCGGTCATGGGATTCCCTCCCACTTATTCGATGTACCCACTCCTGGCCTCCGGAACCGATACCGCTTACATCGCCGGTACCCGCTCGGCAGGTTATGGTCTCTCGGCAGCCGACGCCGCCGAACAGGTGCGAGCAGCTGCACCTAATATTGTTTTCCTCTGTTCACCAAATAACCCCACGGGCACGGCCCTGGGACTCGACGTTGTCGAGGCGGTGTACGACGCAGGAATAGCTAGCAACGCAATCATCATCGTTGATGAGGCCTACGCCGAATTCGCGCACACCGGAACCCCATCGGCACTTTCGCTGCTCGAGGGGCGCGAACGCCTAATCGTCTCGCGCACCATGTCCAAGGCCTTCGCGTTGGCAGGTGCACGCCTTGGCTACCTGGCAGCAGCGCCCGAAGTCACCGATGCCATCCGCTTGGTCCGCTTGCCCTACCACCTCTCGGCGGTCACCCAGGCGACGGCAAACGCGGCACTAAAGCACGTCGATGCCCTACTCGCCAACGTTGAGGACATCAAGATCCAGCGCGACCGCATCGTCAACGAGCTCACCCGCATGGGTTTGACCCCGGCATCTTCTGATTCAAACTTCGTCTTCTTTGGTGGCCTTGAAAACCCGAGATTCATCTGGGAAGGGCTTTTAGAAGCCGGCGTCATCATTCGGGACGTCGGCATTCCCGGACATCTTAGGGTCACCGCCGGCACCGAAGCAGAAACCACGGCGTTCCTAGAACGCCTGGAAGAATTGCTCAATCAGGGTTCACTCGGGCTCTCACGCTAAACTCAAGGGTGCAGGTGGTATCCAACGCTGCTTAACTGCGACCACCTGCCTCCGACATCATCGTCAAAACGCCTGATCATAAGGAATGTGCATGTCTGCCGAAAAACTCACGGGTCGTCGCGCTCGCCTCGAACGCATTACCAGCGAGTCCTCAGTCTTTGTTGAACTCGACCTTGACGGCACAGGCCGCTCGGAAATCAGCACCGGCGTACCGTTCTATGACCATATGCTCACCGCCCTTTCCAAGCATTCACTGATCGACCTCACGGTCCGTGCCACGGGCGACGTCCACATCGACGTGCACCACACCGTCGAAGACACGGCAATCACCATCGGTGAGGTACTGCGCACTGCCCTTGGTAACAAGGCAGGCATCCGACGCTTCGGCACCGCTTACGCGCCACTAGATGAGGCACTTGCCCGCGCCGTCGTCGATATCTCCGGACGCCCCTACCTGGTGCACGGTGGCGAACCAGCAGGCCAGGAATACCACCTGATCGGTGGACACTTCACCGGCTCCATGACCCGCCACGTCTTCGAATCGCTGACCTTCCACGCGCAGATCTGTGCCCACATTGAGGTCATCTCCGGCCGCGACCCGCACCACATCGTCGAAGCCCAGTTCAAGGCGCTTGCCCGCGCACTGCGCGAAGCAGTAGAAACCGACCCACGCATTGGCGACGCCATCCCTTCCACCAAGGGCGCGCTGTAAATGGGCGAACGCAAAAAAGTAACAGTCCTTGACTACGGTTCGGGCAACGTCCGATCCGCGGTCCGCGCCTTGGAAGCCGCGGGGGCAGAAGTAACCCTCTCGGCTAAAATGGACGACATCCTTAACTGTGATGGACTGTTCATCCCCGGTGTAGGTTCCTATGCCGCGGTGATGAAAGCACTCAATGATGTCGGAGCCATCCGCTGGATCGGCCGCCGCATTGCCGGGGGACGTCCGGTACTTGGTATCTGCGTGGGGCATCAGGTCTTCTTCGAAGAAGGCGTTGAACACGGCATCCACACCCCGGGTATTGGCGAGTGGCCAGGCACCGTTGAACTGCTTAAGGCACCAGTAGTTCCACACATGGGCTGGAATACCGTCACCCCACCGGCGGGAAGCAAACTGTTCAAGGGCATCGAAAACGAGCGCTTCTACTTTGTGCACTCCTACGCCGTACAGGAATGGAACTTCGACGTGGCCCAGCCCAAGATGGTTCCCCCGCAGGTGACGTGGTCCGAACACGGTGTCCCGTTTATCGCAGGGATTGAAAACGGTCCGCTGTGCGCCTTGCAATTCCACCCGGAAAAATCGGGTGAGGCCGGAGCTAAACTGCTGCGCAACTGGCTGGAGACCCTGTAAAAAATGTGGACAATTATCCTCATGGCAGGTGCCGGACTTCTTGCAGGCGGAGCACTTTCGCTACGCCAACAACGGGCCCACGTTTCCTGGATCATCGTCTGCTGGGTACTGGCAGGCATGTGTCTGCTCGCCGGATATTTCCTGACTTATTAATATAATTCCCCCTCATGGCACCTTGCGCGTGAGGGTGGCCCGAACCCGCATGTTGGGTTCGAAAAATCTAAGGATTGAGAATGACAAACACGGATACCAATATCCTTGAACTACTTCCAGCGGTAGACATCGCCGACGGTCAGGCAGTGCGTCTGGTCCAGGGCGAAGCCGGATCCGAAACCGGTTACGGCGAACCGCTTGAGGCAGCACTTGCTTGGCAGAACGCCGGCGCCGAATGGCTGCACCTGGTTGACCTTGATGCAGCATTTGGTCGCGGCAACAACACCGAAATCGTGCGCAGCATTGCCGAAAACCTGAAAATTAAGGTTGAGCTCTCCGGCGGAATCCGCGATGACGAATCCCTGGAACGCGCCCTCGAATTCGGGGCAACCCGCGTAAACCTAGGTACCGCAGCATTGGAAAACCCTGAATGGACGGCACGCGCCATTGCCCGCCACGGCGATAAAATCGCTGTTGGCCTCGACGTACGTGGAACTACTCTGGCCGGCCGCGGCTGGACCAAAGAAGGCGGGGACATCTGGGAAACCCTAGCTCGCCTCGAAGATGCAGGCTGCGCGCGCTATGTAGTCACCGATGTGACCAAGGATGGCACGTTGCGTGGCCCCAATGTGGAATTGCTGCGTGAAATGTGCTCCCGCACTGCCAAGCCGGTAGTTGCCTCCGGTGGCATCTCAAGCCTTGAAGACCTACGCGTACTACGCGAATTGGTTCCGCTGGGCGTCGAAGGTGCAATCGTTGGCAAGGCACTATACGCCGGCAAGTTCACCATGCAAGAAGCACTTGATGTTGCGGGACGTCGCTAGAAAATAAGCAACCTACTCGTCATTTGCGGGCGAGTTACACCACATCAGTAAAACCTTCACTTAGCGTGTTTTTGGCGCGGTACTAGGGATCTAAGGGCTCGTCACCAATGCGTTGGTGAGGAGCCCTTAGCCGTGTCGCGAGATAGCATGTGCCTATGAGCGCGAATTCTCCTTCTTCCCACGAGTCTGATCAGACACCCCGCCACCTTCCGGGCCATATTGCCGCGGCCCTTGCCCGTGCCGGGGCAGCAACCGATTCTGCTGGTCAGGGCTGGGAAGGCCGAGATTTGAGCGGAGATGGAAATCCGCTACATAATTTCGATAACGACAATGGTCTCACCGACCCGAACCTAGCGACGGCCATCGAAGAGCTAATTGCCGGCACCGGTAGCGAACAAGGCGTCCAGGCTGCCCTTGCAGAAGCCCGTGTCTACATTGCCGTGATGGCCGAACTTGCCGAGGGTGCCTTGGGTGAGAACGGATTCGTTGAAGATAAAGAAGCCGATATGGCTCTTGTAACACTCAATGCCCCCGACGGGCGCACCGCTCTACCAATTTTCAGCAGCGTTGAAGCCCTCCAGTCATGGCACGCCGAAGCCAGGCCGGTAGCCGTCTATGCACCGCGTGCTGCGCTCTCCGCTGTTGCAGAGGAAGCCCAAATGCTGGTCCTTGACCCGGGCGCCGACTTTACCTTTGTGCTGCGTCGCCCCGGCATGTGGGCACTGGCCCAGCAAAAAGACTGGACCCCCAGCTACCTGAATGAAGAACTGGCAACCCTCGTGGCCCAAACCGCGGGCAGCGAAAGCATCCTTGCCTCCATCCACATTGCCCCCGGCCACGGCGTCGGCACGCGCAACGCGGCCGGAACCAGTGTTCCCGGCGGGGGATCGGGGCCAGAACTACGCCTCGAATTCACCTTCAATCCCGGCGTCGAAGAAACCGAAGCCCGCGCATGTGTCTCACGTATTCATGGCGCGCTTGCGGAAAATAAAGAATTTGCCGAAAACGTAGATTCACTAGAAATCGCCCTCAAGGCCTCACCACCACAGGAACACCACGCATGAAATTTGGGCGCTACAGCCAACTACTCAAACAACCAGGAGTAGGCCCGCTTCTTTTGGTAGGCATGATCGCCCGACTGCCACACGCGGCAATTGGCATGCTGTTGCTCTTGCACCTGGTCAATGAGCTGGATCGGGACTGGGGCTCGGCGGGTCTTGTTGTTGCACTAATGACAATTGGCATCGCACTGGGAGCGCCCTGGCGTGGCCACGTAGTTGACCTGTACGGTCTGCGCCGTGCACTACTTCCCTCGGTCATCATCGAGGCAGTGGTGTGGTGCATCGTCCCGCAGGTCTCCTTCATCTGGGTGCTGCCACTTGTCTTTATTGGCGGCCTCTTCGCCCTGCCGGTGTTCTCCGTGGTGCGTACTGCCCTGGGGGTCATGACCACAGGAGAGACCCGCCGCTCCGCGTTTGCCCTTGATGCGATGGCCACCGAACTTGTCTTTATTGTGGGTCCCGCCTCAGCTGGCATCGTTGCCACCTCGTTGAGCACCACCATTGGCATGATCGGCATCGCCGTTGCGTCCTCCGGTGCCGGGCTGGTCCTGATGGCATTGAACCCGCCCACACGTAGTGATCAGCCCGGAGCTGTGGCCAAGAAGGCAAATCCACATGAGGAACGCCTCGCCGCCGAAGCTTCACTGATTGCTTCGGGGCCAGGCGGCCTAGCAAATGTTGAAGGTGAATTGATCCTTGCCGGATCAAAATCAACACGTGCCCGCATTGCCGAACGTGGCAAAGACTTTAGAAACAAATTTGGTTGGGTCAGTGCCTCGGTCATTGCTGTGTTCATTGCCGCATCCGGTGCCGGGTTGGTGCTCTCTGGTACCGAGGTAGGGATCCTCTCGCTGCTCGATGAGAAGAATAGTTCCGGTTCACTGGGTATTGTGTTCTTCTTCTGGTGCGGTGCCTCATTGATTGGTGGGTTGATCTATGGGTCGCTCAGCCGACGGATCTCACCGATTGTGTTGTTATTGGCCATGGCGGTGCTGACATTGCCTATGATGTATGCCACCGACACCTGGTCGCTAGCGCTACTTTCGATTCTGCCGGGCATGCTTTGTGCCCCGGTACTCTCGGCGGCCTCGGAATGGTTGACTGACCTGGTTGCTGAAAAGCGCCGTGGCGAAGCCATGGGCTGGTATGGCTCGGCGCTCACCAGCGGCACCGCCTTGGGTTCCCCGATTACCGGCGCCTCCGTTGATGTGTTTGGTTCGGCTGCGGCCTTTATTGCCGTGGGTAGTGTGGGTGCAGCAGTGAGCGTTGCAGCACTGGTAGCTCAGCAGGTGCGGCGCAAACGCCGGGCACGGGTCCGCACGCTAATCTCCGAAAGTACTCCGGTCACCGAGCTCTAAAGGTTTGCTGCGCACACACCCCCCCTTAGGTGTCTCTTGCCCGGGCACCTTGAGAGTTGCTAGCTCTGCTGAAGTAGGGGGTTTTTGGGTATAAAAATAGTGCTGGGTTCAGCTTCGTTTCGAAGCCGAACCCAGCACTAAAGTTCTTGGGGTTTTATAACAGGTGGCTGTTAGTTCACCGGACCGGTGAGCTTTTCGCCCGGTCCCTGTCCCGGTGCATCCTGAATGTGCGATGCTTCACGGAAGGCGAGCTGTAGCGAGCGCAGGCCATCGCGCAACGGACCCGCGTGCTGGGAGCCGATCTCCGGTGCAGCGGAAACTACGAGGCCGGCCAGGGCGGTGATTAGCTTGCGTGCCTCGTCGAGGTCTTTCAATTCTTCGGCGTCATCGCCTGCGGCTAGGCCACATTTGACTGCTGCGGCGCTCATCAGGTGAACTGCAGCCGTGGTGATGATCTCCACTGCTGCAACTTCGGCAATGTCGCGAATTTCGTTGGTAGCGTCGGTGGAAGCCGGATTGGTTTGTTCAGTACTCATAATGCTAAGCTTTACATAGACCGACTGAATCTGTGTATTTGGAAGCCTCACCCACGCGGTGTTTGTGACCAAGCAGCCTAGATCCAGTAAGCAAGTGGAGGCCACTCCCACCCGCAGCAGCCGAATCAGGCGGCCGGGTATATTCGGTACCTACCATCCACGGATGGATAGGTCACGGTGAATTATCACCGATCGAATCTCGAGGCCTTCGTTTGCAACCGCAACCGAGGGCCTTTCCTTTTGTCGCGGTGGCCTGAAACTACGAACTACTCAGGAGCTACACATCAGCGATCCACGCATTAATGATCGAATCCGCGTCCCAGAGGTGCGGCTCGTCGGCCCAGCCGGTGAACAGGTTGGCATTGTCCGCATCGAGGACGCACTCCGTCTTGCCGTGGAGTCCGATCTAGATCTCGTAGAGGTTGCGCCGACCGCAAAGCCTCCAGTGTGCAAACTGATGGACTTCGGAAAGTACAAGTACGAGGCTGCGGTCAAGGCGCGCGAAGCGCGCAAGAACCAGACCAACACGATCCTCAAGGAAATTCGTTTCCGCCTGAAGATCGACACTCACGACTACGAAACCAAGGTCGGACACGCACTAAAGTTCCTGGCCGCCGGTGACAAGGTCAAGGCCATGATTCAGTTCCGTGGCCGTGAGCAGCAGCGCCCGGAGATGGGTATCCGTCTTCTGGAGAAGTTTGCCGAAGCAGTCGCCGAGGTTGGCACCGTTGAGTCAAGCCCCCGCATCGATGGCCGCAACATGGTCATGGTTGTAGGACCGCTGAAGAACAAGGCAGAGGCCAAGGCCGAAGCCCGCCGCTTGGAACAGCGCGAAACCGACAAGGCCAAGGCAGCTAACGCCAAGAACCGAATCGACACCGACGAGCCGCAGGGTGAACTTGCTGGCTCGGTAGCGGATGTCATCGAATCGGACATCATGGAGAAGCTCGCCAAGGTACGTGCAGAAGCAGCAGCCGAAGAGGCCGCAGCCAAGCTCGCACCGAAGGTAGCCCCGGTCAAGGCAGCACCTGCCGTGACTAAGGCACCGGCCAAGGCAGCACCGGTACGCGAGGCCCGCCCAGCAGCTAAGGCACCGGCTCGTCCGGTCGCCGCGGCTCGCCCGGCAGCAGCACCGGCCCCTAAGCCAGTTGTCGCAAAGCCTGTTGCAGCACCAAAGCCAGTGGCCATGCCGAAGCCGGTAGCCGCACCCAAGCCTGCGGGCAAGCCGGGTCCCAAGCCCGCAACCCGCGCCGTCAAGCCTGGGGCAACTAAGTAACATCGCCCCAAGCTGGGCACGCTCTAACGAGCAACACCAGAACAACGGATTCCCTCAAACGCGGGAGTGCGCAAGATCCCCGGCCCGCAAGGACCCCCGGGAGCAAGTAAGGAGAACGGCGGATATGCCGAAGTTCAAGACCCATAGTGGCGCCAAGAAGCGCTTCAAGATCACCGGTAGCGGTAAGCTGCAGCGCCAGCAGGCTAACCGCCGCCACTACCTGGAGCACAAGTCCTCCCGCATCACCCGTCGTTTGGCTTCTGACCAGTTGGTCGCCAAGGCGGACGTAAAGACCATCAAGCGGATGCTCGGTCTCTAACACCAGTCCGTCCTGGGAGTCCTGCACTGCAGGAACCCCGACCATCTAAAGAATTTTTGCTTGGCCCAATATTTGAGGCCAAGTGGAACAAAACAAAGGAGTACACACGTGGCACGTGTGAAGCGGGCAGTAAATGCTCATAAGAAGCGTCGCGTCATTCTTGAACGCGCAAAGGGCTACCGTGGTCAGCGTTCGCGCTTGTACCGTAAGGCCAAGGAGCAGCTGCTCCACTCGTACGTCTACAGCTTCGCGCACCGTCGCAAGCGCAAGGGTGACTTCCGTCGCCTGTGGATCCAGCGTATCAACGCTGCATCGCGTGCAAACGGCCTGACCTACAACCGCCTGATTCAGGGCCTGAAGGCAGCATCGGTCGAGGTCGACCGCCGCATGCTTGCCGAGCTTGCTGTTTCCGATGCCAAGGCTTTCGCAGCACTGGTTCAGGTTGCAAAGGGTGCCCTTCCGGCTGACGTAAACGCCCCAAAAGCATCTGAGACAGTAGCAGCCGCACCTAAGGCCGCAGCCCCTAAGAAGGCCGCAGCCAAGGCTACTGTCGTTGAAGGCTCCTCACCTGCCGAAAAGGCAGTAGCAGCCGGTGCTTACAAGGCCGTTGAAGGCGAAGACGCTCCGGCGGACTTCATCGTCAAGGGTAACGCTCAGTCCAACAAGTACCACGTACCGGGCTCGACCTGGTACGAGCAGACCGTTGCTGAGTACTGGTTCAAGGGCATCGAAGATGCCAAGGCCGCAGGCTTCGAGCCTGCAGGTGGCGAAGCACGCCAGCAGATCAAAGACGCCTAGTCTTTGAAACGCTAAAACGCTTTTCGTGCAAAGGGATGGAATCGAACTCGATTCCATCCCTTTGTGCTATCCCCGGTAAACTCAAAGTCATGAATCTGACCGAAGACCACGATGAAACCATGACCAACGTCCGAGCCGAAAAGGTTCGCGAGGTCGCCCGTCTGGCCACCCGTACCGGACGTGCACGTGCCGGAGAATTTTTGGCCGAGGGACCCCAAGCAGTCCGCGAAGCAATGAAGTCTCACATCGCTCGCGATGCAGAAGGCAAGGGCGCGGTTGTCCGCCAAATTTTTGCCACCGACGATTGCCTAGATAAATACCCAGAATTTGAAGAAATGGTCGCCAAGGCCCCGGGCGTACGCGCCCGCCTGGTAAGCCCCGAGGTACTCGCCGCCATGGCAGATACCGTCACCCCGCAGGGCATCGTCGCCACCTGCGTCATCCCGGAAACCGAGCTCGAGCAAATCCTTGCCGCAAAGCCAGCACTCGTTGCGGTCCTGTGCCGCGTCCAAGACCCAGGAAATGCCGGAACCATCCTGCGCGCAGCCGACGCCGCGGGTGCCGATGCACTGATCCTCACCGGTGGCAGCGTAGATATTTACAACCCCAAGGCCGTGCGCTCAACCGTTGGATCGATCTTCCACCTGCCCATTGCCACAAACGTTGAACTCTCCGAGGTCATCGCGGCCCTGAAGGCACAAGGCAGCACCATCCTGGCCGCCGATGGCTACGGAGCCGCAGACCTAGACGAACTGCAGGATGCAAGTGCTGCACGGCGCACCGGTGGCACCTTTGAAACCAACAGCGAGGCCCCGGTACTCGAAGACCCAACTACGTGGCTCTTTGGAAATGAAGGCCAAGGACTGAATGAGGATGAGCTCTCACGCGCCGATCACCGCGTTGCAGTACCGCTCTACGGCATTGCCGAATCCTTGAATGTCAGCACCGCGGCAACCGTCTGCCTCTACGCCTCGGCCCGGGCACAGCGCCGCAAGTAACTGTTCCACGTTCTTCCCCCAAGGCTTGAACACCGTCATGCTCTTGGGGGGAAGAGTGCACCGGGCACAAAAAATATTGCCTACCCTCGTGGCTTGGTACCTCGCGGGGCATAAACTCACGCTACCCTTAGGTTCGAATCGAAAAATCTGGGTCTCGGCCCGAAATATGAAGTGTGAGATGAAAAGGGGCGGAACCCATGGCAGCATCCGGAGGCACTAAGGCGGTTGTCGCAGCATTAGCAGCCAACCTGACCATCGCCGTATTCAAGTTTGTTGCCTGGGCGGTCACTGCCTCATCCTCAATGCTTGCCGAAGCAATTCACTCGGTAGCAGACTCCGGGAACCAAGTCCTCTTGCTGGTGGGTGGTAAGAAAGCTCACCGACAGGCAGACGAAGAACACCCCTTTGGATATGGGCGCGAACGCTACGTGTATTCATTCATCGTCTCCATCGTGCTCTTTAGCGTGGGTGGGCTTTTTGCGCTCTATGAGGCGTGGCAAAAATTCAAAGACCCACACGGCATTGAAGGCAGATGGTGGTGGGTTCCCTTGGCCGTATTGATTGGTGCAATCATTGCCGAGTCGCTGTCTTTCCGTACGGCTATCAAAGAATCGAACCACGTACGCGGAAAGCAATCGTGGTCAAAGTTCATTCGCACGGCAAAAGCCCCTGAACTACCGGTGATCTTGCTTGAAGATTTTGGTGCACTCGTTGGTCTGGTCTTAGCCTTGCTGGGCGTCAGCCTCACCCTGGTGACAGGTAACGGTGCCTTCGATGCCGCGGGTACCGCCTGCATTGGTGTGTTGCTGGTACTCATCGCGATAGTTCTGGCCATCGAAACCAAGTCGCTGTTACTTGGCGAATCCGCAACTGTTGAGCACGTACATGCCATTCGTGAGGCGCTGACTGCAGATGGATCGACACTGATTCACCTCAAGACCCTGCACCTGGGCCCCGAGGAAATCCTTGTTGCAGCAAAGATTTCGGTACCCGAAAATTCATCGGGGGCACAGATCGCGCAGGCAATTGATGCTGCCGAGATACGTATCCGGGCTGCAGTTGAACACAAATGTGTCATCTATATTGAGCCAGATGTTTTTGCTGCCGCGCGTGCCGCGGAGCTCGAAAAGTAAGAAGAACTTTGAAACAAATTGTTGCCGCGGCGATCCTTGATTCACTAGAAAATCCCACCCGTTTGCTCACGGCCCGCAGGACGGCTCCACCAACAGTTGCTGGCATGTGGGAGTTTCCTGGTGGAAAAATTGAACCGGGGGAGAGCTGCCAAGAAGCGGTACACCGGGAAATTACGGAAGAACTTGGGGTCAGCCTAGAGCTGGGTAGCGAAATATTTGGTCCTCTTGAACCAGGCTGGCAGCTCAACGACAGCGCAGCAATGCGTGTTTGGTTTGCCGAAATCAGCTCCGGTACCCCGGCACCGCTTGAGGATCATGACCAACTGCTCTGGGTTGATCTCGACCTTGCCTCGTTAGAAGCTCTCCCATGGATTCCGGCCGATCTTCCAATAGTTCGCGCTGTTCTTTCCGAGGCACAGGCCGGGGCAACCCGGTGATCCTGCTGACCGGGTTCGAACCCTTTGGTGGAGAAACTTTCAATCCCTCGTGGACACTTGCCCAGCGCGCCGCAGAAATCCTCGAAGCAGCCGGGTTTACGGCGCGTGCAGCGCTACTGCCCTGTGTTTTTGATACGGCACCGGTAACACTGAACGAACTGCTACACCACTATTCCCCGGACCTGGTGATCAGCCTGGGCCTGGCAGCCGGACGCAGCTCCCTGAGTCTTGAAAAGATTGCCATCAATCACATTGATGCACGCATTGCAGATAATGCGGGGGAGCAACCCATTGACACTCCTGTTGTAGCGGATGGCCCGAACGCCTACTTCTCAACGTTGCCGTTGAAACGTGCAATGCAAGAAATCAATGCCCGGAGCACTGCCGTGCGGGCAGAAGTATCTTTAACGGCGGGTAGCTTTGTCTGCAACCAAGTCTTTTATGCGCTCATGCATTTCCTCGAGGGGCAGGAAGGCATGTGTGGAGGCTTCATTCACATTCCATCAATTGAGCAAGACACTGTATTGCTTGAAGAATTTGCCCAGACACTGGCGGACATTGCCCGTATGGGGTTGGAGACTCAAACGGAACCAAGTATTAGTGCCGGGCACCTACACTAGTTTTTCGTGGCGCTTATGAGCTCCCAGGAGACCTCAACATGTACCGAGAGTTCTTGCTCACCGGCAACCACAGGCATTGAACTTTCGGCCATGACAGCAGCCTTGGCTCTGAGCACCGGTCCGGGCACAGCACCGCGAATTTCTTTGACGCTCAAGGTGCTTCCCAGCGAGCAGCCAGCCAGCGCAGCTAGTTGTTTCGCCTTGGCCCGAGCGTCATTGAAGGCAAGTTCTCGAGCTTGATATTGTGCGGGCAGCGGATCTGAAACCTCCGCAGTGACCGAATTGATGCGCAGGTAGTCACCACCAGCCGCAAGAGCTACGGCAAGAACCTCGGAGACTTCTTCAATCCCCACGCCGGTGAGCTGTAGTGAGGTATCTGCCTCATAGCCCACCACAACATTTTCCTCATTGTGCCAGCTTGTGCGTGAACGTAATCCAATACCGGTTGTTGCTAGTTTTACCAGTGGTGTATGCGAACTGAGCGCCGAAATCATATCGGTCGAGCGCTGGGCCACCAATGAGTAGGCTCCCTGGGCTTGGTCGTGGCGTGCCTCAATGGCTAATGAAATGCTCATGAGATCGGGAACCTCTGACACTGTGGCAGAACCGTTCATAGTGATGAATTTCTTTTTACTCACGGTCGTTTCTCCTTCGGCTGGGGGCAATGAATAACTAGAGCTTGGTCGCTGCTGTCCGGCCCGGTGTGGACTTGCACAATTTTTCGATGCGGCCCACCACCGTCACAAGGATCGCTGGCACCGCATTACGCGTGGGGCGCTGAACATAGCCACCCGCGCGTAGCCCGGCAAAACGTTCAAAAATATTTGCCGAAGCCGGATCCCCGGTGCGTATCAGTGAGTACGCGGCAGCGGCAAAGTACAGCCCAATGAACGGTAAGCCGAGGCACAAGGCGTATTGGGTGCAATGTGTTTCCTCATGGGCAACGAGGTGCGGATGCAATGAGGGATCCCGGAACCTAGGGCGAAAAAACACCACATTACCCATGGTAAATGCCCCGGCCAGCGGCAACCGTGGAGAATAATTCAGTGCATAGTGGAGTCCGGAAGGACCTGCAACAACCCTGCAACCTGTGGCCCTGGCAACTATCAAGGCACTGGGTGTCGAAAGGTTTACCCAGTTCAGCAACGCTCGTAAACGCTTCCAGCCGTCCATGAGTCTCAGTCTAACCAAATGCATGGTTTCCGTGGATCGGAAACTCACCGGCACGACACGATTATTTCACTCACAGGTCTACCCGATAGAGTTGTTCTTTGACGTGGGGAAATTTTCCATTCAGAGCCCCCATCCCGAGGAGATTAAATGAAGAAGATCGTATCCATCGTTGGTGTCATGGTGGCATTGGTTTTGAGTTTGACCGGTTGCATGAAGATGGATGTTGACGTTCAGGTCTCCAGCCCGGAAAAGGGCTCAGTTACCACCGTTGTTGGCGTTGAAAAGAAATTGCTCGGCGGCCAAAGCCTCGACGCGGTACTGGCGCAGACCGGTGCTACCGAGGAACAGCTCATGGGACAGCTTCCCGAGGGCGTCACCAAGACCCCATTTGAAGATGCAGAATTCCTTGGTTACAAATTTGCTGCCACGGATAAGTCACTGACCGAACTCAACGACATGTCGGCACAGATCGGCGTCAAGTTTGAGATCGAATTCCGTGATGGCTTGTACTTCTTCAGCTCCACCGGTTTCGGTGGAACAGATGTTTCGACGCTGAGCGAATCGACGCTAACTGTTACATTCCCGGGTGTTGTTACCGAGGCTAGCGCTGCCGGAGAAATCTCCGGAAACACCGTCACCTTCGACTTGAAGAACACCGAGGGTGAACTTACCGCTACGGCAAAGGAAGCAGATAACACCGCGTTGCTGCTCTCCGGTGCCTTTGGAATCTTGGCATTGATTGGCGCAGCTGTTGGCGTAGCCATCATGCGTCGCCCAGAAGTTAGCGAAGCACACTAGAGATAGCTTCCTGCCCCACTTAGATGGAGCAGAAGTAGTAAAAATGGTGAAGGGGCTAAGCGAAAAATTCGCTTAGCCCCTTCACCATTTTGGGTAGTGTCTATTTATGTTCGGTCAAGAACTTCTTGGCGATTGGGCCGGCCGTTTGTGCGCCACCTGACCCATCGGAAACGAATACCGCTACCGCTAGATCTCCTTGGGTAACAATGGTCCAGGCGTGAGCGTTGCGCTCGGCATCGTATTCGGCGGTGCCGCTCTTGCCGATCACCGGTTTTCCACCGATCTTATTGAGATCCTTAAGCGTTCCATGATCAACAACCTCGGCCATCATGGAGGCCAAATCCTTGGCTTCCTGAGCCGTCAAGGGTTTCTTGGCGGCCACCGGTGCCGCTGGCTTGGGATCTGCAACCAGGTATGGGGTGACCGTGGCGCCATTTGCCACCGAGGCAGCAACGGTTGCCATGCCCAAGGTTGAGGACTGGACAACTCCCTGCCCGATGCCGTTGGCACCGAGCTCGGTACCGGTTGAATCGTTGGGAACCGCGCCAATAAAGGATGCAGCCCCGGTGGCCGGATCGACATTCAGACCCAGGGCCGTTGCTGCTTCCGCCAGCGCCGGGGACTTGGCCTTGAGAGCGCCTTCAATAAATACCGTATTGCAGGAATGCGCAAGTGCCTCGGAGAGCGGGATCTTCCCTAGTGCGGAGGTCGGGTAACCGTCATAGTTCTTGAACTCCTTGCCATCAACGCTCACCGTTGCCGGGCAATTGACAACGCTCTTGGGGGTATCACCATTACGGAGCATGGCCAGGGCTGTGACTACCTTGAATGTGGAGCCCGGTGCATATTTGCCGAGCAATGCTGTGTTTGCTGGGTTGGTGCTGGGTCCGCTTGCGGCAGCAAGAATCGCTCCATCGGAGGGACGCACTGCTACGAGCGCGCTATCACTTGTTGTCTCTTCAAGGATTGATTCGGCAAGCATCTGAGTATCACGATCCAAAGTAATCTGCAGATCCTTGCCATCTACCGGAGCGTTCTCCAGCAGCCTTTCTACAGGCTTTTTATCCTTATCGAAGATGCTGATGGTGTATCCGGGGGTGCCGGCAAGCGTATCTTGGTATTCCTTTTGCAATCCGGATAGCCCGATCTTGTCACCGGCCTTTACGGTCCCCTTTGAAGCCTCAACGATTTCTGCCGTTGCCTCACCGAATGAGCCTATGATGGGGCGTGCAAAGGAGCGAGTGGGTGCCAGCGGAACCGCATCATGTTGAACCAAGACACCCGGGATCTGATCAAACTTTTCCTGCGGGATGGTTTGGGTTTGATCATTGCGTAGCGTGATGGCCTGAACAAAGGCGCGTGGGCCCGCTGCAGCCACGCGTTGCACCAGCGGATCTGCCTCGATATCTAGGAGTTTGGCAAGGGCCTTGGCCGAGGATTCCCATTCGGCTTCGGTGCTACTTGCCTTATCTAAGCCGATGTTCAGCACGTCTCGCTTGATCACAAGCGCCTGATCCTTGTTGCCACGAATATCCCCGCGGGTAGCAGCAACGGACTTTTTGGCAATGTACTGATCTTTTTCCAGTCCGGGAACCGCAACCGATGGATCAAGTCGGGCCTGCCAGGTTTTGCTTTCGTCGTCAAAGACCAAGGCCGCGGTGGTGGTGTAGGACCAGTCGACATCGCTGGAATCTAGATCCCAGGTAATTTTGTAGCTTGCCGTGGCGGTCTTGGGTTTTTCGGAAGCCTCGTCTACTTCCACGGATTCCAAACTCACTGTACGCGGAGTCTTAATCATTGGTTCAAGGGCCGTGGTTAATTCCGCGGAAATGCTTGCTGCGTCTTGGTCTGCAAGCGGCACCGCGGAGAAGTCGAGCGACCCTAATCCTTGGGCCAATGCCTGGGCCGTGGCATCTGGGGTCGGGGGAGTGGAACAGGCGCTCAGCGATCCCATGAGGAGCAGCGCGGCCGTGGACAGGGCAAAAGTTTGTGAAACACGGGACATGACTTCCACTATTGCTTACCTCACTTGATGATGTCCACGACCACGACCGGATACGTGATCGCGCCGCGATTCAAACCCTAGGGGTGTAAGCACCTAGAATGGTCTAAGAAATCAGAGACGCAAACAACAGTGAAAAGGGCCAAAGAACCCCCATGTCTGAACCCACGAATCCGGAAGTGGACGTCCTTGACGCCCAAACACCGGTCGTCCCGCATCCCACCGACGAGGCTGGCATTGATACTGCCGTACAAGCTGCGCTTGCCGCCTTTGCCGCGGCGACGAACCTGGATGAACTGAAGACGGCACGGCTGGCCCACACCGGTGAGAAGTCGCCGCTGTCGCTGGCCAACCGTTCCATTGGCAAACTCGACAAGAGCGAAAAGGCTGTTGCCGGCAAGCTCATGGGAGCTTCCCGTGGCCGAGTCAACAAGGCTTTGGCCGCGCGCACCGAGGTCCTCGAAGCCGAGGACGCCGCACGCATCCTTGTCGAAGAGACAGTTGATGTGACAGCTGCCCCGCGCCGCCGTCGCGCCGGTGCTCGTCACCCGCTCTCCACGCTGCAGGACCGTGTCTCGGATATCTTCGTGGGCATGGGCTGGGAAATTGCTGAGGGCCCCGAGGTCGAATCCGAATGGTTCAACTTTGATGCACTGAACTTTGCACCGGATCACCCGGCCCGCGAAATGCAGGACACCTTCTTCATCGACCCGGTCGACTCGCACCTGTTGCTGCGTACCCACACCTCCCCGGTACAGGTCCGTTCCATGCTCGAGCGTGAAGTGCCGATCTATGTTTTGTGCCCGGGCCGCGTCTACCGCACCGATGAACTCGATGCCACACACACACCGGTCTTCCACCAGTTCGAGGGCCTTGCCATTGACAAGAACCTGACCATGGCGGATCTGCGCGGCACCCTTGAGCACTTTGCCCGCCAGATGTTTGGCGAGGACGCTTCGATTCGTTTGCGCCCCAACTTCTTCCCCTTCACCGAACCATCGGCGGAGCTGGATATCTGGCACCCAGGTGCCAAGGGCGGTCCGCGCTGGATCGAGTGGGGTGGCTGCGGCATGGTCAACCCCAACGTGCTGCGCGCCGCGGGCATCGACCCGGAGGAATACTCCGGCTTTGCCTTCGGCATGGGTGTGGAACGCACACTCATGTTCCGCAATGAGGTCCCGGACATGCACGACATGATCGAGGGCGATATCCGCTTCAGCGAGCACTTCGGGATGGAGATCTAAGACATGCGTATTCCACTTTCATGGCTGCGCGAATACGCGCAGGTTCCTGCAGAAGCAACCGCAGAAGACGTTATGGCCGAGTTGGTCAAGGTAGGACTCGAGGAAGAGGACGTGCACCGTCCCACCGACGAGATTTCCGGCCCGATCGTGGTTGGCCAGGTGCTCTCCATCGTCAAGGAAGAGCAGACCAACGGCAAGACCATTAACTGGTGCCAGGTCCGTGTGGTCCCCGAGGGCCAGGAACAGACCCTGACCCATGAGGGCATCGATCCCTCGGGCGTCCAAGGCATCATTTGCGGTGCGCACAACTTCGTGGTCGGTGACAAGGTTGTTGTCACGCTTCCCGGAGCAGTACTGCCGGGCGACTTCAAGATCAGCGCTCGCCAGACCTATGGTCACCTCTCGGCGGGCATGATCGCCTCCGTGCGCGAACTCGGCATTGGTGATGACCACGATGGCATCTTGGTTCTCTCCCGCATCGGTCTTGACCCCGAACTGGGCACCGACGCGATGGAGTTGCTGGGTCTGTACGATCAGGCAGCGGAAATCAACGTGACCCCGGACCGTTCCTACGCGTTTTCCATCCGTGGGGTGGCACGCGAATTCGCGCACGCCACCGGAACCGCCTACACCGATCCGGCCTCGCTGGTGGTCGTGGACGAGGCAACCGCACCGGGCCACCCGGTAGTCCTCGCGGACACCGCGGGAATCTACGGCAAGGATGGTTGCGACCGCTTTGTCACCCGCAAGGTGACAAACATTGATCCGAGCCTGCCCACCCCGCCATGGATGGCTAGCCGACTGAGCCTGGCCGGCATGCGTTCAATCTCGCTGGTCGTTGATATTTCAAACTACGTGATGCTTGAACTCGGCCAGCCGCTGCACTTCTACGACGCCGACAAACTCACCGGCACCATTACGGTGCGCCGTGCGAGCGAAGGTGAAACCCTAGCGACCCTTGATGGGAAGACTCGCAAGCTCAACGTTGAGGATCTGTTGATCACCGATGAGTCCGGTGCCATTGGCATTGCCGGTGTCATGGGTGGTGCCTCCACCGAGGTATCGGATGCGACGACCACCGTGCTGATTGAGGCCGCGCACTTCGAGCCAATCTCTATCGCTCGTTCACGTCGCCGCCACAAGTTGCCCTCCGAGGCCTCGAAGCGTTTTGAGCGCGGCGTTGACTGGGAGATCGCAGATGAGGCTGCTCAGCGTGCGGTAAACCTACTGGTTGAACTCGCCGGTGGCACCGCCACCACCGAGATCACCGATGCCGGTACCGCCCCGGCACCCGTAGTCATTGACCTGCCGGCAGGTTTTGCTTCGGCACTGATCGGCATCGACTACACCGAGGACCAGATCATCTGGGCCTTGGAGGAAATTGGCGCAAGCATCGACAAGAGCGCTACCGGTTACCTGGTCACCGCTCCGTCATGGCGTCCGGATCTGGAAACCAAGCAGGATCTGACCGAGGAAATTGCCCGCCTTGTGGGTTACGACAAGATCCCGGCAACCTTGCCAACGGCGCCTCCGGGCCGCGGATACTCCCGCGTGCAGTCCCAGCGTCGCCGCGTGGTTGCGGCTCTCGCCGATTCGGGTTTGACCGAGGTACTTGCCTACCCGTTTGTCACCAAGGCACAGAACGATACCTTCGGTGCCCCGGTGACCGGTGAGGTTCCGGCGGTGAAGCTGAACAACCCGATGTCCAGTGAATTTGGCTTCATGCGTACCTCGCTGCTGCCGGGTCTGCTGAACATTGCTCGCCGTAACCACGGCCGTGGCTTCCGCGATCTTGCCCTCTTTGAATCAGGTTTGGTCTTCCTGCCCGGTGAAACCTTGGGTACCGCCTCAATCCCGCCGCTGGCCATTAAGCCATCTGATGCCGAACTCGACGCACTCTACGCAGGATTGCCACACCAGCCAACCCACATTGCCGCGGTACTCACGGGTCATGATTCACCGGTTGCCGCCGAGCACACCCCGCGCGTCTACGACTGGGCCGATGCCCTCGATATTGCAAAGCTTGTCTCGGACATCTTGGGTGTTGAGGTAGTTGTTGCTCAGGGAACGCACCAGGCATTCCACCCCGGACGCACCGCTGCCTTGAGCCTGCGCGACGGCACCCAGGTTGGCTTTGCCGGCGAGCTTCACCCGAAGCTGCTGGCCGAGCTGGATCTTCCCGAGCGCACGGTGGCCATGGAAATCGACGTGGACGTGCTCTTCGACGCTGCCGCAGATGTGATTGTCGCCAAGCACATCTCCACCTTCCCGATCTCCACCCAGGACGTAGCCTTGGTTGTCGAACAGGGCGTTGTGGCCTCGGATGTGCTGGAGGCCCTGCGTGAAGGTGCCGGTGAACTGCTTGAGGACATTGCGCTCTTTGATGTGTACTCGGGCACCGGCATCGAGGACGGCAAGAAGTCGTTGGCCTTTGGTCTGCGCTTCCGTGCCACCGACCGCACGCTGACCGCCGATGAGGCATCGGAGGCTCGTGCCGGAGCCGTGGCACTAGCCGCCGAGCGTTTTGGTGCAGTACAGCGCTAAAGCGGTATAATCGCTGATTCCTTCAGGGGGGTCGGTACTCTTTGACAACATGGTGTGTTGGGGAGTGCCGGCCCCCCTGTTGCTTTGGCGGATGGGAACCTACCTGAACTAGGCTGGGGTGAAATAGCTAGCAAAGGAACCAGCAACGATGATCACCGGCAATCCAGCAGGCCAGGTCCGCACCACGGATTCCAAAGCGGCTCCCAAACGGCTGTTCTGGGTATTGACGATAATTCCGCTGCTCGTGTTTGTTCTCTGCTGTGCCCTCTATCTGATGTCCCGGTCGGAGCTTCCTGCATCAATCGCCATCCATGTCGGTTCGGATGGATTCGGATTTGGCAGTATGCAAAGCACTGCGCTGATTCAACTGGGTCTTGGCTTGCTGATGCTGGGCTTTGGTACACGATATACGCTGGACCGGCTCAAAATCGGGTACTGGTATATGGCAGAGAAAACCGTTCCCGCAAGCTTTATCTCGATCGGTTATGCATCGCTAGTTTCCTTGCTGACACTGATCCTTGGCGTTTGGGGAGAGCAAGGCGAAGCCGCACAAGAAAGTGCATTTACTCGCTCGATCCTGATCTTTGCGGTGACGCTGATTCTTTCCATGGGTATCCATGCGGTGGTTCTTCCGCGGATCAGAAATTTTGAGTAGAACTAAAGGCGACGAAAGCCGAGGAGCTACAAATTTGCTGCAGGATCAATCGCCATTGTAGCCATCGTGGTGGCAGTGAGAGCGATATCGTTGGCCTAGGAATTCATGGGATGGCAGCGTTTCCGTTGACCTTGAGCTGCATTAAATGCGCTGTTTTTCTCTCGAGGCCTTTCCATAGCAGGTACATTTCCTGACTATCTAAATGCGCGGCGAGCCGCCCCGAGTTCGCCGAAGACTTGCCTGATGTCATCGACTGAACTCGAAGATTTTGCACGGGATTCACCACGGCAGATCCGAACTTTACCCGCGCCAAAGATGCCTCGGTGCTTTCCTCCACTGCACCGCGGCGCCAGCCGTTGCGCGCTTTTTAGAACACCGCTGGTTAGGCGGAAGTGTTCGATGACTCGACCTCGATGGGCAGCACGGAACGCAGTGTTTGAAGCACTACACAATATTTTTCCGTCGTCTGTACCAAGTCTGTGACAAGTTCTACGCTCAGATCGCTCTGTAGTTCGAGGGACAACGTTATTGAACGAAACCCTACGGGAACTTGTGGATCGATTCCTAGGGTGCCACGTACATCCAATTCACCCGTTGCCTGGATATTCCCCTGGATCATGAATCCCCGGTTAGTTGCAACCGCTGCCAACGTAACTCCGGCGCAGGCCGCCAGTGCTTGGAGTAGCAAGTCTCCGGAACACGCTAAAGTTCCGTCGCCTCCCGTTGAAGGATGGAGGCCCGCGGCAACTATTGCTTGGCCGGTTTGAACCGAACAGGACAAATTTTGGGCACCAATCGTACCGTTGGCACTGAGCCGGATCGTTCCTTCGGCGGGCTGCTGCAGGTAACGCTGTTTGAGAGGTTGTTGCAAGCTACGCAATGTTGCCCTGTCCATGGTTTTCTCCTCACCCTTGCGCTGCGATTCACTTCGCTGGATCAAGTGTGAACCTCCCTTGATGCGGACACCAGTGGTTGACGAGCAGGAGCATTGGTGCGCCCGATTGGCAGGTGAGAACCTCACGAACGTTGCGTGATAAGCATTGCTGAAACTGCCTACCGACCCTGCTGTGTAGACAATCGCCAGCCCAGTTCTTAGCCGGGAAATGCGCTCAGGCTAGGGTGGAGGCACGAGGGCAGATGCGTAAGGAGTTCGCTCCTGCAATCTTTGATCATCAAGAATCATGAGGAGCTTTATGGCCAAGGTCAGGGGTGGTACCCCGGATGAGTATCTGAGCAATGTTCCGCCCGAGCTACAAGAACGAGTGAGATCCCTGCACCAAGTATTGGAAGCGGCACTTCCCGAGGCACGGGTGCAGATCAAGTGGGGACAGCCAGCATTTATCAAGGAAACCATCTTGATCTCATACGCGGTTTTCACACACCACATCAACCTTTACAGCACGCCCTCCTCGCGTGAGGCACTGTCCGCAGCCGGAAAATTGGAAGGCTTTAAAGTTGGTAAGGGTTCCATCCAGCTTCCCCATGCCATGCCATTGCCACGTGAACTGATCGAACTTCTCGCAATTTCTAGGGCCGCTGAGTACGAAGAGCACCAGGTTTTGTGGATGTCCTAGAGGGGGGATACTCGAAGCATCAACGATTTGAGTAGCTTCGGAGACAACGAAAATGCGTGGGGCGCTTCGCCGCTATGGCGAGCGCCCCACGCATCGGGTGCTCCATGATTTGGTGCTCTTAGCCCTTGACCGAGCCGCTCATCAAGCCGCCAACAAAGTACTTGCCCAGCAGGATGTAGACAAGCAGTGTTGGTACCGAGGCAATGAGCGCACCGGCCATGGAAGCAGCGTAGTCGGTGAGCTGTCCACCGGCTAGGAAGCTTAGCGCGATGGTCACCGGGCCGTTACGCCCGGAGGAGAAGAACGCGGCGAACAGGTAGTCGTTCCACGCCGAGGTGAACTGCCAGATCAACACGACAACAAAGCCTGGGGTTGAGATGGGCAGGATCACCGAGGAGTAAGTGCGCAGGATTCCGGCACCGTCCATGCGTGCCGCCTCGATCAGTTCACTAGGCACCGATTCGTAGTAGTTTCTGAAGATCAGCGTACAAATAGGTAAACCGTAAACGATGTGAAGCAGCATCAGCGAGGGAATGCCCTGCGGGACGCCAAGGTTGCTCATCAGCTGGGTCAGCGGGATCATCACGGCCTGGTAGGGGATGAACATCCCAAAGAGTATTAGCGTGAAGACAACGTTAGCGCCGGGGAACCGCCATTTGGAAAGCACGTAACCGTTAATGGATCCCAGCGTTGCCGAAATGATCGCCGAGGGGATGACCAGCAAGAAGGTACGTCCCAGAGCGGGTGCCAGTGTTTCCCAAGCCTTAACCCAGCCAGCTGTTTCCCAGGTTTCCGGCAGCAGCCATGCCCGTGATGGGTCGGCGTCGGAGGTGCCCTTGAAACTAGTAATAAATAGCACGTAGGCGGGGATCAAAATCATGATCACAAAGAGCAACAGCAGCGCATATTTTAGCGTCCTGTTGATCCGACGCTTGGTCGGATTTGGGGCTCCGGCTGCGGTGCCGCCGGAGCTAGTGCGGTCAAGAATCGAGGTAGCCATTAGCGCTTCTCCGCTCGCGAGGTGTACATCAGGTACGGGATAACAACGATTGCGACAAGGACCAAGAGGATCATGCCGATTGCTGCTGCATCCGCGTAGTCGCTACCGATGTACTTAACCCACATCATGGTTGCCGGGACCTGGACGTCATAGGTGTTGGCATCCGGGACGATGGCACGGATGAGGTCAAAGAGTTTCAGGGACATGTGACCAATGATGATCACTGCCGAAAGCATCACGGGGTTTAGCTGAGGGAAGATCACGTGACGATAGAGCTTCCATTCACTGCAACCGTCAATGCGGGCTGCCTCGCGTAGTTCCTCGGGGATGCCACGGAAACCGGCAAGGAATAGGGCCATGACGTAGCCCGAAAGCTGCCAAATGGCTGGGACAGCAATTGCTGCAATGCCCCAGGTGGGGTTGGACCACCAATCGTTCTGCATGAAGCCTAGACCGATGGAATCTAACAAACGGTTCAGGCCGGTTGTCCGCTCACCACCTGGTTGATCGGTCTGCAGTGAGGAGAGCAACCAACGCCACACAACACCGGAGGCGATGAATGAAATCGACATGGGGAACAGGTATACGGCCCGGAAGAATCCTTCGCCCTTGGCCGGTTTGTCCAAGATCCAGGCCCAGAGGAAACCAAAGATCAGGGTTCCGCCCAAAAAGACGATGGTGAGAATCAGCAGGTTCCATAGGGAGTGCTGGAAGTTAGGGTCAGCCAACAAGTTTGTGTAGTTTTCAAAGCCTACGTACTTGTCGCTGGGTTTTGCAGTGTGCTGATTGGTCAGTGACACCCTGAAGTTTTCGATGATGAGCCAGTAGACGAAAACGCCAACCAGAATAATGGTGGGGGCGAGGAGTAGTAGCCCCGGTCCCCAGTGCTTGACGCGTCTGAACATGGATTCCTCCCTTGAAAGCGTGGTGCCACACACCAGTGGGGGCGATTCGTACCGTTGTGGCTACGATCGCCCCCAAGGGGTTGTGTTTGTATTACTTAGCGAACTTGTCGGCGATTGCTGCCGCAGAATCCTGCAGGCCTGCAACGTTGCCGTCGCCACCAAACTTGCTGACCGCGGTGCTCAGGTCATTGAGCCAGGCAACCGGGACTGCTGCACCGTGGGCGAGTGAGGAAACGATCTTGTCCTGAGAGAAGTCCTTGATGGCACTCTTCTGGTATTCGGAGAAGTCATCGGTCTTCGCTGTGGTGTTGGCCGGGATCGAGCCCTTGGCCTTGTTGAAGGCACTCTGGCCCTCTGCGGAACCAATTGTTGTCAACCATGCCTTGGCGCCGTTCGGGTTCGGAGCGCCAACGGGCAGGGTGAAGGAGTCGGCAAGGAAGTCAAAGACGCCAGCAGTACCCGGGGTTGGGAAGTAGGTGTAATCGGTTCCGGCCACATCGCCGTCCTGTGCAAACTTGGCTTCCGCCCAGTCACCCATGACGTTGTAGGCAGCAGCACCGTCCTGAACCAGCTGAGTTGCCGGAGCCCAGTCGCTGAGCGAATCACGGTCGGTGTTGGTGTAGCTCAGAGCCTTCTTGTAGGCCTCGATTGCCATGGTGACATCCGCGCCCTTCCAATCGGTCTTGCCATCCCAGAGGCCGTTGTAGCCATCTACGCCCAAGGACGAGAGCAGAACGTTTTCAAAAAGCTGAACCTGGGTCCAGGAGCCGGCAACGGCCAGTGGGGTCTTGCCCTTGGCCTTGATCTTGTCCATGTCGGCGAACCATCCATCGAGGTCGGTTGCCGGCTTGGTTGGATCAATTCCTGCATCCTTCAAAACACCCACGTTTGCCCATACGACGTTGGCGCGGTGGATGTTTGAGGGGACCGAGTAGATCTTGCCATCAACAGTCAAGCGGTCAACCAGATCCTTGGGGAACTGTTCGGTGAGCTTGTTATCGGCGTAAAAGGAAGTCAGATCCTCGAGCTGCTCGGCATCGATGTAGTCCTGGAGTTCGGCACCCGCGTGCGCCTGGAAGGAATCCGGTGGGTTTCCGGCCTTGAGCTGTGCAGCGAGAACGCTCTTGGCCTGTGAGCCTGCGCCGCCGGCAACTGCGAGGTTGTCAAAGGTGAGGTTCGGGTAATCGGTGTTGAAGACCTTGACCAGGGCATCTAGACCGACCTTTTCGGAACCGTCGGCCCACCAGGTGAAGACGCCAACTTTACCGGTGGCTTCACTCGGTGGTGCTGCAGATTCTGCTGGTTTCTCGGCTCCGCCACAGCCTGCAAGGGTCAGGCCCAAGGTTGCGGCTGCTGCGATGAGCGTGAGACGACGACGCATGCTTACCTCCGTGTTTGAAAATGTGTGATTCTGTCGAATTCTGTGATCGTAACTCTGACCATGGTTACCCGGGTCACACATTGCAGTCAACTACTTAACGCAAATTGTTACCTTTGCGTCACAGAAATGTTGGCTACAAGCGCGCCTCGAGTTGCCGAAGTACAAGTGCTGCGGCACCCAGTGCCTCGGCTCGATCCCCGAGTAATGACATGCAGAGTGTTGTGTTTTCGCCAACCACGGGAATCGCATGACGCATCAGCCCGCGACGAATCGGGGACAGTAGTAGCTCGCCCAGAGGGGCTAATGGGCCGCCTAACACCATGACTTCCGGATTGATCAGGTTTGCAACATTGGCAAGTGCGTGCCCCACCGCCACCCCAAGGTCGTCAATGACTCGCAGCGTTGCCGAGTCTCCTAATAATGCCCGTTCGAAGATTGTCTCGATGCTGATGGGTGTGGTTTCGGTGCGGCTCAGAAGCTCGATCATGATGCTCGTCGAGGCCACTGTCTCAAGGCATCCCCTGTTGCCGCAACGGCAAATCAGGCCCTGATCAAATATTGTGGAGTGCCCGATTTCTCCGGTGATGCCGAGGAAGCCGTAGTGCAGGGCGCCGTTGAGGATCAGTCCCGAGCCAATGCCGCTGCCGATTTTGAGGAAGCATAAATTTGCGACCTCCTGATGTTCGCCCCAGGTGATCTGGGCGAGTGCCCCAAGGTTTGCGTCATTATCAATATGTACCGGCAATCCAAGGGCATCTTGAAGGTGCGAGTTTATGTCGAGATCAACCCATTGTGGGAGGATCGCACCGCGAATTACCGTTTTAGTTCGCTGGTCTATGGGTCCGGGAATTCCTATCCCGGCACCCACTAATTGGGTGCGCTCGATTCCATTCTTGGCGCACAATTCATCGAGGATGGTTGATGCTCGAGCTATGGTACTTTCGGCCTTGTGCCCGATGGGCAGTGGCTCAAAGATCTCATCAACGAGTCTGAATCCGGCCCTGGCTAACACGACGCGAATGTGGCTGCGCCCAAAGTCAATGCCTACGGCAATCTCGGATTCTTCTAAGACCGTGACACCCAGCGCCCGGCGCCCACCGCTGGTGATTGGTGAGGTATCCAGGCGCCCGGAGGCGGCAAGGGATTTGACGATATTGGAAATGGTTGCCGTGGAAAGACCCGTTGAGCGTGCCAGGGCCGCTTGAGTTAGCGTTCCGTGTGTACGTAAGGTCGCCAAGACGCGTTGTTCATTGCGTGAGCGTAGTGCGGATTGTGAACCCGGGTTTACTGGCGAGTTGACTCTTGGGTTGGCGACGGTCATAAGTAGAAGCGTGCTAGATCACACGCTTGCAGTCAAGAAGTTAACGCAAGAAATTTTACATCGCGAATCTTATGAACACACTTTGTGAGCCACTTGTGAGGGCGTTGATGCATGTTTCTGCTGTTAAGTACGGACGGTGGTGCCCGGAGCTTTCCTCGGTCACCACCGACCGGACGAATTGTTCGTATTTGGTTGTCTAGGGAACGAGGATGACTTTTCCTGTGGTTCCACGCGATTCGAGCGCGGTGTGAGCGGCACCGGCCTCGGCTAGCTCGAAACGGGCTCCAATGCGCACATCGAGTTTGCGCTGGGCGACAAGATCGAAAAGTTCGCCCGAGCGCCAGGCGCGTTCCTTGGCATCGAGCAGGAAGTCGTTGAGTTTGGGACGCGTGACGGTGAGTGAGCCGTGCGCGTTGAGGCGCTGCAAGTCAAAGGGGGGAACCTGGCCGGAGGCGCCACCGAAGAGCACCAGGGTTCCACGGATTTTCAGGGCTCCAAGGGAATTTTCAAAGGTGTCCTTGCCGATCCCGTCGTAGACAACCTCGACACCGCGACCCTCAGTGATTTCACGGACCCGTGTTGGCACCTCGTCATAGCTCAAGACGTAATCGGCGCCGGCCGCGCGTGCCAGCTGTGCCTTTTCCTCGGTCGAGGTTGTGGTGATGACTGTGGCGCCACGCAATTTCAAGAGCTGGATGAGGATTAGCCCCACCCCGCCGGCGCCCGCATAGGTGAGAACCGTATCGCCCGGCTTCACGTTGTAACTGGAGTTGATCAGGTAGTGCGCCGTCATGCCCTGCAGTGGGAGGGCTGCTGCCTGATCCAGTGGTACCTCGGCCGGAACCCGTGATGCTTTCTCCGCCTGTAGCAGTGTGTATTGCGCGTAGGTCTTAGCGCCCTCGCTGGTGGCTACCCGGTCACCCGGGGCGAAGTCGGTGACTCCTTCGCCCACAGCCTCCACAACCCCGGAGCCTTCGCTGCCCGGAATGAAGGGGTACTTCACCGGATAAACACCCGAGCGCTGATAGGTCTCAATGAAGTTCACGCCTACGGCTGCCACCTTGATCAGTAGCTGACCCGGGCCCGGGGTGGGAGTTTCGCGCGAAACCAGCTCGAAGACCTCGGGTCCGCCGGCTTGAGAGGCGATAATTGCATGGTGGCTCATGAGAGTGAACTCCTTGTGTCGGGGGTGGTGATCTCTTGGGTGCCACCTTATAAGGTTGTTCTTGGTCCCACGAGATTTCATCCCGTGGTGTAACGTCGCTGTAGCGATCTATTGTGAATATTTATTAGCCATCATGCATAAATGCGTAGTAGAGTTTCATTATGACGATTTCAGTAGCTGTATCCGGAGCCAGTGGATATGCGGGCGGCGAAGTCCTTCGCCTGCTTGCAAACCATCCAGACGTAACAATTGGTGCCATCACCGCCCACTCAAACGCGGGACAGCGACTGGGGGAACTCTCCCCGCACCTGCACTCGCTGGCCGATCGCGTCCTGGTTGAAACAACTGTTGAACAGCTCTCCGGCCACGATGTTGTCTTCCTAGCCTTGCCACACGGGGCCAGTGCTGAAATTGCGGCCCAGCTACCTGCCGACACCCTAGTCATTGACGCAGGAGCCGACCACCGCCTCGAATCACCCGAAGCCTGGGAAAAATTCTATGGTTCCCCGCACGCCGGAACCTGGCCCTACGGATTGCCCGAACTTCCGGGCGCTCGCGAAAAGCTTATCGGTGCCAAGCGCATCGCCGTTCCGGGTTGCTACCCAACCTCGGTCCAACTAGCCCTGGTCCCCGGCTTTGCCGCAGGCCTGCTTGAGGGCGATGACGTGGTCATCGTCGCAGCCTCCGGAACCTCGGGTGCCGGCAAGAGCGCCAAGGTCAACCTGATTGGCTCAGAGGTCATGGGTTCCATGAACCCCTATGGCGTTGGCGGCATGCACCGCCACACCCCGGAAATGGAACAAGGCCTCTCCGCCGCGGCGGGAGAACCGGTATCGGTATCCTTCACCCCAACCCTGGCCCCGATGCCACGCGGCATCCTCACCACAGCAACCGCAAAGGTCAAGCCCGGTGTAGACGAAGCAACATTGCGAGCCGCCTGGGTCAATGCCTATAAGGACGAGCCGTTCGTTCACGTGCTGCCCGAAGGCCAATGGCCGGCAACCTCATCGGTCATGGCATCAAACCACGCGCACATCCAGCTTGCCTTTGACCCGCATGCCAACCGCGTGATCGTCTCGGCAGTTATCGACAACCTGACCAAGGGCACCGCCGGCGGCGCCGTCCAATCAATGAACATCGCACTTGGCCTGAAAGAAACAGCAGGACTTGGCGCCGAAGGAGTAGCACCGTGAGCAACGCGCCCCTAGGAATTACAGCACCGGCAGGCTTCCAAGCTTCGGGCATCACCGCAGGATTGAAAACCTCGGGCAACCCGGACTTGGCAGTAGTCAAGAACCTTGGCCCGGACTTCAATGCAGCAGCGGTCTTCACCTCCAACCGCGTCGCCGCCGCACCGGTGCACTGGTCCCGCCAGGCGATCAGCGACGGACGCGCAGATGTAGTGGTATTGAACTCCGGCGGCGCCAACGCCTGCACCGGCCCCGAAGGATTTGCCAACACCCATGCAACAGCCGAACACGCGGCAAAGATCCTTGGTGTATCAAGCGGAGACGTCCTAGTCTGTTCCACCGGCCTGATCGGTGAACAGCTGCCCATGGACAAGATCCTTCCCGGCGTTGAGGCAGCCGCGGCGGCCCTGGGTACCGGGAATGCATTTGATGGTGGAGCCGCCGCAGCAACCGCCATCATGACAACGGACACCGTCAATAAGCAGGCCGGCTTCGCGGGCACCGGGTACAGCATCGGCGGAATGGCCAAGGGCGCTGGCATGCTGGCACCCGGACTTGCCACCATGTTGGTCGTCTTGACCACCGACGCGGTGCTCAACGCGGCACAACTTGATGCAGCACTGCGTGAAGCAACCCGACTCAGCTTCGACCGTGCGGATTCCGATGGCTGCATGTCAACAAATGACACGGTCATCCTGATGTCCTCCGGTGCCTCGGGCACCACCCCGGATCTCACCGAATTCACCACCGGGCTCAAAGAACTGTGCGTTGACCTTGCCAAGCAGCTAATCAATGATGCCGAGGGCGCGGCCCACAACATCACCATCCGTACCTTCAACGCGGCCACCGAGGACGACGCGGTAGAGGTCTCACGCACCGTCTCACGTTCCAACCTCTTCAAGACGGCAATTTTCGGGCAGGATCCCAACTGGGGACGGGTGCTCTCCGCCGTGGGAACCACCGCCGCAGCCTTCGAACCCGATGAGCTGAACGTCTCGATCAATGGTGTACAGGTCTGCCGTCATGGCGGTGTGGGAGACGACCGCAATCTCGTTGACCTCACGGGCCGTGAAGTTCTCGTCGAAATCGATTTGAACGCCGGAACCCAGGAAGCAAGCCTGTGGACCAATGACCTGACCCACGACTACGTCCACGAAAACTCGGCCTACAGCAGCTAACTCTCGAAGTAAATTAGCGGCCGGTGCAGCACAACGGTGGGTCGCAGGATGTGAACCTTTGTGGCCCACCCTTGAGCACCAAACGAGCCGGACGCTCAGCGCTTTCATGTTTCAGTAAGGAACACACATGTCTGACACCCAGCCAACCTCCATGGACGTGGCCCAACGCAAGGCCGAGGCACTGATCGAGGCCTTGCCGTGGATCCAACGATTCGCCGGAACCACAATGGTCATCAAATACGGTGGCAATGCCATGGTTAACGAAGATTTACGTCGAGCCTTTGCCGAAGACATCGTGTTCCTGCGTCATGTGGGGATCAACCCGGTAGTCGTGCACGGGGGCGGCCCGCAGATCAATGCGATGCTCACCCGTTTAGGCATCGAATCCGAGTTCAAGGGCGGATTGCGCGTGACTACTCCTGAAACTATGGATGTTGTACGCATGGTGCTCACCGGCCAGGTGCAGCGCGAGCTGATCGGTCTGATTAACTCCCACGGCCCCTACGCCGTGGGCACCTCGGGTGAAGACGGTGCGCTCTTGCGTGCGGTGCGCACCGGAACCACCATTGATGGTAAAGAAGTTGATTTGGGACTTGTCGGCGAAGTAACAGGGGTCAAGCCAGATCAAATCCTTGACCTTTTGGCGGCCGGAATGATTCCCGTGGTTTCAACTGTGGCGCCAGAAGTTGATGAAAATGATGAGCCAACCGGTCAGGTCCTCAACGTGAATGCCGATACAGCTGCCGCGGCACTTGCCTCCGAGCTGGGTGCCTCAAAGCTTGTCATCCTCACGGATGTTGAAGGGCTCTATGGTTCTTGGCCCGATAAATCCTCGCTGATCACCTCCCTTGATTCCGAAGAATTACGGGCCATGCTCCCGAGCCTGGAATCGGGAATGATCCCCAAAATGGCTGCCTGCCTCAAGGCAGTCGACGAGGGCGTTGAACGCGCCCACATCGTCGATGGCCGCCAACCGCACTCAATGCTTCTTGAGGTCTTCACCTCCGCGGGTGTCGGAACCCAAGTCATGCCAAAGGAACTTCCATGAACGAGATTATTGCAGCAGAAATCGGTTCATTAGAATCACTGCACGGTAGCGAACTGCTAGCCCGCTACAACAATTCACTGCTGGGTGTCTTTGGCACCCCACAGCAGGTGCTGGTCCGTGGATCCGGCTGTCATGTCTGGGATGCCGACGGCAAAGAATACCTAGATTTACTCTCCGGCATCGCCGTGAACGCGTTGGGTCATGCTCACCCGCTGGTGAACTCGGTAATCACCTCCCAGCTGGCAACTCTTGGGCACATCTCAAACTTCTTCACCAGCCCCACCCAGATCGCCTTGGCCGAGAAGCTTTTGCAGATCAGCGCGGCACCGTCGGGATCCAAGGTATTTTTCACCAACTCCGGAACCGAAGCCAATGAGGCAGCCTTCAAACTTGCCCGCCGCAATGCGGGAACCGAGCAGATTCCACGGACCAAAATTGTTGCCCTGGAACACGGCTTCCATGGGCGCACCATGGGCGCACTTGCACTAACTTGGAAGGCTGCCTACCGCGAACCCTTTGAACCGCTACCCGGTGG
The DNA here is from genome assembly GCF_002975435.1 of Arthrobacter sp. MYb227. Lineage (GTDB taxonomy): Bacteria > Actinomycetota > Actinomycetes > Actinomycetales > Micrococcaceae > Paeniglutamicibacter. The sequence continues at coordinate 19,510 of NZ_PCPT01000004.1, read as the reverse complement.
TGTTCAGTGGGTTCCGGCAGGGGATATTGAGGCATTGCGTGCTGCAGTTGATGAAAGCACCGCAGCAGTATTCATCGAACCCATTCAGGGAGAGGCCGGTGTCATTGAATTTGCTCCAGGTTACCTGGCCGCGGCACGCGAGATCACTGCGGCAGCAGGCTCACTGCTGATCTTTGATGAGGTGCAAACGGGTATTGGGCGTACCGGTTCCTGGTTTGCCTCCGAGGGGGTCATCCCCGATGCCATGACTCTTGCCAAGGGTCTGGGGGGTGGTTTCCCGATCGGCGCCATGATCGTCTTTGGCACGGAAAACACCTCCTTGCTAACCCCGGGACAGCACGGAACTACCTTTGGTGGAAACCCCGTGGCAACCGCTGCGGCACTTGCCACACTGCACGTGATTGAGACACAGAATTTGCTCGTCCAGGTCAACACCGTGGGAGACCAGGTCCGTGCCAAACTTGCTGCCCTTGAATGTGTCACGCAGGTCCGTGGCCGCGGTCTGCTGATCGGCATGGATCTGGCCGCCGAGGTTGCTCCCGCGGTGGTGAAGGCCGCGCTGGATGCAGGGTTCATTATCAATGCACCGGGTCCAGGTACCCTGCGCATTGCCCCACCACTGATTATCACCATCGAACAACTCGACACCTTTGTTGCGGCACTTCCTGCGCTGTATGCAACGGCCGTAGAAAGCACCAAGGAGTAAGTCTTATGAGCACCACAGTTCGCCACTTTTTGACCGACCTGGATCTGACCCAGGCCGAACAGACCGAGGTCCTTGATCTGGCCCTAGCCATGAAAAAGGACAAGTACGGTTACACGCCGTTTGCCGGACCACAGACCGTTGCGGTTTTCTTCGATAAGACTTCCACGCGTACCCGGGTGTCTTTTGCCGCGGGCATTGCCGAGCTCGGCGGATCCCCGCTGATTATTAACTCCGCCGAATCCCAGCTGGGCCACAAGGAATCAATCTCCGATTCGGCCAAGGTTCTTGAACGCATGGTCTCTACCATTGTGTGGCGCACCTACGCGCAGCCCGGACTCGAGGAGATGGCCGAGAACTCCTCGGTGCCGGTCATCAACGCGCTCTCCGATGACTACCACCCCTGCCAGCTGCTGGCCGATCTGCTCACCGTGCGCGAGCACAAGGGAACCCTGGCCGGACTCTCCATGGCCTACCTAGGCGATTCTGCAAACAACATGGCGAACTCCTACCTTTTGGCCGGAGTCACCGCCGGGATGCACGTACGCATCTCCGGACCCGAGGGCTACCTGCCCTCGGCCCAGATCATTGCGGCGGCCGAAGCTCGTGCCGCGCAGACCGGCGGCTCGGTTTTGGTGACCACCGATGTGGCAGCGGCTCTGGCCGGTGCCGATGTTGTTGCCACCGACACCTGGGTCTCGATGGGGCAGGAAGATGAAAAGGCGCAGCGCATGGAGCTGTTCCGCGACTACGCCGTTGATTCGGCCGCCATGGCGCAGGCCGCCAAAGACGCAATAGTCCTACACTGCCTGCCGGCCTATCGCGGCTATGAAATTTCCGCCGATGTTATTGATGGACCCCAGTCTGTGGTCTTTGATGAGGCAGAAAACCGCGTTCACGCGCAGAAGGCCATCATGGCCTGGCTGCTTGCCAAATCGAACCTTGCCCAGGTTCCCGGGGTCAGTGAAGACCGATGAGCACCAACCCGTCTTTTCAGCCAACCACCAAGATCGCCCGTCAGGCCCGGGTAAGTTCCATCCTGTCCACGAGCACTGTGCGCTCACAGGCGGAGCTTGTCGCACTGCTTGCAGAAGAAGGCATGGCGGTAACTCAGGCAACGCTGTCGCGTGACCTGGTGGAACTTGGTGCCGTGCGCGTGCGCGGTGGTGATGGCGGATTGGTCTATGCCATGCGTCAGGAAGGCGGGGACCGTAGCCCGCGGGCCGGGGTCAGCCAGGAAGTTCATGATGCAAAGCTAGCCAAACAATGCGCCGAACTTTTGGTCACCGCCGAGGCTTCGGGAAATATTGTGGTGTTGCGAACGCCTCCGGGGGCAGCAAACTTCTTAGCTCTTTCGATTGATCATTCGACAATGCCGCAGATTCTTGGCTGTATCGCCGGAGATGACACCGTCATGTTGGTAACCAGAGACGTGGATGGCGGGGCAGAAGTTGCCGCGCGTTTCCTAGCGTTGGCGGATCCGCAGTAGGGTGTATTCCCGGAGCAAATAATCCTTTCACCAGGATGCGCTCTAAAAACCTTGAGAACGCTGAGTCCTTGTGCAACCATGATGTTGCACAAGGACTTTGCTTGTTAAGGTTTGGGGGGGAGAAAGTCGCATGGATGTAAAACTTCAAGATGCCATTGAGGCAGCTATCGATATTGATGCCAGTGCCGATGATGTGTGGGAATTAGTCAGTGAACCTGGCTGGTTTATCAACGGTGGTGAAATCAGTAGCCACAAGATTGAAACCACTGAGAATTTTACGGTAATCCACGACCCAATCTTCGGGCGTTTCGAGTTCGAAACGATTACGCTCGACGCTCCACGCTACGCGGTTTTTCGTTCATTGGGCGGGGACGATTGGGATGATCCGGTCCCCAATACCTTGATTGAATTTTGGATTGAACCGGTAAATGCCGGGGGAGTACGCCTGCGGGTGATGCAAAGCGGCTTTGCTGGTTTTGTCCCGGAAGAACACGCCCGAGTAATTTCAACTAACACTCAAGGGTGGAAAGTCGAGTTGGAGGCAGCAAAGCGCCACTTGAGTCCCGAGTGAGCACTGCGGCCGATCGCATCGCGGCACGACGCATTTTTTGGGCTCTGGCCGATGAAACGAGGTGCTCATTACTTGAGGCGTTGCTGGAACGGAATTTTCAAAGCGCATCTACGCTTGCGGCGCCCATGCAGATCAGTCGTCAAGCGGTTTCCAAACACTTAGAGGTTCTGGGGGAGGCCGGATTGTTGCGCCGGTCCCGTGACGGTAAGAAAGTTGTTTTCGAGATCTTGCCCGAAGGACTGGCACCAGTCAGCGAGTACATTCGTTTGTTTGCGCCACGCGAGGCAAACGCCACCTAGAGACATATCGGAAACCTTCTTTGCCTTGACTGCATACAGACAAAAGAGTTGATGCCTCGCTCCCAAAAGTTTAGGGGGTGAGGCATCAATTCTTTTGGTCTATCGACGGCGCGGGTTCTAGTGTTCGTGCACTAATTCGCTCTCGGCATGAGGAACATCGAAGGCCTTATGAAAAGCCTCCTCAATGGTTGGGTTGTAGGCGACCATGATGACCTTGTGAATCGAGGTGACGTGCCTATAGGTCTCGTACCATTCCCTGATGGAATGTGCCGCAATGCGGCTAACCTCCGCTGGATCCCACCCGTAGGCTCCGGCGCCGATGGCCGGGAACGCGATGGAGGTTGCTCCCAGGCGTGAGGCGACGTAGAGACTATTGGTGAAGCATTTAGCCAGGGTCTTGGTGCTTGTCTGGCCCATGTTCTTGTTTGGTCCTGGGGTGTGGATGACCCAGCGTGCCGGAAGGTCGCCGGCTCCTGTGGCAACAGCTAGCCCGGAGGGGAGTCCATCGGGATAGGAGTTGTTGCGAATTTTGCGGCATTCTGCCAGCAATGTGGGTCCTGCCGCGGCATGAATTGCGCCGTCAACTCCGCCACCACCAAGAAGTGAGGGATTTGCAGCATTGACGATCGCATCAACCTTCAGCGTGGTGATATCTGCCTGCACGATGTCGATTTGCATCTCATTGCTCCTCTTCAGTGTTCGAAAACGCCTTGTAGCAACACCATACGCCCGCTGACTCATCTTGGGGAGAGACCAACAGGTAATTATCAGCAAACCTTTACCTGCCCTAATACCGTAGATGATTAGGGGACTTGGATATTTGCGTGAAAGCTCAGTGCACTACGGCAAGACAAGGCCTGACTGAATCAAGCATGGGTACTGATTTGGAGTGATTCACCCCGCGATAGAAAGTGCCTACGCAGAAAATGCAGGATCTTTCCCGAGTATGACAATCTCATGGTCCTCCGGGAGCTTGTGAAAATTTTCTTGGTTCCAGTCTCGGTAGTCGCTCACCATCGGCATATAGGGATCATAAGCAACTGTTTGGAGCCGTAGCGGGAGCGCTGAGTCATCTGCTGCGAGCCATAAAGTTGCATTCGCGGAATTGAACCGGTGGGCTGATACGCCCTCGAATGTCTCAAGGCCCAGATAATCCAACATGGAGGTGTCTATTGCTTCCTCTAGAAAATCTGTGAGATCGTCGATTTCGTCAGATACCAAAATCATCGAAGGATACTCGGAGTCTGGGAGCAATAGCCAACGATCCTCACTAAGTGCGTTGAGGAAAGCCTTGTTGTCAGTGGGGTTGATGAGATACCCGTGCTGCTTATTGGCCTTGACGTAGTAGGAGCCGGTAGAGCTGTCGGCAAGCCAGCTGACGTGTCCCGGGCCCTGGCGCATTTCGTAGGCCTGGGTGTTGAATTCTTCGTAGTCTCCCGAGACCGTGTATTCGAAAGGAACCCCGTTGAGGCTGCCCGTGGTAGCGACCTTGACTTCGTAGGCATCCTCAAGGGAGTCCAACGATGTTTCAAGGATTCCGCGGCCACGAGTTTGCAGGGAATGATTGGTTCCCGGGGGAGCCGTCGGTGCCGGAGACGCTGCATCCTTAATTGGGCGGTTTGGAACGATTGGATCCCAAGCAGAACATGAACTTAGGCTGAGGACGGCCGCACAGCCAAGGGCTAGAAGTTTCAGGATGCGCGGCCGTGTGGTCATGCGCTCAGGAACTCTTCAATAATCGTTTTGAACTCCGGGAGGTCAAACATCTCGGTGACCGCCAGCGCATTTTGCCCACCGAGCTTTGGATCCGCACCGTTATTCAAGAGATAGCGAGTCAATGACTCGTTTTTGCGGAATACCGCGCAGGTCAAGGCTCCCTGCCCCTTATCGTTGAGGCGATTGACGTCGGCCCCGCGTTCCACGAGTCCCGAAACAATTGCCTCATGACCGTTATAGGCAGCCAAGATCATCAGGGTGTCACCCTTGGAATCGGTGAGATCGGCAGGTATTCCTTGGCCAATAAAGGCAAAGAGCTTTTCGGTGGCACCTTCGCGGGCCAAGTCAAAAATTGAGTGCAAAAACTCAAGTTCTTCATCGGTCAATGCGCCCTGGTCATTCGTTTCAGTCATGGGCAAAATCTTACCGGGTTGCCCCAAATATTCCGGATGAGTCTAACAACTGTGAATATTTATGTAGACTTATGTATAAGTATTAGAAAGCAGTGTTGCCTTAGACCCAGCTCACACGCGCTGGACTAGGATAGACACTGGGTTTTGGACAGCTAGCGAACCGGCACCCCGGTGAACGGGGAGCACGGAAGGGACACACAATGGGATCGGCAACTAACGAAGGCGCACTCTGGGGCGGACGCTTTGCCGGCGGCCCCGCCGATGCACTAGCGGCACTGAGTAAGTCAACACACTTTGACTGGCGCCTAGCTCGCTACGACATCGCCGGCTCCCGCGCCCACGCACGCGTCCTGCACACGGCAGGACTCCTAGACGCCGAAGAACTCACCGGCATGATCGCCGCACTCGACACACTCGAAGCAGACGTCGTCTCCGGAGCCTACGTAGCCTCCGACTCCGACGAAGACGTCCACGGCTCCTTGGAACGCGGACTGATCGAACGCGCAGGTGCGGCATTGGGCGGCAAGCTCCGTGCCGGACGCTCACGCAACGACCAAATCGCCACACTGGGACGCATGTTCCTGCGCGATCACGCACGCGTCATCGCCGGTGGCGTCCTAGCCACCATCGACGCACTGATCGCCCAGGCAGAAGCCCACCCCAACGCGGCAATGCCAGGGCGCACGCACCTGCAGCACGCCCAGCCAATTCTGCTCTCACACCACCTGCTGGCACACGCCTGGCCCATGCTGCGCGATATCCAGCGACTCATCGACTGGGATGCCCGCGCCGCGGTATCACCCTACGGTTCAGGTGCGCTCGCCGGTTCCTCGCTGGGCCTAGATCCAAATGCCGTAGCAGCGGACCTCGGCTTCAACTCGGCAGCCTGGAACTCCATCGATGGGACCGCTGCCCGCGACGTCTTCGCCGAATACGCCTGGGTTGCCGCAATGATCGGTGTTGACCTGTCGCGTATTTCCGAAGAAATCATCTTCTGGGCCACCAAGGAATTCTCCTTCGTCACCCTCGACGATGCCTTCTCCACCGGATCCTCGATCATGCCGCAGAAGAAGAACCCGGATGTCGCCGAGCTCGCCCGCGGCAAGGCCGGACGCTTGATCGGCAACCTGACCGGACTGCTGGCCACGCTCAAGGCGCTGCCGCTGGCCTACAACAGAGACTTGCAGGAAGACAAGGAACCAGTCTTCGACGCAACCGACACCCTTGAGCTACTGCTCCCGGCCGTCTCGGGAATGATCGCCACGCTGAAGTTCAACACCCCGCGCATGGCCGAGCTCGCGCCACTGGGCTTCGCGCTTGCCACCGACATTGCAGAATGGCTGGTCCGTCAGGGCGTTCCGTTCCGCGACGCGCACGAGCTCTCGGGTGCCGCGGTCAAACTTGCCGAATCCAAGGGGGTTGAGCTCTGGGATCTAACCGATGAGGAATACGCCGGGATATCCGAGCACCTGACCCCGGAGGTCCGCAGCGTGCTTTCCACCGAAGGCTCGCTGAACTCTCGCTCAGCCCAGGGTGGCACCGCCCCAGCTGCCGTCGCCGCGCAACTTGAAGCGCTCAAGGCGGCGTTGATTCCGGTACGCGAGTTCGCCAAGAAGTAATCCTTAGACACGCAAACTAAAGCATCATGCTCCGGACAGGTATCCGATGGCTCTTCACGGGATAAAAGAACTTGGCTTGCGACCCACCGGGAACCGCCGAGGTACCTGTCCTTTGCGTTTTATTGGCGTTGTGCGGCTAGTGTGTTTTCCATGACTGAGCTGACACAATCCGAGCTAACAGCCAAGCTGCTTGCGGCACTGGGCACCCTTCGTAGAGTAATGGCCGCCGTCGATGAAGTCGGCAGCAAAGCACCAAGTGTCTTACCCGGTTGGGATCGCGCTCATGTGATCGCGCATATCGATGGCTTCTCCCGCGCAGCAACACGCCAGCTCGACACAGCTGGGGCGGAAGAACCCTTCGAAATGTACGACGGTGGCATGGACCGGCGTCACGACGAAATCGAACTGACCTCGATGATGCGTATCGAGGCATTGGTGCAACGTACCTCCGAAGCCCTGAACGCACTTGAAACCAGCATTGAGGGGATCCGCACCGAAGACTGGACATTATCCACCGGGTTCCGGGGCAACGGCACCGTTGAAGACCTCCTTTACGCGATCTGGCGTGAACTTGTCATTCACACCTCGGATCTTGCCCTAGGTTACTCGGTTTCCGATTGGGATCCGGAGTTCTGCGAACACCTCTTCGTCGCGTTGGAAACACGTGTTCCGGCCGGCCTCCGCTACATTTTGCAACCGCATGGTTCCCAGCGGATCATTCTGGGTGACGGTGACGACGCAACGGTGCTCAGCGGTACCGCCTTTGATCTAGCAGCCTGGTTGGCAGGACGTGAACCACTCGGTCCGGTACAGGCCACATCCGGTGGAGATGGCAGCGCACTGCCGGCCCTTGAACCATGGTTCGTAAAGTTCAAGCGGGAACGTTAAAGAGAAGCTTGAATCGCTTCACGGCTCATCCATAAATACTGCTGTTCGAAGGACCACGATGCGCAATCTTGAAGACGTGCTCAAAGACGTGGAAAAACTGCCACGTTATGTGCAACCTACCGTGCTCTCGGAACAAGAAACGATGCAACTAACTTCCCTCGTGGGAGAGCCGGGGCTGGAACTCTTGCATTTTCTTGATGGCAGGGAACAGGGTGCTGACGTTGCCTGGAACTTGGATTCAATCAGTGGCTTTGCCAAGACCATGTTTGCCGATGTTCTGGGCCCAGAGGCTCCCTATACAATTGTCGCGTTCTCCGGGAGCGGGGATGCGTGGGCGATTGATGGGGCAGATTCCACGATGGTCTTTCTAAATCATGACGGCATGGAGCCGGATACCGTTTACCCCATGGTGGTAAACCTTGGAATCACGCTCCAGGATCTGGTGCCGATCGCCGATGCATGGGCAACGCTCGAAGATCGGCTCGACGAGGACGAAGCCGATGAAGAGGCACTGCACGGTGAATTTCTACGGCGGTTGGAAGCTTTCAATCCGGAGCTCGCAAGAAGCTGGCCGTACGCCTAGCTCCTTGAGCAAATTCAGACCAGCCCTGGGTGATGGCTTTTCGTCCAAGCCTTGCACGCTCATAAAAAGCAGCAAGGCTTGGACGAAAGGCATGAACCGCCGTGCGCCGGGCTAGCCGATAGGTGCGGAATCCAGAACGTTCCCGATATCCGCCAGTGCACTTGGAACTTCGTCTCGATACGGCCAGTGCCGGGTACCGCGAGGTATCTGCGGCACTGGCCGTAAGGCATTCAGGCCTTTTCTGCCCTCGGCAAGCCCCGCCGGCGAAATGCTGCCGGTTATTTTTAGTTCTCCCAGTGCCGTGGCCAGACGCGTACGAGCTTCGGAAGCCAGAAACACCTCGTTCATTTCTGATTTACTATGCCACGCGATGAGCTTTGGAGCATCAAGACCCCACGCGCGGGCAGGAATCTTTGGAGCCCACCCGGTAAGCAGTGCTTCGAGATAGTCGGTCGCCACAGCGGTACCGCCGTGCTCGGAGAACCACTCTTCAAGTCCACGCAGCGTGTCATGCCCGTCATCGCTCAAAGGGTGCAAGCTCGTCTCCGGGGTCATAGAAAAAACTGGTGCGAGCTTTACGAAGTTGGGACGACTGGTTTCAGGCGACAGCGCTTCATCCGCGTCATCGAAGTAGTGCTTCTGGGAGGTTTCCACAGAAACTTCCAAGCTGATGGAACTCAAATAGAGGGCGGTGACTCGTGCTTAATATCAGTGGTAAGCGCGGTATTTCACGGCGTATCCAACGAAACCAGGCTAGGCATTCTCATTGGCATACATGTAGGCACGCACCGCTAACTCCAGGGATTCCTCGGGGGAGTCTCCCTGCCAGCTTCCATGATCGATAATGGTTAGCCCGCCGTCGAAAATATCTTTGACGACTTGTTCTTGGTCTAGCCAAGACATAGTTCTGGCAAAGTCGTTATGGGTGCGTACACACCCGAAACGCTCCATCATGTCAATGAAACCGCGATACACCAGGGTTGGATCGGCAGCAGTGTCCTCGGCATCCACTTGCGGGTAATTTGCTAGGTTCAGGTATGCCACAGCGTAAGCCCCGGCACCGAATTCCTCGGCCGTTAGCGAGGCAGCCTGCCGGGCGAATTGATCGGCGTCCTGTTCGTTTTCACCCGCCCAGCGTGGAAGCAGATACTGCATGTGCAACGCAATCAAGGAGAGGTTGTTGCGATCCAGTCGCCAAGCGCGTTCCATGGCCTCATCAAGACCCGCGCGGCCTCCATCGGTGAAGAGCGAGAACTCGTAGGCCACCTCATGCCAAATATAGGATTCTTGAGCTGCTTCTCGAGTCTCATCAAGAACCACCTGCGCCGAGCTGATAGCCGTTACGAATCCTGCCCACTGCGACGGGGAGGTCTGATGAGCCCAAGCAGCACCGCGTTCAAGCCCGGCAAGAAATTGCAGCGCCTGAGCGTACAGGGCGCCGGTAATCGGGGAAGGTGCTGTACGGTAGCGGTCGGCAAAAGGATTCAGATAATCTTGCATCTGCTCAAGCTCTGCTGGCACATGGATGCTGGTGACCCAGGAAATGATCATTGAATAGACCGGCCGGCCGTCGGGGATGCGCGCCTTGGATTCCCACGCCTGGTTGTAGATCGCATCGAATTCTTCAAGCTTGCCGGTTGCCGCGAGCGTGGAGACGTAATCACGCAGTTCTGCATACTCGCCAAAGGTTTCTTGATCGGTAGCCAGACGCATACCTCGTTGGGCGATGACCTTGGCACGAGCCTTATCGTTATATGCATCGCGATTACGCTTGAAGAATCTCATGAATTTCCTACAGAGTCGTTGAAATGATTACTTGACTAGTAGTGATGCCTCACTACCGCGACAGTATTCTAACCGCTTAAAGTTAACAGCTAGCCAAGGTTTAGTGCTGTGGCAGGAAACATTCGGTTACCTCCGCTGAAAGAGAAGGGAGTAAAAAGCTCAGAATTAACGACGCCGATTCGCACACTAGGAAGCAGGCATTGCCCCAAGCGTGCAGATTCTTAGCAATCTCGACACACACCATCAGTCGTCGAGGGCAGTTTCCCTGCTCCATCGTTGGACGCGATACCCGGGGCTCCGATCCGTTCGCTGAAGAATTCGCGCCGTGAAATTTTCGGCATGAGCACTGCTCAAGCGATTCCTGTGCAAACCAGTTCGGGGACATGCAGATACGGGCGGGGCACCATGATCTTGAACCACACCAGCCCCGGCGGGACCACGTTTGTCCTTCTCCAGTAGCCTCAACGCCACTCATATCGAAGGCTAAAACGGCGAATGCACAGATATTTTCGCAAATATTATCTTTGACGGCGTCGTCTCGAGGTTCATGGCAGAACTCGATAATTATGGCGCTACCCCCCGCGGACGTTTCCATCAAGCTTGCCGAGAGCAAGAACATCCTCGAGCTGTTGGTGGGATCCCGTTACACACGTGAGCTGCCAGTACGTTGAGACTGCGTGACAGTTTCTCACTAACAGTTATGGGCCTCTGACGAAGTGTTTGATGTGATCGCTAAAACGTTTGCCGTAGCGGAAATTCCCAATCCGAATATCGGTGAATCATGAGTCACGTTTTCGCAGAAGCCCTCGTGGGGCTCACCGGCGGGGCATGGAATACTACCTTGAGCTGTCCTGGGAAGTTGGCTGTTCAACATCATGGAAATTGAGCCGGAAATAAGAATATTGATCCTGATTCCTTGAAACTAAGACAACGGGAAATCTTATGGAACGATGCGTGGCAACTCAATTATCGATGCGGATCAGTCGAAATATTCTCAGCTTAACTAGGAAGTGATCCACCGCGGTCAAGCACGTTCAACCTGCAAGCTGGGTGTTTTATTCGATGAGCTTGCTTAGCCAAGCCCTTGGTTGAAAACTGAGAGTAGGACTCGAGATCCAGATCTAAGGAGTAAAAGCGATGGGTGAACGTGAGGAGATCTTGGGGCTAAGTCCCACTGAGTTTGCCCCGCATTTGCTCGGCGCACACGTCTCAAGTTATATAGACGAACAATTGGTGGTTATAAGGATTACCGAGGTTGAGGCGTACGCTGGTGCCCAAGATCCCGGCTCCCATGCGTATCGCGGCAAAACCAAGCGCAATGCAGCACTTTTTGGTCCACCGGGTACCGCCTATATTTACTTCACCTACGGAATGCATCATTGCGCCAACGTGGTCTGCGGCCACAACGGGATAGCCTCCGCGGCCTTGATGCGCGCAGGTGAGGTAATCATTGGTGAAGAGATTGTCCGTGCGCGCCGTTCCCAACCCCTGACACCCAAACACCTATTGCTCAGTGGTCCGGCTCGGCTGGCCCAAGGTCTTGGACTCACCCTTGAACTCAACGGTGCCAGCTATCGGAAGGGTGTTGCCCAAGGCCCGGGGGACAGCCTGGGCTTAGAACATTTAGCAACAACACCGCTGCCGCATTCCACAGGTCCGCGCACCGGAGTCGCAGGGATCGGAGGCACCGAGGCCTACCCCTATCGTTACTGGTTGGTCGGGGAACCAAGCGTCTCAAAATACCGTCGTGCGGCACCGCGTAAACCTCGTGCCGAACGGGACTAGACTGTATGGGTGAATTCAGCACCCGAAACCATTGCCGAAATGCTCGATCGCCTCAGCGAAATCGTTCCCGACTATCCAAGTGAAGGAATTTCCTTCAAGGATCTAACCCCGGTCTTTGCCGATGCGCAGGGCCTGCGCCGCATAGTTGACGAGGTCATTGCACCGTTTGCTGGCACCTTCGATGTCATTGCCGGTCTTGAAGCCCGCGGCTTTGTTTTGGCCGCCGCAGCAGCTTACGCAACTGGCACCGGAATGATCACGATCCGTAAGGCCGGCAAATTGCCACGCGCCGTACACCGCGACGAGTACACCCTCGAATATGGAACCGGTGTGCTAGAAATCCACCGTGACGATATTGCCCCGGGTACTCGAGTTTTGATCCTCGATGATGTGCTTGCCACCGGTGGAACCGTCGGATCCGCTGTGCGCCTGCTGGAAATCGCCGGTGCAAAAATTGCCGGCATTGGCGTGGTCCTTGAACTTGATGAGCTTGGCGGACGAAAGAAGCTCGCCGAGCACAAGGTTCATTCGCTACAACTGGTCTAGTCACCTTCTGTTTGACGCGTAGGCGTCAAATGCGTTGTCACTAAGGCAGTAAACTAATCTGTCCATAAAAACCGTTCCATCAGGAGTGCTGAATGCCAGAGTCCACAACCGTCCACCGGGAACTTGAAGCCGAACGCGACTACGTTGCAATGCTTTATTCCCGCCTTGACGAGTTGCGCGCCGAAAAGCTAGACCAGCTGACCCGTACCCGGGCCTCTGGTGCACAGGGCACCTTGCAAAACGTTTCAGAGCGTGACTCCTTTGCGGCCCTCTATGAGGACCGTTTGGCTCAGCTTAATGCAGTTGAAGACCGCCTGGTCTTTGGCCGTCTGGATTTGGACGAGAACCTCAACCGGGCCGGTGAAGAACCAGGTGCCCCGCGCTATATTGGCCGCATCGGTATGACAGATGATGAGCTGACCCGCCTGATGGTTGACTGGCGTGCTCCGGAAGCCGCCGCGTTCTACCAGGCCACCGCGCTGCATCGTCAGGGGGTGCGCCGCCGCCGCCACCTGATGTTGCGCGGCCGCACGGTCTTGGGCATCGATGACGAGGTACTAGATACAGATCTCTTTGCCGAGGAAGACACCCACCAGGGCGAGGGCGCGCTCATGGCGGCGCTGACCCAGAAGCGCACCGGACGCATGGGCGACATTGTTGGCACCATTCAGGCCGAACAGGACCGCATCATTCGTGCACCGCTTGCCGGTGTACTTGTCGTCCAGGGTGGACCGGGTACCGGCAAAACCGCTGTAGCCCTGCACCGCGCGGCTTTTTTGCTCTATGAACACCGTGAGCGGCTCAAGAGCGCCGGAGTGCTGTTGGTCGGCCCATCCTCTTCATTTATGCGGTACATCGAGCGCGTCTTGCCATCGCTTGGTGAAACCGGTGTCGTCATGTCCTCCGTGGGGGAGCTCTACCCGGGAATTCGGGCCATTGCCGAACATAACCGCGAAACTGCCCGCATCAAGGGCAAATCCTTCATGGCCAAGGTGATTTCCAAGGCAATCTCCAACCGCCAACGTCTTTTGGCCGAAGACCGCCGCCTGGTGGTCGAGGGAACCCGGCTTACCCTGACTCGCGGTCAGGTCCGCCACGCACGGGAACGGGCGCGCTCGGCCCACAAACCACACAACGAGGGTCGCGACATATTCGTCAAAACCCTGGTGCGGGAACTTGCCGAGCAACTACAGGAAAAGCTTGAAGAGTCATCGGGTAACGGTAATGCCGTGGACCGCAGCTACCTGGTCCAGGAAGTTCGCGAATCACGCGATGTGCGCATTGCCTTGAACCTGTGTTGGATGCCGATGACACCGCAATCGTTGCTCGAAGAGCTCTATGCCAAGCCACACCTTTTGGCGGCAGCTGCACCGCAGCTCAAAGAATCCGAGCTTGCGGCAATGTACCGTGCCCCGGGTTCGCCGTGGACCGAGGCCGATGTTCCATTGCTTGATGAGGCGGCCGAGCTCTTAGGCGAATTCCAAGCCGTGAGCAATAAGAGCGCCGGTGCCGAGGCTCAGCTGAAACGCGATGTTGAAAATGCCGAGGCCACCTTGCGCAACGTCAATGAGATGCTCTTCAACGCCGGTATGGATGGACTTGTTGAGGCCGAAGACCTGGCTGCAATGAACCAAGAAACCGAAGCGCGGCAGACAGCTGCCGAACGCGCCATGGCGGATCGCTCGTGGGCGTATGGCCATGTTGTAGTCGATGAGGCACAGGAACTTTCGCCAATGCAATGGCGTTTGCTGATGCGTCGCTGTCCGCTGAAGTCCTTCACTGTTGTTGGCGATATTGCCCAGACCTCCTCGGCTTCGGGTGCCAATAGTTGGGAACAGGCAATGCGTCCGTTCGTGCAGCAGCGCTTCAAACTTGAAGAACTCACTGTCAACTACCGCACCCCAACCCAGATCGCGGAGGCAGCAACCCGGGTTGCCCACGCAGCGGGATTGAAAATTTCTACCCCCAAGGCAGTGCGTGATGGCCAATGGCCACCACTTGTTGATCGCCTTGAGCCGGGCATGCTGCTGAGCAAATTACGGCAGGTGCTGCCCGGTGAGGTTGCAATAGCCGATGGTGGTTTGCTTGCGGTCATTGTTCCCGAGTCTCGCCTGCGCGAAGTTCGGGCATCGGTGGTCGAACAATTTGGTCGCCGTGTGGGAACCGGTTCCGGTGGACTGAGCCAGGACATTGTGGTGCTCGGAGCCCGCGAATCCAAGGGACTTGAATTCGATGTTGTTGTGGTGCTTGAACCCCAAGAACTTATCGATGAGGTTGAAGGCAGTGTTGGCGATCTCTATGTAGCGATGACACGGACCACCCAACGTCTGCGGATCCTTGCCGAAGGAGTAATCCCGGCGGGCATCGAGTCTTAAGCAAGCAGAAAATCCCTAGATAGACCGTTAGGCACCGAGCACACGAATTGAATCGTGTGCTCGGTGCCTAAGTCATTTGTTGCGCACAAAAGAACCCAAAACACCTCTTCGGGGGGGCTATGTGCGTATCGAGAGGGAAATCGGTCGCCAAGACTGCTAATTTAGTAGGGTGTCTGAAATTGAGCGGTATCCAGCGAGGGCGCGATGGTGAAAGCATTCCCGATAGCACTCTTGATCTTGATGCGTCGGAGCATCTACTGCACGAAGCGGACACCACGCACCCCGAGCAGAAGATAGCCATCTGTTGAGCTTAAGCTGGCCAGATCTTAACCTTTAGCAGGTTTACTTGGTAGCGCTGGCAGATCCCAAAACTGCCAGACGGATCATCACCCCGGTCCGACCAAAGGCCGAACCACACGGTCACACAAATGCGCCCCAAGGGCCCCTTATCGGAGCACATGGGGGCGCTTTTTGTGTCACTAAAGTATGGCAATTACTGCCCTGATGGAATGCTCTGGGCTGACAACTGAAAGGACTTCGTGCCGGAGCCCCCTAAAAGTTCACAATTTGCAGAGCACGCTGGGCCCGAGCGCTATCCAGCATTAAGTAAAGATGTGATCTTGCCACTATCGACAGGCGGATAAATTCCTTATCACGTATTTTTATGCTGGTGGACCCCAACCGTCTGCAAATCTTGCCTCTCGTTGATCCTGGGGCATTCGAAGAGTGCTGATTCCTCGCGCACCCCCCAAGCCAAAAGTGAAGTCAGAGACCAGGCCGGACCACGCGTTCGTTTCTGAGCCTTATTGAGGGGTAGCTTCCTAAACGAGAGTCGCATTGAGAGTGTATTGATCGTCGCTAAATCGCGCAAAGATTTACCCAGCTTCCACACAGGAAAAACGGTTAGCGTGAGGAACGTACGCAAGAT
This sequence comes from Arthrobacter sp. MYb227, assembly GCF_002975435.1. Classification (GTDB taxonomy): domain Bacteria; phylum Actinomycetota; class Actinomycetes; order Actinomycetales; family Micrococcaceae; genus Paeniglutamicibacter. The sequence goes on along the minus strand of NZ_PCPT01000004.1, from coordinate 3,810 downwards.
CATCGAAAGGAAACCCTATGGGCCTCGGAGACAAGATCAGCAACAAAGCTCAAGAAATGGTCGGCAAGGTCAAGGAAGGCATTGGCGAAGCGACGCACAATGCAGAGATGAAGGCCGACGGGCACAAAGACCAGGCTGCTGCTAAAGCTAAGCAGGTCGGCGAAGATGTCAAAGATGCTGCCAAAGACATCACCGGCAAATAGCAAATAGCAACAAAAAGTGAGCCTCACTCTTTCGCCCGAGTGAGGCTCACTTTTGTGCCTTTGAACTTTTGTGGTTTCCGAGAGTAGATTGCTGGGACAACTCAATAACTGGCTCCCCTCGGTGGGAGCCGCGTATTTGAGGCTTGACCCTCGACGCCTCGCCCGGGGCCGGGCGCCGTTTAGCGGCGTCTTGCTTTACATCCGCACACTCCACCCGCCAGATTGTGGAGGCTCAACTAATTCCCACATCACCGGCTCAACATTCCGTGTCCGAGGGCGACTTGCACTTGTCAGATCCGCGTATCAATCCTTTGTAGTGTGCGCGCTGTCTCCCGCCACGCCACCCGATCAAACCAGCTCGCGGGTTCCACAATTACAGTCCGCACATGACCACCTAGCTGCACCCGCAAGGGCTTACCCGATGCAGTCCACTGAATCTCCACACGGCCCATACGAAAAAATACGAGCGAGGTAAAAAAGAACATAAAATGAAACTAGCCTGCACCAAAATGCCCAGGAATCGAACGGTTCAGGGGCTCCCTTTTTATTGCACAAAAGCTGTGATATTCAGCCAATCAGCTTAGCTTTTGCTGAGGCAAACTCTCGACCCGTGATACCCCCCCCCAAAAAAACCATTTAGCTCCTTCAGTTCTAAAATCTGGGAAGCAATCGACTTGATTCCAACCTGCGGACCAGCAACTCGCTGCTTCTTGGAATCCGATATACGCTTCCGAAGCCCACCAAACTTCCTTGAATAGGTCTGATATTCCAACTTTGAAAGCGGCAGAGTATTACTCTGCATGGCAGGGTTTCCAGAGTTTGAGTTGGTAGAGATCAACGTTCCCTTCTAAAAGTCTTGGTTATTCGCCCGGAGTAGCTTGGCGTTAGGACTTCAATGACACCGATCGACATTCCCGAGTTGTATTCGAGGCACGTAATGTCTTGAAATCCAAAGCTGTCTGCCCCTAAAACGCGCCGGTTCTCATTGAAGTCCAAGTTCCGGCCTTGGTGATAACCGTACGATCATCGAAAGCGACAAGTAGCACGCGGCCAATGGCCTATCAGCTTCGGGCGCTTCACCTTTGTCTTGAACCGGCTTGCGGGTGGAGAGACAGGCGCAGGCGGTGCGACGCCCAAAAGCCCAGAGACGACTTGGATAAAAGAAATCTAGTCGGCAGTTGAATCCTTGCTGTCGAAGGATTTGTACTTCAGAGATCCAGAGCCAGCTACGCTAAGGTTTACGTTTAGCGCCGACTGCGAGTGGATGTGCTGCTAGCGGTCTAGTTCTGCAAGGTTCGTCTAGAGGGTGCCCTTGTTGTTTCGGTCGAATTCGAAGATCCGCATGTTTGTGATGACAGCCGATGTTGTCGTGAGCTTTGTTCCGGCTTCAAACATGGCAAGTACCGTTTCCTTTGGTCCAGCATCGACTCGGTAGCTGAAGCTTCTTGGTGAACTTGAGCTCTTTATATCCTGCCCAATGACGATGTTTTTCGTGAATCCTCGTTAGGTGTTTTCATTTGTGCGAATGGTGCTTGACCTCTCGGATTGGGTACACATGATCCGAGCCAACCCCACACAGAATTCATTCGTTTTCTTTCCATGCGACTGCGTTATCGGCAATCAACACTGGGGGAGTAATGCCGAGTGGAGATTCTATAGCTTCGGCAGATAGTCTTAGTGTGCGCATAAGTCAGGTATTCATGACTCGGTGCGCGTAATCCCGTCTATGTGGATGGCTACACCGACGGCTACACCTCGCGACCTCGTGAGTGTCGCTGGAATGTAGAGATCCGCGTAAACTAAGGGCAGAACCACAAGAGAAAATCGGCCATTCATAGCATGTCTGAAATTGAGCAGAATCCTGCATTGGCGGGACAAAGTAATGATCCATCCTTCGAAAACATCTGGCAGGAACTGAAGTGGCGTGGCCTGGTCCACGTATCCACGGACGAAACCGAGCTGGAAAGGGTCCTCTCCGAGGAGATCGTTACCTATTACTGCGGTTTCGACCCCACTGCCCCTTCATTACATCTGGGTAACCTTGTCCAGTTGCTGAATATGCGACGCCTTCAGCTTGCAGGTCACAAACCGTTGGGCCTTGTTGGTGGTTCAACCGGTTTGATCGGCGATCCGCGCGAAACCGCCGAACGCGTACTGAACACCAAGGAAACAGTTGCCGAGTGGGTTGGCAAGCTGCAGCTGCAGGTTGCCCGCTTCCTCTCCTTCGAGGGTGATAATGCAGCGCGCATGGTCAATAATCTCGACTGGACCGAACCGCTTAGCGCCATCGACTTCCTGCGCGAGGTCGGAAAGTACTTCCGCGTCGGCACCATGATCAAGAAGGAAACCGTTGCCACCCGTCTGAACTCGGATGAGGGCATTAGCTACACCGAGTTCAGCTACCAGGTACTGCAGGGTTACGACTACCTGCAGCTGCATAAGCTTTACGGTTGCACCCTACAGACCGGCGGCTCGGACCAGTGGGGTAACCTCACCAGCGGTACCGATCTGATCCGCAAGGTTGAGGGCACGAGCGCTTACGCGTACGGAACCCCGCTGATCACCAACTCCGATGGCACCAAGTTCGGCAAGTCCGAAGGCAACGCCATTTGGTTGGATGCGGAGATGTGCTCCCCATACACCTTCTACCAGTTCTGGCTGAACACCGCTGACGCGGATGTTGCTGCGCGTCTGAAGATTTTCACGTTCCTGACTCGTGAAGAGATCTCGGAACTTGAAAAAGAGATTGCCGAGCGTCCATTCGCTCGTAAGGCGCAGAAGGAACTTGCCTACCTGGTGACTTCCCTGGTGCACGGTGTAGACGCAACCGAAAAGGTAATTGCCGCGTCGGCTGCACTGTTCGGTCAGGGTGAACTCTCCGAAATGGATGAAGCAACGTTGCGAGCAGCGACTCAGGAATTGCAGAGCACCGTATTTGAGGGCGAAGAGCTGGACATTGTTTCGGTGCTTGTTGCCTCGGGTCTTTCCAAGAGCAAGTCCGAAGCGCGCCGCACCGTTGGTGAAGGTGGTGCCTACATCAATAACGTCAAGTACTCGGATCTTGATGCGGTTATCGCTAAGGATGCTCTTCTCCATGGCCGTTACCTATTGGTACGCCGAGGTAAGAAGAACCTGGCCGTTGTCGAAGTTGCCTAACTAATAGGTCTCTCACCTGCGCGGTAGTGCAGGTGAAGAAGAACCGGGGTGGGGGAGTGCTGTAAAACACAGCAGGTTCGCCGCTCCGGTTCTTCTGCTTTAAATGCTCTTCTGGAGATGAGTCCTTAGGATTCAGGGCTTTTCGAGGGTTTTTTACTAGGAAACCGACGATTTGCCGAGAAGGTAAAAGCTGTGTATTGTTTTCTAAGTCGCCGCGGCCAAGGGAAAACAAAAAACCCTAAGCCGCAAAGACGAAAAGATTTTCATTACTTCAAGTTTGAGAATCATCGAAATAAGATGATTTGACAAAGTAATAAAGAAGTAATATTGTATTGAACGTTGCTCCAGAGCGAAGCGCCGGCGGGAATTGTAAGTCCGGGTCGTGGATGTTGGATGCGTCTGTTGTTTGAGAACTCAATAGTGTGCCAAGTTTGTTGATACCAATTTATTT
>NZ_PCPT01000003.1 GCF_002975435.1 Arthrobacter sp. MYb227 | reverse complement strand
GTACTGAAAAGTCTTGTTGCGCTGCGAGTGATTTAGCTGGCTTTACCCGAAGCCTGATGTGCCACTCCGTGGGTGAGCCATTCGGTGATGCTTTGGGCAAGGTCTTCGATGCTGGGGCGCTGCTCATCATCGGGGGCACGTAGCCAAAGTTCTCCGGCGGCACGAACCATGCCGATGGATGCCCGTGGCCATAGTTCGAGGGCCGGACTTGCACTTCCGCCGGGGCCAATGCCGATGTAGTCGTGCATGCGATCGCGCATCATCGAGGTGAGTTCCTCGAAGAAGTCATTTAGTGCGCCTTCGCGGACGCGTCCGCCGGCTCCGGCCGGGTCGGTAAGCACGTCGGTTGCCGGTGATGCTGTGACAAAGAAGTAGACGTTTGGCGAGTTTGCGGCCATCTTCAGGTAGGCGAGCATCATTGCATGCAGCGCATCTGATGGTTCCGTTGAGTTGCGTCCGGCAGTAATGACTCCGGCACGGAATTTGCCGATGACGTATTCGCCCACCGCGTGCCGTAACCCGTCCTTGTCGCCGAAGTAGCGGTAGAACACCGACTTGCTGGTGTTGGCCTGGGTGGCGATGTCGTCCATTGACGCACCGGGGCCCAGAAGGTGGATGGCGCGACGTGCAAGCCTGATGAGTTCGAGGCGGCGGGCGGCCCGGTGGGCGTCCCAGCGTGCTGAGCGGCCGTCACCGTTTGGTTCGAGCTGTTGCGACGATGCCTCGTCGACCGATTGGATGTTCACGATACCCAGCGTATCAGGTACGCTGGGTATCAGTAACACATCTCACATTTCTCTTTCAGGAGTTTCTTACATGAGTGCACAGTCCGATACCCCGGCAATCCGCCAAGCCGTCATCATCGGCGGCAACCGAATTCCTTTCGCCCGCTCAAATGGCGCCTACGCCAAGGCCAGCAATCAGGACATGTTCACCGCAGCACTCGACGGACTCGTGGCACGCTTTGGGCTGCAGGGCCAGCGCATTGGTGCAGTTGCCGGCGGTGCGGTGCTCAAGCACTCCAAGGACTTCAACCTCATGCGCGAATGCGTACTGGGCTCCTCACTTGCCTCCGACACTCCCGCCTACGATGTGCAAATGGCCTGTGCCACCGGAATGGAAGCCATCGGCTCGTTGGCCAACAAGATCAAGCTCGGTCAGCTGGATTCGGGGATCGGCGGAGGCGTTGATACAACCTCCGATGCGCCCATCGCCGTTTCCGAGGGCCTGCGCTCCATGCTCTTGGAACTCTCACGCGCTCGCTCAACCTCGGCCAAGCTCAAGGCCATGAGTAAGTTCCGCCCCTCATTCCTGGCACCCAACGCACCGGGCACCGGCGAACCACGCACCGGGCTGTCGATGGGGGATCACCAGGCGTTGACCACCAAGGCCTGGAACATCACCCGCGAGGCACAGGACGAGTTGGCTCTTGCCAGCCACAAAAACCTTGCCGCTGCCTATGAACGGCACTTCTTTGACGATCTGATCACCCCGTTCGCCGGAGTCTCCAAGGACACCAACCTGCGCGGGGATTCGACCATCGAGAAGCTCGGCAGCCTGAAGCCGGTCTTTGGCAAAAGCCTTGGCGATGCGGCAACCATGACGGCGGGCAACTCGACGCCATTGACCGATGGTGCCTCCGCAGTGTTGCTGGGTTCCGAAGCATTCGCCCGTGAAAATGATCTGCCCATGCTGGCAAACTTCGTTGACTTTGAGGCCGCAGCCGTCGACTTTGTGCACGGCGCCGAAGGACTGCTCATGGCTCCGGCCTATGCCGTGGCACGCATGCTCAAGCGCAACAACCTCACCCTGCAGGACTTTGACTTCTACGAAATCCACGAGGCCTTCGCCGGCACCGTGCTTTCCACTCTGGCGGCTTGGGAAGATGAAGAATTCTGCAAAAACAAGCTCGGACTCGATGCCCCACTGGGTGCCATTGATCGATCCAAACTCAATGTCACCGGATCCTCGCTGGCCGCGGGCCACCCATTCGCCGCAACCGGCGGACGCTTGGTGGCTACCCTTGCCAAGATGCTGCATGAAAAGGGCTCGGGCCGAGGACTCATTTCCGTGTGCGCCGCCGGCGGACAGGGCGTCGTAGCAATCCTGGAGGCACGCTAACAATGGCCGATAAGTACCTTGAACTAGTCAATTCCGGTTTCACCAAAAACCTTGCCAAGACCTTGGGACTGCCGCGTCCCTCGATTCTGCGCCGCTACGAACCCGGCGCGCCACTGGTCCCCGGACCGGTCCTGTTGCTGGGCGGCTCACCACAGGCTCAAAACATCTCCGACACCCTGCTGGGCTGGGGGCTAGATGTGCGCAGGCATGCGGTGGGCGAAGGCAAAATTGGTGCAATCATCCTGCTACTCGATGAAGTAAGCACACCGGGTGAACTCTCCGAACCCATGCTCGCCGCAGGACACGCGCTGCGCCAGCTGGCTCCCGGAGGACGCGTTGTCTCGATCAGCCGCAAGGCCCTCGCCACGGATGCCCCGGCACTTACGGCAACCCGATCCGGTCTTCAGGGTTCCCTGCGTTCGCTGGGCCGCGAACTACGTGGTGGGGCCACGGCAAACGGCGTTGTACTCGGCGAGCGCGTCGATGCAACGGCCCCATCGGCCATTGCCGCAGTGCGCTTCCTGCTTTCGGGGCGTAGTGCCTATGTTGATGGACAGTTCTTGGAGGTTGATACCACCGACGGTGAGCTGCCGGCGAACTTTGAGAAGCCGTTGGCTGGCAAGGTTGCCGTGGTGACCGGTGCTGCGCGCGGAATTGGTGCCGCGATTGCCGCAACGTTATTCCGTGATGGGGCAACAGTTGTAGTTGTCGATGTGCCCGCCGCCGGGGATGCGCTGGCAAAGGTGGCTAACCAGGTGGCGGGAACCGCATTGCAATTGGATATCACTCGTGTCGATGCAGGTGCCGTGATTATTGATCACGCGCTAGCGCGTCACGGGAAGCTGGATATTGTTGTGCATAATGCGGGGATCACCCGCGATAAATTACTCGCCAATATGGACGCTGCGCGCTGGGATTCGGTGATCGCGGTGAATATTGAATCGCAGCTGCGGATGAATGAGACGTTCTTGGGTGCAGAACTTCCTGGCCTGCGGCTTGTTTCCTTGGCGTCGACCTCCGGAATTGCTGGTAACCGCGGGCAGACTAATTATGCTGCGTCAAAGGCCGGTGTGATGGGTATGGTCACTGCAAGCGCACAAGCTTTCGCCGCAAGCGGTGGGGGCATTAATGCCGTGGCTCCGGGATTCATTGAGACGGAGATGACGGCGAAGATCCCCGTGGCGACGCGAACAGTTGCCCGCATGTTGATGCCGTCTTTGATGCAGGGTGGTTTGCCGCTTGACGTTGCCGAGGCAATTGCATTCCTGGCTTCGGATGCTGCAGGTGGCATTAACGGTCAAACCTTGCGGGTTTGTGGGCAGTCGCTGGTGGGTGCATAAATGCGTAAGACCATCGATCTAGAACGGGTTCCGACACTTGGATCGTTGTATGCCAAGGCACTGGGTGATCGGGTCAAGGAATTGTTGCCCGGTGCTAAAACATCTTTACTTGTACTTCCCGAGGTTTCGCATCGGGTTGCTGCGCTACGCCCGGACCGGGATCAACTGGTCGCCTATCAGCGTTTGATGGGCGATACCGTGCGCGAGGAACTTCCCAGTGTCTTTGTCCATGGGTTGGTCTTCCCCGTGGCAATGTCGGTGCTGGTACGAGACGATTTCCCCTTGCCCTTATTGGGGATGGTTCATTTAGCCAACTCGGTTGAACATTTTAGGCCGATAAGCCCCAGCTCGGAGCTTGAGGTGATTGCCTACGCTACCGATCTGCGTGAACATCGATCGGGGACTCAGCTAGATATGGTTGCCGAAGTTCGTCAGGCCGATGAACTGATATGGCGTGGCGTCTCAACCTATTTGGCACGCGGTGTGTGGTTGGGCAGTAAGCCCGAGCGCGTGGCGGTGTCTCATGATGAGTTTGTGCCACCCAGACGCAGTGCATCGTGGAGCTTGGCGGCAGATACCGGCCGGGCGTATGCGGCCGTGATGGGGGATTACAACCCGATTCATCTCTCCGCATTGAGCGCCAAGGCCTTGGGTATGAAACGGGCAATAGCGCACGGTATGTATTTGGCCGGACGAACGTTGGCCTCCAGCGCACCGCACGAGGGTGGCTATACCTGGAGCATTGACTTTGCTACCCCGGTATTCTTGCCGTCACGTGTTGATGTTTCCTTTATTGAAAGCGTGGATTCCACACGCTTCTGCGGGTGGAATGCCAAGAGCGGAAAACCGCATTTCTCCGGAACAATACAGCGGCTCTAAGCACAGTGCATTTCTGAGATATGAACTAAATTTTGTGGGCAGTGACCAGATCATCGGTTGCTGCCCACCTTGTTAGGCGACTATTGCGAATTTGGGAGAAAGCGCAAGCATGTAACTACGGTTTGATCTGTGTTCCGGTGGCCCAACGATCATGCTCATCGAGATGATTGCGGCTCACCGCGGGGTTGCCCGCATCTGCCTGTGCCATGACCTCCATTTGAGCCATAAGCACGGCGGCGGACTGCCACGTGGTCAGCGAGGACGGGGGATTAACCTCGGCGTTTCGAGCGATTTCGCGACGAAATTTATCGCTAAACCCGAACATCGTGGGTACATCAATATTTCGGTCCCAGAGCCAGCGGGCCAGGGTTTTTGCCTTGGCAGCACGGTTGGCCGTTGCCTTGGTGCCGTGGCTAAACGGGTCTCCGGCGGGCAAGGATTCTAACCAGTGGGCTTGTTCGTGGGCGAACTGTCTTTGGATCAACATCGACTCTGGTTCTTCGAGGGCCAGCAGACCCATTTTCGTGAGCAGACCAGATACCTCGGTCCAGACCTCTACCGGTGGGTTTGCCGCTAAGCCGGCCGCCCGGGAAAATCGTTCGCAGCGTTCGGGGGACAAACCGTTAGTTGCCGATAGGTCGAGGTTTCTGTCCCATAGCCAGCGTGCGAGAACCTGAGACTGCGTTAGTTGGTCGGCGGAGGACACCTGCAGCGCCGGTTCGGTAGCGCCTCTTGCCTGATTCCCAACTGCTGGAACAGCGGAGAATGCTTCGTGCTGCGTTGGTTGAGGTAGCTGGGAAATAGTTTCGGCGCGCGAGATGAGCAGTTCAATTTCGCTAAGAATCGAGCCCGGTTTAAGGTCGCCTTCCGCACTGATGAGTGAGCGAATGGACAGGACCATCTGCTCGTAGGCCGCTAGGCGGTGCTGTGGCCACGTCATGGGGACTGCTCCTGGATCTTCGATTGAATCTTTGCCAAAGCGCATATTCGGGATAAATAACTTGGGATGAAGTGAGAGGTCACAACTCAACCCGACTAACCAGCAATGATCAAATCATGATGCAGGCACACGATGGCTCCTAAATCGCTGGATCTTGGGCCGATACGTGGTGGAAATTAGCTGACCGGGGACATTCTAGAAAGCTGCAGAGTCATGGAGTTCTGGCTTAGAACTGACGATAGGAGAATTCTGAGCCATCGCATAAGAGTCTAGCGATGCAAGAGCAGTTTGTTCCCACCCCATTCCGGAGGCAAATACTGCTGCTTGCTTCCCTAAACGTTTGCGTAGTTCCACATCCTCGGCCAATGACACTAGGGCTGCGGCCCATGCCTCGGGCTCATTCTCATCAACAAGAAGCCCACTCACGCCATCACGCATGGCAAAAGGCAAACCACCAACACGATGGGCAAGCACCGGGGTTCCACATGCCTGAGCTTCCAAGGCCACGAGCCCGAAGGATTCACTGTAGGAGGGCACCGCAACTACGTCGGCACATCTGAAGGCTCGAGCCAGATGTTCGGCTGGCATCGGCAAGATAAATCTGACCATATGCTCGACGGCCTCGGCCTCAACCAGTTTTTGCAGATTCAATTCTTTAGCTCCGGAACGTGCCCCAATCACCGAAAGTTTTACATCTAGATCCGGGCGTTCACGAGCAATAATCCCTAAGGCACGTACCAAGAGCTGCGGACCTTTGAGTTTTTGAATACGTCCGGCGAAGACCACACGTAATGAGGTAGACGAGCTCTCACGCTCCGGGCATACCCGAGGATGGAACACTTCAAGGTCAACGCCCGGGGCCACCACGTCAATGTGGTCGGTAGCTGTGCCGTAAAGCTGTTCTAGTTCAATGGCCTCGGCCGGGGTATTGGCTGTCAACCGATCGGCTTGCTGACAGAGCAACATTTCACCAGCGATGCGGTCAGATGATTCCTCGGTTTTTGCCGACGCCTTTTTCACCTTACCCATGGTGTGCATGGTGTGAATCAAGGGGATGCCCCAATGCTCACTGAGTTCTAGCCCCACGATTCCCGAAAGCCAGTAATGCGAATGAATGACATCGTAGGGTTCAAAATGTGCTGCATACGCGCAGATTGCATCTGCCGATGCCTGGAGATGATTTGCTAATTCCTCCTTGCTGATCTTGCCCGTTGGTCCAGCTTGAACCTCATGGCAGATCACCCCGGGCGCCATTTCAACCGAACGGTTCTCCCAAGCGGCACGAGTGAAAACATCCACGTGCGCCCCCTGTGTAGCCAAGGCGAGGGCAAGCTGACGGATGTAAACATTCATTCCACCGGCATCGCCCGATCCAGGTTGTTCCAAGGGTGAGGTGTGTAGCGAGATCATCGCAATACGCTTGGGTTGAATCAAATGATCAGACATCGTGAAGAACGCCGCCTTGTGGAAGAGGAACAATACATCGGGTACCGAGAGCAAAAGTGGATTTGTAGCCAACGAATGCACCCCCACTCATCCTAGTAACAACGAAGCGACGCAAAAGATGCCCCAGTAAACAAAAGCTTAGAAGCGGCCATGAGCATGAGGCTGCTCACATTTTGCTAACCGCGCCGTGAAATATGTGGACGAAAAGCGGAAACTTCCTTGTGAACACGGGGTTTTGCGAAGAGTAAGGGTCGAATTGGAGTCAGTGCGAACCCCATGCTAGAGTCTTATCTCGCTGCGAACGAAGGAAAAGAAGTTCTTCAAAGAATTTCACCTAAAGGTTCGTCAGTCACCAGCGAGGGTGGCGGAATGGTAGACGCGCTAGCTTGAGGTGCTAGTCCACGTTAGTGGGTGGGGGTTCAAGTCCCCTCCTTCGCACAGATCAACCCCTGATCAGATAACAATCTGATCAGGGGTTTTCTCGTTCTTAATTCAAGTCCAGGCGTCCAGATCCCCAAATTTTCTACAATCGGGACGTGAGGGGTGGTGGGTGTAAAGCCTTCGGCCAAAACCGTGCTAGAATTTTCACGCTACGAACAGCACATTGAAAGTTCATCGAACATTCAATGTGGTTCGTTAGTCACCAGCGAGGGTGGCGGAATGGTAGACGCGCTAGCTTGAGGTGCTAGTCCACGTTAGTGGGTGGGGGTTCAAGTCCCCTCCTTCGCACAGATCAACCCCTGATCAGATAACAATCTGATCAGGGGTTTTCTCGTCTCTAGGCAAAGTAGGGTCGCCCCGAGAAATGGGGGCAGAGTTTTGCTTTTATGACGCGCGCACTGATGTGAGCTGAAACTCGCTAAGGTTGAAAACGCATGCACTCACAGTGAAAGGCAGCTCCCCGAACTCATGAACGCCGAATCAACACCATCGAGTCAACTCAGCGCCGAAGACGAAGTGGCAGAGATCTGCCAGCGACTGATCCGCTTCGACACCTCAAATTTCGGAAACAATGACGGGTCGGGGGAGCGGGCCGCCGCCGAATACGTTGCCGAACTCATTAGCGAGGTCGGACTTGAACCGATCATCCTCGAATCGGCACCAGGGCGCAGCAACGTCATCGTTAGGGTCGAAGGAACGGATCAGGGTCTTGGGGCTCTGATCGTTCACGGCCATTTAGATGTTGTACCAGCATTCAAAGACGAATGGTCTGTCGACCCATTCTCGGGTGAACTTAAAGATGGCATGATCTGGGGTCGAGGAGCCGTGGACATGAAAGACATGGACGCCATGATTCTTTCGGTTCTTCGCGACATGCAACGCAAGGGAACCCGCCCCCGCCGCGATCTCATCTTTGCTTTTTTCGCCGATGAGGAAGCCGGAGGAGACTACGGAGCCAGCTGGCTTGTGGAACACCACCCAGAACTATTCGAAGGCGCCACCGAGGCAATCAGCGAGGTCGGTGGATTCTCGGCAACTATCGACGGCGAGCGCGCCTACCTGCTACAAACGGCCGAAAAGGGCATCGCCTGGCTCAAGCTCACTGCTAGCGGCAGAGCCGGGCACGGGTCACAAATCAGCGAAGCAAATGCGGTAACTCGACTCTCCAAGGCCGTCACCCGCATTGGAGAGTATCAATGGCCGATCTCCTACACCGATACCACCCGGGCCTTCCTTGAAGGAATTTCCACCATGACGGGCATCGAATTTACCGATGGTAACCCGCAGATATTGCTCAAGGAGCTGGGCAACGTTGCCCGATTCGTGGGAGCAACATTGCAAAACACCTCAAACCCCACGGCACTAAACGCCGGATACAAGCACAACGTCATCCCCGGATCCGCCGAAGCCCTGATAGACGTGAGAACCCTACCCGGGCAACACGATGAGGTCTTGGCCAAGCTACGCGAGCTTGCCGGCCCCGACATAGTGCTCAGCTCCATCCATGAAGACAGGGCTTTGGAAGTGCCATTCGCTGGCAACCTCGTAGACCACATGGTTGCGGCGTTAGGAAGAGAAGACCCCGATGCAATAGTCCTTCCATACATGCTCTCGGGCGGTACGGATAATAAGTCCCTGGCCCGCTTGGGCATCACCGGATACGGATTTGCGCCACTACGCCTGCCAGCAGAACTCGACTTCACCGGGATGTTCCATGGAGTCGACGAACGAGTGCCGGTGGACTCCCTCAAATTTGGTACTCGTGTGCTCCGCGATCTACTGATCAACTATTAGTTGCTCAGGGCATTTGAGCACCATCACAACCCACGTTTTTGAAAGCGAACCGTCACCACATGAAAACTATTGACCAGGTCTTGACCACCGAACTTCTTGAACGGATTCGTTCACGTGCAGCTGCATACGACGAAGAAAATATCTTCTGCACCGAAGACTTCGAGGAACTCAAGGCCGCCGGATATCTCAGGGCCATGCTGCCCGTGCAGCGCGGAGGCTTCGGCTGGGGACTTGAGCAGCTGACCGCGGCTCAACGACTTCTGGGTTCCCATGCTCCGGCAACAGCACTTGCAGTAAATATGCACCACGTATGGGTTGGCGTCGCTACCCTCTTGGCTGCACGCGGAGATACACGCCTGAATATGGTGCTTGATTGGGTGCAAGCCGGCGAAGTCATGGCTTTTGGGGTTTCGGAGTCCGGAAACGATGAGGTGCTCTTCGACTCAACAACCACTGCCGTGCCGGCAGGCGACGGTTCTTACGCATTTACCGGGGTCAAGATCTTTACCTCTTTGTCCCCGGTCTGGACCAAGCTTGGGGTGTTCGGCAAGGACACCAGTGGAACCCAAGATCGTCTGGTCCATGGGTTTCTAGACCGTGAGAGCGAAGGGATTGAGATCCCTAATAACTGGAATACGCTGGGCATGCGTGCAACCCAATCAAATACAACGATTTTGAAGGATGCGCGGGTCCCGGCCGAGCAAATACATTCATTCCTACCCGTGGGACCCAATGCGGATCTGCTGGTTTTTGGAATATTTGCTTCATTCCTCAGCCTCACCGCTTCGGTCTATGTTGGTGTTGCCGAACGTGGCATGCAACTAGCCGCAGCGAATCCTGCACGCAGGAAATCTTTGAAGCATGATGGTCGTAGTTACGATCAAGACCCCGATATCCGTGCTCAGGTTGCCGGGGCCGGAATGAAAGTATTGCAGCTCGATGCAATGCTGCGGATCACCACACGCGATCTTGACGAACTTGTTGACCACGGAGCCTCACTCTTCCCGCGCCTTGTCACACTACGCACCCAGGCCGGGGATACGGCCCGCGAATGCATAGATATTGCTGCCCGGGTCTCGGGTGGGGGACAATACTTCCGCGGCTCCGAGCTGGAACGGCTCTATCGCGATGTACTGGCAAGCCTCTACCATCCATCAAATGCCGAATCAGCGCGTTCAACGGTTGCTAACTGGCTTCTTGGCCCGGTGCTGGACTAGCCCCCCATGAGGGGGAAGAACCCGGGTCTTTGGCTAAGCGCGAATGTTAAGCGTGGGAATGACCCGGGTAACTCGGCGCCGCAACCAATACTTTTGCCCGCCACCCTCAAAGAGGCAGCTACGCATCAGCTCCCACTTACCGTATTCGGCGTGCTCACGTATGGCCCCACGTATCAGTGAACGTTGTTCGTGCGGCAAGGTAGTGATGACCAAGTATTCGTATCGATGTGCAGCGTCCCCGATTTCGAGGGCGTTTGCTTGCGCCGCCGGAATTAACTTTTCTATCATCTGCCCTGCTGTCCCTGTCCATCGCGTGATACTGCATGTAACGTCATGCTCATGAGCACAGACCCTCGCGTAGCACTCAGCGTCCTGATTAGCTGCCTTGAAGAACATCTAGCGGCAGTGGCCTCCAAACGTGGTGCCGAAGATGCGGCACTGAGTTCGGCATTTCTGGCCGTCGCAGATGCCTTCGAGGAGTATGAGGATGCCCTCTATGAAGCCTACGAAGAGTTCTTACCGCTGAGCGTAGTGGATGAAGACGATGATGACGAGGGGTACAACGATCAAGCAGTGGGACCGGGCGGATCCCGGGAATAACCCGTGTGAGTAATCACAACGCGTATCTAGTCCGCTGGTATTAACTTTCTCGCATCTGGGAGTGCCAGCGAGGTAACAGAGGCGTTGGTGAAGTAGTGTCGGTACGTGAATTGGTTTGAAGCGGCTTTCCTGGGCCTGATCCAGGGTCTGACAGAATTTTTGCCCATCTCCTCAAGTGCGCATCTGCGCATTATTGGTGAAATGCTCCCTAACGCATCCGATCCGGGTGCCGCATTTACAGCAATTACTCAGTTGGGCACCGAAACCGCAGTGGTGGTGTTCTTCTGGAAAGACATTGTGCGCATTATTGGCGCGTGGTTCAACGCACTACGTGGCAAGGTCCCACACCGCGACCCCGATGCGCGCATGGGCTGGTTGATCATCATCGGTTCAATCCCCATCGCAGTCCTAGGCCTGCTCTTTGAAAGCCAGATCGACACAACGTTCCGTTCATTGTGGATCGTTGCTACAACACTTGTGGTCTTTGGCCTCATCCTTGCGGTTGCCGACCATTATGGTAGCCAGAACCGCCAACTGACCCAGCTGACCCCCAAGCACGGTATTTTCTTTGGTTTGGCTCAGGCCATGGCGCTCATCCCAGGTGTTTCACGCTCCGGCGGCACCATCACCGCTGGCCTATTCATGGGCTACACCCGTGAAGCCGCAGCACGATACTCCTTCCTCCTGGCAATCCCCGCCGTCTTCGCCTCGGGACTATACAAGCTGGCGAAGTCCCTCGATGAACCCGGAATCTATTCCCTGCCCCAAACGGGTCTTGCAACGCTTATCGCCTTCATCGTTGGGTTTGTGATTGTTGGCTGGTTCCTGAAGTTCGTTTCTACGCACAGCTACCGCCTCTTCGTCTGGTACCGAATTGCTCTTGGTCTTGCACTGTATGTGTTGTTGGGTTTTGGCGTCATCAACGCCTAAAGCATGATTTCGGTGTAATTTTCACCCGATCCTGCGCATACATGGAATAACCCCGCCCCTTATCGGCTTATTGAAAGTAAAGTACCCACCACATCCCCGCTGTGGCAGATGCCCCAGAGAAAGGACGCTCCGTGCTTGCATGGCCTGCGCCCACCATCCCGCATATCCCGGGAAACGCACCAATTCTTGAAATTCATGACACAGCGACGGATCGCTTGGTTAATACCGCAGCAGCAGATCAGGCAAATGCTCCGGCAAGCATGTACGTCTGTGGCATCACCCCGTACGACGCAACCCATATGGGCCACGCTGCCACCTACGTGGCCTTTGACTTGTTGCAGCGCACCTGGCGCGATGCGGGGCGGGCAGTGAACTATGTGCAGAACGTGACAGATATTGATGACCCACTCCTTGAGCGTGCGGCAGCCACCGGCGTTGACTGGGTAGCCCTAGCCGAAGAGCAAACAGATCTTTTCCGTGCCGATATGGAAGCGCTTAATGTTATCCCGCCGCAGGAATACATTGGGGCGGTCGAATCAATCAGCTGGCTGGTGCCACTTGTTGAAAAACTCGTCGCCAAGGATCTTGCCTACTTGGTACCCGGTGAAAACGGTGAGCCGGACGGGGACATCTACTTTGACTCGGTGGCAGCATCTAACGAAGCCTGGAAACTTGGCACCGTCAGCGGTTATGACCGCGAAACCATGCTCGGATTCTTCTCCGAACGCGGAGGGGACCCGCAACGTCCGGGTAAGCGTGATGCACTAGATCCGCTGCTTTGGAGAGTAGCCCGTATCGGTGAACCCCGTTGGCACGGTGCAAGCCTCGGCGAGGGTCGCCCGGGATGGCATATCGAATGTTCGGTCATTGCCAGGCGTTTCCTTCCCGCACCATTTACGGTGCAGGGTGGCGGATCGGACCTGATTTTCCCGCACCACGAATTCTCCGCCGGCCATGCCGCAGCACTCGATGGCAAGGCTCTTGCCGAAAGCTACGTGCATACCGGCATGGTGGGTCTTGATGGCGAAAAAATGAGCAAGTCACTGGGCAACCTCGTATTGGTGTCCAAACTGCGCGCAGCAGGGGTTGAGCCCGTTGCTATTCGCACCGTGCTGTTGGGCCAGCACTACCGCAGCGACTGGTTCTGGACCGACGAATTGCTGGCCGAAGGCCAAAACCGTGTTCAGCGGTGGCGTAAGCGTCTGCCAACTACTTCACTCGCCGAGGCAACAGCGGTGATTTCCCGCATTCGCGCAAAGCTTGCTACCGATCTAAACGCACCAGCTGCGCTTGCGGTGCTTGACGCATATGCTGCCCAAGAGCCGGATACTCTCGATGGATCCGAGTCCGAAGGCGGAATCCTATTGAGCGAGGCTCTCGATGCCTTGCTGGGCTTAAAACTCGGCTAAACGCCAAAAGCTAAGGCGTGTTCGGTGACCCGAGACCTCGGAATCTGAGGTTATGACGGTCGCCGAACACGCCTTTTGACTCTTTTAAGCCACGAGGTATGCGTGGCTAAGAACCGGCTGTGCGCTCAGGATCTTCTGGATCGTCGGGCGATTCTGGCACTTCGGGGGATCCCGAAGCATTCGGGGAATCGGATTCGTTGGCAGCTGAGGCGGGCCCGGAGATACTAGGATCCTCACCAAACACCGGACGATTTCTACGTTTCAGGTAGCGTTCAAACTCCTTGGCAATCGCCTCACCCGTTGCCTCGGGTAATGAAGTCTCGTCTTGGGCTTGTTCGAGCTGTCTGACATATGCAGCAACATCAGCATCGGCAGTAGCGACCTCGTTGACCCCACGTTCCCAAGCCAATGCGTCCTCGGACAGCTCTGCCAGATCAATTGTCAAGGGGAAGAACTCCTCAACCCTATGTAGCAGTGCCAGCTGAGCCTTGGGTGAAGGCGCTTGAGCTACGTAGTGCGGCACGGCTGCCCAAATACTTAGAGTTGGGAGCCCGGAGGCTTCGGATACCTGGGCCAAAACTCCCAAAATACCAGTGGGTCCCTCATAAGTGGCGTCCTGCACGTCAAGGGCCGCACGAATATGTTTATCTCCACTAGTCACGCTCGCCTGAATCGGCCTGCTATGCGGAACATCGGCAAGTAACGCACCGAGGGCCATCACGCCTTGCACGTTCTCTTCCTCCGCACGGGTCAGGATCTCGGCAATGAACGCCTTCCACCTATAGGTAGGCTCAACACCACGTAGAAGCACCAGATCTACCGGGCTATCTTCGAGTTCGGCCCGGTACATGTGCGTTGTTGGCCACTTAATGATCTTTTTGCCGCCGGCACCGCGGCGCACCTGCGGGCGGGAGAACTGATAATCATAAAAGTCATCATCGGATATCCCGATGATCTTCTTGGCGCCGCTTGCCTGACGTAGCAGGCGTATTGCGTCACTTGCCGCATCGCCAGCATCATTCCACCCCTCAAAGGCAACGACCATGATGGCGGGGCGCACCTCACTTACCGTGGTGGATGAGGCCACCAGCGATGAAAGTGTCACGGGATCGTTTATATCTTCGCTCACAACCCTCACACTAGCGCGCCGGGCGGTCAGCATGTGAACCCTAAGCCGATTAGAATTGGCTCATGCCAACCCTGAATTCGGCCTCGTGCCCTGCCCCCGCCTCCAATAGCCTGCTCCAAGGCGTACTTTGGGACATGGACGGAACACTTTTAGATACCGAACCCTACTGGATGGCCGCCGAAGGCGAGCTTGTCGCAGAATTCGGTGGATCTTGGAGCGACGACGATGCGCTAGCCCTGGTAGGAAATGCCCTTCCAGACTCCGCATTGGTGCTCCAACGCGCTGGAGTCAAATTGAGCGAACGTGAAATTATTGATCGACTCACCACCCGCGTGATGGAGGGGATCAACCAGCATATCGAGTGGCGCCCCGGTGCCCTGGAATTGCTCGAAGAATTGCACCAAGCTGGCATTGTGTGTGGATTGGTGACTATGTCCGAATCGGCGATGGCAACCCAGATCCTGGCCCGACTACCCAAAAAATACTTTGCTTTTCAGGTCACAGGGGACCAGGTCTCCAACGGCAAACCACACCCTGAACCATATCTCGTAGGTCTAAAAAAACTAGCAGAACTGGTCCCAGATCTCGACGTAACACGTGTGGTTGGACTCGAGGATTCCTTCCCCGGGATCAGTTCAGCAGCCGCGGCGGGCCTAAAAGCGGTGCTTATCCCGCATATTGCTGCGGTTCCCGAATCTGCGAACTGGCACCTCGTCGAATCCTTGACGCAGGTCAACGTGGAAACACTGTGTACCCTTACCGGCATCGGAGCTAGCTAAATGTCTGAAACACCCGAAAAATCAAAGGGCATCCCGCTGGGATCATTCTTTGGTGTTCCGGTGTCACTTGCCTGGTCATGGTTCATCATCACCGGCTTCATCGTCTGGGTTTTTGGACCCCAAGTGGCCCGGGCAATCCCCAGCATCGGCAATGGCGCCTACCTCGTGGCGTTCGTTTACGCTGTTCTTCTTGCCCTATCGGTACTCGTTCACGAACTTGCTCACGCACTGACGGCCAAGGCCTTCAATTGGCCTGGTGCGCGCATTGAGCTGAACCTTTGGGGTGGACACACCCAGTTCTCCTCGTTCAATGCGACACCTGGAAAATCCCTTGCCGTCTCCATGGCCGGCCCTGCGGCCAACTTCGTCATTGCTGGCGTTGGCTACGTCCTGCTACAGCTCGTTGATCCAGTAAACCCGGTAGTCAACCTGCTCTGGGGCATCTTGGTCTGGGCAAACCTCTTGGTAGCAATCTTCAACGTGCTTCCCGGGCTGCCCCTTGATGGTGGTCGTCTGGTGGAATCGGCAGTGTGGAAGGCCACGGGTTCCCAAGACCGTGGCACCATTGCCGCGGGCTGGGCCGGGCGTGTTCTGGTGGTTCTGATCGTTGGATACTTCGTCATCACCCCGTTGACCCGCAACCAACCCATGGATTTGCAACTGATCCTGGTGGCAATCTTCATTGGTGGATTTATGTGGGTTGGAGCCTCTCAGGGTATTGCCCACGCCAGGCTGCGTTTGCGACTTCCACTGGTCACGGTTCACACCCTGATGGAACCGGCAACGGCGCTACCGGTGAACTCTTCGCTTGCCGATGTCACAAGACGCATCAACGGTCGTGGGGGACGGGTGATTCTCATCGATGCCGCAGGAAATCCGCACGGAGTCATCGATGAGGCATCATTGACCCAGGTTCCCGACGAGCTACTCGCCACAACCCCAGGACTTTCCGCGGCACGGGCACTGAGTCCCGGGGCAATAGTCAGCGCCAGTGCCGACGGGCGGGCGCTGATTGGTTACTTGGCAACACTTCAGGGAAGCGAATATGCGGTAATCGATGAACAAAATCGCATTATTGGCCTGCTCGAACAACAAGCAATTGTCGCTGCAATCACCGGAAAAGCACGTCGGGATCATGGACAGTAACGTTCTGCGCGTACCTTAACACGGCACCCACACACCTGTGCAGATGGTCACCGCGTGGTGCCCCCCTGCACACAACTCAACGATTTTTAGACAACAACAGTACAAAAGGACACACGTTCATGAGTGACACGCAAGCAACGCCCCACGGCGCATCCTCCCGCCGCGGACCTTTCCGCCCCGGTGAACGAGTCCAGCTCACCGACGAAAAGCGTCGTATCAATACAATTACGCTGACCGAGGGCGGAGAATTTCACACCCACAAGGGCGTGCTCTTCCATGATGACCTGATTGGTTTGATCGAGGGCTCGGTAGTGGAAAACACCGCAGAGGTTCGCTATCAGGCGTTGCGCCCACTGCTGAAGGACTTTGTGCTTTCCATGCCACGTGGAGCAACCGTTGTTTACCCCAAGGATGCGGCACAAATCATCCAGATGGGTGACATCTTCCCAGGCGCCCGCGTCGTGGAAGCAGGTGTGGGCTCCGGCGCCCTCTCTATGTCGCTGCTGCGCGCCGTGGGCGATGGCGGTTACCTGCACTCATTTGAGCGCCGCGAAGAATTCGCAGATATTGCCCGCGGCAACGTCGAGACCGTCTTCGGCGGCCCACACCCGGCCTGGCAGATTTCCATCGGTGACTTCCAAGAAAAGGTCCTCGAGACCGAGGAAGCTGGCTCCGTGGACCGCGTGGTACTGGACATGCTTTCCCCCTGGGAATGCGTCGATGCAGTATCCACCGTGTTGGCACCGGGCGGCGTGTGGGTGAACTATGTGGCCACCGTAACGCAGATGTCCCGCACGGTTGAAGCCATCCGGGCCACCGGCCTGTACACCGAACCAGAATCGTTCGAGACCATGGTTCGTGGCTGGCACGTCGAGGGTCTGGCCGTACGCCCGGATCACCGCATGGTTGCCCACACCGCATTCTTGATCACCTGCCGCCGTCTTGCCGGAGGTGCCGTGGGAATCCCCGGTGCCAAACGCGTGAAGGAACACACCTACTCGGACGCGGACCTAGCCACCTGGACTCGTTCGAATGATCCAGAAGCCTGGAATAACGAGAACCTAGGGGAGCGCGAAGTTTCCGATAAGAAGCTACGCCGTGCAGCAAGGGACGCAAAGTCAACGGTACAGCGTGGTTCGCTGCCCGATGATGATCCGCGCATGATCGCCCTACACACCGGTGATGATGAAGCCGGAGAATAATTCCGGACTTCGTTAGTCACTCATATTTTTGAGCAACGCTATGCATGTGGGCGTGTGGCTCGGTGGTCATAAACCCCCGAACCACACGCCCACATGCATAGTATGAAGAAGTGTAGTTGTCCGCCGGTGCCAAGTCGTCGGCAGACAGATCTAGTAATAATGTGAAACGGGTTGATGATGAGCGAAGAAACAGACCGCGCACGCTTGGAAGGCCAAGTGACCACCGCCGAGAGGCAACTAAATGTGTTGCGTGAAAAAAATCGCCAGCTAGACCGCCAGCTGGCCTCCGCGGGAACTAATAATTCCCGCCTCGTGGCAATGCTTGAACGAACTCGCGAAGAAATCATCAACCTGAAGGCCGGGCTGGAAAAAGATGGTGACACACCATTTAGCCACGGCACCATCATTGAAATGCATGCGCGCTCTCATCCGCAAAGTGGTATCGCGATTTCCTCTACCGGTGTCCAATCGGTAGATATCATGCAGGGCGGACGCAAACTACGCGTAGCAATTTCGCCGCTGCTCGAGTTCGAGAAGCTCAGCGTCGGCCAAGAAGTACTGCTCAACGAGTCCCTTGTGGTTGTTGCGGGCCTAGGCTACGAACAATCGGGCGAACTTGTCACGGTGAAGGAAGTTCTCGAAGATCACCGGGTTGTAGCCATGGGACGCGCCGATGACCAACGCGTCATCAGGCTTTCGGGCCCACTAATCAAGGAAAAAGTCCGCGTGGGAGACGTCCTCTCGTTGGATTCACGCACCGGGTTGGGCATGGAAAAGGTTCATCTTTCGGACATGCAATCGCTGGTACTGGAAGAAGTTCCAAATATTTCCTACGCCGATATTGGCGGTCTGAGCGATCAGATTGAGGCTATCCGTGATGCCGTAGAGCTTCCCTTCCTGCACCCTGATCTCTACCGTGAACATGGTCTGACAGCGCCCAAGGGGATCTTGCTCTACGGTCCTCCGGGCTGTGGCAAAACTCTGATTGCCAAGGCTGTTGCGCACTCGCTGGCCGAACGCACCAACGAACGCAATGGGAACTCCGGCACTTCCAAGTCCTTCTTCCTGAACATCAAGGGCCCCGAACTCCTTGATAAGTATGTTGGTGAAACCGAGCGGCACATCCGTCTCATCTTCGCCCGCGCCCGCGAAAAAGCTGCGGGCGGCAATCCGGTTGTGGTGTTCTTCGATGAAATGGATTCGCTTTTCCGCACCCGCGGCACCGGGGTGTCTTCCGATGTAGAGACCACCATCGTTCCGCAGCTTTTGGCCGAAATTGATGGCGTTGAACGCCTCGATAACGTCATCGTCATCGGTGCTTCAAACCGTGAAGACATGATCGACCCCGCAATCCTGCGCCCCGGGCGCCTAGATGTGAAGATTAAGATCCGCCGCCCCGATGCCCAGGGAGCTGCGGAGATTTTTGCCAAGTATCTGACCTACGATCTGCCCTTGCACCCGGCAGATCTTGCCGAACACGGCAACGATCCGGCAGCAACTGTGCGTGCCATGATTCAGGCAACTGTCGATGCCATGTATTCAACCGGGGTTGAAAACCAATTCCTCGAGGTCACCTACGCTAATTCCGAAACCGAAATCCTGTACTTCAAGGATTTCTCCTCCGGAGCCGTGATTCGCAATGTTGTGGATCGGGCCAAGAAATCTGCGATCAAGGCATTGTTGACCGATGGCGAACGCGGAATGCGTATGGAACACCTACTCAATGCCGTCATTGAAGAATTCCATGAGCACGAAGACATGCCAAATACAACAAATCCCGATGATTGGGCACGGATTTCCGGGCGTAAGGGTGAACGCATCACCTTTATTCGCACCATCGTTGCCGATAAGAATGGCCGCGGAAAATCATTGGCAGCACCCTTGGGTGAAGAAACCGGACAGTACCTATGAGCGTGCAGCGTGTCATTGGTCTGGAAACCGAATACGGGGTGCTGGCTCCTGCCATGCCCGGAGCCAATGCGACAATGCTCTCGGCCCAGGTCATCAACGCCTATGCGGCATCCATCCGGGCCGGGTACGGGCACTTGGCCGGAACCCGTTGGGACTACACCGATGAGTCCCCGCTTAACGATGCCCGCGGCTTTACCCAGCCCCGCACCGAGGCGCACCCCACTCAGCTCACCGATATTGAGCCGGAGCTCGACGCCGAACAGGTAGCCCTTGATGGGGGAGATACCCCGGTGGGGAGCACCCTCTACGATCAGGAGAATGCCGGCCAAGAAGTACTCATGAATATGGTGCTGGGCAATGGGGCACGGCTCTATGTTGATCATGCCCACCCTGAATATTCGTCCCCGGAAACCACAAACCCCTTTGATGCAGTGCTTTACGATCAGGCAGGGGATCACGTTGCCTTGAGTGCTGCCCGCACCATCGAGGCAACCAACGGGTTTGTGCCAGTTCACCTGTATAAGAACAACACGGATAATAAGTCCGTTTCCTATGGGGCGCACGAAAACTATTTGATGCCCAGGCATGTTCCCTTTGATTCGATCGCGGCGCATCTGATCCCATTTTTTGTTACCAGGCAGATCATTTGCGCCTCGGGTCGGGTGGGCCGCGGAATGTTGGGGCAGTGGGAAGGGTTCCAGATCTCTCAACGTGCGGACTTCTTTGAAGCGCAGGTAGGGCTTGAAACCACGATCCGCAGGCCAATAGTCAATACGCGCGATGAGCCACATGCGCACTGGGAAAAGTATCGTCGACTACACGTCATCATTGGGGACGCGAACCTCGGACAGATTTCCACCTTGCTACGCACGGGCACCACTTCATTGGTGCTTTCAATGATTGAGGCGGGCACCGCCCCACATATTGAATTACGTGATCCGGTGGCAGATTTACAGACGATCAGTCACGACCCAACGTTGAAGGTCAAGGTCGAACTTACCGATCGACGCCTGCTCACTGGCTTAGAAATACAGCGCATCTATCTGGATGCCGCGGTGGAGCACTGTGCCAAGACCGGTGCCGATGACGCGCAGACTCAAGAAATATTACGCCGCTGGGATCAAACTCTCAGCACCCTGGGAACCGATATCTTTGCGGCAGCTAAAACCGTGGATTGGGTTGCCAAATACAAACTCATGAGCGGTTATGCTGATCGGCATGGCATCGGGTTCACCGATCCGCGCATCGCGCTCATGGATTTGCAGTGGGCAGATATTCGTCCGGAAAAAGGCCTGTACTACAGGCTTGCCGAACGCGGCATGATGGAAACCCTTTATACACCGGAACAGATAGCACATGCGGCAATCACTCCTCCGGAAGATACCCGCGCATACTTCCGGGGCCGGGTATTGAGCCAGTACCCGGAGCATGTTGTTGCGGCAAGCTGGGATTCGGTGTCTTTTTCGGTTCCGGGGGCACGCAAACTTGAGCGCATTGCAACTTTGGAGCCGCTGCGCGGGACCAAAAAACTTGTTGGCGAGCTTTTTGATGCCGATCTGTCAATTGCCGACTTTATTAGTACCTTGAAGCGCTAAAACTCCTAGACAGTGACAAGATAGAAGCAGCAGTAGTTTTTGGGTTGGTACCAATGATCTTGGTGCTGACCCGGCTAAAGCTTCGGGAAACAAACGCAACAGCGTTTCCCGAAACAAAACCTTACGAGGAAGGGATACGAGAATGACACAGGAAAGCTTCTCGGCTCGACGCACCGAGGCCGAGGTCGAACAGGAACAAGTTACCGAGACGGTCAAGGCGAACACTCAAGATGCCGGTGTTGATGACCTGCTCGACGAAATCGATGGTGTCCTTGAACAAAATGCCGAGGAGTTTGTGCGCGGCTTCGTGCAAAAGGGCGGACAGTGATCCGGCTGGGTCCAGGTCCCTCTTTTCTCGAATATTTAAACTCGGACCGCCCGGACCTGCTCCCGCACACCACCGCGCCGGCAATTGATGTTCCGCATGCAACAACCATCGTCGCCATGACTTACACCGATGGCATTGTGATGGCCGGAGACCGCCGTGCCACCATGGGCAACGTCATTGCTAGCCGACACATCGAAAAGGTTTTTGAGACCGATAGATACTCGGTGGTGGGGATCGCCGGAGCAGCCGGTTTGGCCATTGATATTGCCAAACTCTTCCAGGTGGAGCTCGAACACTACGAAAAGATTGAAGGCACACTGCTTTCGCTCGAGGGCAAGGCAAATCGATTGGCCTCGATGATTCGTTCAAACCTTGCGATGGCCATGCAGGGGATGAGCGTGGTGCCGCTCTTTGCCGGATACGACACCGCCGAAGCAAAGGGTCGACTCTTCTCCTTTGACATTACCGGTGGACTCTATGAAGAGGTTGAACACCACAGCATAGGTTCGGGTTCGGTCTTTGCCCGCGGCGCCTTGAAAAAACTGTGGAAGAAATCCATGGCGGCTGATCAAGCCATCCGAGTTGCCGTTGAAGCGCTCTTTGATGCGGCAGATGATGACTCGGCAACCGGCGGACCTGATATGGTGCGCAAGCTTTGGCCAGTGGTGTACACGGTAGATGCAACGGGTGCTCACCGAGTACCCAAGGAAAATCTTGAAGCAATCGCCTTGGAAATCATTGCCGAACGTACTGCCGAAGGGAAAGAAGCATAAATGAGCGCACAATATTATGTTTCCCCCGAACAGCTGATGAAGGATCGGGCAGATTTTGCCCGGAAAGGCATCGCCCGCGGACGAGCCGTCATTGTTGCCTCCTGCGCAGATGGAATTGCGCTAATCGCCGAGAACCCCTCGGGATCGTTGCATAAGATCGGCGAAATTTATGACCGGATTGCCTTTGCCGCGGTAGGAAAATACAACGAGTTTGAATCCCTGCGCCAGGCGGGAGTCCGTTATGCGGATACCCGCGGCTACTCCTACGCACGTCAAGATGTAACGGGTCGTGGCCTCGCCAGTGTGTATGCGCAATCGTTGGGTGCGGTATTCACCGCCGAAGCCAAGCCATTCGAAGTTGAGCTTGCTGTCCTTGAACTGGGGGATACCCCGGGGCAAGATACGCTCTTCTCACTGAATTTTGATGGGTCTATTGCCGAGCAACCCGGGTTGATCATTATGGGTGGTGACACTCCCGCGCTACGAGCAGCATGGAGCGTAGCATGGGGTGAGAAATCCCTGCCAGCAGCAAGTTCGGCCGAAGTAATTCGTGCCGCGGCAACCGTACTTCCCGGTGTGGTTGAGGGTAGTAACGGAGCCCCGCTGCTTGAGGTAGCAATCCTAGAGCGCGTGAGCTTCATGGGTACTCATCGGCATTTCCGTCGGCTTGAAACCGAAACCATCGCATCGATACTGACCTCAGGGGAGTAAGAAACTTTATGGATCGCAGGATTTTCGGCATTGAAACCGAATACGGAATCAACTATTCGGACCCCACCGGGCGGCCGCTAACTCCCGAGGAATCGGCACGATATCTTTTCCGCCGTGTCGTTGCCTGGGGACGGAGCTCAAACGTATTTTTGACCAACGGCTCGCGGCTTTACCTCGATGTAGGATCACACCCCGAATATGCGACGGCCGAATGCGATGACATTTTGCAGCTCATCACCCATGACCGTGCGGGTGAAGCGATCCTCAACGATCTGGTGCAAAGTGCCGAAGAACGTATGGTTGCAGATGGGTATAACGGGAAGCTGTATTTATTCAAAAATAATACGGATACAGCCGGAAACTCCTACGGCTGCCACGAGAACTTCCTGATCCCACGCAAACTCGAATTTGCTAGGCTCGCCGAAATCCTGATTCCATTCCTTGTCACACGCCAGTTGATTGCCGGAGCTGGAAAAATTGTCACGGTCGAAGGAGAACCGCTCTACGCCTTCTCGCAGCGTGCCGACCATGTCTGGGAGGGCGTCTCCTCGGCGACAACGCGTTCGCGTCCCATCATCAATACGCGCGATGAACCACACGCGGACGCCGAGTACTTCAGACGTCTGCACGTGATTGTGGGAGACTCGAATATGAGTGAAACCACCCAATTGGTGAAGCTCGGGGCCACGGATCTGATGTTAAGGATCATTGAGTCGGGCAAGATCATGGAAGATTTGCGCCTCGAAAACCCCATTCGTTCGATTCGGGAAATCTCCCATGACTTCACTGGCCGCACAGTTGTGAAACTGGCCAACGGCGGCGAACTGACGGCACTTGAATTGCAACGCAAGTTCTTGGCATTGGCTACAGACTTTGTTGCCGCCGAGGGCGCCCACCATGCGCAGGTGCCACAGGTTCTTGATTTGTGGGAGCGCACCCTCGATGCAGTTGAATCCGGCGATTTTTCTACGATCGATACCGAAATCGATTGGGCCATTAAACATAAACTGATCAGCTCCTACGCCTCACGGCACAATTTGGGGCTGGACTCACACCGTCTGGCCCAACTGGATCTGACTTATCACGATATTGACACCAAACGTGGGCTGTTCCACGTGTTGAAGAACCGTGGCCAAGCAGCGAGCCTGATAGATCCGGCAGATATTGATTTCGCAGTCGATAATCCTCCGCAAACTACGCGCGCAAAATTGCGTGGAGATTTTGTACGAGCAGCTAAGGGCGCCGAGCGTGACTTCACAGTTGATTGGGTACACCTAAAGCTCAATGATCAGATGAACCAGACCGTGCTGTGTAAGGACCCCTTTGCCAACGAAGATCCGCGTGTGAGCGCCCTGATCCAAAGCATCACCGGCTAACACACGGCATCGCCACATGGCTCGATAAGCAATTTCACAGATTCAGCGTTTACGCTGGAACAAGACTTTTACAACGACTCACCTTCGGAGTGGGTTAGTCATGTCTCAAAGACCCCAACCGAAAGTTGATTTCGTGCGCAAAGTTATGGCACTTGCCGCCGCAGCTTCATTGCTGTTGCTCTCCGCCTGCGGTTCCGCAGCACCGGCCTCCAGTGGGGATGTTGCCCCGCTCGAGTCCATCAAGGTCAAACCCGGTAAAGATGACTCATCGGATCCGGCCGTCACCTTCGATAAGCCGCTTGTTGCAGAAAAGACTGCCGCAAAGGTAGTTCTCGAAGGCAAGGGCGATCTGATCAAGGAGAACCAGAACGTCCAGTTCAAGTCGGTTGCCTACAATGCCGAAGACGGAGCATTGCTAGGTTCGGGCTTTGGACAGGCAGCCCTGGGCCTGCCCACCACCGATGAACTGAAGAAGCAGATGCCCGCACTCTATGAGACGTTCCTTGCCACCAAGGTAGGCTCGTGGATTGCTTTCGTTGAACCGGACGCCGATGCTGCTGCATCCCCTTCCACATCTGCAACACCCGCACCAAGTGATAAGCCCGTGACGGCAAAAACGGTAGTGGTGCTGAAGGTTCTTTCGGCATCGGATATCCCGGAACCATCAAAGAAGCTTAGCGATGACGAAGTTTCAAAGCTTAAATCGGACGGTGGCCTTCCAACTGTTGAAATGAAGGACGGCAAGCCAGTAATCACCATCCCGAAGGGCAAGGACGCGCCGACTGGCCTCGTTGTTGATGTACTGAAGGAAGGTACCGGAAAGGCAGCCGAAGCTAACTCGGACGTTGTTGCAAACTACAGCGGCGTGCGTTGGGAAGACGGTAAGGCATTCGACGCCAGCTACGACCGCGGCGAGCCAACACCGTTTAACCTTCAGCAGGTCATCGCCGGTTGGACCCAGGGCCTGACGGGCCTGAAAGCGGGAACCGAAGTCATGCTGACCGTTCCCGGGGACTTGGCCTACGGCGTTGATGAAGCAACAGCTGGTTCACGACCTGCCGGAACACTGGTCTTCTTCGTAGAGCTCAAGGAAGTAAAGTAGCTAGGACGCTACAAGCACTCAACCGAAAGGATTCAAGCATGTCATTCGGACAGCGTGAATACGACCGTACCAAGCCGGAAATTGATTTCCCGGGAACCGATGCACCAACCGAGCTGAAAATCGAAGACATCATCGTCGGCGACGGCGCAGAGGTTGTACCGGGCTCGACAGTCTCCACCCACTACGTAGGTGTTGCCTGGTCAACAGGTGAAGAATTCGACTCCTCCTGGAACCGTGGCACCCCACTGGACTTCCGCGCCGGTATCGGCCAGGTAATCCAGGGCTGGGATCAGGGCCTGATCGGTATGAAGGTCAACGGTCGCCGCCGCCTCGAAATTCCATCGGAACTTGCCTACGGATCCCGTGGCGCCGGCGGAGCCATTGGCCCGAACGAAGCCTTGATCTTCGTCGTTGACCTGGTTGCCGTTAGCTAAGCACTGAACGCTCGTAGAGCTATTCTTTGGTCGTGTTTGCCCTATTCATCGGGCAGGCACGACCAAAGTTCGTTTAACCGCGTTGGATTGGCTCGTGCCGACGGCAACGGGGTAATCTAACGAACGTGGCTCAAATTAACTCTGCTGGACCAACCCGCGCCGAGAAACTCGTAAGTCTCACCTATGCCCTGATCAATACGCCTCACGGCTATTCGAAAGCGCAATTGCGTAAAATCGTCGATGACTACAAGGGTCTCTCCGAGGCTGCATTCGATCGAAAATTTGATCGAGACAAGAAGGCCTTACGAGATATGGGCATCCCACTGAAAACGGTCGGCGAGGGCGGGGAAGAACATTACCGGATTCCACCGGAGAGTTATCGACTACCCGAAGTCCGCTTTAGCACCCAAGAAGCGGCAGTGCTGGGCTTGGCAGCACAGCTTTGGAAAGATACAGATCTTGAATCCTCGGCAACCCGCGCCACTGGGCGTCTAGCATGGGATGGTTCCGAGGTCGACAAGTCACAGTTCACCGAATACGTCCCGCGCCTCCATGCCTCGGGTCCGGCCTTTGCCGCCTGTCTGAACGCTGCATGGGCCCAAGAGGTCGTCAGGTTCACCTATCTAGACGCACAGGGTAAAACCACAGAACGCACTGTGGACGCCTGGGGGATCGGGTCACGGTTCGGCAACTGGTATCTTGTAGGCTTCGATCACAAACGTCAAGATGAACGCATCTTCAGGCTCTCACGCATTGTTAGCGATGTTTCGCTAGGCGAAGCTGGTACCCGGAGACCCGAGGGCTTTAAGATTGCCGATGCGCTGGCGCTGCTGAACCCGGAGTTCAGCGGCGTTGCGGCGAGAATTCGAATTGCAAAAGACAGCGGCTGGTCGCTTCGTTCTCGCGCGCAAAACATCGTCCCTGCCCAAACACACGACGAAATCGTTTTGAGCTTCCATGATTTGATGAGCACGGCCGCCGAAATTGCCAAACTAGGTGCTCGCGCACTCGTGCTACAACCAGAATCATTGCATCACGCCGTACAAGCGAACCTGGAAAATGCACTCCGTGCTCAGCAGGCGCCAATCCCTGCCTACAAACTCAGCAAACGTCGTAATGTAGGCCGTCCGCCATCTACCGAAGCCGTTGCCCGTAACCTGGACATCATTGCGTACGTGGCAAAATTTGGGTCACCGACGGTCACCCAGACGGCTAAGCACTTTGGGCTCAGTGAAAAAGTACTATTGGCTCATCTGCAAACCATCATGATGTGTGGTGTTCCAAATGGTCTGCCCGATGAGCTCATCGATGTCGAATGGGAGACCGGCACTATTAGTATCAATAATGCCGAAGCGCTCAATGCGCCAATCAGACTTAGCCTGCCCGAGGCGGCGGCAATGCTCTCCGGGCTCGCTTCTTTGAGGCAGTTGCCCGATTTTGAGCATTCGGTGGCAGTTGAGAGTGCCTTTGAGAAATTGCAAAGAGCTGCCATCGGTTTTGAAGGTATCGATGCGGTACTTTCCATTGCGTTGCGGTCCACCGAAGAAAACGCAAATTATGCCGCCCTGATTCAGGCAATTAGGGATAAGCGGGTAGTTAATCTTGGTTACTACAGCGCCTCACGTGACGCTGTAAGCGAACGCCTCGTGGAGCCAATCCGACTGGTGGAGCATTCGGGGAAGCAATATTTGCGGGCCTGGAGCCGACCAAATGAGCAGATTCGCAGCTTTAGGGTCGATCGAATTCAACATGCCGACATTACCAAAGAGCACTTTGAAGCAATCAAACAGAAGCACGATGATCTAGACGATATTTTCTTCACACCCGGTGCCGATGACACACTTGTTGTATTAGGTTTTGGTAAACGTCTAGAGCTGCTTGCCGATGAGTATGGACCTGAACAGTGGGCCAATTGGCAAGGAGAGCTCATTGCCGAAATTCGAATGTCATCAACGGACGTGCTACCCGGAATGGTGGCCTACCACGGTGGAGACCTGCGGGTCTTAGGCCCGGCGAGCCTGCGCGAAGAGGTCACCTCGTGGCTTGAAGATGCACTTTCACAGATAAGGAAAAACTGAGAATGTTGCCCTGGTGGTTTTGGGTATTGCTCTGGACCGTATTGGTTCTGGGAATGCTGCTCTTCTTTGTCCTGACCGGCATTAAGCTCTTCCGCGGATTCATGAAACTACTCAACGAGGCGGGTGAAGCCTCGGACCGCGTCGCTGATGCGCTACATCAATCGGATGAACCGATTGACTATGGTGTATTGCCACCAAGAGCCCCGGCCGGTGTCCCCGCCCTATTTCGTGATCCGCAGGAAGCCCGGGATACTTTTGACTTAGAAAAAGAACAACGCATTGAAGTTCGGCGCGCACGGCGCGTGGCACGTAAAGCCCTACACGGACAGCCGCAACGTGTGAGTGATCTCAAGCTGTTCTGACGTAGACTTAAACCGATTGAAAGGTAGGTTCCCCGTGGGTGGACTGCAAGGATGGCACTTGGTCATCATTATTATTTTGGCTCTGTTGCTTTTCGGTGCTCCGAAGCTTCCAGGATTGGCACGATCAATGGGTCAGTCCCTTCGAATCTTCAAGTCTGAAGTTAAGCAGATGAAGGAAGACGACAAGGCCCCCTCTGCTGCGGAAGAAACCGTAGAAGGCAAGATCGTTGACCCCGATCCTCGTGAGAACAACACCAAGTAATTCGTGAGTGACAAAGAAAGTGCCCCGCACAAGGGGCGGAAGAAAAACCCAGAGGGTCGCATGGCCCTCAAAGCACACCTAGTTGAGGCGCGCAATAGGCTTTTTGTAGCACTCATCGCCCTCGTGCTTGGCACAGTTGGCGGTTTCTTCCTCTATGATGACGTCCTTAAACTGATCATTGAACCAGTGCGCCAGTACGGTGGCGAAGTAACCTTCACCTCCGTGATGGGTCCCTTCGACATCATGCTCAAGACTTCGTTACTGCTTGGTCTTATTTTCTCGGCTCCAGTCTGGATTTATCAGTTATGGGCGTTTATCGTCCCGGGGCTCAAGAAAAAGGAACGTAACACGGCGCTCGCGTTTGCTGCTGCTGCGGCACCGCTATTCATTCTTGGCGTTGGCATGGCGTACTGGGTGTTGCCACATGCACTGAAGTTCTTCATCTCGCTGAGTCCCGATACTGCTAAGACATTACTGAGCACAGATAACTATCTGCCGTTCGTCTTCCGTCTGCTGATCGCCTTCGGATTGGCCATGCTTGCACCGGTGCTCATGGTTGGGCTGAACCTCATTGGTGTGCTGAAAGCTAAGCTGATCATGAAGCACTGGAGAATCACCGTCTTCTTGATTGCCTTGGTTGCTGCCATGGCGGCACCCGGCGGCGATGCAATTACCATGTTTGCTTTAGCCGGACCGCTATTCATCACCTTCGCCACTGCAACATTGATCTGTCACTTCAACGACCGTAAGCGGGAAAAGAAAAACGCTGCAATGGAATCAGCCAATGCAGCTTCCGCGAACGAGGCCTCGACATTGCCCGAAGCCCCAGACCTTCCTTAAGGGCTGGTGGCCTCGACCCTCAAACGCAGGACCACTTAACACCATCTTGAAAGGGGTCGTAGCGTGAGCACGCCGGCCGAACGTTACGTCAACGCCAAGGAACGAAACAAGGAAGCCACAACGGGTCTGCCCGAATTTCGGGCAAGCCTAGGCTTTGATCTTGACCCATTCCAAGAAGAAGCCTGCCGAGCCGTTGCCTCGGGTAGCGGTGTACTAGTTGCCGCACCCACCGGTGCCGGGAAAACAGTTGTCGGTGAATTTGCGATCTTTGAGGCCCTACGCACCGGACGCAAGGCGTTCTACACAACCCCCATCAAGGCACTGAGCAACCAGAAATATAGCGACTTGGTGGCGACCTACGGCGCCGAACGTGTAGGACTTCTCACCGGGGACATGACAATCAATGGCGAAGCCGACGTGGTAGTCATGACCACCGAGGTGCTGCGCAATATGCTCTACGCAGATTCCGAGACCCTTGATGGGCTCGGCTTCGTGGTGATGGATGAAGTCCACTATCTTGCGGATAAATTCCGTGGTGCTGTGTGGGAAGAAGTCATCATTCACCTGCGTGACGATGTTCAGGTGATCTCGCTCTCCGCGACAGTTTCTAACGCTGAAGAATTCGGTGGTTGGCTTGACACGGTGCGTGGTGATACCCAAATTATTGTTTCCGAGCACAGACCTATTCCACTGTTTCAGCATGTAATGGTCGGCGGGAAACTACTTGACCTATTTGCCGAAGACGTTGCCTTTGACAAGGTTGCAGACGAACCGGAACGTGGCAACGCTGTCAATCCTGAGCTTAGTAAGTTGGCCCGTCGCGGTTTTGATGCGAGCCGCTCTCGACGCTTCGCACACAAGGGAAGCCGCTCTCGCACTGGTGGGGGCCGACAGCATGAGCAGCTAAGCACTCGGGTCTCACGGCCGGACATGATCATGGCCTTGGACCGTGCTGGTCTGCTCCCATCGCTTGTCTTTATCTTCTCCCGTAACGGATGCGATTCGGCAGTAGCCCAATGTGTGCGCTCGGGGCTCGCCTTGACAACTATGAATGAAGCAACAGAGATTGAACAGGCGATTGATCTTGTTGCCTCCAAGCTACCCACCGATGATCTTGAGGTTTTAGGATTCTGGCCGTGGCGTGAAGGCCTCATGCGTGGGTTCGCCGCCCACCACGCTGGTCTGTTACCGATTTTCAAGGAAGTTGTCGAAGACCTCTTCGCTCGTGGTTTGGTCAAAGCCGTTTTCGCCACCGAAACATTGGCACTGGGGGTGAATATGCCAGCCAGGTCGGTTGTTATGGAAAAACTGGAGAAGTACAACGGTGAATCACATGTCTCGATTACCGCTGGCGAATACACCCAGCTGACGGGTCGTGCCGGCCGCCGCGGCATTGACGTTGAAGGTCACGCCGTGGTCTTGTGGCAAAACGACACAGATCCTGCGGCCGTGGCAGGGTTGGCTTCTAAACGAACCTACCCACTGAATTCAAGTTTCCGTCCGACCTACAACATGTCGCTGAACCTGACCTCACAATTTGGTCGCGAGCGAGCACGCAGCATCCTAGAAACATCATTTGCTCAATTCCAAGCGGACCGTTCAGTTGTCGGCATGGCTCGTCAGGTGCGTTCGCGTGAAGAATCACTTGCCGGGTACAAGAAATCGATGACGTGTCATCTGGGTGATTTCATCGAGTATGCCGCATTGCGTAGCGCATTGAACGAAGCCGAAAAGGATGCTGCCAAAACCGTTTCGCGGCTACGGCGGTCTGCAGCCATGGAATCGCTTGAGTCACTGATGATTGGCGACGTGGTTGAAGTACATGGCGTCCGCAAACTTGGCCGCTGTGTGGTGATTGAGCTTGATACCTCATGGCGTGATCCGCGCCCTACGGTGCTGACCGAAGAAAAGCATGTTCGACGCATTAGCGTTCAAGACCTCGATGGCCCACTAGAAATCATCTCGCGCATCCGGGTGCCTAAGGGCTTCACCGGACGCAGCCCCAAGGAACGTCGGGATCTGGTTTCTTCGCTTCACAACGCGATCACAGACTCCCGTCCACCACGTCGTGGCGCTGCAGGATTTAACTTTGCCGGAAGCCAAGAACAAGAAGAGAAGATCGCCAAACTCCGCAGGGATTTGAAGACACATCCTTGTCATGCCTGCCCGGAACGTGAAGATCACGCACGTTGGGGTGAACGCTATACGAAGCTCTTGCGTGACACAAACAAGCTGCGCGCGCAGATTAGCGGACGCACAAACACGATTTCCAAGACCTTTGATCGGGTTGCCTCGGTACTTGAACAATTCGAGTACCTGGTACCGGCAAACAATGACACGGATCAGGCACAAATTACCGAGGCCGGGCAACGCTTACGCCGTATCTACGGAGAGCGAGACCTGCTGACCTCAATGGTCATGGAAACAGGCGTGATGAATGAGATGAACGCCGAAGAACTAGCCGGGTTCATTTCTGCTTTGGTCTTCCATGCAAGGCGTGAAGACAATGCACCGGAACCACGCATGCCAACGGCAAAGATTCAAAAAGCGTGGGAGGCTTCGGTTAACTTATGGTCCTCACTGACCGATGCCGAAGTCATTGCACGGTTGCCGGAAACGACTGCACCGGATTCCGGATTGATCTGGCCCATGTACAAGTGGGCTCGCGGTTCAGATCTACGTGAATGCCTGCGCGGCACCGATTTAGCAGCAGGCGATTTTGTGCGCTGGGCCAAGCAGGTCATTGATGTGCTCGACCAGTTGGCAAAGATCCCTGATCTGAATACAGGGTTAGCGCGCTCGTGCAATCAGGCTGTCGAGCGTATTCGCCGCGGCGTCGTTGCCTACTCAAACGTTATTGACTAGCTGCTACTCTCCCAATTGCTGCCAGCCTCCTCAAACACGGTTATGCCGTGTCAGAACACTCAGTAAAGGTAAATAATGTCTCTTGATCTGTACCGCAACGGTTCTATCTACTCCCCGGCAGATCCGTTCGCCACCGCCATGCTCGTTGAAAACGGGACAGTCGCGTGGATCGGTTCCGAGGCTGCAGCAGGCGCCTTGCTCGATGAGCGTATGAATGAGATTGATTTGCAAGGTGCACTTGTGGCACCGGCTTTTGTGGACTCTCATGTGCATCTTGGCGCGTTGGGGGCACACCTCTCGGGACTAGATCTGCGCCAAATGCTCAGTGCGCATGAAATTCTCGACGCAGTGGCCCAGGCCGCTTCCCATGACGGCGGAACCATTCTGGGTTTCGGTTGGGACGAGACACGATTTGCTGATCAAACACTTCCAACGCTCGAACAGTTAAACAACGCTGCTGGGGGACGAGCTGTTTATCTGGCACGTATTGATGTTCATTCGGCGCTGATCAGTCCGTCGCTGGCTGAAGCGCTCAAGCTAGAACCGAACGACGAGTTCAGCGGGGCCGTGGTGAGTGGGACGACTCATGCGACGCTACGCAAAGAAGTTTTCGCCTACGACGAGTCAACAAATGCGGCTCATCGTGATCGTGCACTGGCTCATCTAGCCTCAACCGGGCACGGCACCGTAGTTGAGATGGCTGCCGAAAGCGTCTCGGGCCGTGCTGACCTTGAAGCCCTACTTGGCCGCAGCACCGAAGAACAGGCAAGAACACCCCAGGTATACGCATATTGGGGGCAAGCAGTGACACAGCAGCAAGAAGCACGTACGCTACTTGACTCCTTTAACTCGCGGGCACTTGCCGGCTTGGGTGGCGACCTCAACATTGATGGTTCAATTGGTTCTCGCACCGCCTTGTTGCGTGATGACTACACAGATGCACCGGGGAACAATGGAGCCTCCTACCTTTCTGTCGAGCAGATCAGTGCACACGTTGCGGCGTGTTCGCTGGCCGGAATTCAGGCATCCTTCCATGTCATTGGCGATGCTGGTTTAGATGCTGCGCTTGAAGGGTTTGCCAAGGCGGCCGAGGAAGTAGGGATAGCTGCGGTTCAGCGCGGACGTCACAGGCTCGAACACGTTGAGATGGTTGATGAAGCGCAACGTGCAAAGATGCTTGGTTTCTCGCTGACGGCATCGATGCAGCCACAATTTGATGCCATGTGGGGCGGAAGTGGCAACCTATATGAGCAGCGTCTGGGTGCCGAACGTGCCGCCGGTATGAATGCGATTGGGAAGTTCCTTGCAGCCGGCGTTCCTGTGACCATAGGCTCGGATGCGCCCGTGACGGGCACCAACCCATGGGCAAGCGTCAAGGCATGCCTGGAGCTCAACGATCCCGGATCGCGTATCTCGGCCAAGGCAGCATTTATGGCGCACACCCGCTCCGGCTTCCGCGCACTGGGGGAGTCCAACCCACTTGCCGGCCAGCTGGTGACGGGATCAGAGGCTACGTTTGCCATATGGAATGCCAGTGAACTTACTGTGCAAACGCCGGATATTCGGGTTTCCTCATGGAGTACCGATGCTCGTGCGGGTACCCCGATGCTTCCGGTGCTCGAAGATGAGCTGCCCACGTGCTTGCGTACGGTGCGTGCCGGAACAATACTGTTCGACGCCATGAATAGTAATTAGAAATTTAGTAAATGAAGCACTTCTGAGCAGAGACAGAAAGTCCCTGTTAAGTGCCAGGTTTTTGGCATGAAATAGCTATCTGACCTGATGATGTTTGCAAAATTAGTGGTCAGTTTACTGTTGACAGCACGATCTCTGACGGTAGGCTATAGACAATGTCCGGTCCTTTGATCTGGCTTGCCGGTTTACCGGTATGCACTGACGATTCGACCCCCATGAGCACTAGATAACACCCCTATACAAAGTGTAGGGGAATGGACCGAAGCTTATGGGGGTCGAGTTGTGTCCACGGTCAGAATGGCCCAAGTGGTCTTGATCATCACACGCGTTGTGCCCGGCTGAGGCTAGTCGCACGCGTATAATTATTCCTTGACCTCATTTTGATCCGGGTCCCGAGAGCTGACGTTGACGCCTCGGGATTTGTTGCCGAGTTTATTGAAACCAACTCGCAGCCACGCGGATCGATTTCCCCCAGCAGAAAGGGACTTTCGCGTGCGCGTAGTCACGATCATTCCGACCTACAACGAGCTTGAATCGTTGCCGATCACCGTGGGTCGCCTACGTGCCGCCGTTCCCGATTCGGACGTTCTGATTGTCGATGACAACAGCCCCGATGGCACAGGCGCTCTTGCCGACAAAATGGCAGCAGAGGATAACGCAATCCACGTCATGCACCGCACCGGTAAGGAAGGCCTCGGAGCTGCTTACCTGGCAGGCTTCCGCTGGGCGCTTGACGAGGGTTATGACGTGCTGGTTGAGATGGATGCCGATGGCTCTCACAAGCCAGAGCAGCTCCCACTGTTGCTTGCCGAAATCCCGAAGGGTGCGGACCTTGTCATCGGTTCGCGCTGGGTCAAGGGCGGTTCCGTGGTGAACTGGCCATTGCACCGCAAGGCAATCTCGCGTGCAGGTAGCTTCTACTCGCGCGTGATGCTTGGCGTAAATCTACGTGATATCACGGCCGGATTCCGTGCCTTCCGCCGTGAAACTCTTGAAGAGCTGGACTTCAACGCTGTGGAATCGGTGGGCTACGGCTTCCAAGTTGATATGACATTCCGCGTGGCTCAGATGGGTAAGAAAATTGTCGAAGTGCCGGTAACGTTCGTGGAGCGTGAACTTGGCGTTTCTAAGATGAGCGGCAATATCGTCATCGAGGCAATGCTTAACGTGACCAAATGGGGTCTTGGCGCACGTTGGAAAAAGCTCACTGGCTCTAAGAAGTAATTCTTAAACTAGCAATATTAAACGAGTGAGGGGCTCGACACGAATAATTCGTGTCGAGCCCCTCACTCGTTTAATGCTGTGCGTGTTAGGCCTTGGCTGCGGCCTGAGCCGCGCCGCGGGTTGCCCGCAGCTTATCCAAACGATCCTTCAGGATAACCTCAAGTTCTTCGGGCGTGCGACGTTCAAGAAGCATGTCCCAGTGGGTACGAATCGGCTTTTCCGGAGTTTCATCTTCCGGCGGAACACCATTGACCAGTGTTGCTTCCTTGCCGGTTTTCGAAGTCCAGGTGTGGGGAATTTCTGCCTCAGCGGCAAAAATTACGAACACCTGCTCGCCGTCTTCGCAACGGTATTCAACGCGCTGACGCGCTGCTGGCTCGACGCCAGCCTCAGTTTCCATGCTCTGCGCGCCAAGGCGCATTCCTCGCAGGCTGCGATCGCTCATGTTGTCTCCCTACTGCGATTACAAACGGGTTCGGCTACAGATTTCAACGCCCCGGTTCGCCAAATAATTCCCGCGGGACGCAAGTCTCCAAACAACCATTATACGGCCCCGACAAGGCTTCGGGCGGGCCGCCTCGAATGTGAGGTAGCCCGCCCGAAAATAATGGCATCAAAACGGATCGTTACATCAGAGTACTAGACCCCGAAGACGGCTTTTCGTCGTCTTCCGGATTCGCGAAATTACCTAACGCGCCACCGATTCCCTTCAACGCCTCGCCAACTTCACTCGGGATGATCCAAAGTTTATTGGAAGAGCCTTCGGCAATCTTCGGCAACGTTTGCAGGTACTGGTAGGCCAGTAGTTTCTGATCCGGTTTTCCGGCGTGAATTGCGTCAAAGACCTTCTGAATGGCCTGAGCTTCACCATCGGCACGCAGGATCGATGCTTTGGCGTCACCTTCGGCTTCAAGAATTGCTGCCTGACGCTGACCTTCAGCGGTAAGAATTGCCGACTGCTTGGTACCTTCAGCCGTAAGAATTGCGGCACGACGGTCACGCTCTGCACGCATCTGCTTTTCCATGGAATCCTGGATCGACAGCGGTGGGTCGATGGCCTTGAGCTCGACTCGGGAGACCCGGATGCCCCACTTGCCGGTGGCCTCATCGAGGACGCCACGGAGCTGGCCGTTGATCTGGTCGCGGCTTGTCAGCGCCTCTTCAAGGTTCAGTCCGCCGACCACGTTACGTAGTGTCGTGGTGGTCAACTGCTCAACCGCCTGAATGTAGTTAGCAATCTCGTAGGTTGCAGCACGCGGTTCCGTGATCTGGAAGTAAACCACTGTATCGATGGATACCACCAGGTTGTCTTCGGTGATCACTGGCTGCGGGGGGAAGCTGACCACCTGTTCACGAAGATCGAGAATTGGAAGCAAGCGATCCACAAAGGGGATCAGCAGGGTCAATCCCGGAAGTAGCGTGCGGTGGTACTTACCCAGACGTTCAACGATCCCGGCACGTGCCTGCGGGATAATCCGCACTGCACGCAAAAGCACGATGATCACGAAGACTGCGAGCACAATAAGGACGACGGTTAAGCCAAGACCTGACGTTTGCATCTCTTCTCTCTTTCAATGGGTGCGCTCCTGATGGAACGCAAATAAACCTTGGGGGACAGGAACCTCTGGAACTAGTCCAGGCTGCTCATGCGAGTTCGAAGGGTGATGTAAGCGGTAGCCCCTTCGATACGAACTACCGAACCGTACGTACCAGGCTGAAGAGGCGTCTCGTCATCGGTACGCACCGACCACGTTTCTCCGCCAATCTTGGCCCGGCCATTCATGCGGGTTGTTGGTTCGAGTACCAAAGCGTCTTCGCCAATCAGCCGATCCACGTTGGTGCGCAATGCTTCTGGATCTTTACGCAGATGTTGAAGTGCGATCGGTCGGACCAAGAAAATCATCGCCAGCGCTGTCACACAAAAGACAACAACCTGCAACCACCATGGGCCACCGGCCAACGCTACAGTTACTCCGCCGAGCGCCCCAACGCCAAGCATGATGAAGTACAAATCAAGAGAAATCATCTCGATGATGGCCAGCAACAGGAATAGCGCTAACCAGACCACCCAGGCATTTGATACCGCCCACTCAATCATTTTTACCCCTCAAGCCATGAAGCGTTGGATCCATACCAACTGTTGATTCCATTTTGCCCGATTGGCTACCCGAATCGAATCAGCACAAGGGAGTATGTTTGCGGCCACCGGCATCATCATGAAGATGAGCGGGGTTCCAACTGCGCTGAAATGGGCTTAATTACGTGTGAATTCCTGAATTCGGAAGGCAGCGGTGAGCTTGATCTGCTCCCCATGATTCTCAACGCGCTCACGCAATCTCTGCGGATCGGCGTGATGCCCCGCCGGTCCCATCATGGCCAGCTCGAAGGCTTCTTTGGGCGAAAGGATCAGTGGTACACGTATTTCGGATGTGTGCTTCAGGGCGAAGTTCTCTCCCATGGATTCAATGACCCCGGCGGCCTTATCTTCGGCAATGGCTAAGAGCCCCAATAGTTCTGCGCCGTCCATCAAATGCTCGGGCAGTGGGGTGATGACCAAGGCGCTGCCCCCCGGGCGCAGTACACGAGCAAACTCTGCTCCATTATGCGGCGAAAAGACGTTGATCAGCCCATCAAATGCGGCGTCTTCAAGTGGAAGATCCCGCCATAGATCCCACACCAAAGCCAACGTCGAGGGTATTTTTGCCGCTCGACGCATGGCGAACTTGGAAATATCCAACGCAACTGCGGTAGCTGAAGCCGGCAGCGCCGCTAGGAGCTGACCCAAGTAATAGCCTGTTCCCGCGCCCGCATCGAGGATTCTTGGCGAGGCAACGCCCGATAACGATGCGGCTAGTGCGGTGGAAATGGATTGGGCGAATGGAGCGTAGTGCCCGGCATCAAGGAATGCGGCGCGCGCGGCAACCATTGCCGAACCATCCTCACGAAAAGAGGTTCCTTTGCCGGTGAGTAGATTAAAGTACCCCTGCTTTGCAGCATCAAAAGCATGCAGATCAGGACAGGAAAGTCGGGCCGGCCGAGCCAGGCCTTGCTGCAGACGCAAGCCTTGGCGGCAGATCGGACAACTAATACCTTCATCTAGGTGAACTGGCTGCGACACGTGCTTCCTTCGGCTATTTGGTCTTCGATAAGCTAGCGCCGTGAAACCAGAGCAACTAGAGCTACTTACTACTGTATCGGCGCCAAGTCTGAGCCCAGATTCCGCCCGGGTGGTAGTGGCCACATCGCGTCCAAGTTTTGCCAATGACAGCTACGTTGGCCAGCTATGGGAACTTAACCCCAACGGGTCGACTGCACCACGTCGACTGACTCGAGGCGTGGCAGATAGTGCACCACAGTATTCGCCCGACGGAGCATGGATCGGGTTCTTGCGTGCCGATACCAAGGGCAAGAATCAGCTAGCGATCGTGGAGGCGGCCGGGGGAGAACCACGCGTCTTGACCGACAGACTCCTAGGGGTCTCAGGCTTCGCTTGGTCACCCGATGGCCACACCCTTGCCTTCACCTCGCGTACCGCTGCGAAGGGTCGCTATGCCTCCGTTGAAGGCGTCGGGGCAACTGCCGAAGACCCACGCAGGATCACCACG
This sequence comes from Arthrobacter sp. MYb227, assembly GCF_002975435.1. Classification (GTDB taxonomy): domain Bacteria; phylum Actinomycetota; class Actinomycetes; order Actinomycetales; family Micrococcaceae; genus Paeniglutamicibacter. The sequence goes on along the minus strand of NZ_PCPT01000003.1, from coordinate 469,999 downwards.
TTTAATTATCGTGGTGACGGTATTGGTTTCACTGACGCAAAAACACAGCAACTCTTCACGCTTGCAGTGCCCGGGCTTGATGAAGAACCGTTCGTCAAGCCCGCGGGACGTGCGGCAGACGAGGTAGAAAAACCTCCCACGGGACTTCCCGAAGCGCGGCTTCGCGTTGAAACGATCGAGGACATTGCCGATCCATGTTTCTCACCCGACGGAAAGTACCTGTACTTTTCGGCCGCACTGCACCCCGGACACGACACCGACCTACGATCACAGATCTACCGGGTTCCGAGCCTTGCAGAAAATCCGTCGGTGCCGGAATTAGTCCTTGGCGGTGCGGAATCACCTTGGGCTTACCGCAGTGCTTGTTTCGGCAATGATGGAAGTACTCTTTTCGTCTTAGGGCAGCAGATCGGGGATACCGGCGTTGACTTCATAGCGCGCCTCACAGCAGTTTGCAGTATTGATGCAGAATCTATGGGCATCTTGGAAGCGACTGTTCTTACCGATGAAGAGAATCTTGATTACACCGAATGTGGGCAGCTCGTTGCTTCGGGTCACCAAGGGGTGCTGGCCATGGCACGCGTTCGGGGTACCGGGGAACTGCATCTGATTACGACGGGCGGAAGGACTTCGGTGCTGGCCGCTGGCCCGCAAGTAATTCACGGAGCGGCTACGGATGGTTCCCGTGTCATAGTTTCCTTTATTGGGGAAGAATCTCCGGGGGAGTGCGCGGTTGTAGAAGATGGGAAATTGCGGTCGTTGACCGATTTTGCGCATTCCCTACGTGCTCACGCTCGCCACAGCACCGGGCGCGAGGTCACCTTCAATGCTCCGGATGGATACCCGGTTCATGGGTGGATTCATTTGCCAGCTGGCAAGGGACCGCACCCTGTGTTGCTGAATATCCACGGTGGACCATTTAGCCAATATGGCCCCGAATTCTTTGATGAGGTCCAGACTTATACCGGCGCAGGATATGCGGTGCTGCAATGCAACCCGCGCGGCAGCGCCAGTTATGGGCGCGAGCATGGGCTGGCGATTCGTCACGCCATGGGAACCGTCGATTTCCAAGATGTAATGGCGTTCCTCGATGGGGCCCTGGCGGGTGAGCCGGCGCTAGATGCTGAACGCACCGGCGTGCTTGGTGGCTCCTACGGCGGATACCTCACCGCCTGGACGATCGCGCACGAGCATCGTTTTGCGGCAGCCCTGGTTGAACGTGGATTCCTGGACCCGGCCTCGTTTGTAGGAACCAGCGATATTGGCTGGTTCTTCGCCCATGCCTATACCGGGTCGGATCCGGCGCAGGTCGCTGCTCAATCGCCGATGGCCGCGATCGATCAGGTTAGTACCCCAACACTTGTCATGCATTCGGAAGGGGACTACCGCTGTCCGTTAGAGCAGGCGCAACGCTACTATGTGGGCCTCAAGCAGCGCGGTGTGCCGACCGAGTTGGTGTTGTTCCCGGGCGAAAGTCACGGGTTGAGTCGTGGAGGTTCGCCTTGGCACCGCCGACAGCGCTTTGAAATCATTCTTGAGTGGTTCAACAAGTACTTGCCTGTGCGCAATAGCTAGTGATGCCTCCCTGCTAACTGGCCAAGCTCGCCCTTGGTTCACCGAAAAGCGAGCTTGACCGCTGGGTATCAGAAGTTCAGCCCTATTTTGGCTTCGGCAATGTCGGGGTTTGTCCACCGTACATACTCGTGATTGGCGCATAGTGAACGGGTGATCGCCTTGTCGATATACACGGTTCCGCTCAGATGATCGGTCTCGTGCTGGAAGATGCGTGCCTGCCAGCCGGAGAAGTTTTTTTCGTGAGCTGCGCCGTCAGCATCGAGGTATGAAGTCGCAATATCTGCCGGACGTTCTACAACCCCTTGGTAGCCGTTGAAGGATAAGCAGCCCTCGTAAAACGTCGCAGTACGCGTGCCAATGGCGGAGTAGATCGGATTGATGATTTCGAAATACTCGAGAGGCTCACGTTCGCGAACTGCAGCAATCTCCTCAGTTGTTTCGTAGAGATCCTGGAGCACCGCAATACGTAGCGGGATTCCCAGTTGTGGTGCGGCAAGACCAACTCCTGGAGCGTTGAGCATGACGGCTCGCATGGTGTCCAAGAGCCGGCGAAGAAGCTCAGAATTGAGCTGATCCGTGAAATCCGCGGCCTGTGCGCGGAGCACGGGGTGCCCAAGCTGTACGATCGGGGGCATCTGGCCCGATTCGAAAATTTCGATGATGCGAATGACTTCGTCACGAATCCATTCGGGGGAGTAAGCGTTGGTTTCGGCCGTCTGTACGGTGATTTCTACTTCGTTGCTCATACGAGGGTTTCCTCCGGTGTAGCTTGAGAATTGGCGGACTGCAAGGCGTTGAGCCGGCTGATGAGTCGAGCAGCATCTAGCTCTGGAAGGTGGTTCAGGGCTTCACCGAAATCAGCCTCTAGTATCAAATCGAGGCGAATGTCTTGATCGTAAAGTACATCAATGGCATTGGCGAGGCGTCGAAGCCCGAAAGGGGTCATCGTCTCGTTGCCTGGAACTTCGCTGATGACCCAATGCCTATGAGCTTTGGAGAGTTCAAGGTAATCAAGTGTTGAAGTTAGCGATTCGCAGAGGTTTTTGAAGCTGAACCAGAGCTGGTCTGGTGTTGCTCGATGGGCTGCGATGACGTGGCTCGTGGGTTTGAGTTCAACAGATTCGTCGTTGGCAGGACGTTCGAGGCCCGCATCCAGTAGTTCAAGGAGCGTTGGCTGGATCAGGATATTGCCGGTGTTGTAACCAAATCTCTGCGCATCAGCTATCTGAGCGCTGCGGTAATCCTGCTGTGCGTCGAGTTCATGAACATTCATGTGCTGACGTATTGATTCAATAGTCGGCAGGATTAGATGGTGATAGTACTCATCGGCCAGTAGTTCTTCCGGTGGGTAGTTTGAGGTGGTGATCAGTAAGATCCTGCGGTCCATGATGAATTTAAACATGCGTGATAAGAGCATGGCGTCGCCAGGATCGTTGCAATGGAACTCGTCAAAGCAGAGAATCTCGACATCGCCCAACATGGATTCGATCGCTCGTTCAATGGCACTGCTTCGGGCCTCGGCCCGATCAGTGCGTCCACGGTTGGCACCCTTGGTGCCGGGTTCCTGAACCTGCAACAGTGCCTGAGCTGTCGCCTGGTGCGCGGTGCGGTGAAGTTCCCTGAAAAACTCATGGAAGTGGAAGCGACGCTTCTGTCCGGTGGGTAACCCATCGAAGAACGCTCCGAGCAGCCAAGTTTTGCCACGTCCCGGAGGGCCCCAAAGATAAACGTGTTTTCCAGAGGGGTAGCGGCGCCCGGACTCTAGATGCGCAACAGAATTCTCGCTCAGCAGTTTCAGCGTGAGTTGCTGCTGAGCGTCAAGGACTAATCCTTGAGCGGCCGCACGCTCCAGGGCAAAGGCCTCGGGATCTAGCTGTGTAAGTGAGGAATCACCGGAATGTGCACCTGCATGGAGGTCCAAAAGTTTCGCTGGCATACCATCGAGTTTCCCTGAATAACTATGCAACCACCAAAACGAGTGCAAATGCAGTCGCATAGGTAGTTATGTCAAGCAAAACTTATCTGGGGGCTTTGGATGCTGGGGTAGTTCAAGCACGTGGATTTTGGAGAGTTAACCCTAGGGATTCTCACTCCACGATTCGGAGCCGGACTCGGCGTGCCTGGCAGTGTGGGCTTGAGGATTCGGCCCGTGCCGGTAAGCCCACACTGCCAGCAAGTTTTGAGTGCAAGATCTGAGGCGGAAAAATGAGGCACAAAAAACGGGGGATTCGGACAGGTTTGGCAAGAATGCCCAATGTTCGAATTTGGGTGATATTTAACCCCTTTCGGCCACCTATCAATAACGCCGATAATCTACATTATGTCAACTAACAGAAGGACTATTTGCAGAATGTGCAGATAATCCCCTTTTGATACTGTCCCGTTTTACTACAGGTGAGGCAATTTCACTACAGGTGAAGCATTAGGTGTTTTTGTTTCACTACAGGTGAAGCATCTGTCGGTTTCATTTCACTACACCCGAAGCAAACACGCTTCCGTTTCACTACACCCGAAGCATCCGGATCTTTTCGACTTACGCTGGGTGTCATGGGACGGGCGTTGTTAGCTCCCGACATTGAAGCCGGGCCCAAGCATCCTGTTGGTTCTCTGATTTTCAGGGAGCAGTTTTCCTCTGCCCAGAGCACTAGCCTTTTGGCGGATTGTTGGGCAACTGACTTTGAAAAGTCTCCACCGATCCGCCGTGTTGCTGCCTACAAAGGTCAACGGAATTTTGCTGGCCTGTGGTGGTTCGTATCCACCCAAGAACATGTTGGCTTTGAATCATGGTTGGAACACGATCACCTGATTCGTTTGGATTTCGACCCTTCCGTCGCAGGCATTGCTTCCCAGCCGTTTAGCATCAAACTTCCGCAGCTACTCCCCCAGACTTGGCACGTTCCGGACTATTTTGTTCGCCAAGTTGATGGCACCGTTGTCGTGCTCGGTATCCGACCCGATGCCAAGGTCACTGCCGAAGACCAGCTCGTTTTTGATGCCTCCGCAAACCTCTGCACGACGGTGGGATGGAAATACTATCGTCTGGGAGATTTGACCGGCGTGGGTCGTGCCAATCGTTATTGGCTTGCCGGCTACCGGCACCCGCGGTGCCACAGCCAAGCGACAGCCAACGCGGCTTTGAAGCACCTGCTGAACGAGGGTCCTTGCACGATCAGGAACTTATCCTGCGTCCTGGGTGATCCGGTGCTCGTGCTTCCCACGATTTTTCATCTGATATGGTGCCAAAAAATCGTTGTTGACTTGGACTTTCACCTGCTGTCCCTGCAATCGTCCCTTCGGGAAAGAATGCTCGGGACAACGACAGAGGCACTGCCGTTTCAGGACGTTGATGTCCTGGAACGAAGAAAGTTCCTAACCTGCCCGAAATGGATTAGATGTCTCGCAGAATATTCAGCGCTGGAGCGAATCGAAGCTAACGAAATTTAGCAAATACGCGGACCGGTGCAGAAACAAAATCAGCGCCTTCGGTCAGCCCCATCGACTCGTAAAAAGCGCGCTGCCGTGGCTCGTCGTCAGTGATGAGGACCGATTGCCGTACATGGCCGTATCTCTCCATGACCTGTTCAAGAAGGGCACGTCCCACACCTGTTCTTTGAAAATCTGGACGAACCAAAATATCTTGCAGATAGCAGATTGTTGCATCATCAGAAATCGCACGAGCAAGACCCACGAGGTTGCCAGATTCGTTCCACGCGGAGATGACGAAAGAGGAATTTTTGATTGCTTGATAGAGCAATTGGGGGTCTTTAGTGTAGGCGGTCCATTCGACTGAATCGTAAAGCGAAATTATCTCAGCTTCGGGAATGGTCGCGGATGAAGACAAGGTGAACGACGACATGGAAGTAGCTTTGCACGAAGAATTGTCACCTGCATGTTTGTGACCAACTTGGTGCACTCTAGATTTAGTTCAAACCCGCATGACTTGCGTAGATGTATCGAGGAAACTCAGGTTCTGCCGAGCTTGCTCGTGGGATCCAGAAGCACCACGAGGCACACCTTTACCAAGACTGGTAGAACAAGAACGAATGGAGCTAGACGCTGATCGTTGGGATGCTTGCGGAGTACCACTATTGATCCCCCGCGGCTGAACATGCTCGTGAACCATCAGATCAGGATTTCTCCCCTGCTCGGACAGCCTCCTATACGTAACGTAGCAACAGCTAAATATCGATTCCACTATTGGTTGGCTGTCCATCAAAAATCTACTTAAGTACTTTCGTACCGAGTACGGCTTTGGGGACCAGCGGTACAGCGGTTGGCGCTGAGCACTTGATCATGATCGGCTAACGCAGACGATCCAGGTTGCGCGGCGTTTCGTCGGAAGACTCTCGATCACTGGTGGGACGGCTATTGTCAGTCTCATGCCCGTGGAATTTCTGACTGATGAACAGGCCGAGGCCTATGGAAGGTTCGCCGAGGAACCGACGCGGCCCGAGTTGGAGCGCTTCTTCTTCCTCGACGACGAGGACCGGAACCTGATCGCGAAGCGACGCGGTGACCACAATCGCTTGGGCTTTGCCCTGCAGATCTGCACGGTCCGGTACATCGGACTGTTCCTGGATGACCCTTTGGCTGTGCCGTGGCCGGTCGTTGAGCATTTGGCGGATCAGCTGGAAATCGAGGATCCCTCCTGCCTCAAGGAATACACCGAGCGCCCAAAGACGGCGTACGAGCACGCGTGAGAGATCCGCGATGCGTACGGCTACCACCAGTATGAGGACCCCACCCACGGACGCATGTTCAGGGCGTTCCTGCACGGGCGGGCGTGGACGCACGCCGAGGGATCGGTCACGTTGTTCAACCACACGGCGGGTTGGCTGCGTCGGCACCGGGTGCTGCTACCCGGGGTGAACGTGCTGGCCCGGCATGTTTCCGAGGTCCGCACCAACGCCGAGAAACGGCTGCACGCCACCGTTGCCAAGGCCGCCCTGCGGGCGGACCCGGCGCTGCCCGTGGACTTGGTTGCCCTGCAGAAAACACCGGAGGGGACACGGTACTCGGAGCTGGAGCGGATGCGTCGACCGCCAACGCGGACCACCGGCACCGCGATGAAGGGTGCGTTGCAGAGGGTTGAAGACATCGCCGCTTTCGGGCTGGGCCGGCTGAAGCTGGAACAGATCCCGCCGAACCGGCTCTCCGTGCTGGCTCGGTACGGGCTGGGTACCAAGGCCCCGAAATTGGAGCGGACCGCGGAACCCAAGGGCACGGCGATACTCACCGCGGTGATGCGCCATCTGGAGGCCAAGGCGATCGATGATGCCCTGGACCTGTTCGAGATCCTGATGGCGACCAGGCTGATCAGCACCGCAAAACGCTCAACGGACAAGCAGCGATTATCCACCCTGCCACAGCTGGAGAAGGCGTCACGGATCGTGGCACGGGCGGCGAAGGTCTTCATCGAGAAGCTGGAGTCGATCGAGGCGGCCGGGGGCGAGGTGGATGTGGCCGCATTGTGGCGGGCATTGGAGGAGGTCGCGCCCCGGTCGGTGATGTCGGGCGCGGCCGCCATCGTGGTGACCTTGGTGCCCCAGGACGGCGATTCGGCGCAAACCGCACTGCGTGGGGCGCTGGCGCTGCGCTACAACACCGTCAAGCCGTTCCTGTCGCTTTTGGGTGAGACCCCGGCACTCGAGGCCGCTACCGGCGGGGTGCGGATCTTGGCCGGGGTGAAGAAGCTGCCCGCACTCTCGCGCGGGAAGGTCGGCGAGAAGCCTCTGCTGCCCCGGGAGATCGACGACAAGCTCGTGCCGCCGCACTGGCACCAGGCGGTGTATGCGAACGCCGAGCAACCCCAGGGAACGGTGGATCGCGACGCGTACGCATGTACTTGGTTCAACTTGAAGATCGGCGTCCAACAAGAATCTGACATCATGTTCAACAAAAATAAACTGTGGAGCACAGCATCCACTTGTTCCGGCAGCCGGTACGACCTTCGAGGGTTGGCGGTGCACGAGTTTGGACATGCATTCGGCCTGAATCACGTAGCAGAATCGACTGACCAGGTGATGGGAGACAAATCCGGCTACTGCGATACCTACATGCGCAAGCTCCAACGTGGCGACACACTGGAAATGATCAATCGATACAAGTAGACATTAGTGATTGAGTTCTTCCTGTGGAGGGAAAACAACACGGAATCCTGTGTCCTTCTGCTGGACGAGCTCGAACTCGAGGGGTTCCAGTTTGGATCCCGATGTGCTGGTGGCCTTGTACCTGCCATCCATATCTGCATCACCAATCTTCTCCAACCGAACGTTCTTTGCACTGATTCCGTGTGCCTGTGCGGCGGTCCACAACTTTTCAAGTTCCTACCCAAGATCCTTGCTCTTAGGAGTTCCGGTAGTGACCGTGCAAGCCAATACCGTGTCTGCTTGGCTCGCAGCGTCCAGCAGTATTTTCGCAGCTTTTTCAGGTGTGGAGACACTGGCGCCTCCGTCGCAAGTTGCCGCTGGAAATTCTCCTCGATCGGCGCTGGCCGAGCAACCCGTAAGCGCTAACGCTGTCAGGACCACACCCGCTGTCCATCGTTTCCAAACCATCGCATCCCCCTCGTGTCTCAGGAACCGATATTGCGGTCCTTGTCCCGAGCATAGGCGTGGAATAAACCGTTGGCGACAAGTACATATGTTTCGTAATCAAACACTTTTGGAAGACCCTGATCAAACGGGCTCTCGGACTTTGAGCGTGGTGTCATCAAATAAGTAAGGCCGCAGCCCTACGGAATTATGGATGTTCTCTAAACAACATATTTCCAAGGACTACGAGCCGTGTATAAGGATACTGGCGCAGTTGATGCTGCGTCGATTCTGCTGAATCTTGATGACTATTGTGTGCTCAGCAGTGAGCGCCACGGAGCGACTCGTTCGGTGCTGGTCGAACCCATCAACCGTGAAGCTGCCTGCCCTACCTGTGGGGTGTTTTCCCGCCGTATCCAGGCCCGCCCGGTGCATCGGGTCAAAGACATTGACACCGGCGGCAAAGACCTGGACTTATGGGTCAAGAAACGCAGGCTGGTGTGCCTTGAAGAGTCATGTAAAAAGAAAACCTTCGTCCAGGTCACCGAGCAGATCCCCTGACCACCCGGCTGGTAGGAAAAATCGTCGAAGACTGCGTGACCGAGATCCGCACCATGACCGGCATTGCCCAAGCCAACCAGGTCGCCTGGCCCACCATGCTGCGCAAGGCTTTTGCGACCGAACATATTCTCCTGGATGTTGACCAGTGCTTGGTGCGCCGACTGGGGATCGATGAACACCGGTTCCGGAGGATCCGCTACGTGCTGGGAGCTTCGGGAAAAGCTATCCGGTTGGAGCCGTGGTCGATCGTCTTTACGGATCTGGACTCCGGCAGATCCTTGATGTCATTGATGGACGCCACGGTGCAGCCGTCACCACCTAGATGGCTCAACGCCCCGAATCATGGAAGCGAAACATTGGCCATGTTTCGTTTCGATTTGTCGGCCGAGTTCCGCAAGGCCATCCATGAGTCTTTGCCGGAGGCGAAGATTTCGGTGGATTATTTTCATATCGTCCAACGTGCTCATTAGATGCTTACCGCGGTGCGGCAACGCCGCGCCCACGACTTGCATGAACGTCGTGGAAGGAACATTGATCCGGCCTACAAATACCGCAAACTGCTGACCTGCAACCTCGAGAACCTCTTTCGTGAAGCAGACCGGGCGCCTGAAGGAAATCCTTGAATCAGATACCGAACTCGTGGTGGTCTATGCCATCAAGGAACACGTGCGGGACCTGCTGAAAACCAGCACTCCAGAAAGCTTCGCCGCTGGCTGGGAGAAACTCTCAGCCTCGGTGAAAGCTTCCGGCATGGACGAAGCCAAGTCGTTGCTACGGACCTTTACTTCGTGGAAGAAAGAACTCGAAACCTACTGCCTCACCTTAGCTGACCAACGCCCGCAGTGAGGCTGCGAACCTGACGGCTAAGAACTTCAAACGGAGGGGACGCGGATACATCAACCACGAGAACTACCGACTACGGATATTATTTTTTTCGGCACGCGACCTCAGACCGTGCTGAACATCCGGTCACCACGCCCAAAGCCGAAGAGCCCCGATGTCTTGAGAGAAAACATTGTTAATGACGAACATTATGAATTAACTTCAGTAGGCACACCAATAACGAAAATGATGAAATACGATCGTTTTGTCTCCGATCGTTGATAAAACCAGCCGAACATTCATCTCAGGGGTAGTTGATCAGCGGATTCCTTCGGCTGGATCGATACGTGCTGCACGTAAAGCTGGAAACAACGCAGAGAGTGCACCGCTAAGAATACCTACGAGTGGTGCCACTGCCAGAGTCGCCCACGGCATAACTGCACTCCAACCTTGCACCGCAGAGACCGCTACGGATGCAGCCAACCCAAGAGAAAGGCCAGCCACTGAACCTGCGAGTCCCACAATTATTCCCTCCCAAATAAAGACAGCAGCCACACCACGCTGGCTAAGCCCCAAGGCACGACTTAGCGCTAGTTCTTGGATACGCGTCTGCACCGAAAGGAACATTGCAGAGGAAGCACTCAACACGGCCAAAGCCAGTAATGCCAGCGAGATCGAACTAAGCAGTCCCTCAAGATCTTGGGCAACACCGACTCGAAGACTTCTCAAGTCTCCAGTAGTCGAAACCGAGATTTCTGCTGGAGCGCTAGGTGATAGAGCCAGCGGGATAGCATCGGCAATACTTGCAGAAAAGCCACTCTCCGTCCTGACAATAAGTTGGGACGGTTGCTCGGGAAGAGATCGAACCGGGACCACCACGCTTGTCACCAAGTTCTCTGCGCGCGGTGCATCGGTAATGATACCGATCACCGAATATGGTCGTCCTGAGACCCAAATTTCTGTGCCTATCCCGCCCTCAGAAATTCCTAGTCCTTGAGCAACGTCCCGCCCAACGAGGGCAATATTTCCTGCCGTGGGATCAGCAAATAGTTCTTGAGCTTGGGCAGGATGAGTCCGCACTTCAAATAGTGACAGAGCGGCCTCATCAACGGCGGCGGTACTACCAGGAAATACGGTATCTCCAACTGTGGTGAATTGGGCAAATCTCGACGTACTGGCCGTGAGCGCATCAAGTGGAGCAACAATTCCAACGTTGAGCACGTGGTCAAGATGCTTGATCGTTTGAGCGCTCTGCATCCGTGTTTCTAAATTGCTGCCTACTGGAACAGATACACGCACTTCGTCCAAAGCTGCGGTTGCGAGACGAACCGCTATTTGTTGTGATGCGCTTGCTCCAATGCCCGCTGCGGTGATCATCCCGGCCATAGCAATGGCAAAAGCAGCCATCAACGTTGCCGAGCGAAGTGGACGCGATGACACGTTATTGATGGCGCGAATAGCATGTTCTGGCCACCATCGAAGACTGTGCCAGAAGCTGGTTTTCACAGTTGTGACAACGGGCGAAGACGCTGTTTCGGCCGATTTCTCGCTGACTTCTAAAACCTGCGCGATGGCTTGAGACTGAGCTCTGAGCACACCGTCTTCAACTTCTAGAATACGATCAGCATATTTAGCCACTGCAGAATCATGGGTAATAACGATGACCGTAGTACCGCGCTGGTTGAGTTCTCGCAACAATCCCATGACATTACTTGCAGCTTCGCTATCAAGATTGCCGGTAGGCTCATCGGCCAAGAGAATCCGCGGCTTCGTAGCGATCGCTCGTGCGATGGCTAGTCGTTGGCGTTCCCCGCCGGAAAGATTCCTCGCTAGGCTTTCGCCCTTTTCCCCCAATCCCACGGTCTCCAAGGCATCGCTCACTAGTTGACTTTGAGTTTGGAGGCTTTCACCCTGGATGGCTGGGCCAAGGGCTGCATTTCGCCGTGCCGATTCATAGGGATTCGCGTATGAAGACTGAAAAACAAAGCCAAACATCCTTGAACGAAACATATCTCGGTCTGTTCGGGAAAACGTGTCAACATTGACACCATTAATCTCATAGGTACCCTCCCAAGCATTATCAAGTAACCCGAGAATGTTCAGTAGTGTGGACTTGCCAGAGCCAGAGGGACCGATGATGGCAACAAATTCACCCGACTCGATTTCGAGGGATGCTTCCTTGATAGCGAACCATTGTCGTTGCTCACCATACCTGCGGGAAATATTACGCAGCGAGAGTTGTGTAGCAATGGTCATGAGGAGACCAGTACTTCGTCTCCAATTTCGAGTTCTTTGACGTTGATGGCTGTCCAACCACTAGCATTTCGTGTAACAGTTACATCGACGCGTTCGGCCTGGCTATTACCGGCTCGCCTCATGACGTAGTCACCTGCAGCATCCGAACGGATGGCTATCGTTGGTACGGCTTTCTCTGGTTCCGTTTTGGCTCCGAAAAGAACCGAAGCAATCTGTCCAGAGATTAATTCGCTTTCCTTTGGAAGCTCGATACGGATGTCTCTTCCCGGCGGTCGACCTGCAGTAGTTCCCTCGGACTGGAAATCAGAGATCGCGACAACCTTTCCGGTCAATGCAATATCCCCGGGTGTTTGTACCGTTGTTTGTTCCTTGAGTTTAATTTTGTCAGCTTCACTCACGCTGGCCCGCACATTCACAAAGCTCGCACCAAACCCTAGCTGAGCAAATGGCGTGTCATCACTTAGTTCCGTACCGATCTGGGCAATCGTCCGTACGACAGATGTCGATTTTTCTGCCGGTAAAGAAACAAATTCGTCCATTTTCAGGAAGGATCCAGCACCTTTCCCTCCGGGAGGAAGGACACCTGCTTTCGCATACATTTCTCGGATTACCTCCATCGTCTGCCCATTCATGACTCCAGTTGCACTAACACCAAGTGCCTTCTGGAGGCGGAATACATCGGTACCGGAGTCTTTAGTATGCAGGTCGCGGAAAAGTGGCGCTTCAAGCATGAGGCAAAAGATCGGCCGATCAGAAACCGTGCCAAGAAGCATGCCACTACTAATTTCTGTGCCAGGCTTGGCTACCACTTTTGTAACAACCATACGTTCAGTGCCTTCGGGACGCTTTGCATAAACCCGGTAGCTATCACCGATTACTACTTCGCCTTGAATCCTGATGTCTTGTGTTACAGATCGGTTTTCGACCGAGGCATAAACGGGCACTACCTGTTCACGAGCATCAAGTATCGTAGCGTCAGCCGAACGGACTTGAGTTCCTAGGACGAAGGCCAGCACAGCAACCAGCACACTCACCAGAATAAACATCCACGTTCTACCGGGGTGTGCCAGCCTACGAAGCGCAGGAACCTGCCGAGTTTTAGCTCTAGCCCCCATGGGTAGTTATCGTCTTTGTGACTGATTCCAAAACCTTGTCAACTTCGTTTCGGTAGTTCGTTAGCTCACTTTCGTGTTTCTTGATATAGGTTTTTTGCTCACTTGCCTCAAAATCTGCCAGCGGCTGCACACTATTCAAAGACTCTTTACATTCAACATCGGCTGCGGCAACTCGAAGTTGGTCCTCACCCCAAGCAGGAATTGCGGGAACCATCAACGTTGAGTTTGGATCCGGAGTAAGCCCAGCTGCGGTGACACACAACTTCCATTCATCACGAATCCGTTCAAATTCAGAACTGGCCAGCAGAGCTTCAAAAGACTCTTGCATGCCCAGGTCAACCGGTGAAGGATCCATCGCAGTGTTAATACCCATCATGGGAAAAAGTTGGAGGTCCGAATGACACACCTCATAAGCACTCCACCAATCCTGCCCGAGCGTTTCTTCTTGCTCAGTCAAAGATTTGGCGTCCTTGGCCTCAGGTAGTTCATAGCCGTTAGCTACCGCATCGGCTTTTGACCAGAGGCCATACCGCCGATCCGGATACGCAGGGATTGCTGCCCAGTCTTGGGTTGCCCGCGGAAAATTACGACCAGTCTCTTTCAGACATTTATTGAGTAGTAGCGCATTTGCCTGTCCTACATCCCGCTCATCCTTTTGGTTCATTGCATAGGCTTCTAGAGGGAGCACAATTTCACCCGTTGCAGAATCAATATGTGCTCGAACATTGTTCTCATTCGCTGATGTTTCAGAGGCACAGCCACCCAACAAAAAAACAAGCGTCATAATCCCCGGAGCGAGAACGGTACTAATAATTCGGGTATTTCTCATGAACCGTAAATAACCATCGATTCAAACGAATCATTCTTAGGGTCAAGCCACGCGAAATGGCCCGCTGCACCTGCAGCTTGCAACCACCGAGTGCCTGTATAGCCGGAACCGTAATACCAGCCGATACTCGTAGTTCTCCTATTCGAAGTCGAGGAAATCTGATTGGCGAACCCCGAAAGCGTACTGCTAGAAGATGTCCAGCTGCCAAAAGTACCTTGGTAGTTGGTGTCCTTCCATGCGCACACTTTGTTACTGGTGCACTGTGAAATTGCAGCATTAGCAGGTGCACTGACGCCAAGCGTGGCAGCAAGGCCAATAATTGATCCAGCTGCTACAGAAACAGCTAAAGACTTTTTCATTTCCCGTTCCCCTTTTCTGTGTTGATCTACAATCAACAAAACCCATACACATAACGTGTTTCACGTCACCATATATGGGGTAGGGGTAAAAAATCAACTGCCACCTCACCATAGTCAAAATAACCGGTGCAGCGTGCTGTCCGCCGCACCGGCAGGCCCCCAAAAACACCGAAAGTGCTTCTGTCCGAAGGAGTAGTTCATCTATTTTTCACCAGCTAGTTCCCGGGACTGAAGTCCGCGGTAATCTTCGGCAAGCACTATTTAAGCGTGAGGGTTGCCATTGTTGCTGAATCGTTCTTACCCGAAATGAATGGGGTTACCCATTCGCTACTGAAGACCTTGCAGTACTTAGATGCGCGTGGAGATGAAGTCCTGGTGATTGCTCCGTCAACGCCTGAACCTGCTCCCAATCGTGTTGAAGGTGCCACGATCAGGAGATTGCCTGCGGTTCCGTTGACCGGATACCGCAATATTCGGGTTGCCTTGGGTGGTGTGGCTCCGGTGAAGGCGCTGCTGGAGGAATTTCAACCAGATATCGTTCATTTGGCATCCCCCTTTGTTTTGGGGTGGCGGGCAGTTCGAGCCGCGGCCGCACTGGAGATTCCTTCCGTTGCTGTCTATCAAACGGATGTTCCCGGATATGCTGCACGCTACGGCATGCCTTTTCTGGAAAACTGGGCTTGGCAGCGTGTTAAGCGAATCCATATGCTTGCAACTAGGACGCTTGTCCCCTCGAACGACTCCCGAGAAAAACTTTGGAGCCACGGAATTTCGAGGCTTGAGTTATGGCGCCGAGGAGTTGACACTGTTCGATTTAATCCAAGCCATCGCAGCGCAGAGTTCCGGGCGACTACAGCCCCCGAGGGTCAGAAGATCATTGGTTTTGTGGGACGATTAGCGCTTGAAAAGCAGGTCGAGGATCTGGCGGTGTTGGCTCAAATCCCTAACACTCGATTGGTTATCGTCGGTGATGGGCCACAACGAGAAGCTCTTGAAGCTTTGCTTCCGAACGCATATTTCGCTGGGTTTCTGGGCGGCGATGAGCTCGCAACGGCGGTGGCTTCCTTTGATCTTTTTGTCCATCCAGGAGAGCTTGAAACCTTCTGCCAAACTATCCAAGAAGCCATGGCCTCCGGGGTTCCAGTTGTGGCCACCGGGTGCGGTGGACCGGTGGAGTTAGTTGATTCTTCTCGCACCGGGTGGCTTTACGCACCGGGTAACCTTGCGCAATTACGTGATTACGTCGTAGACCTTATCGGCGATGATGCTAAGCGAGCAGCTTTTGCCACTGCGGCGTTTCAACAGGTTCAAGGGCGCAGCTGGCTTTCTGTATGCGAACAGCTCATGGGCTTCTACTCCGAAGCGATCGAAATGCATCGGCGAATGCCTGCTGGGTTACGCGGCCGCAAATGAAGACACATTCTGTCAATGTCGTGGTGAAGCAGTTTCATGCCCCACGATGGGAAATCCTTTAGTCTCGGATGGAGATTCGTGAGCCCGGTCGCTACGTGGCCTTAGGAGATTCCTTCACCGAAGGTGTTGGAGATAGTAGTAAACGACGACCTAACGGCGTACGAGGCTGGGCCGACAGAGTAGCCGAGGCGCTTGCTAGGGATGCTCCCGGTTGGGAATACGCGAATTTGGCGATTCGAAGTAAGCGGCTTCGGCATATCATCACCGAGCAGCTCGAACCGGCGATTGCCATGAAACCCACTCTCATTACTCTTTATGCCGGCGGCAACGATGTCATGGACGTGAGCACTAAAACCGTTGATATTTTGGCCCAATATGAATACCTGGTCGAAAGGCTGACACAGACCGGCACAACATTGGTGCTTTTCACTGGTTATGACGTAGAAGTGGCACCCCTGCTGGGTCCCTTACGCCGTAAAAATCATGCATACAATCTCGGCGTTCGAAGCATTGCGACTAGGCACGGCGCACTGCTTGTGGACTATGCAACGTTTAGCGCGTACACCAATCCGCGGATGTGGGGGCCGGATCGATTGCATATGTCAAAGGCTGGGCACAAATACTTGGCGGTAAAAGTTTTAGAAACCTTGGGCGTGCCACACAGCATCAAGCACTCGACGAAGCCCGAAGCCTCGCTGACCGTCACGCAACGGATTCGCGACCATCTGCTGTGGTTATCCGAATGGGTGTTACCAATGCTTGGACGCAAACTCCGCGGCACCACGCTGGGAGATGCGCTGGCACCCCGTTGGCCAGTTCCAGTTCGGGTTCCGCCAAAGAAGGGCCTCAAAAAGCTGCTTAGCGAATCAAGAAGGCAATGAGAATGTGTGAGCCAAAGCTATGAGGCACCACTCCCCCAACTGAAACTCAAGCACTTGTAAGGAAACGGTTAGCCAAGGCGTTGGGCCAAGGCAACGATCATCCCTTCGGGACCACGTACATAGGCCATCTCCAGGCTTCCTCATATCTGCCCACCTCACCGACCAAACCGTGTACCTCGGCATTTAGTCTCCGGAGCTGTGCTCGTAAATCGTCGGCTTCGAAGCACACGCTCCGCAACCCCACGTCATTGGCCATAGGTTCGCCGGCCTGCTGTTCCTTTACCGGGCGGGTGAAACTGGAAAGTTCCACTCCCGTTCCTCCTCCGGGTGCCCGCAGCATGACTATTTCTGATCGAGATCTTGAACGGTGATTCCTAGGTGATCAAAGCTAATTTTGGATGTCATCGACGTTGCCTCCTGCTTTCAGCCCAGCATCTTCTCTAGGGAGCGTATACCTCAACGTGTACTCGTGGAAGGTGTGGAAGCTTGCATGCTTTCTTCTGTGTGGCAGATGCAGAAGGGCCTATGAATTGCCTATTGGTGTGGCCGCTGGAATACCAGTAGCGCGTCTGCCACCAGATCATGGGGATACTGATCCCACAGGATTTCGGTAACGCCAACTGGCGTGAGGAATTGCTCGAAAACCTTGGCGCAATCGCGTATCAAATGCGTGGTCAGATCCATATGATGGATGTCTGCCAAATTCCAGACAACATAGCCACCGGGGGCAACTACCCGAGCGCATTGATCGGCAACAAGTCCCAGTTCGGTCAAATACCGATCATAATTACCATCGTTCTTTTCATACGCGGTCAAAGGATCTGGTTCATGATTTTCCGCAGTCATATACGGCGGAGAAGCGATGATGAGGTCGATATTTGCATGAGGTAACGGGGCATCCGGGCTCCAGAGCAACCGAAGCAGTTCTCGCGCGTCTCCCTCGATAATGTGTGCATTGGGTATGTGTTCAAGCAGGTAGTCGACTCGTTCGGGAAGCAGTTCAATCCCCATAGCTTCCCTTCCAAGTGCAACCGCCCGAATGAGGGTGGTGCCAAAGCCGGCAAAAGGATCGAATACCAAGTCACCCGGTTTGCTGCATCGATCAATGATGTGATCAACAATGGCCGAGACCATGTGCACGTCTTCCTCGGCGCCGGGTGGACGTTCGGCTAGGAATGTCTCATGGTTTGTGGCAAGTTTCGCGTCCAAAGGCGAAGTATCATCAGCGGTTCCAAGCAATGTCTTCCGAAAAGCATTCACCTTGCGAAGTGTACCCGTCGTGACGCATCCTTGCCCTTTAGTCTGCTTCAAGGGTGCCTTGGGAAATTGACCACAAAACTATCATCAGCACAGATCAGAAGCCATCCTGGGCGTATCAAAACACACTTAACGTCAGACGAGCACTAAATCTGGATGCTAAGTGATGTGCCCAGTCTCACCTGCCCCGACAGCTCAACCACACCGGCACCTTGCGGCACCACGCTCAAGATGGAACCGAGTCCTTGGCGAATTTCCAAGGGGCGAATGAGTGAATCGGCAAGCCACATGGCGGCAGAGCCCGTAGCCTCATCTTCGACGGTGCCAGATGCCGAGGTAAACGCGCGAGCACGCACGCATCCGGCTTGTTGGTCGATCCATGCCCACGCATAGTCGTGCCGGTTGGCCCCTTCACTTGATGCGGCATCGACATCAGCAGGAGTTGGATGTGGAAGTAGTACCCAGGGGGTTGACCAGCGCGCTGGTGCCTGCACCGAAGCTCCGTCGGAATTTGCGCTGGCAGTCACAATGCCGGCCGGAGTATGCAGCTCGCTGACACTGAACCCGCTGTGTTGTAAAAACCATGCTGCGCCCACCGTTGGATGCCCAGCAAAATCAATTTGCCGTGCTGGTGTGAAAATTCGGATACTGCCGGTGGCTGGGTCGTCAATGAAAACTGTTTCACTGAATGCCGTGCCACGGGCAATCTGCAGGCACTCGGAGTCACTGAGCGTACTGGTTTCGGACAGAATGCCGAGTGTATTGCCGTGCTCCCCTGCGGAATCAACGAATACCTGAACTGTGTCGATCTTGATGTTCACGCTTTTATCGTCCAGCACCCTACGCCTCGATGCCAACTCGCCGTGCCACGATCAATATTGTCTAGTTGTGGGATGCGCTCAACTTTTGAGGAAAGCTAGAGTGCTGGAACCGGAAGCTTACAAGAGTTCTCTTGGGTGATGCGGCGTAGCAGGGCCCAGCCAAGGAGGGCGATGGACAGTAGTGCCAACACCGGTTGTAGGGGTTCAAAGAATTTCATGGCGCCGCTGGTACCGAGGGCAAGTAGGACTAATTTATTGCACACGGGGCATCCCACGGCAAAGAAGGTCAGGATGGATCCGAAGAAGCCAGACTTGTTGGTCTTTCCATTGCTTTCGATGGGTGAAGCCACATAGGTCGCAACAAGAAGCCCGGTCAGAATCGAGGAGAGTGCTAAGGCGCCATATGACCACCACGTCGGGGGGACTTCTCGGGTAAATAACGGATTGGGAATCAACACGGTAACTATGGCGACGACCAGAAAGATCAGTGCTCCAGTTGCTGCCGCGGTAAGCCAGCGACGCTGTGGCCAGTCACGCAGATTCTGTGCCAAGGCTGTCTTCACTAATGCTCCACTTCTGGATATCTATCTTGGGGCATTGCCCCCGGATCTTCTCTATCACCCTAGCCAGCAATGCAGGGCTGGGCGAAATTGACTTAGTAAGTCCTGAAGTGGTCTCCAATCCACCCAAGATAGGTCAGTGATCAGTGTATAGTCACTACATGCTGACTATTGCAACGCGACTTGACGTGATGAACAGGCTAGGTCGGGCCATGGCCGACGCCACACGTTCACGGATACTTATCTCACTGCTCGAAGGACCCTCGTACCCCGCCGAGCTTTCCCGCGATCTTGAACTGAGTCGATCCAACGTCTCCAACCACCTTGCCTGCTTGCGAGATTGCGGAATTGTTGTTGCAGAAGTTGAAGGACGCAAAACACGCTACGAGATCTCCGATCCACACCTGGGCCGAGCCCTCAACGCCTTGATTGATGTCACCCTGGCAGTCGACGAGAACGCCCAATGTCTCGATGTCCAATGCTCTGTGGAAGGTTGTTGTGCATCGGGTGATCTGGCATGAGCGACGCGTGCTGCTCGCACGATGCACCAACCGCTGAACCAGCCGAGCAAGAAGAACCCACTTTCTGGTTGCGTGATGCGGGCATCTTATTATCAGGTGCCTCGGTGCTTGCATTCTTCACCGGTCTGATTTCTCAGGGGTTGGGCGCCGAGGGTCTAGCCCTGATTATCTTTTGGATAGGCCTCATCGCGGGGGCAGCAACTTTTGTTCCCGGAGCCCTACGGCGGCTAGCCAAAGGCAAACTAGGCATAGCGCTCTTGATGACCATGAGCGCCGTGGGTGCCGTGTTACTTGGGTATGTGCAAGAAGCTGCCGCATTAGCATTCCTCTACTCGGTGGCCGAGGCGTTAGAAGATAAAGCCATGGACAAGGCACGTAGCGGCTTGCGCGCCTTGCTGCGATTAGTGCCCGAAACAGCGAACGTCATCATCGCGGGCACACCCACCACGATTCCGGCAGCCAGCCTGAATGTTGGCCATCTGATGCTCATTAAGCCGGGTGATCGCATTGCCACCGACGGTATCGTTCGCAGTGGACAAAGCGTTCTTGATGCCTCGGCTATCACCGGAGAATCAATCCCCGTTGAGGTGGAGCCGGGAGATACCGTATCGGCAGGCTCTATTAACAGCTCTGGTGTGCTTGAAGTCGAGGCAACAGCGGCCGGCACGGACAACTCACTGACAACCATCGTGAGCCTAGTCCAGCAAGCCCAAAGTGAAAAAGGTGAACGTGCACGTCTAGCGGACCGTATTGCCAAACCCCTAGTACCCGGAGTGCTGATCCTTGCCGCCCTGGTTGCAGGAATCGGCTCACTACTCGGTGATCCCGAAACATGGATCTTCCGTTCCCTGGTCGTCTTGGTTGCCGCTTCCCCCTGCGCACTGGCTATCGCCGTACCCATCACCGTCGTCTCGGCCGTCGGAGCCGCCAGCAAATTTGGTGTCATCATCAAAAGTGGCGCAACATTTGAACGCTTCGGAACCATCCGACATCTCGCCCTAGATAAAACCGGAACCCTCACCCGCAATCAACCAACGGTTGGCGCAGTTGAAACGGCCCCGGGATTCTCACAAGAGCAGGTGCTCGGGTGGGCAGCAGCTCTCGAGCACCACAGCACCCACCCGCTGGCACGCGCCATCACCAATGCATCAGCAAGCACCGTGGTGGCACAAAATATTATCGAAGAGGCCGGACACGGAATCCGCGGAACACTCGATGGAGTAGATATTGCGGTAGGAAGCCCACGCCACCTTCCGCCCGGAGATCTTGCACTCGATGTGGAAAGACTTGAAAACCTCGGGATGAGCACGGTAGTGGTGCAACGAGCCGGAAGCATCATCGGGATCATAGGTGTACGCGATGAACTGCGTGCAGAAGTTCCACAGGTCATTGGGTTGCTGAACGCCCGCGGTACCGAAGTCACAATGCTCACCGGAGATAACCGTAGAACAGCACATGCCCTGGCTGCCGAGGCCGGTATCACCGACGCCCGCGCCGAGCTACGACCCGAAGATAAGGCAACAGCCATCCGGGAACTGAACAGGCTCTCCCCCACAGCCATGATTGGCGATGGAATTAATGATGCCCCGGCACTAGCCGCGGCAGAAGTCGGCATAGCCATGGGTGTTACAGGATCCGATGCGGCCATAGAAGCAGCAGATATCGCGTTCACCGGCCATGACCTAAGGCTAATTCCCCAAGCCATGGATCATGCTCGGCGTGGCAAAAAGATCATGAACCAAAACATCGTGCTCTCACTGCTGATCATCTTAGTTCTGCCTCCCCTGGCCATCAGCGGTGTACTGGGCCTAGCCTCCGTGGTGCTGATCCACGAACTTGCCGAGGTCCTCGTGATCCTCAATGGGTTACGTGCAGCACGTACCAAGGTCATACCAGCGGGAAACATGATGGACGTTGCAGCACAACAAAGTGCCCAACCATTGCCCACCCCGAGCAATCGCGCCTAACGCCAGAGTGAACCATGGCAATGGCTCAGAGCTAGTGCTACTTAGCGCGATGGATGGCCAGTTCACTCTCGATTCACGATGAACGTCATTTACCGGTTACTTCTTTGACTTATCTACCTGCTGGCTCCGCTAGAAGCTAGGACACTAGACCTCGCTACTTAACATCCTCGTTGACCAATTCCTGATGACCGTGCAATGTCCCGGTCGCAAAACCAATCATCACTGGTTCTGGTGTGCCACAGCAAGAGCTTTCCGCGCTCGCCGGGGGCTCCGCGCTCGCCGGGGGCTCCGGGGTGCCGCAGGATGACGCTTCTGCCTCTGGAGTTCCGCATGATGCAGCCTGTGCGACCGCGGGCTGCGGTGTTGAACAAGAGGAGCTTTCCTGCACTGAGGCTACCTGGGTACCGCAGCAGGAATCTTCGGTGGTTGAGGTTACTTCTGGAATGCCACAACTTGAAACAGCGTCCCCAGCTGGAGCATCGCATGATCCGGCCAGGTCGGTAGAACAAACTCCGGTTTCCGGCAACTGAAGTTCGACTCGATCTGCTGCCGCACGGTCTCCGGCCAATGCTGCGGCGATGGAGCGAACCTGCTCATAACCGGTGGCCATGAGGAACGTTGGGGCGCGCCCGTAGCTCTTCATGCCAACAATGTAGAAACCAGGTTCCGGGTGCGAGAGTTCGCGTTCGCCGTGGGCACTTACCGTGCCACACGAGTGGAATTCTGGGTCGATCAGTGGGCCCAATGCGCTGGGTGCTTCGACGATCTGATCCATGTCCAAACGAAGCTCCGAGAGGATGCTTAAACCGGGGCGGAAACCTGTAGCCGGGACCACGAAGTCCACCACGAGGCTGCGTCCATCAGCGAGCTTGAGGTTCAACCGATCCTGGGAATCCATGGACGTGACGGCAACGTTTTCCAGCAAGGTGATGTCGTTATTCTCTACCAAGCGACGCAGGCTGGTGCCCAATTGTCCACGAGCAGGTAATTCATCGGCAGCCCCGCCACCGTAGAGACGCACCGGGTTAGCAACTCCGCGCAGGCCCCAGAAGATCTGTGTCTCCGGGTGCTGTCGGCGCAATCGTCCCAGACTGATCAGGGTGTTGGCAGCGGAGTGTCCTGCGCCCAGCACGAGAATCGTTTTCCCGGCAAATGCTTCGGTGTCCACGCCCAGCGGGTCAGGCAGCGGGGAAGTGATGAAACCGGCTGCACGTGCCTTGGATTCACCGATCGCTTCAATACCTGAGCGTCCCACCGGGTTGGGGGTGCTGAAAGTGCCGGAGGCATCGATGACTGCGCGAGCCAGCATATCTTCGGTGCCAGTGGCGGTTTCGGTGCGGACCAGGAAGAGTGCTTCGGCGCGATCGGCCGAACGAGTCTTATCAGCGCCCAGACCATTTGGCTGGATACGCGAGATCTGGGTGACGCGGTGACCATAGCTGATCTTGGGGGCCAGCTCCGGGTGGCTGGCCAATGGTTCGAGGTATTCGGAAACCATCTCGGCCCCGGTTGGCAAGCGGGTTTCCCGCGGGGCTTCCCAGTCTCCCGGGTAGGTTGCGGTGGTGGTTTCGAGCAGGCGGCGGGCAGCGGCATCGATGTTGTACTGCCAGGAAGAGAACAACTTGATGTGTCCCCAGCTGCTCATGGCGGCTCCGGCGTTGGATCCTGCCTCAAGGATCCGAAAGTCCTGCTTGCGTTCGGCCAAATGGGCACCTGTGGCTAGGCCGACGGGTCCGGCGCCGATGATGACTACCGGATAATTCGTGCTCATAGTGTTTTACTCCAAGACGTTTGGGGGGGAGTTATTTGCTGACGGGCAGCAGTTCGGAAATTAGGGCTTCTACGCGTAGGCGAATCTCATTGCGGATCGGACGGACGGCTTCGAGTCCCTGGCCAGCTGGGTCGTCGAGCTTCCAGTCTTCGTAGCGTTTGCCGGGGAAGATGGGGCAGGTATCCCCGCATCCCATGGTGATGACCACGTCGGATTCTTTGACGGCCTCGGTCGTGAGGATCTTGGGGACTTCGGCGGACATGTCAATGCCCACTTCTTTCATTGCGGCAACCGCTGCGGGGTTTACCGAGTCCGCCGGGGCGGAACCGGCGGAGCGAACCTCAATCTGACCGGCCGAGAGATTGGTCAGCAGCGCAGCTGCCATTTGTGAGCGCCCGGCGTTGTGCACGCAGACAAAGAGAACTGAGGGTTTGGGTGTGCTGCTCATGCTGCGTCCTTTAGTGAGAGCTTTGCGGAAGTGTTGGGGAAGAATTTACGGCTCCAGAGCGCCACATAGACGAGGGCCACCAACAGTGGCACCTCGATCAGCGGCCCCACGACACCGGCCAGGGCTTGGCCGCTAGTGACACCGAAGGTGGCGATGGCCACGGCGATGGCAAGTTCAAAGTTGTTGCTTGCCGCGGTGAATGCCAGCGAAGTAGTGCGGGCGTAGCCCATGCCCAATGCGCGGCCGATGAGCATTGAGGCACCGAAGGTCACCAAGAAGTAGATCACTAGAGGTAACGCGATGCGTGCAACATCCAACGGCTTGGCGATGATGTTGTCACCCTGCAAGGCGAAGAGCAGCACGATAGTGAAAAGTAATCCGTACAGCGCCCAAGGACCAATCTTGGGGAGGAACTTGTTCTCGTACCATTCGCGGCCCTTCGCCTTTTCGCCCATGGTTCGAGTGAGGTACCCGGCCACCAGCGGGATACCTAAGAAGACTAAGACTGAAAGAGTGATGGTCCAGATGGAGAAATCTGCACTGGTGGTGGGAAGCCCGAGCCAGCCCGGCAGTACCTGCAAGTAGAACCAGCCTAGGGCGCCAAAGGCAAAGACCTGGAAGACCGAGTTGATGGCAACCAATACCGCCGTTGCTTCGCGGTCACCACAAGCCAGATCGTTCCAGATGAAGACCATGGCAATACAACGGGCGAGTCCCACGATGATCAAGCCGGTGCGGTATTCGGGCAGGTCAGCAAGAAATATCCAGGCCAGCACGAACATGAAGGCCGGAGCGAGTACCCAGTTGATCACCAGCGAGGTGATCATGAGCTTCCTATCCCGCAGTACGTGACCGGTCTCGTTATAGCGGACCTTGGCCAGTACCGGATACATCATGACCAGCAGGCCAAATGCGATTGGTAGGGAAATGCCGGCGACCTGAATTGAGTCCAATGCCGCGCCAAGACCCGGAATCATTCGCCCCAGCACAAGCCCCAAGGCCATGGCCGCTAAGATCCACACTGCCAAATAGCGATCAAGTGTGGATAGCTTGGCGGTGAGATGAGCCGTGTCGGCGGGCGCTGAAGTAGGTTTCACGGGGGTGGAAGCTCCAAAGATTAGATATCGACGACTATCGATGTATCGAGTATGCTTGCATATATCGACGATTGTCAATCTCCAATTGTGGAGTGCGAGAAAGAGTGGCAATAGACATGTCCGACCCCACCAGAATGACGATGGCCAGCCCGGCTGATGTCGACGAAGCGGCGACCGCCTGCTGCGCACCCGGATCAGGCGAGCCAGCCTTGAACGTCGAAAATGCTGTTGACCTAGCTGCCAGATTCAAGGCATTGGCCGACCCAAATCGGCTGCGCATCATCTCCATAGTTTCTTCCAACGCGGATTCTGAGACATGCGTCTGTGACCTGCCCGAGCCGCTGGGATTGGGTCAGTCTACGGTTTCACATCATCTAAAGATCTTGGTGGAAGCGGGCCTGCTTAATCGAGAAAAGCGCGGAGTGTGGGCTTACTACTCCCTGGTGCCCGGCGCATTGGGAGCGCTGGCCGCAACGCTGGGATCGCAGGGCTAGTTTTCCCCGCCTCACAAGCCAAATTGCGAATCGGTAGCCTCTCTGGGTGCGAGAATTTCTTTTTCAGGGTGATGCCATCTGGCGCCCATATAAGTGGGAAGCACCTGGTTCAAGGCTTTGACATGTTGTAGTTGCGGGTCGATGCCGAGGTTTTGGGGCCGTCGCCGCGCTTGGCTTTTGGTGATCGGGGGCTTGTTGGAATCTTGATAGCCGATCAGTAAACGGTTAAATTGCAGTGCGCAGCACCAACTTCGGTACGCTGGATCAAGCATGTGCATTTTGCATCGCAACGCCTCCCCCGGTCTAGGGGCCATTCCAAGTCAAGGATCCCCCTTCACGCATGTCTAACCGTTCTCCAGAGCGCACGCCCCTGCCCAGTTTCCCGGAAGTAGCCACCCACGACACCATCCCGAGCCAGGTTAAAAGTATTTTGGCGGTGCTGGTTATCACCGCGTTCGTCATGATGCTGAATGAAACAACTGTTGGTGTCGCCTTGCCAGCGATCATGAATGATTTTTCAATCTCGGCGACAACCGGCCAATGGCTACTTACCGGATTCTTGCTGACCATGGCGGTAGTGCTACCGGCCACGGGCTGGATGCTTGAACGATTCTCCACGCGCTCCGTATTCATTTTTGCCACGCTAACTTTTCTTGTTGGCACCGTGACGGCAGCGTTGGCACCCACCTTTGCCGTGTTGCTCATGGCTCGTGTGGCTCAAGCCATCGGTACCGCGATTGTGATGCCTCTACTGATGACCACGACGATGACACTCGTGCCAGCCGCGAAGCGAGGAATGGTCATGGGGCTGATCTCCGTGGTGATGGCCGCTGGTCCCGCGCTCGGTCCGACAGTCGCCGGCCTAGTACTCAATTTCACCAACTGGCATGGAATCTTCTGGATCATGGTTCCTCTGGTGGCCATTGCCGCACTCATTGGTGCCCTGCGGCTCACGAATTTTGGCACAAATAGCCCAACACCATTTGATGTTCTCTCGATGATTCTCTCGATCTTTGCCTTTGGCTCCCTGATTTATGGATTGAGCTCAATCGGAACGCTATTCGAAGGGGGCAAGGCGGCACTCATCACGCTGGGCATCTTGGGCGTGGGCGTTGTGGGACTTGCGCTTTTCGTGTGGAGGCAAGTGGTGCGTGGGCGCGAGGATCGAGCGCTCTTAGACCTGCGCCCACTAGCCGTACGAAATTTCACGCTTTCGCTGCTCGTCCTCATGGGCTTGATGGCGGCCCTGCTTGGGGTGCTCAATACGTTGCCCTTGTATCTGCAAGGTTCTCTCTTGGTCACAGCGCTGGTCACGGGCTTGGCCTTATTGCCCGGAGGAATCCTTGAAGCGGTGCTCTCTCCGGTATCCGGAAGAATTTACGACAAGTTCGGTCCGCGACCACTGATCATCCCCGGCATGAGCCTCGTCATGGGTAGTCTCTTCTGGCTCTCAACTGTCGATGAGAATTCCAGCGTATGGATGGTCGTCGCCGTGCATATTGTCTTTTCCGTAGGGTTGGCCGGATTATTTACGCCTGTTTTGACAACGGCGCTGGGCTCACTGCCGCAGAATCTTTATGGGC
This sequence comes from Arthrobacter sp. MYb227, assembly GCF_002975435.1. Lineage (GTDB taxonomy): Bacteria > Actinomycetota > Actinomycetes > Actinomycetales > Micrococcaceae > Paeniglutamicibacter. Next base: position 443,136 of record NZ_PCPT01000003.1, on the reverse strand, counting down.
ATGGATCCGCAATTCTCAATACCCTGCAGCAGCTGGCCGGTGCTGCCGGTACAGCGGTCATGATCGCGATCTATAGCAGTGTCGGTGCACAGTCCATGGCTGGGGGTGCCTCCGCGCCTGCGGCGTTGGCCGATGGTGCGAGTGCGGCATTCTTGGCTTCGGGGATCCTCGCGGCCATCACCTTGGTGATCTCGCTATTTATTACTCGAGTTCCGCAAAGTTCTGACACGCGAGAGTTAATCGAATCAAGCGACGCGAAGCGGGCCAGCAAGTGAACTGATGCGTTTCGAAGCGCCTGAACCGAGGGATTGATCTCGGATCAGGCGCTTTTTTCGCAATACTTCAGAATTCGTGGCGTTGCGTTGCATCCTTCGCTTGAGGCTTGGCCTAGGGGCATCACTGTGAATGCTTGGTCTAGGCGCTCTAGCGGATGAGATTGCTTGTGAAATTGAGGCTGTGAATACTTCTTAACACGCATCACAGTGAACAGTGCAGGGTTCTTCTGCGCGGGTTTGCAAATCTGTACGCTATCGAGGTGGAGTGCCCATGGAACCTTTTTGGGTCCTTAGAAGGCATGGAAAATTCTGAAAAAGAAATGCTGACATGGTGATTTACGGTTTTCAGAGTTGGAATCACGTAACTAATCTAATACTCACAGAGGCACGTGAGCGGGAGTAATTTGATTCTTTGATTGCCGCGAGCTCCACTCGGAGACAGTGCTGGAGACGTCTTTTGATGCCGCGAGTTGTGGCAATGACCCGAGCGTCACTATAGTGAACACCAGTTCAATTGAACACTGTTCAAGACGCTTCTTTTATGGTCCGAAACCCGAAGGATAATCCCCATGCCGATCTCCGAAGCCCGTTCCCATAATTCCGCAATTCGACGGCTTGATGCAACGAGCCTGGCTCGAGTCGCCATCTTTGCCGCAATCGTGGCGGTACTCGGAATGCCGGGAGGGTTCAGCGTCGCCGGCGGTGTGCCAATCACCGTCCAAACTCTTGGCGTCATGTTGGCCGGTGCCATCATTGGACCCTGGCTCGGAGCGCTGTCAATGGTTGTACTCCTTGCTTTGGTAGCCATCGGGCTCCCCCTACTGGCCGGTGGCCGCGGCGGACTGGGAGTTTTCTTTGGACCTTCGGCCGGATACCTCTTTGGCTGGATTCTCGGAGCATTCGTCATCGGATTGATCGTGCATTTTGGCGGACGCAAGCCCGTGCTGTGGCGAACGATTCTTGGCATGCTGCTCGGCGGCATCCTCGCCATCTATGCGGTGGGCCTGCCCGTCCAGAGTATGATTACAGGCCTTCCACTGGGCGAAACAGCGATACTTAGCCTCGTATTTATCCCCGGAGACCTCATCAAGGCCGTCACGGCAACAATCATCGTGATGACCCTTGTGCGTGCCTACCCTCGTGCGTTCCGCCGGGTCTGGGCCTCGCGAAACACCCAGAATCTGGAATCCGTACGGTGATCGTCCCCGTCAAGGGCGCCGAAACGAATTTGCTCGAAACACTCAAGCAAATTCGTGATCAGGGAAATGTTCCCTTGGTAGGTGATGCACGTTGGACAGCTAAACATTGGAGCGCGGTGATCGCCGCGGCCACTGCGGCTAAGCTCCCGGAAAGAACTGCCTGGGCAACGCTGACCTCGGGCAGCAGCGGAAATCCCCGGATTGTGTTGCGTAGCGAAGCCTCGTGGGCTGACTCTTTCGATGCAGTCAAGGAATATCTAGGGATTGGAGCCGAAGGTAGCGTAGCGCTACCTGCCCCTCCTGCGTCTTCACTCACACTTTTTTCACTGGCACATGCACTGAACGGCGGCCCGCAACCACAAATACGAGTTACCCCAGAGACAGACGCGCTGCATGGCACCCCACAAGCATTGCGTGCGGTCCTCGATGCCGGAGTGCACCCGAACCTGCGAGCCGCACTCATCGGCGGCTCCTACCTGGAACCGGAATTGCGCCAACGTGCCGAAGCAGCAGGGATACGCCTCAGCGCCTACTATGGTGCCGCAGAACTCTCCTTTGTCGCTGTTGACGAAGGAGACGGGCTACGCACCTTCCCCGGAGTCGACATCCAGCTGCGCGATTCCGAACTCTGGGTTCGCTCCCCCTATATTGCTACCGGTTATGCCGGTTCACCGGGCCCTTTGCGTCGCGATGGGCAGTGGGCCACAGTGGGAGACAGAGCAGAATTAATTGATGGCCGACTGCGCCTGCTGGGGCGAGCCGATGAAGCAATCCTGAGCGCTTCGGCAACCATCGTTCCGGAAGAAGTTGAAGCTGTCCTGCGTGCGATTCCCGGTGTCCGCGACGCGCTAGTCTTCGGGCTGCCAAGCGGTCCCATTGGCGCGATGGTCTCCGCACTGCTTGAACTAGAGGACGACACCACTGCTGCAGTGCGAGAACTTGCCGGAGCCCAGCTGGCTCCTGCACACCGTCCACGACGTTGGTTCAGCGGAACCATTCCGCGCACAGCCTCGGGTAAACCTGCTCGGGCCGAAGCCTTGCGTCTAGTCCTCGCCGGGGAGGTGCAGAAACTTGCAAGCTAGAAAAGGTCCGGTGATTATTGCCGCACGCCGAACTCCCATTGGCACCCGTGGCCGAGCCTTGGCACGGTTGCGCGTCGAAGATCTTGCCGCACCGGTGATCCGCGCGGTGCTGAGCGATGCCCAGAGCTCGAACTCGACACCGATCAAGGTGGCAGATGTGCTGCTGGGCAATTGCATGGGGCCGGGCGGGAATCCCGGACGCATTGCTGCCCTTGCCGCAGGACTCGGACACGAGGTGCCCGGTGGAACCGTGGATCGGCAATGTGGCAGTGGGCTTGCAGCGATACTCGATGCGGCTGCGGCGATCCGCGCCGGGGACACACGTTTGCGTATTGCTGGTGGAGTGGAGAGTGCCTCAACGGCTCCGCAACGTTCGATTGACGGTGTTGTGTACCAACGTGCGCCGTTTGCCCCGGCCGGGTTTAGCGACCCGGAAATGACTCGGGCCGCCGAAGATCTAGCCCAGCATGATGGGATTTCGCGAACCAGGCAGGACGCGCATGCAGCACGTAGCCATGCTCGCGCCCTTGCCGCGCGTGAGGCCGGAGCCTTCGATGCCGAGTTGGTTCCGCTCAACGGTCTGCAGCATGATGACTCGATAGGTACTGCACAACGGCTGCTGCCCCGGTTACCTGCGTTATTCCCCGGCGGGACGCTAACCGCGGGAACTGCCACCCGCATTGGTGATGGTGCCGCGGCCCTCTTGCTCGCACCTGCCGGAACCGGCCCGGGGCTAGCTATCCGTGCCGCAGCAATTACCGGGAGTGATCCAGCGCTACCTGGCATTGGTGCCGCAGCCGCCATCACAGAAGCACTGGAATCTGCCGGAATAAACCTTGCCCAGGTGGCAGCGATAGAAATAGTTGAGGCATTCGCAGCCCAAAGCCTGGCTGTGCTTGACCGCATTGGCCTGGCCGAGGATGACCCTCGACTGTGCGCCGATGGTGGGGCCCTGGCTCTTGGACACCCCTGGGGTGCCAGCGGTGCTATTGCCATGGTGCGGCTTTTTAGCCGATTGGTACGCAACGGTGCACCGGCGGGTAGTTACGGAATAGCCGCCGCCTCCATTGGTGGCGGCATGGGAATTGCAGCGGTAGTGGAGGTAGTTCGATGATTGAGAGTGGAATCCGGCTAGAAAATGTGGGTGTGAGGCTGGGCGATACGGATGTTTTACGCGATGTCTGCGTTGAACTAAATGCCCGCACGATTGCCGTCATTGGAGAAAATGGTTCGGGAAAATCAACTTTCGCACGACTCGTCGGTGGCCTGCTCCCCCGCACAACTGGCCAGCTTCGTGTGTTGGGCCTCGATCCGGCACGCCGTGCAGCGGAGTTGCGTCGTCGCATAGCCGTGGTTTTCAGTAATCCAGATGCTCAAATCATTATGCCCACCGTTGCCGAAGATATTGCTTTTTCGCTTCGCTCCGACAAACTGCGCCCGGCCGAATTGCAGGCACGGGTGGAAACGGCAATGGAGCGATTCGGACTTACTCATCTAGCGCAACGAGCTTCCCACGATCTCTCTGGTGGGCAGAAGCAACTACTGGCACTCTGTGGCGCGTTCATACGCAACCCGGAATTGGTCATTGCCGATGAGCCAACCGCCTACCTGGATGCACGCAATGCACGCATAGTAGCCAACCATCTTCTTGACGGTACCGATCATCGCCTCGTATTAGTTACTCATGACCTAACGCTGGCGGCACGCTGCGACCAAGCTGTACTTTTTGCCGACGGTGGCCTGGCCGCCATCGGCAAACCTGCGGAGGTCATTGAACGATATGAGGCGGTCTTGCGATGCTAACGCTCTATAAACCCGGGACCGGATGGCTGCACCGGATGCCCGCAGGACCCAAGCTTTTGCTGATCCTTGCCGTGGTGCTGGCAGTATCATTGCTTCCGGCCCGTTGGACTTCGGTTCCCGTTGCCGCTTGCGTTGCCTTTCTAGGGTATCTGGTGGCTGGCTTGGGTCCGGGAATGATGCCTCTCCATGAGCTTGGACGTCAGTTATACGCCTTGCGCTGGATCATCGGAATCACGCTGGTGAGCCAGGTGATTTTTATTGGGTTCGAACCTGCGGTTGCCAATACCACGCGAGTTATCGCAGCCATTGTTCTTGCCGCATTGCTGGCTCTGAGCACTCGAGTCACAGCATTGCTCGATGCAATTGAACGTGGTTTGCGTCCGTTTGAACGGCTTGGCCTTGATTCCCAACGGGTGGCACTCCTACTGACCGTGACTATCAGCACCATTCCGGTGCTCGGACGTCGGGCAGCCGAGGTGCGAGATGCTCAACGAGCACGAGGCGCCCGAAATAATCCGCGCACCTTCATCATCCCGTTTCTTATCGTTGCGTTGAAGCACGCCGACGAACTTGGAGACGCACTCACTGCTCGGGGTGTGCGATGAATGCACAACGCCCGCACGTTCACGGCCCGATCATCGATGAGCAGACCCGCTGCATCCACTACAAAACATCGCTGGATGTCATTGCCATTAAATTTGCCTGTTGCGGCGAATTTTATCCGTGCCACCTGTGTCATGAGCAAACCGCGGACCATATAGCGACTCAATGGCCGGACACGGCTGCGGACGAAAAGGCCGTGTTGTGTGGAGTCTGTGGCTACATCATGGAAATTGGCGAATATTTGAATGTGTCATCTTGTCCAAAGTGCGCGGCTGCTTTCAACCCCGGGTGCAAACTTCATGCAGAGCTCTATTTCTGGGGCTGATTTTGCACTCTGCCGGAGCCCTTTGTTTTCCAAGCAAACTGAATCAGTATTCAGCTAGGCAGATGAAGCACCACCTCGCGACATACAACTTCCTCAGAGGGTACTAGTTTTGCTGGTTCCCTCTATATAGGGTGGATGAAACTAGTTGCGTCCACGCACTCTGGGCAGTCTTACCCTCTGAATCTTGTTCCTTGGGATCAGTTAGAGCAAAGTAGATTCACAACCCATGAATTGATCACTGTGGAGGTATCCGGTGTGTCGGCTCTTTGGAATGCATACTGGTCAGACTCCGGCAAAAGCTTCCTTCTGGTTGTTGCAAGCACCCAATAGTCTCTCGGGCCAAAGCCGAGACGAACCCGATGGCACCGGCATCGGGACCTTTGATCGCGATGGCACTGCCAGGGTGAGTAAACAGCCAATTGCTGCGTGGCAGGATCAAGAATTTTCTTATCAGGCGAAGCACCTGGAGAGCACTACATTCTTGGCGCATGTTCGCTATGCAAGCACTGGTGGGCACTCGGTGGAAAACACTCATCCGTTTGTCCAAGACGGACGACTATTTGCCCACAACGGTGTCATTGGGGACCTCCCTCAACTCGAAGAACGGCTTCGCACACTGGGAGTATTTGATTTACTCTTGGGCCAAACTGACAGCGAACGAATATTGCGTTGATAACCGGTGAAATTCGAGTAGCCCAAGGGGACGTTTCTACGGGCATTACCCTCGCTATGACGTGGATGGCGAAAAACATACCTATGTATAGCTTGAATTTTGTGTTGGCCACGGCCACTGATCTGTGGGCGCTAAGATATCCGCAAACTCACGAACTGTATCTACACCAGCGAAAATCTGACCCGAGTCTTAAGCCTGATGCCCCTGATTGCGCATAGCGACAGGATTCGTGCCCACCGCCCGGAGCTGTCAGAACGCGAAATAATCATTGTTGCCACGGAGCGCATGAATTCAGATCAACGGTGGCGACTCTTGGACGCCGGTGAACTGATCCAGGTTGACCGATCTCTGAACCTAAAATCAAGCATGGTGCTTCCCGAACCACCTAAGTATCTTATGAGACTCGATGAGCTAAGCTCGGTGGCCGCAGCATCACCACACCCTGTTCGCTGAGGCACGCACAAATATTTTTCAACTGTTTTTGTGGAGATGCATGCTGACGTGCCGGGCTCGGCGGAGGGATGACCGGCGCTTGAACGGTAGAATGAAACCATGTCCCCTCGTAAGATCTGGATCGCGTATTTCGCGATCGACGTGGTCCTTGTTCTACTTTTTGCCCTGAGCGGCCGTCAGTCTCACGCTGAGGCGCTCACACTTCTGGGCATTTTGCAGACGGCGGGTCCGTTCCTCATCGCGTTAGCCATGATGACACTCGTTTCACGCCCTTGGGTTACCCATTCACGAATCTGGCCTACAGGCATCTTGGTATGGCTGGGCACGGTTGCTCTTGGTATGGGCTTCCGGGTGCTTTTCGGTGGAACCGCTGCTGTGCCGTTCATCATCGTGGCAACAGTAGTTTTGGGCGTTTTCCTTGTCGGACGCAGGGTCCTCACCACATTTCTCGCGCGCCGCACCGTGCGCACAGTAAATTCCTAAACTAGGCTCAAACGTAAGTCCTCGGATAGTCACTTCTCATTACCTGGAGGTAAATCGTGGTCACTGCTTTTGTCATGATCCAAACAGCATCCGACAGCATCCCCGAATGTGCCGAGAAAATCTCGGACATTGACGGCATTTCCGAGGTCTACTCGGTGGCCGGAGATTGGGATCTTATTGCCATTGCGCGGGTTCGTCATCACGAAGACCTGGCAGAGGTTATTGCCAATAAGCTCTCTAAGATCCCCGGAATCACGGGCACTCAGACGCATATTGCCTTTAGGGCATATTCAAGCCATGACCTTGATGCAGCGTTTTCTCTCGGCTTGGAGTAAGACTACAAGTAAGTAATTTGCACACTCATAACGATGGGGTGATGTTTCGGTCTAGGGCGACCGAAACATCACCCCATCGTTGGTTAACTAAGAAGTGATCAAGCGTTGCAGCCATCCAGATGAGTAAAAATGTCAGATGGGAGTCGATTTGAAGTGGTTGGCGACGCACTGAGGGGCTTGGGCGAGATAAATGAGCACGAGTGCGCCAATGCGGTTTGAGGGCCTAGAAACAGCCGTGGCGCGCCGGTCACCCGCCTTGGGGAATGGCGCGCCACAGCAAAGTGAGCGTCGCGGCTACGCAGTAGCCTCAATCCATGCATTCAGCGCATGCCTGGCGGCTCCCGAGTCGATGGCTACCTCGGCACGTTCCTTGGCCACCCGCATGCGCTCGAGCAGTGAGCCGTTGGCAGTTGATTCAAGAGCAACCAGACCTGCCGCCGCATTCAAAACCACTGCATCACGCACTGGACCGGTTTTACCATCCAGGATGTCGCGAACCACCTGAGCGTTAAAGGCCGCGTCTCCCCCACGCAAATCTTCAAGTGTTACCCGTGGCATGTCCAGATCCTGGGCATCCAAGACTGATTCGTGGACGATTCCATCACGTACCTCCCACACGCGGTTCAGTGCGGTGGTGGTGAATTCATCAAGGCCATCTTCACCGCGGAAGACCAATGCACGCACACCACGCGCCGCAAGCACCCCTGCCATCAGTGGTGCCATGCGCAGGTCGGCACAGCCGATGGCCGAAGCGGTCGGTTGCGCGGGGTTGGTCAGCGGTCCCATGAAGTTGAATGCGGTGGGAACGCCAAGCTCGCGACGTGGCACCGCGGCGTTGCGCATCGAGGGATGGAAAACCTGGGCGAAGCAAAAAGTAATATTTGCCGCATCAAGAACATCTTCAAGCCGATCAATGGGCATATCTAGACGCACACCCAGTGCCTCGAGTACGTCAGCGGATCCTGCCGCCGATGAGGCTGCGCGGTTTCCGTGTTTGACGATCTTGGCACCGGCTCCGGCGCACACCAGGGATGCCATGGTGGAGATATTGACCGTATTGTGTCGGTCGCCACCTGTTCCGACAATGTCTAATCGGTCACCTTCGATGGTGAGCGGTCTCGCATTGGCCAGCATGGCCTCAACTAGGCCAGTGAGTTCGTCAACCGTCTCGCCTTTGGAGCGCAGAGCGATGAGGAAACCGGCTACCTGGGAGTCGGTGGCATTACCCGTCATCACCTCGCCCATGGCCCAGTACGCTTGGTCTCTGCCTAGGTCGCTGCCGGCGATCAGGCTAGAGAGAATTGTTGGCCATGTGGGGAACTTTTGTTGCGCTCGAATCGTTGACACGCCTCTAGGTTATCTACGAATCGTAGAAAGTCTGAAATGTTAATCCCGCGTGTTTCCGCGGTTATACACGCGAAGAGGCCAAAAAACGCGCCACGCGGGGGGCAATGCATTGGTGTCAGAGGCACTTTTATAGACATAATGGCTCTGTGACAACTGCGACTCATGCCCTAAATGCCCCGGCGCACCCTGCGCCGAACCGTCCCAACATGGTGTCGGTAGGAACTGTCGTCTGGCTTGCCAGCGAGCTCATGTTCTTTGCCGCGCTTTTCGCCATGTACTTCACACTCCGTGCTGCATCGCCGGAAATGTGGGCGACCGAAACCGCGAAACTCAACGTTCCGTTCGCACTTATTAATACGATCATCCTGGTCTCGAGCTCATTCTCCTGCCAGTTGGGTGTCTTCCGTGCCGAGGATCTTAAGCCTCGTCGTACCGGCGGACTGTTCAACTTGAAGGAATGGGGAATGGTTGAATGGTTCGTTCTGACATTCATCCTCGGTGCCATCTTCGTTTCCGTTCAGGCTTACGAATACACCGAGTTGGTTGCTCACGGCATTGCCATGAACTCCAACGCTTACGGCTCGGTCTTCTACATGACCACCGGTTTCCACGGCTTGCACGTGGCCGGCGGCCTCATCGCCTTCTTGCTGATCATCGGACGTGCGCTTCTTGCACGTAAGTTCGGTCACTACGAAGCAACCGGTGCGATTGTTGTGTCTTACTACTGGCACTTCGTCGACGTCGTGTGGATCGCCCTGTTCATCATCATCTACTTCCTGAAGTAGCGCACGTCAAAGGCTGCCGGACTTCGTTCGGCAGCTCCCAGTTCTAAGAAATAAGTGAGGAACCAGCAAGTGAAGGCTCTTTCGCAAAGGCGCCGCCATCCACTCGCCGCCGTCGCACTGCTACTGATGGGTCTGCTCATCACCGGAGGCCTGTATATGGCAGCCGGCAGTGTCAACGAGGCCAAGGCAGCCACTGGATACACCGCTAGCGACATCGAGGAAGGCAACAAGCTCTTTATCGCAAACTGCGCCACCTGCCACGGCTTGAATGCAGAAGGATCCGTTGACGGTCCTTCGCTGATTGGTGTTGGCGCCGCTGCAGTCGACTTCCAGGTCGGAACCGGCCGTATGCCGATGCAGATGCAGGGCCCCCAGGCTCAGGCCAAGCCGGTCCAGTTCGATGACGAACAGATCTCCCAGCTCTCCGCTTACGTGGCTAGCTTGGGTGCCGGACCATCCATCCCCCTGGCCGACGTACTCGATACGTCCAAGGGCAACTCCGCTGCAGGCGGAACCGTATTCCGCGTGAACTGCGCAATGTGTCACAATGCCGCCGCAGCGGGTGGCGCTCTAACGCGTGGAAAGTTTGCACCGGCACTTGCTGGTGTCTCGGAAAAGCATATCTACGAAGCCATGGTCACTGGCCCGCAGAACATGCCCGTCTTCAGTGACTCGAACATCACCCCCGAAGAGAAGCGTGACGTCATCACCTTCCTGAAGGAGATCGAATCCCAGGGTTCGCCTGGCGGTGCCGCAATGGGCTCGCTTGGTCCGGTCGCTGAAGGTCTCTTCATCTGGACCTTTGGTTTGGGCATCATTATTGCCTTCACCATCTGGCTCACTTCGCGTCCTTCCTAGGTCGCTGACGGCTAACCCCGTCGAAATCACTACGTACTAATGAATCTTGAGAAAAGGATGAGAGACAACATGGGCGACCATAGTCACGGCAGTCCGGACGATTCGGGCACCGTTGCTAAGGCTGGCGCGGGAGACCTGGATAAGTTCCAGGACCCCGGCCTTCCGCCGCATCGGAAGCGCTTGGCAGATACCGACCCGCGAGCAGAGAAGCGAGCAGAGCGTCAGGTAGCGCTGCTCTTTATCATCTCCATCATCGGAACGCTGTCGTTCTTTATTGCTTACTTCGTTCTCGGACGTCCGGATAACATCACGGAAATCCGTATCCAGAACTCGATGCTCGGCCTTGGCACCACATTTGCAATGCTTGGTATTGGTGTTGGCATCGTTCACTGGGCTAAGACCCTGATGCCTGACCACGAAATCTCTGAAATGCGCCACCCGATCCGCCCCGAGGCAGATCGCGTCGATGCAGAAAACATCATCAACCAGGTGATTGAAGAGACCGGCATCAAGCGTCGTCCGCTGATCCGTAACACCCTGATCGGTGCCATTGCTTTGGCACCAATTCCGGCAGTGTTCATGTTCCGCGACCTTGACCGTTCGGGTAAGAACGCAAACGAAATGATCGAACAGCTTCGCCACACCATGTGGGACACCAACGTTCGCCTTACCCGCGACCCGTCTGGTACCCCCATCAAGGCGGCAGATGTTCAGATCGGTTCGGCTTTCCACGTCATTCCCGAGGGTTTGGACGAAGCCGAAAACATGCTGAACGAAAAGGCCAAGGCCGTTGTTCTGCTGATGCGTCTGGATCCACAGAAGATGAAGATCTCCGAGGGCCGCGAAAACTGGCACGTAGACGGCATTGTCGCCTACTCCAAGATCTGCACCCACGTTGGTTGCCCGGTTGCTCTCTACGAGCAGCAGACGCACCACCTTCTGTGCCCGTGCCACCAGTCGACGTTCGACCTCACCGAGGAATGCAAGGTCATCTTCGGCCCCGCGGGTCGTGCACTGCCACAGCTGCCGATCATGGTTGACGCTAACGGCTTCCTCGTCGCACGCAGCGACTTCCAGGAACCGGTTGGCCCGAGCTACTGGGAGCGTGGAAAGAACTAATGGCTACCACTACTGAGTACACCCCAAAGACCAAGACCGGTAAGATCGCCAACTTTGTTGACGAGCGTACCGGCGGGTCAGCAATGGTCAAGGAATTTGGTCGCAAGATCTTCCCTGACCACTGGTCATTCATGTTCGGCGAAGTGGCCCTGTACACCTTTGTACTGCTGCTGATCTCCGGCACCTTCTTGACGTTCTTCTTCGATCCGTCGATGGCACACGTCATCTACAACGGTTCGTACAACCCGCTCAAGGGCATTGGCATGTCCACTGCTTACGCCTCGACGTTGGATATTTCCTTCGACGTGCGTGGCGGTCTGTTCATGCGCCAGGTTCACCACTGGTCGGCAATTCTCTTTGTTGCTGCCGTATCGGTTCACATGCTCCGCGTGTTCTTCACCGGTGCATTCCGTAAGCCTCGTGAACTGAACTGGGTTGTTGGTGGCGTTCTGCTCATCCTTGCGATGGCTGCAGGCTTCACCGGTTACTCACTCCCCGATGATCTGCTCTCCGGTAACGGTCTGCGCATTATCGATGGTGTGGTCAAGTCGATCCCGGTGATCGGTTCGTACATCTCGTTCTTCCTCTTCGGTGGAGAATTCCCCGGTACCGTCGTGATCCCACGTCTGTACTCGCTGCACATTATGATCGTGCCTGCCATCATGTTGCTCATGATTGCGCTGCACTTGTTCATGGTTGTTGTGCACAAGCACACCCAGTACCCTGGCCCGGGCCGCACCAACGACAACGTTGTTGGCTTCCCAGTTGGTCCGGTTTACGCAGCGAAGGCCGGCGGCTTCTTCTTCATCGTCTTCGGCATCGTGGCCTTCATCTCGGGTCTGTTCACTATCAACGCGGTCTGGAACTACGGTCCGTATGACCCGTCCCCGGTTTCCGCAGGCACCCAGCCTGACTGGTACATCGGATTCGTTGATGGCGCGCTGCGCTTGATGCCAGGCATGCTTGGTAACTTCTCCTTCGAATGGCTCATCCCGCTCCCCTGGGGTTGGAACACCTTGAGCCTGAACGTTCTGCTTCCGGCATTGGTCCCGGCGGGCATCATCTTCACGCTGATGTTCGTTTGGCCATGGATCGAACGCTGGGTCACCAAGGACAGCCGCGAACACCACCTGTTGGATCGTCCGCGTAACGCGCCGTTCCGTACGGCAGTTGGCGTTGCTGGCGTCATCTCCTACTCGGTGATGTGGGCAGCTGCGTCCTCTGACTTGATCGCAACACACTTCCTGGTCTCGCTGAACGATGTAACCTACTGGTTGCGCGTGCTGTTCGTCATCGGCCCGATCCTCGGCTTCATCGTTACCCGCCGTTTGGCGCTATCGCTGCAGCGTAAGGATCGCGAAATCGTCTTGCACGGTCGCGAAGCCGGAATCATCGAGATGTCGCCGGAAGGTGGCTTCTCGGAGAAGCACGAAGACCTCGATGTCTACAAGCGCTACAATCTCGCAGTGTTCGAAGACCGCAAGGTCATCCCGGCTCAGCCGGATGCCGCTGGTCACATTTCGGCTAAGGAAAAGCGTCGTGGTGCACTGTCCAAGTTCTTCTTCGAGGATCGCGTCGCTCCGGTGACTCCATCCGAGTTGGCCGCAGCCAAGGCTGCACACGGTCACGCAGAGGTCGAAGGATCCGAACAGGATTCGATCGGTCACTAAGTAACCGCTAAGAACTAAATGCGTGTGGGGCTCGTCTACGGACGGGCCCCACACGCATTTAACCTTCCTTCGCTCGTGGCTCCTCGAGTTCGAGTGATCGTTGCACCACCACTCCCCTACCGGGCATGGTGGGGGGCTCATATCCAGCGCAGCGTCACCTACGCTTCAGCAGTGAGCGCACCTACTGCCACGTGGGTGCAAGGATGTCACGTGGGGATATTGGGACTCCTCGAAATCTGGCTACTACACAACGCGAACGCTGCACAACATGGCAGCTGAGAGGCGCTTGGCAGCTAAGTGCCAGCAGCACTAGTGCCGAGACGTCCGGGGCAAGCTCTATCTTGCAGCTCCGGTCGGTTAGAAAAGTTTGCTCGGAGCCTGGCAGGCCGAATCCCGACAGACTGAGCCGCTGCGCAGGGTCCACTAAGGCGAGTTCGTGGAGGTACCCAAGGAATGCTGCTATTTGAAGGTTTGCGGCGGGGCTTTGCACCTGGCGTTCGAGCTTTCGATGAATTCGAGTATCGTTACGCCGGATCCTGGCAAATGCGCTGGCTCGCTGTCCTTTAGGGGAACGCAGCAGCGTAGGCCCGAATCTGTGAGCCAGAGTTTCGTGTCATCTGTGGTGCAGTAGGTCAGAAAATTCCCGTTTTTACCGATGTGCTAGCGGCGCAGCAGGACCCCATGGCTCTCAACGGCGTGTAAACGACGATTTGAGAGGTTTATGCGGCTAGAACTGGGCGTAGCGAGGTGAGCGGGTTCCTTGGCGCTGTAGCGGCACAAAGAGTTTGTAGCGATCGGAGCGGTACACCGAGACCGAATAGTCAACCAGTCCATCGCCAACAAATGCGTAGCGAGTGATCTTCAAGAGCGGGAAACCGGGATCAACTTGTAGCAGACCGGCATTTTCCGGAGTTGCGGCGGTACTTTCAATTTGATCCTCGCCCCATTCCAGCACCAACCCGTAACGTTCGTTGAGTGACTGGTAAAGAGATATTGGAGGTGGGCCGTTGACGAAACCGGGAACCAGAGCACTGGGCAGAAAATTATCATCAAGACTCATGGGCTTACCATCGGCCAAGAGCAGACGACGGAAACGTACAACCGGGGCGCCCTCGTCGATCTGCATATGCCGTGAGAGGCTTCCGGAGGCCGGCACCTCGTCAAAGCGAAGTACATGGGAGTCCGGCACCATGCCACGGCGAATCATCTCTTCGCTATAGGAGTTCAAGCGGATCTGCAGGTCAACCTTGGTGTGGGCGATATAGGTGCCGACCCCAACCACTCGGGTGAGTACCTGATCCTCAACCAGCGAGTCAATGGCTTGGCGTAAGGTCTTGCGCGCAACGCCGAAAAGGTCGGCAAGTTCGCGTTCTGGGGGTAGCTTGTAGCCGGGCTTGCAGACGGTCCGGGCATGATTGCGGAGGATCTCACGAATCTGCCGGTACTTTCCAACCGATGAGTTTTCATCGAGTTGGCCGTGAACCGGTGGTTGCGGTGCATAGGGTTTCACAAGTTCTCCGCTCCGGGCAGCTAGCTGCGCCCACAGATCAATTCTCGCCCATGAGTATTGATTGTTAAAACAAATGGTCGGTGTTTTCCCTGTGAGGGGAAAACACCGACCATTTAGAAACTACGGTTCGTACACACTCAGATTAGTGAGCGTGGTCTCCGCGGCTGTATTCGTAAACCCAGCCAACCAAGCCAATGATGGTTACACCGACGCCGATGTACAAAACCCACCAGCCCAGTGCCAAACCGGCGAAGCCGATTGCGGCACCGGTGCCCAGTAGCATTGGCTGCCAGCTCCAGGGAGCGAAGAGGCCAATGGCGCCAGCGTTTTCGTGGATTTCACCGTCAACGCGGTCTTCGGGACGAGGACCGACGCGGCGAGAGGTGACGAGCAGGTACCAGCCCACCATGCAGGACATTGCTGCCAGCATGAACAGTGCCAAGAACCCCACGGGTTCCTTCCACTCGACCATGATGCCGTAAACGATTCCTACCGGCGTAAAGAAGAACAGTCCGCCCAGGAAAAGCCAAGATTCAACTTTCACGTTACTTGTCCTTCTGGTCTGCCGGGCCGAAGATCTTGGCTACTGCGTTGTCCGGGGTAGAGCGTGCGCTCAATTCCGGGTGGTGCAGGTCAAGAGCCGGGCGCTCGGAGCGGATACGTGGGATGGAGTGGAAGTTGTGGCGTGGTGGTGGGCAAGAGGTTGCCCATTCCAGCGACGCACCGAAGCCCCACGGATCATCAACAAGAACCTTCTTGCCGTTGCGGTGAGTGGTCCACACGTTCCAGAAGAACGGAATCATGGACATACCCAGGACGAACGAGAAGACTGTCGAGAACTGGTTCATGGTGGTGAAACCATCTTCAGGCATGTAGTCGGCGTAACGACGTGGCATACCCATAACGCCCAGCCAGTGCTGGATCAGGAAGGTGCCGTGGAAGCCGATGAACAGCAGCCAGAAGTGAATCTTGCCCAGGCGCTCGTTGAGCATCTTGCCGGTCCACTTGGGCCACCAGAAATAGAATCCGGCGAACATCGCGAATACCACGGTACCGAAGACCACGTAGTGGAAGTGCGCTACAACGAAGTAGGTATCCGAAACGTGGAAGTCTAGCGGCGGAGCCGCCAGAATGATACCGGTCAGGCCACCGAAGAGGAAGGTCACCATGAAACCGATGCTCCAGAGCATCGGGGTTTCGAAGGTGATCGATCCGCGCCAGAGAGTACCGATCCAGTTGAAGAACTTCACACCTGTAGGCACGGCAATCAGCATGGTCATGAAGCCGAAGAACGGAAGCATAACCGAGCCGGTGACGTACATGTGGTGCGCCCATACCGCTACGGACAGTGCCGCAATGGAGATGGTTGCGAAGATCAGACCCTTGTAGCCGAAGATCGGCTTACGGGAGAAGACCGGGAAGATTTCAGAAACGATACCGAAGAACGGTAGCGCAATGATGTAAACCTCTGGGTGACCGAAGAACCAGAACAGGTGCTGCCAGAGAACTGGGCCGCCGGATTCCGGGTCGAACACGTGTGCTCCGAACCGTCTGTCTGCGCCCAGTGCGAACAGCGCAGCTGCCAGCGGCGGGAAAGCCATCAGGATCAAGATCGCTGTGATCAGGGTGTTCCAGGTGAAGATCGACATACGCCACATGGTCATACCCGGTGCACGCAGGCAGATGATCGTGGTGATGAAGTTTACTGCACCAAGAATGGTACCGAAGCCCGAGAGTGCCAGACCGAAGACCCAGAGGTCTCCGCCGACGCCGGGGCTGAAGGTGGTGTTCGACAGTGGCGCGTATGCGAACCAGCCGAAGGATGCCGCACCCTGTGGGGTGAGGTAGCCGGCCAGCGCAATGGTCGAGCCGAAGGAGAAGAACCAGAAGGCCAGTGCGTTAAGACGTGGGAATGCAACGTCCGGGGCACCAATCTGCAGTGGCATCATGACGTTTGCAAAACCAGCGAAAAGCGGGGTTGCAAACATGAGCAGCATGATGGTGCCGTGCATGGTGAACAGCTGGTTGTACTGCTCCTTGGTCTGCAGGATCTGCATACCAGGTTCGAACAGTTCGGCACGGATGACAAGAGCCATCACGCCGCCGATGCAGAAGAAAATAAACGACGAGATCAGGTACATGTACCCGATGGTCTTGTGGTCGGTGGAGGTGATCCAGTTGACGAAGATCCGTCCCTTGGATACCGGCACCACGCGCGGCGCGAGGCTCTTAGCTTCGTCGGTTGCGTATTCGTAAGTAGTCACGATGGATTACTTCCCTTCCGCGTGGGCTGAAACCTGGTTGACTTCGCCCGGCTTACGGTCGTATTCCTCGCCCAAGTGACCATCCTGCATGGTGGCCAGCTTTGCTTCGAATTCAGCCTCGGAAACTACCTTGACGTTGAAGAGCATCTCCGAGTGGTATTCACCGCAGAGCTCTGCACACTTGCCGTCAAAGTCGCCTTCGACCTGTGGCGTCAGGTAAATGTAGTTGGTCTTGCCCGGGATCATGTCAAGCTTCTGCAAGAATGCAGGAACCCAGAACGAGTGGATAACGTCGCGGCTATTCAGCTCGAGTGTCACGGTCTTGCCAACCGGCAGGTACAGGTTAGGCAGGGTATCGCGGACGCCTTCCTTACCGGTCAGGCGTGCCTGAACGGTAGCGTCGTACTTTTCCTGGCCCTTGTAGCTGTAGTTGTAGTCCCATGCCCACTGCTTGGCGCGGATGTCGACCACAAGCTCGGAATCAACCTTGGTATTGAGGGTCTTTTCGGTCTGGTCCGAGAACGTGAAGAACGTCAGGACGAGAACCAACGGCACGGCCGTGTAGAAGATCTCAATGGGTAGGTTGTAGCTGAGCTGACGCGGGTAACCCGTATCGCCCTTACGGCGACGGTAGGCAATGATGCACCAAAGCATCAAGCCCCAGGTCAACAGGCCTACTGCCAAAATGGTAATCCACGAGTTTACCCAGAGATCCTGGATCATACCGGTGTGGTTGGTGGTGTCACGTTCGACGTTTGGGAGCCAACCTCGCTGGACTTCCGCTGAACATCCCGTCAACAACAACGCGCCGGCGCCAGCAATAGCCAAGACTTTGGCTCTGCCTTTGCGGCGGCTGCTGGTTCGGTCTTGCGAACTCACAGACGGCCCTTCCTCTTTGTTGGTGCTGAATGAGTCTTCGACGGCCCAGCGGTCGGACTCATTTGAATCAACGCTGATGAGGTCGAAGAAAACCATAGTTTTACTACTTATCGTAGAGCTTACCCTCTCGGGCGCTCGAATGCCGACCAAAACACCGCCCAAGCGTGAAGAAGTCTCAACGTTTGAGCGGTGTATTTGGTTCCCGACTTAGTGGAAGGAATCTCCACAGGCGCAAGATCCGCCGGCACTTGGGTTGTCGATGGTGAAACCCTGCTTGGCAATGGTGTCTTCGAAATCAATCGAAGCGCCAGCCAAGTACGGCACGCTCATCTTGTCTACAACTACCTCGACACCGTCGTAATCCTTGACCGCGTCGCCTTCCAGAAGGCGCTCATCGAAGTAAAGCTGGTAGATCAGGCCCGAGCATCCCCCTGGCTGAACGGCGACGCGCAAACGAAGATCGGTGCGGCCTTCCTGTTCAAGCAGTGAACGGACCTTGTCTGCAGCAACATCCGAAAGTGCGACCTCGTGGGTCGGCAGTTCGGTTGGGTCTGCTGTGGTTTCGTTGGGTGCAGCTGTCATGCTTGATCCTCCATTTACTGCTCACTTGGGCTACGCCTCAAGCGTGGCCCCTCAGTATCTATCGTACGACGAGCCCGCGTTGGTTGTCGCGGTGGGTCTATCGGCGTCACAATCCGTGGTTGTTTAAACGAGCAAGCAGCAAAGCTTCGGCCAAAATGGCATGACGGAAATCACCTAAATGAAGAGACTCATTTGCCGAGTGGGCACGCGAATCCGGGTCTTCAACACCGGTGACCAGGATCTGGGCCGCGGGGAAGACCTCAAGAAGGTCGGAAATGAACGGGATGGAACCGCCAATGCCGGTTTCTACTGCGGGGACTCCCCACGCTTCACCCAGAGCCCATAGGCTCGCCTGTGCGGCTGCTGCCGAGGTATCAGTTGCAAACGCCTGACCCGACTCATCTGATTCGAAGGTCACCTGAGCGCCACGTAGATCCTGAGCCAGGATATGGACTCGTACTGCTTCAACTGCCTCGGCAGGATCCTGTCCCGGGGCCAAACGAAGACTCAACTTAAAACGGGTGGCAGGAATCATCGTGTTCGATGAGACAGCAACTGTAGGGACGTCCATGCCAATGATCGACAGCGCAGGTTTGTTCCACAGGCGATCGGAAATCTTGCCGGTACCGGCAAGCTGTACAGAATCGAGCACCGAAGAGTCGGTACGGAAGTCTGCCTCGGGGTAGTCAATCTCCGCATGATCGTTTGAGACAAGTCCGGCGATTGCAACATTGCCTTGCTCATCATGGAAGGTGGAAATCAGTCGAGCTGCAATGGTTGGTGCATCAAGCACCGGTCCGCCAAACATTCCCGAGTGCACGGCATGATCAAGCACGCGCACCTCAACCACTCCCCCGGCCATGCCGCGCAGTGAGGTAGTGAGTGCCGGAACTCCGACCTTCCAGTTGGAGGAATCGGCAACGACGATTACATCTGCTTCAAGACGGTCACGGTGGGTCTCAAGGAAATTGCGGAAGCTCGGTGAACCTGCCTCTTCCTCACCTTCGAGGAAGAACGTTACGCCCAGGCCAAATTCTTCGACCTTGGCCAAGACCGCACGCAGCGCGGCAATGTGCACCATGATTCCGGCTTTGTCATCTGCTGCCCCGCGGCCAAAGAGTCGTCCGTCGATCTCGGTTGCTTCAAAGGGTTTGGTGTTCCACAGTTCTTCATCACCCGGGGGCTGCACATCATGGTGTGCATAAAGCAGAATTGTAGGTTTGCCATCGCGTGCCGGACGGTTGGCAACAATTGCCGGCCCACCCATGGCCCCGCTATCGGTGGGCACGCGCAGAATATCGACATGTTCCATTCCTGCATCGCGAACAAGCTGGGCCACAGCCTCGGCACTGCGGTCGAGCTGATGTGCATCAAATGACTCCCAGGCGATGCCCGGAATGGCCACAAGATTGCTCAGTTCTTCAACGATGCGGGTGAAATCTGTATCAATGTGGGAGCTCAGGGCTTCGCGATCCACACCGAATGACGCCGAATTGGCGGTGTTCTTGGTAGTCATAACCGAAAGCTTACAACCGTGCAGGGGTAAGAATGAGAAAGGCGGGCCGCGACCGGGCTAGACTGGATGGGTGTTTGGACGCAAGAAAGATCAGGCAGCTTCCGTAGAAGCGCCCACAGAAGAGACCACAAAGACCACCGGCAAGAATGCCCCTACTCCCAAGCGGAAGACCCAGGAAGCAAGCCGTCAGCGGCCCCTGGTGCCTACCGACCGCAAGGCTCAGCGTGAAGTGCAGCGTGCACAGCGTGTCGAAGCGCAGAACCGCATGCGCTTGGCCAATGAAACCGGCGACGAGCGCTACATGGCGCTGCGCGATCGTGGCGAGCAGAAACGCTTCGCACGCGACTTCGTTGATCGTCGCTTCATGCTCGGCGAATACCTGATGTTTGCGGTATTCGGCTTCCTGATTCTTTCGTTTGCCACCACCAAAAACCTTCAGATGTCGATGCTCGTCACCTACGGCCTCTGGGCCCTGGTGGCCCTGGTTGCCATCGATTCATTCATCATGACCCGCGGCCTGAAGAAGGGCCTCATCTCCCGCTTTGGCAGCGTCGAACGCGGAGTCACCTGGTATGGGGTCATGCGTGGCATGCAGTTCCGCAAGATGCGCCTGCCCAAGCCGCAGATCGCTCGCGGTGCCGATCCGCGCTAAAACGCTTGACCGCGTTCAGTAATCCACACGGGCGTGTGTTGATCCAGAAACATTGGTTCAACACACGCCTTCCTTAAGCCCACATACTCTCTCCTGCTGCTCAGCGGCGCTGCATGAGGTGATGGTTTCTGCATACGTCGAGGAGCATTTGGGCCTATTTATCGCAGTGGGGGGCGGCATCTGACAGATACCGCCCCCCACTACCCCGGCCGCTGACGACCGCAGAAAACTAACTACTTGCTCAGTGAAACGCCCTTGGCCACGGCCGCAGCAAGCTTCTTATTGATGCTGCGCACCCAGAATGGGCCCTCATAGAGGAAAGCCGTGTAACCCTGCACCAGATCCGCACCTGCCTGCAAGCGTTCGATGACGTCTTCACCGGTACTGACACCACCCACGGAAATAATCGTCATCTCCGCAGGAACCTTGGAGCGCAAGACCTTGAGAACCTCAAGGGAACGTGCCTTCAGTGGAGCACCACTGAGGCCTCCGGCGCCAATCTCGGCCACCTTGAATGCATCGGAAGAAAGCCCCTCGCGACCAATGGTGGTGTTGGTGGCT
Source organism: Arthrobacter sp. MYb227 (assembly GCF_002975435.1). Lineage (GTDB taxonomy): Bacteria > Actinomycetota > Actinomycetes > Actinomycetales > Micrococcaceae > Paeniglutamicibacter. Next base: position 422,162 of record NZ_PCPT01000003.1, on the reverse strand, counting down.
ATGATTCCATCAAGCTTCAGTTCCTGAGCAAGTGTTGCAACGTCAGCAAGATCTTCGTCGCTTAGATCCGGAGCGATCTTCACCAACAGTGGCACATGTCGTCCGGCGACACGGTCCGCCTCGGTACCAACCGCCGAAAGTAATGGGCGCAACGATTCAACACTCTGCAACAGACGCAACCCCGGGGTGTTGGGGGAAGACACGTTGACCACCAGGTAGTCGGCGTGGGCAGCAAGTTCGCGGGTGGAGACCAGGTAGTCCTCGACGGCATCCTCAAGTTCAACAACCTTGGTCTTGCCAATGTTGATGCCGATGACCGGGCGGTGGGCACCAAAGCGACGGTTCAGCAGTTCGCGGGCGGCACGGGTGCGTGGGGCTACGGCGTGGGCACCATCATTGTTGAAGCCCATGCGGTTGATGACTGCCTTGTCTTCGATCAGCCGGAAGAGTCGTGGCTGTTCGTTACCTGACTGGGCGGCACCGGTAATGGTTCCCACCTCAACGTGGCCGAAACCCAAGTCGGCGAGGGCAGGAATTCCCGCGCCTTCCTTGTCAAACCCCGCGGCAAGGCCGAAAGGCGAGGGGAAATCGATCCCCATAACGGTACGGCGCAGCGACGGGGCCGGGGCCGAAAGTTTACGGGCAATAGCCGAGACACCGGTCTTTTCGGCAATGCGGATGGCGTTGAAGGCAAAGTGGTGAGCTTTTTCCGGATCCATACCGGAGAAGAGCACACGGAAAATCGTGGGATAGATGCGCATAAACTCCAGTCTTCCCGTTGCGCTTCGTCCAAACAACTTCAACCCAGTTATGCTCATCACATGTCGCATGCGTCTTCGCCAAATCCCAGCTCCCCCATCGACCCGGAGCTAGACCCCACGGCTACGTGGCCCGAGTATTGTGAAACAACAGCGGTCGGCCAATGGCTCCCGGATATCCTTGGGACGGGTTTTAGCTACACATCCCTTCCCCTGGGGTCCGATGAAGAAGGCGAGCTGACAGCCACGCTGATACGTTATCGGGAATCCGGCACTTCAAACGTACCGGTGTCCACAAACGCTCTGTCCGCGTGGCCGCGCTGGATCGGCCAACTGGCGCAGAAGAATAAGCTCCTGGGGAGGATGCTCGGCGTAAGTGCTCACGATGCGCCAGCTACTCGTAGCCATCCCCAAGGATTTGTGTTGGCTATTCATGGCTGGAGTGACTATTTCTACAACGCCGAACTTGCAACATATTGGACCTCACGTGGCTACGCTTTCTACGCGCTTGATCTTCGCAGATACGGGCGAAGTCTGCGCGCCCATCACCAAGACCCGGGCTTCACCACGGACTTAAACGAATATGACGAAGACATTTCGGCAGCACTGGAAAGAATCCGTGAACTAGAAGGTAACGATCTGCCGGGAGTCTGCGTCGCCCACTCAACCGGCGGACTCATAGCAAGCCTGTGGGTGAACCGGAACCCCAAGGCCTTTAGCGCGCTGATCCTCAACAGCCCGTGGCTTGAAATGCAGGGAAGCTACCTCGTGCGTTATGCGACCCAGGGATTGTTGGAACCCATAGCAAAACGCCGCCCCCGGGCCAGCCTGCACCTACCTGAGTTCGATAACTACTGGCGATCGCTCAGTCGGTTAGGCCGCGGCTCCTGGGATTTACACCCGCGGTGGCGTCCCCCGGTGTCCTTCCCCCCAACAGCTGGATGGATGACCGCTATTTTGGCGGGGCACCGGCTTGTCGCCAAGGGACTTGATATTAAGATCCCGATCCTCGTGCTCACCTCACGCACCACTCACTTGGGCACCAGCTTTGACGAATCAATGTTGCACAATGACACAGTGATCGAGGTACAGGTGGTTCGTGAACGAAGCCTGGGTCTGGGGCGAGAGGTGACAAACGTGATTATCGAGGGCTCGATGCATGACGTTTTTACCTCACTCCCGAAGCCGCGTTCCATCGCCTATGCCGGCCTTGATCATTGGGCAGCTGGCTACTTACCCAGCGAATGAACTTCGGTCGGCTTATGGGGGGGCAAGACGGACCATACGTTTCTAGCGCATTGCTGGAGTGGTGCGCTGGCTACATCCCAGATTGCACAATGCCGGATGCTCGCGATTTAGCACGGCCTCGGATATATATGCACCGAGTAGCGTCGCCTACCCAATACAAATCGAATTCTGCGATGTTCTACCCGGGGAGATAGCACAGCACTACGCCCAAGGACGGCTTAGCCCGATCGCTTCTAGGGCGGCTCGCTAGCTAGCCCCGGGGCGTGGGCTTATCAATAGCCCCACCATAGCGGCGGTCGCGGCTTGCATACTCTTGAACGGCTGCCCACAGAGTTGAGCGGTTAACATCCGGCCACAGGTCATCAATGAAGACCATTTCCGCGTAGGCGGATTGCCAGAGCATGAAGTTTGAGGTTCGCTGCTCACCACTGGTGCGCATGAATAGATCGACGTCCGGCATCGTCGGTTCGTCAAGGTACTTTGCCACGGTCTTTTCGGAGATGCCAGAGGGTTTGAGTCGCCCGGCCTGAACCTCTGCGGCAATGGCCTGCACCGCGTCGGCAATTTCTGCCCGACCACCGTAGTTCACGCACATGGTCAGTTGGCAGGTCTCATTGCCCACCGTCAACTCCTCGGCCGCCTTGAGCTCGTTGACCACCGAACGCCACAACCGTGGTTCACGACCTGCCCAACGAATTTTAACGCCCCAGCTGTTCAACGTGTCTCGCTGACGGCGCAGCACATCGCGAGAAAAGCCCATCAGAAAACGGACTTCTTCGGGGCTGCGCTTCCAGTTCTCGGTGGAAAATGCGTAGACAGATACGTGCTTGATGCCCATTTCGATGGCACCAGCCATCACATCGAGTAGTGCAGCTTCCCCGGCGCGGTGACCTTCGGTGCGTGGCAACCCGCGCTGGTTGGCCCAGCGCCCATTGCCATCCATCACGATTGCCACATGCTGAGGGATAAATTCGGCGGGGATGGAGGGCATGATGAATCCCTGTGGGTGGGCATCGGGGCGTGCTGCTCCGGGTTTGCCCGTGATCTTGGTGGGTTTTTTCATCTTCTCTCCACAATTTTGAGGGATTTAACTGCTCGTTCTAGGTGCCACTGCAGATAGGCGGCAACGATGTTTCCGGCCTGGCCGCGGGCATTGATGTCACTGGTGTTCACGGTGTCCCAGTCACCCTCCAACAAGGCGGCAAGCAGCCGTACTGTTTGTGGTGAGGGGGATAAGGAACCTGCGGGTCGGCAGTCATGGCAAACAACCCCGCCAAGCGGAATATTGATTGCCTGATGGGGGCCTTCGATGCCGCAACGCACACAGTGCGTAAAGCTTGGTGCCCAACCGGCAGTGGCTAGGGCACGTAAAAGATAGGAGTCCAAGACGGTTCCGGGTTCTAATCCCCCGCGGGCCAGCGCGGCAATGGCTCCATGAAGTAGCCGGTATTGTGCTGCAATTGTATCGGCTTCCGAGTCTGTAAGTCGCTCGGCAGTTTCCACCATTGCATGAGCCGCCGTATAAGCAGCATAGTCGGCAACCAATTTTTGCCCGTAGGGGTTGCGTAACTGTGCCTGAGTGATCGTATGTAGGGATTTTCCCACCAAGAGTTGCGCGTCGACCTCCATGAAGGGTTCAAGTGTCGCACCCATCTTGGACCGGGTACGCCGTACTCCCTTGGCGGCGGCCCGAATCACTCCGAGTTCGGGGCTTAGCAGGGTAATGATGCGATCGGCCTCACCAAGTTTTTGGGTACGCAAAATGATTCCGCGCGCGCGGTAACTTCTAGCTGCAAACCCACTTCGTGACACGTTTACTATCATCTCAAACAAAGCTGGGGGTCTGGTGCATCAACTCGATGCTCCAGACCCCCAGCAGGACCGGGCGTTACCGGCACAACATTATTACTTGGTGTCGCGTACCGCGCGGTTCACCGCGGAAATCACTGCCTTCAGCGAGGACATCGTGGTGTTTGTATCAACACCGACACCCCACAGCACCCGATCGCCAACGGCACATTCAACATATGCTGCAGCAGCCGCATTGCCGCCCTCGGACAGGGCATGTTCGGTGAAGTCGAGCACACGCACGTCAACGCCCTCGGCACCGAGGATATTGACAAGTGCGTTGATCGGACCATTTCCGGTGGCCTTGCGGCTGTGTGCAATGCCGTCAATGATCAGTGACACCGTGAGGTTGAAGCTACCATCTTCGGCGGTTTCGGCGGTTGCCGAGCCCAGCTTGAAACGGCCCCATGGCTCGTTGTCCGAACCCTCGGTCACCGGCAGGTATTCGTCCTGGAACACGTTCCAGATTTCGGCCGAGGAAATTTCGCCACCCTCACCGTCGGTTTTCTGCTGAATAACCCCGGAGAATTCGATCTGTGCGCGGCGTGGCAAATCAAGCGAGTGCTCGTTCTTCAGCAGGTACGCAACCCCGCCCTTACCGGACTGCGAGTTCACGCGGATGACAGCCTCGTAGGAACGGCCAATGTCCTTGGGATCCACCGGCAGGTACGGAACCGCCCATTCGATCTCATCTACGGTCTTGCCCGCTGCCTTGGCATCGATCTCCATGAGTTCGAAGCCCTTCTTGATGGCATCCTGGTGGGAGCCGGAGAAAGCGGTGAAGACCAGATCGCCACCGTATGGTGAGCGTTCGGGAACCGGCAGCTGGTTGCAGTATTCGACGGTGCGACGGATTTCATCCATGTCGGAGAAGTCGAGTTCCGGGTCTATACCCTGACCAAACAGGTTCATGCCCAGGGTGACCAGATCAACGTTGCCGGTGCGCTCACCGTTGCCAAAGAGGCAACCTTCGATGCGGTCGGCACCTGCAAGGTAGCCAAGTTCTGCTGCGGCAACACCGGTGCCGCGGTCATTGTGTGGGTGCAAGGAAAGTACGATCGAGTCGCGATTTTCCAGGTTACGGTGCATCCACTCGATGGAGTCGGCATACACGTTCGGCGTGGCCATTTCCACGGTTGCCGGCAGGTTCAGGATCATCTTGTTTTCCGGGGAAGCCTCCAGGACTTCGGCCACGGCATCGGAGATGCGCTTGGCGAATTCCAGCTCGGTGCCGGTGAAAGATTCTGGGGAGTATTCGTAGGTGATCTTGGTGTCGACCAGCTGCTCCTCGAACTTCTTGCACAGCCGCGCGCCAGAAAGCGCGATATCGACGATGCCGTCCTGATCCTGGTTGAAGACCACGCGGCGCTGGAGCACCGAGGTGGAGTTGTACAGGTGAACGATTGCCTGCTTGGCGCCCTCGAGTGCCTCATAGGTGCGCTGGATCAGGTGTTCGCGGGACTGAGTGAGGACCTGGATTGTCACATCGTCCGGGATACCGCGCTCGATGAGCTGGCGCACGAAGTCAAAGTCGGTCTGTGAGGCGGAGGGGAATCCAACTTCGATTTCCTTGAAACCCATCTTGACGAGCAGGTCAAACATCTTGTGCTTGCGCTCGGGGCTCATCGGATCGATCAGTGCCTGGTTTCCATCACGCAGGTCTACTGCACACCAGCGCGGTGCCTTGGTGATGTACTTATCCGGCCAGGTGCGATCCGGCAAGGAGATATTGATCTGGTCCTGGAATGGCACGTACTTGTGGATGGGCATTCCGGATGGTTTTTGCATGTTTTGCATTTCACTGGGCCTTTTCTATGTATCGGGAGAAAGGGGGCCGGGACGATGTTTGACTCCGCAGCGAGGGGTCGGCCTAAGGACGCCTTAGAGTCCTATGTGGGTCTCGCCGCGGCGGCTTAGTAGCTGTAGTAGTCCGAAATGCATTTGTTTAACATAGCACCGTGTGGCCGCTGTCTGTGATTTGTTGAACAACTGTGTCACATTGTGGACATCTTTGGTCGGCGGCAGATTACCTCGGCAACATTCCCGGTTCGCGGCACCAAATTCGTCATTGGCGCGGCTGTTGCTTGACTGCCGCCCGAACCACTCGAACCGGCCAACCACTTGCTTCGCCCGACAAGCCCCTCTTCATGCAAGGACCTGCCGGGGAAAGCCTACGGGACTGCTGGATATCTGATCATCCCTGAGGGCGAGGCAGCGCGCGATTAGAACGGATCCGGCAATGCCCCAAACGAGAGCTCCCGGCCGAGGATGTTTTCGGCCGCCCGGTGCCCCGAACGCAACGCCGCAGTTACCGTTGCCGGGTCTTCTCCCCAGGTCGCCTCGCCCGCGAGGTGCAGCACGCCGCCGACAGGAGTGGCCAGTAGATCGTGGTCCTCGGGGACCGAACCCGGTTTCATATACGCGTAAGAGCCGCGGGAATAGGGGTCATCCTGCCAATTCGTGACAAGCACGTGCTCCGGGCGCTCGACCTTCTCCCCATAGATGCCGCGCAGGGCCTCGAGTACCGATTCGGCAATTTGCTCCTCGCTCCACTGACGGGTCGCGATGGCGCTTGGCCCGGCGGCAAAGGTAAGCAGGGTCGGAACCCCGTGTAGGTCAGTCAGGTCATACCAGGAGTGCCACCACTTGCCGGCTTCGCCCTGTTGCCGGATCGCATAGACGTCTTGATCCCAGAACTTGTTGGCAAAGCGCAGGAACACCTTCTCGAAGTTGTTCATCTCGAATCCCGCGATGGCGTTGCCCAGCGGTTCGGGCAGGGCTGGAGAGAAGACGAAGTCAGCTGATTTCAGGATCCCAATCGGAACCGTGACTACTACCCGATCAGCACTGAATCCACCATGGTTGGCATGCACCGTCACACCCTGGCTCGACCATTCGACCCGGTTGACCTCATGGCCGAGCCGGATGTCCAAGCCCGCGGCTAGATTCGTTGCAAGCTGACCGAATCCATCTGGGAAGACTACTTCGTCGCCCTGAACCGAATCATCATCGAGGCCGTGTGCGTCGAGGTACTCGGCGGCCACGCCGTACTGTTCTTCCGAACGGTGGTGCAGGAACTCTCGCACACGCTCGGAGCGATCAGCTTCCCAATCCAGCGTGGTGAGGGTTTTTTCGATGGCATCCGCGTAAGTACTGCCCAGGACCGAGACACCGATAGTGTCAGCCAAATGGCTATCAAAGGTGCTGATGTCATCGCCGAACGCTTGGCTTGCTTCCTGACTTAGGCGTTCTCCCGCGGGTCCATAGTAGGCGATGGGCCGGCTCAGGGCTTGGTAACTACCGACGGTGAATTCGACGCTGCGCATACCGAAGTCATTGACCACCTCGGTCAACGGGTTGCCATCGATGCCGTGTATCCAGGAGGCACCACGGTCGGTGGTGAAACCTTCGGCGCGCTCGGAATGGGTACGTCCACCAATGCGATTGCGTGCCTCAAGTACTAGGACGCTGTGCCCGGCCTGGGCCAGCAGGCGTGCTGCAGTGAGTCCGGCTACGCCGGCTCCGACGACAATCGTATCGAATTTTTCCATGCGGCAACTGTAACAGTGGGCCTGCGGGCACCACTAAACTGACGGGAAAACACGGGTTGATCTGGTTGGCTCGGTACTCGTCACTGGGTTCTAGTCACAACTGCGCAACAGAGGAAGCCAAGGCACAATGACTCCCCCATTACTAGGGAACTTCGTCTTGTTTGCCGGTCATGTGAGCTCATGCTTCAGCGTTTCCCCCGAGCTCTGCCCGTCCTAGTATTGGCCCATGAGCGAAAATGATCTTAAACTTCAAACAATACAGATGCCAACAATCGACTGGCTTCTCATAGACGGAACTATCGATAATGTGGCAGCTATTTCCATGGATGAACCCGCACGGGTGAAACGCTGTAGCCACATTCGAGAAACCGGCTGGCAGGCACATCCAGACTGGCCCACGGATATTGAAGCATTGGACAATTGGCCGCCTGCCGAGAAAATCTCGCAGATCGAGCTCTCAGGAAGTGACTGGCATCTGATCATTGATTCGCTAGCGGACGTGGAAGCAGATTTGATGTTGGCAGCAGATGCCTCCATGCCCGCTGAAGAGCGTGAATATCATGCACTAATTGCCGCTAGATCCCAAGAAATTGCTGGCTTTCTCCAACAAAAGTTAGATTCGTAAGATATCGCGCAGGCGAGGAGCCTCAAAGACCCCAGATTTTGTTTTAAATGAAGTTGGTTCCGAACCGCCTGGGTTCGGAACCAACTTCAGGGTGTGAATAATTAGAAGCCGAGCTTGCCCAGCTGCTTGGGATCGCGCTGCCATTCCTTGGCGATCTTCACGTGCAGATCGAGGTAGACCTTGGTACCCAGCAACGCCTCGATGCCCTTACGTGAGCGGGTTCCCACATCACGCAGGCGCGCACCGCCCTTACCGATGACAATTGCCTTCTGGCTCGAGCGTTCCACATAGAGATTCACGCGTACATCAAGTAGCGGATTATCCTCCGGACGGCCCTCACGTGGAACCATTTCCTCAACAACGACGGCCAACGAGTGTGGAAGCTCATCGCGCACGCCCTCAAGAGCTGCCTCACGGATCAGCTCGGCGACCATCTTGGCCTCGGGCTCATCGGTCAGCTCACCATCCGGGTACAGCGGTGGGGAAAGCGGCATCTGCTTGGCCAGGACGTCGGCAACCTCCTTGACCTGGAAGTCCTTGGTAGCCGAAACCGGCACCACAGCTGCCCAGCCGGCCTCGCCCAGGGTGTCAACACCCAGCTGGGCAACCGCCATGAGCTGCTGCATCAGAGCCGCCTTATCGACGGTGTCGGCCTTGGTCACGATCGCGATGATTGGCTTTTTCTGTAGCTGTGCCAATTGGGTGGCGATAAAGCGGTCACCCGGACCGATCTTCTCATTGGCCGGCAGGCAGAAACCAATCGCATCGACCTCGGAAAGTGTCTCTGCAACAAGGTCGTTGAGGCGCTGGCCCAGCAGGGTACGCGGGCGGTGCAAACCGGGGGTGTCAACAAGGATCAGCTGAGCGTCCTCGCGGTGCACGATACCTCGGATGGTGTGCCGGGTGGTCTGCGGCTTGGAAGAGGTGATTGCCACCTTCTGGCCCACCAACGCATTGGTCAGCGTCGACTTGCCCGCGTTGGGACGGCCCACGAAAGAGGTGAAGCCGGAACGGAAGTCCTTCGGCCAACCGCCATCGGGCATCAGTGCGGGGGTGTGGGTGTTCCGGCTCATGCTTGCTCCTTGTAATGCTGTGTATCGTCAACGGCGGGCTGCTCGCCGGTAATAGTTTTTTCTTCAGCCTTGCGCACCAGAATCTTTCCAATGCGATTGCGTCGTCCGCTCAAGGCAACGACCTTCATCTCTAGACGGTGTGAGGTGGCCTGCGAACTGAGCACCGGGACGGTTCCCAGTGCCTTGCTCAGCAGCCCCGCGACGGTGTCTACCTCGTCCTCATCAATCTCAATGTCAAAGAGTTCTTCAAGCTCATCGATCGAGGTTCGAGCCGAAACCGTGTAACTGCCGTCCTCATTGTCCTCGATCTCATTGCGTGTGCGGTCATATTCGTCATCAATCTCACCAACAATTTCTTCGATGAGGTCCTCGAGGGTGACAAGCCCCGCGGTTCCACCATATTCATCGATCACGATTGCCATATGTGTGGATTCTCGCTGTAATTCGGGAAGTAATTCACCAACAAGCTTTGATTCTGGAACATAACGGGTGGGGCGGGCCAAATCTTCAACCCGCGCGCTGCTGCCCGGCTGGCGGTGCAGCTTATAGGCGACATCCTTGAGGTAAATAATGCCAAAAATATCATCGGCATCCTCACCAATCACTGGCACTCGGGAACACCCAGAATTCAGGAATAGCTCCATTGCAGCATTGAGATCTTCGCCCTTGTCGATGGTCTTCATCTCGGTGCGAGGAACCATGACCGAGCGCACATAGGTGTCTTCAAGGTCAATCACCGAGTTAATAATCTCCGCCGCATCATCTTCAAGGCCATCGCCTTCCGAAGCACGATCGACAAGATCGCGGAGGCGTTCCTTGGATAAGAACCCCTCATCCTCGGCCACGGCATGTGGCGCAATTGCTTGGCCAATGCTCACCAACCAGGTGGGAATCGGGCCGAGCACCAATCGTAGGAAGCGGATCAACGGTGCGGTTGCGCGCACCACCGCATCGGCATGGGAGCGACCATAACGACGCGGTGAAACACCGACAAGCACAAAACTAACGCCGGCCATGGTGATGGTTGCCAGTAGACCGGCGAGGAAGACATTGTCCAAGATGTCGTGGTAAAGAATGCCCAGCGCCACTGCCGAGGCTGTTTCAAACCAGATGCGCCAAAAACGCACCGCATGGGTGTGGCTAATGGTGTCGGAAAGAATATTGCTCAGGTGAACCGAGGAGGATTCGTTGCGGAGGACTTCGGCCTGCTGGCGCGAAAGGTAAAGGTATGCCGACTCGGCGGCGGTGAGAATTGCCGCGCAGATGATGAACACCAGCGCGCAGAGCGCGAGAATAGTCGCGATCACTAGTTCATCGTCTCCCGCGGTGCCGGGCGGCCTAGGAATCCTTCAAGCAGCTGACGTTGAAGGGTGAACATGATTTCTTTTTCGTCGGGTTCTGCATGATCGAAGCCCAAAAGGTGCAGCATTCCGTGGGTCGTGAGCAACAAGATTTCATCTTCTACGCTGTGTCCACCCTCTGCCGCCTGTTTGGTGGCTACCTGCGGGCAAATCACAATATCGCCAAGCATTCCGGCTTCCGTGGGGCTACCGGGGCGGCCCGGGCGTAGCTCATCCATGGGGAAGCTCATCACATCCGTGGGGCCCTCGAGGTCCATCCATTCAACGTGCAGTGCACTCATGGGTTCCTCATCCATCAGGATGATCGAGACTTCGGTTTCCGGGTGAACGTGAAGTTCGGACAGGATTTTGCGCCCCAACTCACTGATCCGTGCCAGGTCCGCCTCGATTTCGGACTCGTTGTTGACCTCTACGCTCATGATGCGTTCTCCTGTGTGTTGGGCTTGGTGCCCGGATTCTTGACGTTTTTGTTTCGTGCCGATGTGGCGCGGCGTGCACGCGCTGCCGAACGGTTAAAGTTTGGATCTTGACGAACGCTCCAGCGTTCATAGGCGCTAACGATGGCACCAACAAGGCGGTGGCGCACCACATCGGTTGCATCGAGTTCGCAGAAGGCTATGTCATCGACGCCCTCAAGGATTTCTGCCACGACTCGTAAACCACTCTTGGTGCCACCTGGCAGATCAATCTGGGTGATATCTCCGGTGACCACAATCTTTGAACCAAAGCCAAGTCGAGTCAGAAACATCTTCATCTGTTCGGGTGTGGTGTTTTGTGCCTCATCGAGGATGATGAATGCATCATTGAGCGTTCGCCCGCGCATATAAGCAAGTGGGGCTACCTCGATGGTTCCCGCAGCAAGTAATCGCGGGATCGAATCGGGTTCCAACATGTCATGCAGTGCATCGTAAAGTGGACGCAGGTAAGGGTCGATCTTGTCGGTGAGCGTACCGGGCAAGAAGCCGAGTTTCTCCCCGGCTTCTACCGCAGGCCGGGTGAGGATAATGCGACTTACCTCTTTGGCCTGTAATGCTGCAACTGCCTTGGCCATCGCCAAATAGGTTTTACCGGTACCGGCGGGCCCCACACCAAAGATGACAGTATTCTCATCGATGGCATCTACATAGGACTTCTGGTTTACCGTCTTGGGGCGAATGGCCTTGCCACGCCCGGAGAGGATTTTGAGCCCTAACACCGATTGCGGATCGTTTGAATTTGTTCCCTCGAGCATGCGAATGAGTTGCTCAATTGTCTGCGCAGAGATTCTGGTCCCACGATCAGCAAGCGCGCGGGCCTCGGTAATGACGCGCAGTGCCTTGTGGGCAGATATTGCCTCCCCGGTGACTCGAAGCTCGTTGCCGCGAGCATGCAATTCCACCCCCGGGTATGCTCCACCGATCACACGCAAGAGTTCATCGTGTGCCCCAAGGGTGGCAACCATCTGATCCGAAGTCTCGAAGCTGACCACGGCATCGGTTCCCCGGCCCTGGTCAGCTTGGCTCATCTCGTGATCCATACGACTGTTGTCGCCTCCGCATTCTGTACTGGCAACTGTAGTGCGCACGGTCTTTCCGTGGCCACCGATCCCCTGCACGATTATTATCTTATCCTGTGCGCCTCGGCCGTAGGCATTGAATAGCACGTCAGCACGTGGTGTATGTCGCTTTAAATGCTACATATATGAGGTTGAGATTCGGTCTCGGTGTGTGGTGGTAGATCGGTGCAACATATCAATCGGGCAACAGTCCTTACAAAATCCGCTTTTCACGCTCTTCTGCGTGGCTGTTTATGCAAAGCTGGTAACTTGACCGTCGTCTCCCCCGAGGGTCAGGTACCGCTGTTTTAAGCACCGTTCGTTTAAGAAAGCTACTAATTTCGATGTCCCGATTCCGTCGTACAACTAAAACCCGTGTTGCGGTTTTGGTGCTCATCTCGCTGTTTGGCACGCTCGCGGCCTGCGGTGTTGGTGCGGAAGGTGAACAATTTTCGATGCCCGAGGCTCAGGCGAACATCAGCTCGAGCCTCGCCCCGTTATCAACGATCGAGATGGAATCACTGAGCACCAACCGTTTGGCACCTGTCTACTGGCTAGCCGAGTCTGATGACACGGTTCGGCTTTACCGAGAATTCGTCAATATTGCCGGAACCGGTGATCCAATTGCCGGTGCGGTCTCCCATATGCTTTCGTCCAAGCCCATTGACCCGGCGTATTTCAATCTTTGGCGTTCCAGCCCATCTGTTGGAGTCTCGGTGAACTCCGAGAACGTCATTACCCTGGACATTGATAAGAAGGCCTTCGGCGCGACGTTGGATGCGGGATTGGCGGAACGCTCAATTGCTCAGCTTGTCTATACGGCTACGGCGGCGGCTTCCAACTCGGGGATTCTCACCGATGGCCTTGAACCGAGTGTACGAATACTCGTTGAGGGATCGAGCGATTTTCTTGCCTTTGGACAAATCTCGCTCGACCAGAATTTCACCAGAGATGTAAAGCTCGCTGCCCCACTGTGGATCATCGACCCACAGTGGGGCAGCAAACGCGCGGCCGGGCAGGTTACCTTTCATGGACTCTCGGCCGATTTCTCGGGTGGCGAATACTGGGAAATTAGACGTCATGAACCTAATTCCGAAAAGAAGGCCGCTAAGCTCGGCGAACTGGTTGCCACCGGAAAACTGCATCCCGGCACTCCGGGGCTAGATACAAATGAATTCACCTTCAGCTACCAGTTGGAACCCGGAGAATATGTTTTCAGCGCGTGGGGTGTCGACGCCGCTCAGGGGCTAGAGGTAGCTCGCGAATCCAAGGTATTTACGCTCACCAAGTAGCAATGCTGTTTTGGTGCTTTAAAATCAAGTAGCTGAGGCTCCCACACTCGAGTGTGGGAGCCTCAGCTACTTACTTATGTGTTGTGGTCACCCGAAAATTTGGGGTTGTAAAGTCCTTACAACTGACCGAGTAGGTGGCGGACCAAGACCAGTGCAGCAGGTCCTGCGGTTGAGGCACGCAATACGTGTTTACCTAACAAGGCAACTTTCGCACCTGCCTGGATGAACTTATCAAGCTCGCTATCGGAAATACCGCCCTCGGGACCAACAATCAAGATCACCTCTGGGCGCGGCGCTGCCGGATCATCGGAAACCGCAGTGGCCGCAAGTTCTGACGTCCAATCCTGCACGATGCCCGCAACCGAATCTGTACCGCGTTCGTGAAGCACTAAAACCAGCACCGGAACATGCGAAGAAGTGCGCTGAGCAAGTTCCTTGGCTAGCCCGGAGGTGGTAAGCATCGGGGCTACCTTGGGGAGGAAGGTGCGCCGGGATTGCTTGAGCGCGGCGAGCACCGTCGCTTCCCACTTTCCCAGCGCTTTGGCAGCCTTTGCCTCATTCCAACGCACAATTGCACGTTCAGATTGCCACGGACGCACCGCATCGATTCCAAGCTCCACCGCAGATTCCACGGCTTGCAGATCTCGATCTCCCTTGGCAAGTGCCTGCACCAGGGTGATGTGCACCGAGTTTGCTTCTTCATGTTCAATCGAACTGACGGTTGCACGCAACGATGATTTATCTGTGTCAACAACCTGGACGCTGGCGCGTACCCCGGTGCCATCGACAAGGTCGATCATTTCACCGGCGCGCACACGCTTGACGTTCACCGCGTGGTGCGCCTCGGGACCCTGCAAGATCAGCTCGCTGCCGACCTGCGGGTTACCGAGGGTTCCGTGGTCCATGAAGAAGCACTGGTTGCTCATGAGCCCAGATTGCCTAGTTTGCCGCGCAGGCGTGAGAACATTCCTCCACTATTTTCCATGCGGCCCTCGGCGAACTCCTCGCCACGTAGCTTGGCAAGTTGCTCCAGCAACTCGCGCTGTGCAGCATCCACCTTGGTGGGGGTCTCGACATGCAGGTGCACGATGATGTCTCCGCGCTTACCACCGCGCAGTCGCGGGACACCGTAGCCGGACAGGCGAACCGTGTCACCGGACTGGGCTCCGGATTCGACCTCGATGGTCTGCTCACCATCGAAGGTTTCAAGTTTCAAATCAGCACCGAGCGCCGCGGCGGTCATGGGGACGTTCATGCGTGCGTGCAGATCCACTCCCTCGCGCTCGAAGACCTTGTGACGGCGCACCTCGATCTCAACATATAGATCGCCGTTGGGGCCACCGCCCGGACCTGCCTCACCCTGATTTGCCAGGTGGATGCGGGTGCCGCTGGCAACGCCCGCGGGGACCTTGAGCTGCTTGGAGATACGTTCGCGGATCCGGCCTTGACCGCTGCAATCGATGCATGGATCCGGGATAGTGGTACCAAAACCGCGGCAAGCCGCACAGGTTTCAACGGTCATCATCTGGCCCAGGAAGGAACGGACCGGGCGCTGAACCTGGCCGGCACCGTGGCAGATGGTACAGGTGACCGGCGAGGTGCCCGGACGGCAGCAGCTACCCTCACAGGTGGTACAGGTGACCGCGGTTTCCATTTCCAGCGGGTACACGGTTCCCGCAACCGCATCGGCAAGGTCGATGGTCGCGGTGATCAGTGCATCGCGGCCACGCTGCACGCGTGAGGCCGGGCCCTGGGCCTGGCCTCCGCCGAAGAACTGCTCAAAGATATCGCCAAATCCACCACCGAACCCGCCACCGCCACCAAAGCCCTGCTGGCCGGTGCCGTTTTCGTTGCCCGTGGCATCGTAGTTGGCGCGCTTCTCGGTATCGGAGAGCACCTCGTAGGCGCGGGTGACAAGTTTAAACTGCTCCGAAGCGTCATCGCCCGGGTTTACATCCGGGTGTAGCTTGCGGGCCAGCTTTCGGTAGGCCTTCTTGATTTCTTCGCCTGTTGCGTCCTTGTTGACGCCCAGGACTTCGTAGTGGGTGCTCACAGTGCTCGCTGTGTCCTTTCATACTTCAAAAAATTGATCCTGGCCTTGCACATGTAGTGCGCGTTAGCTGGCCAAAATGCGGGAAAGATATCGTGCAACGGCGCGTACAGCCGCCATTGAGGTGGGGTAGTTCATCCGGGTGGGGCCCAGCACACCGATCATCGAGCGCTCCCCCGGGCCGTATCCGGTTGCTACAACCGAGGCCTCGGTCAGCGCCCCGTATTGGTTTTCGGTGCCGATGCCAACGGCGATACCGTGCGCATCTTGTTCAAGTTCGGAGAACAATTGCAGCAGCACCACTTGTTCCTCAAGGACCTCAAGAACCGGGGTAATGCTCAAGGGGAAGTCTTGATTGGCGCGTGCCAAGTTAGCGGTGCCGGCCATGACCATCCGGTCAACAGTATTATTGCGCGCAAGTGCCGCAAGCGCCTCGGCAACAGCCCGGGCGCTATTCTGCATCCGTGGTTCAACAAGATCGCTGGCCCCGCCACAGAGTTTCGCGACATCGGCAATGGGACGTTTTGCCAGTACACCTAGGAAGATAGCGCGTAGTCGCAGGAGTTCTTCCTCGCCGGTTTCCGCTGTCAGTAAGATTACGCGCTGTTCAACCTTGCCACTTGAGGCAATCAGCACCACAAGGGTTTGCCCGGCGCCCAACCCCACAAGTTCGATGTGTCGCACTGTGGCATCCGAATAGTGCGGCACCTGAATCAGCGCTACCTGCTGGGTGATGCTGGCAAGCAGTCGAACGGTATTCTCCAGCACATCGTTGAGGTCGTGTGAACCCTCAATCAAGGCCGCAATGGCCCGGCGTTCAGCGGAAGAGAGCGGCTTTATATCCCCGATTTGGTCCACGAAATGGCGGTAGCCCTTTTCGGTGGGAATACGCCCGGATGAGGTATGCGGGGCAACAATGAACCCCTCTTCTTCAAGGGATGCCATGTCGTTGCGGATTGTGGCCGCCGAAACACCGAGGTTGTGCCGTTCCAAGAGGGCACGCGAACCTACCGGTTCGCGGGACTGAACGTAGTCTTCAACGATGGCTCGAAGCACTTCGAGCCTGCGTGGTTCGCTCATGGTTCCCCCTCCTGACTGTCACGATATTGGTCTGAACGATGTATGGGGCTAGACGCGCGCGAATAGGCAGATCACGCTTAGCACTCGACACGTCCAAGTGCTAAGTCTAATACGACAAGCTGAGTTGTTAGCATGGTTTGTGCTAAGGCAGTGGTGCCGCGTTCACCACACCCGCTCAAACAGCGCCACCGGATACGGTACGCGCATCCTCGTTCTCTGAAAGTGAAATGATGGCAAATTACTCTTGGGGCGCACAAGATATGAGTGCACCTGCCCGCCGCACGCTGCGTAAGGTCCCGGTGAGCCTAGGTCTGCTGCTCGAAGACGTCGAAAGCGGCTGGGTCGGCGAAGTGATCAGCACCGAAAAAGCCGGCGGAATGCGGGTCATGGCGTTGGAAGATCGTGCCGGACGCAGCAAATCCTTCCGCACCGGTTTCGGTTTCCTGCTCGAGGGTGAACCAGTAGAAATTACCGAACCCGTCCCAGCGGCACCGATCAACCACGGAACAGCGCGCAGTGCCTCGGGCTCACGCCTCGTAGAAAACCATCGGGCGCGAACCGCTCGCGCCAGCCGCATCTGGGTTGAAGGTAAACACGATGCCCAGCTGGTGGAAAAGGTTTGGGGTCATGACCTGCGCGTGGAAGGCATAGTGGTTGAGCCGCTGCATGGTGTTGATGATCTTGCCGCGCTAATCCGCGATTTCGCTCCGGGCCCGCAACGCAAGCTAGGCATCCTAGTTGACCACCTGATAGCCGGAACCAAGGAAGCAAAGATTGCGGCCGAAGCCATGCGAGTCCCGGGGGCAGCAGGAAACGTACTGATTGTTGGGCACCCCTACGTCGATGTCTGGCAGGCGGTGCGCCCCGCAGTCCTTGGAATCAAAGCATGGCCAGTGGTGCCGCGGGGTACCGATTGGAAAACCGGAATCCTCCAGGGATTGGGGTGGCCGCACGCCGAGCAACTGGATATTGCCCAAGGCTGGGAACGGATCTTGGGTCAGGTGCGCAGCTACGTGGATCTAGAGCCATCACTATTGGGTCGAGTAGAAGAGGTCATTGATTTCCTCACCGCCGGCGACTACCAAGACTGATCACGCACTATATTGCTCGTGAGTTTTGTCACGATTTTGTGGATAATTCCTAGCTGACCACGGTTTTCTGACACTTTCAACACGGCATTACGCCATTAAGCGACACGGCGCATCAGCGATAGCTGCACTTGAGCAAAACCAGATGCCGATAGGCGATAAACTTACAACCGGTTTAGCAATTCAACGACGGACAGGAATCTGCCAGTGGTCAACGAGGTACGAGGCTCAACGGGCTCAGGAGACGGCAAGCCGAACGGGTTTGAAGGCTCCTCGGATGCCCCGCAGCCGCTGACTCCCTCCGAAGACCGCCAGTGGGCAACAATTGCCCACTTCGGTGCGATCCTCGGGTGTATCCCCTCGGCGATCATCTACTACGTCTACCGCTTTCGTGGCCCCTTCACCGCTCAGGAATCTAAGGAAGCGCTGAATTTCACACTTCCACTCACTGTGCTTGCCATCGTCGCCAACCTGCTGGCGATACTTCCCGGCATCGGCTGGGTCTTTGCGGTACTCTCCGTGATTATCTGGATTTTCCTGACAATTAGCGGCATCAAGGCAGGCATCAACGCAAATAAATCTCGTCCGTACCGTTACGGGTTCAACCTACGTCTGTTCAAGTAATCACGGCCGAACACAACTGCTTTTGCAAGACCCTCTAAATAATTCATCACATGATGGATATTTCAGAGGGTCTTGTCGTATCTTGCCTTCTGAGCACGGTTTATTAGATCCAGCACACATACCGTAATTTTCTTCTATGACTGACAACGAACAGCATCCGGGTGATATCCCTTCATGGTTCGTTGCAGCTGTTACTGATTCATTGATTATTTGGTCGCCCGCTGTGGGCAGCCTCGTCTTCGCGCCAGACTTACCATTCCTTCTGCCGGTTGGCTGGGTGGTGCTGGCAATTGTGGGTAACTGGGCGCTGTACTCTCATGGACGCACGCTTGGCACCAGAACCGCTGGGTTCAGAGCTACAAAATATAAGACTGAGGGTGATCCCGGCTGGAAGTGGGGTCTGCTGATCGCCCTTGCGACGACTTTCTGGTTGCCTCTGCTAGTTCTTCTAGTGCTCATAGAATTTGCTCCAACAGATATGGGCGGTGCACTATCCTCGGCACGAAACTATCTGGTGATCGGGAACCGGACTCATCAACGAAGGTGGCTACAAGCTGCCGATGATTCGTGGGAGCGTTGGACGCGCTAGAACCGACTCCCTGAGATCGTCACGACCCAAGTGGCAATAGATTCTGGACCAGAGGGCGCCGTAGGCACGCGAGTCGTTCCTCCCAGGTATTCGAAAACGACTTTGCCCGTGTTTCCCAACGAATGGGAAACACGGGCAAAGTCGATTGAAGCGTTTAGTAGTTCAATAACCTACGCAAAACGGCATCGGCCAGCAGCCTGCCCTGCAAAGTCAGCACAACCTTCTTCGCGAACGCGGCTTCGGGAACCACCAGGCCATCGGCAATCAGTCCAGCAATGGCCGTACGGCCCTCGGGCAGTAGCTCAGCTGTATCCATTCCATCAACGATGCGCGTGAGCAACATTGCGCGTTCCAGATACCTTGCATCTTCATCCGGTGTTTCGCGACCGGCTGCCGGGGATGTTCCGGCATCGATACGCTGTTGGTACGCGGCGGGATGCTTCACATTCCACCAACGCAATCCGCCAACATGTGAATGCGCCCCGGGACCGGCACCCCACCAGTCTCCCCCACGCCAGTAGGCGAGGTTGTGGATGCAACGTGAGGCTTCGTCCTTGGACCAGTTGCTGACCTCATACCAGGAGTAACCCGCAGCACCGAAGAGCTCATCGGCAATCAGATACTTATCGGCGTGGTCGTCATCATCAATATTTGCTACCTCACCGCGGCGGATCTGCCCGGCAAGCCGGGTGCCCTCCTCGATGATCAGCGCATAGGCGGAAATATGATCCGGATCGTAGGACAGCGCGGTGTTTACACTGGTGCGCCAATCCTCGATCGACTCCCCCGGGGTGCCATAGATCAAATCCACGCTGACCTTCAGGCCAGCTTCCTTGGCCCACGCAACCGCCATACCAACCCGATCGGGGTTATGGGTACGGTCAAGGGTTTTCAGAACATGCGGAACGGCCGACTGCATACCAATTGAGACGCGGGTAAACCCGCCATCCTTGAGTACCTGCAGTGATTCGCGCGTGACCGAGTCGGGATTCGCTTCGGTAGTGACCTCGGCATTTTCTGCCAACGTCCATTGGGTACGAATTTCGTCAAGTACGCGCACGAGGTCTTCGGCCGGCAGCAAGGTGGGTGTGCCGCCACCAAAGAAGACGGTGGAGACCTCACGAGTGGGAACTCCCGAATCAAGCAGGGCCTTGGCACCAAAAACGATCTCTTGGGAGACCGCTTCGGCATAGGTGTCCTGGCTGGAGCCGGAGCCCAGCTCATGCGCGGTGTAGGTATTGAAGTCGCAATACCCGCAGCGCACTGCGCAAAACGGAATATGCACATAGACCGAAAAGGTTCGGTCCATGGCACCAACGGCGCAGCTTGCCGGAAGCGAGCCGTCCGCTGGTGCCGGATCCCCGAGGGGCAACGCAGCTGCCACTGCTACTTCTTCTTGGGCTCTTCGGAGGACAGTGCGGCGATGAACGCCTCCTGCGGGACCTCCACGCGACCAACCATTTTCATGCGCTTCTTGCCTTCCTTCTGCTTTTCAAGCAGTTTGCGCTTACGGCTAATATCGCCGCCGTAGCACTTGGCAAGCACGTCCTTGCGGATCGCGCGGATGGTCTCGCGGGCGATGATGCGTGAGCCGATGGCTGCCTGGATCGGCACCTCGAACTGCTGGCGGTTGATCAGCTCGCGCAGCTTCACCGTCATCATGGTGCCGTAGGCGTAGGCCTTGTCACGGTGGGTGATCGCGGAGAACGCGTCAACCTGTTCGCCCTGGAGTAGGATGTCGACCTTGACCAGATCGGAGATCTGCTCGCCGTCGGCCTTCCAGTCAAGCGATGCATAACCACGGGTCTTGGACTTGAGCACGTCGAAGAAGTCAAAGACGATTTCGGCCAGCGGCAGCCAGTAGCGCAGCTCCACGCGTTCCTCGGAGAGGTAATCCATGCCGCGCATGGTGCCACGGCGGGACTGGCACAGTTCCATGATGGCGCCGACGAACTCGTGGGGTGCCAGGATCGTGGCGGCAACCATCGGCTCGTGAACCTCGAGGATCTTCCCGTCCGGGAATTCGCTCGGGTTGGTGACCGTGACCATCTTCTTGTCCTCGGTCATCACCTCGTACACCACGTTCGGTGCGGTGGAAATTAGATCGAGGTTGAACTCGGCTTCCAGGCGCTCACGGGTGATTTCCAGGTGCAATAGTCCGAGGAAGCCCACGCGGAAGCCGAAGCCCAGTGCCACGGAGGTTTCCGGAACGTAGGTCAGCGCGGCGTCGTTGAGCTGCAGCTTATCCAGTGCATCGCGCAATGCCGGGTAGTCCGAACCGTCGATCGGGTACAGGCCGGAGAACACCATGGGCTTGGGGTCCTCGTAGCCGCCGAGGGACTCGGTGGCGGGCTTGGCGAAGTTGGTGACAGTGTCGCCAACCTTTGACTGGCGCACGTCCTTCACGCCGGTGATCAGGTAGCCGACCTCACCGACGCCCAGTCCCTTGGTGGGGACCGGTTCCGGGGAGGAGACGCCGATTTCCAGCAGTTCGTAGACGGTCTCGGTCGACATCATCTGGACTTTTTCGCGTGGGCTCAGGCTGCCGTCGACCACGCGGACGTAGGTAACCACACCGCGGTAGGTGTCATACACGGAGTCGAAGATCATGGCGCGTGCCGGGGCGTCGGGGTTGCCCACGGGAGCTGGCAGGTCGCGAACGACCTTGTCCAGCAGTTCCTCGACACCCATGCCGGTCTTGCCCGAAACCTGGAGGATGTCCTCGGGCTCGCAGCCAATCAGCTTGGAGATCTCCGCAGCGTACTTCTCGGGCTGCGCGTTGGGCAGGTCGATCTTGTTCAGCACCGGGATGATCGTCAGCTCGTGTTCCATCGCCAGGTACAGGTTCGCTAGCGTCTGAGCTTCGATGCCCTGAGCCGCGTCCACCAGCAGGATTGCGCCTTCGCAGGCTGCCAGTGAGCGGGAGACCTCATAGGTGAAGTCAACGTGGCCGGGTGTGTCGATCATGTTCAAGGCATAAGCCTTTCCCTCGACCTCCCAGGGCATGCGGACGGCCTGGGACTTGATGGTGATGCCGCGCTCGCGCTCGATATCCATCCGGTCCAGGTACTGGGCCTTCATATCTCGGTTGGAAACGACTCCGGTGAGCTGCAACATGCGGTCGGCCAGGGTCGACTTGCCGTGGTCGATGTGGGCGATGATGCAGAAGTTTCTGATGATCGCCGGATCTGTCGCGGCAGGCACCGGTGCGGTGCGGGCCATGGGTGACACGTAAGGGACCTCGCTAATAAGGAAGTGGAAAGAAGTTGTGTGCAAATTGCTTTGCAATGGCCATTCTCCCATGTCTGAGCGCTGGTGTCGCACACTTAATTAGTGGTGTTGCTCCTGATAGTTTGGCCAGATGAAGTTCAACAGCAATAAAGTCCTCAGATTTCTCGGTAAAGTTCTCGACGGATTCCTCAAATCTCAGAACACTACAAAAGCCAAACCGGGAAGCAAGCCGACAGCTCCGGGAGATCAGCCGCGCACCCCAACGGGCCGAGCAAACGCCCAAAAGCCTGTACCCCAACCCCGAAAAACACACTCAAGCCCCAATGTTGGGCAGTGCGAGTCGGGTGCCTTGCATGGCTGGGAAAATGGCAATTATCCCGGGGATTACCAAGGAACCGTTAGGCCCACTTATAACCCTGTCGCCGACGGGCAGCCAGACCCCGGCGAAATCGTGTGGGCATGGATCCCCTATGAAGAGGATTATGCGCAGGGCAAAGATCGTCCGGTACTGCTGGTGGGCCGGGACGGTGAATACCTGCTAGCCCTGATGATGACCTCGAAGGATCACAACAACGTCCAGCGCCGCGATAGGGACTACGTGGATATTGGTTCTGGTCCCTGGGATAAGCAGGGTCGAGCCAGCGAGGTCAAGGTTGACCGAGTCATTCGACTTCGCGCACAGGGCATTCGACGCGAAGGGGCAGTGCTGAGCAAGGATCGCTTTGCCCGTGTCGCGCAGGCCCTGAGCTCCAACTAATTCCGCCATAATGCTCTAATCCAGCGTTGAAGTGGGGCCTTGGGATGATTTAGGCACACAGCTGTGAGAGGAACTTGATGGGCGTCACGTGCATATTGCTCAAAAAGAATCGTGAGTTGGCGGTGAACCTGATAGTATTACTTCTTGTGTGTCCGCGCAGGTCGACGGGCACTTCTCCCGGGTCGCCATAGGTATCCCCACGCCGCTCAGTCGATGGCCCGGAAGATATCCCTCACCGACCATATAAGCGATGAGCAAGAGAGTTTAAAACAGTGGCAAATATCAAGTCCCAGAAGAAGCGCATTCTCACCAACGAGAAGGCACGCCAGCGTAACGCTGCAGTCAAGTCCGAGCTGAAGACGGCTATCCGCGCAGTTAACACTGCCGTTGTAGCCGAAGACAAGGCTGCTGCCGAGGCTGCACTGGTTGTTGCAGGCCGCAAGATCGATAAGGCTGCCACCAAGGGTGTGCTGCACATGAACAACGCAGCAAACCACAAGTCGGCTATCGCCAAGAAGGTTAACGCCCTCTAAGCTTTATCCCCAGTTTTATTAGGCGCTCCTTCCTCATCACGGGAAGGAGCGCCTAGCTGTTTAATACCTCAAGTGCAGTCTTGTGAGGCACTTCGCGCCACGGCCTTGCACGCTGTTTCTTCACGCAGTCGTCGAGCCCGGTAGCCGGGCAAGCGCCCAACAAATATGCGCGAAACATTCGAAAAAATGCTTATGCTCTCATTCGGTAGTAACCTACTGGCACGAAATGGTTGAGCAACCACCGACCGAGAAGACACAACTACCGTGAAAAAATAGTGTGCCCAAAGTTTTGAGAACTGCATACCGCACACAAGCGACGCAACGCATGGTGGTGTTCTGCCTCAATCAACTCGTGGATTCTGATCCCGGAACTCATGCTTGTCGCGGTACTCGCCATGTGATTCGTGCTGAAACCATTTTCGGGGTGTGTGCCAGTGGAAATGCTCGTGGATCAGACCCCCGGGCAATAACCACAACGAGCTATTTACAAGCTTTACAACATGCCCAGGCACACTATTTAGCCCATTCGGTGGCGCACCACTGATTGACGCGTATGCCTCTACTTGTTACTACTCATTCGAGCATCGGTGAATGCCATAGGGTTTGGTGCCGTAGTCTCGATCGGCCAAATTTCTCAAATTCTCTTGTTGCGCGCCCCCGTCCCGACGCAATGCTTTTAGCCGACCTATTAGTCGCCGAACACGGCTTTGGTAGTTTTCTCGGCAGTCAGCTGAGCCTCGGCGCGGGGATTGCCCTTTGCGCTGAGCTATTTGGCCTACAAAACACCGTGGCAGAAGCCGGCAGTAGGTAGGTGGAATTCTCCTGGTGCTAGCCTTGGCCTGGACCAGGCTCTAGCTCGGAGCGCATTATCCAAGCGACGCGCGGCAATATTCAACGCCAGCCCATTGATCCTGTTCTTTAACGGGTTGTGGAATAGATACGTAGCAAGCCGGATCGTAAGATTGCGCTTCCTGAAAGTCTTTGGGCAACTGCCCGAACCCCGATTAACCGCCAAAGGTCCAGCACCCATGGCCTCGGCTACACGGCTTTCCCCCGACCGCGCTAGAAACAGGGAACGGATCTAACGACGCGCCGCCAAGGCAATCTGCGTCACCGCACGCTCAACGGCATATTTGGGATCTCTTGAGGCCCCCTTGACCTGGGCATCGGCCTCGGCAACAAGACGAATGCAACGGCTGAGGTCATCTGCATTCCAGTAACGGGCCTGTTCTTGGGCCGCCTGCACCTGCCACGGCGGCATACCTAGTTCGCTGGCAAGTTGACCCGCGGATTTTCTGGCACCAGCAACCTTTGCCACCTGCCGCAGCTTCATGGCAAGGGTTGCAACAATGGGTACCGGGTCGGTACCGGTGGCCAGCGCATGGCGTAGCGTGGAAAGAGCAATATCTGCTCGGCCCATCATGGCTGCATCGGCAACCTTGAAACCGGTTGCCTCAACCCGGCCGCCATAATATTTGTCTACGACTTCCTGATCGATGGCACCGGTAGTGTCCTGAATCAGTTGTGAACATGCTGCAGCAAGCTCGGAAAGGTCGCTACCTAAGGCAGCGACCAGGGCGCGTGCACCCTCTGAGCTCAGCCTACGTTTGGCAGCCTTGAATTCCTGGGAAACAAAATCAACCTTGTCGGAGTCCCGCTTCAACGGCTGGCAATCCACGAGTACTGCACCGGCGGCCTTGAGTGCATCGAGCAATTTTTTGCCACGCACTCCCCCGCTGTGATGCATGACCAATGTTGTCTCCGGTGCCGGCGCCTTGGCATACGCGAGGGTGTCTTCTAGGAAGTCCTCGTTCATATTTGCAAGACCGCGCACTTCAATGAGTTTGGTTTCGCTAAACAACGACGGGCTGGAGGCCAGTAGGAGTTCACCACGTTCGTAGGCGTTTGCCTCGAAGCCAATGACTTCAACCTCGCCTTCGGCACGCAGTAACGCCCGAACA
The DNA here is from genome assembly GCF_002975435.1 of Arthrobacter sp. MYb227. Classification (GTDB taxonomy): domain Bacteria; phylum Actinomycetota; class Actinomycetes; order Actinomycetales; family Micrococcaceae; genus Paeniglutamicibacter. The sequence continues at coordinate 396,959 of NZ_PCPT01000003.1, read as the reverse complement.
CGTTCAAAGGAGCGCGACGCCAGTAATTCTTCGGATCCTTGAAGCAGGATCAATGGAGCCGGGGAGAGTACTCGCCAAGAAATGCCTGCGCTCTTCGTAGCGCCGCGTGCCGCAGCCATGACAAAACCCTTACGTAGTGATCGAACAACCCCCTAAATACTATCCGCAACCAGATAGCAACGTTGTGCCCATCGGGAACGCGGGCTGAAAGGAAGAACTATTGCTTGACCTGGCGGGTGGATAGCGTGGAAATGCTCAGCCGATCATGTTCCCAACCCAACACTATGCTTCCGTGTTCATCGGTACGTAGCGCGGGAATCTGCGCGTTTTCAAGGGCCCGAATGATCTGCGGACTCGGGTGCCCATAGGTGTTCGATTTTCCCACCGAGATCAGCGCAACTACCGGTCTCACCCGGCCAATGATCTCGGTTCCTCCATTGCGTGCACCATGATGAGCGATCTTGAGAATATCGGCGGGCTGAATTTTCCCATGTGCCAGTAACTCCCCCATCGGTACTTCTTGCATATCCCCGGTTTCCAAAAAGCTGATGGTGCGTTCGGTGCCAGGGATTTTGATTTCGAAGCGCGTGACAAGTGAGGCGTCGTTCTCATCACTCATCGCGTCGCCGCCGGCGGGGGCGATCACCCGCCAGGAGACGTTGCCGGTTTCCCCATGGGCACCTGCGGCAAGCTGGGTGCCGCGGTGCCCCTGGAGAATCGGCGGGGAGGCGGGGGCATCAAGAATTGAGTAGTAGATTGCTGCTACCCGCCGCTTGGTTCCAACCCCGGCGATTCCACCATCATGATCGGCATGTTGGTGTGTGATGAAAAGTGCTGCAATCTCGTTGACCCGTAGCCGCTGCAAGCACGCATCAATGTCTTGCGGTTCACGGCCCGTGTCGATGACTATGGCTCGCCCGTCACCGGTATTGATCACGATTCCATCTCCCTGCCCCACATCGCAGGCGACAATCAGCCAATCGACCCGCGGCATGGGGAACAGGGCTGTCACCGGCAGCGTGAGGCCCATCAATAGTCCGACGGTGAGCGCTTGGACACCCGAAGGTAGTTTTGCGTGCCAGGTTCCTTCGCGCCCAGGCGCATAACCGAGCGAAAAGAAGACAGCAATGAAAATCCCCCAAGCTAACGCCAATCCCACAACGCCTACCGGCCAGGGCCGCAGTGCACCAGGTAAGGCCGCGACCCACATCCCCATGCTTCCCACCCATGTGGCGGGAATTCCTCCGGCCCACAGCAGGGCCATGCCGAGCGGTGGAAGCAGAGACAGCAGTATGACAGCTGCGGTGCCAGTTATAGTGATCCACGGGATCAAGGGGGCAACCAGCAGGTTTGCCGGCACCGAGTAGAGCGAAAAGGTCGGGCTTAGGCTCACCAGTACCGGCAGGCAAGCGATCTGTGCGGCAAGCGCGATCGCTATGCCCTCGGCCAAAAATTCGGGCAGCCTGCGTTTCAGGGATACCGCTAGTTTGCGCCCAATCATGACGATACCGGCGGTTGCCAGCGCGGAGAGTTGAAATGCGGCTTCACCGGCCAGATAAGGATCTGCCACAAGCAAGATGACAACCGCCAAGCACAAGGCGGACAGGGCGTTGCGTCCGCGCGATGAATGTACGGCGAACGCGGCGATACCACCCATAACCGCCGCGCGTAGCACGCTAGGTTCGAAGCCGACAAGCATCACAAACCCTGCCAAGGCCGCGAGCCCGCAGATGAATGTTGCACTGCGCGGAACTCCGGCAAAACGCAGCAATAAGGTCACCACGCCCAGCACCATTGCACAATTTGCGCCGCTAACCGCCGAAAGATGAGAAAGGCCCGAGGCCTTCATGGCATCGCCGAGCTCCTGGCTTTGCCCGCTGCGATCCCCAAAGACCATCCCCGGAAGTAATGCGCGGCCGGGGTCTGGGAGCACCTGGGCAGCCCGAATAAAGGTGGAGCGCAGCCGGGCGTCAAGAGATGCTGGTTTCTGCTCATCAATCAGGCGCACTGGAGTTATTGCTGTGAGCCTGAACCTGTTTCGTTGCCCAACCGGCGTCGCTTGAAAACGAGCCAGTACTTCAATCGTGCTGTCCCTGAGCGGTGGTGCAACGGTGGGAGCTTTCTCCTGCGGATAATTCAGTACAACGTGGACGTTGAGCCGAACCCACGTATCCCCAACCTTGATCATTTTCAGTGTTGCCTGAGCCCTGTAGGAGATCTTCTCTTGGGCTCCTTCGGAAAACTTATCGATGACGGTTCCCTGCTGTGGGGTTTGCTCCAAGACCAGTTGCACGCGGGCAACGTCAGATTTTTGTAGCGTCGAGCTCAACTGGTTCGGAAGGAGCGTTGCACCGCTCAGCAACATGTGGACCAGGACCAGTCCGGCTGCAGCACACATCAGAGCCGGTGCAGCGAAAAGTGGAGTGCTCTGGGTGCCAAGTACTCCATGGCGTTTGCGCAGCAGGAGCATGACGGCTATCCCCGCCAGTATGAGGCAGCCAACTGCCAGTGTTGCTTGCCGGGTTTGCTCGATGCGCACACCGAGCAGTGCCGCGCTCCAAGCCCCTATCAGTGACCACAAGCCGCGCAGGTCAAGGCGTAACGGCGCTATAGATGCTTCTGAAGGCAGCACGGAGAGGGAGGTAAGCTTTTTTATTAGTGTTTTGGGGATTCGATCATGCCCCGGCAGTTTTTCAAGCACTGCCAAGAGTGCCGCCTTGGGGTTTTGCCTAAGGCTCACTTGAACTCAACCCGGTCCCGAATCTTGCCCAGGAGTGCCGGGCCGATGCCGCTTACAGCATCGAGTTCCACCACGGAAGTGAACGCTCCGTTGCTTTGCCTAAAGTCAATGATGCGCTGGGCGAGTGCCGGACCAATGCCCGGCAGCACCTGTAACGCCGTGCTGTCGGCGGTATTGATATTGATTTTTGAACCACTCGCGTCGGGTTGACCTTGCGTAGAAGCATCGGATGCTGGTGTTGTTTCAGATGCCGGTGGATCTGGGACCGCGGCTGCGGGGAGTGGGTTTTCTCCACGTTTGGGGATGCGCACCTGTTGACCATCGGTGACTTGAGCCGCAAGGTTGATGTTCTCCGGTGCTGCATTGCTGTTCAATCCCCCGGCACTGGATACTGCATCGCGAACCCGCGAACCGGGCTCCAGCTCGTAGACGCCAGGGGTCTTGACCGCACCGATGACGTGAAGAATCAACTTGTCTGTTGGTCCCGAGGCGCTGCTGCCAGATGGCTCGGTGTTGAGTTGGGTGGTCCCGGTGGCCGCTGGCTTATCTGTGAAAGAGTCTGGGGAACCTTTACCCTGGGGTGCCGCCGGTGCCGATGATAGTTCAACGCTTTGTACCTCAAGTGGTCCATCGGGCGGCGGGTTGAAGAGCAAAGAAATAGAAATCCAGCTCAGGATTCCGATGACCAGTACGATGACTGCGGACCTGCCAATAAGCACGCGCAAGCGCCCCGGCACCGGTGCCGGGATGGAAGGTGCCTCATCGTTGGCCCAGTCGTGCCTGCCCATGAATCTAGTTGAACTCACCATGGGGGTGCTTTGCTGGCGAGTGCTCAGGACTGTGGAGAACTAGGCGTGCTGTGCGGAGAAGCCGGGCTGATTCAACGTAATTTCATACACATGCTGTTGCCAAGCGTGGTTCAAAATAGTAGCCAATGGCATGGCACCAAGAATCACACACCAGTAAAGTGCGCTTAGCTGTGTGGCGAGGGAGTCTCGGGTTCAGACAGGGACTCAGGATCAGCCACGTCGGCAGTTCCATGCTTGGCCCGCGGTTCGCGGCGGGCCGGAGCACTTCGACTTCTGGGTTCGGGCTTCACCGCTGCAGTTTTGGGAGTTGGTTTTGGATCTACGGGTGGTGGTGGCGGGGTACCGCCGGATATCGCAACGGCTAGTACCCCGGCACCCGTGTGTGCTCCAAGCACCGCGGGAACCGGAACGCTCAGTACCTCGGTGCGTGAAGCACCGGCGAGTTCGTGAACGATTTCTTCGGCGGCCGATTCATTCCCAAAATAGTGCACAGCAAGGCGCGCCTCGGGCCCACGCGCTTCGGCCTCGGCCCGTGCAATGGCAACCAACCGGGCCAGTGTGCGAGCGTGCGAACGGATCTTTTCGGTGGCTACGATATGTCCATCGCAGACGCTCAGGATGGGTTTGACGTTGAGCAGCGTGCCTAACATCGAGGCAACCGCGCTAATTCGCCCACCGCGGCGCAGCTGCTCAAGTGAAGGCACGGCAAAATAGACGTGATTTTTCGCTGCGTGCTGCGCCATCACGGTGAGCTCTTCGATGCTTGCTCCGGTGGCGGCCGCCTGGACAACATCCATCACCGCGAAGCCTTCGGCCAACGCGACGGTGAGTGAATCGATAACGGTAACCGGGACCGGGGATTGTTGGGCGCCGAGCCGCGCGGCATCAACGGTTCCAGACAGGGCACCGGAAAGGTGGATGGAGATGATCTGGGTGCAGCCAGCGGCGGCCAGATCCTGGTAGGCACGTAGCATTTGGCCCGGTGCCGGACGTGAAGTGCGTACGGCTTTGCCCATCGCCAGCCCCAGGGCTAGTTCGGTGGGTACATCGTCGGTGCCCTCGGAGAAAATCTGGGTATCGATCATCACTGGCATGGGTACCACACGCAAATAGTGTGCGTGCTCTTTGACCCAAGCTTCGGGAAGCGCGGCAGCGGAGTCAGTGACAACACCGATGGGTGCGGGAAGAACCGTTTCTGAGGGTTCGGCGCGTTCGATGCGCTGACGCAGTTTGCCCACCCAGGCCCCCGGGCGTTTGGGCCAGGGGGCCTGGGTGGGCAACTGGTCGGCGTTCATAGTGCTAGGTTACAGGCTCACTAGGAAGCCGGTACCACGTTCACCAATTTCGGGGCACGCACGATGACCTTGTTGATCGCCGCGCCGTCGAGGAAACGGATGACCGATTCGTTGGCTAGTGCCAGGGCTTCAAGGTCTTCGGCGGTAATGTCTACCGGTACCTCGAGGCGAGCACGGACCTTGCCCTTGATCTGCACTACCGCGGTGATTGTATCTTCCACCAGCAGCGCCTCGTCAACTACCGGCCAACCGGCGTTGGCGATGGCTGGCTCATGACCAAGTGCTGCCCACATGTCTTCTGCCGTGTAGGGGGCGAAGAGCGAGAGGATGATTGCGGTTGCCTCGGCGGCCTCGCGAACGGCTGGATCCGCGGCGCCAGCGCCGGAGTCGATCACCTTGCGGGTCGCGTTGACAAGTTCCATGGCCTTGGCGATGACGACGTTGAACTTGCCGCCTTCGAGCAGGTTCGCCGCCTCATGAACCGTCTTGTGGGTCACGTGGCGCAGGGCTTTGTCTCCGGCGGCCGGATCCACGCCGGGCTCCGAGGTGACATCCTGAGCCACGCGCCAGGCGCGAGCCAAGAACTTCTGCGAACCACCCGGGGAAACATCCGCCCAGTCAACATCGTCTTCCGGAGGGGAAGCGAAGATCATGGTCAGACGCACCGCGTCAACGCCGTACTTATCAAGCTGCTCGCCAAGATCCACGCCGTTACCCAACGACTTGCTCATGGCCTTACCGCCATTGAGCACCTGGCCCTGGTTCAACAGGGCGCTGAACGGCTCCTGCACATCGATCAGGCCCAGGTCATAGATGACCTTGGTGAAGAAGCGCGAGTAGAGCAGGTGCAGGATCGCATGCTCAACGCCACCGACGTACTGGCCCACCGGCATCCAATCGCGCACGGCCTTGGGGTCAAACGGACCCTCGGTGAAGTGCGGGGAGACGAAGCGCAGGAAGTACCAGGAGGAATCCACGAAGGTGTCCATGGTGTCGGTATCGCGCTTGGCAGGTGCCGCACACTTCGGGCACGGCACGTTGACCCAGTCGCTGGCCGCTGCCAACGGGGAAGTGCCCTTGGGCGCCAATTCTTCGCCACGCAGGTTATCGGGCAGGCGCACCGGCAGCTGATCATCCGGAACCGGGACTTCACCACAGGATTCGCAGTGGATGATCGGGATCGGGGTGCCCCAGAAACGCTGGCGGCTCAGCAGCCAGTCACGCAGGCGGAAGTTGACGAACTTCTCGCCGGTTCCGGCAGCCTCAACAATTTCAATGGCCCGGGCAATGCCCGCTTCCTTGGGCAGGCCGTCGAGCTCACCGGAGTTGACCAGAGTGCCTTCTCCGGCGGTCGCGACACCGCTGATTGCCGGGTCTTCCTCGCCGGTGTCAAGCACCACGCGGATCGGCAGATCAAAGGTGCGTGCAAAGTCAAGGTCGCGCTGGTCGTGCGCGGGCACGGCCATGATGGCACCGGTGCCGTATTCGGCCAGCACGTAGTCGGCGGCCCAGACCGGCAGCTTCGCCCCGTTGAGCGGGTTGATCGCGTAACGGCCGGTGAACACCCCTGTCTTTTCGCGCTCGGTCGCCTGGCGTTCGATCTCCGACAGCGCCTTGACTTGTTCCTGGTAGTCCTCCAGGGCCTGACGGTGCTCGTCGGTGACCAGTTCGTTGGCCAGCTCGGCATCGGCAGCGACAACAAAGAACGTTGCCCCATGCAGGGTGTCCGGGCGGGTGGTGAAGACCGTGGTCTTGTGCGCTTCTAAGGTGTCGGTGGCTTCGATGATGAAGTCAACGTGGGCGCCCTCGGAGCGGCCAATCCAGTTTTTCTGCATGGCAAGCACGCGCTCGGGCCAGTGCCCGTGCAGCTCTTCCATGTCATCGAGCAGGCGATCTGCGTAGTCGGTGATCTTGAAGTACCACTGGTTCAGCGACTTCTTGGTCACCAGGGTGCCGCAACGTTCACAGGCACCGTTGACTACCTGTTCGTTGGCCAGCACGGTCTGGTCCTTCGGGCACCAGTTCACCGGGTGGTTCTTGCGGTAGGCAAGGCCCTTTTCGTAGAAGCGGGTGAACAGCCACTGGGTCCAGCGGTAGTATTCCGGGTCCGAGGTGTGCAGGCGGCGATCCCAGTCGGCGGAGATCGCGTAGCGCTTGAAGCTGGCGGCCTGAGTGTCGATGTTCTTGTACGTCCACTCTTTGGGGTGCACGTTGTTCTTGATAGCTGCGTTCTCGGCCGGCAGGCCAAAGGAGTCCCAGCCGATCGGGTGCATGACGTCGTAGCCCTGCTGGCGCCAGAAACGTGAGACGACATCTCCCATGGCGAAGGCTTCGGCGTGACCCATGTGTAGGTCGCCGGAGGGGTACGGGAACATGTCTAGGACGTAGCGGCGTTCCTTGCTGCCATCATCTGTGGGGGTGAAGACACCTAGCTCGTCCCACACCGGGGCCCACTTGGCTTCCATCTCCTGGAAGCTGTAGGCCGCTGCGGTGGACTCGTGGTCCGCGGTTTCGGTGCCGGTAGGCTCAGTGCTCACTATCGTGTTCGCCTTCTTATTCATCGTGCGCGTATGTTGGAACGTTGTTGGGCATGCTGTGGTGGTGCGAATGCGTCAAATTCATTATTTTGAGCCAAGTCGTGACACACAAAAGCCCCTTGCATGCAAGGGGCTGGCCGTACGGGTGTAAATCCCATACGGCTAGGTTAGCAAAAGCTCAACGTTCATGTTTTACAGTGTATCGCAATGCAAATACATTGCCCCACTTGATCATGCGGCCCCCGGAGACGATAGCTGATGTTTAGATGGAGAATCGACCCGAAGAAACCCGAAATGCTTTGCGGATCCGGCAAGAAGGCGTTCACGGGGACAGCTGAGGTATTCCAGTCAACGGCTACCATTCCCTGATGGGTTTGCCGAGAAATGGTTCAGGCGCGATCGTAGGTGAGAACGCGAACGCCCGAGTCGAGCAATGTCTCTGCAACCGGCTGGAACATATGGGGCTGGAAGGGGCCGTTGAAGAGAGGTATTCCAGATCCGATGATGGACCGGTTCTGTTTCAGTACGAGTCGGTCGATTTCTGGCAGCAGGGAGTGGGCCAGTTTGCCGCCTCCCACCAGCCACAGGTCTTTGCCTTCCTCGGCTTTAAGTGCGCGGACGCGTTTCTGTGCGTTATCACGGACAATCTCGATAACCGGGTTCTGACTTTTTAGTGTGGTTGAAAAAACGAGGTGGCGAAGGTGTGGGTACGCGTCGGTCATTCCAGCTGCAAGCCCGATCTCGTACGACACTCGTCCTTCCAAGACGGTGTCGAATACCTTGTGGGGGCCATCGATGCCCATCGCGGTACGTGCAGGCCCGGGGAGCGTTTCGGGGTACTGTCCGATGATGAATTCGATGACATCGGGCGTGAGCGGAAAGTAGTCCGCACCGCTTGGATCGTCGCCGTTCGGGCCAGCGATATAGCCGTCAAGTGTTGTAGCCACGTAATACACGAGTTTTCGCATGGTTATCCATTCGTGAGATGACGAGCGTGCCACCACAAGCATGCCAAGAGCGTCGAGCCGAGGTCAATGAAAACATGAATAAACGATCATTGTGGATGGCATTCTAAATACTTTATGCACCTTTCGCAGCCGGAACGTCACGGAAACTGACAGCCGCTGAGACTTGCCCAAGTCATGGATGCATCACTGAAGCTCAAGCGGATAGGAGTCACCCTTCTGCCCCACGCGCAGCAATGGCATATCCGGTGCTTGTAATTCACGAGGTGCGTGGGTGACTACCGTTTCCGCCGAAAACATCGTCCAGAAGAGCAATGAACGGCCACCGTACGGCACACATCGAATCAAGGGGCCACGGCGCGGGCACTGCTGGTGCCCACGACCAATAGATCAAGGTGTTGAGAAAAATAGTCGCCTGTAGTGGAAGCCGCAGACTCGGATCCACTACAGGCTGGAGGCATAGCTATGGGTTGCCTAGCGTACGTCCTCATCAACCCAGTCGAAGGTGCGGGTCACTGCCTTCTTCCACAATCGCATTTGGCGTTCGCGCTCGGCCGGTTCCATGGTTGGTTCCCAACGTTTGTCTTCGGACCAATTAGCACCCAGCTCCCCCAGATCCTTCCAGAACCCCACGGCAAGACCCGCGGCGTAGGCGGCACCCAGTGCCGTGGTCTCGGTGACCCTCGGGCGAATCACCGGAACACCCAACAGATCGGCCTGGAATTGCATCAGCGCATCGTTGGCAACCATCCCGCCATCGACTTTCAGCTCGGTCAGGGGCACCATGGCATCGGCGTTGACCGCATCGAGTACTTCGCGGGTTTGGAAGGCGGTTGCTTCAAGTGCGGCACGGGCAATGTGGTGCTTGTTGGCAAACCGTGTCAGCCCGACGATGGCACCTCGGGCGTCGGAACGCCAATAGGGTGCAAAGAGTCCGGAGAATGCCGGGACTATATAGACCCCGCCGTTATCGCTGACTTCCGCCGCAAGCGCCTCGACCTCGGGAGCCGTGGCAATCATGCCGATGTTATCGCGCAACCACTGGATCAGTGATCCGGCCACCGCGATTGATCCCTCAAGTGCATACACCGGGTCCGCGTCGCCGAGCTTGTAGCCCAATGTGGTCAGTAGCCCATTACTGGAGCGCACAATTTCGGTTCCGGTGTTAAAGATCAGGAAGCAGCCGGTGCCGTAAGTATTTTTGGCATCCCCGGCGCCAAAGGCGGCCTGGCCGAAGGTTGCTGCCTGCTGATCCCCGAGGATCCCAGAAATGGGTACCTCGCGCAGAAGCTGGGAGGAGTGCACATGTCCGTAGATTTCGGAGGACGACTTGATGGCCGGCAACATGGATGCAGGGACACCGAAGTCGGCGAGGATTTGTGCATCCCAGTCAAGGGTTTCTAGGTCCATGAATAGGGTGCGCGAGGCGTTTGTGACATCGGTGATGTGCACGCCGCCATCGGTTCCTCCGGTCAGATTCCAGGTGACCCAGGTGTCGGTATTGCCAAAGAGTAATTCTCCGGCTTCGGCTGCCTCGCGGGCGCCTTCCACGTTATCGAGGATCCACTTGATTTTGGTGCCGGAGAAGTAAGGGGCCAGCGGTAGTCCGACGCGCTGCTTGTAGCGGTCGATTCCTCCGTGCCCGGCAAGCTCGTCAACCATGTGCTGAGTGCGGGTGTCTTGCCAGACAATGGCGTTGTAGATTGGCATCCCGGTGCGTTTGTTCCACACCACCGTTGTTTCGCGCTGGTTGGTGATGCCCACCGCGACGATGTCGTGCCGGGTGAGGCTGGCACCGGCAAGGGCCACGGCGATGACCTCGCGGACGTTGTTCCAGATTTCGTTGGCATCGTGTTCAACCCAGCCGGCCTGCGGGAAAATCTGTTGGTGTTCCATTTGGCCGGTGGACACGATGGTGCCGTCGTGGTCAAAGACGATGGCACGGGAGCTAGTAGTTCCCTGATCGATGGCGATGATGTACTTGGACATGTGCGTTGGTCCCTTTCAACGACGAGCCGGATCCGACCCTGCCTGGTGTATGCCTGCCCCGGAGCCGAGGCCATTCTCGGTGCTGGGTAGGTGAACTACTATGTGGAAACTCTATAAGAGTGTGTAGCGAAGCTGCGTTATTGCTTGTTATGGGGGTGTTAGAACATGGCCATGGCGCCGAGTCCACCGAGGGTGCCACCGGTGAGTGGACCGAGTACCGGAACCCACGCGTAGGACCAATCGCTGGACCCCTTGTTCTTGATCGGTAGTAATGCATGAATGATTCTGGGGCCAAGATCTCGGGCCGGGTTGATCGCATACCCGGTGGGTCCACCCAGTGAGGCGCCAATGCCCACCACGAGCAGAGCCACGGCCAGCGGTCCAAGTCCATGCGGTGTGGTGCCAAATCCGGCGATGACGAGCACCAGCACGAACGTTGCGATAATTTCGGTCAGTAGGTTCCATCCGTAGTGGCGGATCGCCGGGCCGGTTGAGAAGACCGCAAGTTTCAGTGCCGGGTCTTGCTCGGCATCAAAGTGTTGTTTGTAGGTCAGATAGCACAGCAGCGCGCCGAGCATAGCGCCGATGAATTGGGCACCAAAATAGCCGAGGAGCACAGCAAGACTTTTTGCCACTCCCGGGGCGAACTCGGCGGCATCTGCATTGACGAAAATGCCGAGGGAAACCGCGGGGTTTAGGTGGGCCCCGGAGGCCGCGGCCACCCAGACACCGGCGAATACCGCCAAGCCCCAGCCGAAGTTGATCATGAGGGTACCGCCACCGTTCCCCTTGGTCTTGGCCAGCAGGACGTTTGCAACTACACCCCCACCCATCAGGATCATGAGCATGGTGCCCAATATTTCGGCGGTGAAAACCTGCACTGTCATGGAACGTGTTCTTTCGTATGTGAGATACGGAGGGAAAACCTTGTTCTGCCCCCCCACGGGGCAGCGGACCAGCCGCGGGTCGAGACGCATAGCTGAGGCGGCAGAGGCACAAAACTATTTTTTGGCGCACGCTAGCCACAATGATTTTCGAGAAGATGTGAGTGATGATGCTAAGAGCATGAGCACAGGTACTGGCACAGAACTGCTGCTCGCGGTCCGTGACCCGCGTAGCCGGGCTTGCTAGGCGGTGCGAGTCACCGGTTGGTGGGTGCGCCAGCTACCCTCAGGCGTGCCTGATGCCCCCACCAACTAGCGGAAGGCATTAGGCATGTGCCTGGGCAAAGCGCACACCATGTTCCTGCTCCAATACGCGGGTGCATTCGGTGATCTGTTCTTGGATCATTACCTGATCCCAGCCCAGCGCTGGTGCAAGAATTTCAGCGCAGACAGCCATGAGTTCCTGGGTGACAAGCCCCCGGAATGCCAGCGAGGTGCGTCGAATGAACACGTCAACCAGCGTGCCAAGCTGTTCGTGGGCCGCCAAGTAAAGCAATTCCGCTGCCGAAAGTTCGCTGCTCTGCTCGAGCACCGGATCATTGTCGCCCATGATTGCCAACACATCATCGGCGCGGCTACCATAACGCTCAAGTAGCACCTCAAGACGATCGCGGCTTGCCCGATCCGTCCTGGCCGCAAGCCATGCATTTTGTTCCTTGAGGCTGTTCGGGTAGTTTTTACCCCCACCGATTGCTACGCCGCGGGTGCTCTTTTCTTGGGTAACACCCAACTCGCCGAGTACCTGCTGGCCCAAGGTTTCGGCCAACGCGCGGAAAGTAGTCCACTTGCCACCGACAAGCGAGAGCATGGTGGTGTCGCTGGCCAGCTCGGTGCGCTCCACCCGGTAGTCGCGTGAGACAAAGCCGGGGGCCGTGTCATCATGCCGTGGTAGCGGGCGAACACCGGAGAACTTGTACACAATCTGTTCTTCGGTCACCGTAATGCGGGGGAAGACATGGTGGATGAGGTCAAAGAAGTAGCTGATCTCCTCATCGGTGCATCGCGCGGGGACATTCATATCCGCGTTGATATCTGTGGTGCCAACCAGCACGCGATCTCCCATGGGGTAGATCAGGACGATGCGACCATCTGAATGCTCAAAGAAAATTTCCCGCCCCGCACACGCGGCAAGCAGTTCCGGGTGATCCAACACGATGTGACTGCCCTTGGTCCCACCCATGAAATGGCTCGGGGTGCCGATTGCCTGGTTGGTCAGATCCACCCAAGCACCTGTTGCATTAACAATCACCTCGGCAGCAAAAGTGAATTCCTCACCCGTGAGCTCATCACGTAGGCGTGCACCGGAAGCATCATGGCCCACCAGGGAGACATAGTTACTGGCGCGAGCCGCAGCATGTGACTCAAGCCCATCACGGAGCACATCGAGGGTGAGCCGCTCGGGGTTGTGGACCGAGGCATCAAAGTAGGTTGCCGTGTATTTCACATCATCGCGTAGCTGCGGCAACTCGGCCAGCGAGGCCTTGGCCCCACGGAACTTGTGCCACGGAGTGTTGCGCGTCGAGCTTCCGGCACCGGCAAAGATGTCATAGAGCACCAACCCGGCCTTGATCAGCACGGCACCACGCTCGGTGGGCTTACCCGACTTATGTGTCAAAAAGCGTATGGGGGCAGACAAGATCCCGGAGAAGGTAGAAAAGATTGGGATTGTCGTCTGCAACGGCTTGACGTAGTGCGGGGCAATCTCCAGCAGCGAGTTACGTTCCTGCACCGATTCGTGCACCAAGCGGAATTCACCGTTCTCCAGATAACGGATACCGCCATGGATCATATGCGAGGAAGCACCCGAGGCGCCCTGACAATAGTCCCCGCGTTCAACGAGGGCCACATCAACGCCCTGCATGGCAAGGTAGCGGAAGGTGGCTACACCGTTAATTCCACCACCGACAATGAGCACCTTGGCTCCGGGGCGTTCGCGCAAGGCAGCGAGTTGTGAACGATGATCGGTTGCGGCTTCCACTGTGAGGCCCTTCCATGGTGCTTAGATACGTGCTTCAAACTTCATCGGTATCCGGTTACGATGCGACACCATCAACCCTTCACAAGGCAGGAAGCGCTTGATCCTGCCAAGCCTCCAAGGGAGGAAGGCGCATCGCACCGGATACGAGTTAGTCTGGTCAGTGCAGCACACTCCCGTCAACCTAAATGCACATATGTGCACGAAAGGCCGTTTCGGTATATGAAACAGCACCTAACCACCGACTTTTCCACCACCCCCGGTGCAAAAAACGTGCATACCAAACCCCCCGCCGGAACAATCAGCCACGCGGTTCCCCGCGAACGCGACGCACTACGTGCCGCCCAGCTCTACTACCTCCAACACCTCACCATGGAAGCCATCTCCAAGGAGCTCGCCGTCTCGCGCTCCACGGTCTCGCGCCTGCTCGCCCACGCCAGGCGCACCGGCCTGGTCACCATCGAAATCAACGCGGTAGGTGCCAAAACCCCGGTACTCATCCAAGAACTCGAACGTATCTTCGAAATCAATGTGACGGTAGTACCCACCGATGGATCCCTCGGAGAACACGAAATCCTCGACCGCGTCGCCTCGCACGCCGCCCACGTCCTTTCAAACCTCGTCTCCTCCGGCATGACGGTCGGCATCGCCTGGGGATCGACAATCCAAGCACTCTCCAACGCACTACCCCGCAAACCCACCCACGACACAGTCATCGTCCAACTCAACGGCGCAGCAAACCCACAAACCACGGGACTCACCTACGCCTCGGACATCCTCAAACGATTCGGCACCGCCTTTACCGCCCGCGTCGAACAATTCCCGGTCCCCGCCTTCTTCGACCAAGCCAGCACCCGCGAAGCCATGTGGCGCGAAGGCTCGGTCCAACGCGTGCTCAAAATCCAGGAGGGCATGGGACTGGCGGTCTTCAGCCTCGGCACCACCGCCGCCGCAGTCCCCTCCCAGGTCCACCGCGGCGGCTACCTCACCACCACGGAAGACCAGGCCCTCCGCGCCCACGGAGTCGTCGGAGACGTAGCAACCCGCTTCTTCGACGCCCTGGGCAATGACGAAGGCATCGAAATCAACGAACGAGCCACCGGCCCATCCCTGCACAGCCTGCGAGCAATCCCCCGGCGCCTGTGCATCGTCTCGGGCCGCGGTAAACTCAGCGCCCTACGCGCGGCGCTCGCCGGAGGGCTGATCACCGACCTGGTCCTCGATGAGGGAACCGCACTTGATCTGCTCAATTCCCCCGGCTAAGACTTCTACCCCCTCGCCTGCGCATCCTCTTGTAGAGCGTGCCACTAGGCTAGATACATGCACGCCCAGCCCTTTGCGCCCACCCGCCCAGCTCTTCGCAGTACTCATCAGATTCACGGTTCTACCGTGCAATGTTGGACATACCTTGCCCAGCAACCCAGTCGCGGAGTCATCCTGGCCGTGCATGGGTTCCGCGGGGATCATCACGGGCTGATTCGCCTCATCGAAGAACTGCCTGCCTACACGGTGATCGTTCCGGATCTTCCCGGTTTTGGCACCTCGACACCCTTTGGTGCCGCGGCAGCGCTGCATGACGCTTCAGTACCTCTTGACGAGGGCATCCCGGCACATGACGCGGTGGGTTACGGCCAGGTCATTGCCGCGTTACGCGAAGACCTGGGGCTGGATGAGCAGACCATTTTGCTGGGCCACTCATTTGGTTCAATCGTCGCCTCGGACTACTTAGCCAAGTATCCCGCTCATTTTTCGCAATTGGTGCTGATCAACCCCATCTGCGAGCCGGCACTTGAAGGTGACCAAGCGCTGATGTCCAAGGCAGCTGGCCTGTACTACTGGGCCGGTGCCATCCTGCCCAAAAAACTAGGTGAGGGCCTGTTGCGCTCACGCCTGATCACCGATATCACCTCGCTGGCAATGCTCAAATCTAAGGACCCGGCGATGCGCCACTATGTCTTTGATCAGCACCGGCGGTATTTCTCGGGCTTCACCTCGCGTGCCACGTTACGCGAGGCCTACGGTGCCTCAATCACCCAGACGGTGCGCGATGTCGCGGCACGTATCAATAACCCGACGTTGCTGGTGGTGGGCGAAAAGGATGAGCTGGGCTCGATTCCGGCACAAAAGGCGCTTGCCCGCAGCTTCCCACGCGGTCTCATGCGGGTCATTGCCGATGTCGGACACCTGATTCACTACGAGAAAGCCCCCGAGGCCGCCGCGCTGATCAACGAATTCCTGACCACCGAGAACCCGTGGAAACCCAAGGGAATGCCCCGGATTCTCCATACTCGGCCCTCACAAAATCTGGGCGACTAGAGGTCCTTAGAGGACCTCAATGAAAGGTGCCGCGGCATGGCGCAACGTCATGGCGTTGCGGACGGAATCTTCAACAACACCCAAGATTTCCAACGACTGGTAAAACTCTTGATCGTGCTCGGCAAGTCGATGCAGCTCGGTCATGCGTTCACGCATTTTGGCTTCAATATCGGTGATTGTCGAAGCGGTCCAAGCGGGTACTACCCACGCTCCCCACAATAATCCGCCCCCGTGCTCGAAGACCGCTCGAGTCAGCTCGGGAGCCGAGTACACGAGCGTTTGTAGCTGCATATTGTTCACGTAGCTACACAACAACTGTGGTTCGTCCTGGTCCAACCTGTCCGCGGCATAATCCGGCCAGTCAAAGTCAATCGCCAACACATCTGGGTACTGCTTCGGTCGCTCAGGAGCAGACTTGTGATGGCTGGTGAACCTCACAAGCCTACTAATGACGTTTGTGTAAGACCGCGTACGCACAGGAGCCCACGTAGCGCTTGGATCTGCTGCTGGATTCTCCATAAACACAGTGTAAACCGCCGGGAGGTGCTCTTGAGCCCCAAGGATCTTTGAGCTATCCGGTGGTGCCGCGCCGCCGCACATTTCAGCGGACTAGAGGATCCCGTCCGGGTCGATGCGAATCGCGAGGATCGGCTCCTTGGCGGCGCTGAAGGTGGCACGCACGCTACGTAGTTTCTTGGTCACCATCGAGCCATCGGCATAGGAATAGAACAGTAGCCAACGGTGCTCGGCATCATCTTCCAGCACCGGACCATGCACACGGACCTGATCACCAAAGTTCAGCGCCTCGATAAACTTATCGGCGGTCACCGCCGGACCCTGAATCAACGCGGTACGCACCGCGGGAGGCAACTGCAATTCCCGGCGTTCGGCAAGCTCTGCATCGGCATATACCCCCGCATCAAAACGAATCAGCGCACGAGCTGGCTCACTTGGATCTCCGGCCAACACCACGGTACCGCCGCCGGGAACTCCCGGAGCACCCTGAGTACCGCGCGCCAAAGAGGCGGCGCCCATCCAACGGTTGAGTACCTCTTCGCCGGTGCGTAACGCCTCACGAGAAAGCATCCGGTCCCCATCGAGCAGCAGCACCGCCGCATACCCATGCTCGGCCACCGGTTCGGCCCCCGGGGTGGCGACGATCAACGCCGGAATATCCGGCACCTCGAAAATCGGTTTGGCGCCGGTGGCAGCAACAACGTTCACATTCGGGAAGGCACGGCCAAGCTCCTCTACGGTCCTATCGGCACCAATACTCGCGGCACGCAAACGCATGAAACCGCATTCGGTGCAGGACCAGCCGGCTGCAACCTTGCCACACCAGCCACAGGAAGGAGCCTCACGCGCGTCCTTGAGCGCCAGCGGACCTGTGCACTCTTGGCAGCGTGCCGAGGTGCGGCAACGTTCGCAACGTAGCGCCGGCATAAAGCCGGTGCGTGCCACCTGAACCAGCACCGGACCGTGTTGCAGCGCTTTTTTTGCCTCGCGCCAAGCAGCCGCCGGGAGCCTGGCGGCGTGAAGGAGCGGGTCACGGTTTTGCTCAAACTCATCGCTTGCGGCAATCACGCGCGGGGCATGAGCACGCAAGAGAACGCGGTTTGCCTTCAGCTCGGTGGCCCAATGACTACGAATCAACCGTTGGGCCTCGGCACTGCGCCCCGGTGCTGCCACCAGCATGCCGACCTTTTCCACCTCGCTGCGTAGTAGTAAAACCTCGCGGGCATGGTGGTAGGGGGCGCGCGGTTCGGCATGTGAGGCATCGGCATCGTCCCAAATCATTGCCAAGCCCAGATTTTTGACCGGAGCAAATGCTGCATTTCGGGTGCCAACCACCAATTGCGCGTGCCCGCGGGCGGCCTTGAGGAAGTTCCGGTAGCGCGGGGTTTGCCCGTCCTCGGCGCTGAGCCGCACATAACCGCCGGTGCCCAAGCGTGCATCGAGCAGCGTGCACAGCCGGCTCAGATCACGTGAATCTGGAACCACGATCAATGCCCCGCGACCGGATTCCATAGTTGCAAGCGCCGCCTCAAGCAGCAACGCCGGCCAATGGCCCGGCCGGTTGGGAATCGCACTGAGTACCGCGCGCGGAGAGTTACCGGCGGCTAATTCCGCGGCAAAATGTGCGCCACCCTCGTATTCGGCAAGCGAGGGGCTGTGTAGCGCGTCAAGCTGTTCGGGCCCACCAACACCGGAAATTGAAGACTGCTCGCCCCGCGCGGCCGGCTGGCTGGCACCGGGTTCCTGGGCGGGTTGTGTCAGAGGTGATTCGTGCTCACCGACTGGCTCTATCGGGGTCTTATGTGTGGCCTGAGCGGTTGCGTGATGGCGCTGCTTGCTCTCTTCAAACACTTCTTTTTCGACCCGAGCCATGCGTGGGGGGACCGCGGCCCGCAAGACGTCCCACAAGGTTCCGGCGTAGCGTTCGGCCACCGCGCGTGCGGTGGCAAGTACCGGGGCACTGAGTACCACTTCGGGTGAAACTACGGCGCGCAATGGCTGCAATTTGATCCCCGGCTCACCATGTTCCAGGCGTTCGGTGATGAATCCCAGAAGTTCTTGCCCCGCAAAGCGGACCTTGACCCGCACCCCGGGGTGCGCATCCGCATCGAGCTGGACCGGCACTAGATAGTCAAAGGGTCTATCCAGATGCGGTATTGATGATTCGATCACGACGCGGGCCACCGGTAGGTGGGCAGCCATGTGTGGGATGCCGGGCAGCTCGGTACTCAGATCGAATCCTGCCAGCAACGAAGGCTGATTGATCTGGTTCACGGTGCTTGTACATCCCCTTCCAAGGACTTGGTATTCTTCTTCACTCAGATTCTGACACGCGGCACCGACCAATGGGCAACACCCTGGGGGCCATGCACCGCCAAAAGTGCTGCGGATACGGCCGTGGCCTCCAATCACGCTTGCTTTACCAGCGTGAGTGGAGGCCACCAAAACGTACGTCACAAGGGTGCAGCAAACACCTCAACCGCGTCCCAAGGGGACGCGGCAGCTCACGCACTGTGTATTAGGCGCCGAAGTAGGCCTTCAGTGCGTCAACACGGTCAAGTGCTTCCCAGGTGAAATCGGCATCTTCGCGACCAAAGTGGCCGTGCGCAGCGGTCTTCTGGTAAATAGGGCGCAAGAGGTCGAGGTCTTCAATGATGCCCAGCGGACGCAGGTCGAAGACCTCATTGATGGCGGCGGTGATCTTCACCGGGTCAACATTCTCGGTGCCGAAGGTCTCCACATACAGTCCCACCGGACGAGCAACACCGATGGCGTAGGCAACCTGGACCTCGACGCGGCGAGCAAGACCGGCAGCCACAACGTTTTTGGCAACCCAACGCATGGCGTAGGCAGCCGAACGGTCAACCTTGGACGGATCCTTGCCGGAGAATGCGCCGCCGCCGTGGCGGGCAAAACCGCCGTAGGTATCAACGATGATCTTGCGGCCGGTGAGGCCTGCGTCGCCGACCGGGCCACCGATAATGAACGGGCCCGACGGGTTCAAGATGATACGCGTGTTGGTGGTATCCAGCGGGGCGTTGGCCAGCACCGGGGTGACCACGTGCTCCAGCAGCCCGTCCTTGAGGTCTTCAAGGGAGAATTCGGCCGCATGCTGGGAGGAAACCACGATGGTCTCCACCGAAACGGGGGTGTCTCCGTCGTAGCCGACGGTGACTTGGGTCTTGCCGTCCGGGCGCAGCAATTCCAGCAGGCCGGACTTGCGGACCTGGGTGAGCCGCTCGGAGAGGCGGTGCGCCAGGTGGATCGGGGTGGGCATGAGGGTTTCGGTCTCGTCCGAGGCGTAACCGAACATCAATCCCTGGTCCCCGGCGCCCTGCGCGTCGCGCGGGTCAACGGCGGTGCCCTCGCGGACCTCCAGTGAGTTGAAGACGCCGTCGGAGATCTCCTGGGACTGCTGTCCGATGGACACCGAAACGCCACAGCGGGCACCGTCAAAGCCGTTGGCTGAGGAGTCATAGCCGATGTCCAGGATGGTGCGGCGCACGATCTCCGGGATCTCGACGTACCCGTTGGTTGTCACCTCGCCGGCAACATGCACCAGACCGGTGGTGGTGAGGGTTTCCACGGCGACACGCGAGTTGGGGTCTTGGGCCAACATGGCGTCGAGGATGGCATCGGAGATCTGATCACAAATCTTATCCGGATGGCCCTCCGTAACCGATTCGGAGGTGAAGAGGCGCAGCTGCGAGGATTCTAAAGTCACCTTGCTACTGTACCGTCAACTTGTCTCGCTGGCAGAGTCGCGACCCGAATCCGGATGGGTTGGATGAAGTGCGTATGAAGCGTTCGTGACGCGGGCGCTCATCCCCTATGACATTTCACGACGCAAGATGACGTGGCGGCAGTGCGTGTTTGCACCGCCGCCGCCGCGTGGCTTGCGGGACTTAGCGAGTCAGCGCCGCGATGACCGCGTCGATGACGGCGCGTGCAGCGTCGTCCTTGGAACCTGCAGCATGCACCGGGGCGCTGCCATCGGCAGCCAAGATGGTGATGGAATTCTCATCGGTGCCGAAGGTGAGGTTCTCCCCCACCTCGTTGACGACCAGCAGTTCGCAGCCCTTGCGGGCGAGCTTGGCGGCACCATAGTCAAGCACGCTATGTTCCGCGTCCCCGGTTTCGGCGGCAAATCCAACAATGAGTTGTGGAAGCGTGCCGGAGTCACCCTCGGTGGCGCGCTCGGCGACCAGCATGGCAAGAATATCCGGGTTGCGGACCAGGGTGATGACCGGGTCGGCATGCTCGTCTGACTTTTTGATCTTGGAGTCGAGGTATTCTGCCGGGCGGAAATCTGCAACCGCCGCGCTCATGATCAGCACATCTGCCCCGTGTGCCGCTTGATTGACGGCGACCTGGAGTTCGCGGGCCGTGGAGGCATGGCTCAGCTCGACACCCGCCGGTGCCGGTTGATCCATGTGGGCGGCGATGAAACGCACCTGGGCACCTTGGGCCAGCGCGGCCTTGGCCAAGGCGATGCCCTGCCGACCCGAGGAACGGTTGCCCAAAAAACGCACCGGGTCTAGCGGTTCGCGGGTGCCACCTGCGGAAATCGCGATGATCTTGCCAGCCAGCGGAAGCGCCGTGTCGAAGGAGCTACCCTCTGAGGCAGCCGCATCGTTCAAATAGGTGGAGGCCAGCGCAAAGATCTCTGCTGGCTCCGGCAGTCGCCCAGCGCCGGAATCCTTACCGGTCAGTCGGCCGACGGCCGGATCGATGACGTGCACGCCGCGTGCGCGCAGCGTTGCAACGTTGGCTTGGGTTGCCGGGTGCTCCCACATTTCGGTGTGCATGGCAGGTGCCATGAGAACCGGTGCGTGAGTTGCCAGCAGCGTGCCGGTGAGTAAATCGTTGGCCATCCCGGCGGCGGCGCGGGCCATCACATCGGCGGTGGCAGGAACGATGAGCACCAGGTCCGCTTCCTGGCCCAAGCGCACGTGGTTCACGGTGTCTACCGCCTCAAAGACGGAGGTGCGCACCGGGTTGCCGCTCAGTGCCTCCCAGGTGGCGAGCCCCACGAATTCTAGGGACGCCTCGGTGGGGATGACATCGACGTGATGCCCGGCCTCTTTAAACAGCCGTAGCAGCAAAGCTGCCTTGTAGACGGCGATCCCTGCGGATACACCAAGAACAATGCGCTTCACTGCTACCACCGATACTCTTCTTCGGAGCCGGCCAGCCCCCTTGCGGGCTCAGGCCCCCCGTTTAGTTGGATGGGCCTGGGCTAGCCCGGGGTTACTGCCTAGCGGAGTATTACTCTGCTACTTCTTCGATCTTCGTGACGTTGAGCAGGCCTTCGTTGATTTCGCGCAGGGCGATGGAAAGCGGCTTCTCATTCAGGCGAGTGTCAACCAGCGGGCCAACGTACTCGAAGAGGCCCTCGTGCAGTTGGGCGTAGTAGGCGTTGATCTGGCGTGCGCGCTTGGCGGAGTTGATCACCAAGGCGTACTTCGAATCGGTGGTGGTCAGCAGCGAGTCGATGGACGGGCTGATGATGCCTTCAAGGTTCGTGTTCACGAAGCCTCCAAATTAACTAGACGGTGGATCATTCGGGGGGGGTGCTGGCAAGATCTTTGCGTCGCCACTGGCACATGCTTCTAACACATACTCCTGTGGCGCACAAAAATCCCGCCGGCAAAAAACTTCTAGTGCTCGTGCGGGGTCAAACCCATGAGGGTAACCAGCTCGTTAGCCGCGCGCGAAATCTCGTCGTTGACGATGGTCACGTCAAATTCGGATTCGGCAGCAAGTTCTAGTTTAGCGGTTTCTAGCCGACGCTGCTGCTCCTCGGGTGTTTCGGTACCTCGTCCGATGAGTCGGCGCACTAATTCATCCCAGCTTGGTGGGGCCAGGAACACGAATTTTGCCTCGGGAAGATTCTCTTTGACCTGGCGGGCACCCTGCAGGTCAATTTCCAGCAGCACACGCTTTCCGGCGGCTACGGCCTCTGCAACCTTGGTGCGGATCGTGCCGTAGCTGTTCTGCCCGTGCACGACCGCCCACTCAAGCATTTGCCCGCTTTCGACAAGTTCACCGAACTTCTCGGGACCGACAAAGAAGTAGTGAACACCATCAACCTCGCCCGGGCGAGGATTGCGCGTGGTCGCGGAAACCGAGAGCCACACCTCCGGGTAATTGTCTCGAATGAAGGTCGAGATCGTTCCCTTACCGACCGCCGTGGGACCGGCAAGGACTGTGACCGAAGGATGGGCACTATGCGTCATGGTGTGCTTCATTACTCTTTCAATTTGGGAGGCGATTGCTGGAAATGTTCCACCAACGCGATGCGCTGTTTGCGCCCCAGTCCGCGCAGACGGCGGCTGGGTGAGATCCCTAGTCTATCGATAAGGGTGTGTGCACGGATTTCACCGACACCCGGAACCGACTCCAACAGGTCCATCACGCGTAGTCGTCCGATGGCCTCGTCGTCGGGTACTAGGTCTAGGACTTCGGTGATGCTGAGCTTGCCGGAGCCAAATTGGTTCTTGATCTCGGCCCGGCGTGTGCGTGCAGCCAATGCCTTTGCCCGTGCCCGGATACGATCCTCGTCTGAGAGTTCTCGCAGTACCATGCTCTTGCCGCCGTTCATCTGTAGGTTTCAGCACTAGGGCAGTACGCCCTGAACTGAAGATAACCAAATCTAGCCTATGATGCAATGGGTTTTCGGCCTGTGGCTACCACAAACACAAAAAAATAGCTGAAATCAGACGCGCCCGAGTGCGGGTGAGGTCCAATTGTTGGAAACCTCACGATTTTGGGTGTTCTCCCCGCACCGACCTGCATCGATGTGAACTTGGGGTAAAAATCCGTTGAACCGTTACCGCACCGAGCGAAAACATGCGGAAAACCGGGGAAGTTTGTGCATCTGGCACTGCGCTAATCAGCACTTGCGCAATGGTTCGCACCACCACGTTATAGCCCTAGCGGTAGCCGGGGGGTGAGCAAGCTCGCATCCCTTTCGGCCGCTGGTTTTCCCGCTCAGCTGAACCATGAATTTCCTGTGAATACGTGGCTGGGAAGTGAAAGCATGTATTGCAGGCCTCCGTAGTGGCCCGCCGGTAGTTCATGGAGGAGCATGCGCATGAGCCCGCGACACGCGGGACGGTGTTTTGGTGCGCCGGCGGGGTGCGAATCTTGCACCGAACTTAAAATAGCTGTGCGTCGGCAGTGATCCTGTTTTCACAGAGTCACTGCCGACGCACACATTGCACACCTGGCAGCTGGAGCCCGAGGCAGCAGCTGCCAATCGGCGCCTAGATCAGCGAGTCACGGGTGCGCAGTGCTGCATTGAGCAACGCCTTGGCATCCGGACCGGCCTTGAGGATATCGCGGCTTGAGGTGCCTAGCACCTGCGGCCAAAACGCCCCAAAGGCAGCCTTCATCTCAGCACCGGTTGCACCCTGGGCACCAAGACCCGGAGCCAAAATGGGAGCTGCGGAAGCTGCAAGATCAATACCCAGATCTTCAAGCGCCGCACCAACCGTGGCACCAATGACCAACCCGGTGGAGCCAAACGGCACCCCGGGAAGGTTCTCGGCAGCATTATCCGCACCAACAGCGGTGATAATGCGCTTGGCAACCGACTGATCGCCACCCACATGCTGAACCGCCTTACCCTCGGGGTTGGAGGTCAACCCGAGCACGAACACACCGCGGCCGGTGGCAGCGGCAAGCTCAAGCGCCGGACGCAGCGACTCGTAGCCCAGGTAGGGGCTCAGCGTGACAGCATCGGCGGCCAACGGGCTGCCCTCCCCCAGCCAGGCATCGGCGTAGGCGGCCATGGTTGAACCAATGTCTCCACGCTTGGCATCGGCAATGCTCAACAGGTTTGCAGCAGCCATGGCGGCAAGAGTTTCCTCAAGCACTGCTAGTCCGCGTGAACCGTGACGTTCATAGAGTGCAACCTGCGGCTTGAGCGCGGCAACCTGCCCGGCCATTGCCTCAACGACGGTGAGCGAGAAGCTGCGCAGCCCCGCCACGTCATCATTCAAACCCCACGCGGTCAGCAACCCGGGGTGCGGGTCGATGCCAACACACAGCGGACCGTGGGCGGCCATGGCCGAAGCCAGGCGCTGCCCGAAGGCGGCGCGCTGGCTCGGCGTGGTGCTGGTGTTGCTAGGCATTTGCTGCATCCCGTGCTGCGGTTGCTGCAATAAGCGTTTCGGCGTGCTCCTGCAGGGAAGTGACATCCCATTCGAAGTGACGCATGGCATCGATCGCTTGGATCGCTGCACCGAATTCGGCAACGGTGGTGATGATCGGGGTGCCCACCGAAACGGCTGCGGCACGAATCTCATAACCATCGCCGCGTGATTCGCCACCCGAGGGGGTGTTGAGGATCAACGCGATTTCACCGTCGGTGATCAGCTCGGCAATATTGCGTTCGCCTTCGAGCTCGCCCTCGTGGACCTTGCGGACCACGGTGGAGGGGATGCCGTTGCGGCGCAGCACCTCGGCGGTGCCACCGGTTGAGAGGATCTCGAACCCGATGTCTGCCAGGTGCTTGACCGGGATCACGATCGAGCGCTTATCGCTATTGGCCACCGAGACAAAGACCTTGCCGGACGTTGGTAGCGGCGAGTTCGCCGCGGCCTGGGACTTGGCGAAGGCGGTATCGAAGTACTTATCGATGCCCATGACCTCACCGGTGGAGCGCATTTCCGGGCCGAGCAGCGAGTCAACGACCTTGCCCTCCGGGGTGCGGAAGCGAGCGAAGGGAAGCACTGCTTCCTTCACCGAGACCGGTGCACCCTCGGGAAGGTTAGCGCCGTCCCCGGTTTCCGGCAGGATGTGGTGAACCGTGCGCAGGTGCTCGATCGACACGCCAACACCGATCATGGCCGCGGCCTTGGCCAGCTGCACGCCGGTGGCCTTGGACGTGAATGGAACCGTGCGGCTGGCGCGCGGGTTCGCCTCGATCACGTAGAGGATATCTGAGGCAAGCGCGAACTGGATATTGATCAGTCCGCGTACGCCAACGCCCTCGGCGATGGCACGGGTTGCCTCGACCACACGGTCGCGCACGTCCTTGCCCAGAGTGATCGGAGGCAGCACACAGGCGGAGTCACCCGAGTGAATGCCTGCCTCTTCGATGTGCTCCATGATGCCGCCGACATACAAATCCTTGCCGTCGAAGAGTGCATCGACATCAATTTCGATGGCATCTTCCAAGAAGCGGTCAACCAGCACCGGGTGATCCTCGGTGATCTCGGTGGCGTTGGCGATGTAACGAGCCAGGTTTGCCTCGTCGTACACGATCTCCATGCCGCGGCCGCCCAAAACGTAGCTCGGGCGCACCAGGACCGGGTATCCGATCTCATCGGCGATCTTCTTGGCCTCGTCGAAGGACACCGCGGTGCCGTTCTTCGGGGCGATCAGGCCGCCGGCATCCAGCACGCGCTGGAAGGCGCCGCGGTGCTCGGCCAAATCGATGGCCTCCGGGGAGGTGCCGAGGATCGGCACACCGGCATCGGCTAGTTCCTGCGCGAGCTTCAGCGGGGTCTGCCCGCCAAGCTGTACGAACACACCAAGCACGCCGCCGGTGGATTCCTCGGCGTGGATGACCTCCAGCACGTCTTCGAGCGTCAGTGGCTCAAAGTACAGGCGGGTTGAGACGTCGTAGTCCGTGGAGACGGTTTCCGGGTTGCAGTTGACCATGACGGTCTCGTAGCCGGCCTTGCGCAGCGCCATGGTGGCGTGCACACAGGAGTAGTCGAACTCAATGCCCTGGCCGATGCGGTTTGGGCCCGAGCCCAGGATGATGACCGATGGCTTTTCGTGCAGCGCGACCTCGGTCTCCTCATCGTAGGAGGAGTAGTGGTACGGGGTGAAGGCCTCGAACTCGGCGGCGCAGGTATCAACGGTCTTGAAGACCGGTCGGATGCCCAGCGCGTGGCGAATCCCGCGCACTACCGCTTCTGACTTGTGGGTCAGCTTGGCGATCTGCACATCGGAGAAACCGTGGCGCTTGGCTTCGCGCAGGACTTCTTCGTTAAGGTCCGGGTTGGAGCGGATCATTTCGGCTGTCTCGTTGATCAGCTGAAGCTGGTCAAGGTACCACGGGTCGATGGCTGTCTTCTCGAAGACCTGCTCGATTGACGCGCCACCGAGCAGTGCGCGCTGTACGTTGTACAGACGCTCGGTGGAGCCCTTGACCGAGTCCTCCAGCAGGCCCTCGATCTCGAAGTCCATCGGCTTGTTGAACTCGATTTCGGATCCCTTTTGCTCGAGTGAGCGCAGGGCCTTCTGGAATGCCTCGGTGAAGTTACGGCCAATGGCCATGGCCTCGCCGACAGACTTCATGGTGGTGGTCAGTGTGGCATCGGCGGCCGGGAACTTCTCAAAGGCGAAGCGCGGGACCTTGACAACCACGTAGTCAAGTGCCGGCTCAAAGGCCGCCGGGGTCTTGAGCGTAATGTCGTTCGGGATTTCATCAAGCGTGTAGCCCAGTGAAAGCTTGGTGGCGATCTTCGCGATGGCAAAGCCGGTGGCCTTGGAGGCCAGCGCCGAGGAACGCGAAACACGTGGGTTCATTTCGATGACCACGATGCGGCCGGTGTCCGGCTCGATGGCGAACTGGATGTTGCAACCGCCGGTGGCGACGCCTACCTCACGGATGACCGCGATGGAGATGTCGCGCAGCTTCTGGTATTCGCGGTCGGTCAACGTCATGGCCGGGGCCACGGTGATCGAATCTCCCGTGTGTACACCGACCGGGTCAAAGTTCTCAATGGAGCAGATGACCACGACGTTGTCGTTCTTATCGCGCATCATTTCCAGCTCGTACTCCTTCCAGCCAAGGATTGACTCCTCCAGGAGTACCTCGGTGGTCGGTGAGTACTGCAGACCCTGACCGGCAATGCGGGTCAGGTCCTCGGCGTTGTACGCCATACCGGAGCCCAGACCACCCATGGTGAAGGACGGGCGCACCACGACGGGGTACTTCAGGTCCTCAACGGCGGCGAAGGCCTCGTCCATGGTGTGTACGATGTGTGAGCGAGCCGATTCGGCGCCACAACGCTCCACGACGCCCTTGAACTTCTCACGATCTTCACCAAGCTCGATGGCAGCGATGTTCGCGCCGATGAGCTCGACGTTGTACTTTTCAAGTACGCCGGCCTTATCCAGGGCGATGGCGGTGTTCAGTGCGGTCTGTCCGCCCAGGGTCGGCAGGATGGCATCCGGGCGTTCCTTGGCGATGATCTTTTCCACGACCTCCGGGGTGATCGGCTCGACGTAGGTGGCGTCGGCGAACTCCGGGTCGGTCATGATGGTGGCCGGGTTGGAGTTGACCAGGATGACTCGCAGGCCTTCTTCACGCAGGACGCGCAGCGCCTGGGTGCCCGAGTAGTCGAATTCGGCTGCCTGACCAATGACGATCGGGCCGGAGCCGATGACCAGTACCGATTTGAGGTCTTCGCGCTTGGGCATTTACTTCTCTTCCTGGGTGGAGGCGGTGGCGGCGTTCTTGGCCGCACGCATATTGGTGATGAAACGATCGAAGAGGTGGGACGCGTCGTGCGGTCCGGAGGCTGCCTCGGGGTGGTACTGCACGGAGAACGCCGGAAGATCCAGGCAGTTCAGGCCCTCAACGACGCCGTCATTCAGGGAGATGTGCGATACCTCGACGCGGCCAAAGCGCTCCAGCGGAGCATTTGCTGCGCCTTCGCGGGGAGCATCGACGGCGAAGCCGTGGTTCTGGCTGGTGATTTCCACCTTGCCGGTGGCCTTGTCCATGACCGGCTGGTTGATGCCGCGGTGGCCAAAGCGCAGCTTGTAGGTGCCATAACCCAGGGCACGGCCCAGGATCTGGTTACCAAAGCAGATGCCGAAGTACGGGATCTTCGCATCCAGCACCTGGCGGACCAGTTCTACCTGCACGTTCGCGGTGGCCGGGTCGCCGGGGCCGTTGGAGAAGAAGACTCCCTGTGCACCGGTTGCCACAACCTCTTCGAAGGTCGCGTTGTACGGCAGCACGTGCACGCGCACGCCGCGTTCGGCAAAGCGCTGCGGGGTCATCATCTTGATGCCCAAATCGATCGCGGCCACGGAGAGTTCAACCTCGCCGGTGAACCCGTGATCCGCCGGCTCGACGGTGTAGGCCTCCTGGGTGGAGACCAGCTCGGAGAGGTTTAGTCCCTCCATCGATGGCTGCGCGTTGACCTGCTCAATAAGCTCGGTCACCGGGGTCGCGGCGGCGGCACCGGAGAAGATTCCTGCCTTCATGGCGCCACGATCGCGCAGGTGGCGGGTCAGCGCACGGGTATCGATCTGCTGGATGCCGACCACCTCGCCGTTGATGAGTTCCTCATCGAGGGTGCGCTGGGTGCGCCAGTTTGAGGGGCGGCGTGCGGCATCGCGCACCACATAGCCGGCGGCCCAGATGCGGGTCGATTCGGCATCCTCATCGTTGACACCGGTATTACCAATGTGTGGGAAGGTCTGCACAATGATCTGCTTGGCGTATGACGGGTCGGTGAGGGTTTCCTGGTAGCCGGACATACCGGTGGAGAAGACTGCCTCGCCAAAGGTGGTGCCGATGGCACCGTAGCTGCGGCCGCGGAAAACTCGTCCGTCTTCTAGCACCAAGAGTGCTGGCTCGGTCCTGAGTACTGCTGTCACTGGTTTTCCTTATCCTCGGCGGGTGGTAAATCTTCGGTGCTGCTTGTAGTGCTAGATCCGTGGCTCATCATCGCACTGATGGCGGAAACAAGCTGCGGTAATTCGTGGTGGTAGCGCGGGCGGAAGCCGGTATCGACTAGTTTTTCATCAAGCGCCCAGGTGATGACCAGTAGCCCGTCTTTTTCGACGAACTTTCCGGCCATTCCGCTGCTGCGACCCACTGCGCTCAGTGCCACGGTGGAGATGAACAGATCTGCTGCCCCGTGGCGTGCGAAAAGCACTCCCGCATCGTGAACCAGCAGCGTGGCATTACAACGAATGCCTAACTGGTGTGCGGCGATGCGATCGAGCCAATCTCCTGCGGTGGTGGTGCTCACGTACTGCCCCTCGGACGGGGGAATAAGCTGAGCGCCCAAGTTCTCCGGCGTGGCCGGTGGTGCGGGAACAGTTGACTGCCGGCGCAACCGATTGCGCCAGCCCAGCAGAATGAGCCCAATGCACACCACGATGACGGCGATGGTGATCAGGATGGCACCGGTGTATTCACCCATGCTTAGGCCGTCTCGGTGATGCGCGGTGTGGCAAGTTCACCATCGCGCACCGTGAGGTGGCCGTGGAAGAACACGTGAGTAACCTTGCCCGGCAATTCCAGACCCTTGAACGGAGAATTACGTCCCTTGGTGGCCATCGCCAACGGGTCAACAACCCAGCGCGCGTCGGCATCAACCAGGGTGATGTTTGCCGGTTCGCCCACCGCAAGTGCGCGGCCCTGATCTTCCACCCGGCCAATGGCAGCCGGAGTGGTGGAGGTGACGCGGGCGAAGTCGGCCCAGCTGATCAGCCCCGTTTCGATCATTGTATGCTGCACTACCGAGAGCGCGGTTTCCAGCCCGGTCATGCCCATGGCCGCTGCGGCCCACTCGCATTCCTTGTCCTCGGACGGGTGCGGTGCGTGGTCGGTGCCGATAATGTCGATGGTGCCATCGGCCAGGCCAGCGCGCAATGCCATGACGTCTGTTTCCGTGCGTAGCGGCGGGTTTACCTTGAAGACCGGGTCATAGCTCTTGACCAGTTCATCGGTCAGCAGCAGGTGGTGCGGGGTGACCTCGGCTGTCACATTCACGCCGCGGGACTTGGCCCAGCGGATGATCTCCACCGAGCCGGCGGTGGAAACGTGGCAGATGTGCAGGCGGGAGCCGACGTGTTCGGCCAGCAGTACGTCGCGGGCGATGATCGATTCCTCGGCGACCGCCGGCCAACCGGGCAGACCCAGCACCGCGGAAACTTCGCCCTCGTTCATCTGGGCGCCCTCGGTGAGCCGTGGTTCCTGGGCGTGCTGGGCCACGACGCCGTCAAACGCCTTCACGTATTCCAGCGCGCGGCGCATGATCAGCGGATCAAAAACGCAGATTCCGTCATCGGAGAAGACCCGGACCGCCGCGCGGGAATCGGCCATGGCGCCGATTTCGGACATCTGTGCGCCCTTCAGTCCCACGGTGACGGCACCCACGGGGCGCACATCTACCCAGCCCGAGCGTTTGCCCAGTGACCAGACCTGCTCCACCACGCCGGCGGTATCTGCCACCGGGTTGGAGTTGGCCATGGCATGAACTGCCGTGAAGCCACCCTTGGCCGCGGCACGGGTGCCGGTTTCTACGGTTTCTGCATCTTCGCGGCCCGGTTCGCGCAGGTGGGTGTGTAGGTCAACGAGGCCCGGCAGGGCAATTTGGCCGGCGGCGTCAATAATTGTGGCATCGGCTGCTGCCGGGTGGGCACCCGCGTCGGCACCCAGGGCCACGATGACCCCATCATTGATCAAAATATCTGCTGTATCGGCACCCAAGGGTTTGGCATTGCGGATCAGGTAGCTGGTGTTAGTGCTCATCGTTGACTCCCGTTTGTCGAAGGTTCTTAGAGGCCGGCGGGACGCTGCTGGTCCCCCGATAGCAGTAGATAGAGGACGGCCATGCGCACCGCAACACCGTTGGAAACCTGTTCAAGCACGGTGGAGCGTGGCGAATCGGCGGCGGCCGAGGAAATTTCCAGCCCGCGGTTCATCGGACCGGGGTGCATGATGATGGTGTGGCTCTGGCCCTGGGCATCGAGTGCTGCAAGCCGTGCATCGTCAAAGCCCCAGAGCCGGGAGTATTCACGGGTGTTGGGGAAGAACGAATCGTGCATCCGTTCGCCCTGCACGCGCAGCATCATCACCGCGTCGATGCCCCCGGCCAGGGTTGCATCAAGGTCGTAGCTGATGGTGCACGGCCAGACATTCGATCCGTGCGGCAGCAGCGTCGGCGGGGCGACCATTGTCACCTCGGCACCCAGGGTGCGCAACAGCCAGAGGTTGGAGCGGGCCACCCGGGAGTGCAGGATATCTCCGACGATGGCGACCTTCATGCCGGCCAGATCCGATCCCAGTGAGGTGTGATCGTGGATCTTTGACCAGTGGGTGCGCAGCGTGAACGCATCGAGCAGTGCCTGGGTTGGATGTTCGTGGGTGCCATCCCCGGCATTGACCACCGGGGCATCGATCCAGTCGGTGGCCGCAAGACGGGCCGGGGCACCGGAGGCACCGTGCCGGATGACCACCGCGTCGGCACCGATGGCCTGCAGGGTTTGGGCGGTGTCCTTCAGCGATTCACCCTTCGAGACCGAGGATCCCTTGGCGGAGAAATTGATGACATCGGCGCTCAAACGCTTGGCGGCCGCCTCAAAGGAGATCCGGGTGCGGGTGGAATCCTCAAAGAAGAGGTTGACTACTGTGCGACCACGCAGGGCCGGAAGCTTTTTGACCTCGCGGGTGCCAACTGCCGCCATTTCCTCGGCAATATCAAGGATGCGGATGGCGTCGGCGCGCGAAAGGTCCAGGGTGGAGAGTAGATGTTTCATGGCTTAGCCCTCAATGATGACTTCGTTGTTGTTTTCGCCGTCGATTTCAGCCACGTGCACGCGCACCTTTTCGGTGGTCGCGGTGGGAAGATTTTTGCCGACGTGATCGGCGCGAATGGGAAGTTCGCGATGTCCGCGGTCAACCAGGACGGCCAGGCGCACGATGCGGGGGCGACCAAAGTCGGCGATCGCATCGAGGGCGGCGCGGATGGTGCGTCCGGAATAGAGCACGTCGTCAACCAGCACCACGACCTTGCCGTCGATGCCGCTGGCGGGCAGACGCGTGGGCTGTGGGGTGCGGGTGGTTGAATGACGTAGATCATCGCGGTACATGGTGATATCCAGCTGACCGACGATGGATGCCGGGTCAAGGCCGGGTTCGGTGGCGGCGATACGCTGCGCCAAGCGCTGAGCCAGAGGGAATCCGCGGGAGGGAATGCCCAAGAGGACCAGGTCCTTGGTGCCCTTGTTCGCCTCGATGATTTCGTGGGCGATGCGGGTCAATACGCGTTCGATGTCCTCATTCGAGAGAACAATCCGGGCAGTCTTGGGCGCTAAGTTCGGTGCCGCGGTGGCGTCGTTACTCATGATGCGGCCTCCTTCCCCGCCTCACTGGACGGAATTTAAAGGTTGCTGACTCATTGGTGTGGGTCTTGCTACTCCATCAAAATTAGCACAGGGACCAAGCCACGTAGTCTTATGTGCATGAGCGTTACCTCACACCAGCCTGCCTCCTCCCCCGAACCATCCCCGCGCGACCCCTGGACCGGGACTGTTTCGGGGCCTCCGGGGTCCCCTGGCGGCCCCGGAAACCTGAGTAAACCGGCGCGTATCTCCCCGCTGGCGCTTGCCGCGCTGGTCTTTTGTACCGTGCTGCTGGCCGGGGTGGCGATCTTCCTGGCCAGCATCTTTGGGCCATCGACTCTCATCTGGCTAGGGTTCTTGGCCATGGTGCCGCTGGGACTATGCCTGGTGGGGTTACGTTGGGTTGATCGGTGGGATCCGGAACCGCGCAGCATGTTGGCCCTGGCGCTACTCTGGGGAGCCGGCGCCTCGGTGGCCGGGGCGTTGCTGGTGGGTGACACATTCACCGAACTCTTCTTCGAACCCGCCGGGGTCATGGACTTGGACCTCTTTGGGGCGGTGATTCAGGCACCGATCGTTGAGGAACTGACCAAGGGGGCCGGGGTACTGCTGGTGTTCTGGCTCAACCGTGCGCACTTTGATGGGCCCATCGACGGGATTGTCTATGGCGGGATGGTCGGTGCGGGCTTCGCCTTCACGGAGAACATCTTGTACTTCGGTTCCAGCTATGCCGAGGCCGGTGCCGCAGGAGATTTGGCCGCGGTCTTTGTGCTGCGCGGGCTCTTCTCCCCCTTTGCACACGTGATGTTCACCGCCTGGACCGGTTTTGCGCTGGGGCTTTGTGCTGTACGCGGGAATCGTCGCAGCTGGCCGGTGTACCTGCTGCTAGGGATTGTGCCGGCAATGTTCGGCCACTTCTTATGGAACGGCGGGGTGGGGATCTTCTTCGACTCGTTCCTGAGCTTCTACTTCTTGCTGCAGGTTCCGCTCTTTGTAGCATCCATTGTTGCCGTGGTGTTGCTGCAACGCGCAGAACTTCGACTTACCGCGCTGCGGCTTGCCGAGTATCAGCGTGCCGGGTGGTTTACCGAGGCAGAGGTTGCCATGTTTGGTACCCCGGCCGGTCGCAAGGCGGCCAAACATTGGGCCGCGGCTCAGGGGCGGGCAACTGCCATGAAGCAGTTCACGCGCACCGCGATGGATCTTGTCAGTGTGCGTCAAAGGATTGCCGCAGGGCATGGGGATGGACGTGATATTGCCCGGGAACAAGCGTTGTTGCATCAATCCTTCAGACAGCGTGCGCAAATGCTTGCGGGGCTTTAGGGTTCGCTGGCGCTTTAGAGCTCAGGGAAAGGCACGAATGATGTGCTTCTGGAAGCTGGCCAGCAGGCTTTGGCGCAGGGATTTTGCATGCTTGAACTCTGCGGTGTCGATCTCGGTGTGACGCCCGAGCTCATCGATGAGGCAGATGCATCCGCATTCGCGCACCCCCACAAGCCTGATAGTTGCCAAGTCGATGAATAGCGTTTTGTTTGGTTTCTTCTTCATCAAGTGGGTAGCAGTGAGGGTGAGTTTTTCCTTGGCGCTCCGATGCGCCCAGGAGACATGCTCGTCGGCACCCTCAAGGTGGAACACCGTGACGGTGCGCCCGTCCTGAGCGGGAGTGCGCTGCCAGATGGAGAAGTTATCGCGTTCCAAGCCCAGCGCTGCCGCCTTCTTGGGGCCGACCTTGGCATTATCGTCGTACGCCACCAACACGGTGGGCAACGCACGAGCCAGCACATCGGTCAACTGGTTGGATAAGTCGATGAGCGAGGTGTGCAGCATGTGGCTGCCAATGCTTTGCCTCTCCGGTCTCCGGCGCCCGGCCAAGTGATCTGCGGTGTAGTGATCGAGGTAGCTCGCCGCTCTGGGCTCATCGAACGCTAGATTGGCGGCCAGCACCGTGCGAGCAAAAGCTATCGAGTTGGTGCTAAACCCGTGCTCCGCGATGCGTCGGAATTCCAACACGCTGGCTTTGAGTACCGGCAGCGTATTCTCCGGTAGCGGATCAAGCACCAGATCGACGTGGCAGAAAGAGTCAACGGCATTGCTGTTTTCGAAACGTGTGACGGTGCCGGTGGGGTGCGTTGGTGCGGCGGACACGTGCACGTTGCGCAACGGATAGATCAGCTGCTCCACCGAATAAATGAGCCCATCGGTGGTGCGTAAGCTTTGCACCAGCTCATACTCCAGGGCAGCCGCCAGCAATGCGGCATAGCTGCCAGGAACCAGTAGGGATAGCGCGACGCCCTCCAACGGGGAGGCGATCAGCGTGGGGTTCTGTCGCGTTGGGACATGGGTGGGGCGGGGAAGCGGTGTTCCCGAGGGCAACTGAACATTGAGCTTGGCGGGTGGCCGTGCACTGAATGAGAGGGCCGCATGCCCGGTATGCAGCCACGTCCTAGCCCACGAGGTGGCCTCATCGTGCGTCAGGGCCTGCAGCGTTGGCGCATGTAGGTGGGCCAATCCCGGACCTTGGGCGCCAAACCGGTAGGTGAGCATCCCGGAGGTAAACTCCGTGTAGGCGTGTGGATTCTCGGCCTTGATGATCATCTTGGCCAGCGTAAAATCCCGCCGAGAAAGCTGCGCAAAGTTGCTGATGGTGTGGGCCAAGGCCTCGAAATAGGCCGCCACGTCCGTTGGGGAACCGGTTGCATGAAATTGCATGGATTCGTGATCAACCACTGCCCCGTGCGGTAGCGGGAAATGTTCCAGAGCACCCAGAATCATGTGTTCCACCAGGTGCGTCACGCCCAATAGTTCCATTGGTTCGTCCTGGGTGCCGACGGCAAAGCTGAGTGTTCCGGTGCAGATTTGTTCTGCGGCAGCGGACCCCGGGGCTCCACCGTTATCAATGGTGTGAAGCGGGATGCCCCGGTGGTCCGTGGTGATGATCGTTGCGCCACTACTGGCCGGTGTGCTGCTCATGAAAGATGATTCTTGCAGATGAAGCTGGCCTAAGGTGCCCCGGGGGTGTGTCTAGCAGCGCGTGTTGAAGCGTGGATGAGGTGAGGACCAAGAGCGTGGGCGCGGTAGAAATGAAGAACACCGTTCGGTGTGTCATACCGATGACACACCGAACGGTGTTGAAGTTTCCTGTTGAAGTTTCCTGCTGAAGTTTCCTGCACACGGTGGCCGAAGAGCTGGCCGAAGAACTAGCCGAAGAGCTGGCCCACCTTCGAGAGTGTGGTGATGACCCCGTAAAGCAGCGGGATTCCGACCAACGCCCAGCCGAAAATTACCTTTCCGGTGGCCAGTGTGGTGGGCACATCGTACGGATCAACGTTGGTGACCCGAGCTGCGGAATTTCCCTGCACGCCGGCGCCGGCATGGTGAGTTTGATCGGACATTTAAGCCTCCTGGGTGGCGCTGGTGAGTGCTGCTTCGGGTTCGTGATACTTGGAAGCCACCGGCTTGATCAGGGTGGTGGCGATGAATCCAATGATCAGCAACACCACCATGGTCAGCAGCACCGGCAGATAGTTTGAGGCCATCATCGTGCCGGGCTTGCCCTGCATATCAAGTAGCCCATTGACGATCAACGGTCCGGCAATACCCGCGGCAGACCATGCCGTGAGCAGTCGGCCGTGAATGGCGCCAACCTGGTAGGTGCCAAAGAGGTCCCTGAGGTAGGCCGGGGCCGTGGAGAAGGAGCCACCGTAGAAGCTGATGATCACCACGGCCATTGCCACGAAGAGCAGCATTGAGCTGCCGCCAAAGAATGCCAGCACCGTGTAGAACAGTGCGCCGACGCCCAGATAGACCATGTAGATGCGTTTGCGGCCGATGATGTCCGAGGTGCTTGACCAGATAAAGCGGCCGGCCATATTGCCGATCGAGAGCATTCCGACAAAGCCCGCGGCCACCGCGGCGTTGACCGCCGAATTACCATCGGCACCGCGGAAGAAGTCCTGAATCATCGGCGATGCCTGTTCCAGGATGCCGATGCCGGCGGTGACGTTCAGGAAGAGTGCCGCCCAGATCAGCCAGAAGGAACGGGTCTTGATGGCATTGGCCGCCGAGACGTGTGCGGTGGTGACCATGGCATCGACCTTGGTAGTGCTCGGGTTCCAGCCGCGTGGCTTCCAGCTGGCCGCGGGGACGCGAATATTAGCGACGCCGTACATCATCACAGCGAAGTAGAGGATCCCGAGGGTGAGGAAGAGTTTACCGACCGAGGAGCCCGAGGCAATCCAGTCGGCGCCATTGATCGCCGGGTTGAAGCCGTCGAAAAACTTCAGCAAGGCCGTGGACATCGGTGAGGCGATCAGTGCGCCGCCGCCAAAGCCCATGATCGCCATGCCGGTGGCCATGCCCGGGCGGTCCGGGAACCACTTCATCAGCGTGGAGACCGGGGAAATGTAGCCGATGCCCAGCCCGATACCGCCAATGACTCCGTAGCCAAGGTAGACCAGCCAGAGCTGCGAGGTGAAAATTCCTGCGGCGCCCACCAGGAAGCCGACACCCCAGAAGCTGGCAGCGACAAACATCGACTTGCGTGGACCGCTGCGTTCAACCCAGGTGCCCATGATCGCCGCGGAGAGTCCAAGCATCACGATGGCGATGGAAAAGATCACCCCGATGGCGGTCTGCGAGACCTCAAAGTGACCGATGAGTGCTGATTTGTAGACGCTGGTGGCGTACGCCTGACCAATGCACAGGTGCACTGCCAGGGCCGCCGGGGGAATGAGCCAGCGATTGAAGCCCGGAGGGGCGATGGAGGCGGAGCGGTCGAGCCAATTCAACGGTTTCTCCTCAGTGTCGATTTTTATGCCGAAAGTGATACCAGAAACAGTGACCAGTTAGTAAGCGGCGCTCGTGAAGGAACGTGTGATGAAACCGGCAACTGCACCCAAGCACACACTGTGCCACAGCTGACGATGAGGTTGTATCCCCCCGCGCCGGAATGTATTCACATTCCGGTTGCTGCGCCATAGTGTGGCGGATCGGCCGCCTGGGGGACGGCAAGGGATTTATGTTCGGAGTTTGGGAGGGGCATGGGGTTGGCGAGCCGCTAAATGTGGGCAAAGCAAAGCCGGTCGGTGATCCCACCTGAAGTGGGCTCACCGACCGGCTCCAGAAGCAGTGCCGCGTGCGGCTAGCTTCGGTATTCAAACATTGTGGCTAGGCCAGCAGCGTCGGCTTCATTTGCTGAATGCGTCCGAGCAGACCATTGACGAATTCGGGTGATTCATCGGTGGATAGCTCACGGACCAAGACAACTGCCTCCGCGACCGCTACACCATCGGGCACATCATCGTTGAACAGCAATTCCCAGACGCCAATGCGCAGGGCGGTGCGGTCAACGGTGGGCATGCGTTCTAGGGTCCAGCCCTTGGAGTAGGAGGAAAGGATCTCATCGATCCGATCCAGCTCGCCCATGACACCCTCGATGAGGGTGACGGTGTACTCATTGATCGTGATGTCAGTTGCTTCACGACGTAAACGCATGGCGGCCAGCGGCGAGACATCGCGCTGTTCGGCTTCGAAAAGAATGTCCAGTGCCCTGCGGCGGGCCTTGGCGCGGGCGCTCACTAGGAGACACGCCCCAGGTACTCACCGGTGCGGGTGTCGACCTTGACCTTGGTGTTCTGGTTGACGAACAGCGGCACCTGGATTTCCTTGCCGGTTTCCAGGGTTGCTGGCTTGGTGCCGGCCGAGGAGCGGTCGCCCTGCAGGCCCGGCTCGGTGTAGGTGATTTCCAGGGTGACCGATGGTGGGAGTTCCACGTACAGCGGTGCGCCCTCGTGCATGGCGATTGTCACGTTCTGGTTTTCAAGCATGAAACCGGCCGAATCGCCGACAACTGTGCCCGAAACGGTGAGCTGATCGTAGTCGGATAGATCCATGAAGACGAAGTCTTCGCCATCCTGGTACAGGTACTGGTAGTCGCGGCGGTCAACCGTTGCCGTTTCAATCTTTGCACCGGCGTTGTAAGTCTTTTCCAAGACACGGCCGGTGAGCACGTTGCGCATCTTGGTGCGCACGAATGCGCCACCCTTACCCGGCTTGACGTGCTGGAACTCGACGATGCTCCAGAGCTGGCCCTCAATCTTGATGACCTGCCCGTTTTTAATATCGGTGGTTGATGCCACGATCTACTCTTTTCCCGTATGCGCCCAATGCTGGCACGGCATTACTGCCGCGGCGGGCGGAGCCGCAAAATTGCGGCCGCCCGGGCGTGTTATCAAAAATCCAAGATCCAGTTTAGCGCACGTATCACTACGTGGACCCACTTTGCTTGGTGATCTAGCGGACGTAAGCCCCCCGGGCGCACAATGTTCTTGAGCCCGGGTGGCCGATGCATCGGCTAGAAAGTTTAGTTGCTCTCCGTGAGAGCCGTGCGGAATCTGTCCACACGGCTCTCACGGATCAAAGTTTTACGTCTACCACAAGGATAGTGCTTGTGTAGCTACTTTACTTATCGATGTTGCCCGGCCGGGCTTCGTCAACCAGTGGAAGTTCGGCAGTGGTCGGTGCCAAGGTTGCGATGCGTGCACTCAGCGCCTCGAGGCATCGACGTGAGGAATCGATCAACCGATCATCGGTGCCCTGAGCAATACGCAGGTCAAGGGCCTTGCGGAAGCGAGTTGCCGCGGCGCGCAGGTCACCGCTTTCCACGTAGGCCATGCCCAGGTGCTGCTGCAAGATCGCCTCGTGCGTGGTGCCGTTGAACTCGGTGAGCATGGCACGCAGGCGGTTTGCCGCACGCTTGGGATCTCCCGCGGCGCGAGTCAACGAGGTGTCAAGCACGCGCATGGCGAAGTTCTGCGGCTCATTGAAGCGAGTCTCGGCAATAAGTTCGCCTGCTGCACGCAGCTGACGGCGGGCCAAAAGGACCACTACCTGATCGGTTGCCGTGCCATTTGCAAGTGTTTCGTCGGCCAATGCTTCATCGGTAATGAGCTGGCTCATGGTGTGCAGGTCAAAACTCACACCCGGAATACCGGTTTCAATATTGTGTGTTGCCTTGCCCGGGATGCCTGCCGCGGGGATCTGCAACAACGCCTGAGTATGTGTGAGGCTACCGGTGCTGGCATGCTGTGCGGTGTCCGGTTGCTGGGTTTCCGTCGCGGCCTGACCGGATTCGTGCGATGAAGTGGTGATGTTCTGTGTCATTTCCTGGGCGATCATTCGGCAATCTCCTGGTAGGCGGCGAACAAGAGGGAAGTATCTGGGACATCGAGCATGCGTGGGCTGCCAATATCATCGAGCACTACAAAGCGCAGTAGGTCTCCGCGGGTCTTCTTATCGCGGCGCATGCCATCGAGCAGTGACTTCCAGCGATCTCCACGGTAGCTGGTGGGTAGTCCGAGGGACTTCAGGATTGAAATGTGGCGGTCTGCAACCTCATCACTGGTGCGGCCCACGCTGCGGCCCAGTTCTGCGGCAAAGGCCAAGCCGATGGATACTGCTGCGCCGTGCCGCATGGAGTAGCGTTCGGCCAACTCGATCGAGTGGGCCAGGGTGTGACCGTAATTCAGGAATTCACGCTGACCGTTTTCACGCAGGTCCGCCGAGACGACCTTTGCCTTGACCGCGATGGCACGCTCGATGAGCTCGCGCAGGCGGGCCGAACCGGGGGTAATAGCATCGGCGGTGTCTTCTTCAATGAGTTCAAGAATGCGTTCATCGGCAATGAAGCCGCACTTGACGACCTCGGCCATGCCGGTGACAAGTTCATTCTTGGGAAGCGTGGAAAGTGCATCGAGATCAACTAGGACCCCGGCCGGTGGGTGGAAGGCACCGACGAGGTTCTTGCCCTCGGCAGTGTTGATTCCGGTCTTGCCACCGACTGAGGCATCGACCATGCCCAACAGCGAGGTGGGGATGTGGATGACCTTCACGCCGCGCAACCAGGTTGCTGCAACAAATCCTGCGAGGTCGGTGACGGCTCCGCCACCCACTGCCACGATGGCATCGGAGCGGGTGAAGTCGTTCTGTCCCAGCACCTGCCAGCAGAAAGCGGCAACCTGAATGTGCTTGCCCTCTTCCGCATCGGGAATTTCAGCGGAGAACGATGCGTAACCGGCTGCGGTCAAATCTTCCTTGACGGTATCCCCGGTGGTGCGCAGGGCACGGGGGTGGATGACCATGACGCGCTTGACGCGTTCGCCAAGCAGGGCTGGTAGCTGCGCGAGCAGACCGTTGCCGACGATGACATCGTAATTCTCGGCCGGGGCCGATCCTGTGACGTGGATCGTTGTGGGCGCGGGGTTCATCGTTGGTCCTCCAAGTGCTGCGTAGCGCACATAAACCTTAGGCCCGCGTACGAGCGAAGGGTCCGGTGCGTGATTGAAAACGCGTCTCCCAAATCCGGGTGACTTTTAGCCGTTGAGCCCGGGAGTTTTCCGGGTCACCGGCTTTAAGCCTACGCGTTTGGGCACGCTAAAGGGTGTTTCAGTGTCCGGCATCACGGTAGGCGGTGATGATTGCCTCCGCGATTTCGGCGGGGTTTTGGGTGCGCACATCGAGCGTGAGATCGGCACAGCCCTCATAAATATGGGTACGCGTTGTGAAAATGTTCTGCCAGGTTTCTAACGGCGAGGGTTCCTGGGTTGTATCGTCCGGGGCACCGGCAAGTAGCGGGCGCACCACATCTCCGGCAATGCGTTTGGCAACGGTTTGCGCGTCAATGTACAGGTACACGGTGAACCCTGTGGCAAGGAGCTCACGGTTGTGCGGGGCGAGTACCGCTCCCCCGCCGCTGGCAATGACCAGCGGCGGAGTTGCTTCACGACTATCGCCTGCGGCGGCCGCCTGCCGCAACGCTTCGGACTCGAAGGCACGGAAAGCTGGCTCGCCACCTGCGGCGAAAATCTCCTTGATGGTTCCATGTTCTTGAACCACCAACTCATCGGTATCGATCATGGTTGTCCCAAGTTGCCGGGCCAATTGTGCGCCAACAGCGGATTTGCCGCTGGCCATGGGCCCGATCAAAAAGATCGTACGGCTCATGAACGACGTACCGAGTCCAGGGATTCGGGGATCGCATCTAGATAGGTAGTGAGGTTGCGTTTGACCTCGGTGACCGAATCGCCACCGAACTTCTCCAGCATGGCCTGGGCCAATACCAGGGCAACCATGGCCTCGGCGACAACGCCGGCGGCAGGAACGGCACAAACATCCGAACGCTGGTGGTGTGCGGTGGTGCCTTCGCCGGTGGCCGTATCAATGGTGCGCAGGGCGCGCGGGACCGTAGCAATCGGCTTCATGGCCGCACGCACGCGCAGCACATCGCCAATGCTCATGCCGCCCTCGATGCCACCTGCCTTATTGCCGGAGCGATCGATCACGCCGTCCTGCCCGCGCACGATCTCATCGTGCGCCGCCGAACCACGGCGGGATGCGGTGAGGAAACCGTCGCCGACCTCAACACCCTTGATGGCCTGGATGCCCATCAGCGCACCGGCTAGGCGCGCGTCAAGACGGCGGTCCCAGTGCACGTAGGAACCAAGTCCCGGGGGCAGGTTGTAGGCCAGCACCTCGACGATGCCACCGAGAGTTTCGCCCTCCTTGTGGGCCGCGTCGACCTCGGTGACCATGGCGGAGGACGTCTGTGCATCAAAGCAGCGCAGTGGATCTGCATCGAGGGCCACGACGTCGGAGGCCCGTGGCAGGGCAGAGCCTTCCGGGGAAGAAACTGTACCCACCGAGACGGTGTGTGAGACAAGCTCTACGCCAAGTTCGGCCAAGAAATTAGCCGCAACCGAACCCAGTGCCACGCGGGCAGCAGTTTCGCGGGCCGAAGCACGCTCCAGCACCGGGCGCGCATCGTCAAAACCATACTTCTGCATGCCGGTGAAGTCCGCGTGTCCGGGACGCGGGCGGGTCAATGGCGCATTGCGTGCCATC
The DNA here is from genome assembly GCF_002975435.1 of Arthrobacter sp. MYb227. GTDB lineage: Bacteria > Actinomycetota > Actinomycetes > Actinomycetales > Micrococcaceae > Paeniglutamicibacter. The sequence goes on along the minus strand of NZ_PCPT01000003.1, from coordinate 354,863 downwards.
GAGGCCAGCTCTTCGGGATCAACTTCATCGGGGTTCATGACCTTTGACCACTTGGGCCATTCGGTGTTGCCGACCTCGATGGCCACCGGGCCACCCTGGGTGAGCCCGTGGCGGACGCCGCCGATGAAGGAGACCTCATCCTGCTCAAACTTCATGCGGGCGCCACGGCCATAACCGAGGCGGCGGCGTGCAAGAGCATCGCGCACATCCTGTGAGGAGATGGAAATGCCCGCGGGCAGTCCCTCAATAATTCCAACTAATGCGGGGCCGTGTGATTCGCCCGCCGTCAACCAACGCAACATGCACTCCATCCTGCCATGGACTAGGAGCCCGAAGAGGGCCTAGGTACGCCTACTGCGTCGCACATCACATTTGTGACGTGCTCCCAGTCGGCATCTTGAATTCGTGAAAAAAGTTTGACCTGTTCCAGACCCTGATGCACTAACATGCTCAGGCCGGAGACGACGGAGCCGCCTGCGGTTTCCCACGCGGTGGCCAAGGCCGATGGCCAGGGGTCGTAGGCAACATCCAAGAGGATCGCCCCGGGTTTAATGCTGGTCATCGCGGCCGCGGAGCTCCGGGGCGTCGAAGCCGCAGGCAGGCCCAAGGGATCCAGCCAGGTATCTGCAGCGCGCGGGGGCAACGTGGAAATCAAGGCATCGCAGTGCGTCAGGACCGGTGCCCCCTCGGTATAGGGAAGTACATTGAGCACCAGCCCCAGGGTCTGGGCCAAGGCGATCACCTCGGTGGCGCGCTGCGGGTTGCGCACCAGCAGCTCGACGCGGGATGCACCAAGCAGGGCGCACGCTTCAAGGGCGGCAAGCGCGGTATTGCCGTTGCCCAGGATGCCAAGCAACGGGCCTGGTTCCCCCGGGGTGGGGCGCGGTAGGGCCAGGGCACGCACGATGCCGTCGATATCGGTATTTTCCGCGGCCAAGCGCACCCCAGTGGAACTATGGTGCACCATGATGGTGTTTAGTGCGCCGAGCCGTTTGACCCGCTCGGAGGGCTCGTCAATGTAGGGAATCAACGCGTCCTTCATCGGCATGGTCACCGAGACACCGACCCAGCCGGGCTCGGTGCGTAGCCGCTGTGCGAAGTCAGCGGCCTGCTCCGGAAGGATATCGATTGCCGTGTAATCGATGGGTACATTCAGTTCCTTGTAGGCTGCGGCGTGCAGCAACGGGGAACGGGAATGGCCCACCGGGTGCCCGAGCACGGCTGCGCGGGCATCGGAGGGTACTACGTACTGTGTCACTTACATACATCCGTATTCGCCGCGCACCAGGCGCGGAATTCGTTCTGATTCACCAGGTGCTCACGGTAGGTTTTCGCGAACTTGGTTTCACCAGTATTGGTGTTCACCGTGACCCAGTAGTAATAATCGTTGGCCGTGGGGTTTGCTGCTGCCTTGAGTGCCGAATCGCCCGGGGAGCCAATCGGTGTTGGCGGCAGGCCCTTATGCACGTAGGAGTTGTACGGGTTACCCGCATCAACCTTTTCCGCCTTGGAAATCTGCAGCGTGTAGCGATTGAGCCCATAAATAACCGTCGAGTCGACCTGAAGCAGACCATTTGTCTCCGTGTTATTGGGGTGCAAACGGTTTTCCAGTGCTCCAGCAACCACCGCATAATCATTCGGGCGGGCTTCCGCCTGCAGGATTGAAGCGATTTTCAGTGCGCGGTAACCTTCTGTCGGATCGGTAATCCCCTGATCCTTCAGCGATTTTTGGGTTGCATCGACCATCATTTGAAGCACGGTCTTGGCATCGGCATCGATGGGGAAACGGTACTCCCCCGGGTGCAGATAGCCTTCGAGGTTTTTCGCCTCGGATTTAATCCCGAAGGTCTTGGGCTCGTTGGCAAGTTTTTGCAGGTCCTTCAGCGGCAGACCTGAACTCTTAGCGATTTCTTCAAGCACCGCTGGCATACGGACGTTTTGTTTGATGGCCACGTAGCCGACCTTTGGCGCACCATCACCAATCAGGATGGTTGCCGCGTCTAGGGCTGGCATTTGTTTGCGCAGATCGTAGGTGCCCGGGTGGATTTCACGGTTATCGGTTTCTACGAGTTGCACGGCCTCGGAAAAGAGTTTTTCGCTGGCAACGATGTCCTGGGCCACGAGGTTTTTACCGATCTGGTTGGTTCCCCAACCGGATTTAACCTCAAAAGTTACGGCATCGCCGCCGGGGCTCGGGTAGTCCGCGGGATTGAGTTTGGCTAAAACGCCCTGCAAGATCAGCACCACTGCGACGATGACCGCAATAAAGCCCACGATGACCGCTGCCATGACTCCGTTGCGGCGACGTTTGCGTGTTTTGCGTGCCGAAGCGAACTGGGCATCATCGGGAGTGGGGCCGGCGATAAAGAGGTTTTCGCGTGCCTGCGGATCTACCGGATCTGCAGCATCGTGCGCATAGTAGGCATCTTCAAAGTATTCGTGTTCGGCCTCAACGTCGGTGTGGGTCTGCTCCGTAGCGTATTGCTGGGCGGCTTCCTGGGCGAGTGCATCGGGGCCTTGGAATGTTTCGAAGGCCTCAGTGGCCGGGTCAAGTTCTGCTGGGTAGGGCTCGGGAAGTTCCTGTGGGTTGCCTCCAGCGGGTATAGCCTCCCTGGTGTCCTGAGTGAGCGCCTCGGGACTCGGCTGTGAAGCCGGGGCTGAGTTTGGGCTTGGTGCGACGCTCGCGGTGGTTTCCGCACTGGATACCTGCGGCCGGGATGTAATGCCGATGGGATGCGTGAGGATGTCGTTGAAGCTCATCGACTCGTGGTCGCGTGCATCCCAACCATCTGGCGCTCGCATGGCAGCGGAAGGCGCAGTATTTCTTGGTTCTGCTTGGGCCAGAGCATCGTGATGGATTTGCTTTTCTGGCTGCTGCACCGGCGGCTGGATTGGCTGTACCGGCTGGACCACGTGGGGCGGCGCAGTAGGAAGCTGCTGCCGAACCGGATCATCCGAGGACAGCTGATCCGTGGTTGGAGTGCTAGTCGAAGTCTTAAAGTGATCTTCGGGCGTGGCATTTTGGTCAAAAGGTGCTGCGGAAGAAGTCGGGGCAACGTTTCGTGTGGCGCTATCGGGACTTGTGACAGATTCCTTGATCGAGGATACCTGGGTCGTGGGCTGCGCTGTGTGTGAATCAGCGGTTGCTGAAGCAGGAGTTAGCGCACTTGACGACGACGCGGCACGTGCCGCACGGCGTGGCCCAACAGCATTTGCCCGAAGTGTCTCACGCACACGTTCGGCAGCGGCACGCTGAGCTTCCATGGCTTCCCGACGTGCACGCAGGGCTCCTTCACTGCTGGCACGCTGCGCCGCGGCGAAGGAACGACTGCGCTTTTCGCGAGTCGCTAATTCTTCCGGCGTTGGTACAGGTGCCGATGCGGCAGTACCGGAGGCTGCCGATTGCACAGCGTCGGGGGCGAGGTGTTCGAGCTGGCTAGCACTAGCTTGTGGCTCACCGGCGGCTTCTTCTGGCGTTGCGGACGAGGGCGCGGAAGCTGCGGTTAACGATGAGGACGCCGAGGCAGCCGAATCGGCAGAATCACTACCCGGAAGTGGCGCCTCCAAGCCTTGAGCCAGAGCTTCGGCTCTGCGGCGTGCCTCGCGTGCGGCACGACGAGGTGAGACCTCATGGTCCTTGCGCGTGGAATCGATAGACGATTCGTTAGTCATGCGGTGTTCTCCCTTGCCCGTAAGGCAACGTAGTAGCCGGGGGACGACGAAGGCCCACCTGTGAAGCTTATCTGCAACGTGAAGTGAATCTCAGAAGATTCTAAGTGTTCGAGCAGATCATTTGTAGCACGATTGCTGCCGCCTTGGGGGTCTTTGGCGACAGCCTTGCGAGTCCTAGAATACATCGCCAGACTTGCGATTACCCGGAGTAACTAGCTCACCGGGGGCATGTTGACCGTGCCGTCGCATTTCGAGCACTTGTTGGAGTATCTCTACCGCGGCGGCCTGATCAACGACCGCACGATGCTTGCGTCCATCCAAACCTGCTTGATGTAGGGAACGGTGGGCACTGACAGTTGTCAACCGTTCATCGACCAGTCGCACCTGGATGTGCTCCTGACCGGCGGTCACTAGTTGATTAGCCAATTCATCGGCATAATCCCGGGCCATCTGCGTTGAGGCGGTTTCACCACCGGACATGGACCGAGGGAGCCCAACAAATATTTGCTTAACATCGCGCTCGATACCGAGCTTGAGCAGCACAAAGATGTCGCTGTTCTTCTTGATATCGCGTTTAAGCGTCTTCACCGGGGTGGCAAGCAGGCCATCGGGATCGGACGCCGCGACGCCGACGCGGGCCATGCCCACGTCGACGCCCAGCATGACCCCGCGGGTGGGGTATGTTTCCGAAGTTATGACAGCTCCTGGATCGCGGCGCTCATGGCCTGCAACGCTGCGGGGATCTGTGTGGCATCCTGGCCACCGCCCTGCGCAACATCGTCCTTGCCGCCGCCGCCGCCGCCAAGAATCTTGGCTGCGGTGCGAACCAAGGCTCCCGCCTTCACGCCCTTGGCGCGTGCCGCATCGTTGGTGGCCACAAGCACCAACGGACGGCCATTAGACACGCCGGTTAGGGCGACGGTGGAGGCCTCCGAACCCAAACGATCACGCAGATCCAAGGCCAGGGTGCGCAGCGCCTCGGCGCTTGGAACCTCACCGGTATCGTGTGCCAGCACGCGAACTCCGTTGAGGTCTTGGGCCTTGGCTACCAGGGAGCCGGCCTGAGCCGCAAGCTGTGCCGTACGTAGCTTCTCAATCTCGCGTTCGGCCTGCTTGAGCTTGGCAACGGTTTCGCTAATGCGCTCATTGAGCTGAGCGGCCGGAACCTTGAACATTGAGGAAAGCTCCGAGACCAGGGTGCGCTCGGCGGCGCCGTGGCGGAACGCCTCCATGCCGACCAGTGCCTCCACGCGGCGGTTACCCGAACCAACGGAGGCTTCGCCCAACAAGGTCAGCGAACCGATCTGCGCGGTGTTGCCCACGTGGGTGCCACCGCAGAGTTCACGGCTCCATTCCCCGTTGATCTCCACCATGCGTACTGTATTTCCGTACTTTTCGCCGAAGAGGCTCATGGCTCCGGCGGCCTGCGCCTCGGCCAGCGGCATCACGTTGGTGAGCACCTGATGGTTATTGCGGATGGAGAGGTTTACTACCTCTTCGATCTCGTTGCGGGCAGCAGCGGAAAGTGCCTCGGACCAGGAGAAGTCAAAGCGCAGGTAGCCGGCCTTGTTGTAGGAACCGGACTGCAGCGCATCCGGGCCAAGAATCTCATGCAACGCGGCGTGCACTAGGTGGGTTGCCGAGTGTGCTTGTTCGCCGGAGAGACGGCGGGTGCGATCGACCTCGGCCAGCACCGTGGCGTTGGCCGGTAATTCGCCCTCGCGGACGATGGCCTGGTGCACGTTGAGTCCACGGATTGGGGACTGCACATCGAGCACCTCAAGCACGAAACCGTCACCGGTGATCAAACCAACATCGCCCGCCTGGCCACCTGCCTCGGCGTAGAACGGGGTAGCGTTGAGCACCAGTTCGATCTGCTGGCCCTGTTCGGCGACCTCAACCAATGCACCGTTGTGCACGATGCCGCGCACGGTAGATTCGCTGGTCAGCTCGTCGTAGCCGGTGAAGATGACATCTCCGGCATCGTGCAGCTGGGTGAAGACGGTTAGGTCGGCGTGGCCGGCCTTCTTGGCCTTGGCGTCCTTCTGGGCGCGGGTGCGCTGCTCGTTCATCAGGGTACGGAACTGGGTCTCATCGACAGCGAGGCCCGCCTCGGCGGCGATCTCCAAGGTCAAATCGATCGGGAAGCCGTAGGTGTCGTGCAGTGCGAAGGCGTCTTCACCGGAAAGTGCTGCACCCTTGGCCTTTGAAGCCTTCAGTGCATCTTCCAAGCGGGTGGTGCCCGAGGCAATAGTGCGCAGGAACGCGCGTTCCTCGGCGTAGGCGATGCGCGAGATGCGTGCGAAGTCGGTTTCGACGATCGGGTAGACGCCCTTCATGGCGTCGCGGGACTCGGGAAGCAGCTCCGGAAGGACGGCAGTTTCCACGCCCATCAGGCGCATGGCACGCACGGCGCGACGGATTAGTCGGCGCAGCACATAGCCGCGGCCCTCATTGCCCGGGGAAACGCCATCGGAAATCAGCATCAGCGAGGAGCGGATGTGGTCCGCAACCATGCGCATGCGCACATCATTTGCGTGGTTTGGATCGGCTGGGTCCTCGGTGGAGGTGTAGGCCTTGCCGGCAAGCTCCGCTGCTTTGTCGAGTACCGGACGGACCTGGTCGGTCTCGTACATGTTCTCGACACCCTGCAGGATCATGGCAAGGCGCTCAAGGCCCAGGCCGGTATCGATATTCTTCTTGGGCAGTTCGCCTAGGATTTCGAAGCTGTCCTTGCCGGTGCCCTCGCCACGCTGGTACTGCATGAACACGAGGTTCCAGATTTCGATGTAGCGGGTGTCGTCGGCCTCCGGGCCGCCCTCGATGCCGTACTCCGGGCCGCGGTCGTAGAAGATCTCCGAGCAGGGGCCGGCCGGGCCGGGCTGGCCGGTGGACCAGTAGTTGTCCTCCATGCCCATCTTCTGAATGCGTTCGGCCGGGATACCGATCTTGTCGCGCCAGATTTCCAGTGCTTCGGTGTCCTCGTGGAAGACGGTGATCCACAGGCGCTGTGGGTCAAGGCCGTAGCCGCCGTCTTCAAGGGAACTGGTCAGCAGCTCCCAGGCGTAGGAAATGGCGCCTTCCTTGAAATAGTCGCCGAAGGAGAAGTTGCCGGCCATCTGGAAGAAGGTGCCGTGTCGTACGGTCTTACCGACTTCTTCGATATCACCGGTGCGAATGCACTTCTGCACCGAGGTGGCGCGGGTGTAGGGGGCCTCTTCGCGGGCTGTCAGGTACGGGATGAACGGCACCATACCTGCAACTGTGAACAAGAGTGAGGGGTCTGAGGAGACCAAGGAGGCGCTGGGAACCGCGGTGTGGCCCTTTGACTCAAAGTAGTCGACCCACCGGCGTGCAATTTCCTGCGATTTCATAATTCCTCTTTTGGTCCCTTCGTGCTTACGGGGTAGTGCTGGTGCCTAGTTAGATGCGTAGATCTGCTAATTCACGTATTGGGTGTGTGACACCGTGAACAAGTTTAGTTGTGGTTTTGGCCGTTTGCCTCATCCAAGCCCAAGGCTTGGCGTAATTCTGTTTCGCGTTCGTTCATTCCGCTGCGGAATGCGTCGGCAACTTCATGCAATGAATCGGTGAGGCGACCTACCGTGCGGTTCAATCCCTCGGGTCCAGCGAGTGCCTTGGCTTCGCCGAGTTTGCGGGCTGCCAGGACGCCGACACCGATACCGATGCCGACCCAGAATAGCTTTTTCATCTGCGCTTCTACTTTCAGTGTTCAGTACCAGCCGCGTGTGGTGGCTGAGGAATCGGGTTTTTGGGTGCACTCTTCGAGTTTGCTCAAGAGTTTTAACAGCTTGTAGGAACCTTTAGTTCCCAGTGCCTTCTGCTTTGCCTGCCACTCATCGCCGTGGCTATCTGCGTGCCCGTGTCTGTGCGTGGTGCCGCAGTTTGCTGTGGCTAGAGAAAACTCACAGCGCAACGATGCATCATGCCGTGCTCATAGGCACGGGACAAACCGGTGGTTAGCGGCTGCGACGACCCTTGCCTGTGGTCTTGGTGCCCATGGCTGCCTTGACACCGGAGGTGAAAGCGGCGACCTTGATCAGTGGCTTGCCAAGTGTTGCCGCGGTGAGCGAAGAAAGAGCACTGATGTTGGCTGAGGCATCGGACACATTATTGGTGATTCCCTCGACCTTGCGCAACTGATCGTTGGTGGTAGCAACGGTGGTGGTGACCTCCGAGAGCAACGGCGTGGTGCCATCGGAAACGTCGCGAACCGCTGCACGCAGCTCATCAAAAACCTTGCCGAGCTTCCAGATCGGAATGGCGAGCAATGCAACAAGTACTGCAAATACCCCCGCTGCGATGAGTCCGGCGATATCCGACCCTGTCATGTGCTTTTCCTCTGCCGTTGGTGACGTGTGCGTTTCCACCTTACCGAATGGCGGGCACAAGCACAGAACTGGCCAGCTACGCGGTAGCTCCGATGAGTATCTTGGGCGTGTCGCACCGACACGATGCAAGTACTGGAGAAGACATGGAAAAGCACGAAGCCCGTGACCAATTTGGTCACGGGCTTCGTGTTGCACTGCCTTATTCGGGTGAGCTAAAAGCTCATCGAATTTAGCGTGCGTAGTATTCGACCACGAGGTTCTCTTCGCAGGTTACAGGAACCTCGGAGCGCTTCGGGCGACGAACAAGCTTGGCCTGAAGGGCTTCAAGCTTGACGTCAAGGTAGGCAGGAACTGCCGGAAGAACGTCGCGGTGAGCACCAGCGGCGGCAATCTGGAACGGGCCCATCTTTTCGCTACGCTCGTGAACGTGGATCAGCTGACCCTCGGTCACGCGGTACGACGGACGGTCAACACGTGCGCCGTTAACCATGATGTGGCGGTGAACCACAAGCTGGCGAGCCTGGGCGATGGTGCGGGCGAAGCCTGCACGCAGTACCAGGGCGTCAAGACGCATTTCCAAGAGCTCAACCAGGTTTTCACCGGTCTGGCCAGCGGTGCGCTTGGCTTCTTCGAAGGCACGGGTCATCTGTGCTTCGCGGATGCCGTACTGCGCGCGCAAACGCTGCTTTTCGCGCAAGCGTACTGCGTAGTCGCTGTCCTGCTTCTTGCGGGCACGGCCGTGCTGGCCCGGACCGTAGGGACGACGCTCCATGTACTTTTCAGCTTTAGGAGTCAGAGCAAGGCCGAGGGCTCGCGAGAGGCGAACCTTACGGCGGGCACGAGTGTTGTTAGCCACGAGTGTCCTTTTCTTTTTAGAGCGACTGTTATCTGGTCTGGCCTCCATGATGGAGAGTTGAGGGAAGCCGCATCCCTGGTCACTGCAACCCTTATTCCTCGCACCTTGGAACCCTGAAGTTCTTTGGTGAGTAGATAAGAGCTTGCCAGCCAAAGATCAATCCTACCAGCGTGAACTAATCGTTGGCGAACGTTGGGTGCTGGCAGTTTCAGTGAAACGGCACACACCGGGTATTAGCGGGCCGGTTCAATGATTTTCTCGACAAAACGTAGGCTGCCACGTGTGATCACACTATTTTCTGGAACGGAATTTGGCACGGATAATGCCACGGATGCGTTCTAGGCGCTCCCCAATCATGCGTTCGGCCCCGTTTGTAGTGGGCCGGTAGTAATCAACGCCCTGCAAATCATCTGGCGCATATTGCTGGGTGGCAATCGAGTGTGGGGAATCGTGCGAGTAAATGTAGCCCTTGCCATGTCCCAGTGCCGAGGCTCCCGCATAGTGTGCATCGCGCAGATGATTGGGCACGCCACGGCCTTTGCCGGCGCGTACGTCGGCAACCGCCTCGTTGATGCCGTTGTAGGCAGCATTTGATTTTGGTGCCGTTGCCACATGAACTACGGCATGGCCCAGGATGATGCGGGCTTCTGGCATGCCAATAAGTTGGACCGCTTGGGCGGCTGCGACTGCTGTTTGTAGAGCGGTGGGATCGGCCATGCCGATGTCTTCGGAAGCGCTGATCATGATGCGACGGCCAATGAAACGGGGGTCTTCGCCGGCCTCGAGCATTTTGGCTAGATAGTGCAGTGCCGCGTCAACATCGGATCCACGAATTGATTTAATGAAGGCGCTGATGATGTCGTAGTGCTGATCCCCGGCCTTGTCATAGCGTTGTACCGCGGCATCCATGGCACGCTCGGTGTGCTCCAGAGTGATACGAATCCGGGTGTCCTGAGGGGAATCCGGGCTGTCCGGCTCTTCCGCGCCGTCGGAAGGTGCTTGCCGCGTGTCATCATCATCGAGCATGTCCGTGTCGTCTGACTCGGCAGTGTTTTGCTCGGATTCGTGGGCTGCCTTAGCCGCAGCATCGGCACTCCAGGCCACTCCAGCAGCTGCTTCAAGCGCGGTCAGTGAACGTCGAGCATCTCCCCCGGCCATGCGAATGAGGTGGTCTAGCGCTTCGGGCCCCAAAACCAGCTCATCGTTGAATCCACGGGAGTCTTCAAGTGCCCGAGTGAGCAAGCTTTTGATGTCTGATTCATCAAGTGGACGCAGGGTGAGCAGCAGAGAACGGGAAAGTAGCGGGGAGACCACGGAGAACGACGGGTTTTCGGTGGTGGCGGCGACCAGCACTACCCAGCGGTTTTCTACTCCAGGCAGCAGTGCATCCTGCTGGGCCTTATTGAAGCGGTGAATTTCATCCAGGAAGAGCACTGTGGTGAAGCCGCGTAGGTCGCGGTCTTCGAGTGCCTGGTCCATGACGCGTCGTACGTCCTTGACCCCGGCGGTGATGGCACTAAGTTCAACAAAGCGGCGCCCTGGGGCACGGGCAATTACGTGCGCGATGGTGGTTTTTCCGGTACCGGGAGGTCCCCACAGAATGATGCTTGAGGGACCGGAGGGGCCAGGCCCATCGATGCCGGCGAGCTGGCGCAGCGGGGAGCCGGGCTTAAGCAGATGCTGTTGGCCGACCAGTTCTTCTACACTGCGTGGGCGCATGCGTACGGCTAGGGGTGCGCGGGGTCGCACATATTCGTTATTGTCGTTTTCCTCGTCGTCACCCAAGGCGCTGAGCAGATCGTTCACTCCCCCAGCCTAGTTCAGCAAGGCTAGATGTTTAGTCCGCAGCTGTTTTGAACGCTGGTTTGCCATGAAACTGTGGGTATGCGCAGGGCAGCCCCGCGGGCACGCTTGGGGGCGCGTCACCCGCGGGGCTGCTGGGGAAGAAATCTGATTGTTCTGTACTGGTGGCTGAGCTAGATCACTCGTCGAAGAGCGGAGGTGTGTAACCGGAGGTCAGAAGCTCCGGGTGCCAGTAGAGGTTTCGTTCTGGATCTCCTCGTGGGCGGCCGGCCCGAGCTACTAGGTAGGGCACACCGTCGATCATCTTCATGGTAATCAGCCCGGCATGAACCTGCAGATGATGGTATTCACAGATTAAAATGCCGTTGTCAACGTTGGTTTCTCCACCTTCGGACCATGGCTTCACATGGTGGGCTTCACTGGTTGCTGCCGAGCGATGGCATCCGGGCACGGTACAGCCACGGTCACGAATGGCTAGCGCTTTTCGTTGCGCCTTACTAAATCCTCGAGAGGTGCGTCCCAGATCTAGTAGCTCACCCTTAGTGCCAAGCACGGCCGGAATAATATCTGCGTTGCAGGCCATGCGTCTGACATTGGCTGCCGATATTGGCATTCCATGAGCGGTAATACCCGCCTTATCGAGCCGTCCCAAGAGGCTCAGGTAATCGATGGTGACATTGATTGTCGCGTGTAGCCCACCGGTTTCACTGAAAACGCCGTCGGTGCCGTTGAATGATTCAGCGTTGATTGCTGCTCCACAGAGCCAAATGATCACATCGAGTAGTAACTGGGCCTTAGTACGAGGGTCTTCGTCTGGAAGCGGTAATGGATCCGGTGGCATTCCAGTATCAAGTTGGCTTTGTGGGATCTGATCGTCGGGAAGCATCGGGTCGAAGCTCCAGTCTGGTGCCGGTGTTCCTACCGGCGTGTAGGTGGGTGTACCCGATGCTGTGGCTGCAAACGGTGATTTGGCGGTCGTGTCTTCTTTCTCAGGCGTCCTTGTGGACTCCGAGAATGGTGGACGCTTAGTGGAACGTGGGTTGATCACCACATCGCCGAGTGTTTGTAGAACTTCCGAGAATTGCGGGGAACAGCGCAAGAGGTACTCATCGCTTCCGTCCCGAAATCCTCTGAAATGGATTCCACGCCTAGCCAGGATTTCTTCCTCGGTCATGGGAGAGCCATCACTTGCAAGTACACCCTTCCAATCCCGGAAAGTCTTTGCGCAATCGCTCGGCTCACTATTCCTTGCCTGATGAGCCAGCGAATTTTCAATGGCTGTGCTCAGCTCCTGTGCATCGGTGCGATCTGCGAAACGTGGTTTGATTCCTTCGAGTTGCCCTGCGAGATTCGCAAGGTTTCCAACATCAGCGCTTCCATCTGCCGCTGCCTGGGCAAGAACCGGATAACTGGGACTATTGGATGCTTCTACTGCGGGGTCTGTATTTTCATGGGGTGTGGGAGCAACCAGCAGGTGGGCACCGGTGAGCCGGCGTTTGGCTTCATACGCTGAAATATGAAGGTGACCTTGGATGAATGCCTGCGGATTCCGGTACGGGGACATGCCCTTGCACAGCTGTTCGGCGGGTGCCTGGACGCTACCGTGGGCCAGTGGCGCGGGATCTTCAACCAACTCGTCGATTTGTTGAGCTACCACCGGATCCAGCCGGTGTACTTGGGAAAGCTCCGCCTGATGCGTCACCACTAGTTGCGCGTAGTTGATCGTCCGCTCGGCCTTTTCGAGTAGACCCATGAAAATTGCGCTGCCGGCAGCATCTAGAGAGGCCTCTTGCAGGTGTTCTGAGATTGCACGCACGCTGAGCACTGTTGAAGCCAGTTGGCTCAGCAGTCCAGAGACGGAAACAGTATCCGCCATATCGGTGTTCGTTTGCGTGCTCATGGAATTAGTGTGCTCTTTGGCGAGATGCAAAAAAGCAGAAAAACGAAATTGTGGGGGAAAGTGGATTTACGCTGTGGCGCTGTGTGGGGAACAGGACCAAGACCTTGGATAAAGTGTGAAAAGTGCAGGTAGCTGCGGAATCTCTGTAAAGTCGTTTGCTGAAGAGTTCGGCCATTGTGTCTTGGCACGGTGGCCAGTTATCGGTTGAAATTCCCTGTGGTCTTGACACATGTGTGTTCGGAGCGCGGCTGTAGCTAGAGAATTAAAAGGATGTCATGAAGGCAGTAGTGCAGGTTGTATCGCGGGCTTCGGTTGAAGTTGAGGGCGAGATCGTCGGAAAGATCGACGGACCAGGTCTTGTTGTACTCCTGGGGGTGACACATGAGGATACTCCCGCGTTGGCGGCAAAGCTTGCAGCCAAAATCTGGCGGTTGCGCATGCTTGAGCGTGAGAAATCGTGTGAGGATCTTTCTGCCCCGTTGCTGGTGATCAGCCAGTTCACGCTTTATGGCGATGTACGCAAGGGGCGCCGTCCGGGATGGACCAAGGCCGCTCCGGGAGCGGTGAGCGAACCGCTCTACGAGGAATTCATGACGCAATTGCGTGCCTTGGGTGCTCATGTGGAGTCGGGCGTTTTTGGGGCAATGATGGAAGTTTCGTTGGTGAACTCCGGTCCCTACACGTTGATTATTGATACCGACGAGCTTCCGGGCTAAGCAGTCGGTTGCCCGGCCGAGTACGGGTCAGTCATCGTCGGTGGTAGCCAGAATCCTGGCGTCCGCCTTGCGCTCACGTTGACGTTCATTGGTTTCGGCCCTGATCTGGGTTGGACGCAAAGTAAAGACGGTCAGGGCCACGAGGCCTAGCCAAATTACCGCTTGGATGACGAGCCAGGTAGTGATTGGTCCCTCGAACAAGACTGAGATGATATTGAAGCCGAAGAATGCAACAACAACGCTGAAGCCAACACGCCGTAGCAAGACCCCACGTTTAACCGGGGTGCGCAGGGTTGCAGCAAGTTGCGCGGCGAATACCTCAACGTTTCCGAACTCGTCCGAGGCTCCCCCATCGCTGGATTCACGGCGATGAGCCTGGGCTTCGGCCAGTGCAATTTGTGCTTGAGTACGAGTGAACAGGTAGCGGCCGCGCAAGAGGTTTGATGCGTGGTTGAAATAGCGTTCATCGTCCCACTCAGCATCGTCGATCAGCTCTCGTGCTTTCTCGTCGGGTAGCTTCAGCCCGATGGCCACCAAGATAAGGCCAACAAGGGGCATGACCCAGTTTGGGGGACCTGCAGCATCAAAATCTCCCAACGCCACCATGAGCCCACTGCTGCCGGCAAACCCGAGCAGCACAGCACCCCAAATGGCTAGTGCGATGCGAAGCCGGCCACGGGTGCGTAGCAACCAGCCCCAGAATGCAATACCCATAAGTACTGTGATCGAGACGAAAAGCAGAATAACTGGCCCCGCGTAGCTCTCATTCATCCAGCCGTCGCTGAACCCCGTCCAGATCCCCAGTAGAAGTAGCAACATTCCCAAACTTGCCAGTACGGTTCGTACCGCCCCATTAAACGTGTTGAAGATTAGTGCACCCTCTAAGACCTGAGGTGCAGCACGGTGGCGTTTGCCGGTCTTTCGCCCGTAGGCGTATGGTTCCCCGAAGAGTGCCGCGGCGTCTTGTCCGCTAGCGGTCATGCTTTCGCGGACAAGCGCCAAGTCCTTACTGATTGCCTCGACGGGAGCATCGGCGAAGACCATGGCCGCAGCAGCGGTTTCAGCCCATTCTCGTTGGGAATCGAGCCAGAGTTCCAGCTCCGCGTCCCAGAGAACTTTCTTGCGTTGCTTTTCACTCATGAGAGGTCCTTTTCAAAGTCGTTGGTCGGTATATTGCTGTGTGTAGGTCCTGCTGATACTTCAGATTCTTGATGGCTGCCGAATTATTGGCGCAGCACCGAGTCTTTAAAGAACGACCAGAGTTCGCGCTGTGCGGCTAAGTGGCCACGTCCGGTACCGGTGAGTGTGTAGACCTTGCGTCCTGGTGCCCCATCCCCTTCTTCCCAGAAGCTGTCCAACAGTCCCGCGGCTTCGAGCTTGAGTAGCGCCGGGTACAAGGTTGATCCCTTGATGGGTGAGAAGCCACGGGACTCCAACATTTGAGCTATCGCGTAACCGTGGTTAGGTCCCGCCTCGATCGCGTCCAACAAACTCATGGGCAACACTGCTCGCTGCCAGCTACCTGGATACTGCTTCTCCTCGATCATGCGTGGCACTCCCCCGGTAGTTGTGTGCGAGTGGCAGAGCTATTCCCGTCATATTTGGGTGGTTCTGTTGCCGAAAAGACCCTCACGTCGTGGCCTTTCTTTGGTGGTGAGTATGCTTGCCTGACGTACGCGGCGAAAAAGCGAACTAAGTCAAAAATTTATCTAGATAATAAATTGTAGCAAGGATATCCACATGTTTAAAGTGGGAATTAAATCGGGCTACTTTTGGTGAATTTCGATCCTTCGTCATGGTGTGTGCTCCTGAACCAGCTCACGAAAACAGGTCCTGCTGCAGCGTCCAGGCCCTAGGCACCCCAAATTAGCCGCACTTCCGCGTGTTTTAGGGCTAGCTAATCCCCCGGCAGATCCTGCTAGTGCGCTTAGGACGCTTCTGAGGGCACGCAAATACCGCTGAGCGCAGCTCCTGGATCCAGCTGACCGGTTAGGTAATGGCTTAAACAACAACAGGCGGGGAAGAAACAAGCCGATCCTTGAATGGATCTACTGCTCCTCCCCCGCCTGCGCGGGTTCAAACTAGTTACTACAAGTTAGAACGTGTGCCTGCTGGCGAAGACTACTTCTCTTCACCGGACTCGTTGGTTTCGGCCTTCTTGACCGCCGGCTTGGCATCCACGCCGGCTTCCTTACGCTGCTGCGGAGTGATCGGTGCAGGAGCAGCGGTGAGCGGATCGAAGCCGCCACCGGTCTTCGGGAAGGCGATGACGTCGCGGATCGAGTCCGAACCGGTGAGCAGCTGCAGCACGCGGTCCCAACCCAGTGCGATGCCGCCGTGCGGAGGAGCGCCGTACTTGAAGCCCTCGAGCAGGAAGCCAAACTTCTCCTGCGCGGCCTCGTCGTCGATGCCCATCATCTTGAAGACACGCTTCTGCAAATCGGCCTGGTGAATACGGATCGAGCCGCCACCGATTTCGTTGCCGTTGCACACGATGTCGTAGGCGTAGGCCAGGGCCGACTCCGGATCGGTGTCGAAGGTGTCCATGAACTCTGGCTTCGGGGAGGTGAACGCGTGGTGTACCGCGGTCCAGGCGCCGGTGCCAACTGCCACGTCGCCCGAGGCAACAGCCGCTGCTGCAGGCTCGAACATCGGGGCGTCGACGACCCAGACGAAGGCCCAGTCGCCTTCCTTGATCAAGCCGGTTCGGTGACCGATTTCAACACGAGCTGCACCCAACAAGGCGCGGGCCTCGTTCTTGTTGCCTGCTGCGAAGAAGATGCAGTCGCCCGGCTTGGCGCCGGTGGCTTCGGCCAGGCCGGCACGCTCAACATCGGTAAGGTTCTTGGCGACCGGACCGGTGAGCTCGCCATCTTCCTTGTAGAGCACGTAGGCAAGACCCTTGGCGCCGCGCTGCTTGGCAAATTCCTGCCACGCGTCAAGCTGACGACGCGGCTGGGATGCGCCACCTGGCATGACAACGGCACCAACGTGCGGGGCCTTGAAGACACCGAAGTTGGTGTCCTTGAAGAACTCGGTCAAGTCGCTCAGCTCAAGGCCGAAGCGCAGATCCGGCTTATCCGAACCGTACTTGGCCATCGCCTCATGGTAGGTAATGCGTGCGATGGGGGTCGAGATCTCAACGTCGATGAGCTTCCAGATGTCCTTGACCAGGGCTTCGCCCAGCGCAATGATGTCATCCTGCTCGACGAACGATGCCTCGATGTCCAGCTGGGTGAATTCCGGCTGACGGTCCGCACGGAAGTCCTCATCGCGGTAGCAGCGAGCGATCTGGTAGTACTTCTCAAAGCCACCGACCTGCAGCAGCTGCTTGAAAAGCTGTGGGGACTGTGGAAGTGCGTACCAGGAACCCGGTGACAGACGTGCCGGAACCAAGAAGTCGCGGGCGCCTTCCGGGGTGGAACGGGTCAACGTCGGGGTTTCAATTTCAATGTAGCCCTGATCGTGCAACAGGTTGCGCGCGATACGGTTTGCCTCGGAACGCAGACGGATGTTGCGGTTCGGGGTGGGGCGACGCAGATCAAGGTAGCGGTGGCGCAGACGCGCTTCCTCGCCGACCTCAACGTGCTCATCGACTTGGAAAGGCAACGGATCGGAGGTGTTAAGAACCACTACCTCATCGGCAAGGACCTCGATTTCACCGGTGGGAAGTGCCGGGTTTTCGTTGCCCTCGGGGCGACGCTCAACCTTGCCGGTAATCTGCAGCACGAATTCGTTGCGCAGCGGGTGGAAGTCTTCCTCATCGCGCACCACGACCTGCGCGAAGCCCGAGGCATCACGCAAATCAAGGAAGGCGACTCCACCGTGGTCGCGGCGGCGGGCCACCCAACCGGTGAGGGTGACTGTTTCTCCGATGTTCTCGGCGGTGAGGGTGCCGATCTGATGAGTGCGTAGCACTGCATTCCTTTCCAAAAAGGGTGCGAATTGCGCATATATCCCCGTCATTTCGCGCGCAGGTGGCGCAAAAAAGTACGAGGTGCGAAAAGTGAAGAATCTATGAGCGAGTTTACCGGCATGATTGCACCAATAAACCCTAAAAGTGCATTAGGTGTGCGCCGAGTCACGAAAGGATGGTTCACATGCCCATCCTTTCGTGACTCGCGGTACTTCGAAGTTAAGCCTCAAGGAGCGTTTCTGCTGACGAGATCAGGTTGTGCAGATCTTCCCCGGCCGGCGTCCAGCTAGCCGGATCGGCAACTTCCTGGGCTCCGGAACGAATGTCCTTGACCTCGTGGGTACCTTCTTCGGTGGTGAACCAGACAAACGGAATGCCACGCTTATCCGCGTATTTGATCTGTTTACCGAATTTCTCTGCCTTGGCGGCAACCTCGCAGGCAATACCGCGGGCACGCAACGCCGCTGCAACATCCTGAGCATCGTTCCACGAGTCATCGTTGGCCAAGGTGACAAGCACGGCCGAGGGAACCTGACGCGCAGCAACGGCCGTCTCTTCGGCGAGCATGCGTGAAACCAGACGAGTCACACCGATGGACAGGCCAACACCGGGGTAGTTCTTCTTGCCCTTGGATGCCAAGGACTCATAGCGTCCGCCGGAGCAGATCGAACCCAGAGACTCGTGACCCACAAGTACGGTTTCATAGACGGTGCCGGTGTAGTAATCCAGTCCGCGAGCGATCGAAAGATCCGCAACAACCTTACCCGGGGCACGGCGTACCGCTGCCTCGATGACTTGGGTCAGTTCGGCCAAGCCCTCTTCCATCAACGGGTGGGTGACACCCAGTGCGCGGACCTGCTCCACGAAAGAAACATCCGCGGTGCAGATTTGTGCCAGTGCCAAGGCGGCGGCGGCCTGCTCATCTGTGGCGCCGAGTTCGGTCTTGAGCAATTCGGTTACCTTGTCGGCACCGATCTTTTCCAGCTTGTCAATCGAGCGCAGCACCCCGGCGGTGTCTTCTAGCCCCAGCCCCAGGTAGAAGCCTTCGGCAAGTTTGCGGTTGTTGACGCGCAGGCGGAAGTCCCCGATGGGAAGTGCAGAGAGAGCCTCGGCAATGACCAATGCGAGTTCCACATCGTAACGGAACGGTAGTTCACCGTCTCCCACCACGTCGATGTCGGCCTGGGTGAACTCGCGGAAGCGGCCGTCCTGCGGGCGTTCACCACGCCAAACCTTCTGCATCTGGTAGCGGCGGAAGGGGAAAGGCAGGTGCCCAGCGTTTTCGACAACGTAACGAGCGAAAGGCACCGTCAAGTCGAAGTGCAGGGCCAACGCGTTTGGATCGTCTTTGGCGGTCTCTTCGGCCGCGAGGCGGGAAAGTCCGTAAACTTCCTTGTCGATTTCGCCCTTGCGCAGTAACTGGCCGACGGTTTCCACGGCGCGGGTCTCAATATTTGCGAAACCATGCAACTCGAAGATCCGACGCAGCGTGTCTAGTACATGCTGCTCCACCGCGCGCTCCTGTGGGAGCCATTCGGGGAAACCGGATATTGAGGCCTTGCGTGCCATGAAGTATGTACTCCTTGAGTCTTTGGGGATGGTAGAAACCAAAATGGTTACCAAGAATCGGCCGGTTCCACCCGCTCATAGCGGGGCTTACGTGGCCGGTCTTGGGAACAAGCAACCTTATAAGTCTAATCGCCAACTCGATGCGCCGAGGGCGAAACCTAGGGATCAGTTACTTCAATTTTGCTCTAGGAGTACCAACGGGCGCACCAACGCGGGTAAAGTGGCGGTGACAGTTGAGTCCCGGCGTACATTCCGGGGCCGATCCTTAGCGAAAGAGTTTCAGCGGTGACCACCAGTCAGCAATCCGACGACAATCTCCAGCCAGCAGTTGTGGCCGAAGAGCAGCAGCAAGTAGAGACCCCGGCAACGCCGGCGGCTCAGGAGGCTGCGCAGGCAGCGCCGAGTGAAGAAGTAGCTCCCGTAGCAGCCGAAGAAGTACCTGCTACCGAAGCCAAGCCTGTTCCGGCCCCAGCTCCAAGCCCCGTAGCGCCTGCTGTTCCACGCCCGGGTGCCAAGGGCGCTCAGGCCAAGACCAAGGCGCCGGTTCAAGCTCCGCCGACGTTCACCACCCCGTTGGAGGAAGCAGCTAAGTTTGGCCGCGTTTCCGAAGATGGCCACGTGTTCTTGATCGTTGCTGGCGCCGAACACCCCGTGGGTCAGTACCCGGATGCCACGGCCGAGGAAGCGCTCGCTTACTTTGTGCGCAAGCACGACGAGGTTGTCTCTGCTCTGATGCTGCTCGAACAGCGCGTTGCAGCCCTTGCTCCAAGCTCTGACATGAATAAGACCCTTGACACCTTGAGCGCCACGGTTGCTGAACGTGCCATGGTTGGTGATATCCCAGCGCTTGAGTCCCGTATTGAAGCAGCACGCGAGGCAGTTGCCGACCTCATCGTCACCGAACGCAAGGTCAACGAGGAACTGCGCGCCACCGAGCTTGTGGCCCGCGAGGCCATCGTGACCGAGGCCGAAGAACTCGCGGCCTTGGACCCAACCACGGTTCAGTGGAAGCAGGGTTCAAACCGCATGAACGATCTGTTCGATGCGTGGAAGAACGCCCAGAAGTCCGGTGTCCGTTTGGGTCGTACCACCGAAGATGCACTCTGGAAGCGCTTCCGCGGTGCCCGCACCACCTTTGACCGTCACCGTCGTGCGTACTTCTCCCAGCTTGATGCAACAAATGCTGATGCCAAGAAGACCAAAGAATCCTTGATTGCTCGCGCCGAAGAGCTTTCCTCGTCGACCGACTGGGGTGTCACTGCCGGTGAGTACCGCCGTTTGATGGATGAGTGGAAGGGCTCCAAGCGCGCCTCTCGTAAGGATGATGACGCCTTGTGGGCACGCTTCCGTGCAGCCCAGGATGTATTCTTCGAAGCTCGTGCAGCAGAAAACGCAGCAATCGACGAGGAATACTCGGCGAACCTTGTGGTCAAGGAGGAGCTGTTGGTTGAAGCCAAGGCCCTGCTACCAATCAAGGATCTTGCTACAGCCAAGAAGCTGCTCGAGTCAATTCGTGACCGCTGGGAAGCTGCTGGCAAGGTTCCACGCAATGACATGCAGCGCGTCGAGTCTTCGCTGCGTCAGGTCGAGGATGCTGTTCGTTCGGCAGAGGATGACCAGTGGCGTCGTTCAAACCCGGAGACCAAGGCACGTTCCAACTCCATGCTGACTCAGCTTGAGGATGCCATTGCCGGTCTTGAAGATGATCTTGCTAAGGCTCAGGCCAAGGGCGTAGAGAAGAAGATCAAGGCAGCCCAGGAAGCTCTGGATGCTCGTCGCTTGTGGCTCGAAACCCTGCAGAAGTCGGCAGCCGACTTCCAGTAATCCAGCCCTTAGGCTGAGCCTGCAACATCTTAGCTAAAGAACGCAACAAAAAGGTGTGGTCCCGTTCAATCCTCGTGTCAGAGGAACGAACGGGACCACACCTTTTTGCACAAACTAGTGGTTCAAGAAGTTATCCACAGATTTTTGGTTAACAGCCTCGGCAGCTACTTAAGCTGTAAGAGTTGGTGGATGGAAAAGCTATCGAACCAGTACCGGCAAAGTGCTCCCCCACAATCAGCGGATATTGCACAGCACCTTGTCATAGTCGGTGAGCCGTTTACCCGCAACGAGCTGCAGGCATTGCGTCTGCGTGGATTATTACGTGAGGTACTCCCCGGTGCGTATCTTCCGGGTTCCATTGCCGATGAAGGGGCCACCCGGGCCAAGGTTGCAGCAGGAGTTGCGGGAAGCTACCTCAATGAAGATAGTGCACTGTGTAAGCGAACGGCCGCCTGGATCTACGGGTGTGCCCCAAGTCCAACCGAGATTGAAATAGTCGTCCCGCGCTATCACCGGCCCTGCCCACCCACTTCGCGGATGATTCTGCGCATGAGTGAGGGACCAACCGGTGAAGAACACATTAGCCGGCTCGGTGGCGTCAAGGTGACCTCACCGTTGCGAACTGCACTGGATATTGCTTTCAGTTCCCAACTCGAGCAGGCAGCACAAATTCTAGAGGCCATTGATGCCTCGGCAAAGCTGAATTGCAGCTTTACCAAGATAGAACATCAGATTGCATTGGCGGCTCGCAGACCCGGGCGGATTAGGGCTCTTGCCTTGGTGCGCCGGCTTATAGCTGAAAAGCCAGCACACCAAGATCGAGAAGATGTCCGTGGCTACGAGCGGCGGTGCCCACCGGTGGTGCGGTAGACATCGTAGACGCCATCGATCCGTCGTACGGCGTTGAGCACGTGGTTCAGGTATTTCGGATCTCCCATTTCAAAGGCGAAGCGGGAGAACGCAACTCGGTCCTTTGAGGTGTTCACGCTGGCGGCCAAGATATTCACGTGATTATCCGAAAGTACCTTGGTGACATCCGAGAGCAGGGATTTGCGGTCCAACGCTTCAACCTGAATTTCCACCAAGAACACACTAGATTTGGTGGGAGCCCATTGAACCGCCACCACCCGATCCGGTTGAAGTTCAAGTTGTTTGAGGTTCACGCAATCGGCACGATGCACCGATACTCCTGCACCGCGTGTGACAAATCCCTTGATCGGATCCGGAGGTACAGGTGTGCAACAGCGGGCAAGCTTTGCAAGGACTTCCCCGGCACCCTGAACTACAACACCCGCATCGGAATCGGCGAGTCGACCCGGAACAGCGTAGATCGGAGTCGACTCGAGGGCTGCTTCAACGGTGTTTGCTTCGCCGCCAACCATCGCGGTGAGGTGTTCGATGACATTTTGTGCAGAAACATGCCCATCCCCCACTGCCGCATAAAGTGCAGCAATATCGTGGTGACGTAATTCTTGGGCAACAGCGGAGAGCACATCATGGGTCATGAGCTTCTGCAGCGGAAGATTGTTCTTCCGCAGCGCCTTGGTCAGCTGCTCTTTACCCTTTTCAATTGATTCTTCGCGGCGTTCCTTGGTGAACCATTGACGGATTTTATTTCTGGCCCGTGGGGATTTGACGAAGCCTGCCCAGTCTTGGCTGGGGCCGGCTCCTTCTGCCTTGGAGGTAAAGACTTCTACCAAGTCCCCGTGATGAAGTTCGGAGTTCAATGGCACCAATTTGCCATTGACCCGGGCACCGATAGTACGGTGTCCCACATCGGTGTGGACAGCATAGGCAAAATCAATCGGGGTGGAACCCACTGGTAGGGACATGATCTGTCCCTTGGGGGTAAAGACAAATACCTCTGCGGAGTTGATCTCATAGCGCAGCGAGTCAAGGAACTCGTTGGAGTCGCTGGTCTCGTTTTGCCAGTCCATGAGGCTTCGCAGCCAGTCCATCGACTGCCCGTCTTTTGCCTCAACAGCATTCACGGTTCCGCCGTGCTTGTACTGGAAGTGTGCGGCAACGCCGAATTCTGCGCGCACATGCATGTCATGGGTGCGGATCTGAATTTCTACCGGTTTACCCTCGGGACCAATAACCGTGGTGTGAAGCGACTGGTAGAGGTTGAATTTGGGCAAGGCAATATAATCCTTGAAACGCCCAGGTAGCGGTGTCCAGCGCGCGTGCATGAGGCCGAGCGCGGCGTAGCAATCCCTGACCGAATCGACAAGGACGCGCACGCCCATCAGGTCATGAATATCGTCAAAGTCTTTGCCACGCACGATCATTTTTTGATAGATCGAATAGTAGTGCTTGGGTCGCCCGCTAATTGTTGCCTTAAGCTTGGCTGTGGCTAGATCTTCACCAATAGCCGCTCGCACGGTGCTCAGGTATTTTTCACGTTCGGGTGTTCGTTCACCAACCATGCGAACGATTTCTTCATACACCTTGGGGTGTAGCGCGGCGAAGGACAGATCTTCAAGCTCCCACTTGACGGTGTTCATACCCAGCCGGTGGGCCAGCGGAGCAAAAATTTCTAGGGTTTCGCGAGCCTTCTTAGCACTGGACTCGGGGGAAACATAACGCCACGTTCGAGCATTGTGAAGCCGGTCAGCAAGTTTGATCAGCAGTACCCGGATGTCCTTGGACATGGCGATGACCATTTTACGCACGGTCTCGGCCTGGGCAGCCTCACCGAATTTGACCTTGTCAAGCTTGGTGACGCCATCGACAAGCTTGGCGATCTCTTCGCCGAAGTCGCTGGTCAGCTGCGCCAGTGAGTAGTCGGTGTCCTCGACGGTGTCGTGTAATAGCGCCGCGGCAAGGATTGCCCCGGTCATACCCATTTCGGCAAGAATCGTGGCAACTGCCACCGGGTGAGTGATGTAGGGATCCCCACTCTTGCGCTTTTGGCCCTCATGGTGATGCTCGGCAACTTCATAAGCCCGAATCAGCAGGTCAAGGTCTGCCTTGGGGTGCTGTGCCCGTACCGTGCGCAGCAGGGGTTCAAGAGTCGGCGGCTGGGCAGTTGCGCCTCTTCCAGCCAGACGGACAAGGCGGGAAATCGTTCCGCGCTTGGGTGGTGGACCCGGGGTCCCCGGCATCGTGACACTCTGGTTATCAGCCATGAAAAGTGTCTCCTCTCGAAATTGATGCGATTTTTGGGTTGACCAGTCATCGCGCGCTGCGCAGTTACCTCAGCTAAGCATTTATCCCCGAGGGGTGAATACCGATGAAACTACGTCTAATGCAAGGTTATAGCACTCGAGCATAAAGCAAGACGGCGAGGAGCTGGACGTTACGTCCAATTCCCCGCCGTGAGCATATTTTGATTTAGGCGCTTTGGCGCTGCAGTTCAATTTTCTTATTGTGTGCAAGCACATCGGCATCCTTGTGGCGAAGCCACGCGTACAGCGGAGCCTGGACAAAGACCGTGGCAAGGGTGCCAACGATGATACCGACGAACAATGCCAGAGACAGATCCTTCAGCGTACCCGCACCCAGCAGGTACGAACCGATGAAGAGGATCGAGGCAACGGGCAACACAGCAACCACCGAAGTGTTGATCGAACGAACAAGTGTCTGGTTAATACCCAGGTTCACAAGTTCTGAGAAACTGCGCTTATGTTGATCAACGAAGCCCGCGGTATTTTCACGGATCTTATCGAAGACCACCACCGTGTCATAGAGCGAGTAGCTAAGAATTGTCAGGAAGCCGATAATCGCCGATGGGGTCACTTCGAATCCGGACAACGCGTAGATACCCGCGGTAATGATGACAACCGTGAGCAGACCGATGATTGCGGCCAATGACATCTTCCAGGTACGGAAGTACAGGGCCATGAGCAGGGCCACCAGCACCACAAAAACAATCAGACCAATGAACGCCTGCTTAGAGACGTCCTGTCCCCAGGTGGGACCCACGAATGTCGAGGTCACATCGGCCTTGGAGACGCCGTAGGCGCTGGCCAGTGCCTCTGCGATCTGCAGGGTCTGATCATCGGTGAGCTTGTCGGTCTGGATGCGCATGGTGTTTGCAGCAATGTTTGTCACACGCGGGTGATGATCAGAAGCAATTGCCAGCACTGCATTCTCACCAACGGCCACGTCGGTGTGTTCCACTGACGAGACTGTAAATTCGGAGCCACCACGGAAATCAATTCCGAGGTTGAACCCACCCTTGACGATCGGGACGAGGATCGAGAGGACTACGAGTAGACCTGCGATGGCGAACCAGAGGTTGTGCTTGCCCACGAATGGGTAGGAGCGCTTACCTGTGTAGAGCTCATTGCCCCATGTAGCGAGATTAGCCATTTGATGAATCCTTCTGCGCGCTGTCGTCGTGCTTGGTGGCTCCCGAATGGGCAGCTGCCTGACGTCGTTCGGCGATTGTCTGACGTCGTTCGGCTTCCTTCGCGGCACTTGCATTCTTCTTGCCGCGAGCCGATTCGGCTTCGGTGCTGAAGCTGCGAATCTTTCCTGCGCCCTGGTAAAGCGGGACAACACCAAGCAGCGACGGGTCAAGACCCGAGAAGCGGTGTCCCTCGCCGAAGAACTTAGTCTTGGAAAGTAGCTGCAAGATTGGGTGGGTGAAGAGGTACACCACAACGATGTCAACGATTGCCGTGAGACCAAGGGTGAAGGCGAATCCACGAACGTTGCCGACGGCAACCACGTAGAGGACTACCGCAGCAAGAATATTCACTGCCTTCGCAGCAAGAATCGTGCGTTTAGCGCGCTTCCAGCCCATTTCAACGGCCGAGGGCAACGGACGGCCATCACGCAGTTCATCACGAATACGTTCGAAGTACACGATGAAGGAGTCGGCAATCAGACCAATTGAAACAATCAGACCCGCCACACCGGCAAGCGAGAGTCGGTAGTTCATACTCCAACCGAGCAGAACAATTGCAAGGTAGGTCAGCACACCGGAGGCGATCAACGAAAGTATCGTGACAAAGCCAAGCATCCGGTACTGGAAGATCGAGTAAATGGCCACCAAGAGCAGACCAATTAGACCTGCGATCAGACCGCCCTTGAGCTGATCGGCACCTAACGTAGCGGAGATCTGCTGTTCGGACTGGATATCGAAGCTAATGGGCAGTGCACCGAACTTCAGCTGATCGGCAAGTGCCTTTGAAGATTCTTCGGTGAAGTTACCGGAAATTTCTGCTCGACCATCGGCAATCACCGCATTGGTGGTAGGGGCCGAGATAACAGTTCCATCCAAAACAATGGCGAACTGGTTCTGTACGCCAGGCAACGAGATCAGTCGCTGAGTCACCTCGGCGAACTGCTTGGTTCCTTCGGGGTTGAAGACCAAGTTAACGACCCACTGACCGGTAACCACACCCTGCTGACCGCGGCCCATGGCAGAGGTTGCATCTGCAATGTTTGCACCGGGTACTTCAAGGGGACCGAGAATGTATTTCAAGCCCACACCGGGGCTGCAAGAAATCATTGGCTTATCGGCCGGGTGAACGGTGTCCGCGCCCTTGCCTTCTTCGGTCGGGCAATCATAGGCCTCAAATTGTTTGAAGAGCTCCGGAGTGATCCAGTTGGTATCCGAAGCATTCTTTGGTGCCTCGGTTGGCTTCGGCAGATCCGCTTCCGGGGTCAGCTGATCCTGAGGAGTTGCCTCATAAGCGCCGGCAACGATGACCGGGCGGAACTCCATATTGGCCGAGGCCTGGATGAGCTGTCGAGTGCGAGCATCTGGAACACCTGGCATGGAGACTACGACGTTACGACCCGATTGGGTGGTGATTTCTGCTTCCGAGACACCGGAACCATTCACCCGCTGGCGAATGATTTCCACTGCTTGATCGAGCTGTTCCTGAGTAGCGGCACCGCTACCTCCCTGCACACGTGGTGCAAGGATCATTTGTGTGCCACCTTCCAGGTCGAGGGCAAGTTTCGGGGCAAAAGTCGTCTTCGATCCGATCACTCCTCCAATGAGGACGAGTGCTGAGACTAGGAAGATAACGCCGAGCCATAGCAGGGCTTTGCGAGCCTGCTTGATCGGACCAGTAGTTGACATCGTGAGGCTTTCTGATTGTTGCGTCCGCTACGAGGCGCGAACGAAGACTCCGCGTAAAACCCGGGGTAGGAGACCTGTTGGTTTCTCTCAGTGCCCCGGGCCGCTTGGTGAAAATCGGTGTAATTCAGAGTGCTCACCCAATGCGAGTTGCATTGGTTTTCTTCCTCCACACCATTCACATAAATTGTTTGTAGGGCTTAGGCCTTCGGGCCGTTGTCCTCATTGTTGAGGCGACGCAGAGTTTCCTCGGCGGTTTCGTTGGCCAGCTCGGTTGTTTCGGCGCTCTCGGCCGAGGCCGGAGTCAACGATGAAATATCGTTTGGAACTTCGACAACCGGGGCAGCTGTCTCCGGAGGAACAACTTTGGCAACCGTCTGCGAGTGAACTGTGACGTTGCTACCTGGGGAAACCTCGAGAACGATCTTGTTCTCTTCGGTATTGATGCTCACAATGCGACCGAAAAGTCCGAACTGGGTCATGACCTCGGCACCGGGCGCCAGGTTTGAACGAATCTCTTCCTGAGCCTTGGCAGCCTTCTTACGGCCACGCATCATCATGAAGATCAGCAGACCAAAAGCTGCAAGCATGATCAACATGGTGGGGTCGAATGGGGCCTTGCCGGCTGCGGCCTGGGCCAAAACGTAATCGGTCACGAGTAAATACCTGTTTCTAAGTCATTGTCATCGGCGTGCATCTCTAAGCGTGATTACAGCCGGTGGGCCTAACCATCCTATCCTGCCAAAACGTAGAAACTGTGACCAAGCCCAACATTTGCACTGCGAATATCCTATGAATTCTCCATGCAAGTGACCGCGATTTGCTATAGCTAGGGGTTACTGCTCGTCTTCGTCATCGAGTTCATTAGCGGCCTGACCGGCGAACATTGCCTCGGCAGGCATACGAAGGCCCAGATGATCCCAGGCGGCAGCCGTGGCAATGCGGCCACGCGGAGTGCGACCCAACAGGCCCTCGCGAACCAAGAATGGTTCGGCAACTGTCTCCACAGTTTCGGTTTCTTCGCCCACGGCGATGGCAAGTGTTGAAAGGCCCACCGGTCCCCCACCGAACTTGGTGCACAATGCGAGCAGCACCGAGCGGTCCAAACGATCTAGGCCACGGGCATCAACTTCATACATATCCAAGGCAGCTGAGGCGGCGCGAGCATCAATGTTTTCGAGCTTATTCACCAGCGCCCAGTCTCGCACGCGACGCAATAGGCGGTTGGCAATTCGTGGGGTGCCGCGGGAACGGGAGGCGATTTCGTAAAACGCTGCCGAATTGACCTTCAGCGAGAGCATCATTGCCGAGCGGCGCAGGACAAGTTCGAGTTCTTCGACGCTGTAGAACTCGAGGTGGCCGGTAAATCCAAAGCGATCGCGCAGTGGTCCTGGCAAAAGTCCGGCGCGTGTGGTGGCGCCAACGAGCGTGAAGGGTGGAAGCTCCAACGGAATCGCGGTGGCTCCGGCTCCCTTACCGACGATGATGTCGACGCGGAAGTCTTCCATCGCCATGTAGAGCATTTCCTCGGCCGGACGGCTCATCCTGTGGATCTCATCGAGGAAGAGCACCTCGCCCTCGGTCAGCGAGGAAAGAATCGCGGCAAGATCTCCCGCGTGCTGGATTGCGGGACCCGAGCTAATGCGCAATGGGGCGTTCATTTCCGCTGCAATGATCATCGACAGCGTGGTCTTACCCAGACCCGGGGGGCCCGAGAGTAGCACGTGATCTGCAGTGCGTTCGCGGATCTTGGAGGCTTCCAGAACGAGTCCAAGCTGTTGGCGCACACGCGCCTGACCTACAAAGTCGTCAAGGTTCTTGGGGCGCAGTGCTGCCTCGAGGACGCGTTCCTCGGGCTCGGAGCCCGCATTGGTCAGGGTGCCTGAATCGTTCATGGTGATTTCTCCTAGACTCGGGTGCCGCGACCGAGTGAACGCAAGACTGCGCGCAGAATTTCGGGAACAATACCGCCGGCGATAATTGCCGGATCGGACTTCTCAAGGGCGGTCAGTGCCTTGTTTGCGTCCTTTTCGGTCCATCCAAGTCCGGTGAGCGCTTCAATAACCTGCGGCTCCCAGGACGGGGCAGCAACGGTTCCGGTAGTTGTGGGAGCACCCGTGGGGGTCAGCTTGCCGGAGAGTTCAAGAACAATGCGTTGAGCTCCCTTGGGGCCAATACCCGAAACCTTGGTGAAGGCCTTGGTGTCTTTGGTGCTTGCTGCCACCCGGACATCTTCCGGTGTGTGTACCGAAAGGATGGCCAGGCCCGTGCGTGGTCCAATGCCCGATACACCGGTGAGGATCTCAAAGACCTCACGCTCATCCCCGCTGGCAAATCCGTAAAGAGTCATGGAGTCTTCGCGGACGACCATTGAGGTGTGCACCAAGGCTTCACGTCCCACATGAAGCGTGCCAAGGGTTTGCGGTGTGGCCTGGATCAGCATCCCAAAGCCACCGACCTCGATGATTGCACTGTTCAGGTTGACCTGCGCTGTCACTCCCCTGAGCGTACTGATCATCTGTGCCGTCCTCCGAATTTTGTGGGGCTAGTCGAACACCAAAGCTCGACTATGCGAATATATCTACGAACAGCTTACCGCGTTTTATGGTCCGTTCGTGGCTTTGATCGCTTGAGGGTGCCGTGAGAGAAGCTGCAGGCGCCCACCTTCACAGTTCCCCCACGTGCGCTGCTACTTAGCGGGCTTTGACGCTGCGCGCTTTGGCCTCGGCGGCAACCCAGGCTCGCTGGGCCGGGGTGAGCCCGGAAGTTCCACTGCGGGGTGAGGAAGCCGAGGCGGCAGCACCAGCGGCACCGAATGCGGCACCACGCCACCCATGGGTAATGGCAAGGGCCGCGGCATCGGCAGCATCGGCGGGTGAAGGCGGTGCATCAAGACGTAAGATCTTGGCAACCATTTTTCCTACTGCCAGCTTATTTGCTGTACCAGAACCCGTAACCGCGGCCTTAACCTCGGTGGGAGTGTGTAACGCCACGGGAATTTCGCGGCGCGCGGCTGCAACAATGACAATTCCCGAGGCTTGAGCGGTGCCCATCACGGTGCTGACATTGAGCTGAGAAAAAACACGTTCGAGGGCAACAACATCGGGTTTATGCTGATCAAGCCAGGCATCTATGCCATCAGCGATGACCAGCAAACGCTGATCAAGTGGCGTGCCGGACTCGGTGCCGATGACCATGACATCGATGAGTGTTGCACGCCGATTAGGTTCGACGTCGACCACGGCCAACCCACAACGGGTCAGTCCGGGGTCGACGCCGACCACTCGTAGAGCCAAAGTGGATTAGTCCTCTTCGAGTTCTGCCATGACCTCGGCGCTGATATCAGCGTTCGAGTAGACGTTCTGCACGTCGTCAAGCTCTTCAAGCGCATCTGCTAGCTTCAGGAACTTGCGAGCCGATGCCGCGTCCAGATCCACATGCATTGAGGGTACGAATTCGACTTCGTCGGTTTCGTAGTCGATGCCGGCTTCTTCAAGCGCCGCTACAACTGCGCGCAGGTCGGTTGGCTCGCAGTGAATTTCGAAGGTGTCTCCGGCCTCCTTGATCTCATCGGCACCGGCGTCAAGGACGACCATGAGCAGATCATCTTCGGTAAGTTCACCCTTGGGCAGCGAGATGACGCCCTGACGAGCAAACATGTAGGCAACCGACCCGGGGTCAGCAACGGTGCCACCGTTGCGGGTGATGGCCAAGCGCGTCTCGGAAGCGGCACGGTTCTTGTTGTCGGTCAAGCACTCAACAAGCAGGGCCGAGCCCTGTGGGCCGCGAGCTTCATAAATGATTTCGGTGTAGTCGATGACTTCACCGGTCAGACCGGCACCACGCTTGATGGCGCGATCAATGTTGTCGTTAGGAACCGAAGTTTTCTTGGCCTTGGATACCGCAACTTCCAGGCCTGGGTTTCCCGCGAGATCTGCGCCGCCTGCGCGAGCCGCAACTTCGATGTTCTTGATCAGCTTGGCGAACGCCTTGGCGCGCTTGGAATCAAGAGCAGCTTTTTTGTGTTTGGTGGTTGCCCATTTGGAGTGGCCGGCCATGCTTTACGCATCTCCTCTAATGATGTGGATGAATAATTCGTGAATGCGGCGCTCACCGCTCACCTCTGGGTGGAATGAGGTCGCCAGCAGATTTCCCGAACGTACTGCAACAATTCTAGCTACCTGTTGGGCTTCTGTACTCACCGGCGTGTTGCTAGCCGGAATTGAAGCAAGGATTTCTACCGATTCGCCAACGCTTTCGACCCATGGTGCCCGAATAAATACACCGCACAGCGGTGCAACTTCAAGGCCCCGAGCCTGGCTGGGGATCTTTTCGAGCCCACGCACCACCAAGTCAACTTCGAAGGAATCTATCTGACGACCGAAGGCATTACGGCGCACCACCATCTCAATCCCGCCAAAACTCTGCTGCGGGTTGCCCTTAAGATCGCAGGTGGGATCGGCAATAGTGTCAGCAAGCATGATCATTCCGGCGCAGGACCCATAGACGGGAAAACCGTCTGCGATTTTGTCCTTAAGCGGTTCGGCAATCCCGTACATGCGCGAAAGTTTATCGATGACAGTTGATTCGCCACCGGGAATGATCAAGCCATCAAGGTTTTCGAGTTCCTGCGGCTTTTTGATGGGTATGGGAACCATGCCCAAATCATCGAGTGCTTGCAAATGCTCGCGCACATCGCCCTGCAGGGCTAGTACTCCTATTCGTGACACAGTGGTGTCGCTTTCTCGTACGTGTTGAGAGAATAATTTTCTGGCTTCGCTTCAGCCGCCGTGCAAGCTTAAACCCGTGAGGTGCCGGTCACTGAGAAAATGACGCGGCGCGTCGCACAAGGAATTCGCTACCGATCCTTCTCAGATCCTCATGGCTGGGGCAGAGTCCAGATCTTCGCCCCGTCATTGTCCGCTCCAAAAGCATTGACGGTGTCGGTGGTGCGTTTCAGGGACGCGGTATCCGCCTGTTTGTTAAGGCAATACCCCTCGGTTGCGGGCAAGGCGCACCAGCGTAGTGGCGCATTGGTCATGGTGTGTGGAGCCCAGCGCAGTTCTCCGGGTTCCCACCCTTCCTTGGTACGCACAAATTGCATGTTTACCGTGACGCCTTCACGGTTGAGTACGGTTTTGGTTGCGTGCTTGGCGACGGAATTGCCAAGACCGTAAACAATCCAGGTGCCCTTGTATTTCTCGATGGGTAGCACCGAGTGGGTGTGGTGGGAATAGATGAAATCGAATTCACCGCTGGCAGCTAAATCTCGGTAGAGCTTCTTCTGCCCGGTGGTTGGCCTGTTGGTGTATTCGGCACCATCGTGGATTGCGACTATGACAATTTCTGCCCCGGCAGCCCGTGCCGTCTTCGCGCGTTTGATCAGTGTTGCCGCATCAATTTTGTCATCGACGCGCCACGGTACATCCTCACGCATGCCATTCAATCCGTAGGTTCCGGCAATCACCGCAACTTTGGCGCTTCCCACCTGGGTGATCAAGGGCTTTGCTGCTTCCGCGGCGCTGGCATAGGACCCCGTGGCGAGCAAGTCCGCTTCCTTGAGCGCTTCAAGTGTTCGCAGCACGCCCTTCACACCGGCATCCATGGTGTGGTTACTTGCCGTGGTGCAACCGTCGTAACCAACGGCTTTGAGTGCGGGAATAATTTCTTGCGGAACCGTGAACATGGGGTAGCCCTGGTAGGGGCCATCCTTGGGTGCTAATGGTGTTTCTAAATTGCACAGTGAGAGGTCCGCCTGTGCCAGATATGGTGCTATGCCCGCGAGCTGGGGTGTGAAATCGAAGGAACCTTTGCCGTCCCGTTCGGCCTGCTCCCACAAGGCCGGGTGCAGCAAAATATCTCCGGCAACGGCGACCTCGATACACTCCTCCCCCGGGCAGCTTTCGTTTTCACCCTTGGGGCGTTCGGTCTCCGAAGAGTTACCTGTGGAGTTACTTGTGGTTGGTGCTGGCGGTGTTGAGGAAGGTTGTGGTGCACCGGTAGGGCTCTGGCTGGCGGGGTGAACCGATGAATCGGCAGCTGGGGTTGAAACGATTGTTGCTTCAGCTGGTGGCTGATTCGGTGCCGTGGTGCAGCTTGCAAGGATCACCGATAGCGCGGCAAGTGGCAGGATCGCAAGGGACTTTCGGGCAAGGACACCAAGGGCAGAAGGTTCAAGCATGTTAGAAAGCCTAACCTTGCCCGGCGTGTGGCGGCGCGGGATACACCTCGGCGCCCGAGCATATGACAAGCTTGGTGACATGCAGAATCCGTTGCTTCAGCCAAGCTCCTTGCCGTTTGAATTTCCTGATTTCCCTGCCATAACCGCAGCCCACTATCTTGAGGCTGTCGATCTGGGGATTTCGCAGCATGCCCAAGAACTGCGCGAGATTGTTACCAGCCAGGATGCACCAACGTTTGAAAACACCTTTGTGTCATTTGAACGTAGCGGCCAGCTGCTCCGCCGTGCCGCAATGGCCTACGGAACCGTGTTCTCGGCTCATGGAACCGATGACCTACGTGAAATAGATCCACGGCTTCAGTCCCTGTATAACGCACACCTTGACGCCATTTACCTGGACCAGGAACTTTTTGAGCGACTTGTGTCATTTGATGCCGCCGAACTAACGGGTGAAGATGCTCGGCTGGTCTCCGAGACACTTCGCACCTTCCGTGCGGCCGGTGCCGAACTCGACGAAGCAGCTAAATCTACGCTGCGCGAGCTCAACGGTAAGATCACCGATCTTTCCAGCGAGTATTCACGCAAACTGCTCGGTGCCATGAATGAGGCGGCAGTTTTCTTTGACAATGCCGAGGAGCTGGCTGGCCTGAGTGCCGGCGAGCTTGCCTCTGCTGCCATTGCAGCACGCGAGGCCGGTCATGCCTCGGGTTACCTTTTGACATTGGTGCTTCCAACATCTCAGCCGCTGCTGGCGACACTAGAAATAAGTGATTCTCGCCGTCGTCTTTTCACCGCATCGGTAACCCGCGGTCAGGAAGGCGAAAACCGCACCCTAGATTTGGCAGCCCAGATGGCTGCTTTGCGCGCCGAACGCGCCAAGCTTTTGGGCCATGCTACACATGCTGACGTGGTACTTGAAGGTGCAACAGCTCCCTCACTGAGCGCAGTGCGCGAACGACTTGCTCAGATGATTCCCGCTGCGGTACAGAACGCGCGCGCAGAGGCAGCCGAATTGGCCAAGATCTCCGGTTCATCAATCGAGCCATGGGATTGGGCTTACTACTCCGCGGCCGTGGCCAAGGAACGCTACACGCTGGATCACGGTGTGCTTCGCGCATATTTTGAACTCGACACGGTATTGACCGACGGCGTCTTCGCTGCGGCACACCGCTTGTATGGCTTGAGATTCACCGAACGCACGGATCTGCCGCTCTACCACCCGGATGTTCGTATCTGGGATGTTTTTAATGAGGATGGCAGCCAGTTGGGGCTGTTCCTGGGAGATTTCTTTGCCCGACCCACCAAGGCCGGTGGTGCCTGGATGAACTCTATCCGTGAATCGGTGGGGCTCTTTGGTGAACGTCCGGTGGTTACCAATACCCTGAACATTCCCAAACCTGCCGCCGGTGAACCCGCGCTTGCCAGCCTTGATGAAGTCAACACGCTATTCCACGAATTTGGCCATGCCTTGCACGGACTTTTCTCCGCCGGTGTTTACTCATCACTTGCCGGTACCTCGGTTCCCCGTGACTTTGTCGAATATCCTTCACAGGTCAATGAAATGTGGGCGTTGCACTCAGATATTCTGCCCGGCTACGCAAAGCACTTTGAGACCGGTGCTGCATTGCCCGATGGCACCGCACAAAAGCTTGAGGATGCTGCGCTGTGGGGTGAAGGATTCGCCACCACCGAATACCTCACCGCTGCGATGCTCGATCTGGCCTGGCATTCGCTACCCGCCGGACACCTTGTTGAAGATCCCCTGGCGTTTGAGGAGCAGGTACTCACCGATGCCGGGCTCATCCCGGATCTTGTACCTTCGCGCTACCGCAGTGGCTACTTCAAACATATCTTTGATGGCGGCTACTCGGCCGGGTACTACTCCTACATTTGGTCCGAGGTACTCGACGCTGACACCGTCGAGTGGTTCACCGAAAACGGCGGACTACGACGTGAAAATGGAGATCGTTTCCGCTCGGAGCTACTCTCGCGCGGGAACACCCGCGATCCCTTGGAATCGTATGTTGCGTTCCGTGGTCGCGCAGCACGCATCGAACCACTACTTGCCCGTCGCGGATTGGCCAAGGACTAACTCCTCAATGACAACCATTAGTTTTGCCCAGGAAACACTGACTCACTGGCATCAAGCCATGGCCATGGCCACGGGCGGCAAGATCTTTACAACTCACGAATGTTCCTGGGCCTGGCAACCGGCACGCGGACGCTTGATCCTCTTGTTCCCACTCCATGCCAAGGATGCAGGCATTCGCCCTGGCTTGGCCGAGGGTGCACGTTTGGGTGCCCGTAGGGTTGAGGCATGGGTCAATTCCGGTGCTCCCGCCGATGCCCTTACTGATGTAGGTTTCACGGATGCCGCGCAGATCAGCTGGCATGCTGGAGAATTGCTCAGCCCCGTTGAATCGTGGGATGGCAGGGTTCGCTTGGGCTCCGATATTCCCGAGGCCGGCGGCGCCGATGCCAAGGAACTTCACGTGGCAAACTTGTGGCGTGATCCTTCCCGCGCGGGGCTGAGCGCCGGGCATTCGGCGTTACGACGCATTGAACAAGCAACCGCCAGAACGCTTGACGGCGATTTGGTCGGACGTGCCTTTGCGCAGCAGGCATTTGGTGGCCAATTGGCGATCCATGGTCTTGCTGTGGGTGCCGCCCACCGCCGTCAGGGTGTCGGCTCTGCACTATTGCATGGGCTTGCCCGTGGCATGGTCAATCCGTTGGGGCTCGACGAGCAATCACATGTTGAGCTGATTGCCGCGGCTTCACCTACCTCTGCAGAATTCTTTGAGGCAAACGGGATGCGTCTATTGGGCCGCGGCAGACACATGATCTTGCGCTAGATCTTTTTGAAGGTACTTAGTAGATGGGCGCCAACGAGACCCGATTCTTCAACACCAAGGCCCGCGGCTACCTCATGATGAGAAGTGGCTGCGGTTGAACCGTAAAACACGTGAGGTTCCGTCACCTAGTTGGTGACGGAACCTCACGTGTTTTTAGGACCTAGTTACTGCTTACCAGCCGCGCTCGGACAGGCGGTGCGGTGCCGGGATGTCTGCAACGTTGATGCCGACCATTGCTTCGCCCAGACCGCGGGAGATCTTGGCCAGCTCGTCAGGGTCGTTGTAGAAGGTGGTGGCCTTCACGACGGCTGCGGCTCGCTGTGCCGGGTTGCCGGACTTGAAGATACCCGAGCCAACGAAGACGCCGTCGGCGCCCAGCTGCATCATCATTGCTGCATCGGCAGGGGTAGCAATACCACCGGCGGTGAAGAGCACGACCGGGAGCTTGCCGGTGGCTGCAATTTCCTTAACAAGTTCGTACGGTGCCTGCAGTTCCTTGGCGGCTACGTACAGCTCGTCCTTGGGAAGTGCCGCGAGCTTGGCGATTTCGGCGCGGATCTTGCGCATGTGACCTGTGGCGTTGGAAACGTCGCCGGTGCCTGCCTCGCCCTTGGAGCGGATCATTGCCGCACCCTCGTTGATGCGACGCAGCGCCTCGCCGAGGTTGGTGGCACCGCAGACGAAGGGAACCTTGAACGGCCATTTGTCAATGTGGTGCTCGTAGTCGGCCGGGGAAAGGACCTCGGATTCGTCGATGTAATCAACACCGAGGGACTGCAGGATCTGTGCCTCAACAAAGTGACCTATTCGGGCCTTGGCCATCACCGGGATGGAAACGGCGGCGATGATGCTGTCAATCATGTCCGGGTCGCTGGCACGCGACACGCCACCCTGGGCGCGGATATCGGCAGGGACGCGTTCCAGTGCCATAACCGCTACGGCACCCGCATCTTCTGCGATGCGGGCCTGTTCGGCGGTGACAACATCCATGATGACGCCGCCCTTGAGCATGTCGGCCATGCCTCGCTTAACACGATCGCTACCTACGGTAGTTGCGGGGGTCGAGACGCCTTCGTTTTCAGACACCTTGGGTTTCCTTTCAATAAGCTGATGCAGTACGGAAATCATCGTAGGACTGTTACGTAACAAAACCCTCAGGTATGTCGTCACAAACCAAATCTAGTAGATTGCGCACCTAGTTCCTGGTGGGTTTCCAGCTGAGATCGCATGGTTTTAGCAATTAGGCGCGCGACCAGCCCCTCACCTGATTCCCACAGTGCCTCATTGCGCTCCCCCGAGGTAGCATCTGTGCCCAGCCCGGAGGTCAAGTACCCGCCCCAATCCCAGTGAAACCTGCGCGCCA
The DNA here is from genome assembly GCF_002975435.1 of Arthrobacter sp. MYb227. Taxonomy (GTDB): domain Bacteria; phylum Actinomycetota; class Actinomycetes; order Actinomycetales; family Micrococcaceae; genus Paeniglutamicibacter. The sequence goes on along the minus strand of NZ_PCPT01000003.1, from coordinate 317,816 downwards.
ACAATTCCAAGTTCCTACGATTACGCAACTGCACCGCGCTCGGGCGCGCAGGAAAGCTGCCCATGACTAATGCACCGGCAGGAAACCCACGAGTCGTTACCGCTTCCAAGGTGAGGGCCGTATGATTTAGCGTTCCCAAATCCGGCCTAGTGACCAGCAGAACCCTGGCTTGGCAGGCGAGAGCCAAATCGGCAATGGTTTCACCGACCTCGGTTAACTCCACCAGCAACCCACCTGCACCCTCGATAATCACCGCATCATAGTCCCGCGCTAAGGACTCGATATGACGTAAGTGTGTGTCAAGAGTTGGTAGTTGCGCTGCCAAGATGGCTCCACCTTCTTCTTGCGCCGCATCGATTGGCGCCATCGGATGTTTCAAGCGGATTCCCTCAAAAACACCAAGAGGCTGTGGGTCGCCCAACCAACTAGCAATCTGCTGCACATCCCCATGTTCTTTACCAGTTACTCCGGTCTGCGTGGGTTTGTAGATGGCAACACGCTGATTATGTTTCAAGAGTCCGGCGGCAAGCACCGCTGCTACAACACTTTTTCCGACGTCGGTGTCTGTACCGGTAATGACCCAGATCATCGGGGTTCACCAACGTAGACCGATTTTCCTTCGTGGCCCGTGGCGCGGGTGCGCACCTCATGGGGCGCTTGGAAGGACAGTAGGTGGTTCCAGCGTGGATCTCGGTCTACCAGTTCGATGCCCGGCAGTGCCCTCGCGGTGGCCTTGAGTACCAGCTCGGTTTCCATGCGGGCCAACCCAGCACCCAAACAACGGTGAATCCCAAATCCGAAGGCCAGGGAATCATCAAAAGCAGACCCCTGAATTCCACCCGAGAGCCGGAGCACCAGCTCTTCTCCTGAACCGAAAGGCTCGCCATTCACCACCACATCCGTGGCGGTAATACGGCGCCACGTGGGTACCGAGGACGCGGTGGCCAGCACTTGCTTCACCACCTTACCTGCGGTGCGCTCGTCGGTTTCCGGGTCTGCGCAAGGTTCCCAGTGTCCATCACGCAGAGCACTAAAAAGCGCGCTTTGAATCAGCATGGTGGTGGTTTCTTGTCCCGCAATGGCCAAGAAATATCCCAACGAGATGATCTTGGGTTTTTCGATTCCCGCTTCATGCAGCGCTGCATAGAGGTTACCGTCGTTGCGTTGCACCGATTTGTTGACTGCTTTAACCAGCCAGCTAAAGAATTCGGCGGCGCTTGCCGCCAGCACCAATTGTCTGGGCTCATCGGGCCAACCCCAAAAAAGTTCAAGCGAGTCTTGACTCCAGCGTTTGAGTAGATCAGTGGGTGGGACCGGGATCCCGGTAAGGTTGTGCATGATTTCGGCAGGAATGATTGCCGCGATCGTCTCGGCCAGATCCACGTTTTCGCCGGCCAGGTAGGCACCACGGAGCGGTTCACAAAGTTCAGCCACCCGACGCAAGATCACTTCTTGCTGTCCACGGACCTTGCCCGGACTAAAAAATCCTGCAACAACGCGCCGCACCCGCATATGGGCAGCCCCGGTGGCACTGGCCAAGACCGGGGGTAAGGCAAAACGTGCGGCTGCCAAGATCCGTAAGGCGGCGGGGCTCAGGGTAACTGCGGTGCTCAGCGCATTGGCCGGAGTGAAGTCGGTGGCCTTGGCCAAGATCTGCCGCACCAGCGCGGTGTCTTCAATGCTGCGATAACGCTGGTTAATGGCCCTCGGGTAGGCGGCGGTGAGCGGGCCGGCAAGCGGGGCGCTAGCCACGGCAGGTGCCGTGGCAAAGGGGCAGTTCATGATTCTACTTCCACAATAGTTTGGGCGATGGTGCGCATAGCAGCTACCACTTCCTCTGGCGAATGTTGGGCATGTGCGCTCATGCGTAACCGCGATATTCCATCGGGCACGCTCGGGGGCCTGAAACATGCCACGGCAATGCCCCGAGCTCGTAGTTGTGCGCTGACCCGCAACGCCTTTTCGGGACTGTGCATGCGTAGGGACTGGACAGCTCCGGCACCGGGCTCAATCCGGTTTAGCAATGACTCGTATTCGGCTAAGCCGGCGCACATGAGTCGCGCATTTTCATGGAGTCTAGCGATCCGTTCCGGGCTCGCCAGGTCTAGTGCCGCGTGTGCAGCGGCGGCGGCCGGCGGTGCCAGAGCCGTATCAAAGAGGAAGGTGCGGGCGGTATTGGCTAGGTGATTTCGTAATAGCGAGGCGCGCGCACCGCCAAACAGTACCGCGCCACCCTGGGAGCCAAGGGATTTAGACAGCGTTGCGGTGATAATCACCGAGGAGTCTTTTGCCAATCCGGCGGCGCGCGTTGCCGAACCACGGTGGGTCGCACCGAACGAATGGGCCTCATCGATGACCAACTGGGCCCCATAGTCGGCACATGTCTGGGCAAATTCTCGTAGCGGAGCAGAGTCTCCTAGCACCGAATAAATCGATTCGATCACCACCACCACGCGCGGCTTGAAGTCATCCGACGTCAAATTTTCGTCCAGGAGACGTTTAAGATCCGGCACGGAATTGTGCGCGCTGATTTTCACTTGGGCACCGGAAATCCTGGCCCCATCGATCAAACTTGCATGAGCATGCGCGTCAAGAATCATCAGGCTGCCGGGCCCGCCCAGGGCGCCTAGAATGCCAAGGTTTGCTGTGTATCCGCTGGAAAATACCAGTGCTTGATCCCTGTCGGTGTAGGAACAGAGGGCTTCTTCAAGATCTCGGTGTACCGGCATGGTCCCGGTAGCCACGCGGGAGGCTGCTGCCCCGGCTCCATAGATACCGGCGGCCGTCGCCGCGGCGTCCTGCACCAGTGGGTGCCGGCTCAGCCCCAAGTAGTCGTTGGAAGCAAGGTCAAAGAGCGCGGTGCGTGAGGTGTCGTTGCGTTCTAGGTTACGGGATACCCGTACCGCGGCACGGGAGCTAAACCACCGTTCCCAGGCACCTGGCTTTGGGGCGGTATGTGTTGCGACCTCCGAAGATCTCACGTCCGGTAGCCGCTTTGCGGTTTTTGGGTTAGCCATGGATCTGCCTCACCGCCTCCACTAATGCAGTACCCAGCGTAGCTATATCTGCTTCGGTGCATTCGTAGGGCGGCATTACATAGACCAGATTCCTAAAGGGACGCACCCAGGCACCATGCTGCACCGCTACACGCGTCACCTCATCCACCAATACTTTCTCGTGTAATTGGATGACTCCTACCCCGCCCAGCACGCGTATTTCACGCACCTGAGGCATGGCGGCCGCGGGCGCCAAGGCGGTGCGTAACCGCCGCTGCAGCGCAGCAACCTTGATGTTCCAGGATGCCGCGTCATCGCGTGGATCGTTTCCGCCACTAAGTAGCTCAAGTGAGGCGATGGCCACCGCGCAGGCCAGCGGGTTACCCATGAAAGTGGGCCCATGTAACAGCACCGCGGCACCGGTTTCGCTCCCAGAGCTCAGGCCACGGACCACCAGCGGGCTGCAGAGCATAGCGGCCAATGAGATATAACCCCCGGTCAGAGCCTTGCCCACACACATGATGTCCGGGGTAATCTGTGCCCATTCAACGGCAAAAAGCTTTCCGGTGCGACCAAATCCGGTGGCTATCTCATCGGCAATTAACAACATGCCGTGCTCTGTGGCAAGTTCGCGCAGGATACGCAGAACCCGCGGTGGATACATGTGCATCCCTCCGGCGCCTTGCAGAATGGGTTCGCAAATAATTCCGGCAAGCTCTTGTGCGTGCTGCGCGCTAATCCTGCGGGCCGCGCTTTCCCATTGCGCTAACTGCTCATGGTCATAATCCCAGAAACCGGCCTCGGTGTAACGTGCGGGAGGCGGTTTGGGTAGGAATACCTGTTCGGTGCCCCATGGTTTAAACGTCGCGTGCATGCCGTCCTCGGGATCGCACACCGCCATGGTGGCGAAGGTGTCCCCGTGGTAGCCACCGCGTAATGCCAGGAACTTTTGCCGCTGACCCTGCCCACGAGCTCCTTGATACTGCAAGGTGAGCTTCAGAGCCACCTCGACGCTAATGGATCCCGAGTCGGCAAGAAATACATGGCTCAGGTCTCCCGGAGCCATGGCCACCAGTCTTTCGGCCAGCTCTATGGCGGGGGCGGTGCGTGAGCCCACCAAACATCACATGACTGAAGTTTTCGATTTGCGCGTGTGCCGCGGCATCGAGTTGCGGGTGTCGGTAGCCGTGAACCGCCGACCACCACGAGGCCATGCCATCGATGACCTCATGCGTGGTGCCCTGAGAATCTTTAAGCAAAAGCTTGGTTCCTTGGGCACTCGTTACCGCGTAGCGTGCCCCCTCCTGCAGGCTCGCGTAGGGATGCCAGAGTAATCCGGCATCGCGTTGGAGTAAATCAGGGGTGCCGGTGCTCATGAGTTGGGACTTTCGTCGGTTCCGGCACCCCGGCGGCGCAGCACCGGTTCGCTGGCAATTGGACCACAGCCGGAGGCTGAACTGCTGCATCCGCTGGCACAGGCGCTAGCACAGCCGGAAGCTGCTGGCCCCGGAGCTTGGGTGGGCGTGGGGTGTAGTCGTGCGGCAAGTTCGGCCGGATCAACGCCTTCCTGGCCGAGCACCACGTATCCTGCGTCGGCAATCATTTCTAGGTCACGGCGGGCGTCTTGGCCTTCGGAGGTCAGGTAGTCGCCCAAGAACAGGGAGTTGGCCACAGCCAGTGCTGTGGACTGCAGCGATCGCAGGTGCATTTCCCGTCCCCCGGCCATGCGGAGCTCGGTGGCTGGGGCGGCCAGACGGACCAGCACCAAGATGCGCAGGCAGGCCATGGGCGTGAGCTTCCAAGTTCCCGCCAACGGAGTGCCATCAAATGGCATGAGGAAGTTTACCGGGATTGAATCAACCTCTAGGTCACGTAGTGCAAAGACTGCTTCAACCAATTGCTCGTTATTTTCCCCCATGCCCACTATCAGCCCCGAGCAGGGTGAGAGTCCGGCCTCTTTGGCGTGCCCCACGGTGTTAACGCGATCCGCGAAGCTGTGGGTCGAGCAGATTTCCGGGTAGAGGGATTTTGCGGTGTTGAGGTTGTGGTTGTAGGCATCGGCCCCGGCGGACTTAAGCCGAGAGGCTTGCCCCTCTTTGAGGATTCCGAGGCAAGCGCATACCTCAATCTGTGGGTGCTCTTCCTTGAGCTGGCTGACCATGGTGGCCACGCGGTCAACGTCTCTGTCGCTGGGCCCCTTGCCGGAGGCAACCATGCAGACGCGTGATGCTCCGCCGGTGATTCCGAGTCCAGCTTGGCGCACAGCTTCGGCGGGCTTGAGCCAGGTGTATTTGAGGATCTCGGCCTCGGAGCCCAAGCGTTGTGAGCAGTAGGTGCAGTCCTCTGGGCACAGTCCAGATTTGAGGTTGACCAAGTAGTTGACCTTGACAGTGTTTCCAAAATGCTTGCGCCGTAGTTCGCCGGCGGCTGCAACGAGTTCAAGGGTCCGGGCATCGGTGGTAGCCAGCACCTGCAGTGCTTCGGATTCGGTGAGCCGATGACCCGCAGCAATGAGTGCAACGAGTGCTCGTGGGTTTTCCACACTGGATTCTGCGCTTTCTATGCGTGCTTCGTGTTCTTCGGTAAGCCCCAATGACATGGCTACGCCTTCCTAGATGTCGGTGATTTGAAGAGAGCTCGTGGAGGTGCGCGTTTGCCGCCAATCTCACAAAGCATCAGTATTGAACGGTGTTCAAGTTTTCTTTGAACTCACCATACACCCAGATCACCCACAACTTGAACAGTGTTCAGCTCGGTGATATTCAACGACTATCACGCCACTGAAGAACCATAGCCCCCAGTTAACCGGCAAAGAAGCACCCCTAAACGCACAAAGGAGCGTGCGCGGATCATATGAACCCCTTACACGCCCCACGCTTTAGCCGACTGCCGCACGCGCCTCTTCAAGGCGCGTGCGGCAGTCGCAAAATCTTAGCTCAGAAGTAATCTGCCGATTCCATAGGCGGCACAGGCCCACAAGACACTGCTAAACGTTCCTAAAATGAACTGCTCGGCCGCCGCGTGCTGTTTCAATTCCGCAAAGCGGCCCAACCCCTTGACCGCCAAGACCACAGCCAACCCTTCGGGCCAGGACGCCCACAGCGTGGAAGCAATGGCAATACGCTCCAAGATGCCAATCCACATGCCACCGCGGAGCAGACTTTCTTCCGCCGTGCCGACGGAACGATTCGCACCACGGGAGGGGCGGCGAGCTGCGAGTGCGAAAACCACTTCTGTCACCGGACCACCGCCAAGCGCCGCAACCAAGACACTGAGCACCACCACGAAACCTTGGTGCAGGAAACTCGGCTCAATTTCGGCCGGTGAGATTACTGTAAAAATTGCAGCTAGCGCCAAGAGGGCTGCAAGCATGGTGCCAGCGACCGGAACTCCAAACCATGTTGTGGATCCCGTTTTGAGAAAATACCTAGGCGTCGCCATTACTGGTATGAGCAATAGCATCGCTATTGAGTACACAAACATTTATTTGTTACCCTCCACGATTCGCGAATATTCCTCAAGGGCTTGGGCCGCATACGTGGCTAATTTCTCAGTTTCGTGCCACAGCCCCGAAGCCAACCGCTGCGATACTGCCTGCTGCGATATTCCGAGCTTCACGGCAATCTCATACTGAGTCATTCCTTCTACCACGAGCCTGCCAGCTTCCGCCGACGATTCGGATCGCCGTGATTCAAGAATCGAAATCAGCTGCAACTCGGCCTCAATCCTCCCGGCCTCATTACCGGGGCCAGATACGGCAATGGCCCCACCAGATTTTTTCGCTCGGTCTACGGCATCACGAGCATTTTCAAAGGCAAGCCCACGTCCCGCGCGGGTCTGCTCGGGCAAGGGAGATTCAACCGCGCCTATGCCAATACCCACACTCCAATCCCCTGTTGCGGCGACGGCAAGAGCAATCCGCGCGGCAGTTACTCCGTCGCCCAACACACCCTGAACCTCATCCCCCGCGGTTCGCTCAAATCCACGCATCACACGATAGCTCCGACTAAGCCATTGCAATAAGGATTCAACCTTGTCCGGATTGGTGCGGGATTTTCGTTGGTCTATCGTCATCACGATCATGACACAAGCCTATGTAGTTGTTTTCCATTACACAAGGTATGTGACTTGTTTTTATAAATACAAGGTTAGAGCCTTGTTGCTTGGAGCTGAGGTCAAACTTCTAGAAGATATCTGACGTACTGCGCCGATCTCCCGATAACGTCCATTCCAAGCATGATCCGAAAAACGGTCATGGCCACCAAGCCTAACGCTCGATGACCACAACCGATGAAACATTATTAAATTAGTAGCGATCTAGTCGCCTAGTCGATCTCCAACCAGCCGGCAGCAAGATCATTTCTAATCTCGCTCAAGGTTGCCGGGATTGCCTTGGTCTGGGCGATGATCGGGAAAAAGTTCCCGTCGCCGGCCCACCGCGGCACCACATGCTGATGCAAGTGCGCGGCAATACCTGCTCCCCCGGTGACACCTTGGTTCATGCCAAGGTTGAAACCCGTGGCACGCGAGACATGACGCAAAACGCGCATTGACTTCTGTGCCAAGGCTCCCATCTCAGCAGTTTCTTCCTCGGTAATGTCGGTGTAATCCGGCACATGACGATACGGACACACCAAAATATGGCCCGGGTTGTAAGGAAAAAGATTCAAAATCACGTAGGCGGTCTTACCCCGATGCAGGATCAAAGACTCTTCATCGGTACGGGTAGGCCCCACACAAAATGGGCAACTTTCCTCGCCCTTGACCTGGTCTTGGCCACCCTTGATATAGGCCATCCGGTAAGGAGTCCACAGGCGCTGGAACGAATCCGGAACACCGGCGAGTTCAAATTCGTCGGTAATCGAATCATCTTGCGGATACTGCATGCCCATGGACTCCTTGTTCGGTGGCTTAGCTATACAGCGCGTGGTTAGTTGCTGTTATCGCGGGTCTTGATGGCGGTGAGGATGCGTTCCACGGCCTCGTCGACCGGGACCTGGTTGTCCTGGCTACCATCACGGAAACGGAAGGAAACAGCATTTGCATCAGCGTCCTCGCCACCGGCAATAAGCACAAATGGAATCTTGTCCTTCGAGGCGGTACGAATCTTCTTCGGGAAGCGATCCGAGGAGTCCTCGAGTTCCACACGAACACCCTGAGCCTTGAGCTTGGCGACAACCTCACCGAGGTAATCGTTGAAGGCTTCGGCAACCGGGATAGCACGGACCTGGACGGGGGAAAGCCATGCCGGGAAGGCACCTGCATAGTGCTCGGTGAGCACGCCCAGGAAGCGTTCGATCGAGCCGAACTTCGCCGCGTGAATCATCACCGGTTCCTGGCGGGTTCCATCCGCAGCCTGGTATTCAAGTCCGAAGCGTGCAGGCTGGTTGAAGTCGTACTGCACGGTGCCCATCTGCCAGGTACGGCCGATCGCATCCTTGGCCTGAACGGAGATCTTCGGACCGTAGTATGCGGCACCGCCCGGGTCTGCAACCAAATCGACACCGGATTCGGTGGCAACCTTCTCCAACACCGCGGTGGCTTCTTCCCACTGCTCCGCCGAGCCAATGAACTTATCACTGTCATCGCGGGTGGAGAGTTCTAGGTAGAAGTCGTTGAGTCCAAAGTCCTTCAACAGCGAAAGCATAAAGTCCAGCAGGTGCTTGACCTCGCCCGGAGCCTGTTCCTTGGTGACGTAGGAGTGCGAATCGTCCTGGGCAAAACCACGCACGCGGGTCAGGCCGTGAACAACGCCGGATTTCTCGTAGCGGTACACGTGACCGAATTCGAACAGGCGCAGCGGCAGCTCGCGGTAGGAACGTCCACGACCACGGAAGATCAGGTTGTGCATCGGGCAGTTCATGGCCTTCAGGCGGTATTCCTGGCCCGGCTTGGTGATATTGCCGTCTTCGTCGCGTTCCTCATCGATATGAAGCGGCGGGAACATGGTATCGGCATAGTACGGCAGGTGACCGGAGGTGTGGAAAAGCCCATCCTTGGAGATGTGCGGGGTTCCAACGTACTGGAAACCTTCTTCGATATGGCGATCGCGAACGTAGTCTTCCATCTCACGCTTGATCACACCACCCTTGGGGTGGAAGATCGGCAGACCGGAACCCAGCTCGTCAGGGAAGGAAAACAGGTCCAACTCGACGCCGAGCTTGCGGTGATCGCGGCGCTCGGCCTCGGCAATACGCTCCTGGTAAGCCTTCAGCGCTTCCTTGGTAGGCCAAGCGGTACCGTAGATGCGCTGCAGCTGCTTGTTCTTTTCGCTACCCAACCAGTAAGCGGCAGAGGTACGGGTCAGAGCAAAAGCATTGGAGATCAGCTTGGTGTTGGCCAGGTGCGGACCACGGCACAGATCGCACCAGATAACTTCACCGCTCTTACGATCAACGTTGTCGTAGATGGTGATTTCGCCGGCGCCAACTTCTACGTTTACGCCTTCACCGGCAGAATCTGCGGTGCTTGCCTTGTTCAGCAGCTCAAGTTTGTACGGCTCGTTGGCCATGGCAATCTTGGCTTCGTCTTCGGTCACGACGCGGCGGGCGAACTTCTGGTTCTGGTTGACGATCTTGAGCATCATCTTCTCGAGGGTCTTCAGATCCTCGGGAGTGAATGGCTCGGCAACATCGAAGTCGAAATAGAAACCATCGGTGATGTACGGGCCGATGCCAAGCTTGGCATCGGGGCGCAACTGCTGCACGGCCTGGGCCATGACGTGTGCGGTGGAGTGACGGAGCACCTCGAGGCCTGCGGGCGAGTCGATGGTGACACGTTCGACGGCGGTTCCCGCTTCAAGTGGGTGGGACAGATCGCGCAGCACGCCATCAACGTGCATCACCACGACCTCGCGTTCATCGAAGTACAGCTCGGCACCGGTAGTGCCGGCATTCACCTCGCGTGCTTCCCCATCGACGGTCAGTGTAATTTGCTCAAGCACTACGGCTCCTCGTTTCGTCTACGGCTTCAGGGTTTGTGGCGTACGGTGGCCACAACCAGCCAACATCCAGCTTAACCGACACCCTGCGCTACCAAGCAATTCGCATGCTCATGTCATCGGTTCCATGTACCGCCAATCAGGCAGGTGGGATAGCATTTTCGGTTTTTCCTCACGTTCGAAGATCTTTGTGCAAAGTGATTTCATGAGTATTTGAGGTCTTTTTCATCAATAATCTAAGTAGCAACACGGGTAACAGCACCCACCACTTCGAATTTCATGGGATGAGGAGCAGGGTCAAAACCAAGTTTTACTGGACGAGCTACCTACCGATTTTTTCGGCACTTCTTCTGCCTCACGTCAGGAAATCTTCCTCACACAGCAAGAAGGCATCTCCTTATCCATAGTTGCGTACCTAAGACCTTGGATAAGAAACACGGCTTCTTGATGAAAGAACGTTTTTATGCGCCACTAGTCGTGGGGATGCGCTTGGAACCTCATTCGAGTTTCATGCTCCTACTCTGTTGATTAACAGCAACCGGTACTAGCATCTAGTCATGGAACCCCGTGTGAATCTCAGCAAGTCCGATCCTGCTGCATACGCTGCGCTGTTGGCCATGAACAAGGCCGCCAGCGAGGCCGCCGAGCGGGCAGGAATCGACCCCAAGCTCTGCGAGCTGCTCAAGGTGCGCGCCTCGCAGCTCAACGGCTGCACATACTGCCTGCGCATGCATACACGCGATGCCCTGAAACTCGGTGAAACGACCGACCGCCTCGCCTTGGTGACGGCCTGGGCAGACTCCGAATACTTCACCGCTGTGGAGCGCGCCGCGTTGGCCCTGTGCGAATCGATCACTATGGTTTCCGTTGACCACGTCCCGCACGGGGTCTACACCATGGCTCGGGCGGTGCTCTCCGACGAACAGATCTCTGCTGTTGCCTGGCTCAGTGCTGCAATCAACATGTTTAATCGCATCGCGATCACCTCGCGTTATCCGGTTAAGCCTTGATCGGTCCCCTGTGTTTGTAAATAGGTGATGACCGCCAGAACCCTGCGATGATCCGCCGGTGTTACTGGTAAATCGAGCTTAGATAGGATGTTTCCGACGTGTGTTTCAACTGTGCGTTCGGTGAGCCACAAACGTTGGGCAATCCCCAGATTGGTGCGTCCCTCCGCCATAAACGCAAGTACTTCATGTTCACGGGGAGTGAGCAGTTCCAAGGCTCGCTGGGTACGCGCGGCCCCGATCAGTTCAAGCACCAGTTCTGGGTCTAGCGCTGTGCCACCTTCACGGATGTGGTTCAGCGTGCCCAAAAATTCGTTGACATCAAGTACCCGATCTTTGAGCTGATAAGCAAAATAACCACCGGGTACCAAGCGTGCGGTGTGAGTCGTTTCAATGCGTTGGGATAGCAGCACAATCCCCAACCGAGGAAACTCCCGGCGTAACTCAAGTGCTGCCCGTGCCCCATCATCGGTCATCTCAGGTGGCATTCGAACATCACAAATCAGCACATCGGGAACGAGCTTTCTGGTTTCTCTCACTGCTTCTTGGGCATCACCGACGGCGGCTACGATTTGGTGCCCGGCATCCGTCAATAAATTTGCGAGCCCTTCACGGAACAGCGCAGAATCTTCGGCAATCACCAAGCGCATGGGAGCACCGCCTCGATCAGGGTGCCAGCACTTTTGCTACTTCGCACCTTCAGTGAGCCTCCCAGTGCATCGACTCTGTCGCTCAGGCCGGAGAGTCCCCCACCCGGGGTGTGTTTGGCTCCGCCACAGCCATCGTCGCTCACTTGTAATTGAACTGCTTCGTCTCGTCTTGCCAGCTGAACAATGATGTGTTCGGCGCCAGAATGCTTAATTGCGTTGTGTACTGCTTCCGAGGCAACGAAGTAGGCAGTGGCCCCCACAAGTTCCGGAAGACGGGCAAAAGATCCTTCGATCTGTACCGACACCGGCGTCGGTGATCTGCCGCTAAGTTGCCGCAGTGCTGCTTCAAGCCCTTCGTCCAGTGCGCTGGGACGAATCCCGTGGGCGATCTGCCTCAATTCGGCAACCGCCGTCCCGATTTCTGCAACAGCACTATCAAGTTGTTTCGCAATCTCACCTCCGGTTGCTGGCAGCTGGCGTTGCATGAGTCTAAGCTTCATTCCCAATGCGACCAGGCGCTGTTGAGCACCGTCGTGCAAGTCCCGTTCCAGGCGTTTGCGTTCATGGTGAGAGGCAAGCACTAGGCGTGCGCGGCTCGCTTCAATTTCGGCAAGTGCAATGGAAAGTTCCATGTGCTGCCTGCCCATTTCAACCAGCAACGCCATCGCTTCCAGGCTTTCTTTATTAAATACCCGTCCGCGTCCGAGACCTGGCACCACTATGCCTATAGCTCTCTGGGCCAAGAAGACCTTAACTCCGTCGCCCGCCGCCACGGAGTTCCCGCGTGGATCTCGAAACCCACTGCCAACGGAAGCGGCGTATCCGATTTTTAATGTGGGATCGCTGGTAGCGGTACGAAGAGTATTTTCCAGATCTGTGGGTTGAGCGTCGTTGGAGTAGACCTTGTTTTCAAAAATTCTCAGTGAATCGATGAGCTGTTCGTGTTCGGCATAGACGATGCGGCCAATCAATCGTTGGAGTCGTGGCCTCAGCGCTGAAAGTATCAAGGATCCGAAGGCGGTACAGGCAACCAGTACGGTAAAGCTCGATTCCGTTGTACTCCCGGGCAAACGCAGAACTACCACCGCAAGCAGTATGACAAGGGCAAGGTTCACGAATACACCCAAAGCTACAACCAACACACGGCCAGCATCATAAAGATCCTCGCGAAGTATCGCTACCGAAATAGTTGCGGGAATGAATAGATACATGGCAACAAGGCCAATTACCACAATTGATTCGTTGCCGAAAACAAGGTATCCGGCCCAGCACAGGAGCAAAGTGGCTGGCACACTCAAGCCAGCAAGCACTAACCAACGAATCTGGTTCCTGATTATGGGATCGACGTGTCTGAATCGCCGCACCAGATGCACCACACTGAAAACCAACATTGCTAGGAACACCGGTAGGAGTAACACTGCCACAAGTTCTGTCCCCGGCACAGGTTCTAAGACACGGTGCTGTTCCTGAAATGAATCCGTATAGGGCATCGGACTCAAAGCAACCAGAACCGCAAAAAGTACCACCACCAAACAAAGCCCTTGCCCCAACCTCCGCGCAGTTTTATCCGCAAAACGGCCTTCAGGGAAAACTAAAAGCATCAGTGCCCATGGCAAATAGAGCAGCATCCACGCTCCCTGCATGAATGCGATCAATAGACTGCTAATTGGGAGCTGCGTAGATTCGCGTGCCGCGGCAAGATATGTGTCGCTGCAACCAACGGCAAATATCAGTAGCCCGGCGGCACTTAGCAGTGCTCCAACTCCTTGCTGCGGGAGTCTTCTGGTGATCAGGTATCCAAGAATCAGGGAAGGTAAGGACATGATGATGCATACTAAAAACCAGCCACGCGCGAAGCCGTCCACTCCCGTGTTCAATGCCCAGATGGCTATTGCCAGCAACACCATCACTGGCAGAAACACTGCATTTGATACGACACGGGCCCAACCCATGTCAACAGCTTAAACCCGGATCGATGCCCATGCTCTACGTGCCAGCACTGATTATTCTTGGGTATTCACCACGATTCTTCTTCTCTTCTCGAGGCACATCCTGATGTTGTTGGCGGGATCATCCGATACCGCCGGAGACAGGAAGGAAAAGTCATGACACGCATGAATGATGTGCGCAGCGAAACTCCGCCACTGGTGGCGGGACGGGATATGCGTACCTTCTGGCGGGTTACCGCCGCTGCGGTAATCACTCTTGGCCCGTTTGGCATCCTCATGATTCGGGCCATCATGCCGTATTGGACCACAGATTCTCCGGATGCAATCGTTTCCCAATCGCTTGCGAATCAGGGAACCTTGGACCTTATGGTGTGGTCCGGAATCGTCTTTGCTCCGATGCTATTACTCAGTGTCCTCGCCATCTCCTATGTAGCTAGGCGAGGCTCACCGTTGTTGGCAATGCTCGGTGGTGGGCTTGGCTTTGTTGGGTGGAGCATGGGTGCAACCACCGTGAACATGGACTATTTGGTCTCTCAACTTGGTGCCAGCGGGTTTGATCATCAGAGCATTACGGATATTGGTGATGCTCTGCAGAACAGTACATTTGCCGCAGTGGGTGGGATCATTTGGCTCATCGGACATATCGTGGGCATGATCCTCACGGGTATCGCGTTGGGCCGGGCTAAAATCCTGAACTGGTGGGTTGCAGGTGCCCTGATGGTTTCCCAACCGTTCCATTTCATTGCCGCCGTGGTTGTGCCTAGCCGGTTACTCGATGTCACCATGGGGTGGGGTCTAACCACAGTTGCGAGCGTCTTCGTAAGCATCGCACTTCTCAAGATGAGCAATGACGAATGGGATTTGGGGCCATTTCACCACCAAAAAGCTCTTCACCAATAGTTATTGATGTGGGCTCCCCACATGCCTCCTATTTAGGTTAGGCATGCGAGGAGTCCCCCCTCTTTGGTTTTTCGAGAACCCCTTGGCGCTAGTGCCAAGGGGTTCGTTTTCAAGGGGAGACCTCATGACAAACGCTTTCTCTGCGGGCGCGTCGCCGTCCAACACTCCACGTTTCACTCATTGAACGACGCGTTCCGAGCTGCCTCAGAAAAAATTTAGTAATTCTTCTGAGGCAGCCGATCTCACTGAGCATCTTTTAGTCGACCCAAGAAAGCGAGAGTTTAAGACCCAGCACGCTGAGTACCGCAAGTACAGAAACCAGTGACGGGTTCCCTCTCTGCGTTTCCATTGATCGAACCGTACGTTCAGATACTTGGGCCAGTTCGGCTAGCTGCATTTGAGTCAGCCCAATTTTCTTACGCCTAGTTCGAATGCTGGTGGCCAGCGTTGCACCGTTTTTCATCCACTTATCCCTCTATACGGCAGTATCCTGCCGACTTGTAACTTGTAGCATGCCCCACCAAGGTGCCTATCGGCAAGATATTGCCGAAACACACCTTGCTTTAGAGGGACTCATGCTCGAGCAAAGCCCTACCGGCAATATATAGCCGATGGGTTTCAGAGAGAATCAGTGTTTGTGAATCAGCCATTGGGCCGCTGAGGGATGTATTGCACCGCCCACTTGTTCCCATCAGGATCGGCAAAGTACACGAAACTCCCCCAGTCCAAAACCTCGACGTCACTGACTTCCACACCGTTGGCCTTCAGCTGGTCGTGGGCCGCTTGGATGTCGCTGACAACCATTTGCATGCTAGGAGCAGTTCCCGGTTCGGCTTCGGTAAGCCCTTCCCCAATGCAGATCGAGCAGGCCGACCCAGGCGGAGTCAGTTGAACAAAACGGATTGAATCGCTGGGCCGTTCGTCAAAGTCGGCATTGAAGCCAGCCTTGTTCACATAGAAATCTTTGGCACGATCCACATCGGACACGGGGACAAATACTAGTTCTAGTTTCCAGTCCATGGGGTTCACGCTAGACCCGCGCCCAGAGCCGTGTAAAGAGTTCCGAAACTATCGATTTACCTCCGATGGGTGTTCACGTCCTGCTAGCCGTGAACACCCATCGGAGGAGAACTGCTGAGGTAGCTCTCGTGCTACTCGGGCATCAAATCCCGGGCACGGAACCGCCAGAAACCAGATATCGCCAAAAGCACCGCAATGATTGATAGCACGATGATGGGCAGCAAGACAAAGTCTTCGGCCGGAAGCCGAGGAACCGCCCCAAAGGGTGTGAGCTTAATGACGTCATCGGACAATGAGAAAAGCCCACCGAACATTGCTGCCATCAGCGACAAACCGTAAATAATCCATGTCAGCCCCGTGCTCAGGCGTGGGGCAAAACCTTGCAGGAAGAGCAATACCCCAAGCACCAGCAGGACCGCCGGCCAATAGGCAAAGCTGGCAGCCATCATGGATCCTCCGGTAGCAGCGCCTTGTGAGGAGACACCGGTGAGGTATCCACCGAGCAGCAGCATCACTACCGACCCCAGCGCTGCAACCAACACGTGGGCCCCGAGCCAGTTAAAGCGTGAAAGGGAACCAGCGAGTTGGGTTTCCAGCCGTCCGCTTTCCTCCTCGCTGCGCGCAGCGGCTAGGCATTGGATGGCGAAGGCCCCGGCGAGCAGTCCATTGAAGAGAACAAAGATTCCCATCACGCCATCGAGCATGCTGTGTCCGCTACCCACAAATGACTTGGCAAATGGATTACTGGGATCGAGCACGGCAGTCATGGCCTTCGCGACACCGCCAAAGAACAGCCCGGCGATGACGGCCCCAACCAGCCAACCAATCAATGATGATCGCTGCAAGCGCAGCACCAAGCCCAGCGGATGAGAAATGAATCTTGATGATGTTGCCGGTCCCTTGCGCTCTGCCAAGATCCCTGCGCCAAGATCCCTGCGACTTTCAAGGCGCAAGGCCAGCATGCAGCCAAGCACCGCCAAACCCAAGAGGGCCAGCAGGGGAAGCCAATTATTTTCCCCAAAGGAACGCATATTCTGCGCCCACCCAATGGGTGAATACCAGCTCAACGCGCTAGGCGTGGTGCTAGTTGCCTGTAGATCTGCACCAGCCCTGAGAAAGTAGAAGAGCGCAATGATCGCAACTCCCAAGGAGTTTGCTCCCCTACTGGTGGTGGCAAGCTGATTGCAGATGGCAGATATTCCCACAAAGGCAATCCCGATACCGGCAATCGAGGCGCCCATCACCCAAGAGCCACTGGTAGGCAGGGCCAGCGAGAGGCAAAGCAGGGAAATCAGTAGCCCGGTGACCACGCTCAGCGTTCCAGCCACCAGATAGTTGGCCACCGAATAGGCATGCCGACCCAGAGCCGCGGAACGCAGTAGCTCGGTTCGTCCGGCCTCCTCATCGGCGCGACCATTGCGTGTGACCAAGAAAATCGAGGCAAAGCCCAAAGCCACTGCCAAGGTCATCCAAATTTTGATGACCAAGATTCCGCCCAAGGAGCCGGCCGCATAGGGCAGCCCGGTCATTGCTGCTACCGCTGGTGTGTTGGCAACCTGTGAGTAGGCGTCTCGGGCGGCCTGAGTGGGAAATGCTTGCTGTTGGGAGTCATAGACCACCGGAATCATCACCGCCAACACCGCTGCCCATATGGTTAGGCGCAACCAATTGCGATGCATGATGAACCGTACAGCGGTTCCAAGTCCGGCCAAGGTTCCTGCCGAACTCCGCTGCATCGGTAACAAGTGGCCTTGAATTGTTGTGGCACTCATCGTGCACCGGCCGGGTGGATATGGTGGGTGTGGTGCCCACTCTTGGACATTGGTGATTCGGTCGGCAGACCACCGTAGTGACGCAGGAAAAGATCTTCGAGCGATGGTGGTGCGGAAACCAAGGAACGCGGCGAGTATTCTGCAAGTGCCCGTAGCACCTGGGCAAGGTCTTCGGAGCCCACGGTAAAGGTTGCCTTAGATCCCTCAAATACCAGGTCACTAACCCCCGGAACCGAGGCCAGTGCCGAGGCGTCCCCGTCAAGTACTGCCGAAACTGTGGTGCGATGTAGATGACGTAGTTCGTCCAAACGCCCGGCTTCCACCGCAACGCCTTCACGAATAATGGTGACGGTGTCACAGAGCTTCTCAACCTCGGCGAAGATGTGGCTGGAGAGCAGCACGGACCGGCCCTGCTCCTTGACCTCACGGATACAGGAGGTAAAAACCTGTTCCATCAGTGGGTCAAGGCCGGAGGTTGGTTCATCGAGCAGCAACAGCTCCGCGTCGGAGGCAAGCGCCGCAACCAAGGCAACCTTTTGACGGTTTCCCTTCGAATAGCTGCGGGCCTTCTTGGTGGGGTCAAGATCAAAGCGTTCAAGTAGTTCATCACGCTTTGCACTGTTCACTCCCCCACGCAGCGCTGAAAGAATGCCGATGGCTTGCCCTCCGGTGAGATTAGGCCACAGGGCTACCTCTCCGGGAACGTAGGCGATGCGGCGGTGTAGGGCGACCGCGTCATCCCATGGATCGCCGCCAAGCATTTTGACGGTTCCCGAATCCGCGCGCAACAAGCCGAGCAAGATACGGATCGTTGTTGACTTGCCCGATCCATTAGGACCGAGAAAGCCTGCCACCTGACCGGTTTCCACCTCTAGATCCAAACCAGCCAGGGCCGCGGTGTTTCCGAAGTTCTTGTGCAACTCGGTGACCGAAATGGCCTGGGTGTTGGTGGACATGGTGTTCTCCTTACCGTTTCATGGTTTCTCCCGCGAGGCCCGCGGGCGGGTTTTTAGTTGTAGCCATATAGGCCACATATTCATCGAGGTACTCGTGGGTGGTGAAGAGACCCTCGGTATATAGCTCGAGTGTTGGAAGCATGGATTCGGCGTAGAAACGATCCCTGACGGCCCCGAAGTCATCAAGTGGTACTTCCTGTCCCAGCGCGAAGCTCACCACTAACAGACCTAGAGCCTGTTGAACGAGGAACCGGGTTCGGGCTTCCTCATCGCGGCTGGGTACCACCAGACCACGAGCCACCGCCTCGCGAGAGAATACGGTGGCCTCACGGATCATGTTTTCAACGAATTCTCGACCAGCCGTGCCGCCTTCACGCACCGAGCGCAGAATGTAGACGATCAGGATGCCACCCTCACGGGAAGCAGGAAGTTGGGCGAAGAGTTGTTGTGGTGCCGCTGCCAGACTTTCGGTTTTTAGGTTCTTATAGCGTTCGAGCACCGTTGCATCGCATTCGGCGCGTAGTGCTTCTTTGGAGCCAAAGTGGTGACGTACCAATCCCGCGCTGACTCCGGCACGTGTTGCTATGGCACGCAGGGATTCGGCGAATCCGTGAGCGGCAAAGCTTTCAATGGCGGCGTCCCGTAGCCGGGCGCGTCCGGTAAGATCCTCCCGCGCTGTACTCATGTATAGGACGCTACTCGCGTGTATAGCCATGGGCAATAGGTCAAAAGTCCCGAATTTTCGTGGGCTCACGGCAGGGGGCTCAACGCGAGGAGAAACCTTCCTAAATTTCCAATGGGAACACCGCGTTTTCTTGCTCGGGTGCTAACGAGTCGGGGTTTTTCTGGCTGATCGGATTTTGCGGATGATCCACAAAACTAGCTGATGTATCCCTGCCCCAAAAGCCGCGTTCACGGCACCCAGAAGCACAGCACCCAAGATGAGCCCCCAACTAAAGGTTTCGTCATTTGCGATGACGCTCATGGCTCCAATCGCAAAGCCCCAGAACAACCCGCCGCCGATGATTGCAGCTATCCACCAGCGGCCAAAGAGAATCCCGAGCACGATCATTGTAGGAATCATCGATGCAACGCCCCGCTCCCAGAGTGGCCCTTAGATACTTTCAGTATCGCACCAGCGGGGAGCACCACCTATGGATATTTGCACGTCACACCACATCCGCTGAAGTGGACTTGGATACCTGCGTTTACTACGTTGACGCACTTGCACACCATGGTGCGTCTGGGGCCAGCAACAGATTCCGGTTCCTCAGTACCTTGCGCGCCTGAGCCAGAGCTCAGAAAATTCGTATCCAGGTTAGATGCACTCATGGGCTAAAGTCCTGTTTCTTACCTGGCCGAACGTCCAATGCTTCCATCTTTGGCAGTGGCTTTGGTGCTCGCACGGTTTGGATGGCTGCCTGGGCCGGGTGCAACAGAGATGATTTTTTGATCTTCACGCTTCATCTGTGTTCGAGGCGAACTGCCACGCGAGGATACTTCGCCCAGGCTCTGCCACTGGTCATCATATGGATTGACCGTTACGCCTCGTGGGCCCTTGCACCGCGGCCTCCGAATAAGCATCTGCGGAGCCAAGACATGAGCCTCGAAATTCCGTTCTCCAGCTCAATCGTCAAATAGTGCACCCACAACATGTTCATAGCTACCTCCACTGATCCATTTCAAACATGCAACATTCTTCGTGAGTGACGGCTGAGATTTGCACCCTTAAGTCAACCGATTGGGTAGAAGATACTTCACTTTAACGTATCTGAAAGAAACAACTCCACGAGACAAATTTTGATTCGAGAACGTCGTACCACTGAATGGGATCGGTCCCCATGATGCCCAGGGCGTACCACTAGTGTCCTAGTCATTTGTCGTTCATCTACGAGAGGGAGATCTTGCATGTCCGACGCAAAAATTACACAAATCTCAGCCAAAGACATCGACGCCTGGGATTTTGAAGTCGACGTCGTGGTGGCCGGCTACGGGATCGCCGGAGTGAGCGCCGCGATTGAAGCTGCGCGGGCAGGCGCTGAGGTGCTAGTGCTCGAGCGTTCGGCTGGATCGGGAGGAGCCGCGTCGATGTCCGGCGGGTTCATTTACCTCGGTGGTGGCACACCGTTACAAAAAGCTCTGGGTTTCCACGACACCACGGAAAACATGAAGGCCTTTATGAAAGCGGCGCTCGGTCCCGGAACCGACGAACAGAAGATCGAGGTCTACTGCGATGAAAGCGTGGATCATTACAACTGGCTTGTCGACGCTGGTGTTACTTTCAAAGAATCCTATTGGGATCAGCCCGGCTGGGAGCCCCCATATGACGACGGGCTAATGTACTCTGGTGGCGAAAACGCGGCACCGTTTAGCTCTTCAATTCCTCCTGCACCGCGAGGTCATGTGCCTCAGATGTCGGAAAAGAAAACCGGCGAGCAAGGTGGGGGCTATATGCTCATGAAGCCCTTGGTCGAGACCGCCGAAAAGTTGGGCGTCCACGCAGAATACGATATCCGCGTTCAAAGCCTCATCATTGATGCCGAAGGCCGGGTCGTGGGCGTCGCATCCAAGCGATATGGCAAGGACGTGTACGTTAAGGCACGTAGGGGCGTGGTTCTAGCCATGGGTAGCTTCGCCTACAACGAAGAGATGGTGCGTGCGAATGCTCCTCGAATCCTAGGACGCCCAGCAGCATCGATTGAGGCACACGACGGCAAAGCCATTCAAATGGCTCAGTCACTAGGTGCGGAAACCGCTCACATGGATGCAACCGAGGTCGCATTCTTCTGCGATCCACAATTATTGGTGCGTGGAGTTCTCATTAATGCTCGCGGGCAACGCTACATTACCGAGGACACCTACGCCGGACGAATCGGTCAGGCTACGTTATTTCATCAAGATAATCAGGCTTTCCTGATCATCGATGAAGCAGCATTCGAAGAAGCATCCAAGAGTGAATCTTCGACCCCGGAATTACTATTGCAACCGACATGGGTTGGAGAGACAGTCGAAGATTTGGAATCTGAAATTGGGCTTCCGGCCGGAACTTTACAATCCACCGTCGATTTGTATAATCGCTACGCCGCCGAAGGCTCGGACCCGCTACTGGGCAAGAATCCTCGGTGGGTCAAGCCGTTAGGAACTCCCATCGCGGCCATTGACCTGCGTGGCCGTACCGGTGGCTTCACCCTTGGCGGGTTGAGGACGGATACCGACTCCCGAGTGTTACATGTTTCTGGCAAGCCCATTCCAGGCCTATTTGCCGCGGGACGTTGCACTTCGGGCGTATGTGCCGGAGGCTACGCCAGTGGAACGAGCCTAGGTGATGGCAGCTTCTTCGGCCGTCGTGCAGGCATTAGCGCAGCGCGGGAGAACAATGACGTGCTGGTATCCGTAGCAGTACAACGCAATAGCAACTAGATCTGGCCTGCGATTCAGGTTCGGTGGTCACGCCTACCGATATGACCACCGAACCTGAAACCAATATTTTCCCCCCTGCCAGGAATTTTTAGCTAACCGGGTTCGATCTATAACCCTAAACATCTGTGGCTTACTGTGAAATGTCGCAAACGACCGGTCATGGCCGATAGCTCGCTCCGTTCTTTCACG
Organism: Arthrobacter sp. MYb227; assembly: GCF_002975435.1. Classification (GTDB taxonomy): domain Bacteria; phylum Actinomycetota; class Actinomycetes; order Actinomycetales; family Micrococcaceae; genus Paeniglutamicibacter. The sequence continues at coordinate 296,017 of NZ_PCPT01000003.1, read as the reverse complement.
CTTGCCAACCCCAGTGCGTATTCTTCAGCGTGATATTTCTCCAGTACAGCTAAAAGGCCTTGCACAAGTGCTTGACCTGCTCAGGCTCCCAGATGCCCGCGGGCATCAAGATCTTCGGCTGCCATGAGTTCGGCCAGCGACATACCCGTTTCTATCTTGGGCGCGGTGGATGAAGCGCCAAATTCAATATTGCGAGTCCTTGTCGGGTCACTGAGATAACCGGGGGCAGGAAGTACTGATTTTTCCGATAGGTCCCAGGCCGCCAACGCTTGCAGGCTAATCCCCCGCGGCCCGGTGCGCCGGGTCAGCCCGTGGATCAGCAATAACCGGGTGGAGAAAAGCAACGGGCTGCAGCGCTGCTGGGCCTCGTGGAAGAACGTGGCATCCACGCACCCTGTGCCGTCATCAACGGAAATGAAAACCACTCGACGCCCACCACGCATGGGCGGAGTTTGCGTGGCAACCCGCACCCCGGCCACCAGAACCTCGGTTCCATTGCGCATTGCCAGTAGATCTTCGGCATGCGACACCCCAAGCGTTGCCAAGAGCGGCGCATAGGATTGCATCAGGTGTGCGCTGACATCCACGCTGAGCAAATCAAGCTCGGTGCGCACCACCTCATCCAACGGAGTTTGCGGCGCACCCACCTGCATCATCGAAATATCCAGGTCCCCCAGCGGCAAGGCCAATTGTCCGGGCAGTGGCCGATAGCGTTGTGGAATCGGCTTGCGTGTTCGTCCACGTAGGTGCTCCATCAAATCCGCCCGATTGCCGCGCCCGGCCTTGGCCTGTAGCGAGTCAAAAGCACCGAGTGCCGCAAAGTTATTCAGCGAGGTTCGGCTCAGCCCGGATCGATCACGCACATCGGCAATCGATGCGTAGGGTTGCCCCGCCAACACCCTGGTGATTTCTCGTTCCGAAACCCCGCGGATCCCGCGCAGGGCAAGCCGAATCCCGAAGCGTCCGGGCAATGCCGCACCCACTGCCCGCGGTACCACCGGCATCCGAGCAGGAGGAAGTAACCCATCAAGCTTCTCAACCCGGTAGCTGGCATCCGAGCGGTTGATATCCAGCGGCAGGATCGCAATTCCCATGCGTCTTGCCTCGGCTACAAGTAAACGCTTGGGATACATGCCCGGATCGTGTTCCCAGATCCCGGCCAAGAACGCCTCCGGGTGGTGTGCCTTCAGCCAGGCCGAATGGTAGGTGGGCACGGCAAAGGCTGCCCCGTGGGCCTTACAGAAACCAAAGGACCCAAACGCGGCAAGAGTCCCCCAGACCTCGTCAATGACTTCGAGACTGTACTGACGATCATGTGCCGCGGCTCTAAAGAATGCTTCAACCTCGGGTTCGGACCTACTTCCCAGCAGGCGGCGATACACATCGGCCTTGGCCAGCGTGCAGCCGGTCATAATGCTGAAGATCCGTAGCACCTGTTCGTGAAAGACCGTGACTCCGTGGGTCTCGGCGAGCGCTGGTGCGAGGTTGCGGTGAGGGTATTTTTCGGGTGCGAATCCGTGGCGGTGTTCTAGGTAGGGGGCGACCATGTTGGATTTCATGGGTCCGGGGCGGAAGAGGGAGATGTCGATGATGAGGTCGTTGAATTCGGTGGGGGCGAGTTTGCCGATGAGTTCGCGTTGTCCGGGTGATTCGATTTGGAAGCAGCCCAGGGTGTGGGTGGATTGGATGAGGTTGTAGGTTGGTTCGTCGTCTAGTGGGACGAGGCTTAGGTCGATGGTTCCGTTGGGTGAAATGTAGCTGGGGATCTGTCCTGAGTGTTTGTTTAGGTGTCCGCCTGCCGTGGCAACGGCTTGGGCGTTGGGGTGGATGCGTTGGATTTCGGAAAGTGTGTGGCTGATGGCCGATTGCATGCGTACCCCGAGGATGTCGAGTTTGATCAGTCCCATGGGGTCCATGTCGTGTTTGTCGTATTGGCTCATGGGGAGGTTGATGCCGCTGGGCTGGACGGGGGTGCGGTCTAGGAGTGTGTTGTCAGAGAGGATGACGCCGCAGGGGTGCATGGAGATGTGGCGTGGGAGTCGATCGAGGCGTTCGGTGAGGTCTACGAGTAGGTCTAGTTGTTTTTCTGTGCCGAGGCGTTGGGCGAAGGGTGCGAGTTCTGGTTTTTCTTCTAGGGCTTGGCGGAAGGTGGCGGCGGAGAAGCGCCAGAGTTGTTTGGCGATTGAATCGATGTCTGTCTCTTCCATGCCGAGGGCGGTGCCTGCGTCGCGTACTGCTCCGCGGGCGCGGTAGCCGTTTTGCATGCTCATGAGGCTGACGCGTTCTTTTCCGAAGCGGGTGAAGATGTGTTGGTAGATGTCGTGGCGTCTGGCTGATTCGACGTCGATGTCTATGTCGGGGAGGGTTTTGCGGTCGCGGGAGAGGAAGCGTTCGAAGAGTAGGTCGTGGGCTAGGGGGTTTACTTGGCTGATACCGGTGAGGTAGTTGACCAAGGATGAGGCGCCGGAGCCGCGGGCCGCGGAGCGTATTCCCATTTTTGTGATCATGTCACTGACTTCTGCGACCGTGAGGAAGTAAGTGGCGAAGCCGAGGTCTGTGATGGTAGCTAGCTCTTCCCCTAGGCGGTGGCGTAATACCGGGTCGTTGGCTTGATCGGGTAGTAGTCGGGTGATGCCTGCTTCTGCGCGGTTGGCGAGTTCTGTGTTGGGATCTCCGGTGATGCCGATGATGTGGGCTTCGGGGACTACGGGTATTGACCATCCGGTGTCTTGGATGGGGTCTAGGCGTGCCCAGTCGGCGAGCGCTGCGGTATTACGTAGCAGTGTGGTGGCAAGGGCTGGGTTGGTTGCGTCCCTGGAGAGTTCTTGGGCGAGGTTGTGCATCTCCGTTGTGGTTTTGAGCCAGCCTTGTCCGTTGGGTTGGATGTCATGGAGGGTTTCGAGGGAGCTGAGTGCGCGTGCGGAGTCTAGGACGTCTGCGGTGGCGGCTCCGTCTGGGTCTGCGTAGCGTACGGCGTTGGTGAGGACGGGGGTGATGTTTAGTGTTTGGGCACAGCGGAGCATACGGATTGCGTGTGAGGTGCTCAGGCGTTGGCCTGGGGTGTTGAGGTGGGTGACGATCTCTACATACAGCGTTTCCGCTCCTAGCTGGGCACGCCAAGCGTGAAGGAGGTTTCGTGCGTGGGTGTAGTTGCGGTGAGCGGTTGCTTGGCCCACGTTGGAGTTGGGTCCAAGCAGGATGGCCAGCTGGGGTTCACCATTTGCATCTAGGGCATGTGTTTTGAGTTCGTTGAGCATGATGCCTACGTGCCCCTTGGCGACTCCTGTAAGGGTTTGTGGTTGGTGTGCCGCTGTGATGAGTTTGCATAGCGCTTTATAACCATTCCCCTGACTATGTCCCTTGGCGAGTATGGTGATCCGTCCGCTCACGTGTAGGGGTGCGGGGTGAGTGTGCGGGTTTGGCTGTTCGGTGGCAGGTTCGAGGACGGCTAGGTCCACCCCTAGGATTGGATCTATTCCATGTTTGATGCAGGCCTTGAGGTGTTTGATACTTCCGTAGAGTCCGTCGCGGTCGGTGATGGCTAGTGCGTCGGCTCCGTCGGCGAGCGCTGCTTGGACGAGGATTTCGGGCCAGGAGACTCCGTAGTGTGCGCTGAAGGCGGAGGTGACGTTCAGGTGGGTAAAGCTCATGAGCGTTTATCCCCCTTGGTGATGGTGTGCCTTCCACTCCCCGCGTGGTGGCATTTTGTGGGGGCTTCGGTTCGAAGTGAGTACCGTGTTGGCGTTTTTCGAAGCGGTTCGTCCGTGTGCCGGCGGGGCTAAACCCATCATATTAGAATGCGCGTTCGAATCAACTTGGTTTAGAAGATGTTTTCGAATCATTTGCATTCCGTACAAGGATTTGGGTCTCTGGTCAGGGGTTATACGGTTCCCATGAGTTGAGTCACGATTATTTATCGTGCATTTTCGAGCCGCTCGAGTGCCACGAGGTAGGCCTCGGTGTAACTGGGGAATTGCGCCACCTGATCGCGTAGCGTGGCCAACGGGATTTGGCCCCTAATGGCAAGAGCCGCATAGTGGATCCATTCGGCGGCCTGTGGTGCCATGGCCCAGGCTCCGATCATGACCTGACGTTGGACGTCGATGAGTATGCCCAGATCTCCTCTCGGATTTTCTTCATAGGTCCCGGGGCGGGCAATGGCTTCGGGAATGTTGACGGTGAGGTATTCGCTCTCAATGTTGAGCGTGTCCGCTTGTTCACGGGTTAGCCCAACGGCCGCGATTTCTGGATTGCTGAAGACTACTCTGGGGATTCCTCCATAGTTGGCTTTCCGCTCTTTGCCCAGGATGCAATCGGCCACGACGCGTGCCTGGTATTTGGCTACATGGGTGAAGGGCATGATTCCCGTGACGTCCCCGATGCCCCACAGCCCGTCGGCCGCCCAGCAATGCTCATCGACCTGCATGTTGCCCTTGTCATCCAGCAACCCTCCGGCCCGTGCGATACCCATAGAGTCGGTGCGTGGGCGGCGTCCGGTAGCGAAAATGGTCGCGTCAACGCTTAGCTCGCTTCCATCATGCAGTTTGAGGACATTTACTTCCCCGCTACGCCGCGCACTGATAATCGAGGTATTGGTGCGCACATCTATGCCGGCTTCACACAAGTAGCCTTCGGCGAGCGCAGCAGCTTCGGGCTCTTCACGCCCCAGCAGTCTTGCGCTTCTGTTGAGCAGCGTGACTTGGACGCCAAATCCGCTAAGGAAGCTCGCGGTCTCCAGCGCCACGGCGCTACCGCCAATGATTGCCACGGATGCCGGCAATGCTTTGAGGGTATAGACCTCACGGTTACCCCAGAGGGTGATTTGGTCACTGCCGGGGAATTCTGGAATCAGCGGCACTGTACCCGTGGCGACAATAATGTGGTGACTAAGGTATCGGATACCGCTCGCACTCACCGTTCCGGGGCCGGCAATGCTTGCGTTGGCGCGAACGATGGTTGCCCCGCGATCCTCATATCCCTTGAACTGGGCGCTGTCATCGAGGTGACGGGCCATGTAGTCGCGATATTCGCGCGCCTTATCCCAATCCAGCGTTATGGCTCCAACCCCCGCGGCTCGGGCAGCTTCGGTGCGTAGCTCGGGGCCACGCAAGACGGTTTTTGAGGGGATGCATGCCCAATAGGCACATTCCCCGCCAATGAGCTCGGATTCAAACATCACTACTTTTTTGCCTGCGCTCAGCAGTCTGTCGGCAACCACTTCGCCGCCGGGTCCCAGACCAATGATTGCCGCATCAAAGATCTCTTGCATCTCATCGACTCCTAAACCTTTGTGAGCCGCAGGTTCTTGGGCTCTGCGTTTAGCGTTGCATTTCCTTACCCGTTCGACCAGAGGTTGGGCTCAAGCACTTTCCTGATAGGCGTCATAGATTCGAATCATGCGCCACCTCCCGGTCTCGACCTGACGAGAAACCTCGAAGGTGCGCAGGGGTCCAACGCCGGCGAGTTTTACCTGCAATTGCCAGACCTCGTAGTCAACAAGCCCCGGTCCGCGACCGCGCTCCGCACGCAGCTCCTCGTTCCACCAGTTACGGCGCTGGAACCAACGCACGGGCTCAGCCGCCAACCTGTACTCTCGCCCCTGCCACCGCATGCGTAGCGGAACCCCCGCAGGTGTGCAGTCAACTTCGATCGACTGAGTAAAAATTCCCACACATCACCTCTCACTCGCCCAGCGTCCTTTCGCAACCGATTCCGCCCGAAATAAGTTTCGGAAAGATGGTGCACGTGAGGCCCGGTGGCGTACTCAACCATTTTACTAGAACGTACGTTCTATACAAGTGAGATTAGAACATATCTACGACACTTGGGTGTGGTGAGGCTATTTTTGACGACTTCTAGGGCATAGACTCATAATCATGAGCAGCACAAACTCACCAATGATCACAGCTTTAACCCTTGGCGTGGCAGATATCGAACATTCTTACGATTTCTACGTCACCGGACTGGGGTTCCGTGAAATCTACTACGCCCAAGGAGAGATTCTCTTTCTCCAAGCGGGCCACGGACTCATGCTCTCACTATGGAACATCACCTCGATGCCCAGCGAATACGGAGATATTGGGCATGGGCCACAGGCACCCCCGCTTTCTTTGGGGCACAACACCGAAAGCGTTGCACAAGTAGAAGCGCTCTACGCCCGAGCCATGGCCGCAGGAGCAACCTCCATTGGCGCGCCAACCACCAGGGAATGGGGTGGCACCAGTGCTTGTGTTGCAGACCCGGATGGGTTCCGCTGGGATTTCGTGCATAACCCAAGCTTCACCATCGATGACACCGGCCTTATTACCGGCGTCTAACCTCAAGACACTCACCACAGAAGGGAAACTTTGTCCCAGCCATGCACATCTCAAGCCTTCCCATCCGCCGCATTGCCGAACGGACCATGAATCCGGCAGTTCGAGACCAATGGCCAAATACCATGGCCCCGGTTCGGCAACTGCTAGATGAAGGATTGGAGCCGGGAACCGCAACGGTTTTAGTGGGCGAAAATGGTTCCGGAAAATCAACGCTGGTCGAGGCAATTGCCGTCAGTTACGGCTTATCCCCCGAGGGCGGGTCAACCGGTGCGCAACACAGCACCCGGGTGACCGAATCAGGACTTGATGAAAACCTCCAGATCCTTCGAAATTCTGGTGCAAGCCGGCGCGGATACTTCTTGCGCGCCGAAACCATGCACGGACTCTACACCTATCTTGAGCAAAACCCCGGGCGGGGCCCCGAACCAATCTTTCACGATATGAGCCATGGCGAATCGTTCCTTGAACTGATCATTGATCGTTTCAAAGAAGGCGGTCTGTGGGTCCTTGACGAGCCGGAATCAGCGCTCTCCTTCTCCGGCTGCCTAGCACTTGTCGGAATCCTCAAAGACCTCATGGCTACCGGGGACTCTCAAGTAATTCTCTCCACACACTCGCCGCTGCTGGCTGCGCTACCCGGTGCCACCATTTACGAGGTGGGGCCCTGGGGCTTGCGGGACACTGAGTGGGAAGATCTAGATCTAGTGTCCCATTGGCGTTCATTCATGAACGTTCCAGAACGCTACCTTCGGCATCTCTAAAGGTGCTGTTTCTAGCGTAGGCCGCTAGTCGGACGGATTTTAGGCAGAGTCCAGCACACTAGCTACCTCCTATCGATTAAGAACAGCGGAAGTTAGTCAGTCTTCTTCTTCGTCCCCCTCAAGATCAGGGTCGTAGTCCGGTGGCACCGCGCCACCCTCACTGCCCCACTTTGAGCTTTGAACATCGCTGACTGCGCGTTCATCGGTATTGTGTGTCAGGTGGTGATGCGGGTGTTCGGGCTGATCCTTCTTCTCTTCACTCATAGTGCCAACGCTAGACCTTTTCATCACATTTCGGCAGGGCTAGTGGAACCAGCTAATGCACCGTGCCCCCGGTACAACTATGCCGTTTCCCACACCGTCCACCTGTGGCGCAAACCCCAGAATCTTTGCTACGGTGATCCCATGCGCATCGATTCCCGATTTATCTACCCCCGGCTGATTGCCAGTCGTGGGTACAGATTCATGCGCACCTAGCATTCGCTGTCTCCACTGCTGTCGGCCGGGGGTATCCCCCATTCAACGACACTGACCTACCCGGAGACACCATGACTACCCACAGCTATCTCAACGCCGATGAACTTCACGAAGCTTTAAGCATTCGAGATCTCAGCAATCCGGCCCACGGCCCACATGCAATGCAAGAACTCCTGCACAGCGTCACCCAGGCACTGCAACAAACCTGGAACTGTACCGCACGGATCCTGCGCAACCCACCAATCGTCTCGGTAAGCGATAACTACGATCACCTGCGTTATGAATCCACTGACGTGACCCGCGCTCGCCGGTACACCCGCTATGCAAGTCCCACCACCATGCTGCGCAGCCACACCTCGGCAGAAATCCCCGCGGCACTCAAAAGCTATACGGGACGCGCCGAAGTTGATGAACTGCTCGTGATCCCCGGTTTGGTTTACCGCCGCGACGTGGTCGACAGTACCCACGTGGGAGAGCCCCACCAAGTAGACCTTTGGCGACTTCGCTCCACACCGGATTCAACACCCCAGGATCTAGCGGAAATGATTGCTTGTCTGGTTGAGGCGGTATTGCCCGGGGCACGTTACAAGACCACCCCGGCAGTGCACCCGTACACGATCCACGGACAACAAATCGATGTATTACACGATGGTCAATGGTTAGAACTTGCCGAATGCGGGCTCATCCACCCAAGGGTTCTTGAACTGGCCGGATTAGATCCACGGCAGTATTCGGGTCTTGCCTTAGGCATGGGAATGGACAGGGCACTGATGCTACGTAAGTCCATCCCGGATATTCGTTATTTGCGGGCCACCGGCGAGCGCAGTGCCCAGCAGATGTTGGATCTTGAACCGTGGAAGCCGGTTTCCTTGTTGCCTGCGGCGCGCCGCGATATTTCGGTGGTGATCAACGCGTCCGAGGATGAAGAAACCCTGGGCGATGTGGTGCGTGGCGCGCTGGGCGAAGATGCTGATCTTCTCGAGTCCGTCCAGCTTCTGTCACGTATCTCGTATGCGGATCTTCCACCCAGTGCCAGGGAACGGTTAGGGCTTGGGTTGGATCAGGATAATGCGTTGATTCGCCTGACGATTCGTCCGCTTGAAAGCACGCTGACCTCAAGCCAGGCCAATGAGTTGCGAAACCAAATTTATGTTGCGGTGCACAGTGGTCCGTATGCGGAGATGATCTAGCGCCAAAGGATTATGGAAGCTTGTTTCCCGTTTGTTCGGCAGCGTCGGATGCGACGGTGCCGAACAAGTGGGAAACCCGTGTCTTCTCCCCTACGTTATGGATCTAGTGACTCAACTCGATGAGTTGGGCACCTGCAGCAGCGATCTACAGACGATCCTTCCTTAACTGCCGACTCCGTGGTCACCTAGGCCGTGTACCGCCAATGGTCAACGCTTTGCCGGGAAGCTCGCCGAATTCTGGCACTGCTACCCTTCCAGAAATCTCGGACAGATTTTCGGTGGCGAGCACCGAGCACGGTTGTCTGATCGCCCTTTCGGCTGGGGGTGGTGATCTGCGAGGAAGCAATCATGTATGAGATTTCTACAGCAAACCGGGTTTAGGAATGGTTATGTGCCTCAATCAAGCTGCCATTTGAGCCCAAGTAGATCAAAGACGCCGCACATCTCGTGGTGAACTTCGTTTTCTTCCTGGATCTCCCTAAGTAGCGGGGAGAGCTTGGTGTCCGGCGATCGTTCGAAAATTGCCCACAATTTCAGGTCATCTCCGTGCCAAGAGGTAAAGGCGAGGCATCCAGATCCGTGCTCTCAAACACTCACACTGCAGCGCACTGCACGATCTAACCTAACGCCGTGAACGCGCGAGCCGCGGCCAAAACCTTCGGAGCTACATCGTCCAGCAGCCCTTCTCTCAACAGCCGTGCAGGCGGGACATCGTCTAGCTGCGGGTTCATACCTTGAAACCAAGCTTGGACGGTGTTTCTGGCATCATGTTCAGCAAGCAGGGCCGCAACGTGGTAGGTGTAGCGCAGGCGTTTCATGACCTCGGCAGAGGGCGTCCTTTCACCGTCGGCCCATTGGCGCATAGCACGGGTTTCCTTGACGGACCCGATGTAGGCCACGAGCTTGGCTCCAAGGATGTCCCGGAGGTGCGTGACTAATGAGACCTCGTCCAGACGGACGGAATCCTGATAGGCCTGTAGACCTCCCCGGGCCCCTGCATCGGTTTTCACACCTCATTTTCCCTGATCGCCTATTCCAATCAATGGTTGATTCACAGGCGAAATCACCGGCAAGTTCACATATTCTGAGTACAGCCGTGCGTCAGGGCCACGGACGACAGCATGGCCGGATTCCCTTACCTGTTGGCTGTACGCTCCCAGCTGGGTTACCGAATGGCCGAGCACCTTCCGAAACCGATGTCAGGAACTCAAGTCGCGGCGCCTCAGACGCCAAGTACCGTGGCGCACAGTTGACCGAGCTGCATGCCATGGGCAGCAAACGGACGGTGGACTGTTCGACAGAGTTCGCCGGAACCCTCAAAGGACACTTACCCGGCGTTCAGTGCGCAAGCATGGCCAGGGCGTAACAGGGAAAACGGTTCCTTCGCCCCTACTAGGGAGCTGGAGGAACCGTTACCTAACGCAAATGCGCTTAGCCCTCATGCAGGCACAGCACGTTGCCGTCTGGATCCTTGAACCAGGCTGCCTTCTCAGATTCCAGAACGGCGATATGGTCGGTGGTCTTCAGACCCGGCAGGTCGTAGTCCTCGAACACCACACCTTGCTTAGCAAGGTCACTGATCATCGAGGCAAGATCCTTGACTTCGAAACTCGCGGTGGTGTGCATAGAGGGCGTTGCTGCCGGATCCTTCAGGAGCTCTAGGGAACCGGATCCGGCGAGGGTGAAGACCAAATTTCCACTTGCGGCTTCTCCTTGGAAGGGAAGACCAAGGGATTCTTCGTAGAACTTCCGTGAGCGCTCGCCGTCGGTCACGGGAATGATGGTTGTTAGTGGGCTAGCTGAGAGAGACATGGGAGGTGCCATTCTCGAGAGGGAGTAGAACCCTTCAATTTTACTTCCGCACCCGGGGGAAAGAGCCTTTCGTTGACATATTCCAAGACATAGACTGGGTGCGAAACCATCCAGTGCAAGGACCAAATCCTATGAGCATCCCCCAGCCGCCGGAACGTCCATACCCACCGGCCGAACCCGATAGATTGCCGCCAAGTCATCCGGACCCTACGCATGAACCGGATCCTGAACCCGAACCGATGCGACCGATGCCGGATCCGAACACTCCGTATCCCCCGGCACAGCCCGATCCGACGGTTCCGTATCCACCCATACGGTAAGACGACACACCAGAGGTGTGGTTCATAGCGTTGGGGGTGCCTTGCTTTTTGGCAAGGCACCCCCAACATAGCTATTACTGAATTGTGGCTGGCTTCTGGCTTAGGCCTGCTGTGAAAGTCTGATCATGTTGCCCGAGGGGTCACGGAAGGCGCAGTCGCGTGGGCCCCAAGGCTGTTCGATCGGTTCTTGGAGCACCTCGGCCCCGGTGGCACGCACCTTTTCAAAGACTCCGTCCAGGTCATCGGTGCTAAAGACGGTCATGGGCATCACGCCCTTGGTGAGTAACTCTTGGATCAGGTCCCCGTCTGCCGGCGAGCGCCCAGCGTGTGGATCCGAGAGTACGATTTCGAGTCCCGGTTGGGTGCTGGTACCCAGGGTAACCCAGCGATGTTCTCCGGATTCGACGTTGCTCTTGACTTCTAAGCCCAATCCGTTGCTGTAGAAGACGAGGGCTGCGTCGATGTCGTTGACGGTGATGTGTGAGTACTGCAAGGAAATGTTCATATCCCAACACTAAGCCGCAGTGCTTGCGGTGTGCTTCTTGAATCCTGCTCAACTTCCCATCACCGCACACCCTTGCAAGCGGGCTGCGGGTAGCACTGTTACCGGAAGCTCAATAAGCTGGCATTTTGGTGTGTTGAGGCCGAGTGACGGTCTTGGCAATACAAGCGGGCATGGCTTCAACCGCCGGGTGTTCCCGTAACCGATAGGCACTGGGGTTTTCGCCGGTGATCTGGGTGAAGCTTGTACTGAAGGATCCCAGCGAGGTACAACCAACTTCCATGCATGAATCGGTGACGCTGACCCCGGCACGTAGTAAGGCCATAGATCGTTCGATACGCCTGGTCATCAAGTACGCATAGGGGCTTTGACCGTAGGCGGCCTTGAACTGTCGTGAGAAATGTGCCGGGGACATGAGTGCCTTAGCTGCCATGGTTGGCACATCAAGCGGCTTGGCAAATTCCTTGTCGATCAGATCTTTGGCTCGGCGCAGTGCGGTGAGTGCGTCGAGCTCGTGTTGTTTCATGGTTTCGACAGTAGCAGTGCCCGGCCCAGCAGTGGGTCTTCGGTTCTCTGCTTACTTGACATCGGTGCGTCCCACTACTTTGGGGTCTTGGGCTTCCCCGTTGCGCCGTGTTAGCTCTAGCGAATCGTTCTCCCGCGTTTTCATACTTGGATTGATTGTCCCGCAGCCTGCTGAGCGACCTGCTTGAGCATCGTGGTCGCCTTGAACCGTGCTGGCTTCGCTGCGCAAAAATACGTTTTCGGGAACAGGCTCGGTATATACGTATTTCCCTCCGCGCAGGGCCGAGGCAAGCGCCGCGATCAAACAGACAATAATCGCAAAACCAAAGGCAACGCTAAGGCCTTGGGCGAATGGGCCGGAAATCAGCGTTGGGAAAAATCCCCTGCCCGTGAGGTAGGAAGCATCTGCCGGCGGAAGTGATTGCAGGGTACTGGGTCCCAACAAAGATTGAACTGGGTTGTAGCCAAGCAGGGAAGCAAAGAGCACCGAGACCGGTGGAAGACCTGCCACGCGGGAAGCGTCCGCGGCACTCACTCCGTGAGCGGTGAGCCCGGCGCTGAGAGTCTGCGGCAGGGTGGCGGCAAGTCCGGTGATCATCAGGGAGAAGAACACCCCAATGGAGAGCACCATTGCAGAGTTTTGGAAGGTAGTGCTCATCCCGGCACCAACTCCACGCCGGTTTGGCGGCAGGCTGTTCATGATTCCTGCCCTGTTGGGAGCGGCGAATAGCCCCATGCCCAAGCCGTTTGTCAGCAGTGCTAGGGCAAAGGCCCAATATTCGAAGTCAACGGGAAGTAGTAATAGCCACCAGAAGCTCAGCGCCGCAACCAGCATGCCACCGGTGGCGAGTGTTCTGGCTCCGTGTTTATCCGAAAGCCATCCGGAGAGTGGTCCTGCCACCAAGAATCCTGCGGTAAGCGGCAACATGTAAATACCTGCCCACAGCGGGGTGGAGACAAAGTCGTATCCGTGGCGCGGCAACCAGATACCTTGAAGCCAGATGATCAACACAAACATCAATCCGCCACGGCCAATGCCCGAAAGTAGACTGGCTAGGTTTCCTGCGCTAAATGCCCTGATTCTAAAAAGTTTGAGGTGGAACATGGGGTCGGTGACGCGGTTTTCAACAATGCAGAAGAGAACAAGCATCAAGAAACCACCGATCAGTGCGCCAAGGACCCACGGGTTGCTCCACCCCATGGTGTGCTTATCGTAGGGCTGGATTCCGTAGGTGATTCCTACGAGGACCGCGATCAGTCCGATCGCGAAGGTGATGTTTCCCAGCCAGTCCAGTTTTGCGGGTTGACGTATCCCTGTATCGTGCAATTTCAGGTAGGCCCAAACGGTTCCAAAGAGTCCAACCGGTACCGATACCAAGAACACCAAACGCCAGTCAATGGGGCCCAGCAGCCCGCCTATGATCAGCCCCAAGAATGATCCGGCAATACCTGCCACTTGGTTCAGTCCTAGGGCGAGTCCGCGCTGTGTGACGGCAAAGACGTCGGTGATGATTGCCGTGGAGTTTGCCATGAGCATGGCACCGCCCACGCCTTGGAAGATACGCATGATGATCATCCACAACACACCGGCGGTTCCCTGCATCCAGGTCAGGGCAAGGGCTATGGAGAAAATTGTGAATATCGCAAGGCCTGCGTTATACATTCGCACGCGGCCAAACATGTCCCCGAGACGCCCGAAGCTGACCACCAGCACCGCTGTGACAACCATGTACCCCATGATGAGCCACAACAAGAGGCTGGTGTTTCCCGGTTCGAGTGGGTTGATCCCAACCCCACGGAAAATATCAGGCAGGGCGATGAGAAGAATTGAGGCATTGATGCTTGCCATCAGGACACCGAGGGTGGTGTTCGATAAGACAATCCACTTATAGTGTGGTGCGGCGATTGCCTGATCGATATGGGCTTGCCGTTGTACGGTGATAGCACGTGCCTTTTGCAGCATCACGGCCATCAGCCTCCCTTCCCGGACATGCCGGGATAGATGCCTAAATGGTTGCTTCTAACAACCAATTATAGTCGTGTGGCACCATGCGGGAGGTTCCACGCGAGGCGCTTTTTCGATGCATAGCTCCTGCACAGAAAACGCCATTGAAACACCAAAAGAACGCTATGAAGCTACGCCAGTGCCCACCGATTCTTGCTCAATCACGTGGTCTTCAAGTGCATCAGTTTTCCGCGCCCCGGTCCGGGTGGCACCAATTCCGGCCACAATCACCAACGCAATGCCTATCATGGCGGCCGTGCGTGGAACCTGATGCAGAATCAAGAACCCCACCAACATCGCGATTGCCGGTTCCAAGCACATCAAGGTGCCAAATGCAGCAGTCGTCAAACGTTGCAACGAGAGAATCTCCAAGCTGAACGGAATCACCGGTAAGAGCAATGCCAATCCAAATCCAACAAGCAATGTTCGCAGATCTATCTGAGCAATGGTTGCCGGACCTACCACCAATGTTGCAACGATTGCAGCAACCGGCATTGAAATGCCCAGGGCACCGATCCCATCCACCGCATCCCCGGCACGCTGCGTCAACAACACATAAACAGCCCAACAAACGGCAGCACCCAAAGCAAAGAGCACACCGGTTAGATCCGCGGTTCCATTCCAGGGCTCGGTCAGCCCCAGTACACCAGCAAAGGCAACAACAGCCCACCAGCGCCCGGCACCACGGCCCTGGAATACTGCCACCGCCAGCGGGCCAAGGAATTCAAGGGCGCTCGCCGTCCCCAAGGGAAGGGTTTGAATAGCCATCATAAACCCAAGGGTCATCCCTGCTGTCGCCACACCAAGAAGCGCACAGATTCCCAAGGTGGCCTTGCTAAAGCGCTGTTTCCAGGGTCGTGCGATCGCAAGAATTATGACGGCTGCCCAGGCTAGGCGCAACCAACCAACTCCCTCCGGACCAATGCTGCCGGCCATGGTTGCCGAGACGGCAAGCCCCAGCTGTACGCAACCCATGGCGGCAAACGCCATGAGGGAACCAATGCCGGCGGAGTTCTTGGTGGATGTTGGTGCGATGCTCATAATTCTCAAGTTGACACCATGTCCTTCATTCACGTCCACGCGAGAATTGACGATATACCGTTCATAAATCATGGACAATAGGTGAATGGACACCCGTCGCCTGCGATATCTTCACGAACTAGCTCAGCTCGGTTCCATGCGCGCCGTTGCAGATGTGCTGGAAACCACCACGTCAACCGTCTCCCAACAGATTGCCGCGCTTTCCAAGGAAACCGGTGCTCAACTGCTTGAACCCGTTGGGCGGGGTGTGCGGCTTACCGCTGCGGGGCGCCGACTAGCCGAACATGCCCGGAAGATCCTTGCAGCCGTTGACGCAGCACAATTAGACCTTGATCCAAGTGCCGAGCCATCGGGCACACTTCGAGTTGGCGGTTTTGCCACAGCCATCAGAATCACGTTGATGCCAATCATCAAGGAGCTCTCAACGCTTCACCCGGCCGTAAACATAGTGGTCTTTGAACACGAACCCGCCGAAGCGCTGAATCAGCTTGGCGTCGATGATCTCGATCTGGCACTCACCTACGACTACAATCTGGCACCCGATCCCCCGAACCCTGGAATCGAGAGCATCCAGCTGTGGAGCACTCCCTGGGGCTTAGGAGTTCCGAGCCAAGATGCCGAATCACTTCGCACGGCCAAGGACCAACCCGATGCCGCGGGAATCTTTGCTACATTCAAGGAACGAAATTGGATTGGTAACTCACGCAATATCGCCGATGAAACTGTCCTGCGGCTGATTTCCTCCATGGCTGGCTTCCAACCAGCCATGCGTCACCAATCCGACAGTTTAGATTTGGTAGAGGACTTGATCTTGGCCGGACTTGGTGTGGGTCTCTTGCCAGAAAATCGTCCGCCACGAGAAGGAATTACCATCCTTCCACTGCACAACCCGGATCTTCATTTGCGTTCCTTCGCACGAGTTCGTGCCGGGCGTAGCGCATGGCCGGCCTTGCGCTTAGTTCTCGATCGAATGGGCGCATAGTGCTTGTCCCATACAGGCATTCCCGTCCTCCAAAGAGTCTCCAGATTGCTCCGTGAAAGAATCCAAGATATGCGGAATATCAAATTAGCTGGCCAGCTCATCTGTCACAACAACGCCGAAGCTGCCCTCGTGGAAAAGCACCTGGCTCGGCACATTGAACTAACACGTGCCGAGCCAGGGTGCCTATCGTTTGAGGTGGTACTAACTGAAGATCCGCTGGTGTGGAATGTGGCAGAGCGTTTCCAAGACGCCGCTTCTTTTCGCTTCCACCAAGCACGCGCGACGGCTAGCGCTTGGGGACGGGCAACTGCGGCCATCAAACGTAGCTATACGGTCACGGGTCTCTATAGAACAGACAGTAAGAGCCCCGTGGAGAAATAACTGCTCGTTCTTCCACCACCTGTATCCGCGGTTTATGGCCGGCGAAAAGTTTCTTACACTGCTCGCAACGCAAAGAAGATGAAACTCAGAAAAGATGTTCGATCTTTGAACTGTGGTGGAACAATCTCCGCCGGTGCGTCGCTCGAATATGGAGGCTCGCTAATCGTTTCAATCTGGAATCCAGCCTTGCTAAAGGCGTCAGTCATGGCGTGTAAGGGGCGATGCCAATACGTCAAGGTGCCCGGTTGGCCGTTGAATACGTGCTCGTCCGAATACCGGGTGGGTTTGAAATAGTCGGTGCCGGGGTTAGACCATGGGTAAAGGATCGGATGATTCACCGACATAATGAGCCTGCCACCAGGCTGCAAGACGCGACGGATTTCTTCCAACGGACCTACCCAGTCCTCCAAATAGTGGAAGACCAATGAAGCAACCACATCGTCGAATGAATCATCAGCATAGGGTAGCGACTGGCTCAAATCAGCGACGCGTAAATCCGTCTGATCTCCAAGCCGTTTCCTTGCAAGATTGATCATCTCTTCACTGGCATCAAAGCCGCTCACGCGGGCGCCACGTTCGGTGAGCGCCTGAGCTAGTGGGCCCGAGCCACAGCCAGCGTCAAGGATTCGATGGTTGCTGACATCTCCGGCCAGTTTTAGCACCGCGGGCCGTTCATAGAAGGCATTGAGCAGACTGGTTTCGTTTTCTGCCGAGTACGCTTCGGCGAAAGTGTCGTAATTCGTGTCCTGCAACATCTATGTTTTCCTCCGAAGTCCTGAGCGAATAATTCATGAGCATAACAGGCTGACCTCAGCGTTTAGCTACAAGAGAGGTCCCACCGGCCAAACGTTACGACCCGGAGATCTTGACCACCGATGACGTAGCTACCTGCAGTTATGCGGCGACTTTTTGCTTCTTCTCGGCTTCACGAACACGGCGGGAACTACGCAATTGCGTTGATCCCAGAGCAAGGATTGCCGTCAAAACAAGCAGGACCGAGCAAAAAACTAGCGCAACCCGGGCGCTGGTGAATTGTGCCAAGGACCCCAGCATAAAGTTGCTCACTAACAATGGCAGGCTCTGTGCGATCGCCACGACAGCTTGCACCCGCCCCAGATGCGTTAGTGGGGTTCCACCAAGCAAAAGCGGGCCAATATGGGTGCTGAAGAGACCCACACCGAGGCCAACCAGCGCGCCGGAAGTAACCAACAATGCTTGCCCCGGAAGCGTCGCCAGTCCCAGAATTCCCACAGCGGCGATACCAAGACCGCCGCATCCGGCAAGCCCGGGCTGAGTAAAGCCTCCAGTGAGCAGAACCCACAAGGCAACGATCGCTGTAAATGCCGTAGATACCCCATAGATGAGACCCACATGGGTCGCTTCCCAACCTTGCTGGCGGGCCAGTACCGGAAGAAGCAATGAAAGTACCGGCAGCAAGAACGCGGCGCACCCAATCAGCATCAAAAGCCCTGGCCGCAAAATGGGGTCAGTGAGCGAAATGCGTAATCCTTCCAACGCTGCTTGGCCAAACTTTGCCTTCTTAGTTTCAACCGGAGCCGGCTCGATTTGTTGCACGCCATTTGTGGGACGGATAAGCAAGAGAATCAAGAACATCACGGCATAGGCCGAAGAGTTGACGATAGCTGCGGCAGCAATTCCCACGCTTGCCACCACGAAGGCACCAATCGGTCCGCCCACAACTGCCGCTAGCTGAACACTGATTTGCCTTGCCGACATGGCTTGGGCAAGTTTTTCATCGGGCACGAGTCGTCGCGGCATAGAACCCGACGCTGGCATATAGAACGCGTCGACCGTGCCCATGAGAATTGCAACTAGAAGCAGTAGCCACGGGCTAGGACCCCACACTAACAAGGCGCCGGCAAAAATACCGGTTACCAGTGTCATGACTGCATCACCGCAAAGCATCACACGCCACGCACCCACTCGGTCAACAACCGCTCCACCGAGCAGTAACAGCAGTGTGCGTGGGAGGTTAATTGCTGCAAGCACTAATCCGGCAAACGCCCCGCCGTATCCAGCCGCAACCCAAGCCATCGCAAAACCAAGAATTTGGGTACCCAGAGAGGCAAGGCTCAAGCCACCGAGCCAAACCCAAAAGCGTGTAGGAATGGGCAGTGCCGAAATTTGCGGCCCCGGCACCACATTCATGGTTTGTCTCGGCGGATCGGCATCAGGATCGAAAAGGCTCCAGGCTTATCTGTTCGACGAATGGCTAATGGAGCAAACTGTCCATTTATTTCCAAGCTCAGCTGTCCACTACCTGCTGCCTCAATAGCTTCCGAAAGATACTGTGCCTGCAGGAGCAGGTGTTGTTCACTGCGTGCTTCGTCTTGAGAACCAACCAGAAGCTCACCATCGGCGTCAATCTCTATCAGCCAGCGTTCGGCCACAAGGTCTTCTCCAAGTGTCTGGCGTAGCCATTCACGATCCACCTCGGCCCGGCAACCTTCCTCAGGGAACGTTGTGAGGTGCGTCAAATCGGGGAAGTCGACATCTAACAGCCGGCAGGTCAAGGTCCCTCCGCCAAGAACGAGGTGAAGATCATCGGCGAATGTCAGGGTTACTTCACCTTGAGGTTGAAGGAATTCGTTCAATTCCTCTACAGCTGATTTTGCTAGAACCTTTCGAAGCGTGGATACTCCTGTGGCCGCTTCCATGCTGTAGAACGCAGCACGGAAGCGGTCCGTTGCACTCACGTTCAAGAACCCCTCCGCTGCTTCAAAAAGAATTCCATGCAATGCGGGGAACTGCTCGTCATCCCCCATCGCAAAACGCACCGAGCTCAAGGCAGCTCTCAGCTCTTGTGAACTTACCTTAATCTCTGCGCTGGCCTCTACGCCCTCATCGGTCCCCCAGCGGGCCACGATTTGGCCAACCTTTGCCTTGGCCGAAGTCAGTCCCTGTTCAAGGCGAACCACGTGTTCGGCAAGAACTTCTCGCAAAACATCTTTGTCATGATCGGGCGACAGAATCAGAGAAATTTCGGGCAGTGCCAAGCCCACACGGCGCAGGACAGCGACCAACTCGGCAGTATGAATTTGTTCCTGTGAGTACCAGCGATACGCAGTTGCTGGATCTACCCACGCCGGCACCAGCAGACCCACACGATCATAGAACCGCAGGGCGCTTACGCTTAACCCGCTCTGACGTGAGGTATCACCGATACTGAAGAGTTCGTTTTCCATACCCTCAATAATGAGCCCTCAACCCGCTTGAGGGTCAAATGGTGAACCAGCCCGGTGAAAGTCCCAGAGATGCACGGAATTCCTGTGCTGAGGAATGCTCAAATTTGTATAGCCCACTTCTAAAAGATGATTTCTAGGAGCACCAAAGAGATTCGCAGTCGTCAGCTTAGGGTTGAAGCATGCTACTTCTCGTGGATTTGGATAACACGTTGATCGACCGCGCCTGGGCGTTTAATTCATGGGCCGCCAATTTCGTTTGGTCGATCGGCCTACCCGCTCCGGAGGCAGAGTGGCTTATTGAAGCTGACCGTGATGGCTATGAACCCAGGGACTCCCTGGCCCGGCAGATCAAAAGTCGATTTGAAATAGACATGGCACTCGAAATTCTCGTGGACAAGCTTCTCTATGAACATGTGGATGCCATGACCCTTGGGACTTCGACAAAGCATGCACTCGCGAATGCCAGAGATGCTGGCTTCAAGATAGCCATTGTCACGAATGGAACGGTCTCTCAACAAACGCTCAAACTCCAAAAAACTGGTCTTGGCGCATACGTGGATGCCGTCGTCATCTCCGAAGCCGAAAACGTTAAGAAACCAGATCCCGCAATCTTCCGTATTGCGGCTCGTCAGCTAGATACCGAATTGGACGGTGGTTGGATGGTCGGTGATCATCCAACCGCAGATATTGCTGGTGGCCAAGCAGTTGGTCAAGAGACAGGCTGGGTTTCGCGCGGCATGGCATGGCCAGCAGAAGCCGTAGTTCCCACTCTCAGCGCGGGCACTGCGGCCAAGGTCGTCGAAGAAGTTGTTCGTCGCTTGCAATAACGATTCCTTCCGCACCACTAGTCCGTTGGCTTCTCGGCCGAGCGCCTTCCTCTGATATTTCGGCCTGTTTTCTTCTGGCGTTCGAAACCTGCAGGGAGTAACCAGTCGATTACAAAGAGAGCCAAGATTAGTGAAAAACCGACAATCCCTACGGGCAGGAATACATCACGAGCTAAATTCGGTTCCCAATACTCGGGGTCTCCCACTCCGACTGTCCACAATGGATCGACGGTATCGATGACGTACGCTACGGTGTCGCCAGGGTGAACCTCAAGAGTGTCGAGCGCTTCGCTGTGTCCAAGCGTGAATCGATTTCCATTGGATTCAACCACGTACTCCGTGGGTCCCCGAAAATGTTCACGTACCTCTACTACCGTGGCGACTTGTCTAGGTGCTGTCTCCACCAGATTCTTATACTCAGCCGATGTATCTGAACCGAGAAAAACAGCACTTACTGCCAGCGCAGGCAGCCCGAGAGCAATAATGACGGCAAGAACACGCCGGAGCACTAGTCGCATCAATTGAACTGATACAGATGGGGACTCTTTTTCACTTCTCCAGTCTAGAACGCGACTCCATGTCCAAGGCATCTCGGAAAACGACACGTTCACAACATCATCAGACGAGAGCATTGACCCGCGTTCTATAGCTCTTGAAAACTAATTCAGCTCTCAGCCGCCGACAATCGAATCCGTCTCCAGCGCAAGATGTCTTTTCCCGCACTCATAAACCCGTGAATTAAGCTCCTACTACACCCGAACATGCGCCAAGCTCTGCTTGCAAGAAGGATAAGGTACTGCAGCGAATACGAGTGGGAACCAAAGCGCGGCGTTTCCAGTCCACCCGACGCCCACACCGTCGTCTCCGGAAAACGCCGAACATTCGAGGAAAAGGCCCAGAAATGGATCGCCCCCACTTGCATAGCCACGGAAAGTATCCCAAAGATCGCCTCTTTAATAGCAATAACGTCCAAAGTGAATAAGCCCGGCATCGAGTAGCTTCACGTTTCATGCCCCTCGGGTAGAGCAAATCCATCGACACAAAGGTGGCATCATGTAGTAGGTCGATTTGTTTCCCGTCTGGTGATTCGTTCCCAACGCTGTCGGAACTGCTCGCATGACAAACCAACGCCAACCTGATGTTTCGTTCGACTGCGCAGTACTGGATTCCACGTGAAAGGCACCTACTTGGCTCCGCCAAAGATGACCCGGTCCCAACGCAAGGCGAGCGCCGAGTTGCGTGAATCAAGACGAACCGCCGAACGGCTTCGGCGGCAACGTGCTTCATATCGAAAACGTAATAAGCCTGGAATTTTCACACGGTTATTGGGCGCGCTCCATTCATGGCACGTCGCCATTCGAGGATTCCTTCTTGTGCTGGTGGTGATCGTAGGAATCATATGGATTCATACGGAAAGCACCGCCGCCGAAGAGCATCGAATAGCCGATATAGCTCTGGTGCAGAGCGTTAAGCCCCAAGAAGCTCTCGTCGTGAATAGACCCTGGTGGTCAAATGGGAAAACCGAAACCACATACGTTGAAATACAAGGACAGCGTGTGCTTCTGTGCCACAGTGGCTACCCGGATGTTGGCCCGTCAGTAGGAAGCACAATTCAAGTGGTAGTGGATCCAGCGGATAAGTCACATATCGTTGCGACCAACTTTGACGACCCGTATGTACCCACCGACTTCCTTGATTACTTAGTATCGTTTATCCCGATCGGTCTCATAATTCTTTTTTCGTTGACCGGCACGTACTTGATCGCGTTTCTTTTCCTAGGGCCGGAGCTGCTGGCACTTACACGTAAAGTGCGGAAGAAGTTTCTGCCGAACTGGAAGAAATCAGACAACACCTAGTGGCCCCCTAGGCCCAAAAACTTCAAAGACGGTGCACCATAATAGAGCTTGGGGCGCTTCGGGTGCGATGCCGCCCTTCAGGTATGAGTCACTGACGGCGCTCTGTGGCTACCAAAGCTCATCAGCGATTCCGTCTCCAACGTTGTAAGGCCAAAAAGCGCTGAAGTACGGCCAGCTCTTCCCTTTTTGGGATGGTCGCTGATGCTGGAACGCCAGCGCACATTTACCAACAAACTGAGTTAAACGCTGCTCATCGTTGCTGGAAATAGCGCACGAGGTGTGCCTCGCGAATTAGGGCCGTCGCGATGCCGGCGGTGATCCACCAAGCAGCCGCGGCAGCACCAACAACACGGGCACCGGCAAACCAAGCCGCCAGCAACGGATCGGGATTTTGCCATGCGGCCAGGAAGGCAAAGGTGCTCAGCGCGATGACGCACGCCGGTACCAGCCAGATCGTCGTCTCGGCAAGGGTGACGCCGACCAAATCAGGGCCGGTGACCCCGATGTGCCGTGCGGAGGCAAGCTCAAGTCGACGAAGCCTGACACTGGTCAGCGCGAGCACCGCCGAGATCGCTGCGGCTGCGATGGTCAGCTCCGTGAGCGGCAATGCATGGAACGCTTCTGGCGGGTTGAAGATGCGGCCAAGGCTTGAGTTCCATTGCACGGCCTCGCTGGCACCGTGGTTTGCGGTCACGGGGATACTTAGCAGCTCAAGGGGATTGCCCGCCGGTGGCCAGAACCGAACCCAACAGGAATCAAAGGCATTCTGATCCGCCGCGATACCGAGCGCTGCCCCGCTAAGTGTCGCATCCCGCCCATCATCGGGATGTTCAAAGGTTCCGGCTATCGGAACCTGTTCCGCGCCGGTTGCCAGATAGGTGCCCGCCGGTACTCGCCCAATACCCAAGGATGCGCCAAGTTCCGCATCCACGATCAGCCCGGCACCCGGGATACCGGGAATCCCCCAATCAACTTCGCCATCCCGGGCGTGACCTCAAAGTACGGGGATGGCAAATCCGGCAACGTGGCAAATCGAAGTGCTTCGCCGTTGCGGCTCGCCCCGGCCTCGTCGACACCGTCCACGGAAGCCAGTGCGTCACAGGCTGCGGGGTCCCAATAAGGGTTGGCCCGTACGGGCGTTCTAACTCAGCACAGAGGACTTCGAGTATCAGTGCAGTCCTCGTCAGAAGACAAACCAAGACCTTAGCCGTCAGCTCACTATCGAGATATTTGAGCTGAGATTCACCGGAAATTTCCCCGCAAGTGGTTCGACCCGAACGGTCAGGGGTCCACGAGCTGATTTAGATACCTTGGTGGGGAACCAGAACCGGTCCTGCTGCACAATGATCAGGAGGCCATCGTGGCTGCCCATCGAGGCGAAAGTGCTGGAAAGATCATAGTAGTTGGGGATGGCTAATTCTTCGGACAGTGTTGCCACGCTGGCCAGCACGTCCTCCACACCAATTCCAACCTCGCTGATGGACAGCATGTGCGGATTTCGCCCACGCTGGGAACCGTGGACGCGTCAGCGTCGCGGGCGATGAACTCCAAGATGATGCCTTCGGGTCCCAAAAAATAAAGGGAGCGGGATTTCCAGTCATCCGAGCCCAAGATGACATCTGAGCCATCCGATTGGAGCAGGGAGACGCGTCTGGCAAGCCACTCGTGGGCTAGCTCAAACTCCGCGGGCAGGATTCCAAAGGCAAGGTGATGGACACCGTCAAAACTTTCCCCCATGTTCAGCGTCAGCGTGCTTGAGCCGATGTTGACCTCCGTTCCAGCGGGTGTAGATTCGACCGGCAGTAGCAAAACATCGCGGTAGAACTTCCCCGCCTTCGCTAGGTCACTGACGGTGATGGAAACGTTGAGAATTTTCATTTTGGAACTTCCTTCTCATAGAAATGAGTTCTAAAGGTGTACTTTTCAGGTCAGATGATTCTCGAGCCAAAACTTCCAGCTAAAAGCATCCGGAGTGATTCGTGCGGTAGCTGGATGCTTGCGTTTCGGCTTGAGTTTCTTCCCTCGCGGAACAGTCTCCTCAGCAGCCTCAATCTTCGGCTTTTATCACGGGTGGAGATTACAATCTGCATCGGGGCTTGTTCACTATTCCCCGCGGTAGTGGCTTCGCATCCCTTGTGGATCAATATGGAGGTCATGGTTTTCCTTGAGCCCGAGGTCGTACGCACCATCGAACTAGGTAAAGCTAGCTTGAGGTCAAGCTGGCGGCATGCAAACATGGGCATATGACCCACGTCACACCCGGAAGCCTCCTGCCCATCGGCGAAATCGCAAGCAGGACAGGCTTATCGGTACCCACAGTGAGGTATTGCGAGTCCCGCAACTTGATCACCTCTGAACGGACCGCCGGCAACATGCGAGTCTTTCGCAGGTATACCCTGCGGCGATTGGCCGTCATAGCCGCGGGACAACGGGCAGGGCTGACCTTGGCCGAGATTGCTGAAGCCCTCGCCGGACTCCCCTCGGATAGGGCCCCGACCCAAGACCAGTGGCATCAGCTCAGCACGCACTGGGCACAAATGGTGGCACGAAGAATCCGCCAGCTTGAAAAACTCCAGGGGTCACTCGATGACTGCATCGGCTGCGGTTGCCTCTCCCTGAAGAAGTGTCACCTCTTCAATCCGCGAGATGAGGCGGCATCCGAGGGCCCAGGTTCGCGCTGGATGCGAAAGAGCATGGAATACGACGAAGATACGGATTCATACGGCTGAAAACTGTCGCTTCTCGTCCTTGCATTGAGGAGACTTTACGGGACACCGCCCGGTAACGCCCTTCGGTATACGGGCAGGGAAGAGCTAAGCAAATGAGGGCTGAGTCTTGTGCGGATGGACTCTGAACATGGCACCATGCGGGTGGCATTGCGTAAAGAAAGCGCTGCATAGGCTTAGCCTGATCGAAAGAAATAGTTGTTGAAAACCTACTGATCACCAGAGACTGTGTCCAGCAGGACCGCTTGACACAGTCTCACAAGAGTACTCCACTGAGGAATCGATTCGCTTGTATCTCTGAAGGAATGTATTTGATGATTGCAGTGGCGATATTTGGAGTAATTTACGGAATCGTGCTGACTATTTATCTTGCAATCATATGTTCCGCGGCAATGGCTAAGGGGCTTCTTGGAACTCTGATAGCAGGCACGTTAGTGACCCTGCAGGGGCTGGTTCTTATCTTTGAAACTTCATGGGCACCGCGTCCCACACGTGTTGCTGAATACTTAGGGATTAGCGTCACAAGTGATGCCAGAGTGACCATGTTTGCGACCATTTTTGCAGTCGTTGCGGGTGGGTTTGCACTTGCATATTTCAGTGGATTAGTCCGGTGGCTATCACGCGGGATTGATAACTCTAAGCCTAATGCTTTGTCCGTTACTGAAGGGCAATCGCAAAAATAATCGGGTGTTGTTTCCGTTGCGCAGGAACGGTAAATCTTCGATTTCCGCCTGGTTCAGTAGCCCTACTGAATTCGTTGCACTTGCGAGAACGAAAATTTAGATAGTTGCCGGCATGCCAATCATGACTGCGCTGTTGTTGGATGGAATGAACGACACCCTGCCCTTCTCATAGCTTCCCCTTCGTGCGGCGCACTGCGGAAGATTTCCAACATTCAGCCCAGTCCCCTTGAAAATGGCATTTGCAAAAATTTAGAAGTCGCCTGCACGTGCCGGGATGAACGACCCGCTTGCTGGACGCATCGAGAGCAGCTCGATCCGCACACGCACAATTACGTGAACTGTCATTCAATGGTTGACATCCCTCATCTTTGAGTTAGGTTTGACCAATGACAGGACGTACGGATTCACCACTTGAAAGGCTTGCTGAGCTCCTTGCTGATGCTTCAAGCCTCGGAACAGCACCAACCACCGGGACTGACGCACTCAACGCCGTCGAAATCGGCAACCATCTAGAACAGGCAGCTCGAGCACATTTGGAAGAATCCGTCGCCGTAGCTAGGGCACGAGGGGTGTCATGGCAGGACATTGGAGATGCCTTCGGCATCACCCGACAAGCAGCATTCAAGCGCTTCGAAACCATATCAGCGGCAACACCAAGAGAAGGAACGATGGGCAACCCAATCATCGACCTCGTCTCGCGAACCGAAGAAGTCTTTGGACATCTCAGCAAAGGCGAATACGGCTCCGTGAAATCGCTAATGACCTTCACTTGCACCCGAGCCCTGACGAAGAAAAAACTCATGGGCGTCTGGGACCAGATCGTGGTAGGCAGTGGCAGGTTCGGGTCTTGTTCCAACACCACCATTCAAACCGCTGATGGAACAAATGTTCTTGCACAGAAACTGAACCAGTTTCTAGCTGGCGGCCTGACAGGACAGACCCAACTCAATCACGAATCAGGTGAATGGATCGGCCGAGTTGCCTACAACGGTGCAGGAAAAATCACCGGAATTCTGATTGTTCATCCACTGCAGACGGACAATCTCCCCTTCTAGCGAGTCCATTGATGTTCGCTGCGAACTAGGCGACACCAAAGGCGTTGCCCACTTATGGCTCCAATCACCAACAGAGGCTCCCAATGGAAAAAATAGTAAACGTTGCATGTACCCTGCTCACAGTCGTAGTCCTCTTCGCTGTTTTGGGCGCATGGGCAGTCGATGAATCAGAGCGGTTTATTTGGGCGGCCCTGTTTGCGGTAGCCTTCGGCTTCATCTTCTTCAGAACAAGCAAAAAATCTGAAAAATGAATCCTATCCGCTTGATTGTTGCTCATCCCAGGCACCCTTGAAGCATTTCCCCTCCACAAGCGATGCGTTGTTTCACTCGTAGTGATTCCGAGAAACCGGAGCGACACCTAAGGTAATCCCTGCCTACGCCTTCTTGGAAGTGACGTCTCGCAGAGCGTCCCCTTGCGGGCACATTTCTCGTGGGAGCCGCTGATGGCTGCTCCGGGCTTCTAGCTGGTTCCTACATCCCGGGTAGAGAACAGCCACCACCCAATAATTCCAAGTCCAAGTGCCCAGATCATCATGACGAGCGCACCATGTATCGATTCAAGAAGACCGATACCGGGGTATGCGGTCAGGAGTTGGATTCCCGCCAAATCGGGAAGGAATTTCAGTAACGGGATTGCCCCGACCAAAGAGATTGTCAGTCCAAGCACCATCGGGACAAGAACCACGATGGCGGCAATGTAATTCCGCATGATCATCGTCGCACTGGCAGCGATCAAGCCGAGCAGGCTGTAGTTGACGATTACCCCCAGCAGGTTCCATGCCATGGCTGTTGAGAATTGGCCCAAATCCAGTCCGTGGTCATCGAGGACAGCATGTTTGAGGAGCACGGCAACCGCCGTGGAGAGCGCAGCAACAACCGCGGACAGAAGTGCGGTAATCATGAGTTTGGCCCCGAAAATTCTGGCCCGTGACGGTGTCGCGATGAGCGTTGTTCGCACTTGAGCATCCAAGTACTCGGTGCCCACCAACAAAGCCGCAAACAGGATGATGATCGGTTGTCCAAAGCCTGCGGTCTCAAAGCCATGTGACTCAACGGGAAACCCACCCGATGCAGTGCGAGTGGGATCGAAAGCGAGACCTGAGAAGAACGCCAACAAAGGCGGTACCAAGACAGCCGCAAGTAAAGTCGCCTGGATACTGCGTAAGGTGAGCGCCTTGGTGAGTTCGGAACGAAAGGTATTTAGCATGGCCATGTCTCAGACATCTCTACGACAAAATGAAACGTAGGCAACGCCGAGCAGCCCGAGTGCCCAGAGACCTTGAACGATTCCACCGGTGACTGGGGTGAGGTAGGTTCCTGCGGCGGGATGGCTATACATGGAGGCTCCGGCTGCCACGGGCAAGTACTTTGCGCCACTCCAGAACATGGCAAGAAAGTCACCGATGCCGATGACCAAGGGAGTGATCAGCAGCAGTGGCAGGATAGCCGTGCGGGCGAGGGACCCGATGGCAAAAGAGATGAGCGCGGTCAACGTCCAAGCGAGGGTCACCCCGCCAAGGTGCTCCCATGTTTCGGGCGACAGCTCCCATGGGTCAAGGCCGGAGCTTGAAGCCATATGGGTGATGATGATGGTGCCGGTCATCGTGATGAAAGCGATGATCCCGACGCTCACCGCCAGCAATAATGCTTTTGTCAGGAAGAGCCGTCCGCGTTTCGGAGTGGCCATGAGACTGGTACGGATCTGCATCCCACTGCCATACTCGCTTCCTGCCCAGAGCGCTGCCAGAACGACCACGAGCACATATCCGAACCCTGCCATCTCGAATCCTTGGAACTTTAGTGCAATGGGTTCTGATGAAAAGAGCCGCGGATCATCGGCCGGTAGATTTGAGGCTCCCGCGTTGCTCAGGGCCATCGGCCAAGTCGCCAGGACCGCGACACCGGCAATGACCCAGGTTGAAACGTTAGTGAACAACTTTGTGGTTTCGGATCGAAAAAGAATCATCATGCTTGTTCGACGCCATCGATTCTGCCGGAAAGATATTCTGTTTGTCCTTCGGTAAGTGCGAAGAATGCTGTCTCTAGATTGCTGTGGTTTCCGCGGACTTCGTCTCCCGTACCTTGTGCGACAACGCGACCCTGGGCGATGACAACAAAGTCATCAGCGGTTTCTTCCATCTCTCCCATCAGGTGACTGGAAACAAGAACTGTTTTCCCCTCCGCC
This sequence comes from Arthrobacter sp. MYb227, assembly GCF_002975435.1. Classification (GTDB taxonomy): domain Bacteria; phylum Actinomycetota; class Actinomycetes; order Actinomycetales; family Micrococcaceae; genus Paeniglutamicibacter. The sequence continues at coordinate 267,166 of NZ_PCPT01000003.1, read as the reverse complement.
GCCATGGAACGCAAGAATCGGCGTATCCAGCGGATCCCGTCGGGATCAAGCCCATTGGTTGGCTCATCGAGCACCAATATCTCAGGATCTCCCAGTAGCGCCGCAGCAATGCCCAGGCGTTGGCCCATCCCGAGCGAAAATCCGCCGATCCTGGTGCGACTGGCGCCGCTCAGGCCGGTCATCGCGAGGACCTCGTTGATCCGAGAGACCGGAATACCGTTGCTTTGTGCGATCCATGTGAGATGGGCTTTGGCAGTGCGGCCCTTGGTGGCGCCTGGACCATCGAGCATCGCCCCCACGGTCCTCAGCGGATTGCGCAAGCTTCGATAAGTGGCTCCGTTAATCAGCGCCGTGCCGGCGGTGGCCCTGTCCAGTCCCAAAAGAATGCGCAGCGTGGAACTTTTCCCGGCTCCGTTCGGTCCGAGGAAACCGGTGACCCGGCCAGGGTGCGCGGTGAAGCTGAGGTCATCGATGACATTGCTGGTGCCGTGGCGTTTGACGAGATTACTGATTTCGATCATGAGTTCAAGTCAAACAAGATACGAGATAGTTCTCTGCCCCCTGGTGTTGACACTTCGGAATAACTTGGCAGTCAACTACCAGTGCTCAAGGATGAATGCAGTCCGCGAATGTTGACAGTTTTGCTCGGTCAACGTTGAGATGCCTGGTTCTCAGGGGTGATGAATCCTGTTTCGTAGGCGATGACGACAAGTGAGGCGCGGTCGCGGGAATCTAGTTTGGTGAGGATGCGACTGACGTAGGTTCGCACCGTCATGCGGGACAGGTGGAGCTCGGCGGCGATTTCGTCGTTGGATCTGCCGCGCGCGATTAACGCAAAGGTTTCACGTTCTCGCACTGTTAACCTCTCCAGCCGTGTATCCGAGCACGGTGCACCTGTACTCATGGCGGAAACATTCGACGAGGGTGCCAACGTGGCGATGAGACGTTTGGTGATTTCGGGGGCCAACAGGGCGTTACCCTCGTGAACTACCTTGATCGCGCGCAACAATTCGGCGGGAGGCGAGTTCTTGAGCAGAAAACCCGAAGCCCCGGCACGAAGCGCCTCATAGATGTACTCATCGAGGTCGAACATCGTCAGCACAATGACCTTCGGCCCATCTACCTGTGAACAAAGCGCACGGGTTGCCTCTAGCCCACTCATTCTGGGCATCTGCACATCCATCAACACCACATCTGGACGATGTTCGGCGCACAATGCGCTGGCTTCTTCTCCGTCGGCAGCCTCGGCAACGACCATCATGCCCGGGTCACTATCGACCAGAAGCCTGAAGGTCCCTCGCAAGAGTTCTTGGTCATCTGCGATCAGAACCCGTATTACGTCACTCATGCTCACCATCTTCGCATTGGGCCAAGGGCAGTACGGCCGATACTTCGAATCCCCCGGTATCGGAAGTCGCCGCATGGAACGTTCCACCGAGCAGATCCACCCGCTCTTGCATTCCCAGCAGTCCGAAGCCTTCATGTACGTGCGGGATATCGCCACAGCCATTGTCGGTGACGGTGATGGCCACAGATCGTTCCGTTGCAATGACCTCGATGTCGCAACGGGTTGCCCCGGAGTGCCTCATCATGTTGCTGACTGACTCTCGCACAATGCGATGTGTGGTGATGTGGTGTGCGACCGGCAAATCCTCGATACCGGTGGCCGTGATGCTCGTCAAGACACCAGATTGTTCGGCCGTACGTGCGGTGTCGGCCAGCAAATCAGACAAATCCGCCGCAAATGCGGCTGTGTCATCCGTGCCACGCGTCATGCTGAGCAGCGTCTTGAGCTCGGCAATGGACGAACGTGAAAGTTGTTCGATTTCTCGCAGGGTGGAGCGAAGCTGCACCTGGCTGAGCCCGTCAACATGTGCTGCAACGCCTGCCTGGACACCGATCGATCCTAAAGAATGGGAAAGCACATCGTGGACATCTCTCGCCAAACGCATACGCTCTTCGATCGCCGCGTTCGCTGCGATTAGATCCCGTGCCGTTCGAGTTTTCACACCCATGGCCCACGCCACGCACAACGTGATCCCGCTGAACAACACGGTGCGCATGTCATCTTCGGAACCGGCAACGTCAAGAAATAGCGCTACGAATGCCCCGGCAAAAGCCACGCCCAGCATCCACGGAGCAAAAGCCCTGCGACCACGCCGGGCTGCGACCGAATTCAAGGCGATACCAGCCAGCAATAATGGATCAACGGTAAGTCCCAACGCCATCGCAACGACCGTGCTGACGAATGCGAGGCTGAATGCCGTCCGTGGGTAAAGATGGCGTAGTCCAACACCGGTGATCGCCACGATCCCGAGCGCGATCTGGGTGATTTTCAACGTCAGATCGGGAGCTGGAATGGTCACCCACAGGACAAGGACGACCATGATCGAGGCCAGCACCTGGAGCATAATCCGTTTGAGCTGCTGCCCAGCCTTGCGCCGAATATTTGCGTGGATCACCTCGGTTTGACGAGTTTCGTGATTGAACTGAACGAGAATTCCCTTCCGCGGGCCCGGAGTATGCGCACTTGATCTAGCCTACCGGCCAATTTCAACAGCAGAACGGATTCAAGGTGCTGACTGCGGGAGGCAAGCGGCAGCTTTGGCTAAGTGCTCTCCCTACGAGGCAACTAAGATGCCTTGAAGGATCAGCTTCAGCCTACGCATCGGACTACTGCGCAAGCGACTGTCCTAAGGTGTCACAGCAGAGCGTTCCCTCTGCGGGCGCTGCAGCTCAGTGCAGGGGACTTTGGACGGTGCAGTCGCCTTAGAGGAAAATGACATTCGAAACATTTCCGAAGGCGGCTGCATGCGTTCCGGTGAACGACCGGCTTGCGGGAACCTTGAAAATCCCGGGGCTTCGTTCCACGGCCCTGACGAGTCTGACGTGCCTCAGGCTACTTAAACATCTATTTCAGGATCTCCGGAAATACCGCCGTGCCCTTCCTTGCGGCCGTGAGCCCATGCGTTCGCGATGAGTGCGGTACCGCCGAGAAAGCTGAGCATGGCAAAACCTTGAAAGGCCCAACCGACAAGAGTACTGCTGCTCGCCCACTCGTTGAGAGGTTCTTCATGCCGCGAGATCAACCATGCGAAGAGCACGACGATCATGACGATGCCGAGAACAACTTGTGCGACTCGTTTCATTGCATTGTTCTTCTCGGCTATTTAGCGGAATACTCGACTGATACCGCCGCTCAGTTGCGACAGCTGCATCCAGATCCCGAAGCGCACGAACGGGCGGACAAGCACCCCGCGGATCAGGCGAGCGGGCAGAGTGGAATTGCGTTCCCATTCCAATGAGATGCGTAGCTGAGTACCGCCAGCGGCGGGCTCCAATTCGATCCGAATGCGCTTCACGTTAGCCCGTGCTGAATCGGGATAAGCGAACTGCCACTCGATCAGTGCCCCTTCTGTGCATGCGACAAGCTCGACAACCTGCCTCTGGAATTCGGGCTTGATCCGAATCGGTTTTCCATCAGACCGCTGCGTGCGGGCGTGAGTTGTCCAGCGATCGCCGATCCGCGGTTCTGTCTGCGTTCCTTCGAGCGCGACATCACCAATCATCGGTTCCCACTCAGGCATCCGTGTTGGAATGGCAAGCAATCCCCAGACTTGCTTGACCGGAGCCGGGACGAAGGCCTCGCAGGCTCCCGAGCGCCGGCCTGACTGGATGGCACGTTTCGGCGTGAACGCCGGGTAGCGCTGAACTTCGTCGAGTCGTGCCATCACCAGATCGGGCGTGGAGCCCAGACGCTTTAAGACTTGGTCGATCATGCCGCTTGGCTCCGTGACGAGTTCGCGCAGTACAGCGGCAGCGTCGCCACGCTTCTCGCCCCGGCTCGCACGCTTGAGGATTTCCAAGGCCCGGTCACTCCACTCGTAGCCTCCAGTTTCGTGGAAGACGATCCGGTCTTGCGGCGGGAGGCGGGTGCCAATGCCGAGTGAGGCCAGTTGTGCTGAATGCTGCCCTACTACCGCCTCCCGCGCCGCTTCAAGCGTGATCCCCTCACTACGCAATACCTGCCCGGCAACCTGTTCGCTGACCACCAAGGCAAGAAACATGTGGTCAATGTCGGTGCTGCGCTGGCCGAAGCGGGAGGCTTCCTCCATAGCTGCGACCGAGAGGGTGTGCGATGTCGTTGCCGCGTCGGTGAACTTACTCACTGGTTCCTCCTTGGAACGGGGATGCTCTGGTCTACCTTCTTCGCGTACTTTTTATGCACTGCCTGCCTGGAAACTCCGAGAGCATCGGCGATGTTCTGCCAGCTCATACCCAAAACCAGACCCGCCTCAACTTGAGCGAGTTCGAGTCTCTCAGTGAGCGCACGGAGGGAAGCGATGGCTCGAAGCCCGGCGCGCGGGTCACTGGTGTCTGAGGCGACAGTTGCGATCTGTACTGACTTCATGCTGTCAACTTACATTGCTAAAACAGTTTTCGTCAACCATGGTTGCTAACGGGCAGCTGTTTGCACATGTCCAGCTCCGCTGTCCCGCAGACCGGTTTACCGGACGCTTTGCCAATGTCTATCCGGGCCCCATTCGGGACGGCGCAACCGTTCTGGCTGCAAAGAAGCGCTCGTGTCGGTGACGGTCGAAAAGTGAGCCATCGTGACAGCCCACGAAAGGGCTCACTATTTGACCAGCGCTGACAGCTCTGTCCCGTACCGAGTGCAGGACTCTGGTGTCGCCACCGTGAAACCTGTGTTGCAGAGGGCAATGGATTACGAACTGGATTAGGATCGACTCGTTTGTTATTCGCCAGGGGCTGGGCAGGTGGGTAGACCGTCGCCTATGCCTGATGAGAGAGTTCGGGGATTGTCATGGGGCCAGAGGATGCTGTTCGTCTTGCTATTGAGGTTGCAGAAGATGGCTTGAATGCCGGGGAGATGCCTATCGGCGCCCTTGTGTTGCGTGGGGACCAGGTGGTAGCGAAGGACTTCACGCACGAGCGAGCTTTGGGCCGCCGTATTGTTCATGCCGATTTGATGGCAATGCTGGAAGCCGACCGGAGCATCGGGTTTAGCCGTTCGTCCCTGCCCCTGACGCTGGTGGTCAATCTCGAACCGTGTCTCATGTGCATGGGCGCTGCCATTACTCTGGGGGTAGACCGGGTCTGGTTCGGGCTGGAGTCCCCCAACGACGGCGCTGTTGAGTTGTTGGAGCAGTGGCGCCCTCCGGTTGAGCAACCGTTCTTTAGGAGGCCACAGGAAATCCTTGGCGGTATCCACCGGACGGCTGTTCAGGACCAGTTCGCCCGCTATGCCACTTCGTCAGCGCCGGCCGGAATGCGTGAATGGGCCCACGGGCTTTCAGTACAGCCTATTCCGTAAGCAGAGCGTTCCTCATAGGACGCGATGAAGAAGGCAAGCGTTGCTGTGTTTGAATGAAGTGTGAAAGCTTCTAGTAAGGCCGTTTGCCTGACCATAGGACTCCTGCTGACTCTCGCAGGAGCAGCAGGTAGTTTCGTGATGCTCTTGCAGCCATGGCGGAGCTGTCCTGAGATTGATGACAGTTCTGCGGGTTGCCCTGCGACATCAAGCGACACAGCCTTACTGGGTCTTGCCATAGCTGTGTTTCTCTTTGGCGTAGCGTTCTTGATCATGTCCAGGAAGCCAGAGCGGATTCCGCTCGACGCTGCCGGCCCCTTTGGGAAACTCGACTAAAGTCCGATAACGAGTCGCACCAGCAATTGAGCGACGCTCTGCATCTACCCTGCACCGTCCCAGCGAGCGTTCCCGAACCGGACGCCGCGAGAACCCCGGCCACGGACCCCAGTTCGTGCGTTTTCAGCATGTCGACGACCAGCCTCCGGGTGCCATGGAGCGCTCGCTAGCTCCGCGTCACGAAATGGAGCAGGATGTGCTTGAGTGCGGTGCGCGGAAGCACCGCGGTGACGACGACGCCTTCCAATTCCGCACCGACGCCGTACACGAACGGATCCGTATCGATCTCCACGGCGGGCACATCGACACCATTGACAAGGACGCTGCCCCGTCCGCTCACCGACCGGCCGGTGACTGTGGGTCCGGTTGCTCGACGGCCCCATTGGTTGCGGCCCAGCCCCCGTTCCCTTCGGTAATAGTTCCTGAGGATGTCGTTGATGTGCTCCACCAGCAGGTCGCCCACCGTGGGGCGCTCGGTTGGGTCAGGGTGCCAGGTAGTTCGCACGGCCTCCATGAGCAGTGGGTATCGTATTCGCTCCACCTGCTCGAGCATCCATGCGGGTCTCGGCGAATGTGGTGGTACGTCCTCGATGGCGCTTGGTCGCTGCTCATCGGGGTCCGCGAGGTTTATCGGGTCCGAGCGGTCGTCCGGGTTTCGCCAGAGTGTGTAGGTGACGCTCGCTGACATTTCGGTGTATCCGCGGCCATCCCATTTAGATTGGATTCCTACGTCACCTGTGTCCTCCACCGAGGGCTGGGGCGCGAGCCCCATCACCGCGATGGGCATGAGTTTCAGGAGCCAGGCTTTCTCGATGCGTGGGTTGGGTTCGTCGTCCGGGAGAATCCTATCGAATCTCATATCTCGATTGTGCACTAATTCACGTGATCAGGAGCCGGGATTTCGGAAAAGAGATTTCCGGTGCACCTCGTCCCCACAGAGTCCGATTAGGGCACGCGATCCAGCAAATTTTCCGCTTTATCCCAGCGTGCCATGGTTCAATTTCTCCCACAGCCGATCGTGCTCGATACCTGTGATCTGGGTTGCCGCAAAGCTCACTCCTTGACCGCTCAAGGTGTCACTTGTGACAACGTATCCACCCGGTAGATCTTCAACTGAGTACTATCCGGGGCCGTGGCCTTCCCCCATGTATTCATGCTTGCCGTCAAACCAATGTACTTGGGACCACAGCTGTTCCTGCTTGTCCCAAAAGATCGGGAATGACCGCATGATACCGACGGAGGTAGTCAGCCACCCTCCGCTCTCGCCGTCTAGGGCAAGCTCCCACACGGCATCACAGAACACATCCACCGGGGGATCCCGCGGCCAGCCTGTTTCGCCGAACCACTTATCGAGCAATCCCATTCCATAAGTGCTACCGGTTCTTGCCACGGATCTAGTGACGACCAGCTCGCGAGGAATCCCGCAAATACCGCAGACAGTCAACTGAATCTAGCACCACAACCGGTGAAGGTTCCTTGCGGAGCAAGTTCGGGAGCCACCGCTAGACTTACTATTTGTGACGATCAAGCTCCCGTACCAACCGCTGCCAATCGACCAGTCCTCCGTGCGCTATGAACATGGGCCCGACTCAATTCTTCAACCCGGAGTCCCGGTAGGAAGCATCATCAAGTTTGAATGGAACCACAGCGTTATCTATCCAGAGACCTCTCGGCAGTTCTGGGTCTATGTCCCGCAGCAGTATCGTGCTGGAGAGCCGGCTTCGCTGATGGTCCTCCAAGACGGTTGGCTCTACCTCGATCCCGAGGGAGAGGTTCGTGGCGGAATTGTCTTGGACAATCTCATCCACAAGGGCGATGTCCCGGTCACTATCGGGATCTTCGTCAATCCTGGGATATTCGCCGACTCCGAACAGCCGAAGAACCGCAACACAGAGTATGACGCTTTCGATGACCGGTACGTTGAATTTCTGCTTACCGAGATCATCCCGCAGGTCACCACGCGCTACTCGATCTCCGAAGATCCAGACACATGGGGAATTTGCGGTGGGAGCAGTGGGGGCAATTGTGCCTTCACCGCCGCGTGGCTGCGCCCAGACAAGTTCCGTGGTGTCATCGGGTTCCTGTCGAGCTTCGCGCAGATACCCAACGGAAATCCCTACCCCGAACTTATCCCGAACACTCCCACCAAGCCGCTTCGCATCTTCATGCAGGCCGGTCACCGTGATCTGCATTGGAACGAACCAGACTGGAACTGGCTATCAAATAACCTTCGCGTCTCGACAGCTCTTGCCGAGGCAGGCTACGACTTCCGCCTTGTCCTCGGCGACGGTGGCCATAGCCCCAATCACGGTGGCGTCCTACTCCCCGATGCCTTCCGCTGGCTGTGGAGGTAACATCCCAAACATGCTCGGACCCATGAAGTACACGGCAGGTGCACCCAAGTTTAATATTCCTTATAAAAGCTCGGTTTGCCGGACGCCATTCTCGTTTCATGGTGACGATTCCGTTGAACCGAGGCCAAATCGATTTAAGGGTCTCTGGCATAAGATGCATTCAACTGAAGGGACCATGTCAGCGTAGAGGCCGCGTCTCAAGGTAGGTGATGATTACGGAAATGCTAAATGATTGGAATATGACAATTAATTGGGAAGTAGAGGATGCCGCGGCATACGGTGTCAGCGTACTTCGTGGCGATAAAGTACGCTTCCGTGCGCTGAGGGAAAGTGATCAACCGTCGCTTGAAAAGTGGTGGCCAGGCCCGAATGCGCGGTGCTTCAACAAGCCACCATCAAGCCGCGCCCCGAGGGCTCAACTGCAGACTTGTTCAGGCAATGGGGCACGAACACCACACCCGGCAGCACCGGATTCAGCATTGAGACGAGCGAAGCAGGAAGCTTCTTCGGATATGTGAGACTCTACGGGGCATCGATGCCGTAACGAGCTGCAAGTCTGATGATCATCATCGCCCCAGCGGAAACGGGTAAGGACTATGGTACAGACGCAGTGAGGACTGCTATCGATTACGGTTTTCACCAAATGGGACTAAACCGAATAGAGCTGCGAGTCTGGGCTTTCGACAACCGAGCACGCAAGGCGTACTCCAATTCCGGGTTCACCGAAGACGGGCGACTCCGTGAAGTGACCTATTTCAATGGCACCCACCACGACGCGATAGTCATGAGTGTCTTGCGGAGCGAATGGGAGCTCTTCCGTCAATCTGGTTCTTCAACCTCCGCCAACTCGAATTGACCACAGTTGATCCCCGTCGTGGGAACGGCGTCCACGCATTCGTTCCCAAGTGGGGTATCAACAGGAAAGATTGAATTAAAAAATGCTGATCCGCCCTTACACTGAATCCGATGCCCCAGCCACCCTGAACGTTTTCCTATCGGCGATAACCGAAACGGCTGCTACTGACTACACGCCAGAACAGATCGAGGGCTTGGTCTCGCCCTCAAGAACGAGACATCCACCAAGGGAATTCCGCGCGCTTGTCCTTGAACACAATCGCGGCTGTCTTCGGTGGCGAGGTCGCAAGATTTTCTGACGTTAGCGAGTACGGCTACATCGACATGATGTTCGTGGCCCCAAGGTACGGCAGGCAAGGCGTGGCCAGTGCGCTCCTTTCGCATCTTTATGAGAGAGCCGTAGTTGAGGGCGTTTCCGAACTGTGGACCCAGGCCAGCATCACCGCACGCCCGTTCTTCGAAAGGCACGGCTTTATCGTGGCTGCCGAGCAATATCCAATCACCCACGGAGCGCGAATGATCAACTACCGGATGACGCGACAGCTCACACCCTGATTCGCCCGGCCCGTCGTTTTCTATACACGGACGCTGTTCCACTTTCCCACTCACCGTTGGGTTGTGGGAATGTCGTGGTGAGCAGGGATTAAACGCTTGTTGTGGATTCAAGGCAGTCGGGCAGCCGCGGGACCGGGGCGGTGAAATTGTGTCGCTTCCCGCAGTCCTCCAAGACCATTTGAAGATCGATCTGCGCGTTCTTCCGGATGTCTTCGATGCCAAGCTTTCGAGTAGCTGATTCGATCAGGTTTACGCGAATTTTCAAGACGCTGCCGGTATTGGTGTGGCGCACTCCCCTGATCCGGGAATCGCCCGCGCTGGTGCCCATCGCGCTGGTCTTGGATTCTGGCGGAGATGCCTTTTCAAGAGTGAGTTCGATGCGGTGCCACGGTCCGCTCCGAAGCCACGACCACCACTGGTCACTTTCGTTGAGGCCCGAGACCATATTGTCCACAGCATCCCAGTAAAGCCTGACCTGTTCGGGAACCCTTGAGCGACCAAGACACCGAGGGTTTATGTAATCAAGGACCCGGCTTGAGTGCATCTGACCACTGGCCCGGATATGACGTGACCAAGGTTCGGAGGTGACGGCCTCGTAGGCTCGTGGAAAGTCCTCGTCCAGGAAGTTCTGCCCGAGGACCCCGTTAAGGTAAAGCCATTGGCTCTTTCGGATGTACGAACCAAGCGTGTCCTTGTCTTTGTCAGCCTTATGCTCCAATGGCTCGACGTAGGCAGGTTCTTCGTCCGTTAGTTCCGTGTGTGCGTGGAGGCCGGCAAGACAATGGTTCAGCCGACGGTAATAGGCCGGCAACGCTGTCGCCACGGAAGGTACGGGGTGCCGTGCGAAGTAAACGGGAAGTACGAATTCATTGATACCCACGCGAGAGGATGCGGCAATGGCCCTAGCGTAGAGTTCCTCGTGCAGCCCCAGGATCTCGGTCCCGCTCATTTTCTTGAGCGCCTTCACCAGGTACTCGGAGGGCTCGTCGTAGCTCCAGAGTTTTGCCGATGCAATCAACCCATCGAGACCAGATACTGCCATTTCCATCCGAGAAACCCTTCCCAACATTTGCTGTCCAGTCTACGTGGCACAGCATCGATACTTCTGTGTCTCACCGCCCATCGAACGGCGAAACACATCATCAATGCGATCCGGTACGAAACCAATCCTGTAGCAAAACGAGAACCCCTACAACCAGAATCAGCGCCAGCCGAAAACGCTGCCACAGTATAACGTTCCGACTTACCAGCGTCGTCCAACAAAAATCCTGACGTTTGATGTTGCGAGACTTATCGCTACAAGTCACATGCCTTGGACACAGCAAGCCTGACTAATCATGTGTTGGCCGAACGTAAGTCGAGGGTAAATCCTGGGTATTCTGGGAAATCACCGACTCGGTCGGCTTCAAATCCCAATGATTCATAGAAGGAAACCGATCCAGGCGTTGCCTGCCAGTCCAGAATCATCGGCAATGGACGGGCTTTTGCCCACTCGAAGGCGAACTTCACCAATGAACGACCAATTCCGCTTTCGCGCGCATTTGGATCCACAAATAGGTCGTGGATCCGGCCCACGGTAAAAGAACCTCGTAGTCCGCGCCCATAGTCTTGAGCTGCAACATATCCTGTCAGACGGCCCCCATCCTCTGCAACGGCAACCAACCAGCTAGAGCCCTTCAACAAGGAACGAAAGTGGGCCTCAAATTCACTCACGCTCGTCTCCAACCCGGGAGTGAACATATTTGCAAGGTCAAAAAGTGCTGCCGCATCCTCGGCTGTTGCGACCCTAATCTCAACCCTGTCGATAATCATCTTTGAAGCCTAACGGCTTATCTCCGGAATTCTCGGAAAAATTCCCCGGGCCTCCGAGAGAATGTTTAGCTCTGACCGAATATTTGAATATCTGCAACCGGCCTGTGTCCCGTCAAACGCCGTTCATCTTACGGGCGCACCAGCTGGATGCAGTCGTCTTCTGAAAATGTCAGCAGGTCAGGAACGAGGAGTGTCCGGTGATAACCCTTGTGGAATGCCTTCAATATACGCTCAACTCCAGCATATTAGTTCTGCCGGCCCCAGCGACCAACCGCTATACGGGGCTGCATCAACGATGCGTCCCACATTATTCACAAGCCTGTTTCAATGTCTGGCCAAGATCACAAGTCCGTCCACCTCGAACCGACACAACCACGGGCAGGTCATTGAGTGAAAATAATGATCACTCGTCATTGGCAATTGCCATAGTCTTGTGACGCAAGGTATCTTTTAACGCATGGCACAGAACACTGCAAGTACTCAACTCCGACGAGGAGTGATCGGGCCATGCATTCTCGTCTTGCTATGCAGCGGCCCCCGCTACGGACTGCAACTCGTCAGGGAACTCGATGAGGTAGGCGGCCTACTGACCAGCCAAGGCACGATCTACCCGCTACTCAATCGACTGCAAGAAAGCGGATTCGTGACAAGCCAATGGGAAGTTGAAAGCGATGAACGGCCCAAACGCTACTACCAGATCACCCAAGCCGGACGGGAAGAAGCAGAAACCTTCAAGCGTGACTGGGGACACTTCACACAATCCGTAGCAACACTGCTAGACCAACTGCCAACCAAAAACACCGACGAGGAAACCAAATGAGCAGCTTCGAAAACAACCCGTCTGTAAAGAAGTACATGTCATTCTTCGACGAGCAAGCCAAAGTTCTTCCTAGATCTCGCCAAGTAACCCTCCGCGCAGAGATCCTTTCCCACATCTCTGCACTGCTTCCTGAAAATGCTGAACCGGAAGCTGTTTCTGTAGCGCTGAGGCAACTCGGTTCTCCGGTGGAAATCGTGAGCCAAGAGCTTGAAATGAGCCCAGAACCAACTACGACTAAGGGCGGCCGCGCTGACCGCGTTGCCCTAGTGGTGATCGCGGTGCTCGCCACGATTTGGCTCGGTCTTGCGGGAACGCCATTGCTTCTGACTACAATTGCTCCTACACCAGGTTGGCTTCTCATTGCTTGCGGTTTCGTCATGATCATCAGCGCCGTCGCCTTGGTCATGTCCCTTCGACGCTTGCGCCATTGAATATCCATGAGGGAAGAGCTTGCTGGACCACGTGGACTAGGCAGAGCTGCCTAGATCAGGCCTAGAGTAAATTCTCGCCCAGACGCCTCCAACTGCTTCAATTTAACTGTGGGCGACCGACCAACCATATGGATCCTTTCCCCATCAGGACTGAGCCGCATCTCCACCGTTGCCCGCTCAATATTCGGACTACGGGCCATCAATATCAAGTACAAGCGAGCCGTGCACGCGACAACACAGGCATGGTGGAGCCTCCATTAGGTCCGTCCTATCCGAGTGGCGAAGGCCGATGACCGCCGGAGGCAATATCTTTTCGAAGCGGCCCATCTCCACGGATTCACCGGCGTTAGGATTACTTCCGAGCAGGCGTACCAGCCCAGTCTTCCGCGAAGTGCCAAACGGCGCCTCAGGCTCGAAGTCCATCTCGGCGAACAACTCAAATGTGCGTCCGTTCGCGTGTTCGTCAACCCACCCGAGCGCCTCGGATACGTCCCGGACCTCAACCAGCACGTAAGCGTCAAGAACCCACGAATACCCGGGACGCGGTTGCACCCAAAAGTTAACGCGATAGCACGGCGAATCCATCGAGTCGCGTGGTTCAGCGTGATCTGTCTGTATTGCGCGCATGGCACCAACATACAAGCCGGTGCCATCAAATTCCTAGGACACCCACCCTGACCGAATGCTAATCATCGACGACGATAAATAGCATTCGGTCAGGGTTCGGCTTCCGGACGTCTGCAGGAGTAGAAACAACGACCGTGGAAATTGTCCCGTTGTTCTGCAGCTTTTTGGTCGCCTTCAAGATGTTCGAGCGTGTCCTAACCAGACTGCGAGATTTACCGGTAAGAAGCAAAACAGATCTGTCGGAAGCTAATGATCAAATCAATGAGGGTCTACGACCGATTCTCGCACCCAAAATCGTGCGACAGCGTCGCCACGGCCCGTATCTTTATCTTGCTTGAACTTGAAAGGTCAACGTTGGTGGAACAAACCTTCCCGGATCCCTATACCTATTTGTGGGCCCCCGATGCGTATGCGCGTGACCTTCGGGAACCTTTGCCAGGTGTCGACCCCGAGCCGAAAGTCGCTTTGGGGCTCGGTGCCATGGAATTCAAGCAGCCGAAGAAAATGCGAAGAGAACTGGATGACGAGCCCACCAGGTTCGGTGCTTCCTGGTTCGGCGGACGACCCTTCGCTACCGGCCAGTCGTGGCCAGTAGGACCGGACGGCATCCCCCTGACACACATCGTCCAGGTCGATCTCGGCTACGAAGCAGTCAACGTTGGAGACCACGGCTTCGAGCCAACAGGCCTTCCACCTGAGGGCATCATCCAGCTGTTCCATGACACCGAGAACATGGGAGATCCTGAAGACGTTGAGGATCTGGCGTCTCCTCCATGGGCCGTCAGGTATTTCATTCCAGCATCCGATGAGATCGATACTTTCGAAATCCTCGACACTCCAGCGGGCGTCCGTGACCCAATCCCGCTGATCCCGTTGGATATCGACGGATTCATGACCGTGAAAGATCAGTTCTCCATCAAGTTCACAAACGAACGTGTGCATGATCGGTACTCGGAGCTCTTCGAACTAGCCGAGTTCGAAATCTACGACAGACTACTGAGGTTCGAGGCACCGAGGCTAGAGCATCGCCCCGGTGATCCGGGGTTTCATGCCGAGGAACGGATCAGCAGGATGTCTGGATGGAGTCCAGGTGAGATCCGGGAGGAATACGAAGGCATCCTGCCCGAGGTATTGCCCCTCGCCGACACGAGCGACGGGTATGTGCTGTTGTTCGAATTCAACCCACGTACCTTTGACACGCCCGGGTGGTTCCACGAGCCGCCGCTTCAGGTATGGATCCTCAAATCCGACCTTGATGCCCGCCGCTTCGAAAACGTGCGGTGCTTGATCTGGACAGATTCCTAAGTAGAGATTCTCCCCCATCGACGCACCACAGAATAGTGCCCGGTCAAGGTTCCGCTAGCGGGGTTATCTCGCGCGGGAAATCGGGTGCCTCCTGCAATGCCGGTCAGTCGCTTACGATAGGTCTTTGACAGGCAGTTGATCGCGTTCATTGGCCTGCTGGACATTTCCATTGTCCGAGACCCATGCGTATTAACTGACATCCGCAATCCCGGTCTTCCGGTACCCCAGACTCAGATACAAGCGCTCAGCATGGGGATTTCCATCGGCCGCACCGACCGCTTCTTGGAGCCTTCCCTCGCACCAGATTAGTCGCTCCGCTGCTGCGATCAACGCAGTCCCGACCCCTTGGCCGCGACAGTCGTTGCGGACCTGCAAATGGTTAATCTCCACGGCCCGGGAGAACATCTGCCGAGCTTTAGTTCTAAGGCATCCATCCCACTGCACGACTCCCGAAATCAGAGGCTCTTCACCCCTCCCAGCAACCACGTACGTAGTGTCATCGGCGAGCTGGCCTAAAGGGTGCTCTTCGTGGACGCACCCATAGACTTTCCACCTTGAGGAAGGTATGGCGAGGTCATCGTCGGTGCACGGGCGTATCTCCATGCCCCCGCGTTCAACACTACATGGCATAAAGGGCGGCAATAGCGGTCGAATACAGGCCGTTGTCTGGCGGTGCTGAACAGAAATGCACAATGTGTCCTGTGAAGGTTCTTACGAGCGCAACAGCTCAATGGAGGGAACTTCGCTCTGTGCAATCGGCATTAGAGAAAAATGACACCTTGCATTTGATGGATTAGATGATGAGCAAATGACTGATGATAGGTCGTAGTGTCGCGCGGAATTCTTCTGTCCGCTTCGGGTCATACAGAAGCTGCAGGGCGAAGCCGTCCGAAACTGCAATGATGGCAGCCGTAGCGGCTTCCGGCTGTGAAGTGCCGAAAGAACGCAAGGATTCCACCAGTTGGGCAGAGACCAGGTGGTCCTGGGCTGTAAGTATTTCGGCGATCCACGGCGTGTGGACAGCCTCCGCGGCAAACGCATTCCAAGCGATGGCTTCCTCCCTGCGCAACTGGTCGAGGGGCAGGGTTTCTTCGATCGTACGTACCAGGTAGTCCACGACGTCTCCCTCGAAAGGAACAGCATCCATGCGCGCTTCAGCCCTGGAAATAACCAAATCGACGGCAGCGCGGAGCAAAGCTTCCTTAGTGGAGAACGTCTTTTGCAACGCTCCGACCGACCAGCCCGAATCTGCTGCGACCGTGCGGATGCTGACGGCCTGAATGCCGCCGCTGACAATCAGGTCCAGTACCGATGCGGCGAAGAGGTCCCGCTTGTTTGTACCTGATTTCATAAACAAAGAATACGTGTGTATTCTCTGAATATGAAATCGCCGTCCAGCACTCAGAGTGCTTCCGTGCGCCGGGCCTCGGCGAATTGGTCGGCTGCGTTGGTCGGTGGCCCCGCGGACTTGCTGGATTTCCTGATTCCCTTATGGGCGGGCGCGGCTATGGGTTTGGACGCAGCGGTGATCGGGCTGCTGGTTGCAACGGAACTCTTTGTCTCCTTTGTGGCCAGGTTCCCTGCAGGCCTCCTGGCCGATGTGTGGGAGCGGCGGAATATTGCAGCTGCTGGGGCAGCGTTGTATGGGATTTCTTGCGCTGGATATGCGCTTTCAACCGCTCCGGCGATGGCCTTCATCTCGGCAGTGATCGGCGGTCTCGGGGGTGCACTGTTCTGGGTATCAATACGTGCCATCGTCAGTGAATCGGTGGTCTCGGATTCTTTTGCATTCCCCAAGTTGATGTCGTGGCAGGAAACCGGTTCGTGGGTGGCCTTCGTTGCCGGCCTGACACTGATAAATATCCTAAGTTTCCAAGGCGTTTTCTTGGCCGCCTCCGGTGCCTGCTTCATTGCGGCCGTGCTAGTCGCAACCGCAATCCGACGGACGTCTTCGCCATCAGAAAGGGCGGAGCTAGCCTTTCCGACGCAGCGATTGCGGCCAATGCTGATTGCCACCGCACTGACCTCGTTGGCTGAAGCGGCCATCGGACTGCTGCTGCTACTGCACCTTCAAATGACCTTCGCTCTCGACGTGGTTTCCATCGCGTTGGTGTTCCTGCCCGGAGCCATTGTGATGAGCCTGATACCCGGGCCAGCGCACCGACTCACGATGCGCATCGGGCGGCAAAGAGTCGCCGTTATCGCTGCGCTATCCAGTGCCACATTCGCGTTCACGCTGGCCTTCGCACCCTCAGCTCTTCTGATCACCGCCCTATGGATTCTGAGTGCAGCGGCATGGGCGGCGATCATCCCAATTGAACAATCCGTGATCGCCGAGGTCGCAGGTGAACGCGCCGGAAAGGGATTTGGGCTCTACGAGTCAGCCAGGCTCGCCGGTGCGGGAGTTGGCGCGCTACTGGCCGGCATCAGCTACGAAGCAACGACCTGGCAGATTGTCTGCATCCTGTTTGCGGCAGTTATTGCCGCCGGAGCAATTATCACCCCGTGGGCCGTGCGTCACTCCGGCGTCACCAACATCCCTAAAAACGATGCAATCCCGGAGATAACGCTAGCTGAATGCACTCCAGAAAGGCCAAACGCGCCGACCCATCAAACTCGGATACCCGAGCAAAACGAAGAGGGAGAAACGATGGCAATGACCAAGACAAACCGCTCCAAGTTCACAGACCTAGGATGGCATCTAGTCATTTTCGCTGTTGCTCAGATCGTCCTTGCCTTCATGGGCTGGTCCTGGATAGCGGACTCTTTCAGCACTAACGACTTGAGTGAACACCTCGCCTCCGGAGGACGACCAGAACTCGAGGGAATCCCGAGCTTCTTATACGGTGCAGGGAAAATATGGGTCATCATTTTCGTCATCGACGTCATATGGACTCTGGCCACAGGACGAAAAAACAATCAGACCCCAAAAAACCAAGAGTCATAATCGACCCCAATCAAATAGCACCGGTCGCTATGGCGGTGGATCGACCACATATTTGGGCCGCCTGGTCTGTGTCCGATCGTTTCAGTTCGATATCCACGGCCGGTTCCCATTGTTGCCTTCACCATTTCTCGATTACGTCAGGCCGAGGCGAAACCCAGGAAAGGTGTCACAGCAGGAGGTTCCTCTTATGGGGAGATGTTGTGCGCCAGAGACGAACAACCCGAACGCGAGCAATTAACGTGGCACGTAATTGCCTCCGGGGTCGCAGCGGGCTGGTTTTCTGCGCTACCTAACGCCACGACTTTAACGCTGAGTATCCAATTACCGTGTCGGGGTGAGAAGACTGGCGAGGTTGCATATTCTTAGTGTTCATCTAAGGCTGCTTCGGAAAGTTTGAGGAATTTGATGTTTAACCGTTCACGAATCGCTCTGGTTGGTCTGTGCTGCATGCTGTTTGCGTTAACAGGCTGCAACGGGGCACCGGCTCCGGATGGCGCTCATTCAGCCGACACCGGCCGCGACCAAACAGCGACTATTGCCGAATTCGCGCAGGCGTTGGCAATATCAACAGAATCCGAAGCGGGTGCCAGCATCGGTGGTACTGCCGGTGATATTTCGGAAGTACCGAGCCGCGTAAATCTCGGGAGTGTCTCCGGGAAGGGACCGTTCACTGTCTACTTCACTTGTCAGGTCCCCCGTGGCAGCGTCACGCTTACCCTTGACTCCACGACAACGACCGAAGTTGACTGCAACGCGGGGACCAAAAAGATTACTGGAATCCAGCAGATTGCCCTCGCGGGAGGCCTCAACATTGAGGTCCAAGGCGAAGCCAAAGCCGGTATCTGGGCGCTTGTCGCCAAGGGCAAAGCATAGTTTCTTTGCTTTGACCCCTTCTCGGGTTTTTGACGACTGCCGCCCACGCCACAACGCTTGCGTCCGAAGATCTGCGAAATTTTCCGCTCCGATATCACTCAACTGAACCTTGAAACGTGAAAGCGTCCAGCTAAGGATTCCCCAGTGGAACAGTGTGAACCGAGAATCATTGCGTTTGGAAATGCGATATTTAACGTTGAAAACTAGATACCTTCTGACACTGACATAGGCCGTAGTTATTACCGTAGCTGTTTACACCGCCGGGTTGTTCTTCAGGTGAGGCCAATAAGTTCAGCGAGGCCGTCATGACTGCAGAGGGTTCCTTGGGCGGAGGATCCCTGCGCGTGGGTCAAGGGACTCCAGCAGACGATGAATCCGGCATCGTTCTCAACTATGCTTCCGGTGCCCGGTGACGGGGATCAACGTAAGTTGCTTCGGAGAAGGGACAATCCGTTTCGGATTCACTACCCTGTCCGGGTCTTCCTGGAGGGGTAGCGAATCTGTTGAAGTGCTCTGTGATGGCGAGGAGAACGCCGTGCCGGTTTCAGAGGCCCTGTCCAAGACTTACGTCGATGTAGTGCAATTCAGCGGTGTTCTCAGTAAGGGATCGGGTGGAGTCCTTGCCGTCGCCGTCTCCGGAGTGGCTAGCTAGTACTCTCTGCGATCGTCGATGTGGCACTCGGAATCTCCAAAGACGCCCCCGCATCGGTCACTGGGCCGTAGTGCTTCAGCACGAGTGAACCTTCGAGGACTCCAGTGGTCACCGCTACCACGTTGTTTTGTCTAACCGGCAGGATGCCGAGCTGGTGGCAGAAATAATCCCTGCTTGGCCTCCGTTCGATTGTGGAGCAGGTCATCGGGTAGAGCGAAGATGATTCTTATTTGCAGCGGGGGGCCTTGTCTGGACATGATTTGCCTGCAAAGCAATCTTCAGCGGGTGCTAGTAGATGAAGCTGAGACTAATAGACTTGGAACTCTTGTTGTTGTAGCAGTTTTTATAAAGAACACCGCAGGGAAGTGTATAGATGCCCCAAAAGACCGCGCAGTATTCAGTGTTTGGAACGTGGGCGCTTGCTGTCGGTATCCTGTCACTGACCCTATGGTCTGTCTCCCTGGCTGACTGGCCACGAGCAATTGGATTTGCCATCGGTGGCTGCATTGTCGTCGGCTACAGCATCCTTCAACGTAGAAGGGCACGTGCGTCCCCCGAAATTGGTCTCCCCTCTTTTGCTCGTGCACGAAAGCTCGCAGAGCAAAAGAAATTCACACCTGATTTTGCGTTTGTGAATCCAACGCCCCATATCGGGGTGGTACGCAGTGAACAGGACTATGGAGCATACGTTTTCCTGCAAAAGCGACCCAGTGATGAATCCTACTGGTTGGGTGTATCCCACGAGTTCAAACGTCACTCCAACCTACAAGTATCATCCGCCGTTGCTCTTCAAACAGTCATTGATGACCTAGATGTCCGATGGGTTCCACCCGGAAAAATCCATCGTCAAATCATGAAAGACCGTTTCAGGAGTTTTCGCCTGTATTTATTGCTGCTCCGTCTTACCAAACAATAATTCGCTTCGACAACAGGAGCTGTCACGTCCCACAAGAGGATCGCTTTTGGGACGGGATGTGCTCCAATCCGGGTAACTCCAAACCCTGAATTCGCGGACCATCCAGCAACCTACTAACGAGTGTTGCATGTGCAAGACTGAGCGGCATGGACCTAAACGACGAGCTCGACAGGATTTTCATTCTCCGTGACCGGAACAATATGCAGCCAACCATCGATGTTCTGCTCCCCTTTCTTACTTCCCATCCCGGCGATGCGCGGGTGTCCTATGAGGTAGGAGGGGCATATGACACAGCAGGCCAGGAAAAAACGGCTAAGGAATTCTATGAGCGCGCCCTTGCCGCCGGCCTGGAGGGTGATCTGCTCAGACGTTGCTATCTCCAATATGGGTCAACCTTGCGGAATATGGGAGAGCACAAGAAGTCCCGTGAAATCTTCGCGACAGCACGCAAGGCATTTCCTGAGTCCCCGGCTTTGGGGGTCTTCGAAGCAATTACACTTCACTCGGCAGGTCAACCGGAGGAAACCATTGCATCACTGCTTGAACTGATAGTGGAATTCGTTCATACCCCCGACCTCGACCAGTATAAGCCGGCAATCAGTGGGAATGCGGCCCACATTCGCTCGTTGGGCTCGCCTCCAGAAGATACCCGGTAGAGGTTGGAGATGCGGTACCGCCTCGCTCAGTGCCCGCAATGAAAACAACCCCCGGCAATCTCGTGGACGAGACAGCTCGGGTGTAAATCATTGCTGGCGCTGCCGTTTCCAGGGTCTCGAGCTTGGTCATGGCTTCAATGAAATGAGCTGTGCGTGTATGCGCGTCCAGATGCTCTTGTGACAGCCATCGTTCTGCAAGCATGAGTTCGCAAGGATCGTCACGAAGTTGAAGCAGCTCATAGCTCACGCATCCAGGCTCTTTAATCGTTGTAGCGACTAGTTTCCCGTAGACCGTTAGAACCTCCTGGAGATTCTCCGCTGCAACCGAACTCCCCACCAATACGTTGATCATTTTTCTCCCGAGCTCAAAGACTGTTGGGTGATGCCCTGCGGGCACTTTCAGCTTCTCCTCGAGACTACCAAGAATGAAGTTCCCTAGGATTGCATGCAAGAGGTATTCCTACCAAATGGGTTCGGCCCGCCTAGCAAGTGCTGCCGCTCCGCTCAAGGCCCCCTGCGAAACAGTGTGAACCGAGAGTTGTTGCGTTTGGGGTTGCGATATTTAGCGTTGAAAGCCATACAGTTGAATAGCTAGGCCGTCCAGGGAAGTTTGTGATGCAAGGCATGCAGGGTCACGGTTCCACCGTAAATCGGAGAGGTACCGAGCTCCGAAAAACCCCAGTGCCCATACATCTCTCGGATTTGGGAGACTTGGCCAAAAACACCTAGGACTACATCTTGTTCGGGGCGGCTCGAGAGGAGTTCACGGATGCACTGTTTGGCTATCCCACGACCTCTAAAGGTTTCGTCGACAGCGAGTTCCTGGATAATAACTGTTCTCGACGGTGAGATGACCGCGTCTGGCGTTGGCAACATCGCGTTGAGTCGTCGCAACCAGGAGCTGTCCTGGTCAAGCCGCTGAGATAATGCAAAGCCGACCATATGTCCATCGTGCCTCGCCACGACAAGTCCCCCACCAGGACTAGCAAGCTTCTCGGGACCCCACTGAACAATGCCTTGTAATTCATCTGGTGATTCAACATAAGGAGGGGCTGCGAAACTCAAGACGAAAAGACTCACGACCTCAGCCCAAATTTCGTCCGGGGCAACCTGCTCGAACCGAACGTAATCAACTTCCAAGTCAATATCTCTCACAGTGGCTCAGTCTATATCCGGTTTCCTTATGAGCATGCTAGGTGAGGGGGCCGAGCGGCAGTAAGCAGTACGTGAAGGGCCATCGATAGGTGCGCCTTCTCGACGTATTGAATATGTGACAACCCGCGGATTCAAAACCGGACTAAGCCCTTGGTAGGTTGGCAAAGACACCCAACATCGAAAGGTTCCCATGCCGAGCACTCCCCCGATCAACCTGCGCCCATTCCTCGAGACAGACACGGAATTCTTCGCGGTCATGGCCACCGACAAACGGGTGACCCGCTTCATCGGCGACGGCAAATCCTGGGATGAACAAACCATCCAAGAACGCGTTCGCGCAGCTCTTCAACAAGACCCGTTCGACGCCGTTGGGTCCTCCCGTTGGTTTCTGGCCACCGAGGCAAACGAACCTGTCGGCATTATCGTTTCAACCCGCAAGGAAGATGGCATAGAGATCGGGTACTGGGTCTCACCTATTCATTGGGGACGTGGCGTCGCCGGAGTCATGGTCGATGGCGCACTAGCCACGATTCCCCAGGCCTATGGAACTAAGAAACTCATCGCCCGCGTGGATCCGGCCAATACTGCATCGGCAAAGCTGCTCATCCGACGCGGCTTCATACTAGAAACCAATCATGAAGGGCTCGATCACAACGCCCTGGTGTAGCACCTAGCACCGGCAGACCGTCCGCATAGCGGCACTTCCCGTTCCGCAAAGGGATCTACTTGCAGAACCTTAGAGAGTCGAGAAATCGTCAATCGAGCCATGGGAATCCCCCGGAGTATGTGGCAGCACGCGTAGAAACCGTTTCAAAGTCGTGGAGCAGTGGGACGATGGGCAAGTTTTCGGGCCTTACTGATATCTCAGCTAATACGGGAACCGGTTCCGTGCTGATCATCTGGCATTCAGTAATCAGTCCCAGAACAGGATCGCTGTAGCTGGGCATTCTTGTAAAAAATCTTCGCGGAAGCGCATAGACCACCCCCGCGTTGAAAGGTGGCTGACCACCTTCGGTAGAAGCGTATGAAAGAAAGATCCGCCGCTCCGACCACTCCCCGACCGTTGCTCCAGGATAGAAACACGCATTCAAGAAACTTCGACACGTAGAAGCACGGATCGCATATGCGATGGCCCAGGTGGGGTCTTCGGTGGCATAGACAGCAGTGGTTTTGGAAAAATCGTCAAAGCTGAAATCGAGCGGCGCTCTAGGCTCAATCAACGATAAACCTGGTGTCCGTGAACCATGCAACACGATTTCGTCCGTTGTGACAAGTTTGGCCAAGCGGGTCCAGATCTTGTCACCAGTCATTGGAGCGGCGACGTGCCACGTAGAGGTAACCACATTTCAAAGGCTAGCAGTGCTTTAGCCGTCTCGTTAGAAATAACTGTGTGCACTATGCTATCGACCCTGCCGTTGATTCGTCGTTTCACGATCAGGAATAGATCGTTCCTAAATGAGCATAATTCTGCTTCCGCTAGCACCCTCGAACCATTTCTCCTCCTTTGTGAGTCACAACCGAGTCGTTGCTTTACGGACGCACCAGCGTCCGTCTGTAACGGACGTTTTTCCTAAAAGTTCCACTGCGGTAACTGTGTACACAAGCGCCATAATGGATTCATGAACTCGATTACCTCAACCGTTACGATTCGAGAGCTTCGCGAGGGTCTGGGCGATGCTGTGGGCCGCGCCAGCTACGGACGCGAACGCGTACAGATCACCAAGAATGGTAAGCCAACAGCCGTGCTCATTGGACCCGAGGATTTTGAACTGCTGGAGCAATTAGAAATGCTCCGCGACGGCGCCGAGTATCGTGCGGCCAAGTCGGTGGATGACGGCGAACGTATCAGCCTGATCGAACTGCGTGCTGAGCTAGACGCGTGAGTTCTTACCGCGTTGAATTTACAAGCGCGGCGGCCACGGAACTTAAAAAGCTTGACCCAAGTATCCGATGACGCATACTGTCCGGCATTGCTGAGCTTGAACGGGACCCCTGCCCGGCCTGGTGCAAGAAATTGGCCAGTGAACCTAGTTCCTGGCGGATACGCATCGGCGACTACATGATCCTCTACGACATCATTGATAACACGCTCGTGGTTACCGTGGTCCGAGTGGCACACCGCCGCGAGGTCTACAAATAGCCGTCCACCTAGCCTGATGAACACATTGGTGTCCTCAACTTCGGCAATCCTCAACACATACTTTCAAATAAACCTCGCCAGCAGGGTGGTCGCCTCCCTAATCTAGGGGTCCTCAGTTTTGGTGTTCTCCACATCGCAGACGGCAGCAGAAGGCTGTGGGCACTCGTTGAGAGAAAAAGATGTTACATATCGCCGCCGAATAAATACCCCTTAGATGACCAACATCGGGACAAGTCAAAATTCTTATCCAAACGATCCAATTGCGGAACGAAGCGAGTGTTTCGGCGGCAATAAAATTCTCTTCCCGTTCGTAGACGAAGACGCCGCCACCGAGGATCAGGACCTTCGATTGGAGAATGGTCAAAATATTCGTCAAATCATCTGGGCACTGAAATACTGAGCGCATGCCGGAACTTCACGCAAATGCCCTTTCTTCCATCACTGCACGGTGGAACAAGATTGAGGAGACGGTGGAACTCGTCGTGGACGGCACCCCGGTTCCAGCAATCGTCAATATGAAACACAATGTAGGAATATCACCCTTCGCGCATCGCTTTCTCGAATCCGAAGTCAACAAGTGGCTGGCAGGATACCGAGATCCAGAGCGTCGAGGAGCAACCAAGGAGCTGGCACCTGGCGAGCTAGAGCTTACGGTATGCCCCTACGATGCGGACATCCTGTGCGGAACCTTCGCCGTGTGGCTGGCTCGCACCGACGACCGTGTTATCTGGCATGGACCTCATTGGGCCGGGGACAACATCGCAGCGGAAATCATGGGCCGCAAGGACGTAGCGACGCCAGAGGGAGACGACGATCCCCTGAATTGGTTCCCTGCCAAGCTGGAATTCAACGCTGCCGAATATAACGCAGCCATGGATTCGGTGCAGCACCTCATCGAAGTCCACCTGTGGCCCGTTTCCCCTTCAAAACCACCATCAAAGATTACCCGCATGCTGATCCAGCTAAGTGATAAACGGGACCACGGATAGGGCCGTCTGCAAACCCGCACGAACCCAGACGGATGATCCCGTTTGTTGTTTCCCTTGCGGATTCGCAATCGTCGCACGTGCGAATTCGGACTCAGGGCAGCGTCTTCGGAATCAATTCGGCCAGGCCCAGAGGTGCGGTGTGGGCCAGTGGGGTTGGAGCAGGTGGCAGTGTTATTCAACGGGCGTCCACGTAATACGCTCGGCTTGATGACTCCAGCCGAGCGTATTACGTGAATTATTATCGGCAGCGTAGACCGTTTGGTGTTGCAACGCCCCCTAGAATTCACCCTTCTCAGTGGGCTATTTCGCCCGGGTGAAGAACTCCGTAGCAATCGCATGGAGATCGACAAACTGCTCTCCCGGTAGCTCCATTGGCGTACTCCTCGTTGTCTTCAAAGTGGAGGGGTCTATGCGGTGGATATCTCCGACATAGTCTCTGTCTCCACTTCGTGCAGCGAACGAGAAGTCCCGGACGTACAGGTCGAGCCGCCCATCGGGCGCCGCTTCCAGCCGTTCGGCCTTCGCGTCTTCTCCATTTCCGAATTCGCGCTCAGCGGTGATCTTGGTACCGTCAGCGGAGAGCAATGCGACCCGATGCTCGGCCAACACGTAGATCCGATCCCCGATGTTCTCAACCCGGATCCCTGAGTCTTTGAATTCTGTGATGAGGGTCTTCTCCCAGGTCTTCGGGTTGATCCGCACCAATTTGTTCCAGGCGAATTCCGGATAGTCAGCGTCGTTGAACGAATCGGACTCGAGACAGTAGATCATCTCACGGGACATCGCACACGATTGGATTCCGCCAGTGCCTACCCAGTCGTGCTGATCGAGCACCTTCATGTTCTTCAGGTCTACGACGATGACTCGCGATCCTGCGTCTTTCGGATCTGGCGGTACGATTTCACCGGCCAAATACAGCTCATTGCCTTGAACGATTGCGCTTTGCATGTACCCATGCAGCTTGAGACTGCGAAGAGTCTTGCCCGTGCGGTCATGAACAACGAGGGGATTCGAATATCCCTGCTCCGCCTGGCCAACATTGATGAGTGAAGCGATCTCATCGGTACCCAACCATGCTGCTGCCGTGACTCCGGTTCCCTCGGGGTAATCCAGGTACCCGGTGTCCACCGAGCCATCGTCATTCACGAAGACCAGATCCGCAGACCGAGCACCGAGCAGTCCCACCGTAGACTTTGAGTCGATGCGGGTCAACAGGTTGGTCGCCTTGAGCTTCGCTGTGGCAACGAGGGCCCCATCGTCTTCCACGGTGCTTGCGTTGCCATGATTACTATCCATATCGGTGTAATACACGGAGTATGCACCTGATCCTGGCTTGATATCGTCCTGGAACGTCGGCTTGCTAGTTCCAAGCATCGAACACCCGGATGCAGCAAGAACAAGGCCCGCAAGTGAGATGACTGTGAGCGCTTTTCTCACCGATGCTTGACCAGGCAGGTGTTCGAGGAATTCACGATATCCGCCGGCGTGATCGCCGCGTTCGGGAACCAGCCCTTTTCGATGTCGATTCCTTGCTTGAGCCATGCCTTCCAGATTAGCCGACTGCAGTCGAACTTAAGGACTGTCAATTTTTAGCACGCGTTCCTGAGGGGTTGAGGATCTAATTCCATTCGGGGTCCCCGCGGAGGGTGGGTTCCACCAGGGCCAGCAGTGCCGGAATCAGCTCAGGGCCGGTGACCGCGGCAGGCTTGCGTCCGCCACCGGCCCGGCGGTTCCTGCCCAATGGCGGCGCTCCTGACTCCAGTTCGGCCACTCCTTGCTGGATGAGAGAACGTGAAGTCCTCGAGGCCTTGGCTACCGCAGCAATCCCGCCATATCCCAGGGAACGGGCTTCGGCTGCCAACACAAACCGTTGGGAACGTTCATCCAGATGCGGCAGCACCGTATCGAACTTCGCCCGCAACAATTCTTCCTGTTCCACATCAAAAGCCCTACACCGTGGTCTCACCTAAAACACTAGAAAACGTGTTTATTTATTGACGCACCCTAAGAGGCACCAATAATCCCAAGATCAAAATGCATCGCTTTTCTAAGACTGCTGCACCACCCCCAATATCGAAGACTGTCACGGGTGACCGATCGTCTATGCAGACACCGGCCCATCGTTTCCGAGCCCAACATATATGGACTTCCTTTGAAGATCATCCAGTAGGAGCGTCACTAGTCAGGTGTCATCTGAGCTTGAAGGTTTCCGGTAGGCTCGGTCACCATGTCGACGGGACGAGAATATCGGAAACTCTGGGCCGGAAATGCGGCCGCCAACTTCGGCGACGGCATCAGTTTCATCGCCATACCGCTTTTGGCTACGCAACTAACCACCAGCCCATTGCTCATCGCTGGCCTGCCCATGGTCTACTCAGCTGTCAGGTTTCTGGTGGTTCTGCCCGTCGGTGCCTTCGTTGACCGGTTGGACCGCAAAACCATTTTGTGGGTCTCCAATCTGAGCCGCGGCATCCTGTTGCTCGCTCTGGCCGCGCTGGTCGCCACCGGGACGGGGTCAATCCTCGCGCTGTACGTCGTCTTTACAATGATTGGGCTATTGGAAACGGCAGCCGACAACGCGGCACTATCCATCCTGCCGTCGCTCGTGGGCACCAAAGACCTGGACAGGGCCAATAGCCAGATCACGGCAACTCAGCTTGTCGCAGACGAATTCGTCGGTCCCCCGCTTGGCGGACTGATGTTTGCAGTCGCCATTTCCTTGCCCATCGCAGTCACCGGCGGCGCCTACGCCGCAGCAGCCTTGTTTTTTCTGGGAATGGCTGGCAGCTTTCGCCCCCAGCGACTCAGCACCCACGCGCCTTCGGTGCGCCGTGAGGTAGCCGAAGGCGCCGCTTGGTTGGCCCGGCACCGTTTGTTGCGCTCATTGGCCATCATTACCGGGTTGGCCAGTGTCGCGTACATGATGCCATTTTCAATTCTCGTCCTCTTCGCCGAGGACATCCTGGGGCTGGGAGCTGCTGGCTACGGGATTCTTCTGTCGGTCTCAGCTCTTGGCGGACTTGTGGGATCGGCGATGGCGGCTCCGCTGCGGCGCAAGATTGGGTACGCCGCAACCACGACGGGAAGCTTAGTCCTAGGTTCACTTAGCTTGTTTGCACTCTTCTTGACCGATAATTCTTGGTTGGCGGGATTGTTCTTGGCCGTATATATCCTGCACGCTGTCATCTTCAGTATCTGCGTCAGTTCGCTGCGCCAACGTCTTGTCCCGGATGACCTGCGCGGTCGGGTCAATGCCGTGTCCAAGCTGTTCTCTCTGGCTGGTCTCACCATTGGGGCCGGGCTCGGCGGCTTGTTCGCGACAGTCGGTGGCCTTGCCGCCCCATTCCTAGCAGGGGCGGTGGTCGTCCTCCTCTGTGCACTCATCGCGTGGCCAAGCTTGCGGAAATGGGAGAACACCCACCCCGCATTCTCATGACCCAAGGCCTTTCCTTGGCCCCCATTTACAGATGATGTCTGGGCTGAGCTCCCCCAACGCCTCGTGCCCTTCTGCGGGCTAGAGACAGCATGGACCAACGGCTTGAGACAATTTCCCATCTGTCACGCTCGCATACCAAGCAGGTCGCATCAATCTCTCTGCAACGGGATTCCAGAAATCGGGGATGCTCCAATGGTGCGCAGGAGCAACCCGACTCCCTCATCAATGAACCGCTGGCTATCCATCTGCGGATGACCCGGCAGGTAATAGGCAGCCGCGTCGATGAGCGAACGGATCGAGTGTGCCACGTAGTCGGCATCGAACT
Organism: Arthrobacter sp. MYb227; assembly: GCF_002975435.1. Lineage (GTDB taxonomy): Bacteria > Actinomycetota > Actinomycetes > Actinomycetales > Micrococcaceae > Paeniglutamicibacter. The sequence goes on along the minus strand of NZ_PCPT01000003.1, from coordinate 238,650 downwards.
GCTCGAAGCTGCCATCCTGTTGGCCAGCTATAAGCATGCTCCGCAGCGGCGCGATGGCTCCGTCCAACTCGACGACTCCGGTCTTTTGCACGATCCTTTGCGTCGCGACAACGTGCTCAAGGTTTTCAACGATGAACCGCAAGTTCGACTCGAAGTAGGCCTCAATCTTGCTTCGTGGAGTATCAGCTGCGGCAACAATGCGTTCCGACATGTACACCCCACCAGCTTCAAACAAGGAGTTCATCACGCTCTCATATAGCTCTTCCTTATTCGCAAAATGATAAAGGGCCGTTCCCTTACTCGTTCCAGCTTCCGCCGCAATCCGTGCAAGTGAAGCAGCTTCAATGCCGTCACGGAAGATCAATCTGATCGTGGCCTCAATCAAATCTTCTCGACGGGCTTTTCGGGTGCGAGTTACAGGGTTGGACATGTAAAGAGCATACCGGAGCTGACCATTAAGTCTAGACTTTGACCACATGGTCAAAGTATCGTTTGTTGCGTGGGATTCTCACGGAGTCCGCGATACCTAATTCAGACAGCTGGCAAAGGACAACGGTCATGGCGATCCTCGAGGTGGATCATCTCGTCAAGCACTACGGCGAGCGCGCAGCAATTGACGGGATAACTTTTACCGTCGAGCAAGGCGAGATTTTCGGTGTGCTTGGGCCCAATGGTGCCGGCAAGACCACCCTCGTTGAATGCATCGAAGGACTACGCGCTCCCGATAGTGGCTCGATCAGTGTCTGCGGGCTCGATCCACGGCGAGATGAAGCTAAATTGCGCCAGCTGCTCGGCGCGCAGTTGCAGGAGAGTCAGCTTCCCGACAAGCTCACGGTCGGCGAAGCAATGCGCCTATACAGCTCGTTTTATCGCGCCCCGGTGGATTGGCATGAACTACTTGGAATGTTGAGCCTCACCGCACAGATCAACACGCGATACCACCGGCTCTCGGGAGGCCAGAAGCAGCGTCTGGCGATCGCCCTCGCGTTGCTTGGTGATCCACGGGTAGCAATACTCGACGAGCTAACGACCGGGCTTGATCCCCAAGCGCGGCGTGACTCATGGGCACTGATTGAGGCGCTGCGCGACCGCGGCGTGACAATCCTTTTAGTCACACACTTCATGGAGGAAGCCGAGCGGCTGTGCGATCGGATCGCGGTGCTCGATGCGGGGCGTATCGTCGCGCTCGATTCCCCCAGTGGCCTCGTCAACGGCGTCAAGCACACGCAGCAACTTCGTCTCCGCCCATCCGCACCACTGGACCCGGCCCTGCTGATGCTGCTGCCGGAGGTGCTTTCGGCAAAGCAGTCCGGGGAAGAACTCGTGGTGAGAGGAAAGGGGAACTTGCTTCTTGCGGTCAGCAGCTTGCTTGCACGTGAACAGCTCGCCGTCGAAGGCCTGCAGATTGAACGAGCCTCACTCGAGGATGCGTTCGTCGCACTCACCGGTCATCGCCTCGCCACGAGAGAGCAGAACTAATGTCCGCGCTGCTTCGACTCACCATTTCGGAGGCTCGACTCTTCTCCCGCGAACCGTTGGAATGGGGCTTCGCGCTCGTTGCACCACCACTGCTACTTGTAATCCTCGGCGTGATCCCCTCATTCCGAGTGCACCAAGAACACCTGGGTGGGCTGAGGATTATCGACCTGTATGCACCGATCCTCGTTGCACTCGCGATCACTGTGCTGGCGTTACTCACGCTGCCGCAACGGTTCGCTACTTACCGCGATAAGAAGATCTTGCGGCGCATGCGCATCACCCCCAGCCAGACCAGTGCTCTTGCTCTCCGCGCAATTGATAGTATGCCTGTTTGCCTCCTTCATCAGCATGGTCACAATCCTTGCTATCGGGTATTTGGCCTTCGCGGTGCGCCTCCCGCAAAACCTTCTCGCATACATTGTCTCGTTTGGCTTGGCGGCGTTGACGATGCTCTGCCTGGGGCTTCTGGTAGCCTCGCTGGCTCCAAGCGGGCCGGCTGCCGGAGCACTTGGGACGGTATTGTTCTTCCCTTTACTTTTCCTCGCGGGCTTGTGGATTCCCCGGGCTTCGATGCCCGATGGACTCTTGGTAATCAGCGACTTCTCTCCCCTGGGCGCGGCCACGCAGACATTGCAGGATGCCACGGCAGGCAGCTGGCCGCAGCTGCTGCATGCCGCAGTACTCATCGGCTGGTGCATCGTATGCGGGACGCTTGCCGCACGATGCTTTCGATGGGAATAGCAATGACCTCGAACTTCCAGACGCACCCTGGTCTGGCCGGAGCACTACCGTACCGGCTCACGGAGCGCACACCACACGTTACGAAAGCAGCACGATGAGAACTTACAAGAGATTTGTAACTGCGACACTCGCTGTCTTGGTGGCCTGCTTAGTATTCGCCCTGCCAGTATCGGCCGGGGCCGGGGCAGCAGAACAGAACGTGGGCATTGATCATTTCGTTGAGCAATACCTTGAAACCCACCACCTTCCCGGGGCGAGCATCGCTCTGGTACGCGACGGCGAGGTGCTACACGAAGCCGGGTATGGCCAAACCGCCACCGGAGCACCTCTCACAGAATCCAGCCTGATGCGGATCGAGTCGACATCTAAACCCTTCACTGCCTTCGCCGTCCTGCAACTTGTCAAGGACCACCACCTTGACCTGGATGATCCGGTCATCGAGCATTTACCCGAGTTCAATCTGGGCGGTGCGGGTGCCGATAAGATCACCGTTCGCCAGTTACTGAGCCATACCTCTGGAGTAGCGACTCCGACGATCATCCCGCCCGCCAATACTCTCGCCGAGGGCGTGGCACGCACCCACTCGTGGTCACTGGCATCCGAGCCCGGCTCAAGTTACCGATACAGCAATGCGAACTACTGGATCGCGGCCCGAATGGTAGAGGTCGTCACGGGGCAGCCATTTAACGACTACCTAGCCGAGCACATCTTTACTCCGGCAGGCATGGCGGACACGCTTAACCTGACCACCACCACTACCCCGGTTCGAGGCCTAGAACTGGGCCATGTGCTCTCCTACGGTCTGGCATTTCCCGTGCCAGAGGTGACTGCAATGATCAGCGGGGCCGGCGGTATGGTCAGTACCGCCCACGACATGGCGCTGTGGGTTGCGGTTCAACAGCGCAACGGACAGGCTGCGGGCGGTCAACAACTTTTGTCGGCGGAGCTGGTCGAAGAGTCCCATCGCATCCAACCGCATGCCAAGGGATCAGGACTGGGCTGGATGCGCAGCAGCCAGGAGAATGAACCGCTAATCCAGCACAGTGGGGTGGGCACCGCCTACAACGCTCAGGTGATGCTTGATCCCGCCGCCGGCTACGGCGTAGTAGTGCTCCTAAACAGCTTCACCCCGACGCTGGAGCATGCCTATGAGATCTCTTCGGGGATCTTGGATCTCTCCGGCGGAGCTAACCCTCAGATCGGTGTGCCGGCGGCGATCTGGATCGACCTCGGGCTCGCCGGCCTCACCCTGCTCGCGCTTGTGGGAGGTGTTCGTGGCCTGTACCGCGCACGCCCATGGGCTCAGCGCCGACGCCATTGGGGTGGCTGGCGCTTCGGACTTCGGCTCGTGCCTCAGCTGTTCGCGCCCGCTGGCACAGCGTTCTTGTTTCTTGTCCTCACCTCGCTTCAGGGCAATTCGTTCACGCCATCCAACGTGTTCTGGCTTTATCCCGCATTCATGGTGCTCCTGCTGGTGCTCTCTATCGCAGGCATTGCCACTACCGGTGCGCGATTGAGGCACAGACTACGCACATACACTGCAGCTGCGCAGAAGGCTGCGCCGACACCTTGACCCCCGGAACGAGCATCAGCAACGTCGAATCTCTGGCGGTAGATAGAGAACGAAGCGTCCAATACCCACGTAAGTTCCCAGGCATTATTCCGTGACTGGGCTTTGAAAGGAAAGGAAAGCAAAAATGACTATCGGAGTAGTTACACCCAAAGGAAACGTCGGAGCGCACGTACTGCGGCTGCTTGTCCAGGCCGGAGAACAACCTCGCGCCCTTATACGCGACCCGCGCACCCTCAATGCAGAGATTGCCGAGCACGTCGAAATCGCCGTCTTGGACACCTGGAACAAGGAATCGGTCATCGCGGCTACTCGGGGGCTGAGTTCGGTGTACTGGGTCAGTCCAACAGCGATCGACCGCGATCCGCTCGAGGCACACGCGCTTGCTGCCGGAAATATTTGTGCCGCCATCAAGGAGAACGGGATCGCTCGAGTAGTGTTCCAGTCCAGTGGCGGCGCAGAAAAACGCCACGGTGTCGGGGAAATCGATGGGCTGGCGGCCACTGAAGTCGCTCTGGATGCCAGTGGCGCCGCGGTCACTCACCTGCGGTGCGGCTATTTCTTCAGCAACCTGCTGATGGACCTGCCCGCCATTGCCGACGGCGTGCTCGCTACCTCGATGGATCTTGACCGGTCTCTGCCATGGGTAGCACCAGCTGACATTGCTGCGGTAGCGGTGGCTCGTCTGCTCTCACCGGCGTGGACCGGCCGAAACGTTCAAGCCGTGCACGGTCCCGAGGATCTTAGCTTCCGACAGATCGCACACCGGTTGAGTAAAGTTCTGGGGCATCCCGTTCAGGCTCGGCAGCTCACCGACGACGATGTGCGGGCACAACTGACTGGATTCGGCCTGCCGACCAACCAAGTCGAGGCGATTGTGATGATGACTGCCGGGATCAGAGATGATTACAACCCCGAGAACCCTCGATCGTATGTGACAACGACCCCCACTCGCCTGATCGACTGGGCGGCTTCGAACTTCCCTGGTCGGGCCCCCTCATCGTCAAATTACTAAAAAGGGCTCTGCCCTACGTTGCTGTAACAGACCTTTTCTTGCAGGTAGCTCGGAGCATAAACTGCAACAGTCGAGAATTACCTGTTTAAAGGAATGAAATTTGCCGCACCCTGAAACCTCCTCAGCCTGGAAAAAGTTCTGGGAACGCGGCGGCTGGTGGAAGGGCGTCGTCCTAGCTGCCGTCTACTTTGTCCTTTAGCAAATCATTAGCCTCGGTGCCGGATTCCTTTCGCCCCATTCTTGGATGATCCAACGAGCGGTAGTTACATTCTTCTGTTCTACGCGCTGCCGATCGGCTTAGCTGGCTTGCTCCTGGTGCTATTCGCACTCTCACTGGGCTGGCTCAAGGAACTCTTTGCTCACCAGCCCATCCGCGGCAGCCGTTGGATGTGGATAGCCGTTGCCCTGGTACTAGTGTTCAATATGGCACGCTTTGCCACCACAAACTACGCATCCGCCGGCCTTGGATACGTTGCCAGCTGGCTGCTCGCAGGCCCGTGCGTGGGCTTCGCTGAGGAGGTCTTGACGCGAGGCTTCGTGGTGAACCTTATGCGCAAGGCCGGGCACAAGGAAAGAGCCGTGGCCCTGGTATCGGCCGGAGTTTTTGCCGCAATGCATACCGGTAATCTGCTGTCCGGCCAAGCATTGTTCGCCACGGCCCTTCAGGTCGTGTACACCTTTGCCTTTGGAATTTGCATGTATCTGACGCTGCGTGTGACGGGCAATCTTATGTGGCCGGTGCTACTACATGCCACCACGGACCCGAGCATCTTTCTCCAGGCGGGATACCCGACAGAAGGACTCTTCGCCCAGCTTGCCAGCATGGGAAACATTCCGGTCATCTTCTTCGGGTTTCTCGCAATCTTCTTCATCCGTGGAGAGCTCGAATCACAGGAATTTCCGGCCACAGATGAGTTGTCTCGAGGCTAGGAACAATCGGCCACTAGTGGGCCCACCTTGATCCGGGACACCAACCAAGCCATCCAATTTTGGTGATTGAGTGCCGTGCAGCCGAAGAAGCCTGCACCACAGCAAAAGGGTCAGCTGAGAATCCCCGCGGTTGATGCCCATTACCAAAAACTCAAATACCCACAGAAGATTCCCGAATCGGAACGGGTGAAATTATCCGTTCGGCACTATGTTGCCACGGCTCTGCTCCAGGAAAAAGGACTCGGGCAGATACACCGAGATGCAACGAATCGTGCCGGTAGAGTTCCCCATAGCGCGACTTGGTCGCAATTGGACTTACGAGCCCGGGGAAAAAACTATGAAAACACCTCATCACGCCATCGGCGAAGCCGGACAGCTACCTCACGGGGCTGGCGCCCACACACACATTCCAAGGTCCAAATCCGGTGTAGTAGCAGTGTTGGTAGCGGTGGCCATGGTGTTGGTCGGGTGCGCCGAACAGCCCCCTGCCGGAAGTTCAGATCCGGCCCTTGTGGAAACAACCAGTGTTCTGCCTCCGTCATCGACTCTCGAACCTCGACCCACCGGAACAGCTACGGTTGCCCAGCCCTCAACTTCCATCAAGCCTGGGCTGCAGCTCATGGAAGATGAACAGTTCTGGGACATCACAGGCCGCTCTCTGGAAGCATCGGCCGGAAGCATCGAGCGCCAAGCCACCGAGCTGGAGGATATCCTTGGGGCTCTGCCTCCTGCGCAGGTCGCTTCCTTCAACGCAAGGTTCGTCTCCAAGACCAATGAACTTTACTCGTGGGAATTATGGGGCGCGGCCTACGTACTCAACGGAGGATGCTCCGATGACTGCTTCGATTACTTCCGCAACTGGGTGGTCGGCCAGGGCCGCGATTACTTCAAGGCCGTGCAACTGGATCCACAGGTATTGAACGATGGACGTTTAAGCTTTGCCTTTGAGAGCGATGACGCGGAATTGCTATCCTACGCCGGTGCGGACGCGTACAGGCGAGCCAGCGGTGGCCGGGATCTGTATGAGGACTACCCGCAGAGCCCGTCGACCACTACGGGTAGTGAACCAGCGGGGACGGCATGGGACGAGGACGAGGTTCAGGATCTCTATCCGGAGATCACGCCCCTTCCCTGATCGATGAACATAGGGTGCAGGTTGTCGCGCGATCCAGCAAACGCTACAGGGAAGATGCTGAGCCGGCAGCGATCTGCCTCAAGGCTCGAATATGGCCATCAAAGACGGCTCTTCCTTCGTCTGTGAGTTGGAGCCAGGTCATTCGTCTCGCGTCCGTCCGTGTTGCAGAAGCAATCTTTTTTGAGCTCACAAAGCCCGCCGTGGCGAGCACTTTGAGGTGCTTCGATAGGGCGGCGTCGCTGATGCCGATGGTGTCTCGGAGCACGGCAAAGTCGAGTTCATCAACGGCGCGCAGCAGGCCGCAGATTCGCAGTCGTATCGGCTCATGAACAAGATCGTTGAAAGAGCCTTCAGGCGACATGACTTACGCGTCCTCGCATGGAAGATGCCACTAGCCGGGCAAGGCTCGTTGCAGCCAGGAAGCCAACGATCACGGGGGCCATGATCCACCAGCGGAACCCGCTGGCAGCAAGTCCCAACGAGACGCTGTACAAGAACAAAGTGGCCACAATGGCCACAGCGAACAGTGCCCCTTCACGGAATCGGAATCCGAGTAGCTTAACCCCGGTCACCCGCTGATATCCAAGCACGATGAAGATGCTCAGCGTGACGAGGGAGGTCAGCACGAACCCTCGGTTGAACGATTCTGCCCAGGCCGGGGACGAAATGAAGATTGCGGCTATTGCACCCAAACCGGGCGCGAACCACTTCGGTTCTCGTAAACGCTTAGCTAGGTCCGCACGGTCGGCGTTGAGACTACCTAGGAGAAGGGCAGCATCGTTCCGCGGGCCAGGATGCTCGGCAGGCAAGTTATTTTCCATAGAGGCAAGTCTATAAGTTACTTTCCCCATAGGCAAGTGAAGTGTCTGGGGCGAATTAGGTCGGGTTAGCTCAATTGACATTGAGCGCCAAGACGACTGCCGTATTTTCATCCGAAAGCATTGTCCAGCAGGGCGTTCCTTTGCGGAAGTTCTCGGAACCGGAAACCGAAATCGCGTTGCGCTCAGCTAACGGCGAGCGCGGGCAGACCGAATTGCTGGCATTTAGTTCGGTCGAATGGCGATTCCGAATAGGGGGCGATCTCTGGGACCCGCGTACCCTTGACGCTTTCCGCAGAAATCAGCTTGTCGTCGACAGTGAATCACTGAGGCCAGACCCCATCGCGTGGCTAGTTAGCCAAATTCACAAGACGGCGTTCAGAAAGGGTTCGTTTGCGGAGACGGTAGCCATCGAACACTCGCCGTCGAAGCCCAAGGTTTCAATGGTGCTCGCAGTAGCCCTACCTGCCGACTTCAGCGATGTGCTCAGTCAGTGAGGGTACGCGCCACTCGTGCTGGTGTACCAACGACAACTAAATTCTCCGGCACTTCCTGGAGGACCACTGATGGACCACGAGATGGCCGGGCGCAGACCGCTTTTCCACCTAAGCATGCCCATATGTGGCTGGTGCGGAGTCATAGTCGCCTACCAAACTCGGCAAACCCACACGCAGTGGCACGGACAGACCCAAACGAGACAACGCCTTCGATTCGTTTGTAAGAGAAAATCTCCTTCTTCGTTCAATCGCCGACATCCAAGGTCCTTCAATCTGCTAGGGTCCGCAGCAATTAAGACGAGGCTGTCGAGTGGCCTATCTCCGGATCTTGGTGAGATGCCAGTCTGGGCCGTTTATCCGGGGTATTGGGAAATATGGTCGGCGAAGAATGCGGCTCTTGTGTTCTATTACTGGACCTCTTTGGAGAATGAACCTCGAAATCTCATGGAAGGCGTCCTGCGCAAATTCGATGGTCTCATCCAAACCTTCTGGGACAGTCCGAAAGTCGCGATACCGGTTGTCGTAATGAAGCTCCGGTGCCTCGCTTCCTAATACCAAGGTAAAGACGCCCAAGCTACCCCCTTTGAGGTCAACGCACACGCTATGGCCGTGATGATAGACGCGCCCCTCGACTCCTTCCGGTAGTTCGGGGATGATCCTCTCAACGCTGTCCTTCAGACGTGCGAGATACCGCGAAGCTTCTTCACTAATTTTCATTGTTCTCCAACGGTTGTAGCCTCGAGACAGCACGGACCTCTTTGCTCTCCCGGTAGTCATCCGCCCCTGCGAGCGCTCCAGCTCAGTGCACAGGACTTCGGGCGGCGGTCCGCTCAGCAAAGGAAACCAACAACAAATCAACAAATAACTTGCCCCCTGTAGGAGGAAGCCACTGCTGACGTAGCCAAAAGTACTACTCTTCTTGGTTCCCCACATAAAGAAGCTAGGCGTTCGGGATGCGCCGGGGCCCAGTTTCCGGCGCGGCAGACGACGGGCCTAGGCGTTAGAAGTTTGATCGGTTGCCGATTTACTGGCGGTCCAACTCCTCGTTGTTATTCCGCTTTTGCCGGAGTTTGGACCACTTACTCAAGGCGTTGGTGGCGAGTAATCCAAGGCCAACGGCTATGGTCCACCGAATCAGCATAGGTAAATCCGTGTATATGTCCAACGCGATGTTAGCGGCAAGGGCGACAACGGTGCTCAGAATGACGATCAAGTTGGTGCGCATGTCATTGAGGATGTCACTTCAACCGTGTTGGTGACAACTAGAACCCATGGATGCATCGTTTTACGACAAAGAAAGTCTCTGCACATTCACAAACCGGGCCAAAGTCCGCTTTTGACTTACGGCGCTGAATCGGGAAGATTTCCGCTAGTGCCGAGACTATTCAAGACACCACGCTAGACTGACAGCTTTGCAACCGAAATTTATGAGCACTCACATTCCCTCGTCAGCCGAAGAAAGTGCGACCACCACATGAAAAGCACAGGCACACGTCAAAGGACGTCGACTCTCCCGCTCATCATGCTGGTCGTCATTTCTTCCTTGGCCGTTGTAGGCGACGAGGCAGCCTCCATGTCCATGGTGCTGACCGCCGTGAACCAGGGACAACCCTGGATGGTTACGTGGTTCTCCCTCTCCTTGGCACTTCCCGCGATGATCTTGGCTCCCTTTGGCGGTGCCATCGTGGATCGTTACGATCCACGCAAGATTTGGGTGATCTGTTTAGCGCTCCAGAGTCTTTGCATTGGAGTAGCCGCGCTGCAAGATGACTTTTGGGCTCTTCTCGCCTTGCTGGCAGCTTCAAATGTCATCAACATTCTTTCTAGCAGCGCCTCATTTGCGTTGTTACCCAAATTGACCGGGTCCATCCGGATTGAACGAGCAAATTCGCTGATGGCCGTCGGTTCGTCTTTGGCCTACATGATCGGCCCTGCCCTCTCGGCGTGGCTCTTCAGTATTGTTGGGGTTTCGCTCATGTTCGGGGTCAATGCGGCTACCACCCTGATACTTGCAGTTACTGCCTTATTCCTGGTGTTGCGAGCCGATAGACCCGAATCTGCCGATCCCAGCTCGTGGAGTTTATGGGGTGGCGTGAGCGATGGATGGAAGGCTATTCGCTCGGCCCCGGCCGTTGCTTCCCTGATGCCATTGCTGATTCTCATCATGATTAGTGGCGCCATCGAAGCGGTGGCGGGCGTGTTCTGGCTCAGACAAATATCGGGCACCGACACCCTGTATGGTCTTGTTCTTTCGTGCTGGGCTATCGGATCGCTCATCGGTGCCTACCTTGCGGGGACCAAACGTCTAGCTCCCCGAACCATGCTTCTGATTGTCGGTGGCGGGCTATGCATGGCTCTGGCCATATTGACCGAAGGTTTAGTGTCGATAGCCATCATTATTGGTATCGCCTTTGTCATTGGTGGTCTGGGGAACGGGGCTCATAATGTGGGTGTCCGAAACCTGATCTATCAGCAAATCTCGAAAGCTCACGTTGGCAGTGCGTGGGCTTACTACCGCATGCTCACCAGTGCTGCGGTGGCCATCGGATACGTCGTTGGAACTCCACGAACACCGTCGGGAGCTCAGAGCATGGTGGTGATCGCCGGTATTTGTGCGCTGGCAGGAGTATTGATCGCCATAATTGCGCTCCGCCGCAAGGTAAGACACCTAGCTGCGCAGGCCTCTATCGCCCCAGATGAAGACCGCGAGTCAGAAACGTTGCGCATCCCATAGCTAGCATCCGAGCGACAAGCATCAATTACTTTGTGGCAAAAAGGGTAACCCAGATTTGCGCATCTTCTTCGACCTTGATTTCTACCGAATGATCATTTGTGGGTTCACCCACCGAATGCCTGGCACTACGGAACGGCTCTAGCGAGCAGGCTCCCTGGCTCCAGGCAGGTTCCGTCTGAACAACTGCGGCTTTCCATTCGCCAGCACCGGTACATGCCACGGTCCAGCCTAATTCCGTATATCCCTCGGGTAGGCTGTCGACGGGAATAGTTGAGGGCCCTGTACCGCTAATTTGCTTCAGAACTACCGCTGATGCTTCAGTTCTTTCAATAGAAGATTTCTGTTGCCCGAAAATCTCCGCATTGTCATGGGTCGATTCAGCCTGCGTTGGCTCTGGGGTCGGGACCGGTGCCATGTCCGCACCGGTACATCCCGACAAAACAAAAGTTGCCAGTATTGTGGCGAGCAGCAGGGTCATCGCGTTCTTCTTGTTCTCCATTTGCAGAGCATACCTTCACCTTGTGGAGCATACTCTCGACACATGACCATGTCACGCCGGAAATTTTATAAGTAACTTCTCGCTAGCTGAAGAGTTGACTGGCTCGGGCCCCCTAAGTGAACACAACCCCATACTGGTGGCACCGCACAGAAGCGTCGACTTCGAAAAGGATGTCTTCGCTGCGTACTCAATTGATTTTCCGTTACGGAATAAAAGAATTTCTCTAATGGAAAGTGAGAAACCGGTGAACGGCGGAATATCTGGTGTTTGTGGCTGCGGGCGCTTCGGGACATCAAGGTCAGCCATCGCTATCGTGCGATATTTTTTTGAGATTCAATTCCGGTTCGTAGGTTCGGGACTCAGGAATCAATCACCACGCAATTAACCAAGTTGGCTTTTCAGTTGAGCAGAACCATAGATTGAACCAGCTTTGCGGCATGATCCCCCGACATACGTTTCATTCGAAGCACCCGCCCATGAATTAGCGGGACTTATTTTCATTTGCTCTTATCAGCTCTTCCAATTCGCGACTTTCCTCAATCGTGGGTACGGTCCTGAATCGCGCATCAAAGACTTCGATCATGTTGAGAATAAATTCGAGTTCGACTCCTTCTGCGTCTGGACCATAGGTTATCTGCCGTTCGGATGCATCAAGCGTGCAGTCGATGCCAATGGAATGAAGAAAGACCGCAAGCTTGTTCATTGCCTCGCGGCTAGAGACATCACGAAGTCTTGGGACGCAAACCCGAATCTTTCTAACGCTGGATTCTTCGCTAGGCATCTGAGCTCCTTCGGACGGGGCAGAGGAATGGCTTAGTTGCCAACTATCGTGGCTACAGCGTACTTCGGCAACCTCTTGAGCAACCTAGTATTCTTCCCATCCAAGTACCACGCAGCGTCTGCCAGAACATGCTCGCGCGGCGAGGAGCACCACTGCGGGTCACATATCTTTGGACATGTCCTACTAGACGGTCAACAATTAATGCATGTCACCGAATGAAGAAGATTTCGCGCTGCTAGCTGTGGCTCCAGTGTTCTCAACGACCAATGTTATGCGCTGGCTGGAACACTATCGTCGACTCGGATTTAGTGTAAAACCACACGACGATAACTACGGGTACGCCTCATTGGATAGCGTGGAGATCCACGTTTCCCATAATCCCGACCACAACCCTCTCACGAGTGCCGGTTGCTCGTTTCTCAATGTAGCGGATGCCGACGCGGTATACGCCAGATGGTCGTTGGTGTCAGGGGGCAATAACGTCAAACCGATCGATACCGACTACGGTATGCGAGAGGGTGGACATATTGATCCCGACGGCAACCTCCTGCGTTATGGGTCCCGTAGCTAGTCTTCCGTTGACCGCCAAACGCACAATTTACCTACGCACTCCCCGAGCTAAAAGCCTAGGTCAATACGGCGTATCCAAAGGCTGTATGACTTGCACTCACCAAAGATTCACCACGGATAACCGAATTTTTGAACCCAGCGCCTATTCTTTGTTTTATGCATGTCACAGCACCTAGGGCTAAAGCACTTGGACGAGCCCTGATCCCCCGCCATCCGGCACAGGCAATCGCCACGGGCTTTGGGCTCACCATTCTGGCCGGAACCCTGGTGCTCATGCTCCCCATAGCAAAAACCGGACCGGGTGGCGCCGGGTTCATTGAAGCGATTTTCACGGCAACATCTGCCGTCTGCGTCACCGGATTAGCCGTTGTTGATACAGCAACCTATTGGACACCTTTTGGGCAGGTCGCAATCCTTGTCATGATCCAACTCGGTGGGTTTGGCATCATGTCTTTCGCTTCCCTGCTCGGTGTGCTGATGGCCCGGCGACTGGGACTCAAATCCAGAATCCAAACGGCCGTGGAAACCAAAAGTACAGGATTCGGCGATGTACGCGCCGTACTTCTCGGGGTCTTGAAGATCACCGCCGGCACCGAACTGGTAATCGCTATTCTGCTGACCTTGCGCTTCGCCATCGGGTTGGGCAACGATTGGGCTCATGCCCTCTGGTTAGGGATCTTCCACTCCATTTCTGCCTTCAACAATGCCGGCTTCGCGCTCTATACCGACAATCTCATGGGATTTGTTGGAGATCCTTGGGTTAGTTTGCCCATCGCCGCGGCCATCATCATCGGCGGACTCGGCTTCCCTGTACTCTTCGAACTTGGCCGCCACTACCGCCGACCACTGCACTGGACCATGAACACCAAACTGGTACTTTCTGGCAGCGCCATCCTCTTGGCCGCCGGCACCATGTTTATCTGCGTACTGGAATGGACCAATCCCAAGACGCTAGGTGCCCTGAGCACCGCCGATAAACTGCTGGCCGGCTTCTTCCAATCAGTGGTGACCCGCACTGCCGGGTTCAACTCACTGGATTTTGGGCAAATGGACCCGGCCACCTGGCTTGGTATTGATGTGTTGATGTTTATCGGCGGCGGGCCGGCCGGCACCGCCGGTGGCCTAAAAATTACTACCTTCGCGGTACTCTTCTTTATCCTGCTCACCGAGGTCCGCGGTGGCACAGCGGTCAACGTCTTTGGCAAACGACTCTCGCGTTCGGTGCACCGTCAAGCCATCACCATCGTCCTATTGGCCGTGGCCCTGGTCATCGGATCCACCATGGCACTGATGTTGATGACTGATATTGGGCTTGACCGACTGCTCTTTGAAACAATTTCCGCCTTTGCCACGGTGGGACTCTCCACCGGCATTACCGCTTCGCTGCCGCCGGCCGGGCAATTGCTCTTAGTGTTCCTGATGTTCGTCGGGCGGTTAGGACCGGTCACCCTGGCCTCCGCGCTGGCGTTACGCGCACGCCCCATGATGTATGAATTCCCGAAAGAGAGGCCACTCATTGGCTAAGCACCATTTATTCACCCCCCGGTCCATGGAACGGATCGCCGAAGCCAACTCGGTAGTCGTGATTGGATTGGGACGCTTTGGCGGGGCGCTGGCCCTGGAGCTGGCGGCCGCCGGCACCGAGGTTTTGGGCATCGACAACGATGAGGACATTGTCCAGTCCTTCAACGGAAAGCTCACCCATGTGGTGCGCGCCGATGCCACCAAGGAAGAGGTGCTGCGCCAACTCTCGGTGCACGAGTTCGACCGCGCTGTGGTCGGTATCGGTAGCGACCTGGAAGCCAGCATCCTAACAACCTCCGCACTACTGCGCTTCAACAAACCCACCATCTGGGCCAAGGCCGTCAGCGCCGCACACGGGCAAATCCTCGAACAGCTCGGCGTGGAACACGTGATTCGTCCGGAACAGGACATGGGTCGGCGCGTGGCACACCTGGTCCGCGGAGCCATGCTGGACTACGTAGAATTCGAAGACGGATTCGCGATGGTCAAGACCAGACCACCGAGGGAAACCGTGGGCAAAGCCTTAGGCGATACCGGGATCAGAGCCAAACACCGTGTCACTATCGTGGCCGTCAAACGACAGAACAGCGAATGGGATCATACGACCACCGCCACGGTGCTACACGAGGACGATGAGATCATCGTCGCCGGGGCCACCGCGGATGCCGAACGCTTCGCCGCACTGCTCTGAGGCAGTCCCCCCCCCTTAGGCCCAATGATTGATGATTGAATGTAGGGATGACTACGCATTTCTACCGACCGGCAGAAGGCCACCGACTCGCCCACGATCCATTCAACGCAATCGTCGGACCTCGACCAATCGGCTGGATTGGCACGCTATCCCCGACCGGCGTTCGCAATCTAGCACCGTATAGCTTCTTCAATGCGTTCTCCTATAAGCCGCCGCTCATTGGATTTTCGAGCACCACGCGCAAGGACTCGGCACGTAACGCCGAGCTCAGCGGCGAGTTCACGTGGAACTTGGTCACCCGGGCGCTCGCCGAGCGGATGAACCAAACCTCGACCACTGCCGAAGTTGATGAATTTATTTTTTCCGGTCTTGAAGCCGCCGATTCTATTGATATCAGCGCACCACGTGTTGCAGCCTCGCCTGTGAGCTTTGAATGCAAGGTCAGCGATGTGATCCCCTTACGAGGTGCGGACGGGAGCGGCTCCCCCGGTGTGCTCACCATCGGGGAAGTGGTCGCTGTACACATCGATGAGGCGCTGATCCCCGATGGCACCTACCAGACGCTTCTAGCCCACCCCGTGCTGCGCGCTGGTGGTCCAAGCGCATATTTCGAGCTGCTGGCCGAGGGCCGTTTTGATCTCACGAGGCCGCGCTAGATCATCAGAAAAGGTCCTCATGGGCAGACAGCTACTTTGGCCTTTAACTCAACCCACCGGCAACCTCATCCGAGGAGCACCCCCTTTTTTGTCTTCTCTTCGATGGTCAGCGGCGTATTGAAGAGACGCTTGCATCGGTCTTCGGTTTTCGATCCTGTTTGAGCCCTGGGGTGAAGACAAGAATGCGAGCTCCCCCCGCACGGGGAGCGGACACCCTCAAGGGTCATTTTTGATGTTTACACCCATCGAAGTACTCGTGGGCTCGCCCTGATTTACGTGCTCTGTTATTGGCGCTGGCAGTGGCTGCCGTCTGGGTGCTATCCGCTACTGGTCCTGCCGTTACTTGGGCCGTATATCTGGCGGCAGGGCTGGGCCTAATACTGACAATGGTCATTGGCCCGCTTATGGACACCCGCTTCGAACACGCCATCCGGGCCGAGCATCGATGAGCGATGGATTCTATGAGCTCGTCCACGTGCCGGCCCAGTTGCGTGCGTGTTCCATCCTGGCCGAGATCGCTGAAGTTGAATTTGGAGTGGTTTGAGATTCGCTTGGGCTGAGCGACTCGGCACTCAGCAAGCATCTGCGCGTCCTGGAAAACGCCGGATATGTCTCTCGACGCAAGGGGATTGTTGATACGCGTACACGGACATGGATCAGCCTAACTAAAAGTGGTCGCGGTGCATTTCGGACCCTTGTCGGGGCTCTGCGAGCCCTTGCAGCTAGTGCAGATATTCCAGACAGCTACAATTAGTGCTCCCTAATTAGTCTTCCGATACCACCATCCCGCGTGAGGTTCCGTCTTCAGGACCGGCTATATGAGGCATAGGCGACGTTGCGTAACAGGTTCAAGCCCCCTTGGGCGAAAACACATCGCACTGGGGCCAAAGCTGGATGTTCCCCCCCTCACACCCTGTTACTTGGCCAATCTATTTCTATGCTGGACCGCTCTATCCACCGTGCTACTTCTCATGTCGTGGATCGGTCTGAATCCCTGGGACAAACCAGCCGGTTACTACCAGAAGCAGATTCCTGCTCGCCAGAGAATGCTCGTCGTAGCTCTCGCGGTTCCCCAAATCGCAGCGCTAACGGCAACTCGATCCATCTTTGTCGCCCCACGGAGTCGTCCCAAGCTGATTGGTGCCTTGGTAATCTTGCTGCTACTGCAGCCATTTAGTTCTGCTGCGTGATCGGACTTGACGCTGTAGAGCGTGCCAAAACCCATGCAGAGCGCTACGGAAACTGACCAGTAAACACTGACTCATCCGCCTGCCAGAAATGAACGAACCAGCTTCGATCACCATATTTTACGATGTTGATTTGGGTTGCTTGGCAATCCTCGGCCCGAGATCCGCAGGCCAAATCTCTTTCCGGAGCTCATCCGCAAAGGGGCTTCTGACTCGTCAAGGTGAGCCCCTCGCCTCTGTGTAGATAAGGGCGCGCTCAACTGGGTCAGCCAACGGACTCGAGCGTCGACCAAGCAACGTCTATTATGCAAAGACCGCCCTCGGTCTCCCGGAAAAAGATGTCTCCCGGAAAGCGCGTTCCGGGCACAGCGCCGTCGGGGAGCCCCTCCAAATTGATGTTCCACTGAGGGTTAAGCTTCGCTTGTTCCTCCCAATAATCGGCGAAAAACTTTTCCGGCTCGCCAGCAGAAAGTCCTGACCAATCGCTAGGAACCCCGAGATTCGACACGGAATCCGTGCAGACACTATCCGAGGCTTTACCCGAAGCCAAGTCGCCCACAAACTTCTCGGTCGTTTGAATCACCTGGGCTCCAGCTTTCCCCCAGATCAATGCATCAATTGAGCAACCAGTGAGCATCACCGAGAGTGCTGCAACTGAAAGTCCGCAAACCGCTCTGCGAATCAACGTCATTCTTCAAATGTATCGCGCAACCCATCGAGCCGGCGCATACACGGTCGATACGACTCCCGTACATCCACCGAAGTCACCGCCATATTCTCCAAGAAGGAACCCAAACATCAGCAATAAATAATGTCGCATGCCGCCGCTATCCACCTGACACGACCTCATGCCGGTCTGCCTGCGCAACCTCTATGAGTAGCGCTACCTGGCCAGCGCTTCGCATTCGACGGGAATCTTCGGCTTCTTGGCAATGATCGCGGAAGTGATGGATCCCAGCACTAGGACGACTCCCAGTAGCTGCAGTGGGGTGAAGCTCTCCCCCGCCACCGCCCAGCCAAGCATTATGGCCACGACAGGGCTGAGCAGTCCGAGGAATGCTGTGGTGCTTGCGGGAAGCTTGGAGATGCCTCGAAACCACACGACATATGCAAAAGCGGTGCCAACCAGGGAAAGGTAGGCATACCCACCAAGGTTTGACGCCGTCAGCGCCGTCGAGGGAAATCCCTCACAGAAGAGCATGACCACCAGAAGGGCGAGCCCACCGGCAATCAGTTGCCAGGCGGTGGTTGTCAACGGCGGGGCGGGTTGCCCCCACTTTTTAGAAAGCACGATTCCCGTGGCCATCGAAAGAGTACCGCCGAGAGCAGCCAGGACACCAACAGCATCAAGGCGAGCCTGGGCCTGAAGGGTAATCAGAGCAACCCCAAACACGCCCGTCAAGCCCGCTACCACCACACGAACAGTCAGGCGTTCATGAAGAAACTTGCTGGCCAATAGCGCAACAACAAGCGGCTGAATGCCGCCAACTATCGCTGCGACACCGCCCGGCAGCCGGTAGGCAGCAATGAAGAGCAACGCAAAGAACGCCCCGATATTGAGAATTCCGAGCACCCAGGACTTCCACCACCAAGAGCCGCTTGGCAACTGGCGGCAAACTGCTAGAAGCAGCAACCCAGCGGGAAGCGCACGCAATGTCGCTGCAAGCAGCGGGCGATCCTCGGGCAGAAACATGGTTGTCGTCAGGTAGGTGGTGCCCCACAGCATTGGCGCAAGGGCGGTGGTCAGGATTAAGAGACTTCTTTTGCTAAGCACTTAGCTATTTTAGCTAAGTGCTTAGCAAAAATATAGACTTGCACCATGACAGATCAAGTAGACCGCATCCTTGAACAGTGGCACCGGGAAAAGCCTGAGCTTGATGTCTCCCCGATGGCAGTCATTGGCCGCTTAAGCCGCGCGGCGCTTTCTATCGAATCTCGACTTGCTGGCACCTTCGCGGAACACGGCCTGGATACATCGTCCTTCGACGTGCTCGCGACACTGTTGCGCAACGGCACCCCATACAGGCTCACCCCGGCAGAACTCGCGCGGGAATCAATGATCTCCACGAGCGCGGTGGCACAACGTTTGAATAAAATGGAAGCGCGCGGACTCGTAACACGTGAGTCAAACCCCAACGACGGCCGCGGCACGCTCGTTTCCCTCAGTAGAGTGGGGAAAGAACTCATTGAAAAGGCCCTTCCAGACCACCTAGAAACAGAACGCGCCATCTTGTCGCCGCTGAGCAGTGAAGAGCAAGCAACCCTAGCGTTACTCCTTAGCCGAATTGGCGGTACTGCGCTCTAACCAGAATGCGATCGCCATCGCGAGGCAGGTCGGCTTTTCTCTCCTTTGCGGGCGTAGGCTCGGAGCAAAGCCGATGTTGCACGAAACTGCTAGAACAGTTTCCACCAGAGAACACATATGCGAAATTTATCGAGGGTGTTTGGTTTCTGAACCGTCAAGCGTTCTTTGAGTTGAGGAACGAGCACTTGAGACCAAACGCCCAGCGCTTCCATATGGCTACCAATGTTTTCCTAGAATGGAAATCCCATGAAACTAATTCACTGCTTTGAGGTTCCGTCGGGACGAGAAGACGAATTCCTTGCAGGTTGGCACAAACTGACTGCCGGCCTACAAGGGGCAGACGGCTACTACGGTACGCAGCTGTTCCGTCAGGCCGGCGATGTCGGCAAATTTGCCTTCATCAACTCTGGCGATTGGCGTGATGAAGACGCTTGGCGACGAGCTGTCACTTCGGACGCTTTCCGGGCCGAATTGGCTCCCATGGCCGATTTCAAGGGCACCCCTGGACTTTATGAGATGGTCTACGAAGAAGTTTTCCCCAGGCCATAACCCGAGCACAGGGCAGGACTAGGGCCCAGAATCCACCATAGAACCTCAGCTGGTGGATCCCTTAGAGTCGGTCAGCACCAGGTCCACATGGCTAACTCCGAGTCGAGTTTGGCCGGGTCACTGCGTAAACCAGAACAGTAAGTCCCGTGATAATCAGGCCAAACCCCAGCATGCCGAGCTGCGCTATCGAAATGAGAAGCGCACTGGATAAGAATCTTGCTGCCAATCCAGTGAAAGATCTACCTTGTCCGCTGTTTCACCGAGAATAAATTTCGGCTGTTCCAACGCCACTCCAGTGGGAGAAACATCAACAGCGTTGTCATCCTGAATCGGAGGAGCCTCAGCGTTAGTTTGCTCCGCTGTTACCTAAATTTAGCAAAAACGCGTACAGGCCCAACACTGAAATCGGCTCCTTCGGTCAGCCCCATGGACTCATATAAGGCACGCTGTTGTGGTTCGTCGTCTGTGATGAGTACCGTCTGACGTACGTGCTCATAACGCTGCAGTACCTGCTCGAAAAGAGCACGCCCCCACGCCTGTTCTGTGAAAGTCCGGGCGAACCAGGATGTCCTAGAAATAGCAGATTGTTGCGTCATCGGAAATCGTCCGCGCTAGGCCCACGAGCTGGCCTTCCTCCGTCCAGGCAGAAACGACAAACGCCGAACTCCTAATTGCCCGGATGAGCACCTCTGGGCTCTTGGTGTAGGCGGTCCAACCCACCGAGTTGTACAGCGAAAGGATAATTTCTGAGGCTGTAGACAACGTGTACTGAGACATGGGGCAAGCTTCGCACAATGGCTAATCAACCGCATGTTTATGACCGGTTTTGAATCCCGGTCACGTTCAGCGCTAGAACACGGCATCTTCAAGAAGTAAGAACTGTACAGTCAACGAGCAGATCTATGGGGTGCGCAAGACCTTGACCGGATCCGAGTGGGCGGCGTAGGTGGCCGGGACCAGGGCACTGGCACCGGCAACAACCAGTGCCAACACCACGATGCCCAGACAAAAATCCAGCGGCGGCAGAGAACCAGCCCGGGCGGCAAGCCCCATTCCTACACCCATGCCCAAGACCCCTCCGATAATGGCCGGTATCAAGGTGCGCAGAAGCATAAGCAAAATAATGTTCGCTCGCGTAGCGCCAAGCGCACGTCGCCGGCCCAAATCCTTGCGGCGCACCAAGATATCGGCAAAGACGACAATCCCAACCAATAGGGCACCAATACCCAATGCCCCATAGAGCAACGTACGCCCAAAGGATCCAAGGTCGCCAACAATTTCGTCATGTAATTGAGCCAGTTGAAGAGGCGAACGGACAGAGATCGATTCGGGATCGGGCAGTTCACCGAAGAGCCCAATGACAGCGCGCTGTGCGCTTGCCGCCTGGGCTGCGTCTTTGAGGACAATGTGCAGGTGGGTAGCGCTGCTACCGCTTGGTGCACCGAAGATCAGGCCGTGGGCCAGATCCGTGAATGGTTCGCGAGCGGTAAAGGAACCCACAATTGTATAATCAATGGGCACGGTGGAATCTGCAAGACTTGCCGATCCAATGGGCTGTTGCAGACCGAGTTTCTTTAATGCCGTACCGGAGATCAAGGCTTCACCGGGGCCCGGTAACCGCCCGGAGTCCAGTACCGCCACCGTTTCAATATCTCCCACTATGGGCCAGGCCGGAATCGGGTCTCCCCCGGCACCAATGACCGTATTATGCACATCCACCGGGGATTTGATGCCCACGGCCCGATCCGTCACCGAGAGTCGGGAGGCCATCGAGATTAGTGAGGATCCAATAAGATCCGCCCCACGTTTGTCGGAAAGTACAAGCTCCCTGGCCCCGGCCGAATTGATGCGTTCGGCAACTTGTGCCTCGGCCGCTGCGGTGCGCCCAACCGTAGAGATCGTCATGATGCACATCGCCGCAACAATCAGGCACACCAGCGCGGACGGAACTTTGTTCGCCCACGTGGTGGCCAAGGCCTCACGCAATAGCGCCAAGTGAGTCACAGGGCCAACACCTCATCTGCGCGACCGATCACGTAGGGATCATGAGTGGCAATGACCACCGTGCGCTTGCCTGTTCCAGCAATACTGGAAAGCACATCCAAGACTCCGGCAGCATTGGCTGGGTCAAGATTTCCAGTGGGTTCATCGGCCAGCACCACGGCCGGATTATTGATCAGGGCGCGTGCCACAGCTACCCGTTGGGCTTGCCCGCCGGAGATTTGTCCGGGTTTATGCTCCGCACGCGCCCCAACCCCGAGTTCTTCTAGAAGTTGGGCCGCACGCTTGATGGCCGTGGCGCGTTTGATTCCTGCATACATGGAAGGTTCAATCACCGAGTCCAAGATGCTCCGAGACGGATCAAGGGCCGCGTCTTGAAAGACGAATCCTAGTTCGGCGGCCCGGACCCGTGACCGAGCGGCATCAGGTGACGCCGATTGCCCGAGTCCATGCAAAACAACCTCTCCACGGGTGGGAGTAAGCATCAGGCCCAAGATATAAAGCAGCGTTGATTTACCGCGACCCGATGCGCCGGTCAGGGCGGTGACCTTACCTTCGGTAAATTCGTAATTTAGCCCGCCAAAGAGTTCTTCCCCGTCCGGTGTATAGCGGAAGGCTAGATTTTGGACACTCAACGCGCTCATGGTGTCTTAGTGCTAACTTCAAGGACGCGGACCTTGGTTCCGGCTTCCAAGCCATCGACGATCACTATGCCTTGGCCGCTGGCCAGCACCTTGACATGGGTCGGTCCGGATTCCGTGGTCACCTGGGTTTGCCCGGAAGGATCAGTGGTAATGGCCGCGGCAGGTATGCCTATGCCGCTGGTGGCGGGCACAACTATCACCTTTGATCGTAGGGTTACGTTGCTACCGGAGGGCAGTTCCGTGCATTGCGCGCCGCAAACCTCCCCACCGTCCTGGGCGCTAAGAGTATGAACTATATTGCCCGTATCCTCGTTTGAGGTTTGGGCAATGACTGATTTCCAGATTGATTTTTCGTGTTGGACTTCAACCACAGAATCCTGCGGGATCATTGCGGCCTGTTCAGCTGTCAATGACAGGGTAAAGGTTCGTTTGCCACTGGCCGCCATGACAGCATCTTCTCCCCCGGCCAATTGTTTGCCCGGGCTGATGGCTTCCGAAAGGTCAATCTGGGCGGGAAGCGAAGAAATTGCTACCATTCGGCCCAACTCGATGACCCCGTCGGGTTTCTGTCCCGTCGAGGTTTGCCAGGCCTTGATGGCCCGTGCAGTTCCCGCATCATAGGAACTATCGGGTGTACCGGTGAAGAAGTTGAGCGACTTGAGGAAAGCTTCAACTTGTTTCACGTTTTGACCCGAGGATTTCGGCGCTATGTCTTGGTAAAACGGGGTTGACCCTTGGATGACATGCACGTCTTTGCCGGACACTGAATACAGCTTGTCGCCCGACTTTTTCTCACCTGTGTCCACCGCGGATACAACCCCGGTGAGGTGATTGCTTGCCACGACGCGAACCGGCTGTTTGACGGTGGTCGAGAGGTTTAGAGCCGAGCCAATGGATGAGTCTTCGGCCTGGATCCAGATGCTTTGTTCTACTTGATCCGTGGCTGCTCCACCGCCCACAAGTGTCGCACCAATCGCCCATCCGGTCGCACCGGCGGCAATGGCAACACCCAGTCCGGTGCCCATAAACCTCAACCATCGCTTGTTGCTTTTTCGATGCAGAGTCCTAGCTCCCATAGAGCACCTCAGAAGGTGGCATGCTCGGGCAATCCGACTCTCTGGCTTTAACGTCAATCGCATCGATGTTGGCATCGTCGTAGGGTGTCCACTCTGCGGTTCCTGTGACGATGCCTTCCACATAGGTTTCCTCACTGGGCTGCTGACCGGTTTCCAAACCTAAATTCTGGAGGCATGGGATCAGTTCGTCCCGGAAGTAGGCGTAGATGATTCTCAGTTGCGTCCGGGTGAAGGCCTGGGCGTAGCGTAAATCCTTAGGGTACTGGATGCTACAGGTATAGCTAGCTTCGGCGAGCGCCTCATCTTGATCCGACACGCTCAACGTCTGGACTGAGCCGTCGGATTCAACGGTGCTGGGGAAGCCCAAATCAGTCAGGCATTTGGCCTTGACATTGGCCCATTCTTCTTCGGTCACGTAGCGAATTCGTTCCACCTCTGGCCATGAGTTAAGACCGCTCATCTTTTGTGCCGACTTAACGTAATCGTCCCAGGTGTATTCGGCGTAACCGCCATTATCGAGCGGATCGTTTGAGCTGCCGGCGGATGAGGGCTGCGGAGATACGGTATTGACCGCAGCTGCTGTGGCCGTTGCCGACGGAGCTGAGGAATCGACGCCCGTTAGCGGCCCAGCGGTGCAAGCCGCCAAAAATAGGGGAAGCGTAACGGCCAGAGCAACGATCTTGGGTCGAACCATTTTTCTCATTCGGGCATGTTCCTATTTCCGCAAGGCCTCAACGGCGGGACCAGAGTCAACTCAATAACGCTCTCCACCACCGGGTTTTCAAAAATGTGATGAATGTTACGTGAGGCTTACTATATCCAAAGTTCGTCACTGAACTGTTTATCCGCGCCCCATGTCGCATGTTTGGAATTAGTGGCCGCAAAGGACTCTTCTGCTCGGCCACGTCGTTGAGCATTCACAAAGAATCCGGGCTGCAATAAATTGGTGCAGAAGAGCCATCGCTGTGCTCCACGCAATACGGAGCCTTTTATACCTTCCGCTCACTTTGTTACCCATAAAGTACTGGATAGAGCAGGCTTATCGAGAACTAAACCACTGAGCGTTCCGGCGGTCAGGTAACTATGCCGCGTTGGGATAGCGTGGAAGCTTCCAGATAGTAGTGTGCCCATCCACGGCACTAAGGTGGTGCCATGACAACGATAATTTCGGCTCCGTCTGATCTCATCATCGCTAACAGTGACGGCATCAAAATTCGCTTCGCCGGCATCGAACCAACGTTCATATTTCCACCAGGCATAGGCCACGGGTCTCAGAATCGCGGCATCACAGTACATTTTCAGGGTGTAACAAGTTCCGAGACCATAGACCGAAACCATCACTATCTGGCCGAAATCGAAAAATGGGCTAAGCAAAGAGACCTCCATGGCACCGCTGATATGGAGCTGCTTCCAAGGATGCCAGCAGTTCCAGTCCTCGAGCGTGTACAAGTAGAAGTCTCGGACGACGTTGGTACCGAATACCGCTGGGCCGGAGGAAAGATTGCGGGTACCGGGTCAGAGTGGGAAGGAAGCTGGGGTTTCATTCCAGAGCCGCCCTCGAATGCGCGGCTCCTAACTTTGGCTTTTACCCTTGATGGCGAACCCACGGGGAAACTCTGCCAGCTGCAGTTGAAATAGGCCTTTTCCTCGCGAAAAGAAACCACTATCAATGCGGCACATAGCGTCGATCTAAGAGTTCCTTACGTAGCGATACAAGTTATCGAACGCTCAGAATCATTCCAGCTTCCAGCACATAGCTAGTAGTAGAAAAGGAACCAGCGAAATTGCTGGCAAGTCTTCACTATTTACGCCTTGGTAAATTCTCTTCGACCTCAACTGGCCGTTTTCACGATCAAGGCACCGGTTCGGTGCCTTTGGGGGGAAGAAATCTCCGACCTGGCTGAGGTTTCGAGCATTGAGCAATTGTCAGGTGATTCATAAGCCTGATGTTCCTTCTGTGACCCGCCCCCTAGACTTACTTTGTCGGGTGTCTCCCCGTTCGGGAACAATCGTGTAGCGCCGACGCATCCAATGTATCTGCACGCAGCTTTCAAGCCGAACAATAGATGTAAGAGTGGCTAAGGAAACTAGCCCTTCTCACGCTCAAAGTTGCTCGCAAAGAATCTTTCTGGTTAGTTCAAAATCCTAACGACGCACTCTGCGCCAAGCGCGAATCTCCTTGGTGCGCTACTGCCCTTACGATTAGCTAAGACCATGACACGCACACTTATTCTGGGTGGAACCGCATGGCTCGGACGAGAGCTAGCCAAGCAGCTGATTGCCAAGGGCGTTGAGGTTACCTGTCTAGCTCGTGGTGAATCCGGGAAAGTGCCCAACGGAGCCAAACTCCTTCAGGCAGACCGGCGAGCGCCGGCTGCCTACGATCGGGTAAAGGACCTCGATTGGGATGAGGTCATTGAGCTTTCTTACGAACCCGAGTTTGTCACCGGTGCTCTAGACAACCTTGCCGAGCGAGCAAAGCATTGGACGTTAGTTTCTTCTGTCTCCGTGTATGCAAGTAATCAAGAACCCGGTGCCGGTGAATATGCGTCGTTGGTTGAGCCCACGGATCTTGAGGACTATGCCCAAGCCAAGGTCGCAGCCGAGTACGCCAGCACCGCGGCTCTAGGTGAACGTTTGTTGATCGCTAGGCCGGGGCTAATTGTCGGCCCCGGAGATACAAGTGACCGCTTTTCCTACTGGGTATCGCGCTTAGCCCTTGCCGGGCATGAGGACGTGTTGGTTCCGGATGTATCGACTCGGTTCGTCCAGTTTATTGATGTCCGGGATCTTGCCAGCTGGCTTGTTAAGGCTGGGGATCAAGGACTTGCCGGAACTTTCAACGTCGTGGGGCAGGAACACCAGTTCGCTGATTTTCTACAGGCCGTCACGCTGTCCGCTTCCTATTCCGGAGAGTTTGTGACTGCTACGGATCAGTGGCTTCAAGAACATGATGTCAAGTATTGGGCCGGACCATACTCGTTGCCGCTCTGGTTGCCGAATGGTGAGGAGGGCTTTGCGCAACGAAGCTCATTTCGATATGTGGCTTCCGGTGGGAGTATTCGTCCGCTCAACGATACTCTCGGTGATGTTCTTAGCGATGAACGTACTCGCGGTCTTGAAAGAACACGCCGTTCGGGGCTCAGCCGTACGGAGGAGCTAGCCCTTCTCCAGCAATTCAGGGCCGAGTCATCAAGTTAGTTCACCCGGCAACCTAGGCTACATAGATGACTGATGAACAGGTTCGTATGGCCTACTCCGCACGTGCGGCCGAATACACAAGTATTCTCGGGTCCATTGATGACATGCATGAGCTTGACCGAAAACGTATCGCCAGTTGGGCAGAGGACATCGAAGGTCCTATCGTTGATGCCGGTTGCGGTCCGGGGCATTGGACAAATTTTCTGCATCAGCGCGGGGCAGATGTATCCGGGGTGGACATCGTTGAAGATTTTGTTGCTGAAGCACGGATTCGATTCCCCGAAACTACTTTTCAGCTTGCTTCGCTCCGCTCACTAGATTTGCGAGACGGAAGCGTGCAAGGAGTGTTGGCTTGGTACTCGCTGATCCATCTACCGCCAAAGGATCTTCCCGAGGTTCTTGCAGAGTTTGTCCGGGTACTCGCACCCCAGGGCCATCTCCTCATTGGTATGTTCCACGGAGATACGGCGCAACCCTTTACCCATGCGGTTACCCCGGCCTATTTTTGGTCCGTCGAAGAGATGAGCCGGCTACTAAACCAAGCTGGTTTTGATGTGATCGAGGCGGATACTCGCTGCAATCCAGGAATGCGGCCTCACGCGGCAATCAGTTCTCTCCGTCGCGCCTGCTGCCCCCCCAAGGGCTCACTACCGTCCCAGCGGTAAATATGTTTGGGAAGTTTGCGGAGTTGTGGCAAAGCGGCTGCAGCTGATGTTCTTGCTGCCAGGCTGAATGCTACGTAGGCTCAAGGGTCCAGAGCGATTTATTCTCGAGGGAAGTGGCGAAATGTTGAAGGGCTACCGTAGTGTCCCGCTAATTTTCTTATTAGTCGTCCTGATTGTTTTCGCTTTTACCCAGTGGCTTCCGTTATTACTACTGCTCCCGGGTGGTGCTGCGATGATGCTTGCCGGTAAAAACGGATATGCCACAAATCCTTACCAGAAACCGCAGAATAATAAGCCTCCGTATGAGTGATCTGACCGTCTAGCTTTCCTTGTCCTACCGGTCCCACGATGGTGTGAACAGATTTCGTAATCGTTCCGGCAATGCCGCATCGCTTTCTGGCCCCCGATACCAACCGCTTCTGTTGGCGTACTTTTCCACGGCTGCCAATGCATCGTCATATGCTGTTCGGTTGAATACTAACAACTGGGGCAAAAGTGATGCAGGGTCATTGGCATCGGCCTCTTCTTCCTCTTCATCGTTGTCTCCAGCCCAATGCGGTTGTTTCCAGATGACCAAGTCGGTCTCGAATACAACATCTACCGCGAGATTTCCGCAGCCTAGGTCTCCACACGCAGAGCAAACCGCGATTTCTAGTTCGCTCTCAGAATGCCTCTCGTCCCGGTCGGCAGAGACACCTCGATATTCGGCTAACGATTGGCGTACCGCTCTACGTGGGAACCGACGTGCAAAAGGTGAAACTCCCCATGATCGAGTGGGATCAACAATATCGATGAGTGCCCTACCTCCAATGACAAGATCTACGGCTTGTTCCGCGTGATTCCAACGCGCCAGAATTGATGCCAGAGAGCTTTGGTATGCAGTCATTTCGTTAGTATCCCATATGCCTATTTGGTCCTTGGCACATCGGGGGTTGTGAACGCCATTTGTCTGGGCGGATTCAATCGTTAGGAAACAACATCGGGTCAACGACACACGGCACCATGCTCGTAGGCCTCAGTTCATGCGAGATAGGCTCACCGTATGCCCAAGAAAGTACCCGCCGTGGAGTTGACCCCCATGCCTTTTACTGTCGCAGAGCTCATAACAAAGTTGGTTGTGATGCCTTGGCCGCGCTCGGTCGGAGAACGTGAAGTTCTCTTCACGAAGCTTGAATTTACTTCAGGAAACCTGTTGGAACTAGAAAACGATGATTTTCCGCATCAGATAACGGAACTGGGCACGGCTCTCGGCGGAGCAGTTCGCGGATCGTGGGATACCTACAAGCGAGAATTTCTGGGAATCACACTTCATCTCTACAGTGCTCAAGAGCCGCGAAATCATGCTGCTCGCACTGGATTTGATGAACTATGTAGTCAGCTCAGCAAAGAATTTGGTCAACCCAAGCACCCCTGGGAAGGCGAAGAGACACCACCGTGTCTTTGGGAAGCCAATGGCAGAATCATCACCACACACTTATTTACGCACCGGGACAGTAGCGTGATGTTGAGCGTAGAAGATGCAGTTCTAGCCTCTATGGCCGATGACGATTCGATTTCTGGATAAACGATTCCCCTTGTATGACGCTGAGAACTTCACCCGGCGAGCTCAGGAAGCATGCAACGGTAGTCCCCCCTCTACATGAGGAGTCTTCGAGTGGTTCTGTACAGCCAAGTGTCTTAACCGGCTCACTCATCCTTTTGAGACAACGATTAGTTTTGCCCAAGAATACGGTGTTTGTCAGAGTGAGTATCGGTAAAAGCAACCACTCTGTCCCAATCACATAAAAATGATATGTCAGAAATGTGTCTAAAAATGGAACTAAATATTGCTTGCGGACAGTACAGGATATGAACCAAGAAAAATCGGTTCGTGACCGGGAACTGCTAGAACGGGGACTCGCCGGTAACGGACACAGCTTCGGTGAATTATTCGAAAGGCATCGCGATCGGGTATTCCGGCATACCTTCAGTATCCTGTCCGATGCCACTGCCGCGGAAGATGTCACCGCCATGGTCTTCTACGAAGCCTGGCGCAAACGATCAACCATCCGCATTGTCGACGAATCAATCATTGCGTGGTTATTGGTAACTGCGAACTTCACCATCCGAAACCACACCAGACAACAACGTCGGTACCGGAAGTTCCTCTCTCAGCTCCCGGAGCCCGAGCGCGGCAACGACCTCGCCCAAGATGTTATCGATCAACAACATGCCGAAGATGAGGGACAGCTCATTCCAGCGGCTTTCAAGATGCTCAACGCCCAGTCTCGCGACATACTCACGCTATGTGTGATTGAACAGCTTTCTATACAGCAGGCTGCAAGCGTCATTGGGGTCCCCGACGGCACGATCAAATCTCGACTCTCACGAGCCAAAAGCAAACTCGGCCAATTTTATTCCGACGCTGTTACATCCACGGTCCCTTCTTTATCTGAAAGGTGCTTGCCATGAAAACCCCAACCTTTGATCCACAACGCTCCGAAGCCATCAAGGCACAGCTGGCCCACATGTCCCAAGCCAAAGCATCATTTCAGGAGAAATTCCCACGCCGCTCATCTCGTGGTCGGCGCCCCATTTTTGCTCTGGCCGCAACCGCAGTAATCGGTTTGGGACTCACCGCCGGGTTCCAAATGAATGCAACCGCTGCACAAGCCGGAGCAACGCTCAAAGACTTAGCCCAGGTCTCCATCAATTACATCGACCCGCAGCCTAGCGCCAATGAATACCTCAAAGTAAAAAATAGCGGGTTTTGGGAGAACTGCACCCAAGATAACAACACTCCATATTCTTGCGTCCCGGCCCCGGAACGGATAGGCATCACATACAAGCCCGGTGACGAAAATCGCAAATGGGTGCACGAATCGATAGACAAGGGGCACCCTGAATACGATGAGGTAATCCATGCGTTTGATGGTGCATTCTTCGGCACCAGAATGTATCAGGTCGAGGATCTATTGCCTCATGCCACGAGCGGGCAAGCCCTCTATGAGTATGTGGATGGAAGCTACGACGGTGGTTCATCCTCGCACGCGGAAAATAATTTCGTGCGGCTCACCGATGCGTTGCGCTCCGGAGTCATCCCGGCCAAACAACGAGCTGCATTCTACGATGCACTCACCCGTGTTTCCGGAGTCACCGTCGAGCTAGGTATAGAGACTGCCGATGGCCGAAAGGGCGTTGCCATCGGCCGCACCGAACCTCTCCGGCTGGGCAAACGCTCCGAGTTGATCGTTGACCAGTCAAGCGGACAGGTGATTGGGGAACGCACTATTATGACGGTCGCTGTCTTGGGGTACGGAATGAACGAGGTCAACGGCCAAAGTGCAATCACTTACTCGGTAGTCGATCAGGTTCCTACTGCAACGCGTGAGCCCGAACCGACCTCCGATGAGATGCCCTACGGAGACTAAATAAATTTCTTGTCGGCTGATGCATTGTCATCAGCCGACAACACAAATGTCTCCAAAATAACCGCAGGTCGCTTCCTCAATGGAGAACCTCCTCCTAAGCAATGCAATGGGTCCACAATCCATCTGTAGTGTTTAGACGGGAAGCGAAAGTACTGCATGAAGGCCGCAGCATGTTTATGGTTCAGAACTACTAATTAGCGGCAGGGATGCGCTCACGCTGACAACGAGCGATGATAATTTTTGCCACGCTCGCGGCAGCAATTCCAGTCATCAAGGTAACAAGCACGCGCCATTGATCTTGTGGCCACTGAATGAGGATCAGCATCCAGTTCATTCCAATAGCAAAGATGACCCAAGCTGCAAAAGGAACCGATATATCGATAGGTATGCGACGCCAGTCTTCAAATCTAAAGACTTCCGCAACGATCTTCATACTTCTTCTCTCCAAACGCTGGCTTCCGACATAAAAGAAAAGCTAAAGTAGGCTCGGCCCGATAATAGCAAGAGCCAGCTTGTACGGGTGATCTGCTTCCAGTTAGTCCACCCGTACAAGCTGGCTTTATGCGTGTATTCAATTATGGCACCGGCTACGGAGCAGAGTCCACCACGGTGGTGCGGATGGTTGTCCAACCAATTGTTGATCCGGCCGGGACAGAACCCAAGGGTTCAAGTGTGACCTGCCGTTCACCAATCAGCTGACCCGTCTCGGGATCTATGATGATGTCTTGGCGGAAATTTGAAACTGTCTCAACCCTGCCGATGGAAATCCCCTGTTGGTCATCCAGCGTTGCTTGGTTTTCGGTCACCACTACTCCGGGGATCATTGCCGCGGCCTTGTACAGTGCCGACCGTAAATCGGCCGGCACCAAGCCGGTGCGTAACAGATCAGCAATGAATACCAAGGCTTGACCATCAATAGATTGTCCGCTCCCGATATTTTCTAGGTAGATCTTGTTTAGCAACATTCGAGGATCTCGGGGATAAGCCGCGAGTTCTTTGGTACTCGGAAAGGTGCTGGGAGAATCATAGAAAGCACCATTTACAGCACTAAGATACTGTGCAGACTCGCCCTGTTCCTTTGCCTGTTGATAGGCAACTTCCTTCGATTTATCACCAAAGAATGTAGTGGGGACGCGCCCTGACCGTTCCCAAACCCATTCTTGGTCACGATTGGCGGGGACGTAGAGCGACCTTTTCTCGGTGTCCGTCCACTCAACATGATCATTAGAGCCGACGATGCCCGATGTATCCTGTACGCCGTAGGTACTCAACGAGAGGTTGGTGCTTTCCACTTTCAGGTACTGTCCGGGCCCCACTCGGGGATCCACGGTCTTGATGGTCAGCGCCGCAGCGTTGTTCAATACCTCGGCAGCCTGGGCGCTGGCGGCACCGCGCCAGCCTGCCAACCCAACTACATTGGTACCTACTAATACGGTAACAAGCCCGAAAGTGGCAGCAGCCATCAAGCTGACGCGCAATGCCGTCTTAGAACGGCGCTTGTTCTTCTTTATTCCTGGCGAAACGATGTGCTGCAACAGTTGCGCACGTCCATCGTTTATTACCGATTCTTTGACGGTAGGGTGCTCAATGCGTAGCTCACGCAGTAACTTGAGTTCGTCCATGGTCTGCCTCCTCAGTGTTGTTTCGGAGCGCGGCGGCAGCGTCCTTTAGTTTGCGCCGGGCCCGGTTCATACGTGACCTCACGGTGCCAACTGGCACGTTGGTTGCTTGGGCGATGCCCTCGTACGTCAAATCCGCCCAGGCATAGAGCAAAATGCATTCTCTGTCGACAGGCGATAATTTACATAGCGCTAAAGCTAGTGCCGAGGTGGTTGCGATTGCATCGAGCTGCTCGGCAATTTGTTCCGTACTGTCTGTATAAGCGTCACGGCCAGAAGATTTAGCAATAATCTTGAGGATTTTTGCTTCTGTCCGATGGTGCCGTCGAAGTAGGTTGGTTGCGATGCCAAATAGCCATGGTCTGGCGTCATCCCAAGCATGGTCGAAAGAATCACGTCCTTCAAAAGCAGCAAGGAAAGTTCCTGCCATCACGTCTTCGGCTGCTGATTCCCCTGCACGGCGGAAAGCATACCGATAAATCATCCGGGCATATTTGTCATAGAGCTCGGCGAAAGCCGCAGGTCTCTCGCGGGATCGGCGAATAATGTCGCTGTCGTTAGTCACACTATGTATTGCCCATCGGATGAAAAAGAGTTCACGGAAAAGAAAACTTTCAAGAATAGTTGCTAGAAGCGAGATAGTTAGCGCAAATTTTCAGTGACTTATCAACCAGGCTCCTCCCATACACTGGTACAGGCATCATTTTCAATGACTCAGCTTGTGCGATTCTGGGGTCCGGTTCATCCTCCGGTACAACTCCGGCAAGTCTCATGGCACGAGTATCCCCGAAGTCTCTGGCTTCCGCACACGGTATTGCTCTCCTTGAAATGTCACCAACCTCTTCACGTACGCCACAACACTAGAAACATACAATTTCGGTATGGCCAATGTCAGCGTTGCAGACGTACGTAATAATTTTTCAGATCTAATTACCCGGTCACAGACCGAAGCCGTCTTCATCGAACGCCGCGGGCAACGAGCAGCAGTGATGATCAGCCCTGCATATTATAAACGCATGCTCGAAGCGCTAGAAAAGGCAGAAGACATGTCGGCCTTCGACCTTGCTATGGAAGAAGAAGGACCAAATATCCCTTGGAGCCAGGTGAAGTCTGATCTGGGCCGGGTATGAAATATCAAATAGAAATGCGCCCCGCAGCATTTCGTGCACTGAAGAAAGTTGATCGTCAAGAACTCGATCAAATTAGGGGCACACTCGCTATATTTAGGTGAGAACCCAAGACCTCCAGGAGCAAAAGCTCTTCAAAGCCGTCCAGGATTCCGAGTCCGAGTTGGTGACTATCGCATCAGTTATTCCATCAACAACGGCATCCTTGTTGTAGCTAAGTTGTAGTCCTAACCCACTATTTCCGATTGGAACGACAATCCTAGCTGCGCGCTTGCACCAGGTTGGCAAACGGAAGTCCACCATGAGCCAAAACAAACTCGGCTTGGTATTTGGCCAAGGAAACATTGAGTGCGTCCAGCGGTAGTTCTTTCCACGCAATGAGAAGATCTTGCGGGTTTGCGAGCTGCCAGA
This sequence comes from Arthrobacter sp. MYb227, assembly GCF_002975435.1. Classification (GTDB taxonomy): domain Bacteria; phylum Actinomycetota; class Actinomycetes; order Actinomycetales; family Micrococcaceae; genus Paeniglutamicibacter. The sequence continues at coordinate 204,815 of NZ_PCPT01000003.1, read as the reverse complement.
TCAGTCGTCCATCCCAATGTCCCGGCGGTTTGCCCTTCCCAAAGTCCACGAATTCTTGAATCTGACGACGTAGCCCTCGGTTGCCATGGCTTCCCACTCCTGCCTTGCCGATGTATAGCACTTCGGCATCCGCAATCCATTCGGCAGACAAAGCAGACTCTGTCAGTGTAGGATTCTTTTTCTTGAAAACCCCAGCCGTGCTCTTGGCCAAGTATTGGGGGTCGAATCCCGTAGGGCGCACAATCACGAAGATCCCCTGACGTTGTGGAATCCGGGTGATCTCGAGGGCCTTCATGGGCCGGAACCCCGTGAATCCTTCATCTTTAAGAGACTTCATGGTGAACTGCATCGGGTTCCTCGGCGTTGGAAGACATGGGCTAGTGCTTGGCGTTCTCCCGCAGGATCATGATTCGCACCTATGATGCTACCCGCATCGCAGTGGTAAAGGCCTGACTCGAATATGATGAGCTCATGCGCCATACCTCGGGACAACAGTTCGGAACCCTATTCGCGCCGTTGCTTTTGCGCGGAGTGTTAGCCGGGATGGTTGTTGGATTGGTTCTCGGTTCTGCCATGACAATCCAATCAATGATTGAAGCCGCAAATGATCCCGAGTTGTGGGCCGGTTGGGGTCCTTGGGGTTATGGCCCTGTCCCGTTACTTTACGGCACGTTTGTTGGTGGAGTCATGGCTCTAGTTCCCCTCATCGGAGCTTTCCTTGCACTGTACGTGCATTCCGGTATTGTCCCGCTCCCTTCGGTGAACCAACAGGCAAGGGCAGCTTGCTACGGAGGAACCGCAGCATCAATGATTCCGGCGATCATGCTGATGGTGACGAATGACGAAGGAGCGCCAGCAGTGATTTATATTGCCGTTGGGTTCGTTCTTGTTTCAAGTTTGATCACTTTTGTTCTCACTCGCAGGTTTCTAGGACGTCTAAAACGCCATGAGGAATTGACCATTCGTGTCACCCGGGAAACCGTATAGAACGTACCTGCTCCGCATAGTTCGGGTATCTTCACCCGCCGGACTATGTGAACAGCGGCATTCGTCATCGTCTCAACCGTAGCCAACAACAATAATTTGCCGTATCAATAACAGGAGAACACCACAAAATGCACGGAGTCCGGATTGCCACTCAAACAAACTTGGACACGGCGGCGAAGGTTCTGGCCTCTGCATTCGCTGACTATCCGTGGACTCGTTGGGTGCTACCCGCTGATGAGTACCAAGAACGCCTCGAAGAGATTCAGCGTCTATACCTTGCCCACGCATCCGAAAACGGCATCGTCGTTGTGGATGATCGTGTGCGTGCAGTAGCTGCTTTCCTTCCACCTAACGCTCCGGCTCCATCAGCGGCTCTCCAGCAACGCGTAGCGGAGCTTCACGGTTCACGACTCGAAACACTCATGTCACTGGAACTACCGCAGTCCCCCGAAGGAAGCTGGACATTCGAAACTGTTGGCGTGGAACCAACTCAACAAGGACTTGGGCTCGGCACTGCGGTTCTATCCCATGGCTTGGCGCTGATTGATGCACACGAAGCAACGATCTCACTCGAGACTTCGGATGAACGAAATGTCCGTCTCTACGAGCGACTCGGCTTCAAGACCAATGACGTTACGACCATTCCAAATGGACCGATGGTTTATTCAATGGCGAGGCCAACGCAATCCATCCAGAAAACGAACCAATCCTAGACTCGTAAATTGGTTTGATCCCAAAATCGGTTCCCGGACTAGCGCAATCACGTTCAAGCCTGCGAAAGTTAGCAGAGCTTGTTCAACTGCTTGGTTTTTAGAAAGGTGAAACTGGATGTGGGATAGCTACCGCATTGCAGCCTGCCCCGCTGGCTGGATTGAGTTGAGTGAAAATGGTCGGGGAGCCATAGCGGCCTGGTATGCCGGATCCAATCGTGTAGTCCGAGCACCCATGGGTGTACGTACGGATCAAGTTCAGGTGACCTGCGAATACCCTGACGGCAGTAGCAAATCTTGGTCAGAGACCTTTACGCCGGCCGAAGTCGAGGAAATCGAAAAGGATATCGACTCCTACTTACACGATTCACGCCTCCGATCGCGACCTCATGGATACCGCTGGTTTATGCGCCTGCCCCCAAAGGTTAAAGATGAACGCGAATTCTGGGGCCTACTCGGTCAAGCCGATGCAAAGATGCCACCAGCCAATCGAGATCTTCCAGCGGAAGCTAAAAATCTCGGTCAGACCATTGCTACCCTTTTCGAACGTACGGCCAGCAAAGACACTCAAGCCTTCGCTGGCAATCACTAAAACAATCCAGAATGAGGTTCGATGAGTTCTGGGCCATTATTTCGCACGTTACCTACTGCTGCGTCTACTTCACGAAGGGACCACTTAGCTGCCACCTCATAGGCATCGGATCGAGCCATTTCCACGAGCTCTGCGGCATTCTTGTTTTCCGGATCAAGCCATTCGGAAAGCGCTTCTTTGGCCAGCGGGATGGGGAGTCGGTCGTGGAGTCCATGAAGCTCTTCAAGGATCTCCGAGTCGGAGTCTGCCGGAGGTGACGGGCAGGTGAGGATGGTGGTGGACAGGAGCCACTGGTCTGGGTCACCATCGGCTTTTTCTGGGTCTTTCCACCATTCGTAGAGTCCCGCGAAGAAGATCAGGGAATCGTCGCTGGGATGTACGTAGAAGGGGCGCTTCTTGGCTTTGGGACTGTCTCCGGCTAACCATTCGTAGTAGCCCTCGGCCGGTACAGCGCAGCGTTTCGATTTGATGGCGGCGCGGAAGGTTAGCTTTTCCGTGACAGTTTCGCTGCGTGCGTTGAACGCTCGGACTCCGACTGCAGGGTCTTTGGCCCAGCCGGGAATCAAGCCCCATTTGGCGACGTGGACTTGCCTGTGGTTTTCGCCATCGATGAGGCGCTCTAGGACTATTGGGACATCGGTAGTTGGGGCGATATTCCATGATTGTCGCAGTTCCAAGTTTGCGTCTGCTTCTGCTTCTGCCTCTGCGACGAGGTCACCAATGGCTTTGGCCATGACGTATCTTCCGCACATCACTTTCCCCATTCTCTCTTAGCGCTACAACGTTTAGTCTCGCATATTTGCGCGCCTCGATGGTCTCCTACGCACGGTTGGGAGAGGCGCACCCATCGGGAGTCTTCCTTGAAGGATTCCCCAATTTATTGCCGATCGCTTTAAGCGAAATGCTAATGCTTTAGTTCTATCCCCAGAGGATCATCTCTCGCATGAATAACAAGAAAGATCCCGAGCCAGAAGCTCAAAACACAACCGCATCTACCTCCACTCAGCCAAGCACGACTTTTGTCTTGCCCGAAGCCATGACGGGTAAGGCAAGTCCAGCGAAGGCAGCCCTCGGTGACAAACCAGTTTTCTCTTATATCGCTAGCGTCCCAGAGCCCCAACGTGGCATCCTCGAAGCCGTCGATGCACTTGCATCCACGACTTTGCCCAACCTGCAACGCTCCGTGAAATGGGGCATGGCCTACTACGGCGTTGGCGATGGTTGGTGCTTTAGTTCCGGAGGTTTTGCCCACCATGTGAAGCTCATGTTTATCAACGGCATCAACCTGACGCCGGTTCCACCGGTGACACCCGTGGGGATGGGCAAAGCAACGCGAGGGGTTGAACTTGAATCCATTGAAGAGCTTGACGAGTTGCAGATTGCCCAATGGATGAAGCAGATAACAGCGGTTCCAGGAATTGGTGGCAAGAAACACTGAGCCCAAGCTTTCCAACTGGGTTGCTCAAATTCGTCCAAGCCTATAGTTCATCTCTGGCTTGGATGACATCGCCGAATCCATGAAACCGACCATACGTTGGGCCGATGAAATAACTGCCTCGCGTCCGTGGTTATATGAAGTATGACTGAAAATGCAAAACTTTCCCCCTACATCCCCGAAGCCGGGTCCGTCACGATGTTCACCACCTCGTGGTGCGGATACTGCCGCAACCTCAAGCGACTGATGGATGCCAAGGGCATTGGCTACACCGAGGTAAATATCGAGGAAGTTGAAGGTACCGCAGAGTTGGTTGAGCACTTCAACGGAGGCAACCAGACGGTACCCACCTTGATCTTCTCCGACGGTACCGCCGCAACAAACCCGCGCATTGAAGAGGTCCTAGAGCGCGCCTAGTCATCCTGTGCTTGGATAGAGGGGTGAGATCTGCCATTCACGGTAGGCCTCACCCCTCTAGCAGTTAACAATCCATGGCCGCGAGACGGCCACGCATGAAATGGAGTGTCATGTCCCAGAAGGTCCAGGCCGTCATCGTCCGAGCCAAGGATGCCCCGGTCGAAACAGTCACTATTATCGTTCCAGACCCAGGACCGGGCGAGGCAGTCGTTGATATCCTCACCTGTGGTGTCTGCCACACAGACCTGCACTACAAGCTCGGCGGAATCGGCAACGAGTACCCCTACTTATTGGGACACGAAGCCACCGGTGTAGTCTCCAAAATCGGTGAAGGCGTTGACAACGTACAGGTCGGCGACCGTGTGATCCTGAACTGGCGTGCAGTATGTGGCCAGTGCCGCGCCTGTGCCAAGGGCCAAGCCCAGTACTGCTTCAACACGGCTAACGCCACCCAGAAAATGACCCTCGAGGACGGCACGGAGCTCTCCCCAGCCTTGGGTATTGGCGCATTTGCCGAAAAGACCCTTGTTGCTGCCGGGCAGTGCACCAAGGTTGATGAAGATGTAGACGCAGCAGCTGTAGGCCTGCTGGGTTGCGGTGTCATGGCTGGCATCGGTGCGGCAATCAACACCGGTGAGGTCAAGCGCGGGGAATCCGTGGCCGTCATCGGCTGTGGCGGGGTCGGTATTGCTGCGATCGCCGGGGCCCAGCTGGCCGGGGCCACCACCATCGTGGCGGTGGACATCGATGATGACAAGCTCGCCATGGCCAAGAACATGGGTGCTACGCACACCGTGAACTCCAAGAACGAAGATGCCGTCGAAGGCATTAAGGCCGTTACCGGTGGCTTCGGCGCCGACGTGGTCATTGAGGCCGTGGGTCGCCCCGAAACCTACAAGCAGGCGTTCTACGCCCGCGACCTCGCCGGCCGCGTCGTCCTGGTGGGCGTCCCGACCCCGGAAATGAAGCTTGAGCTTCCGCTGCTGGATGTCTTTGGGCACGGCGGATCGCTGAAGTCTTCCTGGTATGGCGATTGCCTGCCAAGCCGCGACTTCCCGATGCTAGTTGAACAGTACAAGCTGGGACGTCTGGACCTTGATGCGTTTGTTTCCGAACGCATTGGCATCAATGACGTTGAGGCAGCCTTCACCAAGATGGGTGAAGGTAAGGTTCTTCGTTCGGTGGTGGAACTCTAATGAGCGCACAGATTCAGAACATCGTCACCTCCGGTACCTTTAGCCTTGATGGTGGCACCTGGGATGTCGATAACAACGTATGGATCATCGGAAACGAATCCGAGGTCTTCGTGATCGACCCGGCTCACGAGCCGGCCAAGATCGCCGAGGCAGTGGGTGAGCGCACCGTCAAAGCCGTGCTGCTGACCCACGGGCATGATGATCACATCCGTTACGCTCGCGAGTTCGCTGATCTGGTCAAGGCACCGGTTCACCTGAACCCTGCCGATCAGATGCTCTGGGAGGATGTTTTCCCCGGCACCAGCGCGGATCATGAGATCAGCGACGGAGATACCTTTGAGATTGCAGGCGCCACCCTGGTTGCTCTGCACACTCCCGGGCACTCCCCCGGCTCGACCTGCTTCTACGTGGAATCCTTGGGCACCGTATTCTCTGGTGATACCTTGTTCAACGGTGGACCCGGTGCGACCGGACGCAGCTACTCGAACTTCGAGACGATTATCGAATCGATCCGCGAGCGCTTGCTGACCTTGCCGGGTGACACTGTTGTGAACACCGGGCACGGGGATGCCACAAGCATTGGTGCCGAGGCACCAAACCTCGATGAGTGGATCAAACGCGGACACTAACCGCAGCTGATTAATGGGTAGGGGCGGTGAGCATTCGAGCTCACCGGCCCTACCCATTTCTACGTTCCCAGAGAGGCCAGTTAAGTACCGAGGAGTTTCTCCTGATGACCAGACGACTTGTGCGGCAACCGTCGCGATCGTCAAGTTTTGAGAAATTTTGATTGATTTTCTTCTTACGCTGCTATTAGTTTGAACTGCTTTTAGCATTCGGCTAGGGCCTTCACTGGGGGGCAAACCCTAGTCGTTACGATGTGGCCCGTGCCTGTTGGCCCAAGACTCGACCCTATGAAATGGCACATTCCATAGGGTCGAACTGTGCGTGTTCCTGGCCAACACGATATTGCCCGAGTCGGTATCAGCAGGAGGCTGGGCTGCCAACTGAGTTTTGCCGTACTTAGCGAATATTGCTGCTAGGTGCATTCCCCAAGACGCACTGCGCTGGGTTTGTACCGGCATTTTGTGGCTGATCGTCATCACTCTGCTTCCCAGCAGGCGTGAAATTGAACATTAATATACCATGGAGCGCGGAGCCGGCTTATCCTCGTCCTTGCGGGATGGGTTCTAAAAATGTCAGAACCTATCCTCCTGCTAGAGATCTCTCTGGAGTTTCCCGCTCCACTATTTGAGAACTTGAGGCATCAAAATCACGCCGAAGTTGAACATCTACTCGCACGGTGGACGGAAGCCTTCGGCCCTCCAGCACATTCTGTGGCGGGTGATTTTGAGCGATGGATCGAGTCTGCCTATCGCTTTGACGGAGCCACAGAAGCCTTTAGTGCCGAGAACACTCTTGTCCGAACCAAGAGCCAAGACTTCTACAACTTTGTCACCTGCTCACCGGTCAACAAACCTTTATCCCCAGACTTCGTGTTCGGTCCGGTACATCGTTTTGATAGGAGCATCTGCAGTGCTGCCGGACCCGATGCCAGGTACTGGGAGATTGCATTTAAGGCGATTGCGGGCCGCAAACGGGCGCTGGCAGGCTATCACCCAGAGGTAGGCCCAGACCTTATCGAGGTATTGCAGGAGCTCTTTGAATAAGGTGTGCACACGCTTGTGGTCAAGGGTACTCAGCCGAAAACAGGGATTTGGAAGTTCACGCTCGCTGAGAGACCCCGCGATTACTGTAGCCCTGTCATGCCAGAAGATTTCACGGAGATGGTTGGCTACCAGGTCATTGGTGCTTCAGAGGTCTTCTTGGTCCAGGAATGGATCCCAATGGTGGACGAGTACCAACTGTTCATGGCTGGCCTGGTCCAGTTACAGGTGCCGGTTGCATCGAGCACCACACACCGCTGGATAACAACGGACAAGCCTTTGACGCCAAGGTCAGTGGCTATCGTAGTAGCCTCGCAGTTCGCAAGGACCAAAATTGTGTGAATGTGCTGGTTGGGTTCGGTCACGTTGTCGGTCCGCAGCTCTTTGCTCAGGCACCATCGCTAGGTGATGTCTGGGTCATGGATATTGCCATCAATTCCGATACAGGCGAACCAGTGGTGATCGAACTGAATCCTGCCCACAATTCTGGGCTTTATGCCTCCCAGCCGCGCATCCGGATGCAATATGTTCACCGCCGAATTAGGGAGCGCACATGCGCAAGTTAGAGCAGTGGTTCATCCAAAGGATCCTAATTCCATTAGCCGACCGACTTCATACCGCATTTGGCCGATCCTTGGACAAAACCTGTGATGAATTGGCTAAGGCTGAGCAGCTGGATCCGCGCAGCAATGGGTTGGATACGATCAGCCCTACTATTGAATAGAACCCCTGCACGATACGTTCGTGTACAGGGGTTCTATTCTTAATCAGACGGGTGGCTGCTCTAGAAAGTTTTGAATGATTTCTTGGAAGCATGGAACCCAGTTCCATCGGATTCGCTCTCACAGACGATGCCAGTTTGGCTTGAAGTGCAGGTTACTCCATAGAAATTTGAAGACTCACCGTACGCCAAGACCTTTGCATCTTCATGGGAATAAAATCCCTGAGGGCTGCATAGTTTGTTAACTTCTTCAGTTTTGAAGCTGAAGCCAACAGTTGATGCGGACGAGCCTAGAGGATCATCGCATTCAGGCATATTCTCAACACTGGTTTGTGACATGCAGCCAAACTGTCCGCCCGCTCCCATAAGGAGCGCGCAGTGAAGGTTTCCGGATGGGGACTTGAAGTAGGTCTGGCCACGGTCACCAGCGGTGAACTTTGCTGGGTCGACCATGACGCGCTTAGGTTCGGGTGCCACCTCTGCAGTCTCGGTGGCGTTTGGTGATTCGCTAGGTTCTGGGGCCACTGCTGCCTTGGGCTTGCCGCCTTCAGAGTTGGGGCTCTCCGGGAGGCCCGTTAGCTCAAAGATTTTGAAAGACTTCTCTGAATTTTCTTCAAAGTTCACATAAAAAGTTCGGTCATCTATCATGCCAATTGTATGGCCCACATCCTGAGCGCGACCACCAAGCACAAGTTCAGGATCAAAGGTCGAGACAATATTACCCGTTTCCCAATCCAGAAAAGTCAGCATCATTACTGGCTCCTCGGCGTCGGATTCCTGAGTTTTGAACTCAAGAATCCGATAGACAGACTGCAGACGGGACGTGCTGGCTCGGTAGCTATCGTCCCTCCATGAGAGGCTCTTGTCTGTGTGCGACCAAACAATGTTCCTGTCTGAATCTACTCGTTTATAGAGCACTTCCCCCTCCGGGCCACCCGCGCTTTCATACTCTAGGTCGTCGAACTCGGGCGGGTCCTTGACCTCGCTCGATTTAAGTAGCGGCCCTAATTTACCGGTCTTAAGTTCAATAGTCTGGCTGAAGCTATCGTCACCATCCTCAGACTCATAAGTCAGCACCGAGCTGTCGCCAAGAGGATCATCCCCACTCGGCTTGCTAACATCACCCTTTCCAAGTTCGCGCATCGCTGGAACCCTGTATAACTCTTTGCCGGTTTCTAGTGAGTAGGCAATGTGCGAGGACTTGATTTCGGATATGTCAGTTTCTATCAACATGACATCCTTGTTGACTACGCCGTCTGTATGGGTGGGGATCGCAGCTTCCCAAATGGTTTTTCCGGTTTGCGGATCGACTCGAACAAAGCCTCTTCCTACCGCTAAGCCTGACTCATCAGGGATGTTAGCCAGGTCGCCCATCAAAAGCACAGCGCCTTCAACCGCACCAATTTCATATTTGTGAGCCATGGCGGGGTGTGTTGTCTCAGTGGACCAAGGCATGACATTCCCATCTTTGTCAAAGACTCCTCGTTGCTCGCCAGCTATCCATCCAACGAACAGCCCGTCTCCTACAGGAGCCTGAATTTCGCCCTTGCCCTCTCCCGTGAGAGTCGGAGTCACCTTGTTGGCTTTAGCATCGCTCCCCATTGGGCCGATGGCGCTGCAGGATGTGATTGTGAGTGCGAGGGCCGCAGTCAGGGCAATCATCATCGATTTAGTTTTCTTCATGCTTCCCCAAAAGTAGACAACGTAATGTTTAGCAAATCGTTTAAACCCTACATTGACTTATAGAGAGAGAAATTCAGGTCAGCCTACATAATCTCTTCCTTGGAGTAGCCTCGGCGCCGGATACACCTAGGCATGAGCACAAATCTTTCAAAGGCCCCAGCCGCGTAGCAGGGCAACTGCTACCAGAACGGGCAGGTATACATTTGGTTTGCGTGTTGGGCCGGGGGCAGTGAATCTAACAGCGACTGTTCCAATCGCGACTCTGGAGCGTCGCTATAGTAAACGAAAGTTCTCAGCTGAGATGGATAAAGTCCGTATGAAACGCATTGAAGCTAGTTGCCGCGTCAGCATCATCTTCATACAACTTGGTACTGCGAACTACCGCATTGAGCATAAGGGTCACCATGCTGCCGGATTGTTATAGACCCATGCGGTGAAACACTTGCGCGCTCATTGGAACGAATACGAAAAAGACCCCGCTAAAGAACTTCGCCATTTGGTTGCTGCTGCACAGGCAGAATTCCAAGACTTACAGTCCAACACACGGCAAGAATTCATCGCCGACTTATCTCGATGCTCTAGCCGCTTACCGAACGGATCACCCGCACCACCGCAATAACAAGACAACGCGCCAGTATAAAGACTATCGATCCCTGTATTTCAGCCGCAACTATTACTGGAAAATTCGCCCGAGATGGTCCGTAGAGCCAAGCACATGCTAGCCGTCGACGAGCAGTTGAAGTCCAACGAACAGAAGTTCGACGAGTTGGATTAAATCAGCGAGGATTCACCCTTATTCCATCAGAAGGGCTCCCGCGCAGTGTCCGCGGCGAAATATTTGGTGGCTTGGTCGCACGAAATACGAGTCCGCAACCCGTCTTCCTTCGTCAGTTTGACTGGCGTGAAATTCATCCCCGTCGTCAGAAGCGCGGGCGCCATCTACTGAATAAGGCGGGGACTGGAGGCTCGACAGCGTCCTGCAAATAGCTACGGTCAGCAGGGTGACTCATGACGCGAAGACATACGAATACGTTGAGATACGCCGCACCGAGGGGACAACCGGCGAAGAGATCCGATGCTGCGTCAAATGCTATCTGGCACGACACGTCGTCATGGTTCGAGTTGCCTCGACCCGTTCAAAAACATCTAGGAAACCGTTTGACAGACATAGAAAATTCCATGTATCCAAAAGTGGCCTTACCAACAAGCCAGAACAGCACAACCGAGTGAGGCTATGCAGCACGTACTAGGAACCGGTTCTTCGTTGCCTATCCGTTGCCAGAGATAGCCGACTTCTGCCCGTTGCCATAGGAGAACTGGTTCACCGCGCCCAAGGTCTCGATGGTGGTATTAACCGGCCCTTCTTCCTGACCCCAAATGGTCTTGGCAATGCCCGGCAAAATGCGCAGAAGGATTTCGACGACTACGTCTATATCGCTCAAAGTATGAACAGCGATCTCAATCTTGCCGCCAGCGAACTATCCAAGGAGCCCTTGGATCGCATCGTACGATGCCTAGCTGAGCAGAAGTATTCTCTCACCCGAAATACACAAGGTATTGCCGGATTCGACACCACTATTAGGTTCGGGGACTTTGAGCGCCCAGCGCAAGAGCCACACATCATTATTCGAATCGGTATGGAATATGTCGCGGCCATCAAGCCCAATCGATATATCCCCACGACCAAAGAATCCGAGCTTGCTGCAGCCTATGTTGAATGTGGCAAGTCCACCGGGGCAGCTACAGAGTACCTAACCGCGATTCGGCGTGAACAACAGAAGATCGTGGACAGGTACAATGCTCAGCTCACCGAGCTCACCCCGCGGATCGAAGAATTGGCGAAGAAAACCGAGAAGATCGTCGGTGGCTAGAAATCTACAATGGATCGAGCCGGATCGTACTATTCGCCGTCAAGCTCTTGGAACGGTCGTAAACGAGCAAGGCTACCGCTACTACACCAAACCCCTCATGAAAACCGATCACCACTCTTGATCTGCCTGCCTCTTAAGGGTTAGTTTGAGGCAGGCGTCGATTTCCTACCGGGCCGTAACGTGCAACCGGAGGCCCCCATGTCCGATCCCACGCAGCGCCAGGTCCTCTCGACGCGCAAGGTCGTTTTTCTTGTAATCGCGGCGGCCGCACCCATGGGCGCGATGGTGGGCAACGTTCCGCTGGCGCTCACCCGGACCAACGGGATCGGGCTTCCCGCCGCTTTTGTGCTTGCCGCGGTGATCCTGTTGTGCTTCTCGGAGGGCTATGGGGCAATGAACGCCCGCGTAGTGAACTCGGGAGCCTTCTATACCTACATAGCCCGGGCCATGGGTAAACCAGCGGGGGCCGCCGGTGCCTACGCGGCATTTGTTGGTTATACCTCCATGGCACTGGGTATCGGAACCGCATTCGGCTACTTCACCCACTTGGTCTTTGCTGGACTTGGCTTGTCGGTACCTTGGTTTGTTTTCACCGCCTGCGGGAGCGCGTTGGTAGGTTTCTTGGGCTATCGCAGCGCCGAGCTATCCGTGAAGGTGCTGGGAGTACTGATGGTGTTGGAGTTTGCGATCCTGATCATTTTCAATATCGCGGTGGTCGGCACTAAGGGAGTCGCCGCGTTCCCAATTGATTCGTTCGCCCCAAACCAAGCCTTCTCCAGTACCCTCGGCATTGCATTGCTCTTTGCGTTAACAAGTTTCATTGGATTCGAATCGGCGGCAATCTACGGCGAGGAATCCAAAAACCCTGAGCGTACGGTACCGCGAGCCATGTATATCTCGGTAGCCTCGATCTCCGCTTTTTATGTGATCACCGCGTGGATTATTATCGGTGCCGCCGGTGGCCTGAAAGCACCTGCCATGGCCGAATCCCAGCTTGGCGATTTGGTCTTCACCTTGGCGAAGGACTACGGCGGGGAAGCTCTTTACAGCGCCACTGCAGTATTGCTGTGCACCAGCATCCTTGCCTCCTATTTGGCCCTGCATAACGCGGCAAGTCGTTACCTCTTTGCCCTGGGGCGCGAACAGATGATGCCACGTGTCTTTGGTGGATTCCATGCACGGCATCTACGCCCACACATTGCTAGCCTCACCATCACCGCATTTACCGTACTAATCCTGGGGTTCATGGCGTTACTGGGCGTTGACCCGTATACGGTGATTGCCGCAGGCTTCGTGGGATTAGGAACCCGTGGAATCATCTTTGTCCAGGCCATTACCGCAGTGGCGGTATTGATGTTCTTCTGGAAACGAGAAGACCGTTCTCTCTGGCGTGGAATCATTGCCCCGGCGATTGGTGCCCTCGGGTTGGGAGCTGGATTCATCCTTGCCACGCTGAACTATCCGACGCTCACCGGTTCCGATTCCGCGTGGGTCAACCTGGTACCTCTCTTATTGCCGCTCGTGGCAATCATCGGCGTCTTCGTTTCACTACGCCAACGCCAATCCAATCCCGAAGCCTACGCAAACTTCGCTGCATCCGTACTACGCACAAGTAAAGAGGAGTCCTCGACACATGCTCACACAGGCTAACTCACCCCCCAGCCCACTGGCTTGACAAGACCTCCACCGCTCAAACATTTCATTACAACGGTTGCTCAGTTCGGGCCCAGACAGCATCATGGCATGACGCGAAGGCTGATACCACACGCCGAAAACTCCAGAGCGAATCGGGCAACAACGCTGCCATCGAAATCTGCTCGGCCCCCGAGGATTTCATTTCGCGAATTCTGGGGCAACGCCGCTGTCAATTCACGCCCCATGAACAATCCCATAATTAGTCCAGCTGGAACCGTCCAAAGCCTCCTAAGAATCAGACTCTAAAGATCCAACCACGGCTGCCATTCTCGTCGCTTTATGATTTCTCTTCTCAGGGACAGCCGAATCGTTTGCTGGTGCCAAGGCCAAGATCCCCAGTACCAAGGCAATCACCCCAAGACCTGCCCAACCCAGGATGCCAAGTTGCTCGCCAACTATCAGTACAGCAAGCACCGTGGCAATAGCCGGTTCAAGAAGCGTCACGGTGGTTGCAGTACTTGCAGATACCCGAGCCAGCCCCATCCCAAAGAGCAGATAACCAAGGAACATTGGCACCAACGCCATATATGCGGCAACCGCAAAGCCCTGCCCCGAGGCCACCAGTGGAGCACCCGTCACGAGCAATACCGGGATCAGCAAGGCACCACCTACACCGAACACCGACCCCATGGCTGCGCCCCGGCTCACCCTCGCATGCATCAGCCCATGAACCACCCACGAATAAGTCGCATAGGTGGCACCAGCAATTAACCCCAACCCAATGCCGGCAAGCATTGGAAGAAGTTCAGTTGCTGCGCCTTGCAACTTTGAGACACACAGCAATGTACTGCCAAGTACCCCAAGTCCCGCGGCCAGCATCCACCACCGGCTCAGTGGCCTACGATCCACCAGCCATTCCAATACACCCGAGGCAAGTGGTGCCGAAGCCAAGGAGAGTACCGAGCCCACGGCGACACCTGCCAAATGCATAGATGAATAGAAAGCCAACGGATAAATTCCCACGGCAAGGCCACCGAGTAATACCTTCGCCCGGTTGGCCCGCAATTGGGGAGCCGCAACCCGCAAGGCAGGAATGGCAATCACCGCTTGCAGCAATCCACCAATGCCTAGGGCAGCAGCACCGATAGCCAACGGGCCGACCTCTGGAGCAAATGTTGCAACTGTACCGGTAGTCCCCCACAACAATGCGGTAATAACTATCGCCAGCAGTCCAACATTGTGCCTTCGCTTACTCACTAAGAACACTTCCAAATCTTTTTGCCGCGTTGGAACCAAAATATGTAGTCAGGGGGCTGCATCGGGCTCGTAAAAACAGCAATTTCCTAGGTTCCTGACTCATTGACAGGAATGTATTTTCGGTATTCGGCAACAAGATGCTCACAGAATTTTTCGACACTCAGCCCCGTCACTAGATCATCTGCGGCGCCAGCCGTTGCCGGATTCATGTCAATTTCCATGGCCTTGTACACATCATCGAGTACCGCTCGGATCGGCGCCGAATTCTCGATGACAAAAACACTGGAAAACAGCCAGGCTCCGCCGACTACGCGTTGTGCTGTACCCACAAGTTTGACCTTATTCTGCGTTGGAGATCCCGTTGCAGGCACACCGTGAACGCTATATTCACCCGGGCAGTATTCTCCATCGATCTCCCCCACTCGGGCATCGACGCCAGCGCTTTGCAATGCATCAGCATAGAGCTGGCCCAGTACTTTGAAGCGTTGCTGATGGCCCATCATGGCTTCTTGGGCAAGTTCCACATGGTCAACGATCAAGCACCCCCGGTGATAGGCCGCAGCCCGTCCACCGGCCTTGCGTACCACCGGCGCAAATCCATGCTCGGTGGCGCTCTGAACCGCAGCATCGTAGCCGGGTAAACGAACATCGCGTTGCCCGAAGGCCAGGGTTGGATCCGGACGATAAAGCCTAAGCGTTTGAGGTTTGACCCCATCACGTACCTCAGACAATAGTTGGATCCCCGTCATCAGATCCACCTCTGGATCACCCGTTGGCTCATCATGTACTAGGTGAAGCGCGGTGTTTGCAGCAGAATTCCAAAGACTCATGGGCTCGATTCTAGGTCCGCGGGCAGTGAAGGGAATAATGGGTCAAGTGCCGCAACAACAAACTCCCTTAATATTGCTCGGTGGAACATCCGGATCCGGTAAATCTTACCTCGCCCATCAGTTTGGTCGCCCCCACCTAGAACTCGATAACTTCTATCGCGAACTTAGTGAACACACACCGGCCTCGCCCTTGCCGCAAACCCCTTATGGTGAGGTTGATTGGGATCATCCAGGCACTTGGAATTGTGACAAGGCGGTTGATGGAATCGTTGAATTACTAGAGACCGGGCAAACTCATGTGCCCAATTATGCAATCAGCACTTCAAGCTATGACGGCACTCATACCATTGAGCTCAATGGAGGACCGCTAATCGCCGAAGGTATCTTCGTCAGCGAGGTCTTAGCCCCACTGCAAGGACTGGGTTTAGTCGTTCAGGCCTACTACATCGAAGTTTCACCACTTCTCACCGCCCTGCGACGTTTCATCCGTGATGTGAAGGAACGTCGAAAGCCAATCCTCTTCTTGCTCAAGCGCGGTTATGCGCTTTTACGCGCCGATCGACAGATTCGCTCCAAATATCTGGAAGCCGGTTTTATCCCAATGAAAAAGAAAACGATCAAAAGGATGCTCGCTACCCCACGAACGTAGCACGGGGGCATTCTCCTCGCACCCTTGACCCGTTCAGCCAGTTCAGGGTGAAATGGGAGACTAGGCTCGGTATATACCGTTCCGGGCCGCGCAGCCTTCGGAGGTAGTCGACATGCTTGCTATCGCACTCGGTCTATCCGCAATACTCGTTACTGCCACAACTATCTGGCAAGCAGTTACTAAGTCCGTGAACCCTGAGGACCCCGATGCAAGCTTCTGGTATGCCTTCACCGGTGCATGCATCTACCTTCCGTTATTACTGATTGCATCGGCCATTTCGCCGTGGGCCGGCGCAGCCACCCTACTGCTCTCCCTAGCAGCCGCACTATCCACCGCAAAACATGCGATATACCAACGTGCGCGCCAGCGGACCGAACGCAACGAATACTTTAATGCCACAAACCAACAAATGCTCACCGATCGGCATGACTCTGTCCTCAACCGCTGGATCCGTTACGAGCTCGACCCCGCTGCACGTATCGACTACCCGGGGATGCACGACATACATGTGCCAGAAATTTCCGCACTCACTCAAGCGCTGGCCCGGGCCGAACAATTTCGTGCTCGGCCCGCATCCACTACGGCTGAGAATGCACAGGGGGGTTATAGACTAGCCATCACCGCGCTTGAGGAAGCCTTCCAAAATGCCGAGAGTAAAATTACCGGGGCATAATTATTACTAAAATTAGCCCTGTGTAGCTCAAGCCGCGCAGTGCTGGTCGCGCAGCGAAATCCAAGAAACTACGCCACCCACCAGTGTTTCTACACTTATTGCCCAGGCAGTGGTCGAACGGTAAGAATCTGCTCGGTACGACCAAACGGCCCATTAATATCATGCAATACCGCAGAGGTCAGCCCAATGCCATCGGTTCCATAGGTCTGCTGAGCCTCGATACCCAACCATTCACCAACCGGTGCTCGGTACATGTGAATCTGCAGATCAACATTGGGGAACATCCACGATCCTGGTCCGGGTGCAACACGCGGTGCTACCCCATTGGCGGTATCAACCATGCCCATCAGGCGAACAAAGTCTGGACTCTGGATGCCTTGAACCATCTCAAAGTGGTTGCGCATCCACACCACGCCCTTGCCCGGGCGATGCCCGTTGGCACCACGGAATTCAAGGCCCCGAATATAACCACCCGGCCATGGCGTCATTCCCTCAAAAGCAACCAACTCTTCGGGATGCGTCACCTCTGTATCTTCCAGGGCCGCCACCGCAGTTGAATCACTCGTCTTCAACCGCCAGCCCCGGGCCACCACACAGGTCCGGCCCTGCGAAATCATTTCCCCTTCAATCAACTCAATTGTTCGTCCCGGACGAATCATCCGGGTCTTGATCTCAAAGTCTCCAGCGTGGATGATGCCATGAATATCCAAGCTGATCCGAGCCATACGCATTTCCTCGCGTGGCTGGAACTTCTCCATTTCATGAACCAGGATCCCGGTAGCCGGAGCCATATGCTGCTCATGCGGATTCCAAGCACCCTGCGCATGCACAGTCGAGCGATAGTGCCCATTGCCCAAGGGCTGGTAGTAGAAATCTCCCACCGCGAGTTCCGGCAGGTCAGGCTCGGTTGCTGTTTGACTCATGTCAACATCCTTCGTTACAGGTGCTTGGCACCAATTCCTCTTTTCGTTTTAGCCTATCTATCAATGCGAGCTGTACCACAATCCTCGGCCCTGATTTTTGCGGGTGACTACCGACTCACGTTGACAGTTGTCATATTGAGCAGCACTAGTGCGCGAGTCAAAGAGCGTTTTGAACCCTTAAAAAGGCTTCGGGACTAGGATGTTCTCAACCATCATTTCAGGAGGGACCCCCTGTGAAAATCGCATTCGCGGTAAATTTGGTGCATGATCCAGATTTTGGACAGCACCGACTCGGAACCTCACATGAGCCAATCCATCTCTCGACATTCCTATATCCCGGCACACCGCTACAGCCAACAGCAAAAGTTACGTCAAACACTCCAAACACCTCGGAATCTTTTACCGTGGAGCTGTGGTGGATTCAAGGATGTTGCCCGGTTGTTTCAATCGAATCAAACGTACAACTTGCTGTACCGGGCACCAGCGAAATCAGCCGCGCCGATCTTCAAGAAGTAGTTGACCGCGCGCTAGATATCCTCGGTCGTAGTTCTCAAAGCGTCTTTGAGCTCTTCCCCGAGGTGCCGCTGGTTCCTTCTTCCATTCTCGGCCCAGAGACGGGCGCTCCAGGCAGCCCTGTCTCGTGGAGCCGTCTATTCATCGAATCTCCTGCACTCGACATCGACCCTGCCGCCATACGGCAAATCGACCCGGATTTAGATCCGCCAACCCAGATTCTGGAACTAGCGATAGAAACAAATATCACTAGGCTGAGCCATGAATTTCGGCAATGGTCCGCGGGTCCGATAAACGGTGAGGAAAGTGAATTCTCCGCGTGGCAGGCTTGGGGTACCGCGCTGCTACACAGCATCATCCATGCGCACATCACGCTGAGTACGCAAAAATCTGCTCATCAAACCGACCTCGGTGGCATTACGCGCAGTGTTCAGCGCCTAGCCATTCTGCATCGAGAAGCAACAACAACTATCCCGGTGCTCCAACAATCCTTGGCCAAACAACGGGAAGGCTCCCTCGAAGAAGCCCGCGAAGCAGCAAACCGCGAACGCTTACTCACAGAAGATCGGCAACGCCTTCTTGATGCCGCACTCGCTGATAAAGAAGAGCAAGTCCATAAGCTTCAGGACAGATTCGAAAAACAAAAGTCTTACGCTTATGGAGCCATCGGCCTGGTCATTTCTGTCATTGCTCTGGTGCCAACCATTGGTGCGCTACATCCTAATTCACTCGAGACTCCCTACGATGGACAAGTAGCATGGCTGGCCGCCTCGCTCCCCCTGTTGGTGACCTTTGCGGTGAGCTTGTTCGTGTTGATACGTTCACGCAGTAGGCTCACCACGCAATTGCTCAGGCTCACCACCGAGCATCACCAAGAAGTGAGCAGTGTACCTCGGTCTACCAGGCAATCGCCCATCCCCATTTGCGGCGTGTATTCGCCCACACATGAGCTTGGGACTGCGGGCCGACTCCATGCAATGGCTCACGTCATGGAGGACGGAACCACTGTTATTCTCAAGGATTCACTGGCCAAGGCGCAAACCCACGTAAGTGTTTCGCTACATACAACCACGCTGCGTAGTCAGCTGATTTCTGCAGGGGTCTTGGAACATAGCGAAGCGGATGGATATCTTGTCTTCATCCAAGACCACGCATTCATCTCGCTTGCCGCCGCCACCCGTGTCATTAAAGCCAAGGCGCTGAGTCGTTCGGAATGGCGGCGCATCTCACCCTCGGCTGTTGCACAAGGTACCCCGGATTCCTGAGCCCATCCGGTGGACGCAAGCTCAATTACCGAGCCACGGTGGTTGCTCGCATGAGTTCCACCGCTGCCCGTGTTTCCTCGGCCATAAGATCGGCATTCACTGCTGCACCCACAGCCAGGCCGCTGGCTGCTGCCATAATCACCTGCATTTTTGGATCCGCGAGTGATCCGGCAACCCACAGTCCGGGAACCGGGCTTTGCCCCATGACATCCACTTCTACATAAGGCACCAGGCCCATGGGATGCTCGCTGATTTCCAGCCCGAGCGAGGCGACAGCGCTCAGATCGGCTTCCATCTTTGGCATAATGACAAGCGCTTCGATGGGGTATTCGCTACCATCGGTCAGAACCGCTGCACTTAGCGAGTCAGCGGTGCCTAGGATCGAAGAAATAGTTCCTTCAACAATGTGTACGCCGCGCGCTAAAAGTTGCTCGGTTTCTTCGGTTCCCAAAACTCGCTGCGGGGACTTGAAGAGCGTCACCGAGTCACTCCATTGGGTGAACATGAGTGCTTGGTGTGCCGCAAAGTCACTGTCATTGATTCCTAGCTGTTTGCCGCGTACTTCCCAGCCATGGCAGTACGGGCAGTGCAACACATTATTACCCCAGTGTTCCTTCACCCCGTCGATTACCGGGAGTATGTCACGCAGACCAGCGGCAAGAATCACGCGGCGAGCAATGGCAGGGGTTCCGTTGGGTAATGAGAGTTCAAATCCCTGCTCGGTGCGCCTAATATCCAGAACCGTTCCGGAAACTATGTCCACATCATAGGTTCCCAATTCTTCGCGGCCCACGGCCAGCAGTTCAAGTGGGTTCATTCCGTCTCGGGAAAGGAAGTTGTGCATTGCGTGGGCAGGTGCGTTGCGTGGGTTTCCCGCGTCGATAACCAACACCTTGCGCAGGGATCGACCCAGAGCTTGTGCGGCGCTCAGTCCAGCTGCTCCCCCACCAATGATTGCAACATCATAGTGTGGTGTTGTTTGGTCGCTTACTGACTTCTCCATGGTTCGGTTACTCCTAGAATAGCTATGATCGCGGATCCGTTATCCGCGTATTTCAACTGTGCACCCCATGATGCCGTTTGGGCAAAGCTTTTTGCCGGTATGGCAAACTAGATATTATGGAATCCGACATTGATGAAACTCTCGCGTTGGTGGGCCCACGGCTCAAGGCCTTGCGCACCGCATCAAATACAACTCTTCAAGAGCTCTCGAGCCAGACCGGAATATCGCTAAGCACACTTTCTCGGCTGGAGTCCGGTCAGCGACGCCCAACACTTGAACAATTGCTTCCTTTGGCCCGCGCCCACCAAGTTCCGCTAGATGATCTGGTCGGTGCACCGGCAACGGGCGACCCCCGAATCCATATCAAACCAATCAAGAGCAATGGCATGACCGTCCTGCCGCTAAGTCGAGGTTCGGGAAGCGGATTGCAGGCATTTAAGCATTTGCTACCTGCAGGCTCGGACCGCACCATCCCGGATTTACGTACCCATGAAGGCTACGAATGGATTTACGTGCTTAAAGGTAAGCTCCGCCTGTGCCTTGGCGATCATGACATCACGCTCAAATCTGGAGAAGCCGCAGAATTTAATACCAAAACCCCACATTGGTTTGGCCGTGCCAACTCTGAAGCCGTCGAGTTTCTCACGCTCTTTGGGCCGCAAGGCGAACGCATGCACGTACGCGCCAAACCCGTCAGTAAATCCCCGAAAAGCAACTGACTTTCCAGAGCCATTGAGTGCGGCTGAAATAATTACGGGCCATCGAGAGTTACCCACTGTTTGAAGGCAACCCGAAAGGATCCCCCACCCTCATGCTTTTCTCACCGCTAAAACTTGGCTCACTTGATCTTCCTAACCGCTTAGTCATGGCCCCGCTGACCCGGATCCGCGCCGGTGAAGCCGGTATCCCTGGTGATCTGCTCGTAGAACACTACCGGCAGCGTGCCAGCCTTGGGCTTATCGTTTCCGAGGGTACCTATCCGAGCCACGCGGGGCGAGGCTTTCCCGGCCAGCCAGGACTTGTCACCGATCAGCAGCTCGCAGGTTGGAAGTGCGTCACCGATGCCGTCCATGATGCAGGTGGCCGTATCTTTGCTCAGGTCATGCACGCAGGACGGGTCAGCCACGAAGCAACCACCGGTGGTCACCAAATCGTGGCACCCAGCGCACTTGCCATCGATGGTGAAACCCGCACCTATGAGGGCAAGCTGCCCTACCCGGTTCCACACGCATTGGAGAGCACAGAACTTGCCGGAGTTCTTGAAGAGTTTGTCACGGCATCCCGCAATGCAATAGCTGCAGGCTTTGACGGCGTAGAACTCCATGGTGCCAACGGTTACCTACTCCATGAATTTCTGGCGCCAAACTCGAATACGCGCACCGATAACTATGGAGGAACCGCCGCCAACCGTGCTCGCTTCGTCATCGAGGTGGTACGAGCGGTTGCCGAAGCAATCGGTGCCGACCGCGTTGGCTTACGCATCTCCCCCGAACATGATGTCCAAGGCACCCTCGAAAATAATCCTGCCGATGTGCGCGAAACCTACGGCACTTTGGTAGATGCCATTGCCCCATTGAACCTTGCCTACCTCAGCGTCCTACACAAGGATCCGGCGAGCGCCTTGGTACAGGATTTGCGTGTGCGCTTCGGTGGAACCTTCTTGCTCAATACCGGCTTTGGTGTCATCACCACGCGAGATGAGGCGCTTGGTCTTATGTCCCAGGACCTTGCCGATGCCGTGGTGGTCGGCCGCCCCGTTATTGCCAATCCCGATTTGGTGCGGCGTTGGAGCGAAGATCTACCGCTGAACGAGCCCGATGCCTCAACGTTCTATGGTCCCGATGCCAGGGGCTACACCGACTACCCGTTCCACCAGAACTAGAAGTCGTGGTGGCGGCGG
The DNA here is from genome assembly GCF_002975435.1 of Arthrobacter sp. MYb227. Classification (GTDB taxonomy): domain Bacteria; phylum Actinomycetota; class Actinomycetes; order Actinomycetales; family Micrococcaceae; genus Paeniglutamicibacter. Next base: position 182,888 of record NZ_PCPT01000003.1, on the reverse strand, counting down.
GTTGACTCCGCCACCACCAGATTTACCAAACTCTAGATATCAAGAAAACCTCCACGTGCTTCGCTCAGCGCTGGCAAGTCCTTGGTATCGAGGTCTTCCATCAGGTGGATTGAGGCATAGGGGTTTAGCTGAACGCGTCCGGAATCGTCAAAGACCCGCAAAGTTCTGCGGAGCCTAACTCCCGGTCGGTATCGGTAATTGAACGTGAGGATCACAGTGCTCTCCGGCCAGCTACCCACCACGTTGACTTCTGTCTGGCTCAGGCCATTTGACAGCGGGACAGTTGTTCCGTTCTCGGTGTTCCAGTAATGATCTGCATCGCGGAATTGGCGAGCAATCGCTTCTACCGCGCCGTCGATTTGTTCTTGGGAAAGCACCGCCTTTTTCCATGCGGTGTCTTCGATGTTTGATAGATCTACGATTGCATCTTCGGTGGGAGTTCCCCATGGATCATATTCAAGCCCCAGGCGCTTGGCGGATAGCTCCGGTCCCCAACCGCGGGGAACAAAATCCCTGAAACGGATTTCCTGCGGCAGTTCCGACAGGTGCCCTAGCTCCAAGGCGGTACAGCGGTAGTGATAGCTCATGCCGCCATGATGGTCTGGAAGCGCTAGTGGTGGTGATGGATTCACAAAGATGACGAGCCCCGAGGATTCCTCACGTACCGCAACGACGTACCTATCGATCTGAAGGCTACGGGTTTCAATGCCCGGTGCATGAACTTGCAAAGTTGTTGGGGTGCACCATTCGGCGGGCAGTTCATCACCGCGGTAGTCATCATCAAGTTCCTCAGTGCTACGTGAGCTGGTCCAGAGTCCCTGCGCGGTGGCACCAGCGATCGATGCGTCATCAAGGGTGAGTATGCCCATGGATCCATCGATGCCAAGTCTCACCACGGCGACACCTGAATCTTCATTCAACGCAGCGAAGTCATCATGCTCCCCGTCACTGGCCCAGGAGTAACACACCCAGAGGGCATCCGGCCCTTCGAAAAGCCTCAGATAGGGCGCGAGGATTCCCATTTCCAACGCCGGCCACGTATGAAAAACATCTGGCTTACCCGATCGCTGTACCAAGGCCACGGGCTTTTCTTCATCAACCAGGAAAGTTGTGCCATCGATTGTGACTCGTGGCAACGGCTTCATCAGTGTGCTCACATCATCAACAATATCTGCTTCATCGCAGGTCATCCTTCAAGTACGCCATCACGAATGGTTCCCATGCTCGGGAGACTGCAGGTATCTAGATCTTCTGCAAACCACACACTCGCGTAGCGATCCACATCAACGCGTCCGGCTCGGTCAAATACACGGTAGGTACGCCGAATCCTGCCCTCGACAAAGCTCGGATGCGTCACCTCAACCATGAGGCGAGTTTCCGGCCAGCTATCTTCCACCCATACCCGGGTATCTCGTGGGCCATAACCAATCTTTGTATCCGGTACGGGATTCCAATAGCTGTTGTGTGGAAATTGTTCGTTCAGGAGCCGGACGGCAGCTTCTTGTTGTTCGTTACTCAGGAAGGTTGACTTCCACTGGATCTTGTCTGCTTCGGCGATAATCACCTCTTGGTGGCGTTGCAGAACTTCGGGAATACCCTGAATGATTTCTGGTGCATCTTCCTTCGTTCCCCACCCGTCAGGAACAAAATCACGGAAGTTCAACTGGTCTGGAATCTCCTTCATCCCACCCAGCACCAATGCGGTGCTTCTGTAGGAGTATGTGCTTCCCGTTGAATCATTAAACACGACCGGTGGTGATGGATTCATATACACAACCGTGCCGCGTGAATCCTCGGCTATCTCAAGAACGTACCTGTCGGCAATGATGCTTCTCGCCTTCTGCCCTAGAGCATGAAGCAGCATGGGTGTTGGAGAAGACCAGCCGGCCGGCAGCGGGCCACCGAAGTACTTTTCATCGAATTGTGGCAATAGATTAGGTGCGCTCCAAAGTCCTTCTCGTGTTGCCCCCAGTACACGATGCCCCGGGGCTGTGAAGGATTCATGAGTTCCATCAAGGCCCACCCACACGGCGACTAGGCACTGTGGTTCGTAGAGAATCCCAAATTCTTCTTCATCTCCATCCGAACCACATCCATAGATCACCCAGACGCCCGCCTCGACGTTGAGCAGAGTAACCTCGGGAGCAACTACTCCCAAGTTGAGGTCCGGCCAGCTCACCACGCGCTCTTGCTTTCCGGCGCGCCGCAACACCATGACGGGCAGCGCCCGATCAAAAAGGAATTCCGTCTCAGCAATAGTGATCTGGTGCGTTGGAATCAACGTCATACTCCCAGTGTAGTTTTAGGCCGGCTGTTCTTGGCGTCTGACGATCTCGTTGATCCAGCTTGGGGCAAACGGTGAGGTGCAACCGGGCGGCGTCGGATAGTCGGCAAGAACCTGCAACCTTTCCCCGATGGCTAGAGCTCGTTCGCGGAGATCCGGATGCACGATACCGATTTCGGCCAGAGTATGGTTCATTGCCCATTGCAAACGCTCCGGAGCATCCTTCATCTGAGTTTCAATGGTGTCCAATAACCCCGAAAGATCCAGCATCTCGGGGTTCTTAGACACCTGCATCACGGTAAGTTCCCAACCGGCACTTGCTACAACGGGATCGGCATCGCTGAACCACAGAACTCGAAGGTCTTCGCAGTATTTGCTCTTCTTCACCACGTAATTCACAAACCAGTCCTGCACCTTGGGAACCACGGACTCGCGCAACATGACATCAAGCTGTTCGAAAGAAAAGGCCTTCGGCTTGCAAATCAACAACGCCAATAGCCTGGTAGCAGTCTCCTGCGTATTCCACAGCTGAATAGCCAATTCCTGGTTACTTTTCAGCGCCTTAGCAACCGCACGTAGCTTGGTCAGATTCACACCATAGTCATTGCCCTGTTTTAGATTGACTGTGAGCATACGTTCGTCATGTAATCCAGCCAAAACAGTCTGGATCTCTTCTACGCTGCTGGCCGGGGTGATTACTGAAATCTCTGCCATGATACGGCTCCTTATGTCTTCGTTCTTGGAACCCACCCTATTGGATGGAACTGCCATTTTGGTGTGCATGACCGGTGCCCGTACCGGCATCAGGGACTTTGGCCACTTGTCCGCAGGACTCTCGCGGGTATGCACTAAGAGCGAGGTTGTTTTGACGACATGAACTACATTTCCATGAACCGTGCAGAACGGAGTACTCGAATGCCCTCGCCAGTTTTCGATCTCACAGCACGTCATTGGCAGCGATACGTCGCCATCGGCGACTCATTCACCGAAGGATTCGGTGACCCTTCACCGGAAAGTCCCGGTGGATTTCGAGGCTGGGCAGACCGGGTAGCCGAGGCTCTGGGCAAGGCTAACCCCGATTTTGACTACGCCAACTTAGCCATCCAGGGACTGGGCGTACGCGATGTCATTGATTCGCAGCTTGATGAGGCTCTCGCACTGGAACCAGACCTTGTGTCATTTCAGGCAGGCGGCAACGACCTGATTAAACCATCAGCTGACCCGGACAAACTCGCCGAACTCATTGAACCTGCCCTGCGCAAAATACTTCTCACCGGCGCAACGGTATTGCTTTTCATCGGCCCAGATTCTGGCCCACATACGGTGCTAGGTCTGTTGCGTGCCCGGGTAGCTACGTTCAATGAGAATCTGCGTTCGATTGCCAAGAGGTTAGGAGTTCTGGTTGTCGATTTGTGGGCGTTACGTGCCTTGCATGATCCTCACATGTGGGACACCGACAGGCTCCACCTCTCACGTGCCGGACACGAATGCGTGACTGCTCTGGTGCTGAGCATTCTTGGCAAGATAGACCCGGGTTGCCTCTTAAAGCCGGAACCGCAAATACCCTTGCACTGGCGAGAGGCTCGAGCCCAAGACCTGGCTTGGACAGGGAAGTACTTGATTCCTTGGCTGTTACGGGCTGCTGCTCCACATCGCAGCACTGAAGTCCCCACGGCAAAACTTCCCCGACCCGAGCATCTTGACTAGGCCCAATGCCACCCAACGGTAGCCTCTCGATGCAAGAATTACCGTATGCCCACCTCAAGCACGACATACACCTTCGTCAGGCCTTCCGCCGAAGCTTGGCAGGGATTACCCCGGCGGCAGACAAAGCTACGCCAAAATGTGGTTGCCGTTTCCATTGCCCTACTCACCACCATCGCCGCGTTCGTTGTTGACCGGGGTTGGGCGACCTTTGACGAGGATGCGTTTCTTGGCCCGTATCGCACTATAGATATGTATGGTTTGGCCGGGCTGTATTTGGCAGTTGCATTCTCACTGGGTGGTTGGGCGATGGGACGCTTGGCGGTGCCAACAGCTCCCCTGGTGCTTGCTTGCGCCGCGGTTCCGCACATGCTTGATGGCTACGCAAGCGCACCATTCTGGTGGGCGGGAGCAATTCTCGCCTCCTTATGGTTCGCTATCCAACTACGGGATTCTGTACGAGAAGTTCTTGTGGTCAGTGCCTTGGCACACGCCTGCGCTACCGCAGAGACCGCGATCATCAGTGCTAGTGCACAATCCACGATCCGTCGCATCCTACTCAAGAGCACCCTCCCTGCGCTGATCTCAAGTATTGCAGCAGTGGCATCGTGGGTTTTCACCTACATGAGTTTTGCCGATGAACAAGGGCTCACCTACCAAGAACTTCAAGAAGAGAGCGTCTCTGATTTCTTCGCCGCAGGGGCTCTGGCGGCAAGTATCCTGGCGCCAATCTTGTGGGGAAGATTTGTCTGGCGCATATTTTCGCGCTCGTTCTGCGGTAATAATCTGTGGGTCATCCCCTCCGATGCTGGCCCGGTGGAACCGCTCCCGCAGATACGATTTCACGACAATAGCTCCATCCCCAGCGAGGTCATGGACAAAGCGACCGACTGCACTTGCCTGATGGAACATCTTAGAGCAAATCCCGAATACGAAGGTGACGACGACTGTCTCCTTGAATACGGAATTGAGCCCAGCGTGTACTGCCCGGCCCATGGAATCGATGCAATCAATTCACTGGACCACACCGAGTTCCGCGCCGCGGTTACCGCTGTATGGCTGTGGGATGAAGACACATTGCTGCCCCTGAGCAATATCGCTGATGCGGATCGAAGTCTCTTGCTTGGATATTCCGGACATGGTTTTACCGGTCTGGCAGCCGTAAAGTCAGGTACCAAGATTGATATCCGCCTTGCTTGGGACGAACTCGTCGACGAACGCGGAAAGCAGGAAGCATGGGACTACGGTCATGGTCCTTCCCGACCCCAGGGCGGCGTATTCGATACCATCGACTTACGTCTTGCAGGTTTCGATGGTCAGGCTGTGCGCTACACACATGGGCGAGCTTGGTTTGAGCCAACCAGCCAGAAGCTTCGGTCGCTCAATTCCTGAGATATATGATTTGTGCCCGCCGCGGGTTAAATGAATCGACAGTACGCGGTTAAGAAACATATTGAAATAATGCGGATCAAAGCGCATCTTGCGGGATGGCCGCACCATTCGTGTTTCGTTGTTCGTCGCAGGCTAATCCGACCGTCAGCTCCGATTCTTCAACGGCGCACCGCATATCGCAGGTGAAGCACCCGGTTGCCCTGAATCACCTCGTCGGGATCTTTCAACAGCTGCTGTGCTTTAAAAGACCCGAAGTATTTCTTGCCAGATCCAAACACAACGGGTGCGACGTCCATGCGAATTTCATCGATAAGACCTGCTGCAAGAACTTGGCCACCTACATCCCCGGCTGCAACCTCAACGATGCGATCCCCCGCGAGTTCCTGAGCTCTTGCCACGGCTGCCTCCACGCCGTCAACAAAATAAAACGGTGCCTGCGGGTCCCACGCATCCGGGACCGGCCGGTGAGTCACCACGATCACGTGGTCAATTCCACTCGGAGGGTGCCCATCCCAACCGTCAGTCAAATCAAAAACATGCCGGCCGACGATCGTTACCCCGATATGGTCCCAGTACGCCCGAATATAGTCGTAGGAGCTCTGGGAGACCATTAGCATGCCACTCTCATCCAACGGAACATCACCAGTGGTCAGCCAATCAAACAGCGCTCCGGGTTGGTCGTTTTGATCCGCGATGAAGCCGTCAAGCGATACCGAGGCGTACATGACTACCTTGCCCATGGGGGGTATTCCTTTGTTTCAGGATGCCCCAAATTGTACTCTCGCACGGCTTCAAACGATTCATAATCCAAACAAAAGTTCGGCATCCGCGACAATGGGCAACCGCTGTACTGTCGGTACCGAGCTAACGTTTCGACGCTTATGCACTTGGCGCGGCCTTGATCTCGACGAAAAATACCAAGGCAGTTACTGCCCGTAGTTCCAATTCTCATGAGCGGCACATTAGATGAAGGCAATTAGTGGGCATTCATCGCGCGCAGAACGCACTGAAGGGCGCTAGCTTCCTTGAGTGGATGCTAGCGCCCTTCATGACAACGAGGGTGTTATAAGGACTTAGAAGTCCCAGTCCTCATCTTCGGTGTTTACTGCCTTACCAATGACGTAGGAGGAACCCGAACCGGAGAAGAAGTCGTGGTTCTCGTCGGCGTTCGGGCTCAGTGCCGAAAGGATCGCCGGGTTAACATCGGTGACCGATGCCGGGAACATTGCCTCGTAACCAAGGTTCATCAGCGCCTTGTTGGCGTTGTAGTGCAGGAACTTCTTAACGTCCTCGGCCAGGCCGACACCGTCGTACAGGTCGTGGGTGTACTGAACTTCGTTTTCGTAGAGTTCGTAAAGCAGCTCGAAGGTGTAATCCTTCAGCTCCTGCTTGCGCTCTTCGGTGATGCCCTCAACTTCAAGGTTCCGCTGGAACTTGTAGCCAATGTAGTAACCGTGTACTGCCTCATCGCGGATGATCAAACGGATCAGGTCAGCGGTGTTGGTCAGCTTGGCGCGTGAAGACCAGTACATCGGCAGGTAGAAGCCGGAGTAGAAGAGGAAAGACTCGAGCAGCGTCGAGGCAATCTTGCGCTTGAGCGGGTCATCGCCGTAGTAGTAGCTCTCGATGATCTGAGCCTTCTTCTGAAGGTTCACATTCTCGGCGGACCAGCGGAATGCCTCATCGATTTCCTTGGTGGAAGCCAAAGTGGAGAAGATCGAGGAGTAGGACTTGGCGTGCACTGATTCCATGAAGGCAATGTTGGTGTACACGGCTTCTTCGTGCGGGGTCATGGCATCTGGGATCAGCGAGACCGCGCCCACGGTGCCCTGCAGGGTGTCAAGCAGGGTCAGACCGGTGAAGACGCGCATGGTCAGCAGCTTCTCGGTTTCGGTCAGCGTGCCCCAGGACTGAATATCGTTGGACAGCGGCACCTTCTCCGGCAGCCAGAAGTTATTGCATAGACGGTTCCAGACTTCTACGTCCTTCTCGTCCTGGATGCGGTTCCAGTTAATGGCTTCGACGTGGCCGGCCAGCTTAAGCTTCTCAGTCATTTCCGTCCCTCTTCTTACTCAAGTTTGTGGTTGTTGCGGGTGTGCGTACGACGGCGGGTGGGATGCCCGCCGTCGTACGCAGATCGGTGTTTAGGGCTTTTACTACCTGACGACCGGTGGTGATTCGACAGCGATTAAAGTGCGCATGAGACGCAGCCCTCCACCTCGGTCCCTTCAAGTGCCATCTGACGTAGGCGTATGTAGTAAAGGGTCTTGATTCCCTTGCGCCATGCGTAGATCTGAGCCTTGTTGATATCACGCGTGGTTGCGGTGTCCTTGAAGAACAGCGTCAGGGACAGGCCCTGGTCAACGTGCTGGGTTGCAGCGGCGTAGGTGTCGATGACCTTTTCGTAACCGATTTCGTAGGCATCCTGGTAGTACTCCAGGTTGTCGTTGGTCAGGTACGGAGCCGGGTAGTACACGCGGCCGATCTTGCCTTCCTTACGGATCTCAATCTTCGCTGCCACCGGGTGGATGGAAGAGGTCGAGTTGTTGATGTAAGAAATTGAGCCGGTCGGCGGGACCGCCTGCAGGTTCTGGTTGTAGATGCCGTGCTCCATGATTGAAGCCTTCAGCTCACGCCAGTCATCCTGGGTCGGGATGTGGATGCCAGCAAAGAGTTCGCTCACGCGCTCGGTAGCCGGAACCCATGCCTGATCGGTGTACTTATCGAAGTATTCACCGGTTGCGTACTTCGAATCCTCGAAGCCGTCGAAGGTCTGCTGCTTTTCGATGGCGATCTTGTTCGAGGCGCGTAGTGCGTGGTAAACGACGGTGTAGAAGTAGATATTGGTGAAATCAATACCTTCCTCAGAGCCGTAGTAGACGCGTTCGCGAGCCAGGTAACCGTGCAGGTTCATCTGTCCCAGACCAATGGCGTGGGTGCGAGCATTACCCTGAGCAATCGATGGAACCGAGTTGATGTAGGACATGTCCGAAACAGCCGAGAGCGCACGAATAGCGGTCTCGATCGAGGCACCCAGATCCTTGCCGTCCATGGCCTTGGCAATGTTCATCGAACCGAGGTTGCAAGAAATATCCTTGCCCACGGTTTCGTAGCTCAAGTCTTCGTTGTAGATCGACGGGGTCGAGACCTGGAGGATTTCCGAGCACAGGTTGCTCATGGAGATCTTGCCCTTGATCGGGTTCTCGCGGTTTACCGTATCTTCGAACATGATGTACGGGTAACCGGACTCGAACTGGATCTCGGCCAGGGTCTGGAAGAACTCACGAGCGTTGATCTTGGTCTTCTTGATGCGTGCATCATCGACCATCTCGTAGTACTTCTGGGTCACGAAGATATCCGAGAACGGAACTCCGTAAACCTTTTCAATGTCGTATGGCGAGAAGAGGTACATGTCCTCGTTCTTGCGTGCCAGATCAAAGGTGATATCCGGTACCACAACGCCCAGGGACAGGGTCTTGATACGGATCTTCTCATCGGCGTTTTCGCGCTTGGTATCCAAGAAGCGAAGGATGTCCGGGTGGTGTGCGTTCAGGTAGACGGCACCTGCACCCTGACGTGCGCCAAGCTGGTTGGCGTAGGAGAAGCTGTCTTCGAGAAGCTTCATCACCGGGATAACACCCGAGGACTGGTTCTCGATCTGCTTGATCGGGGCCCCGTGTTCACGAACGTTGGTCAGCGAGAGGGCAACACCGCCGCCGCGCTTGGAAAGCTGCAACGAGGAATTAATGCCACGGGAGATTGATTCCATGTTGTCTTCGATGCGCAGCAGGAAGCAGGAAACGAGCTCGCCGCGCTGGGCCTTACCGGCGTTCAGGAACGTCGGGGTTGCCGGCTGGAAGCGGCCATCGATGATCTCGTGGACCAGAGCGATTGCCATTTCTTCATCACCGCGGGCAAGGTGCAAGGCAACCATGCAGACGCGGTCTTCGTAGCGCTCGAGGTAACGCTTGCCGTCAAAGGTCTTAAGCGTATAGGAGGTGTAGAACTTGAAGGCGCCCAGGAAGGTTTCGAAGCGGAACTTCTTGCCGTAGGCGGTGCGGTAGAGATCGCGAATGAAGTTCATGGTGTACTGATCGAGGGTTTCACGCTCGTAGTACTCGTGCTTGACCAAGTACTCAAGCTTCTCGTCCAGGTCATGGAAGAACACAGTGTTGTTGTTCACGTGTTCCAAGAAGTACTGACGTGCTGCAGCACGGTCTGCCTCGAACTGAATGCGGCCATCGGAACCGTAAAGGTTCAGCATGGCGTTCAGTTCGTGGTAACCCAAGCCCTGAAAAGCGGCAGGCATTTCTTTAGAATCCTGCTTCACTTCGAGCTCCGCGACATTCGTGTCCAAAAGACTTCCAATCCTTCGCGAACTCTGGTCACATCTTCTTGGGTGCCCATGAGTTCAAATTTGTAAAGAAGTGGAACATTACATTTGGCGGCAATCTTGATTGCCGCCAGGCAGTAAGTGGTTCCAAAGTTTGTGTTGCCGGCTCCCACAACACCGCGCAATAGGTTTCTATTGCGTGCGTCGTTGAGGAACTTCACGACCTGGGGTGGAATCGATCGCTCCCCTTTTTCTCCACCGTAGGTAGGAAGAAGAAGGACGAACGGCTCCGTGGCCACAAGTTGTGGTTCTCTGGCTAGCAGCGGGATTCGAACTGAATCAATCCCGAGCTTCTCGGCGAACCGGTGTGTGTAACCGGAGGCCGAGGAAAAGTAGATCAAGCGGCTGTTGGTGAGTACCTCCGCCACGTGGGCGTGATCTTGCATCGGTGTTGCCAACGATGAAGTAGGCATCGTGATCGCCTCGATATTACTTGTTTTCGGTAATGCTTGGAACGGGCTGGTTAGGCCACTGCAACGGACAAACCCGCTGCAAGCTCATCGATCTTGTCCGGACGGAAGCCCGACCAGTGATCGGCGTCGGTGATGACGACAGGTGCCTGCTGGTAGCCCATGGCAAGTACGCGCTCGAGGGCTTCAGGATCCTTTGAGATATCTACGCTCTTGTAGACGATGCCCTTCTTGTCCAGTGCGCGGTAAGTTGCGTTGCACTGTACGCATGCTGGCTTCGTGTAAACGGTGACGGTCATGTCCGTAAATCCCCTCGTGCAAAAATCTGTGTATTTTATGTGTCTGGCTTCCGGCAGTACCTCTCAAACGGGGTACCTGCCGGAACTAGCTGACCCCGGGCATTTTCAGCCTTCGAGGGGGGCGGAGATTCATGCGCTTCCCCGACTTTTGGGGGATTTAGCATTCGGCCTCGCCAGCGGTTTCAATACTACATCTAGTGGGCAGAGCTTGCTCCAACCCCAACATGATGTATTACAAGTATGTCATTCTCCCCACAGGTAGTCCACACCCACTGTGGATAAGTTGGGCTGTTTAAACCCCGTGAATCCAATGAATCGCCTCCCGTATCCACAAGCTGTGGAGTGAATAGCTCAAGTTATTAATTTTGGCGTGTCGAGCAGCTCCGGCGTGTCGTTTTCCTTGGGATAAACCACAACATGTGGCGTACCTCAATGAGGTCAAACACTATAGGTAGTGTTCAGACCTTTGGCCGTCTCATAAATTTAGCGCTCGATACCGACATTTTGATCGTTTTGTCCCCGAACCCACCCTCGTACCACTAACAAGCCTGCGCGTGGTGATAATTTGTGCGATGTGATGCCCGTTTAGAGCCCAGTGCTGGTGTGCACGGTGAAGGACGTGAACTGTGTCCGGATTGACCCGGCGGATTGGTCCTTCAATCCCAATGCAGCCATCCAATTAGGCCCGGATGGCGTTGGGCCTTGCGCACGCACCTGTGAGAGGTACTACCGACTTTTACGATCTAGTTATAGCTTGGGCTCATCGAAGGTCGTTGAGCCAATTTGCTTCCTGTATACGAGTGTCTAGCTCGCGAAGCTGTGCGGAGAGCTCATCAGCCTCGGTTCGTACCAGCGGAACATCAACGATTGAAACGTAGCGAAGTTCACTTCGAGTACTGCGATCAAATCGTGCCGAGGCGCGCTGAGCAACGCTCTGGCGCAGACGAACTTGTAGACGCAGGACATCTCGGTGCGCTAGCGCATCTGTCATATTTTGGTGCCCCGGAATGCTCACCTCAAGATTCGTGGTGTTGATCCGTAGGATCAGTTCACGCAAATCATTGGCAAGTCGATCATGTTCTACAAGCAATGCCAGCGGATCTTCTGCCGGTTGCTCACCTTCTTGAACCAATACGTTTTGCTCAATACGTGCAGCCAGCTGGCTCATCCTGGTGCTCATGTCAGCTCGGTGGGCCAAAGCCTCAGCTAATTTCATAGATTTAGTCTAAGCATCAAGGATGGTCAGCACTCGCCTAACGCGCGGCGAAGTCTGGATCTTTTCCAGCCAAGGCACGAGCGGTGGCAGTAGCTGCTATTTCCATCGCCGCTTCAAGCTCGAGCCCGTCGAGTAATCCGGCAACTGTAGTGCCCAGGAAGTGATCTCCTGCGCCCTTGGCTCGGCTTTCAACCCACGGCGTATTGATTTCCCAGTGATTGACTTTGGTAACCAGCAGGGTACGCACAAACTTTTGCTCAGATTCCGTTGCGGAGGCACTGGTGACAGCGACCCATTCCAACTCTTTGCCAAGCATCCCGCGTGCCCGGGTGATGACATCGCCCGAATCAACACTGGCAAGCAGGCCCAGCTCAAAGTTGTTAGGTGTCATTCCGGTGGCCAAGGGCATCAAGAACTCGGCATACCCCTCTACCACTTCGGGTGCGGTGTATAAGCCCACATCATCATCTCCCATAGCTGGGTCAACTATGAGTCGGATGTTTGGGATCATTGACTTGAGTCGGGTGAACCATTCACCGATGATCCTTGCTTGGCCAGGATGCGCTAAGTACCCGACGCAAACATAGGTGGCACTAAGCAGCACCTCGCGGGCTAGTAGTTCCTCGAGGATTCCAGCGAGCCAAGCATCATCAATCGCTCCCCCGGCCAGTGATGGGTAATGCGGAAGATTGCTCAGCAAGACCGTCGGGACGGCAACCACCCGGTGGTGGTGTCGTTCGATAAGTCGAGCGATAACGTTATTACCCACCGAGCCGAAGGCCAGTTGAGAACTGATGACCACGGCTGCTACCGAGCGCTGGTCAAGCTCATAGGGAAGCGAATGATTCATGCTTTGAAGTGCTTACTCGGCTGCTGGCGTGTTGGCAGCAGGCTTTTCACCAGCAAAACCAGGCCAGTAGTAGCTATCCGGTAGTGCTCTGGCACCAAAGATTCCCTGCCCAACGCGTACGACAGTTGCACCTTCTTCGATTGCTAGTTCAAAGTCTCCACTCATACCCATGGAGAGCTCTTCAATCTTCATGCCAGCTGGGGCGGTCTCACGGAGCATGTCGCGAATTTCGCGCAGACGGATAAAGCAGGCACGAACCGCTTCTTTATCGTCGCTAAAGAGAGCAAGAGTCATCAGGCCCTTGACGTGCAAGCGATCAAATTGTGGGAGCTGGTCAACGAATTCTTGGACAGCCTCCGGCGCCAATCCAAATTTGCTTTCTTCGCTTGAGGTGTTCACCTGAACGAAGACATCAAGTTGACGATCCTCAAGTTCAAGGCGGCGCTGGAGTGCTTCGGCCTGCCGGATGTTATCTAGCGCCTGGAATTCGTCGGCGAACCGGGCAACATACTTAGCCTTATTCGTTTGCAGGTTTCCAATGACGGAGAACTTAAGTCCTGGGATATCTGCGAGGTTTTCTGCCTTACGGGCAGCTTCCTGAACCTTATTTTCACCAAGGAAAGTTGCTCCGGCAGCAATGGCCAAACGTAGTCGATCTTCCGGAACTGTCTTACTCACTGGCAGTAGTCGGATCGATTCCGGGTCACGCCCGGCCTTGATCGCCGCTGTTTCAATGCGGCGTTTAATCGAGGCAAGGTTGTGTTCGAAGTCTTCGATCGAATTTGCGTGTTCAGCAGCCGGGCCGGAGGAATTAGTTGACTGAGTCATGAGGGCGAGAAATCTTTCACACTAAGGAACCATTAAGGCACGATGAAACCCATGAACCTTCATGGATGCACCACCGCCAACTTAGCATGTTGTGTTCGGCTCCGCCCTAAGGGCAACTCCTATGAGGCGCGCGAGAATGCCAAGTGACGCACCAAATACCCAGCGTCGCGAGCAACTCCACCGATGATGCCAGAGCTTAGTCCGTACTGAAAAGGCAATCCCATAAATCCAAGCCCGGGAAATTGCTCACTAATCCCCCGGTGATGGATTGGCAGACCATAGGCATCGGTGCGAAGTCCTTCAATCCAGGAAAAGTCTGCCCGAAAACCTGTGGCCCAGATTACCGTCGCTACATCAAGCTTTTCGCCCTCAGCAGTAACCATCGCTCCATCAAGTACGTCTTCGATACGACCCGCACGTAGCACCCCAGCCGCTTCGGTATCCGCCACCGAGGTTCTAATGAGCGGTGAGCCATGATCGCCAATCTTCGTTGCAAGTTTTCGCCCGACTGGAGTTCCTCGGGTCAGGATGTGGTGAATGAGAAACCAATAAAGTACTGGTGCGTAACGAATCAGCCGTTCGGGAACCTCCGGTGTAGGGGTTCCACACAAAGTCACTGGATGGGTTGTTGCGAGCTCGCAGGCAATCTGTGCTCCTGAGGTTCCAAACCCAATGACTGCAACTGCTCCGCTAGCCACCGAGTCTGGATTTTTGTAGTCACTGGAATGCAGCTGCCGAATGCTACCGTCCAGCTTTTCGGCAACGGTCGGAATATGAGGTATCTGATGTCCACCGGTGGCGACGACTACGCGTCGGGTATGAATTGGGCCATCCGCGGTCTCTAACTCAAAGCCACCGGCAGGATCAACGCGCAGCTTACCGACTTGAACATTGGTGTGCACCGGTAATTGAAAATTCCGTGCATAATGCTGCAAATAGTCGACCATTTGGTTTGCGGTGGGGTACAGACCATTTTTGGCGGGGAAGCGACTGCCCGGAAGCCCGTCGTGTTCGGCTGGTGTAAAAAGCTCTAGGGAGTCCCAGCGGTGACTCCAACTGCTTCCCGGCTCCGAATTCCCCTCAAGCACGAGGCATTCTTCATCGCGTTGATGCAAGAGATATGCGATCGCCAAGCCGCATTGACCAGCACCAATAATTACCGTATCCATCATGCTTTTCATGGGGTTCACCAACCGGCAGAGCGCTTAGATCTATTACTGGTTATTAGACTACGCTCCGTGAAAGCAGCGAAGTAGAAATAGTGCCATGAAGTTTGTACGTTAGAGGTATCCGGTGGCTCGGGCACCCTAGCTTCGGGTCCGTCATCAGTGCTGACGGACCCGACATTAAAGAAATCTTAGACCTTCTTAACAACCGAGGATTTCAGGTGCATGGGACCAAAGCCATCAACCTTGCAGGAAATATCGTGGCCATCAATCGGATCGACAAGGCGGATATTGCGCACCTTGGTACCGACCTTGATTGACTGGGCCTGACCCTTGACTTTGAGGTCTTTCATCACCGATACGGTGTCACCATCGGCAAGCACATTGCCAACCGCATCCTTGACCACAGTTTCCTGTGGCTCATCGGCTTCGGCGACCTCGGCCGACCACTCGTGGGCGCATTCTGGGCATACCAGGAGGGCGCCCATCTCGTAGGTGTAGGGACTTGAACATTGTGGGCACGCTGGCAGAACATCACTCATGCCCATAAGTTTAGGTGGCTTTATTCAATCGTGCTCAGAAGAGCTCGCGTGCGGCGTGCCCGTTGGTGCTGACCATCACAGAGCTTCGGTTTTGACCTTGAAAAGGACTACAAAGTAGCCGATAGCCGCCAAGATCAAACAAAGGACTCCGCTGCCCACCGCAACGAGAGCAGGAATCGTGAACCCTTGTGCCAACTCGCCAAAACTATTCATGCTCCCTCCCCCGGAAATCATAAACAGAACTACCGGCAAGACGTAGATCACCAGTCCAAGCGCGATAAGGGCAGGACAAGCAATGAGCAAGGAAAAGCTGAGCTTGCCTAATTTACATCGAGATTCTGTGGAGTCCTGCACCAAACCTCGTAGGGAACAGCAACTGGTCGTAGCGTCGGCCCGAATATCTAGGCCCGGCGCTGCAACGGCAAAATGAGCAGGGCTCTGAGAAGTTGGCGTTGACTGCACGCCTGCCGCCAGCTTCCTCTTCGAATCGCTCATGTTCCCAAGCCTACGTTGCCAAAGCACTGTATGTACAGTGAATGGATTTTATGTTTCAAGCTGTGACAACCCGACCATTTGGTAACTCTCGATGCATTCTTGAGAACTAAACCGCTCATTGTGCGGTGCCTAGACAACAATATTTGCGGCCAATCGGAACGAATATATCCATCCACGAGCCAGAACTTCCTAGCTACCTCGTAGCTGGAAGATTAGTCGGAGCTGGGGCGCTGACGTTGTTTCTTTGTTTCCGATCGGCGACCCTTGGCAGCAAGCCTTCGTTTCACCGATCCGCGTGTGGGTTTTGTTGCACGGCGTTTTGCGGGCCCCGGTGCAAGCGCCAAAACAATAAGCTCGGCCAGTTTTTCCAACGCAATCTCACGATTGCGCAGCTGGGAACGCTGAGTTGAGGAGGCGATAGTGAGCACACCGGCAATCAGGCGAGAATCGAGTCGGTCTAAAACCCGTTCCCGTTGCACATCTGTAAGGACCTCTGAATGTGCAATATCCCAAGAGAGTTCAACACGCGAATCCGAGGTATTGACGTGCTGCCCACCGGGTCCCGAGGAGCGTGAAAACCTCCAGCTAAGTTCGGCAGCCGGAATACTCAGCGTCTTTGAGACTTCAAGAACCATGCTTCAAGCATCCCATGCCACCTTGCCCAGCGCCCCCATTCATTGCCTAGCGTCGAATGCGGGCATAGCATCCAAAGTAGAGAGGAAAAACACAAGCGTACTCATAACAAAAGTACTAACCTCGTGGGGTAGCAATGACAAGTAAAAGGATCGCCCGTAGTGAGGACTCGGTCATTTCCTATACCGTTTCATCGGGGACGGGCCCCGAAGTATTCTTCCTCAATGGTGCATTTTCCGGTAGCAAGAGCTGGCACAAGGTGTTGCAAGCACTACCCACAGATTTTCACACAGTCACCTTTGATGCTCGCGGTCGCGGGCACTCCCCCAGCCACACGGATTATTCGTTCGCCGGAGCACTAGAAGACGTTGGATCTGTTGTTTCGGCAGCAAAGCTTTCCCGACCCATCTTGGTGGGCTGGTCCCATGGCGCAACACTTGCCCTGCGCCATGCCGCCACCCATCCGGGCACGGTTGCCGGGATCGTACTGATTGATGGGGCATTTCCCATACGCGTTTTCCACGAAAAAGCGCAACGTCGTATCCGCCATCAATATCGGCTGCTCAGGGCACCCATGGCGGCGCTCGGCGCCTTGGGAGTTCTGTCCAAGATGGCCCACGATCAGGCGGCCGAACTTGTCGTTGAACTCGATGAGATTGATGCAGGATTGATTCCCGATTACCAGGTTTTGGATTGCCCGGCATTGCTGATCGTCGGTTCTGGGCCTCATCCGGGCTCACCCTCCCAGGAAATGCTGTTAATGCGTAGCGCGGCTTCTACCGCCTGCAAGGCCAACAAGTTGGTAAGGGTTCAGGCAACTGTTGACTCGAACCACCTACAGATCCTGCGTCGTGACGCTGATGTAGTGGCTCAGGCAATCATTTCCATCGCTTCGGGAGTCACGTTCGCTTCCTAGCAGCCCATTACCAATGGGCACCCCGGTTTCCAAGATCCGTCTACTAAGGATTGGGTAGTGCCTGATGGGTTGCAATGGCCAACCGATTCCAAACATTGATAGCCGAAATTGCCATCAGCAGTTCAACGGTTTCCTGCTCGAAAAATTTATCTTTCACGAAATCCCACACCTGCCGTGAAACCCCGTTTTTACTGATTAAAGTGACGGCCTCGGTCAGTGCCAACGCTGCTTGTTCACGGGCAGAATAAAGTTCCTTGGCTTCATGCCATCCCGTCAGCACGTCCATGGAACGCTGGGAAACTCCGGCTTCCCTACCTTCGCGCGCTTGCATGTCCAGGCAATACGCACAACCATTAATCTGCGAAGCCCGGAGCTTGATCAACGCCAAGAGGTTTTCGCCCAAGATCCCAGCACGGATGTATTTCTCCATGGCAAACATTGGTTGGTAGGCGGCAGGATCGATCTGTTGGATCTCGATGCGTTGGGAATCCATGATTCCTCCGAAACAATAGCTGGGAGTCTGTAATTCCACCTTCTCGCTGCAATGACACGGACTCAAGGTTTCGGTAGCAAAACGACTGCAAAATCACATTCGCACAAAAGCTCCAATCAAGGACTATTTCCCCTATGCGCTTCACCTGTCGCGGGCGTAATTTGTTGCCCAGCACAGCTACTTGCACGTGTATGGGAGGAGTGCATCATGTCGTTGGGAATTTTCCGTACCAAGACCATCGAACAGACGATGGCAGAAACCGAGGAACCCGGGCACCAGCTCAAGAAAAACCTTGGCGCACTGGATCTAATAGTTTTTGGCGTTGGAGTAAGCATTGGTGCCGGTATTTTCGTGCTCACCGGACAGGCAGCTGCATCCAACGCTGGTCCCGCTATTTCCATTTCGTTCCTCATTGCCGGGCTCGGCTGTGGACTGGCCGCCCTTTGTTATGCGGAGCTAGCCTCCAGCGTCCCTGCCGCCGGCAGCGCCTACACTTATACCTACGCAACGATGGGTGAGCTCTTGGCCTGGATCATTGGCTGGGATTTGATTCTGGAATTCACTGTTGGGTCCGCGGCGCTTGCCACCTCATTCAGTCAATACTTGGGTGTGGTCCTCAATAACACCCCCTTTGCCATCCCCGAAGCAATCGCCACCGCAGAACACGGCGTGTTGAACTTACCGGCAGGACTACTCGTGGTGGGCTTATGCATCGTGCTGATCTCCGGAGTCAAGCTCTCCAGCCGGATCAACCAGGTTGTCACGGCCATCAAAATCCTTGTGGTGTTGGCAGTGATCGTTGTTGGTGCGTTCTTCATCAATGTTTCTAACTGGGTTCCATTCATTCCGCCGGCCTCGACCCCCGCGGCGTCCTCGGGCGGGGCGCTACACCTTCCTTTGGTACAGACAATCTTTGGTCTTGATCCAAGTGTCTTTGGTATCGGCGGGGTCTTCGCCGCAGCGGCAATGGTATTTTTTGCTTTCATTGGATTTGATGTGGTCGCCACGACCGCCGAAGAGACCCGTAATCCACAACGAAACATGCCCATCGGCATCTTTGGTTCGTTGGCTATCGTCACGGTGCTCTACATGGCGGTATCGCTGGTGATCACCGGAATGCAAAGTTATAAGGACATCGACCCTGCCGACGGTGCGCCATTGGCAACTGCCTTTGTGAATGCTGGGCTACCGGTAATGGGCGATTTAATTGCCATAGGTGCCTGTATCGGTTTGATCGTTGTGTGCATGATCCTATTCCTGGGGCAAACCCGCGTGGGCTTCGCGATGGCCCGTGATGGGCTGCTACCGGCCGGGTTGGCTAAGACTCATCCACGATTTGGTACGCCATACCGGTTCACCATTCTCGCGGCAATCCCGATTGCCATCCTTGCCACCTTCGTTCCCCTCTCAACGCTCGCGGAACTTGTCAACATCGGCACCCTCGCCGCGTTCGTACTCGTCTCCATCGGAGTGATGATGTTGCGGCGCTCGCGTCCAAATCTGCCACGTGCCTTCCGCGTTCCGTGGGTTCCGGTTATTCCTATTGCCTCGGTCATCGTGTGCTTCTACCTGATGTTGAACCTTGCACTGGAAACCTGGATCCGTTTTGTGATCTGGCTGATCATCGGCTTCATCGTCTACTTCGCTTACTCGCGGAAGCACAGCAGGCTCAATGCACCCACGCTAGAGTCACATACCGATCGACAATAAACATGGGCTCGCCGGAAAACATGACTCAGCATGTTCAGACAACGGAGCTTTTGGGTATACACCCTCTGTCTGGCCGTGGTGTGGGCCGTGCGACTCGTTACAGTCTTTCTATTCAAGGGACAGTCAAGCGGACACGTCTTCCTGCTGGTTTTTGGCGGTTTCTGCCTTGGCTGGATCAGCATCACTATCGCCAGATATCTTTACCCTCCGGCCAAACGGTGGATACTGCCGCAAAGGCAGTAGCCCAGCAAAGAAAGGCAGTGATTCCTCATGCAGCCTCTACCCCTCGTGGCCTGGGTTTTTACGACCTTATTGTGCCTCCTTCTTGGTGTCGCACTTGCGGCAAGTAGAGGAAGTATCCCAATCAATCATTTCCTAGGTATCCGTATACCCGCGCTGAAACGCAGCGAAGCCGCGTGGCGTGCCGGGCACCGGGCCACGATAATCCCCACGGCACTCGCACTTGTACTGAGCCTTGTTTTTAGCATTCTCGGTCTGCTTGACCCTCTGGCATATGCGGGAACCATTATCGTTTTCGTGTGTGCCGTGATCTGGACGTTCATCGCTGCTTCGAAGGCCGCCCGCGCGCAGTGACCGTCCCGGCCGGAGCCCTCAGGCAAGGCAACAGCACCCACGACTGGACCTGACGAATACGTGTCAGCATGAACGAATCGACCGCAGAAGACACCATCAAGGGTTCTGGTATCCCGAGTTTTATTCTCTTCTCACCCTGGTTCCTTCAAGAACCTCAAAGTACTAGTCGGCATGCATTTTAGTTTCGGGTGCCTATTTTTGAAAGGTGTCCTATGTTAGGAAGCACTCGGCCCCCGTGTGGGGACCAAAGCACATGCTCGACGCTACTTGGTCAGCCGAAATCAAAGACTGAGTGGGGGAATCATGGGTTTCTTCGGTTGGATCAAACGCAGCATGGGCGGCGGAGGCGGGGTTGGCATCGATCTTTCAATCCCGTCGATTTCACTTGGGACGATCCGCATTTGCCGGTGAAAATCACCCTACAGGGACACAAGTCCGAGCCCCGAGTCGTGCAGAAGATTAATTTTACGTTGCGCGATAACGAAGAGACTGACACACAAAACTCGAGCGGACCGCGCGACTATGTGGTGGACCATCTCTGGGCACAAGAAGGTCCATGGGAGCTGACAGCGGATCAAGAACTGGTTCTCGAACTGCTCATGCCGCTGCCATTCAATGATCAGGACATCGCCACGGCCAAGGAAGCACTTACCGATACCCTGCCTGAGGGAAAAATGGGCAAATTCGTTGGTGGCATGTTTAGCATGGCCCTCCACGTACCCAAACATATCCGTCGATATCTCGTTCAGGCATCGGCGCACGTTGCAGGGGCAAAGCGGTCGGCCAAGGCAGGCAAGGACATCAGATTCGGTGGATCGTTCTATGAGATGCCAACCCGAATCACTTTTGGCGGGTAAAACCACGCCGAAATCCCTGATGAGCGCGCCGGTCTTGCCTGAGCACTCTCCCCCGTTACGGCTTGACCGTCCCGGTACCGCAACAGCAGGTTCATTCTTCCCGACCGTGCACTAAAGTTTAATCCAGAGCCCACCTACGGGGTCTAGTAACTACGTTGCACCCCGTCAACAGGAGGATCACATGGAGTTTGCCGACATACTGGGACGGATTCTGTTCACTGCGCTCATCGCCGTGATCTACATCGCGATCCTTTCCATGTTTGTACGCCGATTGCTCGGGGTCACCGTGGGGTGGGGCAGAATTATCGTGGCCGGCCTGATCGGACTCGGTGCCGAGGTTAGCTTCGAATCGCGTTTTGTCTGGCGAGATCCAAGCGCGGGTCTGGCACTGTTACCGGTACAGATCGGCATCGTGTTCATTGTTGCCACGTTGTTCTTGGTGCTGGCCGAACTCGTTCTTCCCTCGGGCACCATCATGCGTCCCGACCAATGGATCGCCTCACTAAGATCACGTTTCTCACGTACCCGGCGTTACGCCGAGGTTACCCGCATTGCCCTGTCCCACGGCATTCTTCCCGCCAAGCGTCCCAGCACCACATCGACACCGGAGGCCATTGCCGAGCGTACGGCCAACGGAAAGTCACTGCGTCTGGCGTTGCAGGAATCCGGGGTGGCCTTCGTGAAGTTCGGACAGGTGCTCTCCACCCGCGCAGAATTGCTACCGGCGGAGTACATCACAGAGCTTTCCAAACTTCAACAAGCCGTTCCTCCCGCGCCATGGGATCAAGTACGCGAGGTATTGGAATCCGGACTCGGTGAGGATATCGAAAGTGCGTTTGCCGAATTTGATCACGAACCGTTCGCCGCAGCCTCGATCGGGCAGGTTCACAAGGCAAGACTGCACACCGGCGAAATGGTTGCCGTGAAGGTCCAGCGCCCCGGAATCATTCCGGTGGTTGAACGTGATCTGGATATCACCATCCGCATGGCCAAAACTCTTGAGCGCTCCACCGACTGGGGCCGATCGTTGGGCATTGTGCAGATAGCAGAAAGCTTCGCCGATTCGCTGCGTGAGGAACTCGATTACGAGGTCGAGGCCATGAATATCGCCGCGCTACGTACCACCCAGTTACGGCACCCCGATTCCGAACGCGTCGAAATCCCCCAACATTACCCGGAATTCAGCGGCCAGCGGGTGCTGGTGATGCAGATGGTTTCCGGTGCCACGCTCAGTGCCCCGGGAACCATCGAAGGACTCTCCACGGAGCAGCGCACCAAGCAGGCCGCGGCCTTGTTCCGTTCAATGATGCATCAGATCATGGATGACGGAATCTTCCATGCCGACCTGCACCCGGGAAATATCGTGGTGCAACCCGATGGGAGCATCATGCTCCTTGACTTTGGTTCGGTCGGACGTTTGGACTCCGAACTACGCTCCCTGGTTGCCGAAGTCCTGTTGGCCTTCTACCGCGGTGATTCACGGGCCATCGGCGATGCCCTACTAGAAATGGCAACACTTCCTGAAGACTTCAATGAAGATATGCTCCGGCGTGAGCTGAGCCGTTTTGTCTCACGCTATATGGGTCCCGGTGCGGATGTGAAGGCCGAGGTGTTCACCATGTTGGTGGCGCTGTTGGCCAAGCACCGAATCGCGATACCCGGCGAACTTGCCGGGTCCTTCCGTGCCGTGGCGGTACTCGAAGGAACGCTGCGCCAGCTTGATCCGGACTTTGACTTGATCACCGAGGCCCGTGCCTATGGCAAGGCTCGCGCCAAGGATACCTTCCGGCCTTCCTCACTGCGTGAGGCACTGAACAATGAAGCACTTTCCCTGCTGCCGGTCCTCAAACGGATTCCCCGGCGCCTTGACGCGATCACCGGGGATTTAGAAGCCGGGCGACTTGGAATCAATATGCGCTTGCTGGCGCACCCGCAAGATCGCAAGATGGTCCGTTCGATGCTGCATGAGGCCATCTTGACTTTCTTGGCCGGGGTCACGGGGATCATGGCCACCATACTTTTGGTGAGCAATGGGGGCCCACAAGTCACCGAAAGCCTGACCCTGTACCAACTCTTCGGCTATACTCTGGTCATCTTCGCTACCATCTTCGCCTTGCGTGTGGTCTTTGATATCTTCCGGCGCCGGCGCGGAGAATAGCAATCCATCGTAGCTGCTACCCTTCGCGT
Source organism: Arthrobacter sp. MYb227 (assembly GCF_002975435.1). GTDB lineage: Bacteria > Actinomycetota > Actinomycetes > Actinomycetales > Micrococcaceae > Paeniglutamicibacter. The sequence goes on along the minus strand of NZ_PCPT01000003.1, from coordinate 159,919 downwards.
GTCCTGTCCCATGAGCCAAATATTCGGTGCTGAGAAGACCTCTAAGTCCATGCCTCAACTAGTCCGCGTACCGCCTACCGATGCTGCACCGTTTACCTCTTCTACACTGCCGCCAAGAGGTCTACCGTTGGGCGCAGGACTTAGAAGGAGACGACGGTGAAAGAACGCACAGATTTTGGCACAAACCTGTTGGCACCGCTGCTTGATGGCAAGGCACTGGCCAAAGGGGATCCCGGTTTCGCGCAAGCCTGCAGCGGATTTAATACGGCACATTCAAGCAGCCCGGGCTCGTGGTCATGGCCGCTTCAACGGCCGACGTGGTGGCCGCTATCTGCCATGCCAAGGTCCGCGATCTACCGGTCGGCGTTCACTCGACGGGACACGGGTACGCGGGAAGCAGCACCGGGGGCATGCTCATCAATACCTCGAACATGCAGTCGCTAAGCGTGGATACATCCACCGGCAGCGCCAGGGCTGGTGCCGGGGTACGCTGGGAATCGGTGATCGCCCAGGCCGCACCACATGGACTGGCACCGCTGAACGGGTCCTCGCCCGATCTCGGGGTCATCGGTTACACCCTGGGCGGCGGCATGGGCCCGATGGGCAGGACCTTTGGTTTCGCCGCCGACCACGTCAACGCCATCGAAATAGTCACCAACGACGGTTCGCTGCAACATGTCACCGCCGACTCCGAGCCCGAACTCTTTTGGGCATTGTGCGGAGGCAAATGTGCGGTCGGTATCGTCACCAATATCGATTTCAATCTCATGCCGGTGCCAGAGGTCTACGGCGGGCCATCTTCTTTTCCCCGTCGGATGCCGCCGCCGTGCTTCACGCGTATGGCGACTGGGTGCGTTCGCTGCCCGAATCCACCACGGCATCCATTGCCCTGATCCGGTTGCCCAATGAGGAAGCGTTCCCTGCACCGTTGCGCGGCAAAACCAATGTGCACCTTCGCTATGTGCATGTTGGCGATGAGACGAGCGGGGCCGCGCTGCTGGCACCGTTGCTGCAAGCCGCGGCACCAGTGATCAACTTGGTGGGTATGATGCCGTATGCGGCAATCTCCTCGGTGCATCAGGACCCGTCCGACCCCATGCCCGGCTGGGACGGATCTCTATTGTTGCAGGAGCTTCCCCCGGCCGCCATCGATGCGCTGCTAGGTGCGGCCGGTCCACAGGTCGATGTTCCGCTCATTATTGCCGAGCTACGGCACCTCGGTGGTGCCTTCGCCCGTGGTCCGGTCGATGGCATCGCGGTGGGCGGTCGCGATGCGGCGTTCAATTTCGGCGTCATAGGTCCCTATCCGCCACATTTGCGAGATGTAGTGGACGCGGCAGCCAATGCGGTGCTCGATGCCCTGCGCCCATGGGCCCACGGCGGCACGCAAATCAACTTCGAGGGATTCGCGGCTGCACCGCAGGAGGTCCGCAAGGCCTGGGCCGAACCAACCCTGCGGCGGTTGCGTGCGGTCAAATCAGCATGGGATCCCGAGCAGCGCTTCAGCTTTGGGTACTCCTTAGACTGAGAGCCAGCGTCGACCGAATGGCCCGGCCGAGGATTAAGGAGCAATGCCCCGGCTACACCTCACCCACGGAAACCGAGGTTCGCTGCAAGAACTCGCATCGATAGTTCAAAGAGTTCGCTTGCATCGCTGAGCGTGTTCGGTCCGTATTGCCCAAATACCTCGAAGCTCACCGCGCCAAACAGGGCCGACCATACGCCCAGCCCTCTAGCTATCAGCCATCCCGGTGAATTGAGATCATACTCGGTCCGCAGAGCCTCGACATCCGCGGCCAACCCGGGCGATAAGCTCGGGACGGTCGGTGACGCCGTGATATCCCCGGCATTCCAAGCATCTTCAATAATTCCCATCAAGCGGACCACGACACGTGTTCCGGCTTCTACCGTTTGCCCGGCCGGTGCGTGGTAACCAGGAACCGGTGTCCCAAATAGCAGGCCATAGCGGGCGGGTTCGGCGATTGCCCAGGCGCGTACGGCCCGTGCGAGGAGCACAAACCTTTTCTCGGCCGCTAGTGGTGCTCGCTTCAAGGCCGTATCAACGGCATCTCCAAGATCGCTGTATGCCTCAACGACGAGCAGTGTCAGCAGTTCATCCCGGCTTGCAACGTAGCGATATACCGCGGAGGAGACGATACCCAGGTCCTTGGCCACGGCGCGAAGCGATAGCGCCGCGGCACCATGGCTGGCCAGTTGTTCGCGGGCCAAGCGCATGATTTCGGCCATGGTACGCTCGCGCGCAAGTTCACGTGGACTTCGTATTTCCTGCATAGTCCCATCCCACACCTTCTTAGTGAGCACAGTCAACTTAAGTGAGCACCGCTCTTGACTTTCGTGTCACTCAACTTCTAATCTACAAAAGAGAGCGATGCTCTCATTTGTAAACTCAGGAGAACTGCCCCATGCCCAACAAATATCTCGTCACAGGCGCCGGACCCATCGGATGCACCGTCGCGCTGACCCTGGCCAATCAGGGACACAACGTTACGCTCGCAAGCCGCTCCGGAAACGGCCCTGAACACCGCGGAATCAAGAAAATTCGCGCCGATGCCCTGCAACCTACCCAGCTAGACGCTGCTGTTGATGGTGCCAACGCGGTGTTTCACTGCATCCACGCCGCATACTCCGCCAAGGCGTGGGCACAGACGCTTCCTGTCGCCGAAGAAGCGATACTTGCACTGGCCGGGAAACATGGAATCCCGGTGATTTTTCCCGAAAGCCTCTACTCTTACTCAAAGCCCGGAGAAGTCATGAGGGAAGACTCACCGCGTAACGCAACAGGCGGCAAACGCGGGATTCGAACTGCTCTATTGCATGCCCGTGCCGCTTCAGACACCAATACCGTTTCGGTTGTGGCGTCCGACTATTACGGACCCTATGCGCAGATGGTGCATGCCGGAACACGAATGCTCGAAGCGGTCCATAGCGGTCGGCGGCTGGTTGCCGTTGGCAATCCGATAGTGCCTCATTCATTCACCTTCCTGCCAGATCTTGCCGCCGCGATGATTCGTGCGGCGCTGCGCGAGGATCTGTGGAACAACGTGCTTCATGCGCCAACCGCTCCCCCGGCCAGTCAACAAGCCATGCTCGAGGCTTTCGCCGAAGCGGCGGGACGTCCCGCACCCAAGATATCGGGAATCTCAGGCCATCTCCTGCGCGCGGCCGGACTGGTTCATCCGGCGACCCGTGAATTGGCAGAAATGGCGTACCAGTTCGATAAACCCTTTGCGATGAACTCCGCGCACAGCCAAGCGCTCCTCGGATTATCCCCCACGCTGCTGGCCGAGGGAGCACGCAGAACCGTTGAATGGTGGCGTAAATCCTAAGCCCACTAAGCCTGAGGGCTACGGTGCGCGATCCGGAATATCCGCCCCAAATATCAGTTGGATGGGAACGAAAAAGGTCTCCGACCGAAGTCGGAGACCTTTTTCATTTGGTGGAGGTAAGGGGATTCGAACCCCTGACCTTCTGCATGCCATGCAGACGCGCTACCAACTGCGCCATACCCCCAAATGGGAGCCACCCTTGCGAGCAACTCATCCATCATAGGCCACGATTAACACGTGGCGCAAATCGAGGACTCTTAGAGGGAGTCGGGCAGGGTTTCAACGTGTGACATGTCGCTTGCCGGCTCACCGGTGGTCGGCAGCTCGATCAGTGGGCAGTCGCCCCACAGTCGCTCGAGTGCGTAGAAGACACGGTCTTCGTTGTGCTGGACGTGAATGACGACGTCCGCGTAGTCAAGCAGTACCCAGCGACCGGCACCGCGGCCTTCACGGCGTACCGGGCGGATATCGAAGAGCTCGTCGAGCTTGTCTTCGATCTCATCAACGATGGCGTTGACCTGGCGCTCGGAGGCTGCCGAGGCGATCAGGAAGGCATCTGTGACACCAAGGCGTTCGGAAACATCAAGGGCTACAAGGTTTTCGGCAAGCTTGTCTGCTGCGGCCAAGGCAGCTGCCTTGACCAGGTTCAGGGAATGTTCGTGGGCGCTCATGGGGGTTCTCCTTGAGAAAATTGTTTGCGACCTTCGTGGGGGCGCTAGTTTGAGTTCAGGATCATAATGAGACCGGCAACTAACGCCGCGCCTCCGACGGACAGGGCCGCAATCACCATCAGGTACATGTTGTTGGCACGGCGCATACCGGCGGTTTGCGCGTCAAGTGGTTCAAGTCCCTGTGCGCGAACGGCACGCACCGGGGGGTGAGTCACCTCGGGCTCAACGTCGGGGGCCGGGGCCTGCACCTTGGGTGCTGGCTTGGCCGCCGTAGCTGCCGCAGGAGCGGACTTAGCCGCCGCCTTTGGCTTGGTGGCAGCTGGACCGGTTTGAGGGGCCCTTGCTGCCGATGCTGCTGCAGCAGCGGGTTTCGCTCCGGTTGCCTTGGACGCAACGGGAGCTGCCTGGGCCGGAGTAGCAGCCGCAGGCTTTTCAGCAGGTTTAGCCGTGGGTGCTGGCGCACTAACGGCCGAGTTCTTGGGGGCTCCGGCTTTGGACGCCGGAGCCTTGGTTACCGGTGCTTTGGGTGCAACAGTGGGTGAAGATTTTGCGGGCGCCTCAACGATGGTGCCCTGATCGGTCATGGAAATGTGGAAGCCACGTGTTTCCGGACCGCTAATTCCCGTATTGATGAAGGCACGTTCGCTGTCTTCATCACGTAGGTGATGCATGGCCCCGGTGAACGGGTCAGAACGACGTGCCCCGGCGCGCGCAGAATTTGATTCTTCGAGGCGTTGGCGCTCGGCCGCGCGACGACCAATAATTGCCGCACGGGCAGCGAGTTCACGCTGTTGGGCGAGTACCTCAAGGTCTACGTCCCCCAGATCCTCCTGAACTGGTGTCGGAGCCGGATTTATGGGTGCTCCGCCACCGGACCGACGACGCAGGGCAAGTGCTTCTTCAACGCTTACCTGCTCGACCTCGGGTACTGATTTTCCTGCGGCAGGTTTTGCCACGGATTTAGCCGTTGCAGGTGTGCCGGCTGGTGCCTTGGAATCGGAAGGCTTACCAGCCACCGGCTTACCAGCCACCGGCTTGCCGGCCGCTGGTTTAGCAGTACCCGGCGTCGCGGCCTTCGGTGCGCTGGCAACATTGCCTGCTGCTTCCTGAAGCATCTGCAGTCGCAATTGCTTACGTGTCAGCGGGGCCGGATCGTCCCCGGGCGACGGCTCGTTTACTGAAAGATTCGAAACTTCTTGCTCGAGGCGGCGGCGCGTGCGTAGTGCTTCACGATCACGGGCGCGTTGCAGAGTTGCACGTTCAGGAAGTGCGTCGACTTCCCCTCCCGCTGCGCGACGGCTTCGGGTCGGTATCTGCGCTGAGTCTGCAGCAGGTTCAACAGTCTTGGAGGTGGTGACTGGCGCCACTGACGCTGGTTGTGCCGCGGCAGGCTTCGCCGCTGCCGGGGTGGCCTTTGGCGCGGCAGTATCCGGGGCTGCCGGTTTTACTGCAGGCTTTGCCGCGGCCAGTTTAGCAGCGGTTGGCTTTGCGGCCACCGGCTTGGATGCGGCTGGCTTAGCAGCTGCAGGTTTAGCCGCAGTGGCCTGAGGCGCACTTACCGCTGGATTCGCGGCAGGGCTCTGAGCCGGAGCAGGCACTGCCGGAGTGATTCCGGTCGATGGCGCTGGCGTACGGCCCAGTTCCTCTGCCTCACGGGCAAGCTGGGCTTCGGCCTCGGCACGGCGCTGCTCACGCAGGGCTCGCCTGCTGAGCGCGGGCCCGGTCTCGTCGCTCATCTTGTCCATTTCCCGACCATGAATTACTTCTGGCCGTTTACTGCGTAGTTCTTATCGTTGTAAAGCTTGTACTTGCCGATGTACTGGACCACGCCGTCCGGTACCAAATACCACACCGGATGCCCCGTGCGAACACGTTCGCGGCAATCGGTGGAAGAAATTGCCATGGCTGGCACTTCCATCAATGACACATCATTGCGATCAAGCATTGGAAGTTCGTGCCCGGGTCGGGTGACACCCACAAAGTGTGCAAGTGTCCACAGTTCCTCGGCATCCTTCCAACTCATGATCTTTGCCATCGCATCGGCACCGGTGATAAAGAATAACTCGGCATCCGGGCGCTGGGCGCGCAAGTCGCGCAGCGTATCGATGGTGTAGGTCGGGCCGGGACGATCAATATCCACCCGACTGACAGTAAAGCGTGGGTTCGCGGCGGTAGCGATCACCGTCATCAAGTAACGGTGTTCGGCCTCGGCAACTTCACGATCGGATTTCTGCCAGGGTGTGCCGGTAGGCACGAACACCACTTCATCAAGGTCGAACACCGAGGCAACCTCGCTGGCGGCAACCAAGTGACCGTGGTGGATTGGATCGAAGGTACCGCCCATGACGCCTAGGCGAAATGGGCGGTCCGTACGCTCGGCCGCTAAACGACTACTGATGGCCGTGCTTGTTAGCGTGCTGGCGGTGCGTGTCTTCCGGCTCTGCCTTGACCTGGTGGCGGTTGCCAACATTGGTGTAAGACATGGTGATCAGCAGCATCAGCATGAACAGGAGGAAGATGCCGCCACCGATGATCAAAGCCATGGTACCGGTGGGGATGCCGCCGGTGGACTCCGATGCAAGGATTGCCGCGTTCAGGGACTGGGTAAACATGTTTCTCCAGGATGTTGTGTGCCGGGCATGCTCGATGCGCACAGCACGGTGTTCAAACTATTTATCTTCTTAGCATCTATCGTACCCACTTTGGGCCGAGGCTAAGAACGAACATGCCCATCACCTTGGACAATCCACTTGGTGGTTGTCAGTTCGCGAAGCCCCATCGGGCCACGAGCATGCATTTTTTGGGTCGAAATGCCTACTTCGGCGCCCAGACCCAGCTGTCCACCATCGGTGAAACGCGTCGAGGCGTTCACGATGACGGCTGCCGAATCAACCTCGGCAATGAATCTTTCGGCATGAGCCAGGTTATTGGTCAAGATTGCCTCGGTATGCCCGGTGCTGTGCGCACGAATGTGGCTAATAGCACCATCGAGGTCATCAACTATGGCCACCGAAAGATCAAGATCCATGTATTCGGTGTCCCAATCGGCAGCAGTTGCAGCAACCGTGGGGATCTCTCCGGCAAGTGCTACCGCACGCTCGTCGGCGTGCAGCGTGACCCCGGCCTTGGCCAGCGCGGCAAGAACCTGTGGTGCCGCAGCGGCCTTGGCATTGATCAGCAGGGTTTCAACGGTATTGCAGACCGAGGGACGCTGGGTCTTGGCGTTGAGCAGGATCGGCACTGCCATCTGCGCATCGGCCGATTCATCAAGATAAATGTGCACATTACCTTCACCGGTTTCAATGACCGGGACACTCGCGGTGGTGAGCACTCGCTGGATCAGTTCGCGGCCTCCACGTGGGATCAAGACGTCAATCTTGCCGCGGGCACCCATCATGGCATCTGCTCCCTCGCGGCCGTAGGCATCAACCGAGGTTACCGAATCGGCGGGCAGTCCAACGGATTCAAGCGCATCACGGATCAGACCCAGCAATGCCTTATTTGATTCTGCAGCAGCACTGCCACCACGCAGCAACACAGCGTTGCCACTTTTGAGGGCCAATCCTGCAATATCAACAGTAACGTTGGGGCGCGCCTCATAGATGGCACCGATGACACCCATTGGAACGTGAACCTGACGTAGGCGCAGACCATTGGGCAGGGTTTGTCCACGCAGCACGGTTCCTACCGGGTCCGGCAATCCGGCAAGTTCTTCAAGGGCCGAAATCAGCCCATCGACTCGCTCATTGGTCAGTCGCAGGCGATCCAGCATGGCCTGCGAGGTGCCGTTGGCGCGGCCGCTTTCAATGTCTTTTGCATTTTCGGCGATCACATAGGCGCGCTTTTCGTCAAGGGCCGTTGCTATGGCTAGTAGCGCGCGGTCCTTCCAGTTGCGGTCGGCACGGGCCAGGACGCGAGAGGCCAAGCGGGCGCGGTCAGCCATCGCTGCTACAGCCGCAACTGCCGGCGATGGTTGGAGGTCCGTCGATGCATCGTCGCTCTGCAGGGGGTTTTCATTGACTATCTGGCTCATGTACTCAAGTCTACGCAAGAAGCATCATGGCCCGCCCCTTTGTGTTAAGGGAGCGAGCCATGATTGATACGAAACCTGAAATTACTGTCCTGCTACACCGAGCATGATTTTAGACGACCACTAGGTCATCGACGTGCACCACTGCACGTTCATAACCGCTACCTAGCGCGCCGGCTAGTTCGTGGGTTGAGCGTCCCAGCATTTGTGGCAGCTCGGCTGATGAGTAGTTCACCAATCCGCGCGCCACCACGGTGCCGCTTGCATCGGTAATTTCTACGGCGTCTCCGGCTTCAAAGGAACCGTGTAACCCGGTAATGCCTGCGGGCAACAGCGAGGCAACGCCCGAGGAAATTGCCTTCACGGCACCCGGATCAAGCAGGAGCCGCCCCTGCGTTGCTGCAAGGTGGGCGAGCCACAGCATGCGTGTTGAACGGCGTCCCCCGCGGGCGGAGAACCAGGTTCCCACGTTTTCTCCAGCCAGTGCGGCTGCCGCATTGGCCGTTGAGGTGACAAGCGTTGGAATACCGGATTCGGCGCTCATGGTTGCCGCCTCCACCTTGGTGGCCATACCCCCGGTACCCAGCCCTGCACCACCGGTAGATCCAATGCTCACCGTTGCTAGGTCTTCTGCGCTATCGACCCTATCGATGCGCACTCCCCCATCATTAGGTGGTGCGTCATAGACGGCATCAACGTCGGAGAGCAGCATCAGCGCATCGGCCTTAACCAGGTGAGCCACCAGTGCGGCGAGCCGATCATTATCGCCAAAACGAATTTCATGGGTGGCCACAGTGTCATTTTCGTTCACGATGGGCACCACGCCCAGGGCCAGCAAGCGGTTTAATGCACGGAATGCATTTGCGTATTGCTGGCGACGGATCAGATCATCTGCGGTGAGCAGCACCTGCCCCACGGTGACACCATGAGCGGCAAACGCCTGAGTGTATTTGGCCATGAGTAGTCCCTGGCCCACCGAGGCTGCCGCCTGCTGGGTGGCCAAATCGCGCGGCCGACGTCCCAGGTTCAGTGGTGCGAGCCCGGCGGCAATAGCACCGGAGGAAACCAAGATCAGTTGGGTTCCCGCGGTGGCACTTGCCGCCAAGCGATCCACAAGATTGGATAGCGATTCCTCGGAGATTCCGCCATTAAGCGTTGTCAGCGACGAGGACCCGACCTTCACAACAATGCGTGAAGCACTGGGAATCTCGTGGCGTTCATTAATGCCCGAAGGCAGGTGATTGGCTCGCACCATCAGGTCCTACTCTCCCTTTTTCGGAAGCTCGTGCTTGTAGTTCACCGACTCGGTCCAGATGCCGGCCTTGCGCTCCGCTTCAAGCTCGGCGCGTGTTGCAGCCTTGGCATCCTTACGTTGTGCGTGAAGTGCCTTCTTTTCATCACGTGAGGGGCGTGCACCGTATTCGGCAAGACGCTCATCCTGGCCACGGCGTGAACCCAGGAGTTCGGCGCCGGCAGCCATCGTTGGCTCCCAGTCAAAGACAACAGCGTCATCGTGCGAACCAATGACTACCGCGTCTCCCGCCTGAGCACCAACCTTGTAGAGCTGATTCTCGACGCCAAGCTTGGCCAGGCGGTCAGCGAGATAGCCAACAGCTTCGTCGTTGCGGAAGTCGGTCTGCTGAATCCAGCGCTCGGGCTTTTCACCGATGACGCGGTAGAGCGGTTCTAGGTTGCGCTCTTCCTTGCGGATAAAGAAGCCCTGGCGGTTCACCGCACGGGGGCGGATGACGGGGACCGGAACAATTTCCGGTGCTGCCTCAAGCTTGGCGCGAGCCTCTAGGACAAGTTCTGCCATCGCGAAGGAAAGTTCGCGCAGGCCCTCACGGCTCATGGCGGAGACCTCAAAGACGCGGTAGCCGCGCTTTTCAAGTTCCGGTCGCACGAATTCTGCCATGTCACGCCCGTCGGGCATATCAACCTTGTTCAGGGCGATCAACCGTGGGCGTTCGTTCAGCGGGATGATCTGACCATCGGCACCGGCAAATGAGGAGTCGGTCTCGTAGGCGTCAAGCTCGGCCTGGATGATATCCAAATCGGTGACCGGGTCGCGGTCGGCTTCCAACGCACCACAGTCAAGCACGTGTACCAGTGCTGCACAGCGTTCAACGTGGCGCAGGAATTCGTGGCCCAAGCCCTTACCCTGGGAGGCTCCGGGGATCAGACCCGGGACATCGGCTACGGTGTAGCGGGTTTCTCCGGCCTCAACCACACCAAGGTTTGGAACCAGGGTGGTGAAAGGGTAATCGGCGATCTTGGGGCGAGCGGCCGAAAGCGCCGCGATCAGCGAGGACTTGCCAGCCGATGGGTAACCCACCAGGGCAACGTCGGCAACCGATTTCAGTTCAAGGACAATTTCTGCCTTGCCGCCAGGAATACCCAGCAGGGCAAAGCCCGGTGCCTTGCGCTTTTGGCTGGAAAGTCCGGCGTTACCCAGGCCGCCCATGCCACCGGCGGAGGCAATGTATTCGGTGCCATCACCAATCAGGTCGGCAAGGATTTCGCCATCGCGGCTCTTGACGACGGTTCCTTCGGGAACCGGAAGAATAAGAGTTTCACCGTTTTTGCCCGGGCGCAGATCGCCCTTGCCGCCTTCGCCGTTTCCGGCATGACGGTGCGGTGAGTGGTGGTAGGACAGCAGCGTGGTGGTTTGCGAGTCAACACGCAGGATGACGTCTCCGCCGTTACCGCCGGAGCCTCCATCGGGACCACCGAGAGGCTTGAACTTTTCGCGTTTGATGGAGACACAGCCGTGTCCACCGGTACCACCGGAGACATGGAGGACCACTCGGTCAATAAAGGCTGCCACGGGTTGAAGCTCCTAGCAAAAAGGGGGTGATGCGGTTCTACCGGAACGCTAGCCAAAGCGAGTGGTTAAAACCCTAATGATCTTATAAAACCACATAGAGGGTGAGCCGTGCGGCCCACCCTCTATGTGTAATGAATGCGGTTATGCGCTAATTAGTCAGCGATAACGATGTTCACGACGCGACGACCACGACGGGTGCCGAATTCGACGGCCCCGGCCTGCAGTGCGAACAGGGTGTCGTCCTTGCCACGACCCACGCCGGCGCCCGGGTGGAAGTGGGTGCCACGCTGGCGAACAATGATTTCGCCGGCCGATACAACCTGGCCACCGAAGCGCTTGACGCCAAGGTACTGTGGGTTGGAATCGCGGCCGTTACGAGTGGAGCTTGCGCCCTTCTTACTTGCCATGGAATGTGCCTACCTTCAGGTAATGAGAATTCTTGGAATCAACCGCAATTAAGCGATCGAGGTGACCTTGACCTGGGTCAGTGAAGCGCGGAAACCCTGACGGCGCTTGTAACCGGTCTTGTTCTTGTACTTCTGGATGACAATCTTCTCACCACGAAGGTTCCCAATGACCTCAGCGGTCACCTTTACCTGGGCAAGTTCTTCGACTGCCGAAGTTACCTTTTCGCCATCAACCAGCAGCAAGGCTGGGAGTTCGATGGAGGCGCCTGAGGCAGCCTTCAGGCGATCAAGGGTAATGAGGTCTCCAACAGAGACCTTTTCCTGGCGGCCGCCAGCGCGGACAATTGCGTACACCACGTGGGTACTCACTTCTACTCGACGTTCAATATGTCTTACTGCGCATCACTACCTCAACTACTAACGAGGATTGCGCTGTGCTGGCACGCCGAGCGGAAGAATCCGAAAGCTGGCGTTCGCACCGAGGATCTAGACTACGCTAAAAAGCGCTACCAGAGCAAATACAACTTACCCTAGTGAGTCGTCAAGACCCAATTATTTTAATTCGTTAACCGGTACCCCGACGCCCAACATGATCGGCGCATTCGCGTCTTTCCGGGGCTGAGCGGCCTTTGGGATATCTGCTAACGATGCAACATGGGCGGAACCCGCTGCTGCCTGCGTGTCCGACGACACAGAAACTGTGCTATCGGATCCGCCTTGCGGGCTCGTTGCACGGCGGCTGCGCTTGACGCGTGCCACCGGCTCGATACCCGAAGTCTTTATTTCTGCAACCTTGCCGGTGGGCTCGGAGGACCCCTTGGCCGACGCCTGACCCGCAACACCAGAAATTACTGGTGCCGCTGATTGCTGCTCCTCGGCCGAGTTCTCGGTTGCCGGAACGGAGTCGGCGCTCTTAGAACGCGCCTTACGGCGTGGGCGGCTACGCGAGGCACGTGTGGCACCCTGCGACTCCCCCGCTGGCACCTGAACCTCCATGACCGCCTCTGGCTCAACCACCGGCGAGTGATCGGGAAGCGCGGCTTCCAGATTCTCCAGGGTCAACTCCGGGGCACTGACTTCGGAACCGGCACGGCGGCGACGACGTGTGCTGGGAACCACCACCGGCTCGCCACCAACAGTCAATGTTGCCCCATCGGCGTCCTGAACCTCGTGGGCGGCATGCGCGGCGGCGGCAATATTAGCAAATGCCGTGCGTGCGGCACTTGCCTTAGCATCGTCGGCTTCCGGCTCACCGTTCAGCTCAGCAACAGGAGTTACCGGAGCTGGCTCTGTGTGAGCCTCGGTTTCCGGGCCGCGGTTGCGGCGACGGCGTTCGGCACGCGATGGCTTATCCTGTGCGCGTTGGGCCGAGGCGTGCGGTTCACCAGCGGAGTTGAAGGCACGACGGTGCTCAACTGGCTCATCGTGGGTGATCACACCGCGGCCATGGCAGGCCTCGCAATCCTCGCCAAAGACCTCTAGCAGGCCGGTGCCCATGCGCTTACGCGTCATCTGCACCAACCCCAGGGACGTTACCTCGGCTACCTGATGCTTGGTCCGATCGCGGCCCAGGCATTCAACCAGTCGGCGTAGCACCAGATCGCGGTTGGACTCGAGGACCATGTCGATGAAGTCGATGACGATGATGCCGCCGATGTCACGCAGGCGCAGCTGGCGAACAACTTCCTCGGCAGCCTCAAGGTTGTTCTTGGTGACTGTTTCTTCCAGGTTGCCGCCCGAACCGGTGAATTTACCGGTGTTCACGTCAACAACTGTCATGGCTTCGGTGCGGTCGATGACCAGCGAGCCACCCGAGGGCAGGAAGACCTTGCGATCAAGTGCCTTGTGAATCTGCTCGTCAATGCGGTAGGAAGTGAAGATATCTTCCTCACCCTCCCACTGTTCCAGGCGTGAGATCAGATCGGGGGCCACGTAGGTCACGTAGGCCTCGATGGTGTCCCAGGCCTCCTGACCGGAGACGATCAGCTTGGTGAAGTCTTCGTTGAACACGTCGCGGACCACCTTGATGGTCAGATCTGGTTCGCCGTAGAGCAGTTCCGGTGCCAAAATCTTGGTGGAGGTCGAGGCGGCCTCGATGCCTTCCCACTGGGCGCGCAGGCGGTTGATATCATTCATCAACTCTTCTTCGGAAGCGCCTTCGGCTGCGGTGCGCACGATGACACCGGCATTTTCCGGAAGGTGATCCTTGAGAATCTTCTTCAAGCGGTTGCGCTCAACATCGGGAAGCTTGCGTGAGATACCGGTCATCGAGCCGCCCGGTACGTAGACCAGGTAGCGGCCCGGAAGCGAAATCTGGGAGGTCAGGCGGGCACCCTTGTGACCCACCGGGTCCTTGGTGACCTGCACAAGTACAGTATCGCCGGACTTCAGAGCGTGTTCGATACGACGTGGCTGACCGTCAAGGCCGGCAACATCCCAGTTGACCTCGCCCGCGTAAAGAACCGCGTTGCGTCCGCGACCAATGTCGATGAATGCTGCTTCCATGGAGGGAAGCACGTTCTGCACCTTACCGATGTAGACGTTGCCGATCAGCGAATCCTGTTGTGTCTTGGACACGAAGTGCTCGGCCAGGATGCCGTCTTCAAGCACACCGATCTGGATGCGGTCTTCACGCTGACGCACGATCATCTGGCGGTCAACGGATTCGCGACGTGCCAAGAACTCGGCCTCGGTGATCACCTGACGGCGACGACCAGACTCACGCGAATCACGGCGGCGCTGACGCTTGGCCTCGAGGCGGGTCGAACCCTTCACGGCGGTGACCTTGTTGCTCATCACCGAATCCAGTGAGGTGCGCGGGGCGCGTACCCGGGTAATGGTGTTCGGTGGATCATCTTCGCCGCCACCGGCAAGTTCAAGATCTGCATCTCCGCGACGACGACGGCGACGACGGCGCGAAACTACCGCATCGTTATCTGCATCTTCATCCTCGGTTTCGGTGCTTTCGCCCTCGCTGCGAGTGCGGCGGGTACGACGGGTGCGGCGATTGCCACCTTCCTCATCGTCCTCATCGCTCTCGGCCACCGGTGCAACAGTTGAAAGATCCGGTGCCTGGAAGAGCACGGAGAGTGCAAGTTCCGGAATCGCGAAGGGGTCGGTGATGGCTGCTGACTCAACTGCCGCCATGGCCTCGGCAGCGATCGACTCTACTGCCGTTGCTGCGGCGGCGTCCTCGAGGGGCTCCGCTGCGGCCTTTTCGGCACCGACTTCTTGTGCTGCGGACTTGGAGCCGCGGGCCGACCGGGTGGGGCGTCGACGTGCGGAACGGCTTGGTGCCTTGGATGCTTCATCTGCCTGGCTTGTTTCGGCCTCACCTGTCACTGCCTGGGCAGGTGCCTCGATGACCTCAGGACTTTGCCCAACGACGGGCACCGAGACAACGATCTCTTCGGTAGTAGCGCTCTGCGTCGCGGCGGTTGTCGCATCTCCTGCCGGAGCGGTGGCGCGGCGTGAACGCGAACGAGTTGGGCGCTTGGCCGGGGCCTGGGGAGCCTCTCGCACCTCTGCACTCGGTGCTTCGGGGGCAGTCGCAGCCTGGGCCGTTGGTTCCGCTGCCGAAACAACGACCGGCGCCTGGATAATGCCGGAGGTTGCTACCGGCGAGGTGACCGCCGAGGTGGCACGGCGTGGGCCACGCTTGACCGGTGCCTTGGTTGCCGGCTCTGCGACAACGGGTGCGGCAATTGCCGCCTCGCTGGCGGCTGCGGCAACCGATTCGACAGTTGCTTCGGTCTTTGCCGCGGCACGGGTGCGCTTGGCTGGAGCCTGAGTTGTCGAGCTTGCCGGGCGACGACGAGCCGCCGTGGTGCGCGGGGCTACATTGGCTCGGGTCTTACTGGTGGGTGCGGCTGCCGCTTCATTGAGCTCGGCGAGGGTCATGGCCCGTCGCGCCGGACGTACCGGTGCGCTTGCCTCGTTGTTGCGTCCACGACTGGTGCGGTTCCGATTATTTGAACCCTGGTTACTTGCTCCTTGAGCGGCGCCCTTGGATTCGTCACGATGTGCTGCCATTTTAAAAAGAGTGCTCCTCATGGTTCGACGGCTCCCACAGATAGCTCGTCGAGCCTTAGTCAGTTCGCGGTAACCGGGCCCAATTGGCCGCGTGTCCCACGGAAGTCATTTTCGAGTCTTACAGGGTGCGCCAACCTTCTCGGGGCGCGGCATCCGGTAAAACCAACGGCGCTTTTTCAAACAAGCCGCTTTGTGTTGCGGCGGCCAAATCGCGGTATTCGCTCGGACCTTCATATAGGCGGTCACTTCACAGCAGATGCATCGCAATTGGGCTTGAAAGCCTGTCGTTGGGCTGAAAGCAGACTGTGGATCCGCGAACAACCATTCTAATTGTCTCATACGGCACAACTTCAATTGACATTTAGCTGCAAACGGCTTGACTCGGGCATGTCGCCCGGTATTCCTCGCGACTATTCACGCCTACCCCTTCCCACCGCGGGGTTTCTTCACCACCCTACCGGCGGTCAAAGATGTGAATCCCCTTTGACTTGCACGTCTATCTACGTCTTTAGCTCATTTCTGGCTCGCCGTCCGGTTAGACTGCAAAGACCGGTGCTCCCCTCGTGGTGCGCCCGAAACAGCACAGCATTTCAGCACCAACCCCCATGGGAGCCTTCAATGAATACGTCCCGAGCCGACGGCAAGGCGCTAGCCGGTCAGGAATCATCTCTGCCGACCTTGAGCAGGAATGCCCCGTTTGGCATCCTCTTGGTTCTTACCGGTGCCGTCGCCTGGATCGCCTCGGGCATCCTGGTCCTCGAACGCCTGGCCCTGTACAAAAACCCCGACTATGTGACTAGCTGCGATTTCAACCCGTGGGTATCGTGTGGCACCATCATGAAGTCCTCACAGGCGGCACTGCTGGGCTTCCCCAACCCGTTCTTGGGCATCGTGGGCTTTGGCATCGTGATCACCATTGGCATGGCTCTGCTGGCAGGCGCCAAATTTGCCCGCTGGTACTGGCTGGGACTGCAAGCCGGGGTTACCCTGGCGATGGTCTTCATTATCTGGCTTTGGTCCCAGGCGCTGTATGAAATCAATGCGTTGTGCCTCTACTGCATGGTGGTGTGGGCCATGATGATTCCGATATTCAGCTATACCACTGCCCGCAATATTGCTCACGGGGTTATTCCGGCGTCCGCGGGGTTCAAACGCTTCACCGCCGAATGGACCTGGGTCATCACCATCGTGTTGCTGCTGCTCACCGCGGCGTCCGTCTTCATACGCTTTCCTCAGGCCTTCCTCGGTGGCTAGAGGTGTAACCCGCAGGCGCATCGGTGCCGCGGCGCTGATACTCCCCATCATCGGGCTGGGTCTTGTGGCCCGCTTCTTGGGCAGCGGATTACTTGCCGATCTTTCCGGGGGAATTCTCTACGCGATACTGATCTATGTGCTGTTGGTATTCCTGCGCCCCGCCGGATCCATACTCTCAAATGTCTCGATCGCGCTGGGCTTTTGTGTTGCAGTTGAACTGCTACAAATCACCTCGCTGCCGGCAACACTTGGCGCCGCATTCCCACCCATCAGGCTGCTGCTTGGTTCCACCTTTGTAGCACTTGACCTACTTGCTTATCTGCTGGGTGTGTTGCTGGCGCTGGGTGCCGATCACTTGATCCGTCTCTTGCGACGTACCCCCGCAACGCTCACCGGCTAACCTCTGACCACCGTCCACCCCGTGGCACCTGCCGCATCGACACCCCGCGCGAATTCAAGTCGCTGCCCCGGGGCAAGCTGTGCCGCAAACTCAAAATCGGCTGGGCATAGATCAATATCGGCTCGCGCTAACGCAATAATCCCAGAGACTTGCTGACCTTGTACCAAGAGAATGCTGCCCCTTGATTCATCATCAAGGGCTAATTTCGCCGCCAGGTCCCAAGCGAAACCCAGGTCCCGTTCCACATCTGCGACATCGGTGTAGGGACACACGTTCACTGCACGATCAAAGGCAGTTTTGTCCCCGTAGACCGATCCCAGCGTGGCAATGCGTTCGGGATTTGTCTCGATGGCCTGTACCAGGGGCTCGGCCGAAAGCCGTACGGATTGCATCTGGTCGTGTTCTCCGCATGCAGTCAACGACATTAACCCGGCCAACCACAAGGCGCCGAATATCGCTGTCTTCGCCTTAGTCTTGATCAACATCTCATCCTGCTTCCTTCGGCTCCGGTCAGGGGGGCCACCCGCGGCATGAAGCCACCTCGTAGATGGGCACCTGTTCTATCTAGAACTACGAGCATCCGCACCCACAGGTTCCCAGAAACAACAAAGAAGCCCCACACGAAATCCCCCCCGAAAGGAAAATCGTGCGAGGCTTCTTACCCCCTCACGGGGCAACGATTTAGGCGAACCAGATGCCGATCTCGCGGGTTGCGGATTCAACCGAGTCCGAACCGTGAACCAGGTTCTGCTGAACCTTCAGTCCCCAGTCGCGACCCAAGTCGCCACGGATGGTGCCCGGTGCCGCGGTGGTCGGATCGGTGGTGCCGGCCAGCGAGCGGAACCCGGTGATCACGTTCTGACCCTCGGCAATGATTGCCACCACCGGACCGGAGAGCATGAATTCCACAAGTGGCTCGTAAAACGGCTTGCCCACGTGCTCCTCGTAGTGCGCCTCGAGCAGCTCGCGGGTCGCAGTGACCTGCTTCAGCTCGGCAATGGTGTAACCCTTGGCCTCGATGCGGGCCAGGATCTGGCCGGTCAGGCCGCGCTTGACGCCGTCCGGCTTGACCAAGATGAGAGAGCGTTCAATGCTCATGGAGTTGCTCCTTATAAACAGCTAATGAAAAGTTTGTTTAGTAATAATCCTACTGTTCGCCCCGGCATACTTCGGGCCGAACCACACCGTCTAGGACTCTTCTGGCTCCGGGTGTGCTGCTTCCCAGGCTTCTTGTTCCTTGGCGCGGCGCGCGGTTTCCAGATCCATGGTGCGCCCCTTGGTCACCGCGTACCACCAGGTTGCGGTGAAGGCAGCGCCAAGGATGAACATCGATGGCATGAGGAATCCGGTGAGGATAAAGACGATCTGTATGCCCCAGCCAATCTGATAGCCGAGCGGTTTGCGCAACAGGCCACAGGTCAGCAGGCAGGCAATCGCCAGCGCCACCCCGACGCTGAGCACCAGCACCGGTGGGATTGAATCGCGCTTGAGTCCAAAGACCGCAAGTGCGATGAAGATCGCCAAGAGGGCTTCGAGGCTGAGCACCGTTGAGGCGAAAAGTGCACGCGTCGAACGGGGCTTTTTCTTTTGTCCCGGACGCCATTCACGTTGCGCCTTGGTCATTTTTGCCATGGGTGTTACTTTCCTCCCAGCAACATACGGGTTTCCCCGACAAGGGTAATGGACCCGGTGACAAGCACGCCGCCACCAAAGTCTTCGGATGCCTCGGCGCGGCCCACAGCCCATTCGAGTGCATCGTCAAGGCGTTCGGTGACGAACAGATCGTCCTCGTTGAACCCTGCATCCAGGGCCATGGTGGCAAGCTCGCCGGCCGGGATAGCGCGTGGCGAATTGGACTGGGTGATGCAGATGTCTTCGACCAGGTCGATGTATTCTTCGCGCAGCTGATGCAGCATTGCTTCGGCGTCCTTTTCGGCCAGGATTCCCACCACTAGCACCAGCTTGGAGAACCCGAAGGCTTCCTTCACCGCGGCCGCTGAAGCACGAATGCCATCGGGGTTATGCCCGGCATCGAGCAGCACCGTGGGTGCGGTACGGATGACCTCGAGGCGTCCGGGGCTGGTTGCCGCACCGAACCCCTCAAGGACCAGCTCATGGTTGAGCTCGGTTTCTCCACCGCCGATGAATGCCTCAACGGCGGCCAGGGCAACGGCAGCGTTTTGTGCCTGGTGCTCGCCATGTAGCGGCAACAAAATGCCCGGGTAGCGCCCGGCCAGTCCCTGTAGGTCAAGCTGCTGACCACCGACGGCAACGATGCGGTTTTCTACACCGAATTCGACGCCCTCAAAACGGAAGGGAACCTCAAGTTCACGTGCCTTTTCGAGTAATACCTGCGCGGCATCGGCCGGCTGAGCGCTGGAGATCAGGAAGCCGCCGGGCTTCAGGATGCCAGCCTTCTCGTGGGCGATCAGCTCGGTGGTATCCCCCAGCAAATCGGTGTGGTCAAGCGAGATCGGGGTGAACACCGATACCTGGGCGTCACCAACATTTGTCGCATCGGTGATGCCGCCCAGGCCGACCTCGATGATGGCAACATCCACCGGGGTGTCGGCGAAGATCGCAAAACCCAGGATGGTCACCGCCTCAAAGTAGGTCAGCCGGTTTTCGCCCGCCGCAATCAACTCGTCATCGACGATTTGCAGGTAGGGGCGGATCTCATCCCAGATCCGCACGAACGTCTCATCATCAACGGGTTCCCCGTCAATGGCGATGCGTTCGGTGACCGAGACCAGGTGCGGGGAGGAGTAGCGTCCGGTGCGCAGGTCGTGAGCGCGCAAGAGCGACTCAATCATGCGCGCGGTGCTGGTTTTCCCGTTGGTGCCGGTGATGTGGATGATCGGGAAGGACTTATTCGGCTCCCCCAGGATCTCCATGGCACGAAACATTGGTTCCATGCGCGGTTCAATCTTGTTCTCCGGGGCGCGCGCCAAGAGTTCGGCGTACACGCTCTCTACCGAGAACCGATCGAATTTCTGTTCGTTGCTCATGTGGTGGGACCCATGTCTTTCCCTGCAGCCTCGGCGGCGGCGACGGTTTCGACAAACACCGTGGTCGCGGAGCCATCGGCCAGCGTATCGAGCACCAGGCCGGTGCTCAATGTTTCGTTCTTGATCAGCGCCGCGTTTGCATGCAGCGCGGCAACGGTCGCCGCGTCGGCACCAATCTCGGTACGGATGCGATCGCTCACCGCCAGATCAGCGTCCTTGCGGGCGGATTGGATGGCGCGGATCATATCGCGTGCCGTGCCTTCGGCGGCAAGTTCGTCGGTGACCTCGGTATCAAGGACCAGGAAGCCACCGCCGGGCAGCACCGCCGCGGCGATCGAATCTTCGCCCTCGGTTGCGGCGACAACTGTTTCAAGGGTGTACTCGTGTTCCTCAAGTTCCAGGCCACCGGCGGTGACCACGCCGGCATCCGAGACCGACCAATCACCGGATTTGGCTCCCTTGATGGCCACCTGCACGTTCTTGCCCAGGCGGGGACCGGCGGCACGGGCGTTGACGGCTAGGCGCTGGCTGATGCCATATTCGGCGGCGTTGGCCTGCTCCGCATCGATCAGCGTGACCGAACGTAGGTTCAGCTCATCCTTGATGATGTTGGTGAAGGTGCCCTCAAGCGTCGCGGCGTTGGGCACGGCAACTGTCATGCCGGCCAGCGGCAGGCGTACGCGCAGGTTTGCCCCCTTGCGCAGCGAGGAACCCACCGAAGCGATCTTGCGGGTGGCCTCCATGGCTGCGACCAATTCGACATTGCTGCCAAAGAGGCTGGCCTCGGGCCATGGTGCCAGGTGTACCGAGCGTCCCCCGGTGAGCCCACGCCAGATTTCCTCGCTGGCCAGTGGCAGCAGCGAGGCACTCACGCGGGTGAGGGTCTCTAGGCAGGTGTAGAGCGTGTCGAACGCCTGGGTGTCCTCGTCGAAGAAACGCTGGCGGGATCGGCGCACGTACCAGTTGGTCAGCGTGTCCATGTAGTGGCGGATGGTTTCGGCTGCCTCGGAGATGTCGTACGCATCGAGCTGCTCGGTGACCTCGCGGACCAGGTCCCCGGTGGCCGCGAGCATGTAGGCATCCAATGGGTCTTCGGAAGCATAGGCGAGCTTGGCCTGGTAGCCGGCACCGCCATTGGCCGCGTTGGTATACAGGCAGAAGAAGTGCCAGACGTTCCACATCGGCAGCAAGACCTGGCGCACGCCATCGCGGATGCCCTGCTCGGTGACCACCAGGTTGCCACCGCGCAGGATCGGGGAGGCCATCAGGAACCAGCGCATGGCATCGGAGCCGTCGCGGTCAAGGACCTCGTTGACATCCGGGTAGTTTTGCAGCGACTTGGACATCTTCTGCCCGTCACTGCCAAGTACGATGCCGTGGCTGATCACGTTCTTGTACGCCGGGCGGTCAAAGAGCGCGGTGGAGAGGATGTGCATTGTATAGAACCAGCCACGGGTCTGCCCGATGTACTCGACGATGAAGTCCGCCGGGTGGTGGGTGTCAAACCAGTCCTTGTTCTCAAACGGGTAGTGCGCCTGGGCGTAGGGCATCGAGCCGGAGTCGAACCAGACATCGAGCACGTCCTCGACGCGGTACATGGTGCCGTCCTCGGCACAACCCTCGTGCGCCTTGGTCAGCTCGTCGATGAACGGACGGTGCAGATCCGGCTGCCCCTCGTGGTTGCGTGGCAAGCGGCCGAAGCCGGCCTGGATCTCATCAAGCGAGCCGTAGACCTCGCGGTGGGTACATTCGGCACCATCGCATTCCCATACCGGGATCGGGGAACCCCAGTAGCGGTTGCGGGAAATCGACCAGTCCCGGGCATTGGCAAGCCACTTGCCGAACTGGCCGTCCTTCACGTTTTCCGGGATCCAGTTGATCTGCTGGTTATGCTCCAGCATGCGGTCCTTGATCTTGGTGACCTCGACGTACCAGGAGGAGATCGCGCGGTAGATCAGCGGCGTGCGGCAACGCCAGCAGTGCGGGTAGGAGTGCTCAAAGGAGGCCTGCTTGACCAAGCGTGCATCATCGCGCAATAGGTTGGTGATCGTCTTGTTTGCCTCGAACACCTGTACGCCGACGATGTCTTTCAGCGCGCCGTGCTTGAACAGCGGCAGGAACTTTGCACCCTCGTCGATCGAGAGGATCACCGGGATCCCGGCGGCCTCACAGATCTTTTGGTCTTCCTCGCCATAGGCGGGAGCCTGGTGGACGATGCCGGTGCCGTCGGTGGTTGTCACGTAGTCGGCGACCAACAGCTGGTACGCGTTTTCGGTGCCGTAGGTCTCGGTATCCGCGAAGGTGTCCCACAGCGATGCATACTTGATGCCGGCCAGCTGTTCACCGGTGTAGCGTGCGGTGATGGCATCCTTGGCGGCAGCCGCATCTTCGTAGCCAAGGTCCTTAGCGTAGGCACCCAGTAGGTCCTCGGCGATCATGAAGTTACCGGTGGCGTTCGATGCCTTGATGCCGATTTCACCGGCGGGAACCACAACGTAAATAACCTTTGGACCCACGGCCAGGGCAAGGTTGGTCGGCAGCGTCCACGGCGTGGTGGTCCAGGCCAGTGCCTGAACGCCCGCGAGCTTCTTGGAGATTTCGGACTCGCCGGCAAGCAGCGGGAAGGAGACCGTGACGGTCTGGTCCTGGCGGTCCTTGTACACGTCATCGTCCATGCGCAGCTCGTGGTTGGACAGCGGGGTCTCGTCCTTCCAGCAGTATGGCAGCACGCGGAAGCCCTGGTAGGTCAGGCCCTTATCGCTCAGCTGCTTGAACGCCCAGATGACCGATTCCATGTATTCGACGTTCAGCGTCTTGTAATCGTTCTCGAAGTCGACCCAGCGTGCCTGGCGGGTGACATAGGTCTGCCACTCGTCCGCATACTTCATGACAGAGGTGCGGCAGGCGTCGTTGAACTTGTCGATGCCCATGGCCTCGATCTGCGCCTTGTCGCTCATGCCCAGCTGCTTCATGGCCTCAAGTTCGGCGGGCAGCCCGTGGGTGTCCCAGCCGAAGCGGCGTTCCACGCGGTGTCCGCGCTGGGTCTGGTAGCGGGCTACCAGGTCCTTGACGTAGCCGGTGAGCAGGTGACCGTAGTGCGGTAGACCGTTGGCGAAGGGAGGACCATCATAGAAGACGAACTCGTTTGCACCCTGATCCCCGGCATCGCGGGCATCGATGGAGGCCTGGAAAGTTTCATCGTTCTTCCAGTAGGAAAGGACGCGTTCCTCAATCTGCGGGAAGCGCGGAGAGGATGGCGTGGTGCCATGCGGGTCGGTCGAGGCCTTGGGGTAAGTGGTCATCTGCGGCAGTCCTGGGATCGGTGGCGATTTAACGCCGGGCGTTCTCCAACACAGGGACGAATGATTGATGATTGGTCATCAAACCTCGCGGTACCACCCCGCTTGCCCGATTCTACGTGGATCTCCCACGTCAATCTGGCCGCTCATTAATTGCTATAACGGGCATACCCGCTCGGTTCTACTGGGCGCATCCACCCACATGAGGAGAAAAGCGCCGTTCTTCCAAGGACTCACCGGTGATGGCCGGTTCAACGTCGTGATGTATCTAGTCTAACGCCACCTGCGCTCCGGCACAGAATCCAGTCTCATCCGCGCTGCAAGCACCAAACACCGTGCGACAAAAATACTTATCCACAGATTTTCTTTTCCTCGCCCATGCACTTTCCCACGGGAGCACACTTGAACTATGTCCAGCACCCCAATGCTTCCCACCGAGGCGATGACGGTACTCACCTCCTTGGTGAACCGTTTCTCGGATGCCCCGGAAGGACCGGCAGCCACGCCAGATCCCCGGGGCGATGCGTTGCGCCTGTTGGCCCTACTCATCCCCACCTTGCGCATGGCCCTAGAACATGCGGCGGCCAACTTTGGTTCCTCCCCGGTGCGCTCCGCCGTCTTCCTACGGTTAACCGAAAGCCTTTACCGGCAGGCCGGTTACGGGCAGCTGCTCGCCGTTTCGCGCAGCGTCGATGCCCAGGTTCATCAAATCACCGAGGAACCACTCGCCGCCCTAAATCAAATTCTTGAGGATTCCGATGCAGCCGCAACACATACGTTGCCTGCCGATGTGCCAACCCCTGCGGGACGCAAACCGCTGTTCCGCGAGGACTGCGACTTTCTGGAAGACCAACTAAACCTCACGCATTTCCAGGCGCAGCACCGGGTCGAAAGCGCCGAAAATTTACTTCCCCACACCGG
Organism: Arthrobacter sp. MYb227; assembly: GCF_002975435.1. Taxonomy (GTDB): domain Bacteria; phylum Actinomycetota; class Actinomycetes; order Actinomycetales; family Micrococcaceae; genus Paeniglutamicibacter. The sequence goes on along the minus strand of NZ_PCPT01000003.1, from coordinate 135,723 downwards.
ATTCAATGGCCAACCAATTCCGCCAAAATTCCCGCATCTGGGCAAGGTGCTCAGCGATGGTGCGGCAGATCCCAAGTCCTTGGCATCCCTCGCCAAGAAATTCGAGGGGCTCGGGCCCGCGGCGGGTAGTGGCATGGAGCGCGAACTTGCCGACGCGGTGCGCACCCGAAATAGCAAGGGCACCGAACAATTGCTCAAAGACCAGGCCAAGCGACTCAACGAACATACTGTGGCCGAACGTGAGGAGTTCGAGGACTACTTCATTGGCATCGATTTTTTGGGCCATACACCCAAGGGATACGAATATAAGATCATCACCACCGCCGAGGGGCACGAGCTGCTGTCATCGGCGGCAGATATTCTCAACAGCCCACGGTCCAAGGCGGGCACCAAGCCCAGCACCGATACTCCAGCCAGTACGCAAGCCACGCCACCGGCCACAACACCAGAACTGCCCGCCGAGCCTGCCGAAACTTCCGGGAGTGATCATGCCGCCGACTCCCCCAGCATTCCTGCACCCAAGGGACCGCCGCTTCCGGAATGGGCGGCGGCAAAAGGCACGGCACTTGAGGATCGCCCCGTTGGTGGCATTGCGGACCCCCTGGTTCCTTGCGTTCCAAATCTTTATGATCAGCTCGATCCAAATACCGAGCTGCGTCCGGGTGAAAGCATCGAATCGGCTCTGACCCGCCAACGTGCCCGCCGTTTGCATCAGCTTGTTCTTGACGCCTTGCGCATGATCACCACCCCGGACGGAATACCACCTAGCAGAGAAGGCAAACACGGAGCAGTCGGTAACGATGAGGAAATGCCGCTACCACCTAACGTGATGCTAAACGTGACAATGAGTTACGAAACGTTCATCGGGCAACTCGAGAAGGCAGGGGTCAGCGATCATGGGGCAGATATTTCACCGGCGAATTGTCGGCGGCTCGCATGTATCGCCGGCATCATTCCAATAGTTCTCAACGGGGAGGATGTCCCGCTGGCCTTGGGTCGCACCCGAAGATATTTCAACCGTGCCCAACGTCGGGCCATCGCGGTGCGAGATAAGGGATGTATCAATCCGGGCTGCACCGTGAAGATTGGGCGTTGCGAGGCGCACCATATCGATTTGTGGATTCTCGGTGGAAGAACCGACGTTGATCGCGGATGCCTACTATGCCCGATGTGTCACGCGGCCTATCACGCGGGAAAATTCAAGATCAAGGTCATGGGTGGGATACCGCACGTGATTCAACCAAGATCTCGAGATCCGTTGCAGCTACCCCGCCGCAATTGGATTTTCCATCCCACCGCATCGGCAGCCGCCGCCTGATCAACGCTACCCAGCCGGTACTTCACGGCCCAAATGCTGGAATAGTCGCGGCCAGATAACTTAGGCTCGATACATGGAACTCTCAACATGGATCAGCTTGGCATTGGGCATTAGTTTCCCTGCACTGCTGATTTATTGGGCGATCGTGAGGTTTCGACAGCGCCACAAGAACCCATCAATGACCGCTGCGGGACTCGACGGTGGAATGTACTAGCCCAACGCCGTGGCTTCATCGATTGTCTGGCAGCAAAACGTAAACCGCATCGACGAGGTTCCCATCACCCTGGATATCAAGGCTCCACGCTCCGACGAATCGTCCAACGGGAACTAGGGGGTTCCTAGCTAAGTACCGTGTTTTCAACGTTCCACTTGGTTAGTCGCGGGTACACCCAGAAGCTATCAATTCCTAGGGTAACGATACACAGCAGGAACCGTTTGATCCACAGCCCAAAGGATCCCCCACCCCGTGCCATCAAAGCGCAGCGGGCGGCCCAACAAGTACGTGTTTTTGGCACGCCAGCGCTCCGCCAGAACCACGGCGAACGGATAACAGATGCCTAGAGTAACCACGGTGATCAGCACCCCCAGTATTTGGGTGCCAAACCATGTTGCGGCTCCCCCGCGAAACTCCATAATGCGCACGCCGGGAGGAATCTGCCCTACCGGTGAAATACCAGTTCCCGGGAGTGGTGCTCCACGTGGACTAGATTCCATGCTCACGGTACTGCTCCCTTGCTAAAGGCGCATGTCATCCGACTCATTGTCGAGTTGTTTAATCGCCTGAATTGATGCTATTCACCCCCCAGACGATTCCTTCCTCAAACGCAACGGGTCTGCGAATTACTCCCAGCTGGGGTTATGCGTATCAATTTGCTCGATAACCGACTGGATCGAATCAAGCACTCCCTGACTCAAGCCATGCTGCGGAAGCACCTGCGCCCAACCATCGAGGGCAACATCGCCAAAGTTATGCCCATGACTTGGTGGAACTGCCTCGCTGACCAGCATGTCGGTGACCAAGTGCAGGAAGGTCACCCCGGGGATCCAACGCATTGAATCGCTCACATCGGCGCCGCGCCCGCCCTCGGCAGCGGAACCGGCAAGCCATTCGGGTCGTTGCCAGATCACCGATGGATCTAGCCAGGTAATTGGATCTGTTGCATGTTGTAGATAGCCCACGCGTGGCTGAGCCCAGGTACCGGTCAATGCCGCGAAGTCACCCGGGTTGGACTGCCAGCGAACCTGGGTTCCGTCTTGATAGACCGGTTGCCAGATCGGTGTTCCGACATCACGGGCAGCTTGTAGCACGCGCCATGGCTGTGAGTTTGCTGGCGGCCCGGTAAAGAGGGCCGCATCGGTACGTTCAATCAGGTCAGCAAGATCGGTGAAGTGCCCCTGCATACCTTGCGCGCCGAGACTCAACCCATAGACGGCAAGCTTGGGCCGGGTTGCCGCGGGCAATTGTTCCCAACGATTGTGAACCGCATTAAAGAGCGCTCGGCTTGCCTCAGTAGATAGTTCGGGATCAAAGAGGAAGGAAACCCAGCTTGGCTGGAATGAGTATTGAAGCGAGGCCGTAGCAGTATTTCCGCCGTAGAGATACTCGAGTGAGGCGATGGCCTGAGGTTCCAACCAACCCGAACCTGTCGGGGTTGCCACCAACAAAACTTCACGTTCAAAGGCACCGGTACGTTCAAGTTCTTCAACGACCAACGCCGCGCGAGCCGCTAGATCCTCACCTTGGGATAGTCCGGCATACACCCGAATCGGGTCAATGCCCTGGGCTCCGATGATAGTGGAGATGGCGGCGGCACTTGGTCCACCGCCCACAAAGGCGCGGCCTTGGCGTCCCAGGCCTTCCCAGAGAACATGAGAATCCGGGGAACCGGAACGGGTGGGTCGTTCGGGCTTAACGCTACCTTCCAGGGTTCCGGTGTCGCGCGCTGCGTAGATCGATCCCACCGCGCCCAAACCACCGGCGATCAGCCCCACCACCAGCAAAAGGCTAACGCCAATCCCGGTTAAGAGCCCTGCGGTCTTGATGGTTATTGCTCGGGCTCCTTTACGGGTAGCAATCTTCTGTGCCACACCGCGCAACGCACCGATTCCGCGGAAGACCGAGTAACTCAAACCCATGGTCACTATCATCGTCACCAGGAAGGTCGCCTGCCCTAGTCCATCAATGGGTTCCATTTCCACCAGCGAACGCACATCGTTTTGCCACCCCACCACCAACGTTGCATAGATGATGACGTAGGCAAGCAGTAGCAGCAACGCCAACAGACGTAAGCCGCGAGTAACCCGCGGCGCAGCCTTCCCGGTAGCAGGAAGCAGGCGTACGGCACGCAATTTCACCCCAGCCCACAGCACTATCCGATGCACCGGCAGGCCCAGGCCGTAGCCGATCATGAACCAGAGTCCGGCCAAGAACCCCTGGAATACGGTGGGGCGCGGGACCAACGAAGGGGTCAACGCCAGTGAAGCAAGCACCACCGCACAAACGAATTGGGTGACCCGGGTACCTGTGATGATGCGAGAAACTGGCTTCATACGAAGTGCCCCTTTGGTTGTGTGCCGCAGCGGCATTCAATCGTTAGCGGAACGGTTGCTGCATATACGGCAAGTGCCCCCTACTGCACTCTAGCGTTTAGCTGCGCAACAATTTGTGGTTGGCCGCTTGGACCACCGGGCGCACCACAATTTCATCGAGGTTGATGTGGTGTGGCAGATTCACGGCATAGGAAATGACATGCGCAACATCGTCGGCGACCAATGGTTTCTCAACTCCTTGGTAGACGGCATCTGCTGCCGCAGCGTCCCCGCCCATCCGGCGTAGCGCAAATTCCTCGGTGTGTACCAGCCCGGGCAACACCTCAATGACTCGCAGGTTGTGCCCGACCTCTTCTAGGCGCAAGGCCTTGGTCAGTGCACGCTGAGCAGCCTTGGCCGCGTTGTAGCCCGCTCCGCCCTCATAGCTTGCAAGTGCCGCCGTAGAGGTCAGGTTCAACACGGTTCCATCCCCGTGGGCGCGCAGCATGGGCAGGAAGGCACGGGTCATTTTCATGGTTCCCATGACGTTGGCCTGCAACATGAAGTCCCAGTCTTCGTCCTTCGCCTCGCCCACATAGGAGGCGCCACGAGCACCACCGGCAATATTGATCAGCGTATCGATGCCGCCACTGATCTCAACCTCTGCCAATAACGCAGCAATGTGGGCATTGTCGGTAACATCGGCCACCACGGGGATGACCCCGGTCTCCGCAGCAAGCGCATCCAAACGGTCCGCGCGTCTAGCTACCGCATAGATCTTCCAACCCTCCGCGGCAAGGATCCGGGCTGTGGCCTGCCCAATTCCACTGGAGGCTCCGGTGACGACTGCCGCGTGTTGGGGCGCTTTGTTAGTTGAGGTCATGCTTTGATTCTAGTCTTCGCTTAGCCCCTGGCAGAGTAGGATGACTGTGATCGGAGGCACTCGCTGGCGCGGGGGCGCAGCGGGCCCGTCTGCCCCGTGAAGGGGTAAACACCGAGTTACCCGGCCTGGTTGTAAAGAGGAAGGTTCCCATTCTCCCCTTGGTCTCACTAGATACCTGCACACGACTGCTTGATTCCTTGCAAGCATCTGCTCATGAGGATGAGCTCACTCGCAGAAGACGCATTGGGCATGCCTTGCTGCGGCTCTTCGATGCCGATGTATTTGTTTCTTGCCGTAGTGATACTGCGGGGAAGTTCGTCGACCCGGTATGGATCGGGATGTCCGATTCTAATATGCAGAAGTACCAGGAATACTTCCAATTCCATGACCCACTCACGCCCAAGATGCGTGCACTGGGCCGTGCAGCAGCGGTGCATGAAAGCATGGATCCCACCGATCTGCGGCGAACCGAGTTCTACACAGACTTTTTAGAACGTGACGGGTTGCGCGAGGGCATGAACTATTTTCCTGCTCGGCCCCGCCCCGGCACCTTAGACCTACGCATTTGGCGCACGGGCACTCCACGAGAGTTCTGCGGCGAACAAATCCGGTTATTGCAAAGCAGTGGGGATCTTATCCAGGGGCTGCTGCCTGCTGGCAAGCATGAGCAGCTAGTTCCCCGACCCGAGGAACGTTCCTTGCCATCGGGGTTGGAGAATTTAACTGCTCGGGAGCTTAGCGTGGCCCGGGCGGTGGCCCGCGGTCTAAGCGACCGCATGGCCTGCAAGGAACTGGGGTGTTCCATGGGAACGCTTCGTACGCATTTGTCCAAGGTGTTTTCTAAACTCGGTCTCGGCAGCCGAGGCGAACTTATCGCGCTTCTAGCGCCCTACCAAGATACCGATGTCAACTCGGCAAAAGTACCGATGGCGTGGCTTGTAGAACCAGATTAGGCTCAGGGGTGATTCCCCAGCCGTTGGTCCCTCCCAAGCCCATCGGCTGTATCCCACCTGATCAAAAGGGCATGACATGGACTCGCAGGCGCACCAAGGTATCTGGACCTACCTCCCAAACAAGACCGAACCCGCAGCAAACAATCAAGGCACCGTGGACCTTGACGCTGGGTTCGACTTCGCCGTGAAAGCCAATATTGAGGTCGCAGGGATGCCCGCCTCTGCCGGCAGCCCGGTGTTCGAAGGACACCTGCCCGAGCTGGATTCACCCGTGGTGGCAATCTTGAAACGCCACGGCGGCCGGGTTGCTGGCCTGACCAATATGCATGAGATGGCCTTTGGTATCACCAGTAACAATGCCACCTACGGACCGGTGCGCAATCCCTTTGACCCCCTGCGAAGCGCCGGCGGTTCCAGTGGGGGCAGCGCGGCAGCGGTGGCCGCAGGTCTGGTTCCGATCTCGCTGGGCACGGATACCGGTGGTTCCATTTCGATTCCCGCAACCGTTTGCGGTGTGGTGGGTTTCCGGCCCACCACCGGACGTTGGCCGGGTGCCGGTTCCATTGGTCTGTCCTGGACGCGCGACACCATTGGTTTGCACACAACACTGGTGGCGCACGCGCAAACCATTGATTCGTGGATTACACACCATGACCGCGACGTAGCGCAGACTCACCACGAGCTGCCGGTACTCGGCATCCCCACGGCATTCACTAAGGATCTTGATCCATCGGTGGCACGGCGTTTTGCGCAGGTGCGTGAACATTTGTCGCGGCATCTACGCATTATTGAGGTGGACCTTGATGAGGTGTTTGCCGCGACCGATGCCGCCCAATGGGACATTGTTGGATTTGAGGCACCCCGGGTGCTGTCCGCGGCCCTCGCAGCAGCCCTGAACCTTTCGCTCTCGGACGCCTGGGAAAATGTGGTGGCACATGCCTCATCCCCGGATGTGCGTGGCATCTTGGAAGCCTATGCTGCTCATCCCATCGAAGCCACCGCCTACGCCCAGTCCCTAGAACATGCCGATAGTGCCCGCACCCAGTATCTGGAAGTACTCTCACAAGCCGGTGTCGATGCGTTAATCTTCCCCAGCATCCCCGCACTGCCCTCACTGATTGGGCAGGATGAGCTGATCGTCCACCAGGGCGAGCAAGTTCCGCTTTTCCCACTCTTTACCCGCCATGTAGGCCCGGGCACCGTATTGGGGGTTCCTTCCGTGAGTCTGCCCGTTGGCTTGGTTGATGTAGCGGCGAATCTTCCACGACTCCCGGTGGGCATCAACTTGCAAGGCTTCGCACATCGAGATCCGGAATTACTAGCTATTGCAGCGCGTGTTGAAGCCTTACTCAAGGAACTTCCCTAGTTTTTTAGGCGAGTTTTGTTTGGTTCGCGGCTTCGCGCTGTCGCTCATTGAGGTAATCAATGAGCACCACAGCATGGTTATGGACCGTGTCGCGGGCCGCATAGACAAGCACCACATCATTTTGCTGAGCGGCTATCTCCAACAAACGCGTGGCGCCCTCGGACGCCGAGCCAACCTCAAGTTCTTGAACGTAATGTTCGGTGAACTCCGCGAAACGTTCCGCCTTGTGACTGAACGCGACACGAAGTTGGGGCGAGGGAGCCACATCTTTGGCCCAATCGTCGATTGCTCCGCGTTCCTTACTCAACCCTCGTGGCCATAGCCTGTCTACTAAAATCCGATAACCACCATTGACGGGTTCATAGGCACGCAATAATCGAAATGTTCCCATACTTTTCACTTTAGGCCTGTTCAGATACGTCTTCTAGGGCATAAAGACCGCACTCACCGGTCCCGTCTGACCCACCTACCTACGGTGCACGGACCCATATGTGTCGGGCATCAACCGTGCCCAACTACTGGGAACGGTGCGGGCATGGAAGAATGGAACCCATGGCTGAAGACACCTTGGGCACAGACACGCCCACCACCGTTTCCGTTCCTGACAAGCCCGCTTTGGAGGGCTTGGAGGAACGCCTCGACGCCCGCTGGCGTGCCGAGGGAACCTATAAGTTCAACCCGCAGACCACGCGCGAGCAGGTCTACTCGATCGACACTCCCCCTCCGACGGCTTCGGGCTCGTTGCACGTGGGACACATGTTCTCCTACACGCAGACCGACGTTTTGGCTCGCTACCAGCGCATGAACGGTAAGAACGTGTTCTACCCCATGGGCTGGGACGACAATGGCCTGCCCACCGAACGTCGCGTGCAGAACTACTATGGCGTGCGTTGCGACCCGACCTACCACTATGTCGAGGGCTACCGTCCCCCGGCCACCCCGGCGAAGAACCAGCGCGACTGGGATGTTGTCTCCCGCAAGAACTTCATCGAACTCTGCGAGGAACTGGCAGTCGAGGACGAGAAGGTCTTCGAGCACCTCTTTAGCACCCTGGGCCTGTCTGTTGACTGGGATCTGACCTACCGCACCATCGATGATGTTTCCCGTTCGGTCTCGCAGCGCGCTTTCCTGGCAAACCTGAATGCCGGCGACGCCTACATGTCCGAGGCCCCCACCCTGTGGGACGTTACCTTCCGCACCGCGGTGGCCCAGGCCGAGCTCGAGGACCGCGAAATGCCCGGCGCCTACTACCGTTACCCGTTCACCGCTGAAGACGGCACGCAGATCTTCATCGAGACCACCCGCCCGGAACTGCTTGCAGCCTGCGCCGGCCTTGTGGCAAACCCGGATGACGAGCGTTACAAGCCGCTCTTCGGCAAGACAGTCACCTCCCCGCTCTTCGATGTGCCGGTGACGGTTTACCCGCACGCGTTGGCCAAGGCCGACAAGGGCTCGGGCATCGCCATGGTGTGTACCTTCGGTGATTTGACCGATGTGACCTGGTGGCGCGAACTGCAGCTGCCAACCCGCGCCATCATCGGCCGCGATGGCCGCGTTATTGCCGATACCCCGGAGTGGATCACCACCGATGCCGGGCGTGAGGCGTACGCCGCGATCGCCGGCAAGACGGTGTTCTCCGCCAAGGAGGGCGTCGTTGCCCTGCTGACCGAGGCAAACCTGCTCGATGGCGAGCCGAAGAAGATCACCCACCCGGTGAACTTCTTTGAAAAGGGCGACAAGCCACTGGAAATCGTCTCCTCACGCCAGTGGTACATCCGCAATGGTGGCCGCGACGAGGATCGCCGCGAGCGCCTCATCAACCGCGGTAAGCAGATCGAATTCCACCCTGCCTTCATGCGCTCACGCTACGAAAACTGGATCTCGGGCCTCAACGGCGACTGGTTGGTTTCCCGCCAGCGCTTCTTCGGCGTCCCGGTTCCCGTCTGGTACCCGCTGGATGCCTCCGGCGAACCCGACTACGAGAACCCAATCCTGCCTACCGACGAGATGCTCCCGGTTGACCCGGCAGCGGATATCGCCCCCGGGTACACCGAGGATCAGCGCAATGTTGCCGGCGGTTTCGTTGGCGATGCCGATGTGCTCGATACCTGGGCCACTTCCTCGCTGACCCCGCAGATCGTTGGACGTTGGAGCCGAGACGAGGACTTCTTCGCCAAGGTCTTCCCGTTTGATCTGCGCCCGCAGGGCCACGACATCATCCGCACCTGGCTCTTCTCCACCGCCGTGCGTGCCGATGCACTGCACGATGTTGCCCCGTGGAAGCACGCGGCAATCTCCGGCTGGATCCTTGACCCTGACCGCAAGAAGATGTCCAAGTCCAAGGGCAACGTGGTGGTCCCCACCGATGTGCTCAACGATTACGGCTCCGATGCCGTACGGTACTGGGCGGCAAGCGCCAAGCTGGGTGCCGACACCGCGTACGAGATCAACCAGATGAAGATCGGCCGTCGCCTGGCCATCAAGATCCTCAACGCCTCGAAGTTCGTGCTGAACCTCGGTGCAACCCAGGCCGATGTGCTCACCGGCGATGCCTCGGTCATCACCAATGGTTTGGATCAGTCACTGCTCGCTCGTCTGTCCCAGGTCATCGACGATGCGACTCGTGCCTTTGATGCCTACGACTACGCTCGTGCGCTTGATATCACCGAGTCATTCTTCTGGTCATTCACCGATGACTACGTGGAGCTCATCAAGGACCGGGCCTACGGCGCGCGCGGAGAATCCGAGCAGGCTTCGGTTCATGCAACGCTTGCCACAACACTTGATGCTGTGTTGCGTCTTTTCGCACCGTTCCTGCCGTTTGCCACCGAAGAGGTTTGGGGTTGGTGGCGTGCCGGTTCGGTGCACACCGCGCCGTGGCCGGGTTCGGCTCACCTTGCCGATGCCGCAGAAGGTGCAGATACCTCGGTGCTGCCGCTGGTCGGCGAGGCACTTTCGGGTATCCGCAAGGCCAAGTCCGAGGCCAAGGTCAAGCAGCGCACCGAGGTGCTCTCGGGTGTCATCACCGCCCCGGAAGCAACCCTTGAGTTGCTGCGCCGCGGTCTGGGTGACCTGTTAGCAGCCGGTAATGCCAAGGATCTGACGCTAGAAATTGGTGAGGGTGAACTAAGCGTGAGTGATGTTCTCTTGGCTCCGGCCGAGGACGCCGTTCAGGCCTAAGTAGCTGAACGCCTAGCGCTGAAGCGTTAAACAACGAGGTCGGTGATCTTTTCCCTTCATGGGGATGATCACCGACCTCATCATTTCATCCGGTAGGAGTCTTCCCTTAGGTCTCTTGCCTTGGGCAGGTCCCGTCGTCTACTGAAAATTTCAGCGGGCCTACTTGCGGGCAGAGGGGAAGCCCCTTCGGCGTACAAACACTTATGTCGCAGGGGCTTCGACTCGGCAGGTTCTCTCTCAGCGATGATTCGAGAACCGGACAAACTCCTCGGCTCGACAGGTCGTGTTGTATCGCTGTTACAACCGTGTGCGAAGAGAATCCTCGTGCACGTCACTGGGGCTTCGGTTTTTGTTCGGCAGCATTTCCGGTCAATGTTGCGTATCTATTGTTATACGCATCTTATGAAGCAACGGCAAGGGTCGGCAGCGAAGTTTGTGTTCGACACCGATCCCTGTCCATAAACATTAGAGGCTGTGCCTCTTGACAGGTATTTGAGCTATTTTTAGCTGCCATCTTTGCCTGTCTATCCCCCGACGCCACCAACATCAAGGTGACCATCAATTTCGAGCAGACTTGCCCCCGGGCAGAGGTACTAGTTGGGCTCGAAGCGTGGGCGTTCATTGCGGCTACGCTTGAGTTCGAAGAAATACGGGTAAGAGGCCAGTGCGAGAGCCGCATCGAAAAGTTTTCCTGCATCTTCACCCGTGGGCACCCGGGTAATGACCGGGCCAAAGAATGCACTACCTTCGATGGCCACAATGGGGGTACCAACATCCTGGCCCACCTGGGTCATTCCCGGTTCATGGCTGGCACGCAGCGCGGCATCGAATTCGGTGCTCGTGGCAGCTGCGGCTAGTTCGGCCGGCAGTCCAGCTCGTTCAAGGGCTTGGGAAATGACAAGCGAATAGTCTTTGATCTTCTCGTGGTGCAGGATCTCGCCCATCGCCGTGTATAGCTCGTCAATGACGCCAGCTCCGTGAGCTTGTGCCGCTGCAATAAGCACTCGCACCGGATGCCATGAGGTGGAATCGGGGCTACCGTGCTTTCCTCCTCGGCCCGTATTCAGCACCGCCAGCGACATGACATTCCAGACGATCTGCACCTCGCGAACCTTTGCCACCTCGATCATCCACCGAGAGGTGGCCCAGGCGAAGGGGCATAGCGGATCAAACCAAAAATCAACTTGCGTCGAATCCGGGACTTCCGTTGCTGACACCACTAGTACGATTCCTTGACGGATAGGCAGATTCTGGGTTCGTGAGGTTCACCGGGTTGCATGGCAATAAGTTACTACGCGCTCCGCTTCCCACGCTTGGTGGCAACCTGCTCGGAAATCATCGTGGGTTCTGCACCGTTGAGCACCACATCGGAGGTGATAACTACCTCCGCAATGTCATCACGGCTGGGCAGATCAAACATTGTGGCACTGAGAGTTTCTTCAAGAATTGCGCGCAATCCACGCGCACCTGTGGCGCGAGCCAACGCAAGGTCGGCAATTGCTTCCAAGGCGCCGGTCTCGAAGTTCAATTCGACACCATCCATGCGGAACATTTTCTGGTACTGCTTGACCAACGCATTTTTGGGTTCAGAGAGGATCTTAATCAACGCCTCACGATCAAGCTTTTCAACCGTGCTAATCACCGGCAGTCGACCAATAAACTCGGGAATCAGCCCAAATTTCAGCAGATCCTCGGGACGTACATCGGAGTACGATGCCTCCTCAGATTTGAGCGCCGAAAGCGGAGCACCAAAACCAATGCCCTTACGCCCTGCACGTGAAGAGATGATTTCCTCGAGCCCGGCAAAAGCACCGGCAACAATGAATAACACATTCGTGGTGTCCAGCTGGATGAATTCCTGGTGAGGGTGCTTCCGTCCGCCTTGTGGCGGAACCGCGGCAACGGTGCCCTCCAGAATTTTCAGGAGCGCCTGCTGCACGCCTTCGCCCGAGACGTCACGGGTGATAGAGGGATTTTCGCTCTTGCGGGAGATCTTGTCGATCTCGTCAATGTAAATGATGCCCTGTTCGGCCTTCTTCACATCGTAATCAGCTGCCTGAATGAGCTTGAGCAGGATGTTTTCGACATCTTCGCCGACGTAGCCGGCCTCGGTCAATGCCGTGGCATCGGCAACCGCGAAGGGAACATTGAGTCGGCGGGCTAGGGTTTGGGCCAGGTAGGTCTTACCGCAACCGGTGGGACCGATCAGCAGAATGTTGGATTTAGCAACCTCAACCTCATCCAGCGAGCTGGCATCGGAAAGTGCCGTGACGGGTTTGGAAGCCGCGCCACCCTGAATGCGCTTGTAATGGTTGTAGACGGCCACGGCGAGGGATCGTTTGGCGCCTTCTTGCCCGATGACGTATTCCTGCAGGGACTCGAAGATTTCCCGCGGCTTGGGCAACTCAAAGTCCGTGTTTTCTTCGACCTCGGCAAGCTCTTCTTCGATGATCTCGTTGCAGAGCTCAATGCACTCGGTGCAAATGTAAACACCGTGCCCCGCGATTAGCTTGCGAACCTGCTTCTGGCTCTTCCCGCAGAAGGAGCACTTGAGCAGATCCGAGCCTTCACCCATGCGTGCCATAGTGGTTGGTCCCCTTTTTCTGGTACCGGTCGGACCGGTCCGAGATGACCGGAAATGCTGAACTGTATTAACTCTAAGTCTAAGGTGCGTCAGAATGGGCGAACGGGCGGCCCGTGGTGCGAATCTCACACACCGCGAACCGCCCGTTAGCACTGCGCAGTAGTTGCAAAAATTACTGAGAAATAGCCTGTGGCTTGATCTTACGTGGGGTCAAGACCTCATCGATCAGGCCATAGGTCTTGGCCTCTGCTGCCGTCATGTACAGGTCACGTTCGATGTCGTTGCCGACTTCTTCCGGCGTCTTGTTGCTGTGCCCGGCAAGTGTGTCCTCCAGCCAAGCACGCATGCGCATGACTTCTTCTGCCTGAATCTGTAGATCCGAGGCAGTGCCGCGCTCTCCGCCACCCATTGCTGGCTGGTGAATCAGGATGCGTGCGTTGGGAAGTGCAAGGCGCTTACCCGGTGCACCGCCGGCAAGTAGGACCGCTGCAGCGGACGCCGCCTGGCCCAGGCATACTGTCTGTACTTCTGGGCGGACGAACTGCATGGTGTCGTAGATCGCGGTCATCGCGGTGAAGGAGCCACCGGGTGAGTTGATGTACAAGGTGATGTCGCGCTCCGGGTCCATGGACTCGAGAACCAGCAGCTGTGCCATGACATCGTCGGCCGAGGCATCGTCAACCTGGGCACCAAGGAAAATGATGCGGTCTTCGAAGAGCTTCGCGTACGGGTCCTGACGCTTGAAGCCGTACGGGGTACGCTCCTCAAACTGCGGAAGGATGTAGCGTGCCGAAGGCATTTCGCCGGTCGTGGCGTGCGGGGTGAAATTCATCGTTTCTCCTGGAAAATCAGTTAGGTCTGTAAGATTCCGTCGCGTTACTTGGTGACTCCGCCGCCACCGGAGACGATGCCGGCGGACTGAGCGATGTGGTCGAAGAAGCCGTATGCGAGGCCGTCGGTGGCCGTAAACCACTTATCGCGCTCGTTATCCTTCAAGATGGTCTCGACGCTCTGACCGGTCTGGGTAGCGGTCAGTTCGCTCATGACCTTCTTCATGTGAAGGATCAGTTCCGCTTGGATGCGGATATCGGAAGCGGTGCCGCCGATACCACCGGATGGCTGGTGCATCAGGATACGGGCGTTCGGGGTTGCATAACGCTTGCCCGGGGTGCCGGAGGAGAGCAGGAACTGCCCCATCGAGGCCGCAAGGCCCGTTGCCACCGTGACTACATCGTTGGGGATGTACTGCATGGTGTCATAGATGGCCATGCCGGCGGTGATCGATCCACCCGGGGAGTTAATGTATAGGTAGATGTCCTTCTCCGGGTCTTCCGCGGAGAGTAGGAGCAGCTGCGAGCAAATGGCGTTCGCATTGTCGTCTCGGACTTCCGAGCCGAGCCAGATGATCCGCTCCTTCAGGAGACGATTGTAAATGTAATCCTCACGTGCGGCCGGATCTACCGAAGCCATCGTGGGAGTGCGGGAGTCACTGGACATGTTCTGATACCTCTCCGTGATGCCGTGGCCCGATGTTTGCTCGGACCGCTGGCGCTTTACTTCTTTGAACATTACTGCCTTGACTTGCCGATGTGGGAGCCTAAAGGCAACTGTTCGCTGTCGGCGCATGGGTAGTAGCTTTGCCATCGCCGAGGGCTTAAAGACTGGCTATTTTTCTCTAATTGTTGCGCTGTTAAACAACTTGCGGGGCCACCAATCAAGGTGACCCCGCAAGTTGTTAATTCTTACCGCTGACGCGGAGGGTGCAGAAATTACTCTGCTGATGCCGATGAGGCGGAGGAAGCTGAAGATGCCGACGAAGCCGAGGATGCGGATTCTTCGTCTTCGGCCTTCACGAAGGAAGACAGATCAACGGCGTTGCCGTTGGAGTCGGTCACAACTGCGAGCTCAAGAACCTTGGCAAGTGCCTTGCGGCGGCGAACTTCGCCAACCAGCATTGGAACCTGGCCGGCGCCATCGAGCATCTGAGCGAACTGGTTCGGGTCCATACCGTACTGACCAGCGGTCTGTACGATATAGTCGATCAGCTCGGACTGGGCAACGCCAATCTTCTCTGCTTCGGCAACAGCGTCAAGCACGATCTCGTTCTTGAAGGCCTTTTCGGTGTTCTCGCGAACCTCCGTGCGGTGCTCTTCGGTGTCGTGCTCTTCACCCTCGTTGTGTGCACCCTGTTCGAAGTGCTGCTCAACCTGTTCGGTGATGACGGATTCCGGAACCGGAACCTCAACCAGTGCCATGAGCTTGTCAAGAACGATGTCGCGAGCTGCTACGCCCTGCTCCATGACCTTGGACTCGGCTGCATCCTTGGCGAGGGACTCGCGCAGTTCAGCCATGGTGTCGAATTCCGAAGCAAGCTGAGCAAAGTCGTCGTTAGCTTCCGGAAGCTCGCGCTCCTTGACAGCGGTAACGGTGACCTTGACCTGTGCGTCGGCACCTGCGTGCTCGCCGCCGGCCAACTTGGTCTCGAAGGTTGCATCCTCGCCTGCGGAAAGGCCGGTGACTGCCTCGTCCATGCCCTCGAGCATGGTGCCGGCGCCGACCTGGTAGGAAAGACCGGTTGCCGAGTCAACTTCTTCGCCGTCGACCGAAGCGGTCAAATCAAGGGTGATGAAGTCATCGTTGACTGCCGGGCGCTCGATGGTCTTGAGCGTACCGAAACGGCCGCGCAAATCCTCAAGTGCCTTTTCGATGTCTTCCTCGGAAGCTTCAACGGCGTCGACGGTAACTTCGAGGCCCTTGTATTCCGGAAGCTCGATGCTCGGGCGGATGTCGATCTCTACCTGGAAGGTGAGCTGGCCTTCGCCAACAACCTCAGCGGACGGAGTTTCGGTGATTTCTACCTCTGGGCGGGAGAGCGGAACGATTTCGTTCTCGGTCACTGCCTGCTGGTAGTAAGTGTTCATGCCTTCGTTGATGGCAGTCTCCAGGACATAGCCACGGCCGACGCGCTGATCGATCATGCGTGACGGAACCTTACCGGCGCGGAAGCCGGGAACCTGGATCTGCTTGGCGATGGTCTTGTAGGCCTCATCAATGCGTGGCTGTAGTTCCTCATAAGGAACTTCGACAGTGAGCTTGACCCGAGTAGGGTTGAGGGTTTCGACGGCGCTCTTCACAGCGTTGTACTCCTGGTGTGTGATGTTTGGTCTAACTGGACTTCAACCCCGTAACGGATTCCGTTACGGGGTTGAAGGTACAGAGTCGGGGTGACAGGATTCGAACCTGCGACCTCACGCTCCCAAAGCGCGCGCTCTAGCCAAGCTGAGCTACACCCCGATTAGTGCAGAAATAGTATATGTGGAACATACTTGTTTCTACTAATCGGCCCACCAACCAGAAGTTTTGCTTTCGTTGGCGGCGCGGAATAAACATATCGAACTTTGGCCCAGAAACAAATTCAGGGACAACTTTCGGTAAATTCCGCGGAATCTCGCGGTTTCCATCGCACAAAAGGGTCAAAAAGGGGTGTTTTGGGCTGTTTTTGGGTCAAAACACAACTAAAAAACCGTTTCTGACCTGCGTTTTGTGATGAGCGTTACTAGAAATTGGTGCAAATTCTTAGTTTTTGGTTGTTTTTTCTTTCGGGCGACCACGTGAAGTTCTCTTTTCGTGTTGCCACAACAGGGCTGTTGCACCACAAATGATCAATCCCTGCCCGATCGTGTAGCAAAACATGATGCCCAGATCACTTTGCCAGAAGTTGAAATTGGGAATGAAGAGGGTGAGCGACAAGATCGCATCGGAAATTACGAACAGAGCGGCTCCGAAGGCTACGGCCCTATTTCCGGCGGTACCCACCGCTGCAGTCAATAAAATCAAAACCGCGTAGATGATGACCGGAATCTGCATGGAACCGGCGTGCGGCAGAACCAGGAACAAGATCAGCCCCAGTAATGGCAGATAGGCAAGTGCCCAGACTCGGATACTGCGTGCCTGAAGTTTCAGTGCCCACACGAAGAATGCAAGGTAGGCAAGGTGAGCAACGGCGAAGGCACCGAGCCCCCGGATGAACTGTGCTCCCCCAAGATCTGAGTTACCTCCCAGCGCCGAGCCCAGCAAGGCTAGGGAGCCAAGTACTCTAGCGAGCCACGCACCCGGGGGGGTATAGCCAGCAGGAAGCCAAAGAGCAGCACAACCATCAAAAAGGATTGGGTGTTATCGGCAAGTTTTGAGATTCCTACAGCCAGTGCATAGAGATGTACGAACGTCAGGAAGGCGAAGGGGACAAATGCCCACCACTTGATCCGCGGATGGCCAGTGACCTGAACGGGAGATTCTATGGGCATGGATCAAAGACTAGGTCTTGTGTGATCACTTGGGAACAGGCAGTTGGACTCGAACACGGTTGGCTACATTCCGGCCTCATGCGATGACTGCCATATATAGCGGCCCGCATGGCCTGCGGATTTGATATCAAGTCCTGTTATTAGGCAATAACTGGGGAGGTTGACACTTTTCTGAGCACGGCTCGGGGTGATACCGCGAAAGCCGATCAGTTCTAAGCCGCACTTAGTCGGTACAAGGAATGCTACAGAAACAAGAAAAGCGACTCTTGTTTCCTGGGAAACTAGAGCCACTCTCTCAATATGGAGGGGATGACGGGAATCGAACCCGCGTAATCAGTTTGGAAGACTGAGGCTTTACCATTAAGCTACATCCCCGCGTTGTTTCACCTTGTCGGTGGCAACGGATAAAACAATAGCACCACATTTCCGCTCCATGCAAATCGAGCCCCAAACTTACCGCGATCCTTGTCAACACGGAAGTTTTTGCTGCTTTTGGCACGCCGAGTGCACGGTGTACCAAAAAGTTTTTTAGGTACCGTACGGACGCGGCCAACGCTTACCCTCAAGTGCTTCCACTTGCTCATTGAAATCCCGCAGCAGGGATTCGAACTGCTCCTGCTTAGGCTCAGGCCAGTTGCCCACAACGCTCTCCAGCCCCTGCTCGAAGATGCGTCGGGTCTCGGCCAGCGCGGCCAGACCCGCTACGGTCGGGCGTACGCGTCTTGCCACTTGACCCTGCCCCGGTGCCACGTGCTCTAGGTGCGCAGCCTTGAGTAGCGCGGAACTTTGTCGATGGATCGTCGAGGCGTCCAATCCCAACGCTTCGGAAACTTCTTTCAGGGTCAGGGGTTCCGCGAATTCGAGCCTCGAGAGCAAGACGTAGGCCGAGCGATCTAAGACCTGCTCTTTACTGTGATGCGGTTTGAGGTAGTTGCGGGAAAAGAGCATGAGCTCATATTGCAGGTGGGTCAGTGTCATGAGGTGATGCCTTTAGTGATGTGTGGATGGCGAAGGTGGGGCAGTGACTAAATGGTATCGCTGAGCATGACATCGATTCCTTGTGTATGATACATAAGCCTTCGCTTCGGATGCATCGGTGCGCCGATGCCGTACCCGCAGACATCGCTTGCGGCAATACAGGCTCCCATAGCATCGGCATAAACCCTCTCCATCAGACGTTCTAGGAGCACCACTATTACTCGGTTAAAAACAGTCTCCAGCACCGAAAACACGGCGAAGAACGGCAATGCGCGCGGCGGATCACTCATTATCTGGGTCTTAGCCTTCGTGGGCATTGTCGTCTCACTCATGCAGACAATTGTTGTCCCGCTGATTCCCAACCTGCCCGCCATGCTCAATACCAGTGCGGCCGACGCTTCTTGGGTCATCACAGTCACTTTGTTGGCCGGAGCGATTATCACCCCGATTGCCGGGCGGCTTGGCGACATGCTTGGCAAACGCTTGGTATTGCTCCTCTCCTTACTCATCCTCACGGGTGGATCGATCATCTGCGCGTTGAGCGATTCGTTGCTGCCGATGGTGGTGGGTCGCGGTCTGCAGGGGCTAGCCATGGGAGCGATCCCGCTGGGCATTGGGATCCTGCGCGATGAGCTGCCTCGCGAAAAGATGGGTTCGGCGGTTGCGACAATGAGCGCCACCATGGGTGTGGGAGGCGCGATCGGGCTGCCAGCATCGGCGGCGGTTGCTCAATTTGCCGACTGGCACACGCTCTTTTGGGGCGCCGCGGGTCTTGGAGCAATCTCTTTTGCCGCCGTGTTGTTCCTGCTCCCCCGTTCGACGTTGCGTACCCCGGCACGGTTTGATTTCTTGGGGGCCTTGGGGCTTGCCGCGGGCCTGGTGGCACTACTACTGCCGATATCCAAGGGATCCACATGGGGGTGGGGAAGCGTGTTAACCCTCTCTTGCTTCGCCGCGGCACTGGTGCTGCTGCTGCTCTGGGGTTTCCACGAACGGCGCACCGCTTCTCCCCTGGTGGACCTTCGCATTTCTGCCCGACCATCGGTACTATTTACAAACTTTGCCTCAATTGCCGTGGGCTTTTCGATGTATGCCATGAACCTTGCCTTCCCGCAATTGCTTATGGCACCGGCCAGCACCGGTTACGGAATGGGGCTAAGCATGCTGCAGGCAGGATTGGTGCTGACCCCCGGCGGGCTAATGATGATGGCTATTTCGCCGGTCTCGGCCCGGCTTTCGGCACGCAGCGGCCCCAAGATCACCTTGATCACCGGCACGGCGGTCATTGGCGCCGGCTATGTACTGGCCTTGGTTTTGAACTCGCAGATGTGGCATCTTGCGTTGGCTTCAATGGTGATCTGCGGCGGCATCGGACTAGCCTATGCCGCAATGCCGGCGCTGATCATGGGCGCCGTGGACCAACGCGAAACCGGTGCTGCCAATGGGCTGAATGCGCTCATGCGTTCGGTGGGCACCGCGGTATCCGCGGCAGTGACCGGCGTGGTGCTGGCGAGCATGAGCATCATGGTGGGCAAAGTTCCGGTGCCCACCATGGCCGGATTCCAGATGAGCTTCATACTGGCTATCGCTTCTGCGCTGGTGGCAATTATCCTGGCGCTGTTTATCCCGCGAGCCGGCAAACTCTCGAGAGTTTCGACAAGCCCCAAGCGTGCGAGTGTATCTGCCAAGATTTAGCTGGCTACGGTGTGGAAGACCAGCCCCCGGGGCCCCTGCCTATCGCGTCGCGCGTTTGCGGGCCTTGGGCTGGCATCCTGGGCACCAATAGAGTTTGCGTGCGGCAACTTCCATCAGCGCAATCCCCGAATCGCAAATGCGGCATTGCTGGTGCTGACGCTGATAGGTGTAGTAGGCGTTTTCCGGCCACAGTGGACCAGCGGCGTTGCGATCTTCGATGCGTGTGGTGATGATTTTTCCATCACGCACCCCATCGTTCATGATGGAAACGATGTCATCCCAGAGCGCCGCGGCACGCGGTTTGGATAACTCGTTGCAGGGCATGAACGGGTCAATTTGGCAGCGGAAAAGCGTTTCTGCGCGATAAATATTTCCGACTCCAGCGAGCAAAGACTGGTCCATGAGTGCCGTGCCAATGGGTGTTTTTTTCTTGGCCAACCGGGCGATGAATTCCTTCTTGGCACCAAGTGCGTCCGCTGCAACATCTTCTGCGGTGCCACGGCCCTTAGCAAGATTGAATTCACCGGCGGCCCCCACCAGTGGATCTGGGCCAAGTTTGGCGCGCGCTATGAGCGCTTGTTCCTCGGTGATGACCTCGCAGGCGCTCGGGCCACGCAAGTCGGCCCAACCGTGCGCCGAGACCAGCCGGGCACGAACCTGGCCGACGGGTTCGGGCGGCCCATCGTAGGAGCCTTGATCCGCGTCCGGCCCCTGTTCAACCTCGCCGACACGGCGCGGGGCACCAATCGAGGAAGCACCGGAGAAGTGTTCGTCTCCCCCGAAACTCCAGGCCCCATAGAGGCCTAAGTGAATGCGCAGGATCAAATCATTCTCGAAACCCAAGAACAGTTGTTTGCCGTGGGCGTGCGACGAGAGAAGCTTCTGACCATCAATGAGCTTGGCGGCATCGGAGAAGCGTCCCTGGGGTGATGAAATGGCAAGGACTTGCCCGCCAAAGACGTCGTCAAATTGGCGGGCAAGTCGATGTACCGAGTGTCCTTCGGGCATGGTGCTAAAGCCTAAAGTTAGGCCACTACCTCGCCGGTGGTCTCGTAGGTGGCAATTTTGCCGATGCGGCGAATGTGGCGCTCAACGTTGGAGAACGGCTCTGCCAAGAACGCTTCGATGATCTCGGTGGCTTCTTCCAGCGAGTGCTGGCGGCCGCCAACTGCTACAACGTTTGCATTGTTATGTTCGCGGGCCAGGCGTGCGGTATCAAGGTTCCAGGCAAGCGCGGCACGGATGCCTGCCACCTTGTTGGCAGCGATCTGTTCGCCGTTGCCCGAGCCACCGAGCACGATGCCCAGTGAATCCAGCCCCTGTGCCTGATCTGCTACCACCGCAAGGGCTGCATTGATGCAGAACGATGGGTAGTCGTCCTCGGCGTCGTAGGCTGTAGGCCCGTGGTCGATCATCTCAAAGCCCTTGGCGGTGAGGTGCTCGATGAGGTGGGCGCTGAGCTCGAGGCCCGCGTGGTCGGTGGCAATGTGAACGCGCATGTGAAATATCCTTTGGCGCTTGAAAAGGGGAAGAATCTTCCCCAGCTTATCCGCTGGTTTAGTCCCGGGCTAAGTTGATGACCCGGCTAAACCCAGCTTGAGCGTGCGAGTGGCTTGTGCGCAGGAGGTGCTTAGGAGCCGGCAGCGGTGTTCTGGGCCGCGAGTCGATTCAGAATTGCCGCCATGCCTTGAGCGTCATCCATGGTGGCCACCGAGTAAATACGATCCGCGCCCTGTGTTTGGGTGACCAAGACACCGGGGCCGGTGCCGGTAATGAAGGCAATGCCGGCGCCGGAGATCCGTAGCCCCCAGCCGCCGTATTCCATGGGACGGATTTCGCGAGCCTCTGCCTTTTTGATTTTGTTGGGTCGCACATGCAGGAGCTTGAAGATCCCGCCTCCGTAGACCCGAATTCCCTCATCATCTGTTACGACCTTGCCGGACATTAGCAGCACGCTGACGGCAATTAGTAGCAAGAGCCCTGGCGCTGCCATGAACCAGATGGTTGGGTCTGACATGTCGGTGGAAACCATGAGATAGATGGCACCGATGACGGTTACCAATAGAATCAGGGAGAGCCACAACGGGCTGTTGATTGACGACGAAATGCGGGTGCCGGGAAGCGGTACGTAGGTAGAAGGAGTGCTGGTGTTTCGTGTCGATTCTTCCGCCACCGGAAGTTCTTCATTTGTGGTGCTGGTGAAGGCCTTTCGTACGAGGAAAGCACTGAGCAATCCCCACAGCACGCCTGAGATGATCCCGATGATCAGCACCTGATTATTCATGCTGGTCCCCAGAGCCTGCGGCGCATCGAGCTGTCCTATGATTCCGGAAAGGAACAATCCGGTGGTTGCGACAAGTAGTCCATTGCCAATCCCGGCTAGCCAGGGCTGACCCGAGCCGGCCGATTTTTTCGGAGTGCTCAGTGAACTCAGCGGGACGATCAACCCCAGGAAGATCAATGTGCC
Source organism: Arthrobacter sp. MYb227 (assembly GCF_002975435.1). GTDB lineage: Bacteria > Actinomycetota > Actinomycetes > Actinomycetales > Micrococcaceae > Paeniglutamicibacter. Next base: position 113,466 of record NZ_PCPT01000003.1, on the reverse strand, counting down.
CATGCTCAACAAGAGGAACCCGGTGAAGCTCCCTGTGCCATCGGCAATCCCGGAACCATTCCAGTGGGTGGCCAGTGGATCGGGTAGCCGATCCTTGAGCGACGCCATGGAAAAAACCTGTACCAGCAGGGCCACACCTAGCGTGCCAAGGCTCAACGGCCAGAATATCCGGTTAGTTTGCTTCTGATTAGTTCTTGGCATGGGCTGCCGAACGCTCCTTGGGCTTTGGAATTTTGCTTCTTATCCCTAAGCCTAGCCAAGACGGGACCCAAAGATGATTTGACTAGATAAAATGTGGTCCGACCCCGGCCAGACGCAGCAATCCAGAGGCCATTGACCTGGCGGTTAACACGCTCGTCGCGGGGTTGTGTGGATCTGGGATGTTCTGAATATCAAAATCATAGGATCCACCGCTGCCGCGCACCGCGATGGTGTGCCTAGTCAGTTCGGCGCTCGGGTCCGCGACGATTCTCACGCGCACCAGATCAAAGTTTCCTGCCGCCAACCCCAGGGCCGCTGCGACATTAATATTTGAGGGAAATAGCGTGACGGCATCGGCAACGGTTCCCTCAAACACGATGCGCGAGTCCCCCAGCTCCACCACCTCGGTGATTGAATCTCGCGTTGCTTCATCGAGCCCGGGGTGTAGGAGTCCGTAGGGGTGTTTGCTGGTACGCAGGGTAATGGCCTTGATGGTATCCCCCGCAGCACGAATCAGATCCAGCCCACCGATGGCCCCGGTGGATAGGTAGGCGCGCCCCGGCCCGGCATCCATAATGTTGGATCGCACTTGCTCATCGACCAAGGCGCCAAGCGAGGCTACCAGCAGGTCGGTTCCGGAGGTAATGATGCGTGGCCCCAGTTCGGTGACCGCTGCGGGGGAAGCGCATTCGGCAATAATGTCGGCGCCTTCGAGCGCTTGGTTCAGACCTAGTACCGACAGACCAGTTGAGGTTTGGCGTGTTTGCGCCAAAACATGGTCGTCACTAGCTGAATTCCGGCCCACCACGCCCAGGACGTTGATCCTCCCCGGATGAGCCTCAAGCATTTGATGCAGGGACTTTCCAATTGCGCCGTATCCAAGCAGCACCACATTTAATGACATGTTTCCTATCCAATCAGTGTTTTGCACTTGCGGCATCTTGTGGTGCGGGTGAGAGAATGGACACAATGTTCAAGGTTTGTTTCATACTCATGCAGGCATAGCAACATCTCACAGTTTTCTGCCCCACATCGAAAGGTCCCTTAGCGATCATGCCAGGACTAAATCTCACGCGCTCAGAAGCACAGGCTCGTGCCGAAATACTTGCTGTCGATTCCTACACGGTTGAGCTGAATCTGACCGGTTCGGACACGGTCTTTGGATCCAAGACCACCGTACGCTTCAATGCCACCGCCGGCTCCAGCACCTTCATCGATGCGGTGACCTCGGCCGTGCACTCGGTAAACCTCAACGGTGTGGAGCTTGACCCGGCCGAGGTATCAGATGGTGTGCGCATCGAACTGCCAAACCTGGCGGCCGAGAACATCCTGGTCATCGACGCCGATGCCCTCTACATGAACACCGGCGAGGGCCTGCACCGTTTTGTGGACCCGGTAGATCAAGAGGTCTACCTCTACTCACAATTTGAGGTGCCAGATTCCCGACGCATGTTCGCCGTCTTCGAGCAGCCCGATCTAAAGGCTGCCTTCACCTTTTCGGTGACCGCCCCGGCGCACTGGGACATCATCTCCAATTCCCCCACCCCCGAGCCGGTTGCCGCACATGAGGGTGCCAAGACTTGGAGCTTTGCCCCCACCGCACGGATGTCCTCGTACATCACCGCGCTGATCGCCGGCCCATACAAGAGTGTTCGCTCGGAACTAACCAGCAGCGACGGACGGATCATCCCGCTAGGCGTCTTTGCCCGCGCCTCGCTGATGGAACACCTCGATGCCGAAAATATCTTCACCCTCACCCGCCAGGGCTTCGAGTTCTTTGAAGCTCAATTTGGCACCCCGTACCCGTTTGAAAAGTACGACCAGCTCTTTGTTCCCGAATTCAACGCCGGGGCCATGGAAAACGCGGGAGCGGTCACCTTCCTAGAGTCCTATGTCTTCCGCTCGCGGCCCACCGAGGCCATGGTGGAGCGTCGTGCCATCACCATCCTGCACGAACTTGCTCACATGTGGTTCGGTGATCTTGTCACCATGCGTTGGTGGAATGATCTGTGGCTCAACGAGTCCTTCGCCGAGTTCATGTCAACGCTTGCCGCGGCACAGAACACCGAATTCACCTCCTCCTGGACCACATTCAATATCCTTGAGAAGACCTGGGCCTACCGCCAGGACCAGCTGCCCTCCACCCACCCCATCGTCGCGGAAATCAATGACCTTGAAGACGTTCAGGTGAACTTCGATGGCATCACCTACGCCAAGGGTGCCTCGGTGCTGCGTCAACTGGTGGCTTGGGTGGGTCAAAAAGAATTCATGGCCGGGGTGCGCAGCTACTTTGAGAAGCACGCCTGGGGTAACACCGAGCTGCCCGATCTGATGCGTGAACTTGAAACGGCCTCAGGTCGAGATTTGAGCGAATGGACAAGGCTCTGGTTGGAAACCGCCGGAGTCAATACGCTTCGCGCGCAGATCAGCACCGACGATGCCGGGCTCATCACAAGTTTTGAGATCACCCAGTCCGCGATCGATGCCTACCCAACCATCCGCCCGCACCGCCTTGCAGTGGGCTTCTACGATCTCGATGCCACCGGTGCCTTGGTTCGGGTGCATCGTGAAGAACTCGATATTGCTGGCGCTTCTACCTCGGTTCCCGCGCTACTGGGTCTCAAGCGCCCCGCTCTGGTGTTGGTCAATGACGATGACCTTGCCTACGCAAAAATTCGCCTCGATGAGGTTTCCTTGGCCACCGCCACCGAGCATCTCAAAGACTTCGATGGGTCGCTGCCGCGCACCCTGGTCTGGGGTGCTGCTTGGGACGCGGTGCGTGATGCCGAAACTCCGGCGCGCGCCTACGTCGATCTGGTGCTCAACAATATTGGTCATGAAAAAGATTCTTCGGTGATCATGGTGCTGCTGCGCCAGTTGAACACCACGCTAGATTTCTATGTTGATCCTGCAGCTGCCAGCGCCGCTGGAACTTCAGCAGCCAATAGCCTGTGGACCCTGGCCCAAGACGCTATGGCGGGAAGTGATGCACAGCTGCAATTTGTTAAGGCGTTTGCCGCGCGTGCCCACACGACCGAGCAGCTGGAGATTGTTTCAACGCTCTTGGATGGTTCGTTGGTCCTTGCTGGTCTGCAGGTTGATGCGGATCTGCGGTGGGATCTGCTCTCTTCGCTGGCCGCGGGAGGCAGCGCAAGCGTTGCGGATATTGACGACGAATTGGCACACGACAATACAGCCAATGGTTCGCTGGCCGCACACAGCGCCAAGGCAGCAATGCCCACCATCGAGGCCAAGGCCGCGGCGTGGGCGGCAATTCAGGCCGGAGAGCTTTCAAACCTTGAACAGCGCGCGGCAATCGCGGGCTTCAACCGGGTTCACGATGCTGCACTGATCGCCGACTACGTGCCAGCCTACTTTGAGGCTGCGCTTGCCGCGTGGGAAACCAAGAGCTATGAAATTGCCCAGCAAATCATCGTGGGTCTCTACCCTGCGGCACAGATCAGCCAGGAGACTTTGGATACCACCGATACGTTCCTTGCTGGTGTGGGCGAAGAGTCCCGGGCGTTGCGTCGGTTGATTGTCGAGGCACGCGATGGTGTTGTCCGTTCCCTCGCGGCCCAGGCCGCGGATCGCTAAATCTGCATAGTTCACTGACCCATGTAGGGGCGTGTGTATCGGTGTTTCACCGACGCACGCCCCTACGGCTTTCACGATCTTGAGGAATATACAACATGGGAGTCACAGCTTTGTGACTCCCAAAACTTGCCGAGCCGTGGTGGATGCGGCATCGAGCCAGAATTTGAAAGACAATGGTTAGCATGAACTTGGCATTGCATAACTACAGCATTTCCATCAACTGGACCGGTAACCGTGGTGAGGGCACCACAAGCTACCGTGGCTACGGCCGCGACCATGTCATCTCCGCCCAGGGTTTACCCGATCTGCCGGGCACCGCCGACCCAACTTTCCATGGAGATCGCGATCGGTGGAACCCAGAGCAGTTATTGCTTGCTGCGCTCAGCCAGTGCCATATGCTTTCATACCTACATATTGCCGTGAAGCATTCGGTTGTGGTGACCGGTTACACCGATCAGGCCAGCGGAACCCTGCGTTTGAATCGTGATGGCAGTGGAGAATTCTTGGAAGCTACATTGCATCCGCGGGTGAAACTTGCCGATGAATCGCAACGTGCGCTAGCCGATTCGCTTCATGGAGAGGCTAACTCTGTGTGCTTTATTGCTCGTAGTGTGAATTTCCCGGTCCATCATGCCCCCGTTGCACCATAGTTGTGTGGAGTTTTGCTGCCACAAGACCGGAGCGTAGTTCAAGACCATGACTAGCATCGTTGAGGCACTTACAGAAGCTCTCTTGCCGTATGTTGAGCCGGGCCGCGCCGAAGTCCAACAGGCCTACATGAAAACCACGCAGCCGTTCTTGGGGGTCCGCGCCCCACAGGTTCGCAAGGTGACCAAGGAATTGGCCACCGAACTTGAGCTCAATAGCGCACAGGCTCGTCTGGATGCTGCCACCGAGTTGTTCTCCGCTGCCACACACCGCGAGCATTGGTATGCGGCCGGAGAATTGTGCGCCCATCGGCTGGTCAAAGGACGCCTGGAATTTTTGCCACTCTATGAGCGGATGATTCTTGAGGGAGCGTGGTGGGACATTGTTGATGGATGCGCACGTCGTTTTGGTGAACTATTACTGGCCCACCCGGAAATCATGGAACCGCTATTGCGTGCGTGGGCTACCGACGAGTTCATGTGGAAACGTCGTATGTCAATGATTGCGCAGCTACATGCTGGGGCTAAAACTAATACAGAGCTTCTGAACTATGCACTGGAAGCCAACCTTGGTGACCAAGAGTTCTTTATTCGCAAGGCCCTTGGATGGTCGTTGCGCCAGTATGGCAAGACCGACCCACTCTGGGTGCTTGAATGGGTAAACAGATATAGGGAAAATATGAGCAATCTGTCCTACCGTGAAGCAATCAAACGGCTGCTCTAGGAAACCGTCACGGCACATAATCGGGAGATCATCATTTCCCCCAGTGTTCTTACAACCCGAGATATTTGGATTGAGTTTCTGGGCTTGACACCAATTCATCCGAGGTCATGTCGACAGCAATCTGTCCGTTGACCATCACCAAAATCCGGTCACAGAGCTCCGTAGCGAATCTTAGGTTTTGCTCCACCAAGAGCACTGCCTGCCCCTCGGAGACGAGCGTGCGAAAAACGTTGGCCAAATGATCAACAATCGCTGGCGCCAGCCCCTCAGAAGGTTCGTCCATGACAATCAGCCGTGGATTAGTCAATAACGCGCGTCCGATGGCCAGCATCTGTTGTTCGCCACCGGATAGGGCCCCACCACCATTCTTCTTACGTTCCGCCAGACGTGGGAATAGGTCATATATATCCTGTTTTTTCCAGCGCGCATCTCGTTTGGTTTTGATCATGGTGAAGTGCTCATCTACCGTCAGCGATGGGAAGATTCTCCGACCTTGCGGTACGTACCCAATCCCGGCACGGCACACCTGGTGCGGTTCCTTATTGGCAATGTTTCCTCCCTCAAATTCAATGGTTCCAGATTGCGCTGGAACCATTCCGGCGATCGCGTTCACTAGCGTCGTCTTACCCATGCCGTTGCGCCCGACAAGTCCCAAGGGTTCAATACCCATGGCGAGATTTACATCCTGTAATACGTGTACGCGCCCGTATGAAACGTTGAGGTCTTTGACCTCAAATAGTGGGTTAGGCGACATCGTCAAGGGATCCTCCCAAATAGATTTCACGTACGCGTGCCGAAGATCTTACTTCTTGTGGTGAGCCTTCTAAGATTTTTTCCCCGTCGTGCATGACGACCACCCTGTTGGCGGTGGCCAGGGCAATATCCATGTCATGTTCGATCAGCAACAACGTGATTTCTTGTGGGAGCTCGCGAAGTATTTTGACCAAGTGGGCGCGCTCGGCCGGGGAGAATCCCGCAGCTGGCTCATCGAGCATCAAGAGTTTTGGTTGTAGAGCTAGGGCCATGGCGAGCTCAAGTTGTCGTTGCTCACCGTGGGAAAGATTTGCCACCATGGTTGAGCCTTGATCACCCAGCGCAACCCGTTCAAGTAATCGTTCGACTCGACTCCAGCGGTTCTCAACCAAGATGTTTTTGGAACTGGGAAGAGCCAGCCGCAGTGACGCACCGTTGAATTCAACGCCGCCTAGGGCAATAAAGACATTTTCGGCGGCGGTGAGTTGTTCGAAAAGGCTCGATGTTTGGAAGGTGCGGGCAAGTCCTTTCTTCGCTCGTTTGGCAGTGGAGAGAGTTGTAACGTCTTCTCCAAAGAGTTCGATGCGTCCGGTTGTTGCCGGAAATACTCCTGCCAAAAGATTGAAGAATGTGGACTTGCCCGCGCCGTTGGTGCCGATCATGCTGATTCGCTCACCGTCCTGAATCTGTAGATCCATACTTTTCATGGCATGGAGCCCCCCGAAACTTTTGGATAGTCCCGTGACATTCAGAGCTAATGACGATTGACGCATGATCGTTAGTCCTTTCTCGTGCTTAGTTTGGGCAGCCGTCGAAGCGGTCGTACACCGTGGTGCCTTGGGTGACGTTGGAAGATTTGCTCAGGTTCTTCTGGGTGAGCTCACCGCTGCTGTCGTCTACGACCTCGATCAGGAAATTATCGACAATTGCTTGGCGATTCTTATCCATGGAAATCGGTCCGGTGGGGGTATCCCATTTCAGGTTGCTCAGTGAAGCGCGCAGGTCCGCATGCTTCTCACCGAGTTCGCCCTTGGTTTCTTCGATACCCAACAACAGGGATTCAAAGGCGTTGTAGTAGAGAATGCCGAAGATCGATGGGCTTGGGAACGCTTTGGGTTGCTTGGCGTAGGCCTCGGAGAACGTCTTCCATACTGGATTGTCGTAATCTGCGCCAGGGACTGGTCCTCCGGTGATGGTTCCAACTGCGGCGTCGGAAATATTCGCGTCTCCGGAAAGCGCCGTGGTATCAACGGTGATGGAACCGCCGATCAGCGGCTTTTCGACCCCGGCGGTGACTGCCTGTGACAAGAAGCTAGCGGCATCGGCACCACCCAGTCCGACGTAAACCGCATCGGTATCTGCCGGGATCTTGGAGATGATGGTTGCGTAATCCGTGGTTCCCACAGGTACCCACGAGTTACCAGTTACTTCTCCACCGGCCGCACAGAATTCACTGAAGAAACCACCCGCGTTGTCATAGGGGAAGGAGTAATCTTCGGCAATTGAATAAACTTTTTTGTAGCCCTTTTCCTTGAAGGCATGGTCTCCTAGGCCACCCATCCACATCGCCGAATCGCCCATAAAGCGGAAGAAATTTTCGGCGTTCTGCAAGGTCATGCCCACCGGGCTGGCCGCACCATTGACGAAGGTGACGTCGGGTTCGGTGAGTGCATATTGGACAACGGTTTCGCCTTCATCGCCGGAGGCCGGGCCAAAGACGATATCTACTCCTTCATTTTCGACGAGTTTCTTGGCCTTGGTCTGGGCCGAAGCGCTGGTGCCGTCGGTGCCTTCGTAGATTAGTTCCACTTTCTTACCAGCTATGGTGCCACCCTCAACTGTGCCACCGCGAGCTTCCATCGCGACTCCGATGGCTGCCTTGGCTTCATCCATGCCGAAGGCTAGGTTGCCTTCGGAGGTTGAAAGTACGCCGATCTTGATGGTGTCGCTTGAGGCAGCTCCTGCGGAGCTACTGCCGGGGGCTGCTTCCCCACTACCAGCAGGCGCACAACCCGTTGCAACAAGTGCCAGGCTGAAACCCATGGCAAGTGCGGCAATTCGATTCTTTCCCTTATTCAGCTTCATCGCTGACTTCCTTTCGAGAGTTCATCTTGTGTTTCCTGGGCATCCTCCGCAGTCGCTGCCGGTGATGTTTGTGGAGGATCCGCTTCCGCGGCGTCCTGAATCGTCGGACCTTTGAGTCTGGCGAATAATGCGCTGAGCTGTTTTCCGATTCCGGCTAGTCCTGCCGGGGCGAATAGCAGCACGGCGATGAATACCAATCCCGTGAGTGTCATATAGCGCTCGGTGAGATTTTGGGAGAAGTTATCGAGCAGGGTCAGCACCAGTGCTCCGAAGAAGACTCCGGAGAGCGACCCGATACCGCCGACTACCGCCACGATCAAGATGTCCAGAGTCGCCGGGAGCGCGACCACATCCGGATCGACTTGGGCCCGGTCGAAGACCATAATGATGCCGCCTACCGATGCGATGAATGAGCTAAAGGTCATCGCGGCTATACGGTAACGGTTTACGTTGTAGCCCAGTGCGCTCATACGCTCGGGAGAATCTTTGATTCCCTGCAGAGCCAACCCGAAGGACGTAGCTGCGATATAACGGCAGAGAACATAGCAGCCAATTGCGACAATCAGCGCCACATAATAGAAAATATGTAATTCGGTGAAGTGCATGAATCCTACGTCTTCGCGCTTGATCGGCGCTAGTCCGCGGCGGGCGTTTGTCACCTCGATGGATTGCGACGCGAAGGAGTAAACCACTTGACCGATGGCCAAGGTGATCATTAGGAAGTAGATTGCCTTGGTACGAACGGCAACTAACGCAATGAGGAATCCGGCGAGGGTTCCAACCAACAGGCCGATAGGGATCGCCATCATGATGGGCCCATCCATCTTGACGATTACGAATCCGGCCCCATAAGCGGAGATGCCCGCGATGGTCATCTGGGCTAGCGATAGCAGGCCAACGTATCGATTCAGGAACACCAGTGACATGGCAACGACGCCAAGCCAGATGCTCTTGATACCAATATTTGGGATCCAGAATTTTGGTCGATCCACGAGGTAGGGGAAGGCGAAGGCGAAGATGAGGAATGCCAGCCAGAGCACAGCGCCCAGGCGTGGCTTGCGCCGCATACTCGTGGTTTGGTCGGTACTCATACGGTTGCCTTCCCCATGAGGCCCTGCGGGCGAACCGCCAGCACGATCACCATGAGGGCGAAGGTGAAGACCAATGCGTAGGTTGGAAAATAGACAAGCGAAAATTGGGAGACGAGACCAACGAGCCCTGCACCTATTGCTGCACCAGCGATTGATCCCATGCCACCGGCGATCACCACCACGAGCGAGAAGAGCAGGTAGGTACCGTCTTGTCCCGGCATGAGTGGGAAGAGTGAGCCGCCGGCAACACCGGCAAAGCCGGCCAACGCCGAGCCGAACGCGAAGATCGCGGCGAAGACGACCTTGATGTTGATACCGGTGGCCGCGGTCATTTGGCTGTCATCGACGCCGGCTCTGACAACAGCGCCGTAGCGCGTTTTGTTCACGAAGAACCACAGCCCAAAACCGACGCCAATGGCGATGAGAAGTAGCAGGATTCTGATCAGTGGGTAGGTGCCAAGCAATGGTAGCTCCACGCCGATCTGTAGCGCCTTGGGGATTGCTACCTGGGTTGCGGTGCCACCGAACGCGGCGAGCATGAGGTCGGTACCGATCAGCGAGAGACCGAGGGTAATGAGAGCAACGCGCATGTCATCATCTTGGAATTTGCGGATCAGCAGCTGGTGAATAAGTAGCCCGAGCAACCCTACGCCCACCGATGCAGCCAGTGCGCCAAGGATCCAGTTCCCGGTTTCGCGGACCACCACGTATCCGATGTATCCGCCCAGCAGGTAGCTGGTTCCATGAGCCATCGTGATGACTCGCATCAGACCAAAGATCAAAGTTAGTCCGGATGCCACAAGAAAATAGACGGCGCCCAGTGTTAAACCGTTGAACGTGATCAAGAGGAACTGAGTCATTTCACCTGCCTTACATCGCTTCGAATATTGAAATTCATGCTTGGACACATGTTTGTATCCTTATGTGTATACAAGTATTGACACCATATGGTCACCAAACATGGGTGTCAATGGATTTCACCGCACCATCGAAGGGGATGATGTGGTGCAGAGTGAAACTAGGTGAGCAAGCGCACCCTGAGAATATTTAGCCGAGCAGCGCTTCTGCCGCGTCGATCATGTCCAGCATCCGACCACGCATGTGCCCGATATGGACCTTGACCGCCGGTTCAATGGCTGCGTAGTCCTTTTCGATCATGGCCCTGGCCAGCACCTGATGCTCGTTTGAGCATTCCTCCAGACGATGCTGGGCACTTGCCGCACGTAACCAAAAACGCTGGATGCGCCGGCGAGTTTCCTTCACGGTATCCGCCACCAGAACGTTGCCAGCAATCTCATTGATCAGCCGGTGGAATGCCGCGTCGGCCTCCGCCCAAGATGCCCGATCCTCAGAAATGGCTGCCTGAGTCATGGTGTCGACCGAAGCCGTCAACAGCGCCGCGCTTTGTTCGGTGAGCTTCTCACCGGCCTTGCGGCAGATGTAGGTATCGAGAACCTCAAGCAAGTCGCAGGAATCGTTGACCTCGGAGCGCGTGAGCTGGGAGACGGTGAAGCGCGCATTATCGCCGCGCTTCACCAGCCCCTCCTTCTCTAAACGCTGCAGGGCTTCTCGAACCGGTGTTCGAGAGATTCCGATTTGTGCAGCAATTCGGTTCTCGGAAAGCGGCGCACCGGAGCGGAGCCGAAAGCCGGTAATTTCAGCAAGTAGGAATGTGTACGCGTCATCAACGCGTGTTCCAGTCTCAGCCATGGCTAACTTCCTTCTCTCGAGCTTGTTTACTAATGTTACCGACTGCGATGGCTCACCGTTGGCGCCCCCCTTACGCCTTTTACATCACGCGGTCGATGAACTCACGAGTATGCACAGTCACCGGCACCTTTTCCAGTTCCATGACGCCGCGCGCCACGTGCTCGCTGAGCCGACGGAATGCCTCATGGCCCTTTTCCGCGGTGGCCCGCATCGGGTTGCCAATAATACCGTTGTCCACGAACTCATGATGATCCATGGGGAAGCTGAAGTACTGGTAACCCTCAAATTCGGTGTCCGGCATGCCGTCGTCCTTGCTAAAGGCACCGGGCAGGAACTCCGGGGTGTGAGCCCGGGTGTCAACGGCCCGTTCCATACGCACCAGATCTGGATTCCAGGCCAGATCCTGTGATGTTTCAAGTTCCGAGGAGTGCCAGCCGGGGGTTTCCTCCGGAGGATTCTCCATCAATCCGGCTAAAATTCCTTCGTAGCGTTCCATATAGGGCTTGACGAAGGAGATGAGCGCACCGGTTTCGTAGCGTAGCTTGCGCAATACCGGGTCTACTACCTTGATATTTGACCCATGACCATTGATGAAGATGATCCGGTTGAAGCCGTGGTGGATCAGTGAGCGTGCGATGTCATTCATGAGTGCCAGTAGGGTACTGGAACGCACCGTGATGGTACCGCGGCCCTCACCGGGGCCATACATGTGCTGAGGTGAGTATCCGGTCCAGATCGGCGGTGTGTGCAGCACCCCAATCGACTCGGAGATTCGTTCGGAAATTTCCACCGCGGTAATCGTATCTGTGTAGAGCGGTAGGTGCGGTCCGTGTTGTTCGGTGCTAGCGATGGGTACCAGCACCGTGTCCTTGGTCTTGAGGTACTCCCGAATATCCACATAGGACAAGTGCGCGAGGTTCCAGGAAACGAACTTTTCCCGGAACTCCTCATCACCCTCGGTGAGGCGGTTGATCACGCGCTCGGGACGGTCGGCTGCTGGTTTGCTGGTCATGTGCATATCTCCTGGGCTTGTGCGGTGGTCATTACTTGCAGGAATAGTTCGGCAACGTATCTGCCAAGTTCCGGATCGTTGATGTGTAGATCGATGGTTTCCAAGGGAATATCCGGGCGTAGCACGCGGCGCACCGCGGTGAGGAATGCCGCATCGGCTTCCGGATCCCAGAAGGGCCCATCGGGTGTTGAAGGAATTGAGAGCCCCCTGGTGGGGATGAGCACACGAATGGGGCCGGTTGATTCGTTGAGTCGCCGTGCAAAGATCTCGCCTAGTTGGTGCATTTCCTCCAGTGGGGTGCGCACCAGTGTGTACTCTGGATTGTGGTCATATACCGGCCGATTCCCTAGGAGTCGCGGGACGTTTCCTGCGGCAAAGACGGAAAAGTCCATGCAACCGGGTAGCACTATTTGTGGGATTCCATGCAGTCCCACGGTGCGTAGCCGGTGGGGGCCACCATCATGGATGCCACCGGTGAGTGGGTCGGCGATTTCATTGGTGGTGTAGTCGATGACCCCGACAAATTGACCGCTGGCGGCCAGTTCTTCCATGGCCGGACCACCGACTCCATTGGAATGGAAGACGACGGTTTCGTACCCCGCTTCCGACAGCCGGTCTTTCATGGCGCCCACCGCGGTGGTGGTGTTCCCCAGCATGGTGGTGGCGACGTAGCGGGCACCAGGTGCGGGGCGATCTAATGGATGCCCTTTGGCCAGTAATCCGTACATTGCCGCGGCAACGTTGTCGAAAATTGTCTTTGAAATCTCGTTGAGTCCCAGAATGTCGACCACGGAGTGCACTACCATCACATCTTTGGTTCCAACATAGGGTCCGAACTCGTGATGACCCGAGGCGGTTGGTGCGACAACGATCTTGGGGACCCCGAGCGGCAGCTGCTGAATGGCCGCCGCGCCCATGATGGAGCCAACTCCCCCGACGCTGATGCCACCGGATATCCGGCCCTCCGCGAAGAGATCCACAACCAGCTCGCTGACTAGGCGGCGCATGATCGCGACGGCTTTGCCTCGACTGCCAGCATTTTGAAGCTCGTGAAGCGTGATTCCGGACCGTTGACACAGCTGTTCATGGCTGAAGTCTGGAACGATACCGACCGGCTCCCCCAAAACCCCGGAGTCGACTACAAGGGTATCGATCCCTAGCCGCTGCAGCGCATCACGCAGATAGGCGATCTCGACACCCTTGGTATCGAGCGTTGCCACGATGACAACCGTCTTACTCATACACCTTGTCTCTTTCCCCTTGTTGCCGACCCCGAATGCTCCGGGGAGTGCCTTAGTTGCCGATCAGTGGAAGAAGTGTCTCCGCGTTTACCTTCACCAGCCAGTCGTAGTACTCCTCGGTGAGCACCGAGGAACCATGGTCGATGATGAACTTGAGCTGTTCCGGGTCGATATCCAGACCCTCGAAATTAGTTTCTAGTGCGTTGGGGTACTTATTTGCTGGAGTCCTGTCCACCGGAGCGACGAACTCGGCGGTCAGTGCGCCTTCATAACCGATCTCCTGCAGGGTTGAGACAACCTCGCTCCAGTTGTAGGTTCCATATCCGGCCGGCATCCGGTTGTTGTCGGCCACGTGGAAGTCGACAAGTTTGTCGCCCACCAGGCGGATGGCGTCCATCGGGTTTTCTTCCTCGATATTGATGTGGAAGGCGTCAAGTACCACGCCAAGGTTGGGTCCGACCTCCGCGCAGAGCGCTAATGCCTGCTCGGCGCGGGTGATCAGGTAGGACTCGAAGCGGTTTAGTGGTTCGATACCCACCCGCACGCCTTTGGCTTCGGCGACTTCGTAAATTTCGCTGACTCCCTCAACGAGCCATTTCCACTCATTTTCCGGAGTCGAATCCGGGGTAATCTTGCCAACAGTGCCTGGAACAAGCGTGAGAATTTTACCGTCAAGTTCGGCGACCATGTTGATGCAGTCCTTGACGTACTGCACGGATGAAGCACGCATTGCTTCGTTGTCTGATTGCATGTTGCGTTTGTCAACCATCAAGGTGACCGCGCCCCAGCAGTCTAGGCCGTAGTGGCCGAGCAGGCTCTTGACATGTTTGGTGTCATATTGTTCCGGTTCTCCGCTGATCTCGATGCTCTTATAGCCGTACTTGGCTAGGCGAGCAATCGTGGTTTCGATCGGCTCGGATCGCATCCAATTGTGCATCGACAGGTGCATTGCTTTCTCCTTTGAATTTCCTGCATCAGGTGAATCTCGGACTTCAAGCTAAAACAACGTGCGTGTAAAACTTTGCTGGTGTGCGCTACCACTGAGAATTGCTGGGTGGACCAAATCCAAGTTTGCCCGGGTTCATAATTCCGTCTGGATCCCAGGCCTCTTTCAACGACTTCATGAGGTCAAATCCGGTGCCGTGTTGTAGGCGCATGAAACGTCCCAATTTCATGCCAACACCGTGATGATCATTGAGAATGCCTCCGGCTTCGATGCCGGCGCGCACTCCTACATCCCAGAGACGGTCATGCAACGCCATTGCCTCTTCCGGATCCGCCGGCGGATTATCGACGTAGAAGCGGTCGTAAATCATCGCTCCCCAGTCGTACCAGTGCGAGAGGTGTGCGGTGTAACGTGCACCATATTCGGCGAATTCGGTTTCAATCGCGTGTTTCTTAGCGGAGTAAATCCTTGACAGAGCCTCGAATCGTCCAACAGTGTCGAAGGTTCCATAAAGTAATGGTGGCTGCGGCAATTTGCCCTTGGCGTAGGGCTCATATTTGCCTTCCCACCAGATCCGTCCAACGTCTGGGCCTAGGGAGGTGCCGCCGGCAGATTCCACAAGTTTGGTGATGGAACGCATTTCGTAGTCAATGAGTTCCTGGTTTCCATCGCACATCACGACCATGAGGGTGCCGGTGAAGGGTGTGCCGACCCAGTCCTTAAGCTTTTGTGAATCTGCCTCATCGTAGAGTCGGATTACCGAGGGGCGCAGTCGATTTGTCATGATCAGCCGGCCCGCCTCGATCCCGGCGAAGATGTCGGGGAAGCTAAAGGAAAGGAATCCGTAGTTTTCCGGGATGCGGTCTACTCGCATTGCTACCTGGGTGATGACACCGAGTGTGCCCTCGGAACCAACAAAGGTTTGGAGTAGATCTGAGCCTGCCGCGTGGCTGGGAACTGGCATGGTGGTCACCACCTCGCCCGATGGCATGACTACTTCTACCTGTAGGACCTGGTCTTCGGCTTTACCGTACTTGGTACTGACAACGCCGCTTCCACGTGCTGCGACGAAGCCGCCAATAGTTGCACCCAGATGATAGGAACCTGGGTAGTGAGACAAGGTGAGACCCTTGGCGTTCAGTGCGCTTTCCAAGGTTGGCCCGTCGATACCCGCTCCGACCGTCGCTACGAGGCTGGTCTCGTCAATGTCGATAATTTCATCGAGTCGGGTTAAATCCATGGCGATTCCACCGTAGGGGGCAAAGGTTCCACCTTGGGTACCGGTCCCACCGCCGCGTGGCACCACGGGAATCTTGTAGTCGGCAGCCAGTCGCATGATCGCTTGGACTTCGGACGTGTTGGCCGGTCGAACAATGAAGTCTGCCGCCGGGACTCCTAGGTTTTTGTACTGCAGATACTTCGACATCCATGACCAGTCAGACGCCTGCTCCTGTAATTCTCGTGGCTCCAGTGAGACGAATTTGGAACCGATTGCCATTTCCAGTTCGCGCTGGACATGGCCCTGCAGAAACGTTGAGCCGCTGACCCTGTTCCCGACGTCTAGATTTCCCATCGACACTCCTCGATTGGTCTTTCACCAACGCTTTGAGCTTATGTTCAAGCGTGTATCCATATCTGTATACAAGTATGAACACTAACCTGACCACAGCGGGTCGTCAAGGGTTTTTGTGAGATTCGACACAGCGTGTTTGATTTGATCGCACACCATACAGGGTAGCCCAGCGCGCCGACCATCAAGCCAGGCCAAGAAGACAGTCCCATCTCTGGCCGGGGGGGGTCGGCCCCGCTCGGCCAACGTGGCCAAACGGCTCGGTGCCGGTATGCGGCAAAGTTGCCTGCCATATGCAAGAATTTATGATTGCTCTTGATGACTTTCCGGCAGCACGGCGACGCCCTTCGCGAAAGGTTAGGCCGTCTGGTCCGGATTCGGGCATAATCGACGTAGTAATACCGGAAGATCCCGGTCATTGAAAGGACCTTGAGCAAGATCGTGAACGAGAACCAGCCGGAAGCAAGCCAGATGCCTAAGCCAGTATTGTTGCCCAGCAGCTCACGCTTTGGCGAACCAGTGGGAGAACTCAGACCGGTGGGTGCTTCGCTGAGCAGCACGCTTCCCGAAGGCAAGCTCTCCCCCAACGATGATCACAATCCAGCTGATTACGAAGGCACTTTTTATGCGCAGATCGGCGGGCGCGAAACCTTCGCCAAGCTGGCAAACAACTTCTACGAGTCGGTCGCCAAAGACCTAGAGTTCCGTGCCATGTACCCGGAACAGGATCTACGTCCGGCAGCCATGCGCTTGCAGCTTTTCCTGGAACAGTATTGGGGCGGTCCCAAAACCTATTCGGAGCGCCGTGGACACCCGCGCTTGCGCATGCGCCACCATCCATACGTCATCAATTCACATAACCGCGATGTGTGGCTCAAGCACATGCGCGTCGCTGTCGATTCACTTGAATTGGCACCCATGCTGGAAACCACGCTGTGGGATTATTTTGACCGCGCAGCACACTCGCTCATTAACGCTTCGGATACTCCACCAAGCGTGTAAGTACCCAAACAATAGAGCCATGCATTAAGCATTGAAGCCCGAAGCCGACCAGAGAACTGGGCGCTTCGGGCTTCAATCATCTGTGGGAACGTTAGCCCAGGATGCCACCCTGTCGGGCCAAAATGTGTCCACCGGTGCTGCTCAGGCGTAGCCACGGGCCAGAGCCAAAGAGCGTTGAGGTAGCGCCCGGGCGCAAGAAGCCTAGGGTTTGGGCACCAAAGGCGATGCCCAGCGGCATCTGAACGTTCAGCTGCGGTGCAATCCCGCTCATCGGGGTGGACCAAATGCGTGATCGTACGGTTGCAAGTACTGGTTTTCCGGCATTCTCCGGCAGGGCTTGAGCCACCGCGCTCATCCCATCGTTGGCCCGAGAGATCAAGGCGTCATCGTCAATTGTTGCAAGTAACTCCCAGCCGCCGCGGGGCACCGAGCGGCCCGCCCAAGAAGCGCTAACCTCCGCCGGAGGCATGATCAGCTCAAGCGCTGTGCCATCCATGCGCGCCAGACGATCCGTCAGCGCCGAGAGCGGGTAAATTCCGGCAACCTTGGCGGGAGTTTCTAACGCGATGGCACGCATACCCAAGATTGTGGGAACCGGGTCACCAAGATTTTCAGGGTAAAGCACCGGAACATAGAGTGCCAGCGCGCTGCCGGCACCCTGCACCATGATTGCGCCATCATCGATGGATCGGGCACGGGCAAAGAAGGTGCCAAGGTCGGCGAGGGTTTCCTGATCTGTCAAAACAACTGTTTCACTGGGCATGAGTCAATCATTTCATGTAGTGCCCTGCTATTGAATCTCACCGGTGGGTGTGAATGTTCACGTTTGAGTTATTACTGCTCATGACGCGCACTGGGTTTGGACCAGCACCGTTTTGGTTTTAACCAAGCGATCAGAGGACTTTTGCTTGGACCCTCTCCTGCATAAAACACGCCGTGGAAGCGCTTTTGTGGAGCAAACATGGTCAGGTTATTCACCTTTGAGCTGTGTTTAGCCCCAGGGATCACCATTCCCTGGCTCAAGGGCGATAGTGTCTAACCAGATCATTATTTGTACAAGGAGCCGCTCGTGAGCACCAATCACACAACCACCAAGATGCTGCTGGAGTTGTTATCCCTTGAGGGAGGCACCGAAGCACGTACCGACGAGGATATTTTCGTCGGCCACACCCCTCCGCAGGCCCGCGATCGGGTCTTTGGTGGACAGGTGTTGGGTCAGTCGGTCATCGCTGCCTACCGCACCCTTGAGGGCGAACGGCCCATCCACTCGATGCATGGCTACTTCCTGCGGGCCGGAGATGCTTCCTTACCCATTACCTTTGGTGTGCAGCGATTGCGTGATGGGCGTTCATTCTCCGCCCGCCGCGTGCATGCCTACCAAAATGGTGTGCCAATTCTGTCGATGATTGCATCTTTCCAGGAGCCCTCGGAGGGAGTTGACCACCAGGTATCAATGCCCGAAGGTATTCCAGATCCGGAGACGCTGCCGACCACGGCGGATGTCATTGGTGAGATCGACCATCCGGTGGCCCAGGAGTTCGCATTCAATCGTCCTTTTGATATTCGTTATGTCGGTGAGCCGTTGTACTTCCAACCTTCGGAAGACCGTCGCCCGGTCAATGCGGTGTGGATGAAAACCACCGCGCCGATGCCCGATGATGATGCCTTGCATCGTGCCGCGCTCGCCTACGCAAGTGACTACACATTGCTTGAACCGATTCTGCGCGCCCACGGGCTGACCTGGATCACCCGCGGCATGTCGGTGGCAAGCCTGGATCATGCCATGTGGTGGCATCGTCCGTTCCGGGTCGATGAGTGGCTGCTCTATGTCCAAGAATCTCCCAGCGCCTCCGGTGCTCGCGGCCTAGGCACCGGACAGATCTTTAACCGTGCCGGGCAGCTTGTTGCCTCGGTGGCACAAGAAGGCATGCTACGCATTCCCGACCAGGGCTAAGTAGTCCGCAGCCCCAACAAACCCAAAGAGCCCGTGATCAACGAGAAAATCTAGTTGACCACGGGCTCTTTGCTTTACTGCGGGACTAATTCAAGGATTAGTCGCGTGTCAGACGACGGTGGGTGACGCGGTGCGGCTTTGCAGCCTCCGGGCCCAGACGCTCAACCTTGTTGGCCTCGTAGGATTCGAAGTTACCCTCGAACCAGTACCAGTTGGCCGGATCCTCATTGGTGCCCTCGTAGGCAAGGATGTGGGTGGCCACGCGGTCAAGGAACCAACGGTCGTGAGATACGACCACGGCGCAGCCCGGGAATTCCAGAAGTGCGTTTTCCAGTGAGCCAAGGGTTTCGACGTCGAGGTCGTTAGTGGGCTCATCGAGGAGCAACAAGTTGCCGCCCAATTTGAGAGTCAACGCCAGATTCAGGCGGTTGCGCTCACCACCGGAGAGCACACCTGCCTTCTTCTGCTGATCCGGACCCTTGAAGCCGAACGCCGAAACGTAGGCACGCGAAGGAACTTCAACCTGGCCGACGTGCATGTAGTCGTTGCCTTCGGAGACAACCTCCCACAAGGACTTCTCCGGGTCGATGCCGCCACGGTTCTGGTCAACGTAGGCAATCTTGACGGTCTCGCCGACCTTCAGCTCGCCACCATCGATCGGCTCAAGACCAACGATGGTCTTGAACAGCGTCGACTTACCAACACCGTTGGGCCCGATGACGCCAACGATGCCGTTACGCGGCAGGGTGAAGGACAGGTTGTCGATCAGTACGCGATCGCCGTAGCCCTTCCTCAGGTCCTTGGCCTCGATGACCAAGGAGCCCAGACGCGGGCCCGCGGGGATCTGGATTTCTTCGAAGTCCAGCTTGCGGGTGCGCTCGGCCTCCGAGGCCATTTCCTCGTAGCGTGCCAGACGAGCCTTCGACTTGGTTTGACGGCCCTTGGCGTTGGAGCGAACCCATTCGAGTTCTTCGCTCAGGCGCTTGGCAAGCTTTTGGTCCTTCTTACCCTGAACTTCGAGGCGCTCGCGCTTCTTCTCAAGGTAGGTGGAGTAGTTACCTTCGTACGGGATCAAACGTCCGCGGTCGACTTCGGCAATCCACTGGGCCACGTGGTCCAGGAAGTACCTATCGTGAGTTACCGCAAGAACTGCACCGTGGTATGCCTGCAGGTGCTGCTCGAGCCAGAGTACCGACTCGGCGTCAAGGTGGTTAGTAGGCTCATCGAGGAGCAACAGGTCAGGCTTCTGCAGCAGAAGCTTGCACAATGCAACACGACGACGTTCACCACCGGAAAGGTTGGTGACAGAAGAGTCGCCCGGTGGGCACTGCAGCGCGTCCATTGCCTGCTCGAGCTGGGAGTCAATGTCCCAAGCGTCGGCAGCGTCAATGGCTTCCTGCAACTTGCCCATTTCTTCGAGCAAGGTGTCGAAGTCGGCACCGTCCTGTGCCATCTCCTCGGAGATTTCGTTGTAGCGAACGATCTTTGAGTAGATCTCGCCGACGCCTTCCTGGACGTTGCCCAGAACCGTCTTTTCTTCGTTAAGTGGTGGCTCCTGCAAGAGGATTCCCACGCTGTAACCTTCGGAGAGGCGTGCCTCACCGTTGGACGGGGTATCAAGCCCCGCCATAATCTTAAGGATCGTCGATTTACCAGCACCGTTCGGTCCTACCACGCCAATTTTGGCACCCGGGTAGAACGACATGCTGACATCGTCGAGAATGACTTTGTCGCCAACGGCCTTGCGAGCCTTGGTCATCGTGTAAATGAATTCCGCCATGTCCTCAAGGCTAGTGCCTAGGTCCAAGTTCCTCACAATTTCCGGCAGCGAGTTTCGTACCGTTCTTCCATGTTCTTGGGCACAATGCCAACATGCCGGTGCCCGGGAGCCGATTTGTGTCTCCGGGCACCGCGCAACAACCCTGGGTCTAAGCTGCGTTGCTCTCGGTTTCCGTACCGGATTCCTCGCGTTCTTCGGGCCAGCCGGTGACCGGGAAGTCTTCTGTGCCCTTGGTAGTTGCAGCCCGGGAATGGTGATGCTCGTTCTTGCGATGTATTTCCTCACTGTCCGCCCGGCGCATCCGTTCAAAGCTGCTGACCCCAAAGCGCAGGTCATGACCCATGGCAAGTGCCTCGATATCTGCGCTAAAGCCGCGGGTTCCATCGTTACGATCAAATTCGCGCAACTGCACCTTGCCATAGACCACCACATGGTCCCCCATACGGATGCTGTCCAACATATTGGAAGCCATGGCGCGGAAGCAGGAGACGGTGTACCAGTTTGAGTGCACATCGATCCACTGCCCGGAGTCTGGGTCCTGCCGTCGCTCATTACTGACCAGCCGGAATTTAGCGATGGTGGTGCCCGAATTTCCGTTGCTGGTGCGCGGCTCGGTGCCCACAACACCGCGGATCGTCACATGGTCGGTCATGATGCCCTCCAAAGGCTGTGCTGTTGCAGCAAGATTGCCTTGCTGCATCTGCCCAGTGTGAGCGCTGTGTGACTAGCTGGTCGGGTGCTGTGTTGGGGATGTGGATAACTGTTGTGCCCTAAATTTCTTGCTGACAACGATGACTACCACGAAGATCAGCGGGAGGATCCAGCCGGACCAGCCCAGAATTGTTGCGTTGATGGTGTCGATGTTTTTTCCACGCATCAAAAACACCAGCATGAGTCCTGCCGCTGCATTGAACGTGGCGTGGGCCAATGCGGCGGGCCAGACGGAGTCCGAACGCAGGCGTAGCCAACCAAAGATTGCACCAACGCTGATGCACATGCCGGTCATCATGATCATGCCAAGCCAGCCCGGGGCCAGCGGATAGTTGTAGCCCAGCAGGATCAGCGGAGCATGCCATAACCCCCACAGCACCCCGGAGATCAGGATTGCCGGAAGTGGACCATAAGCCATAAGTTTGGGCAGCAACCAGCCGCGCCAGCCTAGTTCTTCGCCCAGCGCCGGGATGAGATTGATCAGCGCGCCAATGAGCACATTGACAAATTGCAAGGCCACCAAGACCCCGATGGGGTAGGGAAGTTCGGTTTCACCGGCGAGCGCCAACTGGTATTCAAGGGCAAATTTGTACCCGGAGAATTCTGTGAAGTCTCCCGGGTAGAGCCCGAGCATCGTTCCAACGAGGAGTGCCTGCATGATCAGTGCGACGGGTATCAGGAGTCCTAGGACCATGAACAGGATGAAGCGTTTGGCTGGTTTCAGTGGCCAGAGACCGAGTCTGGTGAATTTTTGGGGGCCGCGTTCGATCGCTAGCACCATGATCAGTGCTGCAAGGCCCGGGGTGAACATCATGATGGCGGCGAGCAACCTGAAGTTTTCGTCAAATAGCCCATTACCAAGCCACAGCGGTAGGGCTACCGCCCAGGCTAGTGAATAGCTGATGAGCACGAAGTAGAGGATATGTCGAAGGTTGCGACTCATGGGAGGCTGGTTGTCTTTCGGCTTGCCTGGCGCTGGGGGGTCTTCAACCTTGTCATGTTGCCTTGCCCATGTCAGTCATTCTTTATGAGGATGTTTTGGTGAGCTTCACCCTCTACCGGTGTGTGAGCAAGTGCCATAGCATGGGCAAATGTCAGATAACCATGCTTCGGTCCCCTTACGTGAACTCAACAATGGTGCATTTATCCCTTCGATAGGCCTTGGCACCTGGCCGCTTGATGATATTCAGGCCGGTGCGGCGGTGTCTCACGGAATCGAGTGCGGGTACCGGCTCATCGATACCGCGGAGAATTACCAAAACGAGACGGGCATCGGTGAGGGCATTGGCTCGCTACCGCAGCCGGTCCCCCGCGAAGAGCTTTTCATCACCTCAAAGTTCAATGTGCAGTGGCATTCGGTCACCGGTGTGCGTGATGCTTGGGCCAATGCCTGTGCAAGGTTGGGAGTCGAGTATTTGGATATGTTCCTGATTCACTGGCCGAATCCGGCGCAGGGCCGTTACGTGCAGGCGTGGGAAGGATTGGTGAAGCTGCTCAAGGCTGGGCGTGTGCGTGCCATTGGCACTTCGAACTTCACCCCTGCTCAGCTGCAGGAACTAATTGATGCCACGGGTGTGGTGCCGGATGTGAATCAGATTCAGTTCTCCCCGTATTGGATCAATGAGCCAGCACTCGAATTTCATGCGCAGCACGGGATCGTTACTCAGGCATGGGGGCCGTTGGGCCGTGGGAAGCACAATCTCTTGGAAGCCGAGCCGGTACTCGCGGCGGCGAGTGCCCATAAGGTGTCCCCGGCGCAGGCGGTTTTGCGTTGGCATGTTGAACGCAACGTGGTGCCGATCCCTAAGAGTGCTGATCCCACCCGGATGGCGCAGAACCTTGATGTGTTCTCTTTCAATCTTTCGCCCGCGGAAATCACAGCCATCGACACGCTGGCCGGGACCGCTGGTGCGCCGGTCTCCCCCATGGAGTTTGGTCACTAATAGCGTATTAACCGTCAAAGGGGCAGCCGGGAATAAATCCTGGCTGTCCCTTTTCGGACCTTTAACGGATTTTTGTGGTGGAGGTTAAGCACCGATGTAGGCGGCTAGGTGCTCTGCTGTGAGGGTTTTGCGCTGGGCAACGAGTTGCGCGGGAGTTCCCTCAAAGACGATGTTGCCGCCATCGTGACCAGCACCCGGGCCAAGATCAATGATCCAGTCGGCGTGGGCCATCACTGCCTGGTGGTGTTCGATGATGATGACAGATTTGCCCGATTCGACAAGCTTGTCCAGCAGCCCAAGCAATTGCTGCACATCGGCGAGGTGAAGACCTGTGGTTGGCTCGTCGAGCACATAGATTCCGCCGTCTTGCCCCATGTGGCTTGCGAGCTTGAGGCGCTGGCGTTCGCCACCGGAAAGCGTTGTTAATGGTTGGCCGATGGTCAGATAACCCAATCCCACCTCGGCGAGCCTGACCAAGATCTTGTGTGCTGCGGGAATCTTTGACTCACCCGCCGCAAAGAATTTGACGGCTTCGGCGACAGAGAAGCCCAGCACCTCGGAGATGTCCTTACCGTTGAGCTTGTATTCAAGCACCAGAGAATCGAAGCGTTTGCCTTCGCATTCTTCACAGGGGTTGGCCACCCCAGCCATCATGCCAAGATCGGTGTAGATGACACCGGCACCATTGCAGGTGGGGCAGGCGCCTTCGGAGTTGGCACTAAAGAGCGCTGGTTTGACGCCGTTGGCCTTGGCGAAGGCCTTACGGATGGGTTCGAGCATTCCGGTATAGGTTGCCGGGTTTGAACGCCTGGATCCCTTGATAGCGCCCTGATCGATGCTCACCACGTCTTCGCGACCAGAGAGGGAGCCATGGATCAGCGAGCTTTTGCCCGATCCTGCAACGCCGGTGAGCACCGTGAGCACACCCAGAGGAACATCGACATCGACATTCTTCAGATTGTTCATGGTGGCCCCACGGATTTCTAGTGCACCGGTGTGGTGGCGGGTGCTCTGCTTGAGGGTTGCCCGGTCATCGAGGTGCTTACCGGTGAGCGTGTCGCTAGCGCGTAAGCCTTCTACGCTGCCCTCGAACATGATTTGGCCGCCCTGAGAACCTGCGCGCGGACCCAAATCAATGATGTGATCGGCAATCGCAATGGCTTCGGGCTTATGCTCAACGACAAGAACCGTGTTGCCCTTATCGCGCAGGGCAAGCAGTAGTTTGTTCATCCGGGCAATATCGTGTGGGTGTAGCCCGATGGTTGGCTCATCAAACACGTAGGTGACATCGGTCAGCGAGGAACCTAGGTGGCGGATCATCTTGGTGCGTTGAGCCTCACCACCGGACAGTGTGCCCGAGGGACGTTCCAGCGACAGATAACCAAGACCGATCTCCACGAATGAGTCTAGGGTGTCCCCCAATGCCTCAAGCAGTGGGGCAACCGAAGGCTCCTTGAGCCCGCGTACCCACAGCGCTAGGTCGCTGATTTGCATGGCACACGCATCGGCGATGCTCACCCCATCGATCGTTGAGTTCCGTGCGTGCTCGGCAAGACGCGTACCAGAACAGGCAGGGCAGTTAGTGAAGGTCACGGCACGTTCGACGAAGGCGCGCACATGTGGCTGCATGGCATCGACGTCCTTGGTGAGGAACGACTTTTGCATCTTTAAAATGACACCCTCATAGGTGACGTTAATGCCGTCCACCTTGATCTTTGTTGCTTCTCGACGCAACAGATCATCGAGTTCGGTATCGCTGAAGTCGCCGAGCTTCTTGTCCATATTGAAGAAGCCGGATCCGGCAAAGATGCGTCCGTACCAGCCGTCCATTGAGTAACCCGGAATCTTTAGCGCACCCTCGGACAGGGACTTGTCAGCATCGAAAAGAGCAGTCAGGTCAAAGTCGTTGACCTTGCCGCGGCCCTCACATTCGGGGCACATACCACCGGTGACCTGGAAGCTGCGGCGTTCCTTGATCTTCTTGCCGCTCTTCTCAATGGTGACGGCCCCGGCGCCGGAGACCGAGGGAACGTTGAAGGAGTAGGCCTGTGGCGATCCAATATGGGGTTGGGCCAAGCGGGAGAAGACGATGCGTAGCATGGCATTGGCATCGGTAACGGTTCCCACGGTTGAACGTGGGAGCCCCGAGCCGCTCCTGATCCACGAGGATTGCTGTGGTCAGGCCCTCAAGTACATCTACGTCGGGACGCGCGAGGGATGGCATGAAGCCCTGGACGAAGGCGGAGTAGGTTTCATTGATCATGCGCTGGGATTCGGCGGCAATGGTGCCAAAGACCAGTGAGCTCTTTCCCGAGCCGGAGACGCCTGTGAAGACGGTGAGTCGTCGTTTCGGGATCGATACGCTGATGTCTTTGAGGTTATTGACGCGCGCGCCCTTGACCCGGATTAGTTCGTGACTATCGGCTGCATGGGTGTTTCCTTGTGAGGAGTTTTCGCTGGTATTTATGCTCATGATTTCTCCATCGTGATGCTTGTTAGCGCGTTTGTTCATCGCCAAGTCTAGGACTGCCGGGTGGGGATGCGCTTCTTGAATACTGCTCGGGCGCATCCGCTCCCCCCTGGAAGGTTTTGTGCCCGCGAAGGGCTATTCGACGCGTTGGGCGTCGGTAAGTGTGTTGTGAATTCTGCGTGGGTTGGTGGCCCGCGGCGTGATCAGCAGCGTAGCGAAAAGGACCACGGCAACCAGGATGAATGCGTTCAGTACCCCAAAGTGTTCACCCAGGTAGCCAAGGACCGGAGGCCCAATCAGCATTGAAGAGTAGCCGAAGATAGCAACGATGCCCACTCGGCGCGGTCCGTCGGTGGGATGTGCCGCGGCAACCGACATACCCACTGGGAAACCGAGTGAACCACCAAGACCCCAGAGCAATGCACCGACAAAGACTGCCCACGTTGCCGTCGTCAAGATGAATAGCGCAATCCCGGCTAGCCCCAAAATACCCATGAAGACCAAGGCCCGTTGGTGACCGAACTTATCAATGACCGGGCCACCGAAGATGCGACCGGCGGTCATTGCGGTGACGAACGCGCCAAAGACTAGGGCACCCCCAGCCTCGGTGAAGTTGTGATCATCCACCGAGGCAATGGTGAGCCAGTCATTAGCAGATCCTTCGGCGAAAGCGAGCCCGGCGACCATGAGTCCAATGAGCATGAGGTGTCCGTCGCGGAACACGCTTGCCACGCGCCCGAACCATGACTGTGTCGGCTTGGTTTCCTGGTGCACCGATTCTGCTGGTGCTTCAAGTTCGCTGACATTTCGCACAAAATAGAGTCCGAGGACGATCACTAGGGCGCCTACCGCCATGAAGTTGAAGACAACTCCGAAATCTGCGCGTGCTGCAGCCGATCCGGTGATAGCCCCGACAATGGTCCCAAAACTAAAGAAGGCATGCATCAACGGCAGCAATGTCTTACCAATTCTGTGTTCCACCGCCGCACCATCGACGTTCATCATCACGTCTGTGGCGCTAAACACGAATCCGTAGAAGATCAGCACCGCGATGGCCCCCGGGACACTGCCCAGCCAGTCGGTTACCATGCCCAAGGCGCCAAGCCCCATGCCCATGGAGATCAGCCCAATCGTGATCCCCTTGCGAACTCCCAGTTTGGAAAGGATGTTTGGGGCGCAGGCAAGTCCACCAATAGAGCCTACCGCGAGGGACAAAAGGAGTGTTCCAACATCGGCCGTTGAAATATTGAGCTGTTCGCGCACGGCCGGAAGCCGTGCCACCCATGTGGCAAACGCGTATCCACACAGGAAGAAGATCCCAAAAATGGAGTTTCTCCAAGCAATATTGCTTTTACTGGTGGGGAACTTTTGTGCTGCGGATTGCGGCGTGGGCAAGGTGCTCCTTTGTGCCTGTGGGCGTAAACCAAACCTTCAATAGAAACGCTGATGCATCAATCCTTTTGGCCGGTAGCTTCCATCATACGAGAGGCTCCGGCATGGCACCCAGAGCTACCCGGCCGTGTCTAAGTGCAACTTTTCGCGATTGTCAAATATGAGCTCAGCGCCGCATTGAGCTATGATTCTTTTGCCCGCCTCCGTAGCTCAGTGGATAGAGCAACAGCCTTCTAATCTGTCGGTCGCGCGTTCGAATCGCGCCGGGGGCACCACGCAGTCCATTTTTGATGCCGCCACACGCACCAGCGTGTGGCGGCATCATCTTTTTATGGCTCAGGTTTCCCCAGGCTACCGAGCGGTCGCCGAGTCACTACTCCTCCCGCGAAGTATCCCCATTTGTCTGCCGGCCGAGCCACCTCTGTACGTGCCCAATCATCGTGTTGCTAGGTTTAGCTTCGTCAAGACCGAAGACTGTTCGCCATTGACTCGTTCTTGTGTGTGCACGAAGCTATACAGAACTACCTCAGTTCTCAATGGACACGTCCCATCGGAGTATCAATGAAATCGGCTCGTCGTCCAACTGTTGCCTTCGCCACCATGTTCATCTTGGTTGCGCTTCAAGCAGTAGCCGACCCCACGGGACTTCTCGCCCTGGTGGGCTTCTCCGGAGCCGTTCCGGCCCTTGCCACTGGCTTCTGGAGCTTCACCCCCTACATCGTGTTCTTGCCAGTCCTCTTGGGACTGACGTGGTGGATAGCTCGTCGCGCCGGAGACCGCTTTTGGACGTTGAGCGCGGGATTGACCCTTGCGGTACTGATTGCACAGGCCGCGATGGCACTGAGCATGACGGGAAACGTTCTGCAAGCGGGCTGGTCGGCCGGATTTGCCACAGCCAAGGCAATACCCGCGGCCCTGTTTGTCGCAGCCATCACGCGCTGGTTGGGCGGCAAATCCAAACCCACTCTCAATCCGGTAAAGCGCTCTTGGCTAGCTGCACTACTTTTTGCCTCCTTGGCACCAATCCTTTCCGGTCTCTGGTGGACCGGAGCGGTATATGCGCCCGTGATGCCAACACCGCGGCCCGACACCGGAATAGTTTCGGTGCTGGTCTCCATGCTGTTGATGTGGGCACTCGGAACTTGGTGCATCGGCTGGATGCGCGCAAGAGTTCCAGGAGTGCTTGGTGGATGGCTTGGGGTTCTGGTAGCCGGTGGAGCCTTTGGCGTAGTGCAAGCTATCGTGGGGTTCTTTGTCGATCGTGGTCCAGGTGGAGACATCTGGCCGCTGATGGTTTCCTATATAACGGTCGCCGATGGAATGGCCTTTGGTGCCTCTACTGGCTGGATCGTGGGAATATTCGTCCTCCTTGTTGACGCTGCACCGCGCTCACATGCTTCAATTTGGGCTCGGGCTCCGCAAGTTGCTGTGGCAAGTATCGCGGCGCTTGCCATAGGTGCATCATTGTTCGCCCCTGGGCTAAGCGTTGCTGCCCAAGGCAAAAAGAACATTCCTTCGGCAGGGATCCTTCGTGCCACCAATTCGCACATTTCCGACGGCGAAGGCAACCAGGTTCTCCTACGTGGTGCGAATGTGAATCAGCTTGTAGATTTCTACCAACCGAAGGCCGATGTGCCGGCCACTCGCCCACTCACGGAGACGGATTTTGCCGGGATGGCCGCTCAAGGCTTCAACGTCTCACGACTCAACATTTCATGGTCAGCACTCGAACCAACACGTGGCACCCTGAACCCTGAGTATCTGCAGAAAATCACTCAGGCAGTGGATTTGGCCAAAAAGTACGGAATCTACACGGTCTTAGACATGCACCAAGACGGTTGGTGGAATGGTCCCAGCGAACCAGGAACCAGTTGCCGGCCCGGCACCGAGCTCATGTGGGGATATGACGGCGCACCAACATGGGCCACACATACCGATCAGGCTCCGCGCTGCCAATTCACCGGACGCGATATTTCTCCCGCAGGAAATAGGGCCTTCCAAAACTTCTACTTTGACACCGATGGGGTGCAAAGCGCCTTGGCCTCAACATGGGGCAAGCTAGCCTCCCAATTCCGTGATGAACCAATGGTTGCCGGCTTTGATCTACTCAACGAGCCAGGGTTCGGTGAAACCGCTCCGGTGACCACCTCGCACCTCCTGGGAAAGTTTTACGCGAAGGCCATCGATGAAATCCGCGCCGTAGGTGCACAGCAGATCATCTTTATCGAACCAAGCATTTTTTGGTCTGGACTCGGCTTTGATTCCGGTCCAACCCCTGGCTTCACCAAAGATTCAAACATTGTCTACTCCCCGCACTTGTATGCCGAGTCCATCACCATGGACCGGGATCTGGGGATCCCCGCACTTGTGAGTCTTGAACGCCAGTTCATTCTTGCCCAACGAAATGCTGCCGAATACGCGGCTCCGCTGTGGTCTGGTGAATATGGGTATTGGGGAGCTGCAGATTCACAAGGCGGTGAGGATGAAGAGTCGCTTTCACGCCTGAGGCGCTACGCAAACGCTGAAGATGAGCATCGGCTTGGCAGCGCGTACTGGGTGTGGAAGCAAGCCTGTGGCGATCCGCAAAACGGCATTGGGCCATACGGCAACGCCTTGATGATGCAGGACTGCATTGACGGGGCCGATCTACCGCCAAAGGCTGGATTGCTCAAAATCCTTAGCCGTGCATACCCGCAAGCTACCCCGGGAATCATCACCTCGTTGAAGGCCGAGACCGCCTCACTAGAACTTGCCGGACACAGTCCAGCAAATTCCTGCGGGTTACGCGTCTGGTTCCCTGGTGAAAATCAGCCGAACCCACAAGTTACCGGGCTTACCGGCACAAAGCTGACAAAGACCCCAGGGGGATGGATCTTCACAGCGTGTGCACAGGGGAACTACTCGGTATCGAATAAACCTTAGAGATCAAGGAATAGCGCCCTTAGAGCGGTAACCGCAACCCTGATTTCAGATTCTTCATCACGATGGTGCTGGTGAGCTTTTCAACTCCTGGAAGGCCCACCAGCACATCGTCGTATAGAAGCTGGTACGCGGTCAGATCTGCTGCCATAACTCGGAGCAGGAAGTCAGGCTCACCAAAGAGCCGTTGAGCCTCAACGACCGCGGCGACTCCCTGTAGCTCTGCCTCAAAGGCCTTCATATTCTGACGATCCTTGAGGGTGACAAAAACTAAGGCTTCAAACCCGAGCCCAACCTTCGCCGGGTCAACGTCGGCACTGTAACCACGAATCACACCCTGAGTTTCGAGGTCTTTGAGTCTTCGGTGGCAGGGAGCCACCGTCAAGCCCACCTCACCGGCCAGAGCCGTTGCGGTAATCCGACCATCTTCTTGAATCCGGCGCAGCATGGCTCGGTCAATTGCATCAATCACGATTCACATCCTATGCAGAACTATCTTCGAGACGAGAGATTTCGATAGCAAAATTCATCATTGCACAAACATTTTGCGCAAAAGCTGGAGATATAGATATAAACTCGTGTAAACCATGCTGTTTATGCAAAAACACGCAAGCACATTTCGTGACTTTTTGTCTAGGCTTCTAGCTAAGTTCCAATCAGAAGGGGATCAGCATGGATCCGCAGGTATTCTTAGGCTTCCTATTCGTCTCGTTTTCACTCGCCATGACACCGGGTGCTGACTGGGCATATGCGATTGCCGCCGGCCTAGGCCGATACCGAGTAGTCTCCGCCGTGACTGGATTGTGCACCGGATACATCTTCCATACAATTCTTCTGGTTGCCGGCATGGCAGCACTGATTGCTAGCTCACCACAGCTCCTGTCATGGCTGACGTTGGCCGGAGCTGCTTACCTATTGTGGTTGGGAATTTCGACCGCCCGCAGCTGGAAAGGTGCCGGTTTCACCGTGGCAGCGGGTCAAGACGACGAGGTACCTGCAACGGCGGCTTCCAAAACATCTTTGATGGCCGCTTCGGGTGGTACAACCAAGGTGCGTGAGATTACGCTTCAGGCTGCCAGTGAACCCGCCCAACGATTCTTGGGCCCCGATTTTTTCCGTGGGCTTGGCACCAGCGGCACCAACCCTAAAGCCTTACTGCTTTACTTGGCTCTGATCCCCCAGTTTGTTCGCGACGATGCTGCATTCTCGGTCCCAATGCAGACAGCGGTCTTCGGCCTGTCTCATATGACACTTTCGATTTTCATCTACTCGGGGGTAGCAATTGGCGCCAGAGTGCTGTTGCGTTCACGACCCACCGCAGCACGCATTGTCACGCTCTTTAGCGGAGTAATCATGATCGGACTTGGAATCATCCTGGTCCTTGAGCAGGCACCGGCACTCTTGGAATCTGTGCAGAGCTTGTTGGCATTGGCCGGACGGTAACCTCCCCGTTCCGTTCGAACGATTCGGCTAGGGTACTAGTTAGAACCCCCTTTCTCGATCGAACGGATTATCAATGCGCAAGTTTTGGGCGGCCATCATGCTGGGAGTCGTTGCACTCTTCATGGGCATCACCCCGGCTCACGCTGCCGGTGCCACGGAAGTTGTCGTAGAAGACACCGCAGGGGTGTTGGACCAGAACACCCTACTTCCCGCCATCAAGGCGATCAGCTTCAATGAACCCACCAAGGTGGCAATCTACACTCGTGAAGGTAAATCCTCTGATAATTTCAACGAGGAAGTACTCAGGTTTGCCAAGGAAAACCACCCAGAATGGCTAAGCGACGATAAACAGAAATGGGCGGATTCACTCTTCATTCTTGCCCTGGATCCGGTGGGCCGCCAGATAGGCACCTATATGGGCGAAGACCGCAAGGTGTCATTAGCCCAGCGTGAAGACATTCAGGAAGCAACCAAAGACCTACTCAAGGATGCGCAGTGGACCGATGGAACCATCGAAGGGGTCAAACGTGCCTCCGAATTAATGAACCGCCCCTGGTATAAGTCACCACTCTTGTGGGGAGTTTCCTCAATCGTTGGGATTGGTGGGGCCGTAACCGTGGGCGCGAACCTTTATATCCGCCGCTATTATGCCAAGCGTTCGGCGGCTTCGCTGGCCGAGGGCAATGCTAGCTACTCTAATGTTTCGATGGATCTTGACGTTACAGAGCTTCATGCCCGCATCATTCCGGATTCGTCGAGCTACGGCCATTTGGTCCATGAAAAATATCGTGGATTCATGACTCGATACAATAAATTAGCCGAACTTGCGGATACCGCCAATGCACTGACTTCCAAGCAGATGCAACGTAAAGAAAATTCCAAATTGCTCAAGGAGTATGCCAAGGAAGCCGTTCAACTTGATGGCCTTGATGACGTCATTGCCGATACAAGCAGGTTGTTGAACATGGGTGAGGGATGGCCCAAAGCCTGGGATCGACAGTTGGCCCCGCTGAAGGAAGATATCAAGGGGATTTCTTCACTTATTGGCTCTAAGCATGGTGTTGCCGATTCTTCAACGGCGCTGACACTGAGTAGTTTCGCCTCCGCTGCCGAACCAGCAATGGAATCATGGGCCGCCCAGCTGGAAGAAGGATCATTGAGCCCCGAAGCAGCATTGGATAAGATTAGGGACACACGGGTGAATCTCACTAACCTGCTTGAAGCACATTCGGAAACTGTCATCGATCGATATTCGAAGTCCAAGCAGGAAGCCTCGATGATGCGTAAGGAAATGCGTACTACCAGATCTCGCGATGACTCTGCTATCTCTGGATCCAGCATTGTGGGAACCGTCTATCCTTCGAGCCAGTTCTGGAGTGTCGTTGGATTCAGCTCTGGTTTCAAGAGCGGTCGCTCGGTAGTACAGGAATCGCGCAATCCTAGTTCCTCGGGTAGTAGTACCGGCTATGGAAGCAGCGGCGGAAGCTTCTCCGGTTCGGGGTCTTCTTCCCGCTTCTAGTTTTACCGGTACGCAAAGAATCCGGGTGTTATGAATTCTTTTTCAAGATTCACGACACCCGGCTTCTTTATGCTTTTGCGCCTGTTATTGACGTTGCGCTAATAGTCTTGGGAGGGACTACTTGCTTGGGACGATCAAAGTCTTTGCACCGGCACGAGCAGCCTCAAAACGAGCCGAAACATCGGCCCAGTTCACAATGTTCCAAAAAGCCTTCACATAATCGGCCTTCACGTTCACATAATCCAAGTAGAACGCGTGCTCCCACATATCAAGCATCAACAACGGAGTCGTCGCCACCGGAACATTACCCTGCTGATCGTAAAGCTGCTCGATGACCAACTGGCCACCCAA
The DNA here is from genome assembly GCF_002975435.1 of Arthrobacter sp. MYb227. Lineage (GTDB taxonomy): Bacteria > Actinomycetota > Actinomycetes > Actinomycetales > Micrococcaceae > Paeniglutamicibacter. Next base: position 80,405 of record NZ_PCPT01000003.1, on the reverse strand, counting down.
GCCCTCAAAACCAAGCAAAGCCCAACCCGAACCCTGCAAACTCATCGCAGCAGCGGTGAAGTGCGCACGGAAAGCATCAAAAGAACCAAACGCGTCATCGATCGCCGCAGCCAACTCACCCTCCGGCTTATCCCCACCCTCGGGAGACAAGTTGTTCCAGAAAATCGAGTGGTTGGTGTGACCACCCAAGTGGAACGCCAAATCCTTGGACAGCTTCGGGATGTTCCCAAATTCGCCCTTCTCACGAGCCTCGGCCAACTGCTCCAACGCAGTATTCGCCCCAGCAACATACGCAGCATGGTGCTTAGAGTGATGCAACTCCATAATCCGCGCCGAAATATTCGGCTCCAACGCCGCGTAATCGTACTGCAGCTCAGGCAAAGTATAAATAGCCAAAATGACTCCTCAATTGTTGATTGACTGCGTCGCTTCCGTGTTCGGGAGCGGCTAAGCGGTGAGGCGTGAATGCTCACCGACGCTGTGGTAGCCGCGTTGGTGGTAGACCAATGGTGCGGCCGAAGACTGACTGCCGATAACTTCTAGTACCGAGGCTATGACCAATGTTGCAGGACCAGCAGGGGCTTTTGAATGAATTTCGCATCTCAGGACGGTGCCTAACCCATGAATCAGGGGCTCACCCGTCTCGAGGAATTCCCAGTTCTGCATTTGCGAGAAGCGCTCATTGCCTCGCATGGCAAAACGTGTAGCCAATTCCGAGTTCTCGGCCGTGAGCAAATGAATCAGCAACGTCTTGGCGCCAAGAATTGCGCTGGCTGAGCCGTGACTACCGGCAACGCTAAAAGCAACTAATGCCGGATCGGCTGCAACAGAGATGACCGAAGATGCGGTGATTCCAGCGGGCCCAAATTCACCGGTAGCTGTCACTATCGCGACACCCGCTGGGTGATTACCAAAGGCTGCGCGAAACTGGTCAGCCATTCTATGTTGGGCCAAATGCGTGTGCATTGTGGGTTTGTCCTCTCGAGATGCGCAGCTTCCTCACTGTGCTCATGCCTCCACGCTAGAACCTCAACCTTGGTTCAGGTCAAATCGTGCTTCTTTTCGCGAAACATCAAAGCTCCACCTTCCGAGTCGGCCAGCATGTCATTCGGGTTCACAAATCCGCATTCGGCAAGTGACAGGCAGCCACAACCAATGCAGCCGCTGAGCCCGTCACGCAACGATTGAAGCTGATGGATACGCTCCTGCAGATCATCACGCCAGGCAAGCGAGAGCGACCGCCAATCCTCTTGAGTAGGCGCACCGTCATCGGGCAGCGTAGAAAACAACTCACCAATGACGTTCAGTGGAACACCGGCTCGGTGGGCCGCACGAATCACGGCAACTCGACGCAGCACACTGCGATCAAACCTGCGCTGATTCCCCGAGGTCCTCCACGAGCTAATAAGCCCTTGGCGCTCATAAAAATGCAAGGCAGAAACCGCGACACCCGAACGAGCAGCTAGCTGGCCGACGGTTAGATCCTGGGAAATATTCTCTTCCATGACTCTAAGCCTATTCCCAAGTCAGATTTGCGTGCATGGCTACTTACACACAAACAAGAATGTGCCATAGAGTCACAAGAAGCGCACGAAACCACTCGGTGCTTGCACATCTGATCGACAGGTAACTTCACGCATGAAACTCACATTCCGCGGTGGCTTTGTCGCAACGCTGGGAGCACTGACGGCGCTGGCACTTGGTGCAGCAATCATGTCGCTCACATACGCCATCACGTTGGTGTTTGCCTCGTTTTTCATCGCACTCGGCCTTGACCCCCTAGTACGCAAACTTGAGCGCTGGGGACTAAGTCGAGTCAAGGCCGTGCTCTGCGTACTTGCCGGTTTCCTGATTTTTGCGGTCCTAGTCTTCAGTCTGGTTATTCCGCTACTGGTCACCGAGGGGCACAAGCTTCTCATCTCGCTGCCGGCAAGCCTTGATCGAGTCGAGGAACAAGCATGGTTCATCTCGCTTAATGCAACACTCGATGGCGCACTCATCCCGGGCCTTGAATGGGTTCAGAAAACCATTGCCGATCCCTCGACCTGGCTTTTCGTCGGAAACGGCGCACTTAAAGTTGGCCTCGGAGTAGCAAACACCGTTGTTGGAACGCTATTTGTCACGGTACTGACCATGTATTTTGTGATCTCACTGGATCAGATGAAACAGTCCTTTTACCTTCTAGTTCCGGCTTCAAAACGTGAGAAAGTAACGGAAATTTCCGAAGAGATCGCCTCTTCAGTCGGCAGTTATCTTAGCGGCATGTCGATTCTTGCAACAATGAATGCTCTATTTACTTTTATTCTGTTGACCATCATGAACGTACCTTTCGCAGCGGTCCTGGGGATTCTTGCACTACCGATCACCATGATTCCGCTTGTTGGTTCGGTCATCAGCACAGTCATCGTCACGACAATCGCGCTTATTGCCGCTCCTACCTCTGGGCTGATCGTCGGGATCGTCATGGTCGCCTACATGCAGATTGAAGCCTACGTACTAACCCCACGCATCGTCGGAAAGGCAATACAGATCCCGGGGTCGATGGTGCTCATTGGTGCTATGGTTGGCGGCACGCTCGCCGGGCTCCTAGGCGCGCTGGTCGCCTGCCCAGCCAGTGCCGCGATCTTGTTAATTCTCAAAAAAGTTGTGGTTCCAGCCCAGTCAAAACGCTGATTTCTCGCCATACTCTTACCGGTGATATGACAAGACTTGAACAGTGATCAAGACTTTTGAACGGTGTTCAAGTATTCTCGTTTCATACGCAATCACGCGTAGCCTTGAAACCAGACGATCATCACACAGGGAACCTCCAATGACTAAGACCATGCAAAACAGCCAAATTACCGGCGCCGTACGCAAGACCCAACGAGTTGGCGCCCGCGATTTAGCCCTTGTCGCGGTATTCGCGGCACTCATTGCAGTGCTCACTCTTATTCCCGCGGTACCTGTTGGTGCACTCGGCGTCCCCATTACCCTGCAGACTCTTGGCGTTGCTCTTACCGCACTGATCCTAGGTTCGGCACGTGGTGGTTCGGCAGCATTGCTCTACGTTGTCGTTGGACTTGCAGGCGTCCCCATCTTTGCGAAATTCTCTGGTGGTCTCGGTTCCTTGGCAGCCCCCAGCGCCGGCTACCTGCTTTCCTTCCCCATTGCCGCACTTGTCACCGGCGCACTAGCAACCCTGGTACTGCGCAAGGTCACCAAACACCGCTTGGTATGGCTCTGGCTGGCAGCCATGGGCGGCTCCATCCTAGTAGTACACCCCATGGGTATCTTGGGAATGTCTCTGAACGCAGGAATTCCGCTGGAGAAAGCATTCATCTTGGATATGGCCTACTGGCCAGGTGACCTAGTGAAGAACTTTATCGCTGCAAGCATTGCAGTGAGTGTCTTCAAGGCCTTCCCACATATGGCTCGTCGTAACTTCGGCGCCTAACCTCTCTCTTCATCTCAACGAGCAAGGACTACTACGACAGTGATTCACTTTGATAATGCTGGATTCTCGGTTCAGGCCGATGAGCCGCAGGCTCCCGCACACGTAGTCCTTGCTCCAACCAGCTTGGAACTTAGCGAATCACGTATAGCAGTCATCGGCGCCAACGGTTCGGGCAAATCAACATTGTTGCGCATGATCAACGGGCTGGTGGCACCCAGCAACGGCAGTGTACGCGTGCGCGGAGATGACACCAAGACCAAGATCAAGGCCGTACGACAAAATGTTGGATTCCTCTTCACCGATCCCCTCTCCCAGCTGGTCATGCCGATAGTTGTGGAAGACGTTGAACTTTCCCTTAAAGCAAGCATCAAAGATAGAACCCAGCGTCGCCTAGCCGCACTGAGCGCCTTGGCCAAGCTGAACCTTGAACACCTGGCAATGCGTAGCATCTATGATCTTTCCGGTGGCGAACGCCAACTAGTGGCTCTCTGCAGTGTGCTAGCGGCGGGACAGAATATTCTCGTTGCCGATGAACCAACGACACTCTTAGATCTTGCTAATAATCAGTTGCTGCAACACACCATCGCCGCACTGCCGCAGCAGGTCATCTACGCGACTCACGATCTGGAATTCGCCGCGCAGGCCGAACGTGGGCTCTTAGTAGCCAACGGGCAGGTTATTTTTGATGGACCGGCAGCACTAGCTGTTAATGAATACCGAGCACAAGTACGTAGTGGGGCGATCAGGGCATGAGCACCTCGCCGCTAATGATCCTGGGACATTATCAACCCGGAACCAGTGTGGTGCATCGAGCGCCCTTACTTGCAAAATATCTGCTGGTGCTTGTTGTTAGCACTTCGATTCTCATCTGGCGTACACCATTTGTTGGTGTTGGTGCGTTACTGCTCAGCCTTGCACTATTTGCCATTGCTGGCCCACGGGTCCTACGCGCCTGGGCGGCCCCCCTACGTCATCTGTGGTGGATCTTTGCCATCCTCGGGATCTACCAGGGCATCATCAACTCTCCTGCCTTTGCCATTGCCTTGGTGTGCGGCATGTTCGGTGCCATCCAATGCGGCAGACTGATCCTGCTCACCTCCACCCAGGCAGCGCTTCTTGAAGGCCTAGAAAAGGCTGCTACCCCGGTGCGTCTCTTGGGCGGCAAACCCGAAACGATCGCCCTAGCGGTTGCGCTGATGCTACGTAGCATCCCAGCCATCGCCACCTCGGTTCAAAGCCTTTCCGACGCCGCCCAGGCCCGCGGAGTTGCACGCAATCCCCTGGTGCTTGCGGCCCCGGTTGTCATCAATACAGTTGCCTACGCCCAACGCACCGCAGATGCCCTTGCCGCACGCGGAATCATGGAACGCGACAGCTGAACCAATATTTAGTGCAGCTTTGGGCATTGGGTAGCGATTCCCTCTTCCTGTTAAGCTTTCGGGCAGTATTGTAAGCATCATGAGTTTCAACGATGATGCCCGGCTAGATTCAAACCGCGTCAAGGATTCACGCGGCCGTTCCAAGGGTGGCAAGGTTGCGGCAGGTGGCGGCGGAATCTTGATCCTATTACTCGCTGCGGTTTTCGGGTTCAACCCCGATATGCTCTCCGGGCTTGGCATCGGTGGAGCACCTGCCACCAATCAGACCCAGGAACAGGCGGGTGGTCCGAGTATTGAAGAATGTAAAACAGGTGCGGATGCAAATAATCGCGCCGACTGCCGCATTCTTGCCACTACCCAGTCCCTTGATAGTTTCTGGCTCTCGTATCTACCGAAATACAACGTCAAGGTCGGCAAACCTGGGGTCGAGATTTTCTCTGGCCAGGTCAATACCGCCTGTGGTGCGGCAAGCAGCGCGATGGGGCCGTTCTACTGTCCTGGCGATCAAGTCGCGTACTTTGACACAGGCTTCTTCAATGATCTCCGCACCGATTTTGGTGCCGATGGTGGAGCACTGGCAGAAGAGTACGTAGTGGCCCACGAGTATGGTCACCACATTCAGAACACCATCGGTACACTCGCGGCCTCCCAGCAGGGTGGTAGCGGAGCAAATTCTGGATCGGTACGGGTGGAATTGCAGGCCGATTGTTTTGCTGGCATGTGGGCCGCTTATGCATCGCAGACCAAAGATTCGGCGGGCAATACATTTATGAAACCACTGACTGAGAAGGACCTGCGCTCAGCGCTTTCGGCCGCGGCGGCCGTGGGTGACGACCGAATTCAGAAGGCCGCAACCGGGCGGGTAAACCCCGAGGGCTGGACCCATGGGTCCTCTGCACAGCGTGAGGCATGGTTCCTGGAGGGCTACCGCACCGGGGACATCAATCAGTGCGACACACTCTCGGCAAAAAACCTCGACAAGCCAAATAGCTAGTCCCGGTGAACCGCATCTTCAGCGAAACCCGCTGAGGGCAGCACAACAACAGGCGAGGTACTTACTCCCCCGATCAGGGGTGTAAGTACCTCGCCTGTTATGTAAACTGCGTGATGCGGCTACTTAGATGTTGAACCCGAGGGCTCGCATCTGGTCGCGACCGTCATCGGTGATGCGCTCCGGCCCCCATGGTGGCATCCAGACCCAGCTGAGGCGGTAGTCATCGACAACCGATTCCAGCGCCGCACCAACCTGCTCCTCGATAACATCGGTGAGCGGGCAGGCAGCGGTGGTCAAGGTCATGTCAATGAGCAACGCACCGTCTTCGGCGTACTTCAGGCCGTAGAGCAGGCCAAGGTCAACAATGTTAACCCCGAGCTCCGGGTCGATGACGTCCTTGAGCGCCTCTTCGACATCTTCAAGATCCGTGTGAGCCGACCCGTTGGCCGTTTCGTTGGATACGCTCATGACTAGGCCGGAACGTTCAGGAAGCGGTCGTAGCCCTCTTCTTCAAGGCGGTCTGCAAGCTCTGCGCCACCCTGCTCTGCGATCTTGCCGTCGACGAAGACGTGCACGAAGTCCGGCTTGATGTAACGCAGGATGCGGGTGTAGTGGGTGATGAGCAAGGTGCCCATCTCGTTCTGCTCCTGAGCGCGGTTGACGCCCTCGGAAACAACCTTGAGCGCATCAACGTCAAGACCCGAGTCGGTCTCATCGAGAATAGCGAACTTCGGCTTGAAGAGTTCGAGCTGAAGGATCTCAACGCGCTTCTTCTCACCACCGGAGAAGCCCTCGTTCACGTTACGTGACGCGAACTCGGCGTCGATCTTGAGTGCTTCCATGGCCGTTTTGACGTCCTTGGTCCAGGTACGCAGCTTCGGGGCTTCGCCGTCGATTGCGGTCTTAGCGGTACGCAGGAAGTTGGTCATGGACACGCCGGGAACCTCAACCGGGTACTGCATGGCCAGGAACAGGCCAGCGCGTGCACGCTCGTCAACGCTCATCTCCAAGACATCTTCACCGTCAAGGGTGATGGTGCCGGAGGTGACGGTGTAGCGCGGGTGACCGGCAATGGTCGAGGCGAGAGTTGACTTGCCCGAACCGTTGGGGCCCATGATTGCGTGGGTTTCACCGGTCTTGATGGTCAGCGAAACGCCCTTGAGGATTTCCTTGTTGCCCTGCTCGGTCTCGATCGAGACGTGCAGGTCCTTGATTTCCAGAGTAGACATACTTAAGTCCGTTCTCTTTCTTTGATGCCGATTCTCACCGGCTAAAAATTTACTGTGGGTAAGGCGCGTGGACTAGTTGCCCGTGGCGGCGAGCTCGCGCTCGATGGTCTCGTTGAGACGCTCTTCGATTTCCGGAACGCGGATCTGCTGAACGATCTCGTTCAGGAAGCCACGTACCACCAAGCGGCGTGCGGTCTTCTCATCGATACCGCGGCTCATCAGGTAGAAGAGGTGCTCGTCATCGAAACGGCCGGTGGTTGATGCGTGCCCCGCACCGTCGATCAGACCGGTTTCGATTTCCAGGTTCGGCACCGAGTCGGCGCGGGCGCCTTCGGTGAGGACCAGGTTGCGGTTTGCCTCGTACGAGTTGGTGCCCGGAGCTTCCTTGCGGATCAGCACATCGCCAACCCACACGGTGTGTGCGTCCTTGCCCTGCAATGCACCCTTGTACAGCACGTTGGAGGTGCAGTGAGGGGTTGCGTGGTCAACGAAGAGGCGGTGCTCGAGGTGCTGGCCGGCATCGGCGAAGTACAGACCGAAGAGCTCAACCTCTCCACCCTCACCGGCAAAGTGTGCCGACGGGGTCAAGCGAACTAGGTCGCCACCGTAGGTCACGGCAATGTGCTTGAAGTGACCGTCCTTGCGGACCTTGGCCAGGTGGGATGCCGCGTGAATTGCGGTATCTTCCCAGGCCTGCAGCGAGATGACAGTCAACTTGGCGCCTTCACGAACATCAAATTCAATGTTCTGCGCAAGAACTGCGGTGCCGACGTGGTCGATGACCACTACGGACTCGGAGTTCTCCTCGGCGATGACTACCAGGTGTGCTGCAGCAGCCTCGGTTGAGTCACCGGTGTAGGTCAAGGTGACCTGTTCGCCGATGGATTCGGCCGGGATCGTGACGATCTTGGCCTCTGCCGCGCTATTCCAGGCGTTTGCCGAAATGCGATCTTCCGGGACACCTGCCGAGCCGACGCGAGCGTCACTCATGGCAACGGTTTCCAGGGCAACAGCCTTGGCACCGGTCATGACAAGCACCGGAGCCGCGCCGGTCAGAGCGTTCTTGTGCAGGCCACCCATGCGCTTGAGCGGGGTGAAGCGGAAATCCTCTTCACGGCCGGTCAGCGGTGCGAAGTCTTCGAGCTTGTAGCTGGTCAAGCGACCGGCACGCGAAGAATCCGGGACGCCTGCGCCGCCGCCATGGCTGTGCGCCTTGACGGCGTCACCGCCAATCGGAGATGCAGCTGCGTTCATGGGCGAAAGGTTTTCGCCCTCTTCGGTGAAACCAGCAATGCTTGGTGCACCGATACGGGCCTTTTCGCCCGATACGTGAGTTGCGGTATCAGTCATGATTAACCGACGGATCCTTCCATCTGCAGTTCAATGAGGCGGTTCAGTTCCATGGCGTATTCCATCGGAAGTTCGCGGGCGATCGGCTCGACGAAGCCGCGCACGATCATACCCATGGCTTCTTCCTCGGTCATGCCGCGGCTCATCAGGTAGAAGAGCTGCTCTTCGGAAACGCGTGAAACGGTTGCCTCGTGGCCCATGGTTACGTCATCCTCGCGGACGTCGATGTACGGGTAAGTATCCGAGCGTGAAATCTGGTCAACCAGCAATGCGTCACACTCGACCGAGTTCTTAGCACCCTTGGCGCCTTCGCGAACCTGAACCAGGCCACGGTAAGCGGCACGGCCACCGTTACGAGCCACCGACTTCGAAACGATCTTCGAGTTGGTGTTCGGTGCGATGTGAACCATCTTGGATCCGGTGTCCTGGTGCTGTCCCTCGCCGGCGAAGGCGATCGACAGGGTTTCACCCGTGGCGTGCTCGCCAACCAGATAGACGGCCGGGTACTTCATGGTGACCTTGGAACCGATGTTGCCATCGACCCATTCCATGGTGGCGCCTTCTTCACAGACGGCACGCTTGGTGACAAGGTTGTACACGTTGTTCGACCAGTTCTGGATGGTCGTGTAGCGGACGCGAGCGCCCTTCTTCACGATGATTTCCACAACTGCCGAGTGCAGCGAGTCCGAGCTGTAGATCGGGGCGGTGCAACCCTCGATGTAGTGCACGTAGGAATCCTCATCGGCGATGATGAGGGTGCGCTCAAACTGACCCATATTTTCCGTGTTAATACGGAAGTAGGCCTGCAGCGGGATCTCCACGTGGACGCCCTTGGGGACGTACACGAACGAGCCACCGGACCAGGTCGCCGTATTCAGCGAGGCGAACTTGTTATCGCCGACCGGGATGATGGTGCCGAAGTACTCCTTGAAGATATCTTCGTGTTCCTTCAGCGCGGTGTCCGTGTCAAGGAAGATGACACCCTGCTTTTCCAGATCCTCGCGGAGCTGGTGGTAGACAACCTCGGACTCATACTGAGCCGCAACACCCGAAACCAGGCGCTGCTTCTCCGCCTCGGGGATGCCGAGCTTGTCGTACGTGTTCTTGATGTCCTCTGGCAGGTCTTCCCAGCTGGTTGCCTGCTTTTCGGTGGAACGTACAAAGTACTTGATGTTATCGAAGTCGATGCCGGAGAGGTCTGCACCCCAGGTCGGCATGGGCTTGCGGTCGAAGTACTTCAGGCCCTTGAGGCGCATATCCAACATCCACTGGGGCTCAGATTTGAGCTCCGAGATGTTGCGAACGACTTCTTCGTTGACGCCGCGTCGTGCATTTGCACCCGCGTCGTTCTTGTCGCTCCACCCATATTCGTAATTACCAATGCCGTGGAGTTCGGGGTTCTTCTCCAGGATCTCGGTAATCACGCCGGGGTCAGTGGACTCCTGTGCAATCTGATCCGTCATCGCGGCCTCTCCTGCTTCGTGATCTTGATTCGAGTTCTCTTCTCAGCACGCTGAGGAGTTTGGTTCCGACCCACAGGGATGTGAGTCGTACATACATGCCCGCCGCTGGCAAGTGTCGAGAGCCTTCGCACATCGACACCCAGCAAGCGGGAAAAGGCCTGGGTTTCCATCTCGCAAAAGACTGGAAATTCTCTGGCCAAATCTTGAATGGGGCAGTGCCCCTGGCACAGCTGAACGCTGAGCATGGTCGCGGTCGGAGAGTTTGCACCGACCTTACGGGTTGAACCAACAAAGCCCTCAGCACTCAGTGCTTCACTGAGCACTTCGGCGCGGTCTTCGAGGCCTTCGACACCGGCAAGCATGGGTCGGTAGCGTTGTTCCATTGCCGCGAAGCGGCGGGCAGCAAACGCCTCGATGGCCGCCGGCCCGGCTGCACGACCAAGTTCGCTCAGTGCTTCGGTGGCGATATCCAGGTAGTCATTGCCCATCTCCGATTGGCCGTGATGCGAAAGCACGTAGCGGCGCGACGGTCGGCCGGCGCCGGTGCGCTGGTTAGCAATGAGTTTGACTTCAACGAGCCCCTCCTTGGAAAGGGCATCTAGGTGTCGGCGGACTGCGGCAGGCGTGAAACCCAAGCGCTCGCCTAGTTCGGCGGCACTGACCGGGCCGTCCTCGAGAACTGCATAGAGGACGCGGTCGCGGGTGCGTTCTTCAATCTCCCCTGTCGCGGGAACTGGGCGCGCCGAGTCGACGACCGGCGCGGGCTTATTTGATGAATACACAACATAAGCATGCCCTAATCAAGATGGTGCGTCCAGTAAGGCATCACTTACTTCGCGGCCAGCCAAACCCTTGGTGAGCCCGGAAGTATGCGTGGAATGCGAGCTGCACCACAACGGCGGCGCGTGTGACTTCTACGTGTCCTAGAATAACTGAGTGTCCAATGTGTCTCCAAGCCTCGTTATCGAGGGCTTGCTCAAAGATTTCGGCCCCGTGCCCGCCCTAGATGGCCGCATGGTGCGTGTACTTAACGGCATTAGCCTCACGGCAAATCCCGGTTCCGTGACCACGCTGCTCGGCTCTAATGGTGCGGGAAAGTCAACAACGCTCGCCTGCGCCCAAGGTCTGTTGCGCCCCGATGGCGGCAAAATATCGCTGCTTGGCGAAGACCCCTATGGGGCAAGCCCCGCGTTGCGCTCCCGGGTGGGGGTCATGCTCCAAGACGGTGGATTGCCCCCGTCGCTGCGCCCCATCCCCCTGCTGCGTCATGTCACCTCGCTCTACCAGCGCCCCGCCGACATTAACGCGCTGATCGAACGGCTGGGAATCAACGAATTTTCCAATACTTCGATCCGCCGGCTCTCCGGCGGACAAAAACAACGCGTCGCGCTGGCCGCGGCCCTGGCAGGAAATCCCGAGGTCATTTTCCTCGATGAGCCAAGCGCGGGACTAGACCCGCAATCCCGTCAGGTGGTCTTCGATCTAATCACCGAACTGCGTGATGCCGGATTATGCATCGTGCTAACAACTCACCTGATGGAAGATGCGCAGCGCCTCTCGGACTATGTGTACATCATCGATGATGGAATCAACGTGGCGCAGGGAACCGTTGCCGAACTTACCGCGCGCGCTACGCACGAATCGACGGCGCAGGCCGTAACTTTTTCCGCGGATCCGGCCTTGGAGTTACCGGAACTTGCCGGTCATTTACTTTTGCTTGAACACGCTCCGGGGCAATACCGGCTCGAGGGTGTGCGCGAGGCAAACGATCTAGCAAGCCTCACCGCCTGGTGGGCTCGCGAAAGCATCCTGCCGCAATCCCTGAGCATGCAGCCACGCAGCCTTGAAGACGTGTTCCTCGAAATTGCCGACAAGGGAAATGATGTCAACTAATACTCAAGCTGCCTCCGGCACATCGAACGCCGTGAGCACCTTCAAACGCATCATGCTGCAGGGACGCTACGAGACCCTCGCGATGATTCGCAATGGCGAGCAGCTAGTGATCGCCGTGGTGTTACCGCTCATGGCGCTCTTTGGCTTGGTCTTCACCGATCTGCTCAAGAATGTTGCGGCCCGCCCCATCGATGCCGCTGTCCCCGGAGTCTTAGCGCTCTGCGTGGTCTCCACCGCTTTCACCGGGCAGGGTATCGCCACGGGCTTTGACCGCCGTTACGGCGTCATGCGTTATCTTTCAACCACCCCGGTGGGTCGTACCGGGCTCATTTATGGCAAGGTCATGGCTGTACTTGTAGTACTTTCCATGCAAACTATTGTCATTGGTGGCGTCGGATTCATCATGGGCTGGCAGCCGGCTCTGGGCGGCATCGCCTGGGCGATACTGATCCTCATCTTGGGTGCCGCGGCATTCACCGCATTGGGCCTGCTGATCGCCGGAACGGTGCGACCCGAGGCAACGCTTGCCATTACAAACCTTGCTTGGGTATTACTTGCCGGCGTGGGCGGAATTCTCTTCCCTTCGACTAGCGTCCCGGCATTCATCCAACCCATCATCAATGTGTTGCCCTCGGCGGCACTCGGTGATTCGCTGCGCGCAGCACTCATCTCCGGAACCGCGTCGGGAACCGGAATTCTCATTCTTCTGGCATGGACACTCATTGCCGGTTTCGCCGCAACACGCTGGTTCAAGTGGAACTAGAAAACTGGAGCACACACTCATGAGCACCGACTCCCCCACGACCAACAGCTGGACCGATCGACTGCCTACAACGGTCAACAACACGGTCCATCGACTGGCCATCGCCTCGTTGGTCTCCCAGATCGGGATCATTGTCACCGGCGGCGCGGTCCGCCTGACCAAATCGGGCCTGGGCTGCTCCCAGTGGCCCAACTGCGTCCCGGGATCCATGACCCCGGTGCCGGAAATGGGCATTCACGGTCTGATTGAGTTCGGCAACCGACTGCTGACCTTTGTACTAATCATTATCGCCGTTGCCTTCTTGGCTTCCATCTGGAAGATGCGCGCCGAGCATAAGACCGTTTTTAGCCTTTCAATTGCGCTTCTTGCGGGCATCCCTGCACAGGCTGTCATTGGTGGAATCACCGTGTTGACGGATCTAAACCCGTGGGTTGTCTCACTGCACTTCATTGTTTCGGCTGCGATGGTTCTTGCCGCAACGTTAATGGTCAATCGCACCGGAGCTCTGCGCCGTGGCGAGACGTCCTTAGGCAAACCGGCGGGTGATACCCAGCGGTTCTTGGCTTGGACCATTCTGCTAACCTCGGCTCTGGCCATCGTGCTGGGCACCGTAGTTACCGGCACCGGTCCACACGCGGGTGATGCCTCGGCACCACGCCACATGTTTGATCCCTACATCGTGGCCCGCATCCACGTAGCCCCGGTATACCTTTTGGTTGCGGCAACGCTGATTGCTTTGTTCTTGGCCATGCGCAGCACAGCAGATATGAAGCTTCGCACCCCGCTACTGTTGCTTGCTGGCGTGGTGATTCTGCAGGGCGTCATTGGCTATGTTCAGCATTTCAACGGCCTCCCGGTGCTCTTGGTGTTGCTGCACATGCTGGGCGCCTCCATGCTGGCCGCAGCGGCGATCAACGTCTGGGACCGAGCAACTGCGAAGTTCCCGTTCTAATAAATCACTTATAACGTTGGGCTCCGGATCGTTCTGATCCGGGGCCAGCATTGTTTTCAGCCGCAAGTCATACCCGAGTACTCCCCCTTGAGCATTCCAAAAGCCTTTTCTTCTCTTGCCTGCAGTGCCCCGTTCAACTGACGGATCTGTGGCAAGCACCCCAGCTCTCGCTCATCATTTCCGGCTCAGCCTCATCGGATACGAAGCTAGCTGCCTCTGAAATTATGCGGCAAGAAATGGACGGTTGGGATAGGTGATCGCAGAAGTCTTTTTGAGCTTCAAATCCTGTCCCGTATAAGGTACCTTAACCGGGCATTTTTTCGGGCGGGGTATACGGGACACCAAAAATTCCGTGATTTCAAAGATGCAAGTCAACAATTGATTTGCCCGTTAGAGGACCGGCTTACGGGACATCTTTCACTACCATCAAGACAAGCCGTAAAAAGCTGAGATTCTAGCGAATCATCCGAATTTCGTCCCCTGCTGATTCAAAACCGGTCGGCTTCCTTGACCCGTCTGAATGAAATCCATTTCGGTTGTAGAACGATATGGCTCTGGGGTTGTCTTCGAGCACCCACAAGCTGGAAGGTGACGTTCCGAGAACGTTGTCAAGCAATTCCTGTCCAGCGCCCGTGCCTTGTTCGCTGGCGAGAAGGTAGATGAACCAGAGCTGGGTTGCTCTAGGTGCTGGGTCGTCCTGAGAAGCCCCAGCACCGGCTAGAGCAACCAGTTGTCCGTCTCGCTCAGCAACTGCAAACCTGTCTCCTGGCCGTGGTGCAGAACAAATAGCTTTCCACATACCGATTCGCGCTATCCGAGCATTCGGACCCCATTCCGTTTCGGGGAATTTTCCTGAATAGGTTTCTTGCCACGTGCTGAGGTGAAGGTCTGCGAGAGTTTCCCATTCATCTTCACGTGGTGCTCGAATCGAATATGTAGTCATGGAACCATTATGCTGCTAGGTCTTCTCAGATCCCGGTTTCCCTTCCCACGTGGGTCATCGGGCATCTGCCAGAGTGGTTGAATTGGACGATGCAGATCCGTCCTTACGCTGAATCCGATGCCCCGGCCACCCTGAGTGTTTTCATTTCGGCGATTACCGAAACGGCTGCTATTCACTACGCGCCGGACCAGATCGAGGCCTGGTCTCGGCCGCAAGAACGCGATGCCAATCAATGGAATTCCGCGCGTTTGTCGTTGAACACAGTCGTGGCCACCATCGGTGGCGAGATCGCAGGATTTTCGGACGTTAGCGAGTCTGGCTACATCGACATGATGTTCGTGGCCCCAAGGTTTGGCAGGCAAGGCGTGGCAAGTGCGCTCCTTTCGCACCTACAAGAAAAGGCTGTCGCTGACGGCGTTTCCGAGCTGTGGACCCACGCCAGCATCACCGCGCGTCCATTCTTCGAGCGACATGGTTTTGTTGTGACTGCCGAGCGACGTCCAATTACCCGCGGAGTACAAATGGTCAACTACCAAATGGCTCGACAGCTCGTCCTCTGAATCGAACGGGAGGCCGTTTTGAGTACATGGACACTTGAGCGCGGTCCCGCAGAAGGTTCGGCTTGCGGGCGCACTAGCTCAGTGCAGAGGTCGTTGGACACCCATCGTGGCCGTCTTCGGAAATGGCAGGGGTGCTTCGTGGTTCAGTGGGAATTGTTTTTCAGGGCGTCGTTGATTAGCTTCTCGGCTGCGAGCCGTTCCTCGGGCGTGGGGACGGCTCGCAGCCGGGCGTCAAAGATGCGGATCAGACCTTCCACGAACTCACTTTCGGGGCTTCCTTCTTCAAGTCCGTCAGACTCGGGGGCGTAGGTGATCGCGGTGCCGGATTCGTCGAGTTTGCAGTCAATGTCAACTGCCCGGAGGAAGGCATGGAGCTTGCCCATTGCCTCGCGGCCAGACACGTCACGCAGCCTGGGAACGATTATGGTGATTTCTTCGGAAACGGGATCTTCGATCTGCATCGGGGCTCCTCACAAGCAACTCAGGAATAGGGGCTTTCTGCCACGCCCTTTGGAACAGCATACTTCTGAAGGATATCGGGATGCCTGGAGCATTGGGTGGCACGAAGCGCCGCACGACACCAGCAAGGCCAAGCCACACCGAGGATCATCCGAACCGTCCCACTCAGCGTTCCACTTGCGGACACGCAATCGCGGCGCAGAAACCTCTGGTGTTCCGTACGGTCAATTCCTAGAAAGGGTGCCTACCGACTGAGTCTCATCACTGGCACTGGAGTTCCGGCCAAGTCCTTGATTTCTGTGGTTCCGTCGCGTTGGAAGCCATTTCGTTGATAGAAAGTAAGAGCACGAGGATTGTCGGCAGCCATCCACAGGTACGCCTGCTGATTGCCTATACTGGCGTTGAAAAGAGCCTGTCCAGTTCCGCTGCCATGATGACTCGCTAGGACATAGATACCTTCCAGCTCCAGCTGGCATGGCGCGTCGTTGTCTCGCCCGGTACTTGTGGATGCCCACCCGACGACAACCTCATCTTCGAGGGCAACCCACACTTTGGTCTCGCCACCGCCAACGATATCTCGCCAGCGGATGACTCGGTCCTGTTCCTGAAGTCCGGCCAACGTCTGGGCAGGAAGAAGGTGGGAGTATGCTTCGCGCCATGCTTGAACATGGACATGAGCAATTCCCTCCGCGTCGAGGACCTGAGCACGCCGTACATTGGTAAGCGGAATCATCAATCCAGACTACGTATGCAAACCCCAAATAGTTGGACGTACTGAGTTTGTGACAGGAATGCACGGGCCAGTTCAGTATGTGCTGATGGCGTTGCCCAACCGTCCACGATGGCATTTGGTTTCAAACGTTTGGATTTGAAGACCACACTCGAAAACTGATAGCTCACTACTAAGACGCGTCCCGTAGACTGTTCCGCTATCGGGGTTGCCTCGCCCGAAAAATCGGGTGCCTACTCAATGCCGGTCAGTACCTTACGCTAGGTCCTTGACGAGCAGTTGATCGCGTTCACTGGCCTGCTGGACAGTTCCATCGTCCGAGACCCATGAGTATTCACTGACATCAACAATCCCGGTCCTGCGGTACCCCAGACCCAGATACAGGCGTTCGGCACGGGGGTTGTCATCGGCCACGCCGACCGCTGCCTGGGCCATTCCCTCTCGCCCGATTAGTTGCTCCGCTGCGGCGATCAACGCGGTCCCGACCCCTTGGCTGCGATACTCGTCGCGGACCTGCAAATGGTTGATCTCCACGGCCCGGGGGAACGCCTCCCGCGCGTTGGGTCCTATGCATCCACCCCATTGCACGACTCCCGAACCCAGGGGCTCTCCGTCCCTCCAGGCGACCAGGTACGTCGTGTCACCGGCGAGCTGGCCGGAGTGGTGCGATTCGTGAACGCCTCCCAGGACCTTCCATCTTGAGGAAAGTATGGCGAGGTCATCGTCTGTGCACGGGCGTATCTCCATGTCCCCATTGAACACGACAGGGTATAAAAAGGGGTAGCAATAGCGGTCAAACACATCCGTTGTCTGGCGGTGCTGAACAGCAATGCCGCAAACAGCGTCCGATGAAGGTTCCTCCTGCGGACGCGTAATTGCAGCGCATTGGACTTTGGGCTGCGCAGTCGCCTTAGAGGAAAATGACACCGGTATCGAAATGCCCCTCGCCATATGTCGGCTCCATTTGGGTGGCAAAGCTATGCCGTGCAATCCAGGTACGGACGCGCCATTTCAGTGCACACGACTTGGGACAACCAGTGCAATCGCCCTTGAAAAATGAAGGAGATACCTTGCATGCATGGTGCTTCGAATCAGGCCGATCGCGGCGTTGATGTCACACATGGGGAAGACTCGACATTGTGTAGGTATGGAGGTGCTAAATGAATGAACTCGATGACGGCGAACTGCTTCAGGCGCTTGGTTCCGGAGACAGATTCGCATTCGACCAACTGATGCGAAGACACGGAAAAGCCGTCTACAAGTACGCCTGGGCAGTCGTTGACACTGCTGACCAAGTGGAGGATGCAGTGCAGGATACGTTCCTTACGCTTTGGCGGCGGCGCAAACACCTGACTCTCGTGGACGATTCGGTGTTGCCCTGGCTTCTGGCGACGTGCCGGTTCATGGCGCTGAACTCGAACCGTCGCCACAGGAAGTCCCAAACGGTTCCACTCGACGGGGTGGAACACACGCACTCGACGGTCGACGCACCATCGGGGCTCGATGAACTCCGCTGGGTGCACAAGGAACTGGCGTCACTGTCCGTTCGCGACCGGTGGCTCGTCGAAACGTGCATCGTGCAGGGCAAAACGTATGAGGTCGCGGCCCGCGAACTCGGAGTGAGCGCACCCACCGCGCGAAAACGCATGCAACGCGTGAGAGAACGACTACGAGAAGCAAAACTAAAGGAGGAATCATGAACATCGCACCACCGGACCTGATGGCGATCGAGCGCAGTGTTGACACCGCGCGCCGTGAACTGGGAAAGAAAATCAACCGACGCCGACACATGACGCGTCTGGGACTCGGAACCGCCTTGGTTGGCATGAGCGCCCTGGGCGGGGTGGGAGCCGCCACGGCTTTCTTCCCACCAGCAACCATTGACATGCAAGGCATTGTCAAAACGAAGTACGCAGACAAGTTCATCGCGTGCAGCGAAGCGGCCGGCGTTGAAACCGTCATCCTCACCGGACGCAGTGCAGCAGCGGTGTTGGAAGGCTGGGACGACAAGGACCCGGATCAATACACGGTGGTCGAGTCGCGCTTCGACGGTGGCAACCAGCCCGAGCAGGCCGGTGCGATCTCCGCGTGCCAGGAAAAAATCGCTGCCGAGGTCCACGAACCGATCTTCTAAAGCATGGGTTCGCCCGTCGATGGCAATCCACGCATGTGAAACGCAACGCGCAGCATCGCACACAGTTGATTCTTTAGGCCCTTGGGCTGATCCCTGTGAGCACAAAGAGCAACCCATGTGGGTCGGCCATGATCGGCCGGACCACATGGGTTGCTCGCTGTCTGTTTGGCACCCAGGCCGCGCCGTTTTCGCCAGTAGCACGACTATACGACCCCTGCTTCCTCGCGTAATTCGTAGCCGATCCGTCTGGCAGCTCATGAGCTGTCCGTAGGGGGTTCCCCTAACGGGCACGGAAGTGCCATGCAGGTGACCACCGATATTTATACGGACGCATTCTGAATGCATGGCAAACCTTATGGGAATGCGGTATGTTCGCTGCGGTACTCCGAATCAGCCGGACGCCAACTTGAAAAGAAAGGGCCCATCGTCACGATGGGCCCTTCAATACTTTCTATGCACCACGCTGCCTAATCGAATGGCGAACCATTGAACAGAGGACCGATCCCGTAGTGCACCTGTAGTCTACTACTTATGCCTGAAGGATTGCCACATGCCACCATTCCCACGCCAGATCAGGCCGTTGCATGGCTATCGCAACACCGGTACGACAAGTATCTGGCTATGGCCTCCGGTGACCACTTGCTGGCCTTGGAAATCTATGCATGGAACTCTGAACTATCGTCAGCGATCCTCCGCGACCTGGCCCATGTGGAGGTCGCGGTTCGCAACGCTCTTGACGCCGAGTTGGCACCTGCTTTTCCCGACTGGGCAACACAATCAGCACCTGGCTGGTTGAACCTGGAAAACGGCACACAGCGAGTACGCCTCCGACAGCAGAGGCTAAACAACGATGGGTTGAAGCTGCTTCGTAGCGCCCAACGCGATATCGGTACATCGGCTACCCACGGGATGGTCATAGCCAGACTTTCCTTCGGCTTTTGGCAGTTCCTCATCACACCCAGGGCACGAGAAAGCACACTATGGACTCCTTATCTACACAAGGCTTTTCCACGCGGTACAGCCCGGGCCGACGTCGCAAAGTATCTGGATTCCGCAGTCAGCCTACGAAATCGGCTGGCTCACCTCGAACCCGTTGCTAGCGCATCAACCAGCGTCACAAGACGCCTGGAGGACATGAATTTCCTCTTCAAACTCGTTTCACCGGAAGTCTATGAGTGGATCACGGACAACAGTGACGTTACAGAAATCATCGACCGCGCACCGGTCACTGGACTCATACCCACAAGCTCGACGCAAACCCCATAGAACGGGCGGGCAAATACTGGCCAGTGAAAAGTGCCATTCCGCCCTTGGAATCCGGCAGCATAATGGCAACCATGGATTGCTGCTCCGTAGAAGGTTCCCCTTAAGATACGCCACGTGTGTTTCATTGGAATAAATATTATGGTCCTAGGGTCTTTCGATTGTAGGGACTAATCCGGCTTAGCTTCGACGTCTCAAATCACGTGATCAATACGGAAATGATCAATGATGGGATCATGACTAATAATTGGAACATAGGAGACGCTGTGACATATGGGACCAACGTACTTTGCGGAGACAAAATACGCTTTCGCGCACTGGCGGAAAGCGATCTTCCGTTACTAGAAAAGTGGTGGGGGCTTCCCGAATGGTCTGTGTTGCAGCAAACGACTATCAGACCATGCCCTGCAGGTTCGACGGCAGAGATGTTCAAACAGTGGAGCATTAACTCGACTCCGGGAAGTATTGGGCTCAGTATTGAGACCCGAGAGTCGGGTAGCTTCATTGGGCACGTAACACTTTATGGGGCATCTATGCCGGAACGAGCCGCGACGTTGGCGATCATCCTTGCCCCTGAAGAAACTGGGAAAGGCTACGGAACCGATGCAGTGAAGACCGCAATCGATTACGGATTCCTCCAAATGGGACTCAACCGAATAGAGCTACGCGTTTGGGCCTTTAACCAACGAGCTCATAAAGCATACTCGAACGCCGGATTCACAGAAGAGGGCAGACTCCGTGAGGTGCTGTATTTTAATGGCACTCATCACGATGCGATTGTCATGAGCATTTTGCGAAGCGAATGGAAATCACCTCTTGGGCTGCCAAACTGACAGTTATCAACACCATTTAAAGGAGAAAATTCCAGACACAGAAGATTGTTCCGCAGAGCGTTCCCCTTACGGGCGGCTGTTCTAGCCCACTGTCCCGGCATCGCCGAAGATGACCTCCAAGTGTTTGAATCAGCGCAAGCGCGAGCCGTCTACGAATGCTCCGTATCCAGCGTGGCACCTGAGACAATAGGGCGTGGCCCTTTTTAGGGACGGACCTACGCGTAGGAGCTATCGTGCTGAAGAATTTTCTATACCTGAATGAGTCGGCTCTCACTGACTATCTGAGTGCGCTCGAAGGAGGTTCACGCACTTCAATTGAAGATCGTGACCAGCGCTCAGGCGTTGGGACCGGCAGCGCGACGCCGGGTTCCGACGTAGATGGACGATACTCGCGTGAGAATGAGAAGACCGTTCGAATGGCTGACACTCCACCTGCACAGTTCGAGCGATTGATAAAACTTGTCGCTGAAGATCCAGAGCTCTCTGGTTGGGCGGCTGTGCAGGATCCTGACACCGAGCTTTCTCCTCTTCCTGTGGGCGCTCTGATTCAGGTCGAATGCGACATACAGGTTCCCTCAATGATCAAAGCGCTGACGCCGAAAAGCGGGATGCTGACTGCTGTGAAGGCCTTGAGCGAGTTTGGTTCTACGATCGGCCAAAACCTGCCGATAGACGAGGGACAACTCGCGATGGTTGAGGCTCTTGGGAACCTGATGGGAGGGGATCTTGTTGTCATTGGGGAGACAGAATCCGACGAATGGAAGGTGGCAGGGAGGCTGCGCGACGATCACTTACGTGTATCGGCCGAGGAGCTTGACGGCAGTGTCCACGTGGTCGGTAAAGTCAGCCGTAGGCTCGGAGCCGGGGACCATAAGCCGCTGCTCGCGTTGCCGGGCCTCGACATCCTCCCTCGGGCGAAACGGCGCGAGATGGAGGCCAAAGGTCCCAGCGGACCGGCCGACGATAGCTGGCTAAAGGGGCCAGCTCTGATGATTGAGATTCTAGCTATCTACCGGTGATTGGAGCTCCCTTGCGTGAGACAGTCACCGTTGGCACAGCCGTATGTAGCTTTCTAAATCCTGCTTCGGGTCCGGTATCGCCATGAGTAGCAAGTGGACTTGGGTATTCGCCATTCTTACCGCAGCGTCATTTGCATTTGGGTTTGTATTTTTTGTAGCTACTCAGGAAGTGACCGGACGCGACTGGGTGGTGCTGGGAATCGGTGCTCTTCTCGGGGCTACAGCCACGGCCTTAATAGCGACCTTTGTTTTCCATTCGAGTGGACGCGCAAAGAAACTCGCAGCTGATACATCACGCGCGCAGCAAGCCGCCGACTCTGAGTCGAAACGGCTGGACGAGGAATCCAGGTCAAAGATCGAATCGGAACGACTGAGCGCCGTGGCTGAAAATGACCGTCTAGACAAGTTGGCAGCCGCAGAAACGGCTCTCATCGAGAAGCGCACTGCATTGTTGGAGGCGTTGCCGACGCGAAGCGAACGTCTAGATGAGCTAGAAGACAAGGTTGTCGGACTTCATATCAGCATCGAAGACGCTAACGGACACTTCAAGGCTGGGGTGGCCCAAGCGTTGGACGCAGCCAATCACGGATTTCGAGATATGGCATTTCAGAATCAATCTGCGGCGGATACATGGAAGCTTGCGAAAGAGCGCTTTGAGGCGCAATTGAGGGCAGCTGAAGCAGACCTCGAAAGTGTAAAGATGGTTAGCGACGAGGAATACCTTGAGGAACAAAAGCGCTTGCGAGGATTGGATTAGGTTCCTCGACGGCGGGTGCGACCGAGAGAGTTTCAAGAGCGTAAAGCAAATTGGCCAATCTCCACGAGAGCGCGTTAACGACGACGGACGGTAAAGAATCCTTCACCGTCCCACAGAGCGTTCCGCTTAAGGACGCTTCAGCATGCCCTGGGCCTGACACCGCCGACCTGCGTGAGAGCATGAACATTATGTATATAAGTAGATTCGGTCCCGAAGACGGTTCTCCAGTACTTCTTCTCCACGGCGGTGGAGTGGCCGGGTGGATGTGGAACTCTCTTCGAAGAAGCCTCGCGTCAAAGTACAACGTACTCGTGCCCGACCTTCCTGGACATGGCCAGAGCGCCGATCAGCCGTACCGGTCACACACCGAAACAGTGGACGCGCTCAACCGCATACTGGCGCATGGCGGCTCGACCCCTGTTGCAGTAATTGGGTTTTCCTTGGGCGCACAGCTCACCATTGAACTTGCTTCAAAGCACCCCGAACTCGTAGATCGGGCGATGGTTGTCAGTGCCCAAGCAAAAGCGATGCCCTTCACTGGACTTACCCTTGGCGCTCTCGGGGCTGCCGCACCCCTGGCGCGAAATCGCAGGTTCGCCCGAATGCAGGCTCGGGAGTTGTTTCTCCCCCCGGAGCTGATGGAAGACTACCTCGACACAAGTGCCAATATTACGAAAGCTACGCTGCTCGCCGCCGTCGGGGACAACATGCGGTTCGAGTTACCGGCAGCGTGGTCGGAGTTTCCCGGTCAAGCACTCGTGATGGTCGGACGACGGGAACGCGCCTTGATGCGCGACTCCGCTGCGGCCATTCACACAGCGCTGCCGGGCAGTGAGATTGAAATTGTCGATGGCTGTGGCCACGGAATCCCGCTACAGCGCTCAGACTGGTTCAACGGTCGCGTTGCCGATTGGCTCTTGCCCCAATAGCCATTACCAAACCTCGGGATAGTTAGTCCTGAAAGCCCTTTTCGAGGTGGAACACAATTGCAAAGCAGCCTTACCTGTGTCCGAACGAAAGACTGCGCTACCAGTCCATTAGCTTGTGCACCCGTATGACGTTCCTCTTCGGACGTCCCACCGCACTTCCGGCGTCGACGGATTATGCAGACAACAAGTGTTTCGAAAATTTCTGCAATAGTCTGGGCGTGCTGCGGTGAACGGTCTATTTCCTGGATTAAGATTCACTTGCTCGTAGGAAGTCGATAAACAATCTGACCTAGTCCAGGTAGCCTTCGCTGATGGTGCGAAGCGCGAGCAAGTGAATTTGAAATGCGCGATGTCCCTTCACTGTTGATTCGACCCAGGTTCTTGAGCGGTTGCCGACATTTCCCTTGGTGACCTGCACGTAGCCAACCTTCTCCAAGTAGCTGATGGCTTTGCTCAGTACGGAATCGTTGGCTTCAAGAACATCGCGTAAGGTAGCAAAATCGACTTCCGTACGATGACCCAGCGCGGCCATCAAAGAGAATCGAATCGGGGTTTGAAAGGCGTCGTCCAGCCCATGTCTTGGGTGAACCATCCTAAAGCTGCTTGTGTCCTGCCCGGAGGGGCAGAAGAGATGCGCTGAGCATGACAAGGAGTATGAAAACTCCTGTAGCCAGACTTATCGGGGTGGTAATCCACGCGGTCCGTGAGAGCAGGATAGTCATCAGGAATAACATACTGATCGTGATTCCGAATGCCACCCAATGGATCGGCGCCCATTCATAGCCTGTCGACGGAAACCCCCACCGCGTTTGCCAACCCATAAGCATCACGGCGAGCAACATCATGACCACAGCCGATAAAAGGGGAAACCATGTCTGGGTGCTGGTTGCCACAAGTAAGCCCATGACCAAACCGATCAGTGCTGTGGAGCACCGCGCTGATCGATTTAAGGGCTCTGCTTCCCAGCGATCAGAGTTTGAGGCCCGCTTATCGCGGAGCTGTCGAATGGACCTGGAGGCGATCGTGAAGAATATTGTAACCATCATGAGCAGGTTTAGTGCCCACGGGTAATCCACGCCAGAAAGGCTAAGCCAGGCAAGCACCACAAAACCGACGATGACTAATCCAATAACAATCCAGTGCCCAAGCGGCGGCTTCGTACGGATACCAAATCGTTCGCGCGCACCACTTGCCAATGAACTGAAAACGAGTATAGGGAAGACTAAGATCCCGTTCCAAGCATAGCCACCTGCGTCTACTGCTTCGCTGACCGTGCGATTGCCAAAGGAAAACAAAAACACCCCTACGTACATGGCCACGACGATCGCGCTCCACAAGGTGAACAGGGCAAACGCACGAGACGGCCCTTGTGTTTTGACCCTACTACGCACGGCTTCGTAGGTTTTTAGCTGCCTCTGGGCGCTACGCTTGGCTGGCTGATCCGATTCGCTTTCCATGTGGAAAGTATAGCCGTACCTGAGCTTCTGAAGCTACCTTTCGTGCAGACGACGATGGTCGGAATGGTTTCTTTCGTAAAAAAGGGTGCCAGGTACCTTACCGTCTCAGTAGAGGTTCCCCTACGGGCACTCAAACCGTAGTGCAATAGACTTTTGACACTCCATGCAGTCGCCTTGTGAAAATGACATCAACTACGCTCGATACATGACTAAATGGAGCCGTAACCTTTTCGGGGCATCGATGGTGTTTTGTATGGTCGGGATCGTATTTGCCGAGCGATTGCCAGAATGGTGGATTCCGGTGTCTCTTCTTCTAGTGGTTTTAGCTGCCGCTGGGTTCCTGATCCGCTCCATCGTCGACTACCGAAACAAGAGCGCAGCGATCTAAACCGCTGCCGTAACCGCTCATTCGAAGCGCCCTCAAGAAACAATAAGGCTAGTAGCGAGGCGCTATCGAAGCCTCAAAAGTGCCGTCACATCGTTTCGTGTCTCACAGAGGGTTCGGCCTACGGGAGTGCGTCGGTGCGCCATCGGGGCTCGCTACAGTTCGAGTCTTACTTGTTCGCGCGGCCGTGCCTTGATCGGCGCAGGCCCAACACAATGAGTATGATGCCGACGACAGCAATAACGGACCCGATGGAAAGCCACATGCGGCTACCTGTCATGAAACTTCCCGGGATCAGATTCATGCCCTGCCCGGCAAACACTCCACCAAGGATTAGAACGATCACGCCGACGGTGATTAGGGCGATGCGCCCGATACGGCTAGTCATGTATCCCAATTTACCCTCGACCGGCTCACGGCGCCGATCCAATGCGCCCAAGGTATCGGCCAGAAACAGGACGGCCACACATCGCGAGAGATAGCGCGACACATTGCCGCGTGGCAAGGGATCTTCCGCGACAGTCAGAGGGGCGATCGAAGATCCGATCAAGCTTCACAGGTAGCAAAGATGCGTCCCGCTGAAGGTTCCGCAAACGGAACGGCAAAACTGCCATTTCAAGCTGCGATTTACCGCCAAACGAAGTAGCAGTCACAAGCACCCACGGAATTCTGAGGCGCCCAACCGCTCAAAACTCGTTGCTTATGTCAAACCTGCCTATACGTGTCAGGACGGTTCAATGAGGGTAGATCTACTTCCAGTCAGTCGTCGAGGGTGCGGATGAAGGCCGCGAATCCGGGAATTGTGAACTCCAACTCGCCACGTTCCGCAGCTTGTATGAATCCTTTATCGATTAGTCGTGCTCGGGGCATCGAGAGGCTGGCAGTTGTGACGTTCATCTGATGTGCGGTACCGGATCGCTTAACGGGGGCGTCGCCGAGTGCAGCCATTGCCGACATCAGCTCGCGCTGCTGTGGAGCGGCATTCGCCCATCGCGCGCGGAATAGGGCCTCAAGGTCGACTTTCATGGCCTCGCCTCCGTGCCGAACGTGCTCGAGGGTGATCGTGGCGCCGGGATCCGGCCTGCCGGCGGCGGTCCAGGAAGCGTCAGCAATGAGTTGAACCGAATATGGGTATCCACGGGCAATCTCCAGTGCTGCTTGCAGTGCATCGGACTGCCAAGTCACACCGATTTTCCGTGCGGGTACACTGATGGCGATCTCTTCGGCGTCGGGGTGAGGATTGGCAGGGGTCGGTAGGCGATGCGCTCAGTGAAGGTGACCACGGAGGCGATTTTCTCGGGTGCGTCCGGCAGGCCAGCTGCAAACACCGCGGCCGGCACGTCGGCACCTTCGGCTTGAAGGTGCTACCAGGCGTAGGCGAGAGTGCGCAGGCCGGCTGGGTCGGCTGCTTGGATCTCGTCGATGAGGAGGATCAGCCCCGTGTTCTCATCGGATTCGGCTGCTGTCCGGATGACATTTTCGAAGTCGCGGACCCCGAGGGGTGTCGTCTCGACCGACTGGCGGCGGATCGTCGCGTCCAGCTTGGCGATTCCGGGGATCCCTACGCTAACGGTCAGTGCTTCGAGCATCTTGTGGAGTTTGGTGCGGGTTTCACCGCGCCAGGTCTGCGTGTCTTGGCGAATTGCTGAGGCAATCTGTGCAATGAGGCCGATATCCTCACCCGCTGTCACCCACACGGCGAGCACACCGCGTTCTTTGGCTCGAATTTGGTACTGGCGCAACAAGGAGGTCTTGCCGAGCCCTCGCGGAGCGTGGTCAACTCGGATTCAACCGATGAAACGGTGCAGGTCAACCAGCAAGGAGAGGCGTTCATCGAACTCGGCGATTTGGCGCGCCCGGCCCGGTACTATGTTGGCGATTTCGCCTGGCGTGTAGGGACTCGGCTGCATGTTCTCTCCACTTTATCGATTGTTATTTTTAAGCGGATTTATAACAAACGATAATGCCGGTTCGCGTATAGGGTTCCCCCTGCGGGCGCACCAGCTCAGTGCAGTCGACTCCTGAAAATGACAGCGTCCAGATGAAACTCCGTATGGGAGACGGACATATTCAAAGGTGTAACAGGGAGCCTCGATAGCGAACGGGCAACATGAGAGCCACTCGACGCAACACCGCAGGCGGCGGGAACGATTTCGATTACGAACCGGACAGAATTCGATCCACCATTTCCACGCCGGACTGCTCAAACGCTTCGTCTCCGATCTGGTGGGCCCAGACTACGGTTGATATCGCTTGATTCAGATTCTCAAGCCGAAAGACATCAGCGTCAGGTGGCTCAACTTTCTTCCCAAGACCAGAGTAAAAAGCCTCTTCTAGATCCGGGCGTTGAACGAACTGCTGATGGCTTAGCCGGATCAGGTCATGAACCCACGGACGGGCATCGGCCCTTCCAAAATCAATGATTTTGACTTGGCCATCCTCCTCCAACCAATTCCTCGGTTGATAGTCGCCATGCGTCGTGACCAGCTGAACAGGCCCCGGTTTGACGTTGGCTAGTACCCCCGCAAGGAGGTCAAGACTTCTCTCCTGCACTAGGCCGTCGGCTCGATCAATCTGTGAGCGTGTTCTTCTCAGAAGCGAGTCGGCGTATTCATAAGATGTCCCGGCCGGTCGATGGAGTTTGCCCAAGAGCATCCCAGCCTGACGGTACGTCTCTGCGTGGCATTCAGCTGCAGTCCCCTCAACCAGAGTTCCCGGTAGATACTCCGTTACCAAGAGTCCGGCCTCTATCGAGGCATACTTCAGAGTCGGGACACGACCGTTGAGCCCGATGAAGCCGGTCGTGTGGGCTGCAATTTCACGGCGAATGTGGTGACTTGTCGTGCTTGCTTTGATGATGAAATTTTTGTCAGCTGATGTTCTCACTCTGAGGACATGTGTGTCCTGCAGTGGCCATGAGTGATCCTTCACGACCGCATACGTTCCAAGCCAAGTTGTTAGTAAGCGGCTCTGTCCTTCGGTAATCTCTTCTCGCACTCCCTCATGATTCCATCATTCGCGATGTGATTCCGTTTGTGTTCAGGCTGCTCGAAAACGTGTCACAGTAGAAACATGGACCAACTGGGACCTCTGGAGGTATTGACCAACGGTCATTTGCAAATGATTCACGAAGGCGGCCTCGCTAAGACCGAACGTCCTAGGCGCCTACACACTATCGTCAGTCAGCCGAACGTGCTCAGCACCTGCCGATAGCTGTCGCTGTTATCACGCGTTGCGAAATCCATAAGAAGGACGCTCTCACCAAGTTTGTGTGTGAACGCACCGGAACAAGGAATAATGATGATCTTCCGGAGACCAGCACGCCAAGCATTGATAAGGTTAGGAAGATCACGCCACTCGGCACTCTCCTCGACTCTGGCTGGCAAAGTCGCCAGTTGAGCGTCCCATCTCCGTTGCGACCAAGTGCGGAAAGAGTCGTTATCGAATGCGTCGTCTCCGAATTTATCGCGCCAGCCAGGGCCGATTACCCGTCGAAAATGGTCGGCGTGCTCCTTGGGTCCGGCTGCGGTGCGCAGGCCTTCGTCGAGTTTCCCAGCGTTACCGTCCATACCTGTGTGTGCAATGGCAGTTTGCCAAATTTCTGGCCACCAATACTCCCACTCGGCCCGAGTGTTGCTACTGACCACAGCATCTCGGATGACCATGGGAGTATCTGACAATAGTGGAGGGAGAGACTTGCCCCGAGGTTTCAACTCGTACGCTTCCCGGATCCAAAGCAACTCCAGGAGCAAGCTAGGCCGATCTTCGACGGTGATCACCATGTCGTGCGGCCACAGATTTCCGGGTATCGGTTTGCTCGAACGCATGCTTCACCTCTGTTCTTGGTCTGTTTCATCCTCGCCGACCCGGGTTCTCGAAGCAACAGATACTCTGCAGAGCGATCTTTCTCATGGGCATGCCCAATATCCCCGTAAAGGTTATGCGACGCCCCATACGCTTCTCCCGCCCCAGCTTCGAGGTTCCCCCTACGAAGAAGTAGTGCAGCCGCAGCATTGAGGGCCGGTGAGAACAAGTCCACCGCTAGGCTAAAGCTATGCAGATTGAGGTAGTCATCAGCGGGTGGGAACACGGATGCTGTGGCACCCCGCTCAAGATCGGCGACCACATGACGTGGAAACTCCTTGCCATGTCTCCCGACGGACTGCCAGAAGCTGCACTCCCCCGATTCGAAGAAGAACACCACGATCTAACCCCAGAGGAAGTGCCCCATTGGGATATTTCAGGCGTGGTCATTGCCATCGCGGGCATTAGCTACCCCTTACTGCCGATCATCGGACAAACAAACTCCTTCGCGTGGGATACCGATAATCCGATAGCCTCTACACTTGGTTCCGTGAAGGAGCCTAGTGATCCCCGGTTCGATCAATACCGTGTGTTCTTCGACGTGGCCAACGATGTCGAACTGCCACCCTATGCACCCGAAGAGACTATCGAGTAGGAGTCACTTGATACTTTGACCGGGGACTCAGTCAGGAACGTATGCACAATGCGATTGACGTGTTGCTCGAAGCTCAAACTAACGACTGAGGGCCGCGCAGCTCCCGGGAAGAAGACCCCCCGAACTTGAACGAACGGTCAACGTCGCCTGTCGGTTGAGCAACAGCGACCATTGACCATCTGGTCTACAGAACTTATGGTGGCGGGGTGAAGATAGTACTTCGAGCCCTTGAAGATACTGAACTCGATCAACTCTTCGAGTGGGAACAAGACCAAGCCGCAATTCAGATGGCGGCTTTCACCCGCGCAGATCCAGCAGACCGAAATGCCTTCGATTCCCATTATGCGCGTATCCGAAGCGATCCAACGGTGCTGTTGCGTTCCATCGATGACGGCAACGGTTTAGTAGGAACCATCGGAAGTTTCACCATGGAGGGTGAACGAGAAATCACCTATTGGATCAATCCAGATCGCTGGGGTGAAGGCCTAGCTTCAGCGGCTCTTGCCGCGTTTCTCACCGTGGAGTTGGCTCGGCCATTGCATGCACGAGTAGCCGCGCACAATATCGGTTCGGCCAAGGTGCTAGCCCACTCAGGATTCGCCAAGGTCGGTTCCGAGACATCGTACGCGGCTGGCGTAGGGCACGACATCATCGAACATGTCTACCTTTTGGCCGGTGAATTGCAGCGGTAAATGGCGGCACTCTTTCGGCACTATCTGTCACCTCACTGCACGTTGGCGGATCCCACAGCGGGCGATACGACCCGGTTTGAATCCCTTAGCGGGCGGCATCACAAGACGAGACGATTTCATGCGGCGCCCTCGAGGAATCGTTGACTGCTTCCCGCACGGCCGGGGGCAGGCGAGACTTAGCGTAGGACGGGCAGCTGAGAGACGGAAGTGTCGCCAGCCGTGAAATTTATCGTGATGAACTTCGGCAGTTCCTCGATTGATGGCACGTTGAACTCGAACGTCGTTGGGGCGGAATCTGCAGTACAAGGGCCTTCGGTATCGACTGAAAACCCGAACGTCATCGTCGCCAAATCCGCGGACTCCGCGTGGGGCGGACAGCTTGAGCTGCCGAGCAGGACAATCGCCAGCCGCCCATCGACGACTCTTGCGTAGCCTCCCGAGGGGTCGATCAAGCCACTCGGTAGAGGTGTCGGCTCGCCAGAGTACGCGGTAGTTGCAGCGCCCGCTGACAGTGATGTAGACGGCGCAGTCGTACACCCGCACACACCGACTGTTACGGCAATGGCGATCGCAATCAATACCAGTCGTCGCTGACTCATGGTCACAATCTACCGGCGAAGAATGCCCTCGCCCCAAAACGATAGTCAAACGTTACGGGGGCTCAGCCACACGTCAATTCCTGTGTGTCCCCGCGTAAACGTCCGCTTTTATTCGAGAAGGTCGGGCGCTTGCCTTCGGCCAGTTAAACCGCCTTCTCCTTCAGGGGACTTTCACTTCCAAGCAAATACCCATGCCGGGCGTAGCCGCAAAAAGGCGGCCCCTCGGATTGAGTCCGAAGAGCCGCCTAGAAAGTTTTTGATGTATTTAGCCGAAGAGCGGGCCACCAACGAAGGGGTCAATCGCTAGGGCAACGAACACCAATGTCAGGTAGGTGATGGAAATGTGGAAGACCTTCATGGCCTTCTTGTTCATGTCCTTAGGTGCGTGATCGCGCTGTGCCTCGCGGTAAAGCACATGGCATTCGTAGACGAACCAGAGACCAGACACACCGGCAATCACCGTGTAAACGATGCCCGCGTAACCCATGGGAACCAGCAGGAGCGAGCACACCAGAGTGGCCCAAGCGTAGAGCACTACCTGTACAGAGACCGTGCGTGCGGTGGAGATGGCTCCAAGCATTGGTACGTGGGCGGCGTTGTAATCATCGGCGTACTTCATGGACAGCGGCCAGTAGTGCGGCGGGGTCCACAGGAAGATGATCAAGAACAAGATAATGGCTGGCCATTCAATCTTGTTGGTGACAGCGGCCCAGGCGATGAGCACCGGCATACAGCCGGCAATGCCGCCCCAGACGATATTCTGCGCGGTACGGCGCTTGAGGATCAGCGTGTAAAGCACCACGTAGAACAGGATCGCGGTCAGACCCAGCAACGTGGTCAGCGGGTTGGTACCAACCCAGAGGACAACCAGCGAGGCAATGGCCAGCACCCACGAGAAGATCAGTGCTTCACGTTCGGTGACTTCACCGGTGACCAGCGGGCGGCCCTTGGTCCGCTTCATGATCTTGTCCATGTCGCGGTCGATATAACAGTTGAAGGATCCCGACGCGCCAGCTGCCATTGCGCCACCAAAAAGTGTTGCAAGGACTAGGCCGATGGACGGGAAACCGCGTTCAGCGAACATCATCGTCGGCAACGTGGTAACCAGCAGGAGTTCGACAACACGCGGTTTGGTCAGCGCCACATACGCTTTAGCCTTGCGTGATACGAAGTCGCCCACCGATTCATTCGGCTGACGAGCTGCCCTGGCAGTCGTTGCGGATTCAACGGAAACGGTCTTCACAGACATGCACTCAGTTCTACGGGGAAATAAGACAGACAGGCCTATCATACCCTTTTACAGCACGTAGAAGTCAGCCCCGGTGCCACCCTTACGCATCACACGCGGGTGTTCTTTATCTCCATTAGCACTCGAAGACGATTCTTTATCGTCAACATCCGGTAGCAAACGGGCACTTTGTGAGCCATTCGCGATAAGGTTGAAGGGTTGCGACGCCGCCGAAACCACCTTGGAGAATCCATAGGTTGGTACGGCGGCATTGTGCTTCACGGCGGAAAATACCGCCGCAAGTTGATATAGATGCAAACCTTATAGGGAGGACCCACATCGTGGCGCCACTAGCAGACACCAGCGATTTCGCATGGACCGGCCTTGATCAGCGAGCCGTCGATACCGCCCGCGTGCTGGCCGCAGACGCGGTCGAAAAGGTAGGAAACGGACACCCCGGAACGGCCATCTCCTTGGCACCGGCCGCCTATTTGATCTTCCAGCAGCACCTGCGCCACGATCCGTCCGATCCGGCCTGGATCGGCCGTGACCGCTTTGTGCTCTCCCCCGGTCACACCTCGCTGACCCTTTACACCCAGCTCTTCCTCTCCGGTTACGGCTTGGAGCTCGAAGACCTCGAGGCGTTGCGCACCTGGGGTGCAAAGACCCCCGGACACCCGGAATACGGTCACACCGCCGGCGTAGAAATCACCACCGGCCCACTGGGTCAGGGTCTGGCCTCCGCAGTTGGCTTCGCCTACGCCCAGCGTCGCATGCGCGGCATGCTCGATGCCGAGGCCGCCGAGGGCGCTTCCCCGTTTGATCACACCGTCTGGGTTATTGCCTCCGATGGAGACCTGCAGGAGGGTGTCACCTCCGAGGCATCCTCACTTGCCGGTCACCAGGAACTTGGCAACCTTGTAGTTGTCTACGATGAGAACCACATTTCCATCGAAGATGACACAGATGTGGCCTTCACCGAAGACGTGCTGGCACGTTACAAGTCCTACGGCTGGCACACCCAGCGCGTTGACTGGACCAAGACCGGCAACTACGTCGAGGACCTCGCCGAGCTTGATGCCGCATTGCGCGCCGCCAAGGCCGAGACTTCCCGTCCCTCGATCATCTCCTTGCGCACCATCATTGGCTGGCCTTCACCAACCAAGGCCGACACCGGCGGAATCCACGGCTCCAAGCTTGGTGCCGAGGAAGTAGCCGGATTGAAGAAGGCACTTGACTTCAACCCGGAAGAATCCTTCGTCGTCGAGGCCGAGGTTCTTGAGCACGCCCGCTCGGTGCAGGAACGCGGCACCGAAGACCGTGCCACCTGGCAGGTAGGCTTCGATGCCTGGGCCGCGGCCAACCCGGAAAACGCTGCACTGCTTAAGCGTCTTGAAGCAGGCGAACTGCCCTCGGGCTGGGATGAGAACCTCCCGGTCTTCGAGGCGGGCAAGGACGTTGCCACCCGCTCGGCCTCCGGCAAGGTCATCAATGCAGTTGCTGGTGTACTGCCCGAGCTCTGGGGCGGCTCCGCCGACCTGGCAGGCTCAAACAACACCACCATCGAGGGTGCTGCATCCTTCATCCCGGCATCGCGTTCCACCTCCACCTGGACCGGTAACCCGTACGGCCGTGTGCTGCACTTCGGTATCCGCGAACACGCCGCAGCATCGATCGTCAACGGCATCACGCTCGCCTCACCGACCCGCGCCTACTCGGGCACCTTCCTGATCTTCTCCGACTACCAGCGCCCGGCCATCCGCCTCTCGGCGCTGATGGGCGTTCCGTCGATCTACGTATGGACCCACGATTCAATCGGCCTGGGCGAAGACGGCCCGACCCACCAGCCGGTCGAGCAGCTCGCTTCCCTGCGTGCCATCCCGAACCTTGACGTGGTCCGCCCGGCAGATGCCAACGAGGTCTCCTTCGCCTGGAAGAAGATCCTGGAAACCACCTCCAACCCGGCCGGCATTATCCTCTCCCGGCAGAACCTGCCGGTCTACGACCGCAGCGAACTGGGCTTCGGTGCCGCAGTTGGCACCGCAAAGGGTGCCTACGTGCTGGCCGATGCCACCGCCAATGGCGAGGTCATCACCCCGCAGGTGCTGCTGCTTGCAACCGGTTCGGAAGTTTCGCTGGCCATTGAGGCTCGCGAAGCATTGCAGGCACAGGGTGTTGGTGCCCGCGTTGTCTCCATCCCGTGCCTGGAATGGTTCAACAAGCAGGACGCCGCATACCGCGAATCGGTACTCCCATCCGCCATCAAGGCCCGCGTTTCTGTTGAGGCCGGCGTGGCTCAGGGCTGGCGCGAGCTGGTAGGAGATGCCGGACGCATCATTTCCCTTGACCACTACGGAGCATCGGCAGACTACAAGCGCCTGTACTCCGAATTTGGGATCACCGCGCAGGCAGTCACAGCTGCCGCCCTTGATTCCATCGAATCCGCCAAGTAATCCACAAGATCTAAGGACAAAGACTCATGAGCAACCCAAATACCGCCGCCCTGTCCGCAGCCGGCGTATCCATCTGGCTCGATGACCTCTCCCGCGAACGCCTAACCTCCGGTTCACTTGCCACCTTGATCGAAGAAAAGAACGTTGTTGGGGTCACCACCAACCCGTCGATCTTCCACGCAGCGCTTTCCAACGGCGAGTCCTACGCGGCCCAGATCGCCGAGCTTGCTGCGGCTGGCCTGAACGCCGAGGCTGCAGTCTTCAAGATCACCGGTGAAGATGTCACCAACGCGTGCGACCTGTTCGCACCGATCTACGCGTCGAGCAACGGCGTTGATGGCCGCGTCTCCATCGAGGTTGACCCACGCCTAGCACGCAATACCGCCGAAACCATTGCCGAAGCCAAGGAGCTTTACGCCTTGGTGGGCCGCGAAAACGTGCTGATCAAGATCCCAGCAACCGTCGAGGGCCTCGAAGCCATCGCCGAAACCCTGGCCGCCGGCATCTCGGTCAACGTGACCTTGATCTTCTCGCTTGAGCGTTACCGCGCGGTCATCAATGCGTTCATGACCGGGTTGGAGCAGGCCAAGGCCAACGGTCACGATATTTCCAAGCTGCACTCGGTAGCCTCGTTCTTCGTTTCCCGCGTGGACACCGAGGTCGATGCACGCCTGGTGTCCATTGGCACCGAGGAAGCCCTGGCCCTGCGGGGTCAGGCCGGCCTGGCCAACGCCCGCCTGGCCTACCAGGTCTACGAGGAATCCTTCGCCTCCGAGCGCTGGAACGTTCTGGCAGCCGCCGGTGCCAACGCCCAGCGTCCACTGTGGGCCTCCACGGGCGTAAAGGATCCGGCGCTGCCGGATACCTTGTACGTCACCGGGCTGTGCGCACCAAACACGGTTAATACAATGCCGGAGAAAACCCTGTTGGCCACCGCGGATCACGCAACCATCGTGGGCGATGAGGTGACCTCTGCTTTCGCTACCTCCAACGTGGTGCTTGATGCACTTGCAGCCTTGGGCGTTGATTACAACGATGTTGTGAACAAGCTTGAGGTTGAGGGTCTTGAAAAGTTTGAGATTGCCTGGAACGAGCTGCTCACCGATCTTGATGCCTCGCTGACCCAGGCGGTAAGAAAATGAGTGAACTTGGTTTCATAGCCACCGGTGCCGCGCAGGCGGCCATCGAGGCTCATGTACCGACTCTTGTTGCCGATGCCGTGGCAAGCCGCATTGCCGCCAAGGATGCCACCTTGTGGGGTGAGGCAGCACAGGCCGAGGCGAGCATTCGACTCGGTTGGGTCGATGCCGCACTGAACTCTGCAGCCTTGGTACCGCAAATCCTTGCACTGCGCGATGAACTACGTGCTGAGGGAGTGAATCGCATTGTGCTTGCCGGCATGGGCGGTTCCTCGCTGGCACCGGAGGTCATCTCCGCAACCAACGATGTTGAGCTGGTTGTCTGCGATTCAACCGAACCGGAAATGATTGCCGGGATCCTTGCCGATCGCTTGGCAACCACCGCGCTGGTGGTTTCCTCCAAGTCCGGTTCCACGGTTGAAACCGATTCGCAGCGCCGCGTCTTTGAACAAGCGTTCAATGATGCCGGTGTTGATGCCGCACGTCGCATCATCGTTGTCACAGATCCCGGCTCCCCCATGGATGCCGCATCCCGTGCCGCCGGATACCGCGCGGTGTTCAATGCCGATCCGAATGTTGGTGGACGTTATTCTGCGCTCACCGCATTCGGGCTTGTCCCCACCGGTCTTGCCGGTGTAGACATCGAGGCATTCTTGGAAGAAGCGGCTGCCGCCGCCGAATTCCTGGCCGAAGATGATGAGGACAATATTGCCCTCGCGCTGGGTGCCGCCATGGCAGGCACCGATCCGCTGCGCAATAAGCTGATCTTCTCCGATGAGGGGTCGGGGCTTGTTGGTTTCGCCGATTGGGCCGAACAGCTCATTGCCGAATCCACCGGCAAGCTTTCCACCGGTGTGCTGCCGGTGGTTGTTGAGGAACATGCTCCGGAAACCACGAACCCGGCGGCAGATCTGCTGCAGATTCGTTTGGTTGCCGATACCGGGCTGCTGTCCGATGATGACATCGACGCATCTGCCGCATCGGTCTGTGTCTCTGGTTCGCTCGGTGCACAGATGCTTTTGTGGGAATACGCAACAGTGATTGCCGGACGCCTACTGGGTATCGATCCGTTTGATCAGCCAGATGTTGAGGCGGCCAAGGTCGCGGCTCGCGCGTTGCTTGAGGCAACTCCGGAGCCGGTTCCGGCCGTGCTGATTGAGGATGCCATCGAGGTTCGTGCCTCGGCTGGCTTGCTTGATGGCGTCAGCGATCTGAGCGGTGCCGTTGCGGCATTATTGGCTGCGCTGCCCGAGGATGGGTACCTGAGTGTTCAGGCCTACCTTGACCGCTTTGGCGATGCAGCCATCGAGTCGGTCCGCCCGGCCCTTGCCGCAATCACCAATCGTCCGGTGACCTTCGGCTGGGGCCCGCGCTTCTTGCACTCAACCGGTCAATTCCATAAGGGTGGTCCGCGCGTCGGCGCCTACCTGCAGGTGACCGCGGAGTCGAGCATGGATCTAAGCATCCCGGAACGTCCCTTCACCTTTGGTGAATTGATCTCCGCACAGGCCTCGGGCGATGCAAATGTGCTGGCCGACCTCGGTCGACCGGTATTGCGCTTGCACTTCCGTGACAAGGAAGCAGGGATCGCACAATTGGATAAGATCATAGCGGGGCTGGCTTCGGCCTAACACCCCACACAAACCCACAAAATGGTGGGTACTTACGAAAACAGTTCGTTGGTACCCACCATTTGTGCAGTAACACCACCTACACTTCACCGGCTCACTCCACAGTTGAAGGCGCATTGAACCGCATGCTTGATACCTCTCCCGGCCCCCGGCCGCCGCACACCAACCCGCTTCGCGATCGCCGGGACAGGCGGCTTAACCGTATTGCTGGTCCCTCCGCGTTGATCTTTTTCGGCATTACCGGGGACTTGGCCCGCAAAAAGCTCATGCCAGCTGTCTATGACCTGGCAAACCGCGGGCTGCTTCCACCCAACTTTGCAGTTGTTGGATTCGGTCGACGCACCTGGAGTGCGCACGACTTCGCCGATCAGGCCCGCGCCTGGGTCATCGACCACGCCAGAACCCCCTTTAATGAGACGGTCTGGGAGCAGCTTTCCAGCGGATTCCGTTTCATCTCCGGTGGTTTTGACGACGATGATGCCTTCATTAATCTCAAGGCAACGCTCGATGAGCTTGCTACAACCCGCGGCACCGGGCACAACCACGCCTTCTACCTCTCCATCCCGCCAAACTCCTTTGAGGTGGTTTGTGAGCAGCTCTCCAAGCATGGGTTGGCCAACGACGATTCGGATGATTCGGGTTGGTCTCGCGTGGTCATTGAGAAGCCCTTCGGGCACGACTTGGCTTCCGCGCGCGAACTTAACGCGATCGTCGAATCGGTCTTCCCGCCCGATGCTGTCTTCCGCATCGACCACTACCTGGGCAAGGAAACCGTGCAGAACCTGTTGGCGTTGCGCTTTGCCAACCAGCTTTTCGAGCCGCTGTGGAACTCCAAATATGTTGATCACGTGCAGATCACCATGGCCGAAGACATTGGCATTGGTGGCCGTGCCGGCTACTACGATGGTGTGGGCGCGGCGCGCGATGTGATCCAAAACCACCTGCTGCAGCTACTCGCTTTGACCGCCATGGAAGAACCGATCAGCTTCGATGCCGATCACCTGCGCAGCGAAAAGGAAAAGGTGCTCACCGCGGTGCGGCTACCTGCGGATCTGGCCTCCGCCAGTGCCCGCGGTCAATACACCTCCGGGTGGCAGGGTGGCGAGAAGGTTACAGGCTTCCTCGATGAGGAAGGCTTCAACCCGGCCTCCAAGACCGAAACCTATGCGGCGATCAAGCTGGAGATCAACACCCGCCGCTGGGCGGGGGCACCGTTCTACCTGCGTGCGGGTAAGCGTTTGGGCCGCCGCGTCACCGAGATTGCAGTGGTCTTCAAACGCGCACCAAATATGCTCTTCCAGGACCACTCGGATGATGAGTTCGGCCAAAATGCCATTGTGATCCGTGTGCAGCCCGATGAGGGTGCCACCATCCGCTTTGGTTCAAAGGTTCCGGGCACCCAGATGGAGGTGCGCGATGTGACAATGGACTTTGGTTACGGTCATGCGTTCACCGAATCCTCCCCCGAGGCCTACGAACGATTGATCCTCGATGTGTTACTCGGCGAGCCACCACTGTTCCCCAGACATGAGGAAGTCGAGCAGTCCTGGCGCATCCTTGACCCGTTTGAGGAGCACTGGGCCGCGTTGCCCGAACAGCCAGAACCCTATGCACCTGGCTCCTGGGGACCTGCATCCGCCGATGAATTATTGGCCCGCGACGGAAGGACGTGGCGTCGGCCATGATCGTCAATCTCGAAAATACCACCACCTCCAAGATTTCCAAGGAGCTGGTAATGATGCGTCAGGCCCAGGGTGTTGTTGCGCTTTCCCGCGTGCTCACCTTGCTGGTCATCACCCGTGACGGGTTTGAGGAAGACGCAATTCACGCAGCCAACTTGGCAAGCCGCGAACACCCCTGTCGCATCGTCGTAGTGGTTAAGGGAAAGCCCACCGGGGATACCCGGTTGGATGCCGAAATTCGTGTGGGTGGCGATGCAGGTGCCGCGGAGGTCATCGTCTTGCGCACCTTTGGTGCCGAGGCCCATGTCGATGAGGCACTAGTCTCCGGGCTCTTGCTGCCCGATGCTCCGATCGTTGCTTGGTGGCCACACGGTGTGCCCAAGGACGCTTCGCAAACCCCGCTGGGGAAGATTGCGCACCGCCGCATCACCGATTCCGGTGCCGAGGCGGATCCGCGCAAGGCGCTGTTTACGCTCGCCGAATCCTATAAGGCAGGTGACACGGACCTGGCCTGGACCCGGCTGACCTTGTGGCGTGCCCAGCTTGCTGCGGTCTTTGACCAGCTAGACCCGGCCGAGGTCACTGCGGTCACCGTCAAGGGGGCCGTTGATTCACCCTCCACGGTACTGCTTGCCGCATGGCTGACGTTATGTCTTGATGTTCCTGTCACCATTGCCTCGTCCCCCGAGGGCACCGGGGTCCGCTCGGTGCGTTTTACCCGTGAGCGCGGCGATGTTGAGCTGCACCGTCCGCTGGGCGATGTTGCAGAGTTGTATCAACCTGGCCAAAAGCCACAGCTGATTTCCCTTCCGCAACGTCCCGTTGCCGATTGCTTGGCCGAAGAAATGCGTCGCCTCGACCCCGATGAAGTATTTGGGGAAGTGGTGCGCGTTGGCCTGAAACGAACCAATCTAAGGAGCATCCGTCCAAGTGAACGCTGAGACCCTTGCAACTAAACGCCATGTGGTGATCCACCCGGATCTCTCCGCCACGGCACAGGGCCTTGCCGCCCGGCTGATCACCGCAATCCTTGATGCGCAGGCATCCCGGGGGGAGGCAAGCATTGTGCTCACCGGCGGCACGCTGGGCATCGCCTCGCTGAAGGCGGTTGCCGAATCCCCGGCGCTTTCTTCGGTTGATTGGTCACGCGTGAACTTCTACTGGGGCGATGAACGCTTCGTCGCGAATGATTCGACCGATCGCAATGCCGTGCAGGCCGAGGTGCTACTTTCGACACTCGATGCCCATGGTCTTGATCGTGGGCGGGTGCATGCCATGGGTTCAACCGATGACTTCGCAACACCCGAGGAGGCAGCAACGGCGTACGCGCAGGTGCTAGCCGAGGAGGCCGGCAACGAGGGTGGAGCCACGCTGCCGATCTTCGATGTGTTGATGTTGGGCATGGGTCCGGACTCGCATATTGCTTCGCTCTTCCCGGATCATGTGGGCGCCACCATGACCGGCACCCCTGTCATTGGCGTACACAACTCCCCCAAGCCGCCACCGCTGCGCGTCTCGCTGACCTTTGAGGCGATCAATACAGCCCGGGCGGTATGGCTTGTGGTTGCCGGTGCCGATAAGGCTCCGGCCGCCGGTGTAGCGCTGGGTGCTGCGGCATCGCGTGAGCGCGTGCCGGCCTCCGGTGTGCAAGGTACCGAGGGTACCTGGTGGCTCATGGACAGGGCAGCCGCAGCACTGATCTAAACGAACGCTTTTTCCGTTCAACCAAGTGGTCGGCGTGCTGAGCCGAAGATTCTTCTTCTGCTCCTGGTGTGCCGGCCACTCTGGCTTAACTTACCGGTTTGATGAAAGCGAAACTTGATGGATCACATAGTTCTCGGCCTGCTCGGTGGCCTGCTCGGCGCCGTATATCTCACCTTCTTTTTCGGCGTGCTACACAGCAAATCCTGGTTCGGGCTATTCCTCTTTCTAGGTATGTCACTTATCACGGCACTGCCCAGCAAGTTTGAGCTCTCATGGCTTCCGGATCCCACAAGAATCTTGGACTCCTGGGGGCTCAACGCCAGCGCCGACTTATCCGGACCGGGCGTTTTGAGCCTCTTGCTGAGTATGGTTGGTGGTGTTGTTCTTGCGTACTTTAGCGGTTTGATCAAGCTTGTCAGCCGGTTCATCGATCGGTTCTCGGCAGCAATCGCCGCGCGCTTTAGACGCCCAGAGAATCCCATGAATTCTGCCCGGAACTAATTGGAAATAGAAAAGCGAAGGACGAGTTCTCCTCTACTCAAGGAAAATCGTCCTTCGCTCGTTTCTAGTCGATCAAGGATCGGTTAGAAACTCAAAACTAGGATTCGATGCTGAAGCGCATGACTAGGCCGAGTCCGATAATGACTATGCCCCAGCTAACACCAAGAATGATGGTAATGCGGTTCAGGTTACGTTCGGCAACACCGGAGGAGCCCAACGAGCTGGTCATACCGCCACCGAACATATCTGACATGCCGCCGCCGCGTCCCTTATGCAAGAGGATCAGCAACGTAAGCAGCAGGCTGGTGATTCCCAGAAGTACCTGCAAAACAATCTTGATGGCGTCCATCATTGCCCTTCAATCAGCTGGCGTCGATTAATCGGTCACCAGGTGGTGCTCGAACCTAACAATATTAGCAAACTCTGCGGCGTCCAGGCTTGCCCCTCCGACCAACACGCCGTCAACGTCCTTTTCGGCAAGGATTTGCGCAACATTTGAGGCCTTAACTGAACCGCCATAAAGCACACGAACCTTTGAAGCTACTTCGTCACCAAAGAGGCTTGCAAGTTCCACACGAATCGCCGCACACAACTCCTGAGCGTCTTTCGGACCTGCAACTTCACCGGTACCGATGGCCCATACCGGTTCGTAGGCAACCACCAGGGTCGCCGCCTGTTCGGCGCTAACTCCGGCCAAGGAACCACGCAGTTGCTCCAGGGTGTATTGCACGTGGGTTCCGGCCTGGCGAATCTCCAGCCCCTCACCGACGCACAGCACCGGGGTCAGCCCGTGACGGTAGGCCGCGGCGATCTTGGTAGCCAGCAGCTCGTCTGGCTCGTTGTGTAGGGCACGACGCTCGCTGTGGCCCACCAGCACGTAGCTGCAGCCCAAGCGAGAGAGGAACTGCCCGGAAATCTCTCCGGTGTAGGCTCCAGAGTCGTGCGCGGAAAGATCTTGAGCACCGTAGAGCACCGGAAGATCGTCGCCCATTTTCAGTGTCTGCACGCCACGCAGGTCGGTGAATGGCGGGAAGACGGCAACCTCAACGCGGTCAAAATCGTGTTCGGCATCGGCAAGCGTCCAGGCGAGCTTCTGGAAGAGTGTGATGCCCTGGACATGGTCCATGTTCATCTTCCAGTTGCCGGCGATCAGCGGCTTACGGTCAAATGCACCGTTGGTTTTGCTGGTCATGCGTTTCCTTCCAGGGCCGTGAGGCCCGGCAGCTCCTTGCCCTCGAGGTATTCAAGGGAAGCACCGCCACCTGTTGAGATATGTCCAAAGTCATCGTCGTGGAATCCTAGGGTGCGCACCGCGGCAGCCGAGTCGCCGCCGCCAACCACGCTGAATGCCTCGGATTCGGCCAAAGCGCCAGCAACGGCACGGGTGCCTCCAGCGAAGGCGGGGATCTCAAAGACGCCCATCGGGCCATTCCAGAACACCGTGTTGGCGCTCTTGATGTAGCTGGCGAAGTTTTCGCCGGAGACCGGGCCGATGTCCAGGCCCAGACCGGTGGCGCCAAAGGCACCGCCTTCGATGTTATCTGCGGCCAGTACCTCGTACTCGGCATCCGCGCCAAACTTGGAGGCAACCACCACGTCGGTGGGCAGCACGATGTCGCAGCCTAGTTCCTTGGCGCGCGAAAGGTATCCGCGGCAGGTTTCCAGCTGGTCTTCTTCAAGCAGCGAACCGCCAACCTCGTGGCCCTGGGCCTTGAGGAAGGTGAAGGCCATGCCGCCACCGATCAGCAGGTGATCTGCCCGGCCCAACAGGTTGTCGATGACCGCAAGCTTGTCGGAGACCTTTGAGCCGCCCAAAACCACCACGTAGGGGCGCTTGGGTGCCTCGGTGAGGGTCTTGAGGACCTTGACCTCGGTGGCAACCAGGTCGCCCTGGTAGGCAGGGAGCAGTGCAGCAATGTCAAAGACTGATGCGTGCTTGCGGTGAACGGCGCCAAAGGCATCGTTCACGTAGGCACCGTTGGTACCGGCCAGGGCAGCAAATTCCGCTGCAAGCGCGGCGCGTTCGGTGGCGTCCTTGGAGGTTTCGCGGGCGTCGAAGCGCACGTTTTCCAGCACGAGCACTGCACCGTCGGTTAGTTCCTCGGCAAGTCTCTTGGCCGATTCACCCACTACATCGGTGGCAACACACACGTCGAGGCCGGAGATTGCGGCAAGCTTGGTCGCTGCCGGAGCGATTGAGTATTTGGGGTCTGGTTCGCCCTTGGGGCGGCCCAGGTGTGCCATCACGATGACGCGGGCGCCGGCTTCTGCCAGTTTCTGCACCACGGGGATGGAGGCGCGTACACGCCCATCGTCGGTGACGGTAACGCCATCGAGCGGTACGTTCAGGTCACTACGGACCAGAACGTACCGCCCGGCGACACCGTCGGCGAGTAATTCGTCGAGAGTGTGGGAAGTCATGAGACTAGGTTATCCGACTCGCGGAGACTAACCGAGTCGCGCGCCGACGTATTCGGTGAGGTCAACAAGGCGTGAAGAGTATCCCCACTCGTTGTCGTACCAGGCAACCACCTTGACGGTGGAGCCAATCACGGTGGTCAAACCCGAATCGAAGATCGCCGAGTGCGGGTCGGTGACGATGTCGGTGGAGACCAGCGGATCTTCCGAGTAGAGCAGGTAGTCCTTGAGCGGACCTTCCTCGGATGCCTTCTTGAAGGCGGCATTGATCTCTTCGACGCTAGCTTCGCGGGCCAGGGTAACGGTGAGGTCGGTTGCCGATCCCGTGGGTACCGGTACGCGCATTGCGTAACCGTTAAGCTTGCCCTTGAGTTCCGGGAGCACCAGGCCAATGGCCTTGGCGGCACCGGTGGAAGTGGGGATCATGTTCAGCGCTGCGGCGCGAGCACGGCGTGGATCCTTCTTGTGGGGGGAATCCTGCAGGTGCTGATCCGCCGTGTAGGCATGGATAGTAGTCATCAGCCCATCAACGATGCCAAACTGGTCGTTGAGGACCTTGGCAACGGGGCCCAAGCAGTTGGTAGTGCATGAGGCGTTGGAGATGATGTGGTGCTTATCGGCCTGGTACTTCTCGTGGTTGACACCCATGACGATGGTGATGTCTTCCTTGGAAGCCGGTGCGGAAATGATGACCTTCTTGGCACCCGCCTGCAGGTGCTTTTCGGCGTCCGCTGCCTTGGTGAATAGGCCGGTGGATTCGATGACAACATCTACGCCTAGCTCGCCCCAACCCAGCAGCGCCGGATCTTTCTGCGAGAGAACCTTAATGCGGTGCTTTCCTACAACGATGAATGCGCCATCGACGCTGACATCTTCGTTGAGACGGCCGAGAATCGAATCGTATTTGACCAGCATGGCCAGATCGTTGATCGAACCGAGA
This sequence comes from Arthrobacter sp. MYb227, assembly GCF_002975435.1. GTDB lineage: Bacteria > Actinomycetota > Actinomycetes > Actinomycetales > Micrococcaceae > Paeniglutamicibacter. The sequence continues at coordinate 36,031 of NZ_PCPT01000003.1, read as the reverse complement.
TCGTTGACTGCGACAATTTCAATGTCTGCGCCCTGGGCTAGGCTGGCGCGCAGGAAATTGCGTCCAATGCGTCCGAAACCATTAATGCCAACACGGGTAGTCACGTGATTTTCTCCTTGACAGAGTGGTGTTGCCACTGCCGCTGGAGGTGTCCTGCAAATGATTGCGGACATACATGACGGAGTGGCTTGGAAAAAATGACACTCCGTTGTGTCGCCGACCTTGTGATCGGCCGAGTTTTTTCGGGTCTCATGACATAGGCCGTGAGACCCGAAAAACACGTTATTTCTATCTTACGCTATTTCAGCGTTTGATGTGATGGGAATAACCTCCCATCGAAGCAATTATTACTTACCGGGGACGATCAAAGTCTTTGCACCGGCACGAGCAGCCTCAAAACGAGCCGAAACATCGGCCCAGTTCACAATGTTCCAAAAAGCCTTCACATAATCGGCCTTCACGTTCACATAATCCAAGTAGAACGCGTGCTCCCACATATCAAGCATCAACAACGGAGTCGTCGCCACCGGAACATTACCCTGCTGATCGTAAAGCTGCTCGATGACCAACTGGCCACCCAAGCCCTCAAAACCAAGCAAAGCCCAACCCGAACCCTGCAAACTCATCGCAGCAGCGGTGAAGTGCGCACGGAAAGCATCAAAAGAACCAAACGCGTCATCGATCGCCGCAGCCAACTCACCCTCCGGCTTATCCCCACCCTCGGGAGACAAGTTGTTCCAGAAAATCGAGTGGTTGGTGTGACCACCCAAGTGGAACGCCAAATCCTTGGACAGCTTCGGGATGTTCCCAAATTCGCCCTTCTCACGAGCCTCGGCCAACTGCTCCAACGCAGTATTCGCCCCAGCAACATACGCAGCATGGTGCTTAGAGTGATGCAACTCCATAATCCGCGCCGAAATATTCGGCTCCAACGCCGCGTAATCGTACTGCAGCTCAGGCAAAGTATAAATAGCCAAAATGACTCCTCATTCTCGTATGCACCCAAAACTTAGATGCATTAATCGTGGGTACTGCATCTCCGCATTCAAGCGGAAAATCTGTGGCTGACTAGTTCTCCAGCACATCTAGGGGAACGCTGGCCTCGGTGCCAGGTATTCCCAATTCGACTGCCCGCTTATCTGCCATGGCCAAAAGCCGGCGAATGCGCCCGGCAATTGCATCCTTGGTCATGACCGGATCCGCCATGCGTCCCAGCTCGTCAAGGCTTGCTTGCTTGTGAGCCACGCGGAGAGCACCGGCGTATTTCAGGTGCTCGGGAACCTCGTCGCCAAGGATTTCTAGGGCACGCTCAACGCGGGCACCTGCGGCTACCGCTGCTTGGGCGGAGCGGCGCAGGTTTGCGTCATCGAAGTTTGCCAGGCGGTTTGCCGTGGCACGTACTTCCTTGCGCATGCGCCGTTCTTCCCAGACCATCAGTGCATCGTGTGCTCCCATGCGGGTGAGCAGTTGGGCGATGGCTTCGCCGTCACGGATGACAACGCGGTCAACGCCACGTACCTCGCGCGCCTTGGCAACTAGGCCTAAACGCCTGGCGGCACCCACCAGTGCGAGCGCCGATTCCGGTCCCGGGCAGGTGATTTCCAGGGCGGAGGATCGTCCGGGTTCGGTCAGTGAACCGTGCGAGAGGAAGGCTCCGCGCCAGACGGCCTCGGCGTCTGCCGTTGAGCCGTTGACGATCACGGAGGGTAGGCCGCGTACGGGTCGGCCGCGGCCGTCGAGTAGTCCGGTCTGGCGGGCCAAGGCCTCGCCGTCGCGCACCACACGCACCACGTAGCGGTTGCCGCGTCGTAGTCCCCCGCCGGAAACCACAAGGATTTCCGAGGAGTGACCGTAAACTTCGGCGATGGCGGCGCGCAAGCGGCGCGCCGTGGAGGCGAGGTCTACCTCGGCCTCGATGACAATGCGTCCAGAGATGATGTGAAGTCCGCCGCAGAAACGCAGCATGGTGGATACTTCTGCCTTGCGCTCGGATGATTTCCGAATTTCAAGGCGGGACAGCTCATCCTTGACGGAAGCCGTCAGTGCCATGGATTGTTTCCTAACTGCTGGGCTCGTCTGTATCAAACGTAGTAAAAACGTCGTGGTATGCGGCGGCTAGTCGCAGTGGATCGTGGACCGCGCGCCCTGAACCAACCCCTACTTTACCGAAAAACGTGCGGGCGCCTAGTTTCGCCGCCGCACGGGTAAAACTCTCATGATCCGAAACCATTGAAGGATCCGCTAAAACCGCGTCAATGCGCAGGTCAGGAGCGTAACGTGAAATGACATCCAAATGTGCCGCGGCATCCATACCCACCGTCTCACCGGTGTCTGTGGCCAGATTCATGGTCAGCAGGGTGCGTGCGGTTGTTGATTCCAATGCTTGGAGCATTTCTGGCAAGAGCAAATGCGGCAGTACCGAGGTGTACCAGGAACCTGGACCTAGTACCACCCAATCGGCAAGTTCAATGGCTTCGAGGGCTTCGATGCAGGCAGGTGCATCGGCAGGTTCGAGGCGCACATTTGAGACAAGTCCACGCTCCCCCGCCGTTGCGAGTTTCGCCTGCCCGCTGATGTGCCGTCGGCGCAACCCTTCGGCTCCGGTGTCCTCGAGCACGTCTCCGGTAATTGTCAGCGGGACCGTGCTCATAGGCAGTACCTGGCCGCGCGCCCCCAGCAGTGCCCCGGCCCAGCGCAAACCCGCGACCGGATCCTTGAGCAGTTCCCAGAGCGCCACAATAAGCAGGTTTCCCACGGCGTGCTGGTCAAGGCTTTGCGCCGAGTCCGGGTCCGAGGTAAAACGGTGCTGCATGACATCGCGCCAGGTCCGCCCCCAGTCGGTATCATCACACAAGGCGGCAAGCGCCATACGTAAATCTCCGGGTGGGATAACTCCGAGCTCTTCGCGTAGCCGCCCGGAAGACCCCCCATCGTCGGCAACCGTAACAATTGCCGTCAAGTCGGTGGTCAGTCGGCGCAGCGCCGAAAGTGACGCGGAAAGCCCGTGACCTCCGCCGAGCGCAACAACACGTACCAGCTTGTTATCCTCGGTCGATCGGGAGGGTGGCTGGATGGGAATGGGACCGGTGAAAAAAGCCATGAGCCGATACTACTCGCGGCCCAGATCGCGGTGGGTGACGTTTACCGTCACGCTTGGCAGCTGGGCCAGCCGGCGCCCAATTTCCTCGGCGGTGGCCACCGAACGGTGTTTGCCGCCGGTGCACCCGATGGCGATTGTTGCATAATGCTTGTTTTCGCGGCGGTAGCCCTCGAACACTGGTTCCAGCGAGGAGATGTAGCGTTCAATGAATTCGCCGGCGCCCTTGGCTTCAAGCACGTAGTCGGAGACCTGTTTGTCCTTGCCAGTGTGCGGGCGCAGTTCCGGGACCCAGTGCGGGTTGGGGATGAAACGCACATCGGCTACGTAGTTGGCATCCGTGGGTACCCCGTATTTGAAGCCGAAGCTCATCACGTTCAGGCGTAGCACGATGGGGCCGGACTCGGAGAAGAGTTCGGTGATGGAGCGGGCAAGATCGTGGACCGAGAATTCGGTGGTGTCAAGGACGATTTCAGCGCTTTCCTTCAGTTCGGTAAGCACCTCGCGCTCCTTGTTAATGCCGTCGACGATGCGACCGTCTTCCTGCAGCGGGTGCGGACGACGGCCCTGTTCAAAGCGACGGACCAAGAGGTCATCTGCGGCATCGAGGAAGAGGATGCGGTATCCAACTCCCGCGGCGCTCAAAGACTGCAGGGCATCGCGTAGTTGCGGGAAGAGCGATTTGGAACGTACATCCATGACCACTGCAAGCTTGGGGATGGACCCGCCTGAGTGCGCGACGATCTCGGTGAGCATGCCAAGCAAGGCAGGTGGCAGGTTCTCCACCACGTACCATCCCTGATCTTCAAGTGCGTGAGCGGCTGTGGTACGACCGGCACCGGACATGCCGGTAACAATCAGGAGTTCGGACTCTGGGGGTTTCACTGGAGAAAGCTCGGTGGTCATACCCCCTAGCCTAGTCGCCTCGGGCCCTCAAGACGCTAGTCAAGCACCTCTCCGGTGGTCATATTCACAGCTGGCTTAGTATCTGCCAACTTCGCAAGGGACTCGTGGATGTTCTGCGCAAGCACCGGGCCCACGCCGGGAACCTCGGTGAGCTCCTCGATGGTTGCGGCGCGCATCTTTTTCATTGAGGAGAAATGTTTACGTAGCGCCTCGCGCTTGGCCGGACCCAGTCCGGGGATTTCATCGAGTACCGAGGTCATCATGGACGCCGAGCGCTTCTTGCGGTGGAAGGTAATGGCAAAGCGGTGCGCCTCGTCTCGCAATCGCTGCACCAAGTAGAGCGCATGCGAGGCGCGTGGCAGGATCACCGGGAATTCATCATCCGGTAACCAGAGCTCCTCGAGTCGCTTGGCCAGGCCCACCACGTAAATATCGTCGATCCCCAAATCGCTCAGTGCGCGGGTTGCTGCATCAACCTGCGGTGGGCCACCATCGACGATGACCAGCGAGGGCGGGTAGGCAAACCGTCGGCTCGGGGCCTTTTCCGCCGCATCGGAAATGTCAATTTCCCCGGAGACCATCGGCACCATGTTTTCGGATTCTTCAAGGTAGTTCTTGAAGCGGCGGGAGATCACGTCATACATTGAAGCTGTGTCATCGCGCGCAGCCTCACCGGTGATTGAAAATTTGCGGTAGTCGGCCTTTTTTGGCAGTCCGTCCTCGAAGACCACCATGGAGGCCACCACGTTGGTGCCCTGAGTATGCGAGGCGTCGTAGCATTCGATGCGCAGCAGCGGGGAGGGCAGTCCCAGAGCGTCCTGCAATTCCTGCAGCGAGGCCGAGCGGGTGGTCAGGTCCCCGGCGCGTCGGGACTTGTGCAGGCGCAGGGATTGTTCGGCATTTTCACGCACGGTTTCGGCCAACGTTGCCTTATCCCCGCGCTGTGCCACGCGCAGCGAGACGGCCGAACCGCGGCGCTCGTGCAGCCACGTTGAGAGCTCGTCGACATTTTCCGGGAGCACCGGGACCAGCACCTCGCGTGGGATCCGATCGTCTCCGGCGGATTCACCATAGACCTGAGTGAGCAGGTGTTCGATGAATTCTTCGGGGGTTGAGTCCTCGACCTTTTCCACGACCCAACCGCGCTGACCGCGGATCCGTCCGTTGCGCACATGGAAGACCTGCACCGCTGCCTCGAGTTCGTCCTCATGCACCGCGAAGATATCTGCCTCGGTGTCATCGGCCAACACCACTGCATTGCGTTCAAAGACCCTGCGTAGTGCGGCAATGTCGTCGCGGTAGCGGGCCGCTTGCTCATATTCGAGTTCCGCAACGGCACCGGCCATCTTGGTTTCGAGTTCTTTAATAAACCGGGTGCCTTCTCCACCCATGAATTGGCACAGGTCGGCCGCGAGTTGTTTATGATCCTCCGGGCTGATGCGGCCCACACAGGGGGCTGCGCACTTGTCGATATAGCCCAGCAGACAGGGCCGCCCGGAAGACTGGGCCCGGTTGAACACTCCTGCGGAGCAGCTGCGCACCGGGAAAACGCGTAGCAGTGTGTCGAGGGTTTCGCGGATGGCTTTGGCCGGGTAGAACGGGCCAAAGTACTTGGTGTCCTTGCGCTTATCTCCGCGCATGACCAACGCGCGCGGGTATTTCTCCCCCATGGTGACAGCAAGGTATGGGTAGGTCTTATCGTCACGGAAGACGATGTTGAAGCGCGGGTTGTATTCCTTGATCCAGGTGTACTCGAGTTGCAGCGCCTCGAGCTCCGAGCCGACAACCGTCCATTCCACGGAGACCGCGGTGTGCACCATGGTGTGAGTCTTGGGGGTGAGCGTTGCGGGGTTGGCAAAGTAGGAATTTAGTCGGGAGCGCAGCACCTTGGCCTTGCCGACGTAGATGACCCGCCCCGTTTCATCACGGAAGCGGTACACACCAGGGTTTAGTGGGATATCCCCGGTCTGCGGCCTGTAGCTTTTTGGATCTGCCACAAAAACTCCCTCCCTACGGATTGCTGCCGGTGGCTATTCGATGACGGGCGCCTGGTTGTAGGCGTCTACGCGTTCCTGACCACTGAGTTCGGCAATGGCATCGACAATTTGGTCGGTTGCGGCACGGCGCTGCGGAAGCGGATGTTTGCGGCCTAGGTGCTCAAATTGCAGTGGCTTACCAAAGGCCAGCGTGAAATGGTGTGGCTTGATAGTGTTCTTGCCTGCAGGCTGCAGATTTTCGGTGCCAATCAGGCCTACCGGTACCACCGGTGCGCCAGTGGTCAGTGCCAACCAGCCCACGCCGGTGCGGCCGCGGTAGAGCTTACCATCACGCGAGCGGGTGCCCTCCGGGTAGATGCCGATGCCACCGCCGGCCTCAAGAATGTCAACGAGCGATTCAAGTGCGGCAACCGAGGCGGCCTGCTCTCCGCGTTGCACCGGGATAGAACCCACGGATTCGAAGAAGGTCTTCATGACCTTTCCTTTGACTCCTGGGGTTGTGAAGTACTCGGCCTTGGCGAAGAATGCCACATCACGTGGGGTCAGTGCCTGGATGATGATGGAGTCAAGGAATGAGAGGTGGTTTGAGGCGATAATGACCGGCCCGGTGCGTGGAACATTTTCCAGCCCGGTGACGGTCGGGCGGCAAAGACCCTTAAGCATGCCGCGAATTGAGGAGCGGGTCATTGTATAAAGGCTCACTTGGCGCGCGCTCCTTCCGTGAGTGTTTCTAAGATTTGTTGACGAATTGCTTCGGCCGTGTGGCTGCCAAGCAGTAACCCGGCCAACTCTGCCGGGTCTTGGGCGTGGGCACCGACTCCGGCGGCGTCCAGCTCACCGTCCAGGGCAAAACCCCAGTCGGCTCCAATGGAGGCCATATTATTCTGGTGTGCCGCCTCGATGTCATAGAGCCGGTCCCCGACCATGACGCATTCATCGGCGGCTAACCCGTGGGTTTCTAGCACTGCCGCAACGATGTGTGCCTTGGACGATGAGGTTCCATTGCCTTCATCGGCATTGCCAAACACGCCGTCCACGGCATCGCTGAGTCCCTGAACCTCAAGTAGTTCGCGGGCAAGATGCGTGGGTTTTGCGGTTGCTACATAGAGCTTCATGCCTGCGGCGCGGAGCGCGGCCAGAACTTCGGGGATCCCGGGGTAGGGACAAGAATCGGCCATGCCGGTGGCCGAATATACCGCACGGTAGTCGGCAATCAGCTTTTCGATATGGTGTGGCTGCACGCCATCGATCTCGGCAAGTCCGAGGGTCAGCGGCGGGCCAATGAGGGAACGAAGCTTGTCTTCACCCGGGTCCGGTATGTTCGCGAGGCTAAGCGCGTGGCGGATTCCCGAGGTGATGGCCCCGGCCGGATCCACAAGGGTTCCATCGAGGTCAAGCAATACGGCGGAGGGAGCAATCATCACTGTCGTATTCTCGCATGAACTGGGAGTATTCGTCGTACAAGTATGCGCTAAACGGCATACTTGCACGACGAAATCGGCTATCCCAGCAGTGGAGCGAGGAACTTTCCGGTGTAGCTACCCTCGACCTTGGCAACCTGTTCCGGGGTACCTGTGGCAATGATTTCCCCACCGCCACTTCCGCCCTCGGGGCCCAGGTCGATCACCCAGTCGGCCGACTTGATCACATCGAGGTTGTGTTCGATGGTGATCACCGTATTGCCCTTATCGACAAGTCCCTGCAGGACCAGCAGCAGCTTGCGAATGTCTTCGAAGTGCAGGCCAGTGGTGGGCTCGTCGAGCACGTAGATGGAGCGGCCGTTTGAGCGCTTCTGCAGCTCGGCGGCAAGCTTGACACGTTGCGCTTCACCGCCCGAGAGCGTGGTTGAAGCCTGTCCTAGGCGCACGTAACCCAGTCCGACATCCACCAGTGTGCGCAGGTGGCGGGCGATCGGGGTGAAGGCAGCGAAGAATTCGGCACCTTCTTCGATAGGCATATTCAGCACGTCGGCAATGGATTTGCCCTTGTAGTGAACCTCAAGTGTTTCGCGGTTGTAGCGTGCCCCGTGGCAGACCTCGCAGGGTACATAGACATCGGGCAGGAAGTTCATTTCGATCTTCAACGTGCCATCGCCCGAGCAGGATTCGCAGCGCCCGCCCTTGACGTTGAAGGAGAAACGACCCGGCAAATAGCCACGCACCTTTGCTTCATTGGTCTCCGCAAAGAGCTTGCGAATGTGGTCAAAAACACCGGTGTAGGTTGCCGGGTTTGAGCGTGGGGTACGCCCAATGGGTGACTGGTCAACGTGAATAACCTTGTCAAGGTGCTCAAGGCCCTCAACACGGGTATGCCGTCCCGGGACCTGCTTGGCGCCATTGAGCTTATTGGCAAGCACCTTGTAGAGCACGTCGTTGACGAGCGTTGACTTACCGGAGCCGGAAACACCCGTCACTGCCGTCAAGACACCCAGTGGGAAGCGTGCAGTGACGTCCTCAAGGTTATTTTCGCGTGCCCCTACGACCTTGACCTCACGCTTTTTGTCGATCTTGCGGCGCTTGGCAGGAATCTCAATCTTCCTACGACCCGAAAGGTAATCACCGGTAATGGAGCGAGTGTTCTTTTTTAGATCTTCTAAGGATCCCGAGTGGACGACCTCTCCGCCGTGTTCGCCGGCTCCGGGCCCAATGTCGACGATCCAGTCGGCTTCGGCAATGGTGTCTTCATCGTGTTCAACGACGATCAGTGTGTTGCCCAGCGAGCGGAGTCGCGTGAGGGTTTCAATGAGGCGCCGGTTATCGCGTTGGTGCAAACCAATCGAGGGCTCATCGAGCACATAGAGCACACCTACGAGGCCGGAGCCGATCTGGGTTGCCAAACGGATACGCTGAGCCTCGCCACCGGAAAGCGTTCCCGCGGCGCGTTCGAGGTTCAGGTATTCCAGTCCAACATCTAGTAGGAAGCGCAGGCGTGCCTGGATTTCCTTCAGCACCTGATTGGCGATCTGGGCTTCACGACCCGTGAGCACCAAGTTTTCGAGGAATTCGGAGCATTCACGCATCGGCATCGCAGAGACGGCCGCGATGGATTTGCCATTGATCAGCACCGAGAGCGATGCCGAGTTCAGTCGAGCACCATTGCACTCGGGGCATGGGATTTGGCGCATATATTCCTCGTACCTATCACGTGCGTGATCGGATTCGGTTTCCATGTGCTTGCGGTGAATGTATTGGACTACGCCCTCAAACCCTGTTGAGTATTTGCGTTCGCGTCCAAACCGGTTCTTGTACTGGACAACAACCTTGTGGTCCTTGCCGTGCAGGATTGCGGTGCGGGCAACAGCCGGGAGCTTTTCCCAGGGGGTTTCGAGGGTGAAGTCCATTTCATTGCCCAGACCTTCGAGCAAACGGTTCCAGTATTCGCTGGTGGCAACGCCAAGCGACCATGGCGCGATGGCGCCCTGTCCCAGCGGCATCTGCACATCGGGAATGATCAGATCTTCATCGACCTCGAGACGTGTACCAATACCGCTACAGGCGGGGCAGGCACCGAAGGGATTATTGAAGGAGAAGGAACGCGGTTCAATCTCGTCAATGGCCAACGGATGCTCGTTGGGGCATGCGAGGTGTTCGGAAAAGGCGCGGACGCGTCCGTCATCTTCCGGATCTAGATCAACAAAGTCGATCAGCACGCGGCCCTCGGCCAGCCCGAGTGCTGTTTCGATCGAGTCGGTCAGGCGCTGGCGCACCGTGTCATTGATGACCAAGCGGTCAACCACGACCTCGATGGTGTGCTTGAACTGTTTGCCCAGCTTGGGCGGATCCGAGAGCTGGATGGTTTCGCCATCGACCCGGGCACGGGAGTAGCCCTTGGCGCTCAGTTCCTTGAACAAGTCAACGAATTCGCCCTTACGTCCTCGTACTACGGGGGCCAGAACCTGGAAGCGGGTCTTGGTCTCAAGTTCGAGTAGTTGGTCAACGATCTGTTGCGGGGTCTGCTTGGTAACCGCCTCGCCACAAACCGGACAGTACGGACGTCCAACGCGGGCCCAAAGCAAGCGCATGTAATCGTAAATCTCGGTGATGGTACCCACCGTTGAGCGCGGGTTTTTCGAGGTTGACTTCTGGTCAATGGAGACCGCCGGGGAAAGCCCCTCAATGAAGTCAACATCGGGCTTGTCTACCTGACCCAGGAACTGACGCGCATAGGCGGAGAGGGATTCGACGTAACGTCGCTGCCCTTCGGCAAAGATCGTGTCAAACGCCAACGATGATTTACCGGATCCCGAAAGACCGGTAAAGACGATCATTGCGTCGCGGGGTAGGTCAAGGTCGACATTGCGTAGATTATGCTCACGCGCTCCCTTGACCACCAGCCGGGTCAGGTCGTGCGGACGGTCGATTTCAAGAGAGCGAGAAGTAGCCACTCGATTATGCTAATCGAAAACTACTTCGAATGGCGTGTAGGTGTGAGCAAAAAGACCGAACTTTTCTAAAGCTGTGAGCTGAAGGCCGCTTTTACATAGGCAAGTGCGGCCCGTTCGCCAATCCCCCAGCGTGTTGCAACCGCAGCGAGTTCGGAAGCTGCATCAGCAACTGCTATTGAACCTTCGTCATCGGTTGCTTGCACGATGGTTCCATGACGGCCACGCGTGACGACCGCGCCACCGGCTTCGAGCTCTTTGTAGACCTTCGCTGCAGTATTTACCGCAAGGCCAAGTTGTTCGGCGAGCGCTCTGACCGATGGAAGCTTGGTTCCGGCCTTGAGCTTTCCTTTGGAAATTGCGGTGAGGATTTGCTGGCGCACCTGTTGGTAGGGAGCCGTTTTGTCCGTTGAATCCACGCTAATGAATGCCAGCGGGTTGCTATCCATGAAGTTGGTCCTTAGGTGAAGGGAATGGAACGTGTCTCCACCCTATCCGTTGGGGTCGTTGTTGGGTCATAGGATGGTTCCCATGAGCAATATTTTCTATAACTTGGATGACGTGACCGTTCGTGGGATCAGCGTTTCTGAAATGAGCAACAATATTTATCTGGTGACCTCGAAATCCGATGGTGCGCAGTTATTGATTGATGCTGCAGATGATGCGTCGGCCATCCATGAGCTTATTGCAAGCTCCGCGTCTGACGCGTTGGTTCCGACGACCCTCACGGGCATCGCTACGACACACCAGCATTGGGATCATATCCGGGCGCTGCAGGAAATGACTGTTGCAACTGGTGTGAGGACCTTGGCCGGAGCCGAAGATGCGCAAGGCATTTTGGAAGGTTCAACGGTAACTACCGATGTTGCGTTGGGTCACGGAGACACGGTTGACGTGGGAGCGGTAAGCCTTCAGTGTGTTCACCTGCGTGGTCACACACCGGGATCCATTGCTTTTGTACTACGTGACAGCGGGGGCACCGTGCTGATCTTCAGTGGTGATTCGCTCTTCCCCGGTGGCGTGGGTAATACCGGTGAGGACCCTCAGCGTTTTGCCTCGCTGGTTGATGATGTCACCGAACGAATCTTTGGTGTGTATGCGGATGAAGCGATAGTACTGCCCGGACACGGGCGTTCTACAACTCTGGGTGCAGAACGCCCGCATCTAGATGAATGGCGCATTAGAGGTTGGTAGTTTCAGCCAGTTAGGTGGTGTCGAGTGGTCTTTTATCTGGATCATCCGACCCTGGTAGCGGGGGTGCCGTTGACCGGTAGATTTGACCGCTTGGGGTTTTGATTTCGATGGTGTGGCGGGGGCCTTCTAAAACTCGTTCCTCCCACCCATCGATTTCTTTGGTGTTATTACACCTTTGACATCGTCCATCACAATTTTCAAGGCTGGATTCTCCGCCCCGCGCAGCTTGATAAACGTGATCAAAGTGCTTAATGGGCGCCGTGCAATAGGGTGTCCTACAATATTGGTCACGCATGGCAACCAATTGCTTGAGCTTGTCTGGGAATCGCCGTGCTTTGGAATCCAAGGCAATAAGTTCGCCGGTCGTTGGTGCGGTAAACAGGCGGCGAATCCAGATCTGAACCTGCGATTCTTTCCTGTCTCCTCCGGAAATCAAGTATCTTGCATATTCCGCAGAAATCACGCCGTAACCGCTAAGGTAAGCCGGCTCGCTATCCCCTTGGAACAGCGTTCGGTCGGTCATGATCAGAGTTACGTTTACGGGAGATTTTTCGCAGGGTTGTAGCCCAGCAGCTCGGTCAACGAGAGTATCGGCGGCAACTTGCATATTCGTCCGTCGATCATCCTTATCGCGCTTCTTATCGGTTTCTCGTTGGAGCGCCTGCTTCAGGATTACGCCCTTTTCAATTGGGAGTTCGCCAGAGAATCGCATTGCTGCCCGGTCGGGAGTTTGCCAAAACCTGATATGCCTGTCATGCAAGGCTTTTGCGTGACGGTCCATCTGATCGGTGTTGTCGACCGCGAGGACTACTCGCTTGACCCGGTCCGTGAGGTCGTTGAGGCCTACGCCTTGGAAACTTTCGGGGTCATCCATGAATTCAGCGTCAAGAAGTTCCCTATCGAATGGATCAAGATTCTTGGTTTCGGAGACAATGATTTTTGCCATCTTTTCGTTGATGGTGCCCAGTTGAAGGGCGGCAAAGGTGCAGGGCATGAAGCTGAGCATGTCGCGTGAAAATCCGAGGAATTCTGACCCCTTGGTTGGAGCTTCCATCTTTGCTAAAGCAACTTCGGAACCAACACCATAGTTTGGATTAGCCGCGTATTTGCTTTCTTCGTGATGGCGCGTGATGACTTGTTGCTCCAGAGCCCAGGTTTCTCTGGTCTGTGCCGCGGCGAGTGCGGATTTCGTTCGCTCAAGTTCGGCAATTCGGGAAATCCTGTCACCCTCGGTGAGATTTTCTTGCGGTAAAGCCGCTGTAACGGCTCTGACCGCTTCTAAGAATTCGGGTACTCTATCGTTTGATCTTTCGATGTTGCGTGCCGAAGGGTTTCGACGAAGTGGTCGCTGAGGGAGCATTGTATGCCCCGCGAGAATGTCACCGGCCTCCTCGACTGTGAGGTAGGTAGGCATCGATTCTTCGTCTTCGAAACCTTCGAACATACATACTATTCTACTCTTGAAAATCGCAGATGTGAAGCGTTTGTGTTTTAAATATTCTTACAAAACAACAGGTCAACTCAGAGTGTGAAAACTATTTGATCGAATTTATCTCTTGCCCCTCAGCGCTTCGAAGTCGCGTCAATTACTTGAACGACATCCCTTGTTGTTCACAGGCTTTCTTGAACGCTGCCTGATCTGCAATGACGGGTTTACCATCGCCATCCGTACTCACGGCATTGCGAATACTTTCTGTGGAGGAAGCCAAGCCGTGTTCGGCGGCCTTACTTATATTCGTCAGTCCCACACTGCCGTGATCCGTATAACCGCTACCGAAGTGAATGCAGGCAGTATTCCCTTGTACATCGCGCTTGCGAAAATCATCGGCGCTCGGTCCTGCGCATGCGGTCATGGCCAAACCAAGCACAGCCAGGATGGGAAATAGCTTTTTCATACTCTCTAGCCTACGAGAAGCACCCGACAGCTGCGGAATCTAAAGCTTGCGCCCGACCATGAAGATCCGCCTAAACGGAAACATCGTCAAGCACTGCCCGGCCGGGCCGCTAAAGGGCGGATAAGCGCGGGAAACCAATTGGGCATACTCGTGTTCGTAGTCCGCGGATTTTTCAGGACTTAGCTTTGCAAAAATTGGGCGCAGGGCCGTACCACGAACCCATTCGAGAACCGGGTCTCTGCCTTCTAATACCTGCCCGTAGGTGGTCTCCCAGACATCGGTCTCGAACCCGGCGGACAGAAGAATCTTCAAATAGTCCTCGGGCTCACCCACCGCATCATCATGACGAAGCACACCGGACAACTGCGCGGCCCAGCGCGGACTATCCGCAAGCTCCCTCATCAAGGCATGTGACGGGGAAGAAAAGTTTCCGGGAACCTGCACGGCGAACCACGCCCCGGGACGTAATGCCGTTAGCCACTTGACCATCAGCTCCCGATGCCCGGGAATCCACTGCAACATCGCATTTGACACCAAAACATCGGTGTCCGGCTCCGGCATCCAGCTCTGTGCATCGGCAAGATCAAAGGAAAGATTTGGCGCATGCTGGTGCGCGCGGGCCTTTTCAATCATCTCCGCAGAGGAATCCAAACCAATGACACGGGCTTCGTGCCAGCGCTCGGCAAGTGAACGAGTCAACGGACCCGGGCCACATCCCAGATCAACCACCAAGCCTGGCGCATCGGAAACGATTCTGGAGGTCAGATCGAAGAATGGCCGGTCCCGGTGATCGGCAAACTGCACGTATTTTTCTGGATCCCACTTCATGCCCACAGCGTAGTTCGCTTTTGGCCCACACCACCAGTGGCTTCGACGAATAACGCAACATAGACGATAGGCTTGAAACATCATGAAACTTACCGAGTTGTTGCCTAATACTCCCCCGCGTGGAGCCACCGCCGAATCCGTCTATGAAGCGTTCATCAAATGGGTGGAGGACCGCGGAATCGGGCTCTACCCGGCACAGGATGAAGCAGTCATGGAGTTCGTGGCCGGCAACAACGTCATCTTGGCGACACCCACGGGCTCGGGCAAGTCGCTGGTGGCCGTTGCGGCGCACTTCTATGCACTCGCCCGCGGGGAACGCAGCTACTACACGGCGCCCATCAAGGCACTTGTCTCGGAGAAGTTCTTTGATCTATGCAAAATCTTCGGCGCCGAAAACGTCGGAATGGTCACCGGCGATTCCTCGGTCAACCAGGACGCACCGATCATCTGCTGCACAGCAGAAATCCTTGCAAACATTGCATTGCGCGAAGGCAAGTACGCGGACCTTGGTCCGGTAGTCATGGACGAATTCCATTTCTACGCCGACCCGCAGCGCGGCTGGGCCTGGCAGGTTCCACTCTTGGAACTGCCTCAGGCACAATTCCTACTCATGAGCGCAACCCTTGGTGATGTCAGCCGCTTCGAAGACGAGCTCACGCTGCGCACCGGACGCGAGACAACCACGGTAGCGCACGCCGAACGCCCCATCCCGCTGCACTACTACTATTCCGAGGATCCAATCCAGGAAGCCATCGAGGAACTGCTCAAGACTCGGCAGGTTCCCATCTATGTGGTGCATTTCAGCCAGCTCGAGGCCATCGACCGGGCCAGCAGCCTCATGAGCATCAATGTCTGTACCCGCGAAGAAAAAGACAGGATCGCCGAGCTGATTGCCGGCTTCCGTTTCGCGGCCGGCTTCGGCAAGACGCTGAACCGGCTGGTCCGCCACGGCATTGGCGTGCACCATGCCGGCATGCTGCCCAAATACCGCCGGCTTGTAGAGCAGCTGGCTCAGGCCGGTTTGCTCAAGGTCATCTGCGGCACCGACACCTTGGGCGTTGGAATCAACGTGCCCATCCGTACCGTGCTGATCACCGCACTTTCCAAGTACGACGGTATCCGCACTCGTCTGCTCAACGCCCGCGAATTCCACCAAATCGCCGGACGTGCGGGACGTGCAGGCTTTGACACTGCAGGAACCGTTGTCATTCAGGCACCCGAACACGCAATCGAAAACAAGAAGAACCTCGAAAAGGCCGTTGCCAAGTTCGGTGATGATTCAAAGAAGATCCGTCAGGTGGTCAAGAAGAAACCACCACAGGGCTTTGTTACCTGGGGCGAGAAGACCTACGACCGGATCATCGTTTCAACTCCCGAGCCGCTGAGCTCCTCCTTTGTTGTCACTCACTCGATGCTGCTGAATCTGCTGGATCGTTCAGGTAACTCGTTTGCCGCGGCCCGTCGTCTGCTCTCCGAAAACCATGAAACTCCAGCCAAGCAGCGCGCTCTGCAGCGCAAGGCCTTGGGCATCTTGCGCGAGCTGCTTGCCACCGGCGTTGTTGAACGCCTCGATGTGCCCGATGAATACGGCAACAAAATTGCCTTGACGGTCCATCTGCAGCAGAACTTTGCGCTCAACCAGCCGCTGTCCCCGTTTGCTCTTGCCGCCCTCGAACTCTTCGATGAGGAGTCCCCAAGTTACGCCCTTGATGTTGTCTCGGTGATTGAGGCAACTCTTGAAAAGCCACGCCAAGTGCTCGGTGCCCAGGAAAAGAAGGCCCGCGGTGAGGCGATCGCCGCGATGAAGGCCGAGGGTATGGAATACGATGCCCGCATGGAAGCCCTCGAAGAGGTCACCTACCCGATGCCGCTGGCGCAAGTGCTTGGCGATGCCTTTGAGCAGTACCGTGCCGGTGCCCCGTGGCTTGGCGACTTTGAGGTAGCCCCCAAGTCCGTGGTGCGTGACATGTACGAACGCGCCATGAGCTTTAGCGAATACGTTCAGTTCTACTCGCTGGCCCGCTCCGAGGGCGTACTGCTGCGCTACCTGACCGATGCCTACAAGGCGCTGCGCCAGACCGTCCCACAGGATGCGCTGCGCGAAGACCTCGAGGACCTGATCGAATGGCTCGGGGAAATGATTCGCCAGATCGACTCCTCGCTGCTCGATGAATGGGAAGAGCTTGCCAACGGCGTGCTACACGAACCCGATGCAGATATCTTGCCACCGGCTCCGGAACGTCTGACCTCCAACGAACGTGCCTTCCGCGTCATGGTCCGCAACGACATGTTCAAGCGCGTCAAGCTGTTCGCCGACGAACAGGACGAGGCCCTAGGCAACCTCGACGGGCACAACGGCTTTGGTGCAGACACCTGGGCCGATGCCATGGATGATTACTTTGATGAGCACGAGGACATCGACGATGGTCCCGGCGGTCGCGGCCCCAATCTGCTGATCATCACGCCGGACACCACGACGTGGAAGGTTCGACAGATCTTTGCCGACCCGGCAAACCACCATGACTGGGGCATCGATGCAACAATCAACCTTGCCGATTCCGATGAGGCGGGTTACCCGGTGATCACTGTGACCCGGGTGGGTCGCCTAGACTCCTAGTTCGCTCTGCTACCAATCAATGGTGCGAGTCTATGATCAAGAAGTGAACATCGGATTGGCCATCGGTCACACACGGATTGCTTGCCCGATGTCGAACTGATTCCCATCAGGGCACCTCCATTTCTGAACGAGAAGGCAACAGTGACTCGTTCAGAAACGGAGATGAAAAACATGAACAACGCACTTTTAGAATTGCAGCACGGGCAACTCATCGATGTCATCATCGGCAAGACATTGCCCTTCGGCACGCTGGTCAGTGAGCCCTCGGGGATTGCTGGACTCCTGAGTGGAGAAAAGAAATTTGACGAAGGTTCCCGGTTCCAGGTCCGGGTGGCTGACGTGGATGCGACAAATCAGCGTTTCAGCGCCATATTGCCCTAGAACAAATATGGCGGGTACACCGACCGAGGTTTATCCCGGTCGGTGTACCCGCCATATCTGTGTGCTTAGAATCCTAAGAATTTGCTCAGGGGTTGCGCCTGATCTTTAAGCAACAACACGATGGGCACTACCAACCCGAGGAACGCGTAGATAGACACGGGAACGCAGAGCAACCATTCACGTGCAGATCCCGCCTTACCCAATACCGGGATGGCAATACGCCCGCTTGGCTTCCACACGTCCTTGAGCAGCGGAACCTTGCGTAGTGCCTTCGGGGAACGAATCTTAATGGGCCACAAAAGATTACAGCCGCCCACGGTAAGCATGTCGCCCAAAATATGGATGGCACAGCCCACGGCAACAGCCAGTACCAACCAGTTTTGTTCATCGGGCGAAAACACCGCAACAAAGATTCCCGCAGGAATCGATAGCAGCCAGGGTAAGCGTGCCATGGTGTCCGGAATAAATTTCAATGCCTTCAGAGCGAAGGATACAAGCAGTACAGCCAACAGCCCGGCCCCTGGATAGATCAGCCCAAAGCGTTCGGTTTCAACACTCCAAAGCCCAATGACCCAGGCCAATGCGGTGAAGACCGCTATACCTAGGAACGAGTGAGTTCCATTGCGGTGTCCGCCGGAGACCTCACCAATCCCCGCGCAGATGGCGTTTGATACCGGAGGCAGCGAGTGCGCAATGGTCGCGCGGCGATGATCCGCATCCGGGAGCAAGGCAGCCCCGGCACAGACCATGGCCCCGGCAACCCCGGCAAGCGGGGATTGTTCAAGGAGCCCAAAACCCAAGGGGATGGCTTCGGGAACCCACGAAAGTTTTTCGGATAGGGATCCGGTCGGGAGCTTAAAGCTCGTGGTTAACGCGATCCAGGCTGCTGCGCCGGTGGCCGCGTGGTGGCCGCCCATCATATGGGGGTCCCCCCTTTAATTTGTTCTAGCAATCGATCGCCACCAACCTTATGACGAGCCACCGACACGTTGGCTTCACCGCGCGCAATGTGCGCCGGTAGGCTTGATCACATGCCAGAATTACGTCCCGCAGAACCCGCAGATGTTCCAGCAATCCTCCAACTCATCCACGAGTTAGCCATCTATGAGCGCGAACCCGATGCAGTAAAAAATACTGCCGAAGAACTTGCCACTCATCTCTTTGGCGACAATCCGCAGGTTTATGCCCACGTGGTTGCCGACGGTGAGCGGGTCCTCGGCTTTGCTCTGTGGTATCTGACCTATTCAACGTGGGAAGGTACCCACGGCATCCACCTCGAAGACCTCTACGTGCGCCCGGGCGAACGCGGCGGAGGGCACGGAAAGGCACTGCTGCGTGAACTTGCCTCAATTGCCGTGGACCGCGGGTTCAAGCGTGTGGAATGGAGCGTGCTTGATTGGAATGCTCCGGCCATTGGTTTCTATGATTCACTCGGTGCCGGTTCCATGGACGGCTGGACGGTACGCCGGCTCGAGGGCGATGCCCTAGCCTCGCTTGGAGCGCGACTATGAGCGTCTTTCGCGGTATGAACACCACAGAACATTATTTTCTGGTCCCGCTGGATCACCACAAGCCGCAGGGTGAGAGCATCACAGTCTTCGCCCGCGAAGTGGCCTCTACCGAACATGAGGACCCGACCACCCTTCCGTGGTTGCTGTTCTTACAAGGTGGCCCGGGCGGTAAGTCTCCGCGTCCGGGGTCGCTCTCCGGCTGGTTGGCCGAGGCCACCAAGACTTTCCGCGTCCTGCTGCTGGATCAGCGCGGCACCGGGTTGAGCACCCCGGCCAACCGCCAAACGCTTCCGCTGCGTGGAGATGCCGCGGCGCAGGCCTCCTACCTGATACATTTCCGCGCCGATTCGATTGTGCGTGATGCCGAAGTGATCCGTGAGGCTCTGGGTATCGAAACGTGGAGCACCTTTGGCCAAAGCTACGGCGGTTTTTGCACGCTGAGCTACCTTTCAATGGCCCCGCAGTCCCTTGACCGTTGTCTGATTACCGGTGGGCTCGCCTCGCTGAGTGCCGATGCACGCACCGTGTACCGCGCAACCTATGCACGCATGGCAGCACGCAACGAAGAGTACTTCGCCTGGTACCCGCTGGACCGTGAGGTGCTGGCCAAGATCATCACCCACCTGCGCCACACGGTTGAGCATCTGCCCAATGGGCGTGTGCTGACGGTTCCCATGGTGCAGATGCTGGGCCAGTACCTGGGCGGAAACACCCGGGTGCATCTGCTGCATACCGTGTTTGAGGGAGTCTTTGTGCCAACCCCCGGTGGACAACGACTCTCCGATACCTTCCTGGCCGAGGTGCAGGAACAGGCAGATCGAGTGAGCAACCCACTCTATGCCCTGATGCACGAATCAATCTACGGGCAGGGCGAGGCAACCAATTGGGCGGCCGAGGCGGTGCTGGAAGAATTTCCGGCCTTCTCTCCCACAGCCGAGGTCCCGTTGCTCACCGGGGAAATGGTGTACCGCTGGTACTTCGAAGAAGATCCGGTGTTGCGCCCCTTGGAGGAAACAGCACGGATCGTGGCCGAACATTGGGGCTGGGCCCCGCTCTATGACCGCGAGGTTCTAGCGGAAAATACGGTTCCGGTGGCAGCGGCCGTATATACGGACGATGTCTATGTTGATCGGGATCTCTCACTCGAAACCGCTGCAGCCGTAGCGGGCCTGCGGGTCTGGGAAACCGACGAGTTCCATCACGACGGAATCGGTGATGATGGCCCGATGATCTTTAACAAACTACTAGAAATGACCAACAACGCGGAGTAGTTTCAGGCATGTGAGTAACGAACTAGTTTTGGTCACCGGAGGATCCGGTGTCCTTGGTGCGCACTGCATCAACGCGTTATTGGCCCAGGGCTATAGGGTTCGCACAACCGTGCGCGACCCCGACAAGGGCACTGCTACCCCTGCCGGGGTTCAGGTTTTCGCCGCTGAGCTTACCAACGATGCCGGGTGGGATGAGGCTGTTGCCGGATGTGACTTTGTCCTGCACACCGCATCGCTCTTCCCCCTCGTGGTTCCAGAGCACGAGGATGACCTCATGATCCCGGCTAGGGAGGGCGCCCTGCGTGTGCTTCGGGTAGCCCTTGCCGCGGGGGTCAAACGCGTGGTGTTGACCTCTTCATTTGCCGCCATCGGGTACGGCAATGACCCGCATCCGGGAATTTTCACCGAGGCCGACTGGTCTAACCCGGAGGCGGAGATTGGGGCTTACCCAAAATCTAAGACGCTTGCCGAGCGGGCGGCCTGGGATTTTGTTGCCGGTGCTGGCGCCGGGATGGAACTAGCTACCATCAATCCCGTGGCAATCATCGGACCGGTACTCGGTCCACGGCTTTCCACATCGATCCGGCTTGTACAACGCATGGTTTCCGGTGGGATGCCGGGGCTTCCTAAGATTTCCTTGCCACTAGTTGATGTGCGAGATGTTGCAGATTTGCATGTGCTCGCCATGAGTTCTGTGCAGGGTGCTAGGCAACGTTTTCTTGCAACATCGGGTGATGCCATCTCGATGCAAGAAATGGGGCAGATCCTGCGGGGCCGGCTGGGTTCTAAGATCCCCACCCGGAGCTTGCCCGATATCTTGATCCGGGTAGCTGCGCGGTGGATGCCGGAGCTTACCGACTTGGTGCCACGTCTTGGCGTCGTCAAACATGTGAGCAGTGCGAAGGCCGAACGAATATTAGGTTGGAATCCACGGCCTGTGGGCGACTCACTGGTAGAAACCGTGCTGTCGCTCAAGAAGTTTGACCTGCTCTAGGCCGCGCTGCGGGAGCGTTGCGTTCCTAATTCGCGGATACAGAAAATTGTGACAATCACAATGAAGATCAAGCAGAGGTAACCAAGCCCGGCAAATCCCAACCAGGCTAGCAA
Organism: Arthrobacter sp. MYb227; assembly: GCF_002975435.1. Lineage (GTDB taxonomy): Bacteria > Actinomycetota > Actinomycetes > Actinomycetales > Micrococcaceae > Paeniglutamicibacter. The sequence continues at coordinate 14,846 of NZ_PCPT01000003.1, read as the reverse complement.
TAGTCCGGAACCGGCGGCGCCCAACGCACCGGCAACGCCCATCAGAGTGTCCGATACTCCCTGCACCAGCACTCGACGCTCACGAGCAACTCGTCCGGCCAGGAACGCCGAGCCGGACACAGTTGCCATCGACCAACCCAACCCCAGCAAGACCAGCCCGGTGGTCACCGCTGCCTGCGAGTTCGCGCCAATGCCGGAGACCAACACCGCGGCCACCAGAACCAGCTGGGAGCCGAGCATCATGCGGATCAGCCCGATTTTATCTCCCAATGATCCTATAACTGGCGACAGCGCATACATGCCAGCAATATGCAGTGAAATGGTAAAACCAATGACAATCAAGATGTCGCTGGTACCGCCGTGCATTGCATGCCCCGGGGTTGCCGCAAGATCCTTGAGGTGCACCGGGGTCATCGACATGACTCCCACCATCACCAGGTGCGCCACGACGATGGTGGCGATACCTAGCGTGGCACCCGGTGACTGACGCGCGGCGGAAATCCCTTCAATCAGTGATCCGCGATTACGACCAACCCTCGGTTTGGTGGGAACATGCCCCGCAGTTTCATCGAAGGAACGTGCCAGCACAATGGGATCCGGACGCAAACCAATATTCAAGACAAGTATTGCCAGCAACATGCCGGCCAGCGAAAACAGGAACGGCCCACTCATTGGTGGTAAGCCAATCTTTTCGCCCAGCACGGATCCCGGTCCAATGAGGTTTGGCCCGGCAACCGCGCCAATGGTGATGGCCCAGACCACAAGACCCAGATCGCGCCCACGTGTTGCATCGTCGGCCAGGTCAGTGGCGGCAAAGCGCGCCTGCAAGTTAGCCGCAGAACCCACACCCAGCAGCGCAGCGCCCAGCATGAGCACCGCAAAACTTTGACTCACCGGGGCAAGCATCATCAGCACGGCACCGATGGCTGCCAAAAAATAACCAGTGGACAACGCGATGCGCCGACCCTTGCGCACGGCAAGCGAGGCGAGCGGTAGCGCACTGACCGCTCCCGCCACCGAGATGGCCGTGGTTGCTGCCCCGGCAAACGCGTTGGAACCGGTAAGTTCAACAGCCATCAGGGACCCGATAGCAAGACCTGCACCATTGCCAATGCCTGAAAGCAATTGGGACGCGGATAGCGTTGCAACAACTCGCCGTTGTGCCGCGGCACGGGTTGCAGTAGGTTTGAGCGCCGGCTTGTCAGATGTAGTCACCGCGCAAGTTTAGCAACGTGGGACGTCTTATATCTTCATCTCGCTTTAAACGGCGCGGAGGCCCGCACCCCCAATGCTGGATGTGAGCCTCCGAAAAATAGCTAAAGATACCGGTGGTTACTCGGAATCCTTCTTTGCTGCGGCAGTGGCCTTCTGCTCTGCTGCGGCGCGGCGGCCTGCCGGAGACAACAGGGAAGCAACGGTGGCGATGACCACGGTGCCCAGGATGACGACCAGCGAGACGGTGATGGAGAAGTCCGGAACCCAGAGGATCGGCTCGCCACCGTTGATGAACGGAAGCTCGTTGACATGCATCGCGTGGAAGACCAGCTTGATACCGATGAAGGCCAGGATGATCGACAGTGCGTGCTTGAGGTAGATCAGGCGATCCATCAGGCCACCGAGCAGGAAGTACAGCTGGCGCAGACCCATCAGGGCGAACAAGTTCGCGGTGAACACGATGAACGGGGACTGGGTCAGGCCGAAGATGGCTGGGATGGAGTCGACCGCGAAGAGCAGGTCGGTCATGCCAATGGTAATGAAGACCATGACCATCGGGGTGAACATCTTCTTGCCATTGATGGTGGTACGCAGCTTGTTGCCGTCGTATTCCTTGGAGATCGGCAGGTTCTTGGTCAGCTTGTAAACGATGCCGCTATTGGCGCCATCAGACTCGTCTTCACCCTTATCGGTGGCCTGCTTCCAGGCGGTGAACAGCAGGAACGCACCGAAGATGTAGAACACCCACGAGTAGTTCTCAATGACTGCGGCACCGAGGATGATGAAGATGCCGCGCAGGATCAGCGCGATGATGATACCGAACATCAGCACTTCTTGCTGGTACTTACGTGGTACCGAGAAGCGGGCCATGATGATGATGAAGACGAACAGGTTATCGATACTCAGGGAGTATTCGGTGACCCAGCCGGCGATGAATTGCTGACCGATCTCCGGTCCCGCCTGCCACCAAACAACGCCGCCAAAGATCAGGGCGAGGGTGACGTAGAAACCGACCCAGAGGCCCGATTCCTTCATCGATGGTTCGTGTGGTTTCTTGACAACATACAGCAGGTCAAGAAGAAGAATGATGCAAAGTGCCGACAGTGAGATAATCTCAAACTGCAGCGACAAGCCGTGGTTTCCCAATGTGGGGCCTTTCAAACGGGGTACGTGAAATTACCGCAAGTCTCTCCGCCGCCCGCTCAGATTGGGACGACCGCTGCGCCCGGCGAGGCATCGATGCCTCGCGTGTTGACGATCACAGCACAAGTGGGATACTCCCCTACGCTTGAAATAGTCTAACCCATGCATGTTTCAGTCTCATGAACAGCCGTGGGGTTTATGCGTGGCCCGCGTTCTTCATCTGCCGCAACTCCTTCTTCAGCTCCGAGACCTCGTCGCGCAAACGTGCGGCAACTTCAAAGTGAAGTTCGGCGGCCGCGGCATGCATCTGCTCGGTCATCTGGCTGATCATGTCCACTAGATTTTCGGCAGGCGCGGCCGCCAAGCCGTCGGCACGCACGGCATCGTGTGCCTTCTTCGTTCCCGCGGAGGAGCGCTTGGCGTTCTTGGCCAGCCGCTGGTTATTCAGTAGCTCTTGGGTGTCGGCATCCTCACGGGCCAGCGAATCGGTGATGTCGGCGATCTTTTTGCGCAGCGGCTGCGGGTCCACGCCGTGGTCCTTGTTGTACTTCTGCTGCACCTCGCGGCGGCGGTTTGTCTCGTCGATGGCTTTGGCCATGGCATCGGTGATCTTATCCCCATACATATGCACCTGCCCGTCGACGTTTCGTGCGGCACGGCCAATGGTCTGAATCAGCGAGGTTGCCGAACGCAGGAAGCCCTGCTTATCCGCGTCAAGGATGGCAACGAGCGAGACTTCGGGCAGATCGAGGCCCTCGCGGAGCAGGTTAATGCCCACCAGCACATCGAACAGGCCCATGCGTAACTCGCGCAGCAGCTCAACACGGCGCAGCGTGTCAACATCCGAGTGCAGGTACTGCACCCGCACCCCGTGCTCGGTGAAGTAGTCGGTGAGGTCCTCGGCCATGCGCTTGGTCAACGTTGTGACAAGGATTCGCTCGTTGCGCTCCACGCGCACACGGATCTCGTCGAGCAAATCGTCGATCTGTCCCTTGGTGGGTTTGACGATGATTTCCGGGTCGATCAGGCCGGTGGGACGAATGATCTGCTGCACCACGCCGTCGGCCTTGCCCAGCTCGTACTTGCCCGGAGTTGCCGAAAGATACACCGTCTGGCCGATGCGTTCGAGGAATTCGTCCCACTTCAGCGGGCGGTTGTCCATCGCACTGGGCAGCCGGAAGCCGTGTTCTACAAGGGTGCGCTTGCGCGACATGTCCCCCTCATACATCGCACCGATCTGTGGGACGGTGACGTGGGATTCGTCGATGACCAGCAGGAAGTCATCCGGGAAGTAATCGATCAAACAGTGCGGGGCGGTGCCGGATTCGCGATCATCGATGTGCCGTGAATAGTTTTCGATGCCGTTGCAGAACCCCATCTGCTCCATCATTTCCAGATCATAAGTCGTGCGCATGCGCAGGCGCTGAGCCTCGACCAACTTGTTCTGGTTTTCCAGTACGGCCAGGCGATCACGCAACTCGTCCTCGATGTCGGTGATGGCGCGGTTCATGCGCTCCGGGCCCGCAACATAGTGGCTGGCGGGGAACACGTACATCTCGTTTTCCTCGCGGATCACCTCTCCGGTGACCGGGTGCAGCGTGTGGATCGATTCAATTTCGTCGCCGAAGAACTCGACGCGCAGCGCCTGCTCCTCGTACATCGGGATGATTTCCACGGTGTCCCCGCGCACCCGGAAGGTGCCGCGGTGGAAGTCCATGTCATTGCGGGCGTACTGCATGGAGACGAACTTGCGCAGCAAATCGTCGCGGTTCAGCTCCATCCCCTTCTTCAGGGTGACCATGCCCGCCACGTATTCCTCGGGGGTGCCCAGACCGTAGATGCAGGAGACGGTGGCGACAACTATGACATCGCGGCGGGTCAGCAGCGCATTGGTGGCCGAGTGGCGCAGGCGTTCGACCTCCTCGTTGATCGAGGAGTCCTTTTCGATGAAGGTATCGGTCTGCGGCACGTAGGCCTCGGGCTGGTAGTAGTCGTAGTAGGAGACGAAGTACTCGACGGCGTTGTTGGGCAGCAGTTCACGGAACTCATTGGCCAGCTGCGCGGCAAGCGTCTTGTTCTGCACCATCACCAGCGTGGGGCGCTGAACTTGTTCGATGAGCCAGGCGGTGGTCGCGGACTTGCCGGTACCGGTGGCACCGAGCAGCACCACGTCCTTCTCACCGGCATTAATGCGTTCGGTGAGTTCCTTGATGGCCGCTGGCTGATCACCGGCGGGGGTGAACTCGCTAATGACCTCGAACGGGGCTACAACGCGGTTAATCTGCTGCGCAAGACTCATACACCCTAGGCTACGCCCTGGGGTGTGACTCTTTGGTGACTGCTCGCGTTGGGCTGAATGAATTCAGCGAAACGGTCATTGTCTGGATACGTTCGATTATTTCGGGATAACTACGGCCCACCATGTTTTCAATCCAGCTGAAATATCGTTGGGCACCGTCAAGCACAGCGGGAATCAATTCGAGTGGGTCGACTTGATGTGAAACTCCATGGGCCGAAAAACTTGCAGCATGGATGCTGCCCACCAGCGAGAACTCCGGGGAGAAATTGCCGCGACCTACGCCTGTGGCTAGGAAACCTTCCATCGCGTCAAGTAGGGCATCCCAGATCCCCACCGTGTCATCCCATAGCTCGAGCGGGATGAGTTGCTCTTCGAAATACCGTATGTGGACGCACCCGGCGCCCCCGAACGGGTTTCTTGCCGCCCGATCGAACCAAATTTTCGCTGCACCTTTGGGCTCCGCGTCGACCGATACCAGGTACTGATCGGGCCCCGCGGCGAGCTCCGCAAGAGCCGTCACGGTATGCGGGATGAGCAGAAACGTCTCGGTTTCACAGGCTTGGTCTTGTCCCTTCACGGCAAAAGTTCACCCGCGCAAAGCTGCAATACGCGCCAGATCCGCACCGTAATCTTCTCGGGCGAAGCTAAAGTACTCCGTAGCGCCGCTGAGAATGCCATCGATCAGCAGGTCCAACTCAACGATGTGGCGGACCTTTCCGGCAGTGAACTTGGTCAATGAACCGCCGCCAGTCATCAAAATGGTGGCCTCCAGGGTTGGGTAGGAAACCTCGGCTTCTCCCGTGGCGAGGAAGGCCTCGAGTGCATCGAGCAGGGCCCGCCAAATCCCTGGCACGTCGTCAATCAAATCAACGGGGATCAGCTGCAACGAGTGATAACGAAGCTGAACGCTTCCCCGTGTCCCCCGCAGCAGGGCCGCTCGATCGGGATCGCGTTGGATGGACACCAAGTGCGCGGAGGCACCGTTGCCGGCCTGGTTGAGGATGAATGATTCGGCGATCAGAGAGGTGTTCACTTACGTCTTCCGGTACGGCGTTGATGTGCTCGAACATCGCGTTCGACAATATTTCCTAGCGAGGCACGCATGGCGCGCATCATGAAAAGTACCGCAGCAATGGTTGCGGCAATGATCCCGATCAATGCAAGCCAGGCGGGGATCAGCACCGTTGCATCGTAACCCGAGTCTCGTGAGACGAATTGTTCGCGCCCACCAAAGAAGAGCCAGAGCACGGTTGCCAACAGTATTGATGCCCCGGCGATCAGCCAAGCAAGCTTGATGCGGTGTATCTCCTTGGCGGCGCGAATCTCTTCGCCCTCCAACATGATGCGCAGCTCATCCTTTGTATATTTAGGTTCAGCTGCCATCGTGGGCCGCCCCAGCAAGCTTTTCCCAGATCTCATCGACGCGGTCGCGAAGCTGCTCGAGAGTTCCAGAATTGTCGATGATTTCATCGGCCACCGCGGCACGCTGTCCATCGGTGGCCTGGGCATCAATGCGTGCCTGGGCATCGGCCACGGACATGCCGCGATCTTCGGTCATCCGGCGTAGTCGCTCGGTCAAGGGTGCGGCAACCACCAAGACCACATCAAAGTCGCTGGCCTGCCCTGTTTCTACCAGCAAGGGAATGTCTTGAACCACGACGGCGTCCGGGGCGGCGGCCTCACGCAGTGCCAGAGCTTGGGCGCGCACCAGCGGGTGGACGATCGAGTTCAGTTTCGCTCGCGACAGCTCATCGGCAAAAACCAGCGCACCGAGGGAGGGACGGTCAAGGGAACCATCCGGACCAAGAATCTGTGGGCCGAAGGCTTCAACCACGGCATCTAGCCCGGGCGTTCCGGGTTCTACAACGGCCCGGGCAATGGCATCGGCGTCGATGAGTACCGCACCTAGTTCTTTGAGCCGGGTGGCAACAGCGGATTTACCTGCGGCGATTCCGCCGGTCAGACCAACATTGAGCATGTGTCCAAGCATACCGAGGACCAACGGGCACTCACCGAAGCAAAACACTAGACTGGGTCGGTGATGCTAAATGATTCGGTGGCCACGGCCTATACAACGCTGGATGGCGATTACGTCCACGAGCTGGAGATCAAGCGCTCGCGATTTATTACCTATCTGCGTCGGGTCGAAACCGAGGATGCTGCCCGCGGGCTCATCACCGAACTACGCAAAACACACTTCGATGCCCGTCACCATTGCAGTGCCTTCATCCTGGGTGCCGACCGCATGGCAATGCGCAGCAACGACGATGGTGAGCCCTCGGGTACCGCGGGAATCCCTATGCTTGATGCCCTGGCCAAACGGGAAACAGCTCCCGGGGTCACCGATCTTTCAGACATTGTTGCGGTAGTTGTACGTTACTTTGGCGGGATTCTGTTAGGTGCCGGTGGACTGGTGCGTGCCTACTCCGAATCGGTGTCCAGCACCCTAGACACTGCCCCACTCATTCAACGCCAACGCATGCGAATCTTGGGCGTCGATGCCGATTACGCGGCGGCCGGACGACTCGAAAATGACTTGCGTGCCACCGGCATTCAGGTACTTGGCACCGATTATGGACCGCGTGTGGCCACACTGCGCATTGCCTTGAATGATGATGCAACAATTCTTGCTAGCTTCGATGACCGGTTGGCAACCTTGACCGCAGGGGCCTCGAACGCCACCAACCTTGGAACCGAATGGGTGGATCTTCGTTGAGCCTAGATTTTTCAGCATTACGACGTTGGCCCGATGTTGAGGCAGAAAACCTCCACGCCGTCGATGCAGCAGACAGACTATTACTCGATCTAGCAGCAGAGGCCGGCTGGCCAGCCGAACCTGGCCGGGTCGTGGTGCTCGGGGATCACTACGGGGCACTAACCCTTGGCACGCTAGATGCAGGCGTTCGCGGGCTGCGCGTTCATCAAGATGCGCTCTCCGGGGTTCGGGCTACCGAGTCGAATGCGAAGAATCTTCTGCCCAGCTTTGTCGATGAGTATGTGTCGCTTCCTTTAGGTGTTGAGCTACTCGGCGGTGCAACAATGATACTGCTCGCGTTGCCGCGTTCACTCGATGCACTGGAGGAGATCACCGCGGCGATTGCCCGGTATGCAGATCCCACAGTAACCGTCATGGCTTCCGGGCGTATCAAACATATGAACCTTTCGATGAACGAGGTGCTGGGTCGCTACTTTGGTACTGTTTCGGTCTCGCTGGCGCGGCAGAAGTCTCGGGTGCTCACGGCCAGTGGGCTACTACCGGCCACGCAGTATCCGGCAGATCGTTTTCCGTTGGCCCAGTCCGTGCCGGCGGGGTTGGAGAAGCCACTGGAATTACGTGCGTTCGCGCAAACCTTTGGCGGTGCCAAACTGGATCCGGGAACCCGATTCCTGCTTGAACACCTCGAGCTTCCGGACACCGCAACACGCGCCGTCGATCTTGGCTGCGGCAATGGAACCATCGCCACATTCATGACACTGAAATATACGCAGCTCACCGTGCATGCAAGTGATCAGTCGGCCTCCGCTGTGGCATCCACTACGGCAACTGCTCTGGCAAACGGTGTTTCTGAGCAGATCACGGCAGTGCAGGATGATGCATTGGGTTCGCTTGCAGATAGTTCGGAAGAGCTGGTGGTGTTGAACCCTCCGTTCCATATGGGAAACACGGTGCATGCGGGTATCGCGCTGAAACTCATCAAAGATGCGGGCCGAGTTTTGACTCCGGGTGGTGAACTTTGGTGTGTTTGGAACTCTCATCTTGGATATCGTGGGCAACTAGAAAAGTTGGTTGGTCCCACTCGCCAGATTGCGCGCAATCCCAAGTTTACGATTACGGTTTCGACCAAACCATAAGTGATTCATCAAGTTCGGGTGGTTTTAACAACGTTTTACTCCGAAAGGTGGCAGGTGAACACCGAAGTGAGCTCCCGCCACCACCCAATTACGGGTTCGGATGCACGAAGCAGCGCAGTATCTCGAGCAATAATCTGCCCAGATTAACCACGAAGTTCAATGCACCCCCATGGTGGTTGATGCTTTAGCTCGCGCCGAGGCTTACCCGCCATGGGGTTTCACCTCCTCCACAGAAGAGGTTCAGCCCCTCATGAACTTTTGGCTCAATTTCTTGAGCTACCAAGCCCAATTTGGGTTATCCTAAAGATGCAGTATCTCCAAGGATTACCCCTTGGGAACGCACCTTATGGGTGTTAGTTTCAGCAATCAGACCCGTGGCCACGGGTCTTTTTGCGTTAACAAACACATCCAGAATTCTCTGGAATTCCCCAAGGGTAATTCTCACTGGCCATCGGTAGACGGAGAACGTGGTTCATAGTGGATAACACAGGCTTTACGCTCAGGCGCAGACACCTGTGGAAGATGGATGTTCCTTCGCGAAATCTGCATTTTCCCTAGTTGCGTGCGTTCAATAAAGCCAAGGAAGTTGGATGGGTTTCAGATTGAGGATGTTTCCCCTCAGTGCGTACCGCATAGCCGGGCAACCCGACGGAGTCGAGTCGAATGTGATCGATGATGGGGCTATCTTTTTCCTTATCCGAGAGCCAATTCGGGTCACTATCAATCACATCCCGCCATCGAATGCTACGCGCTTCACGTTTGTTCATTTCGCGGGCTCGCCAGGGGTAATGGCCCGTATGCGTTGGACGATTTGGGTCTTTCTCGTGAATTGCGGTCCCCAGCAGTCGGGGGCTGCTCCCCCATCCATGTAAACCAATGATTTCGATTCGATCACCAAGTCTCACCGGTAGTGCATTCGCGTTTTCACCCCATACCCATGTGCTGGGCAACGCGTTGGAATTCAATCGCTGAGAGTGCGTTGATAGCTTCAATGCCATGCACCGGACATTCATCATCAATTGAATCCTCCCCACGGTTGAAGCCGGGGGGTTCCTAACTCAAGCTGCTCGCTGTGGCACGGCGGCCAAGGCAAGTCTGAGACTCTTAGTGTTAGCAGAGCTGAAACCGGCCCTGTCCACCATCACGGCGGCGGAGTTTTTATCTCTAGATCGAGAAACACCACAGCCGGTGCAGCTATAGGTTCTTTCCCCCAGGGGTAAGCGGTGTTTGGCTCTCGCACCGCAGTGTGCACAGTCCATGGTGGTATACCGTGGACTGACAAGTTTGAGCGTTCTTCCTGCCTTGAGGGCCTGAAAAATAAGGATGGCCTTGGTGGTGGCAATGGTCGCCTCAGCAGCCTTCCTGGCCATGGTGCTCTTGGCTATGAACTTGGGCTTGAAATCTTCTACCGCAAGATACTGATGATCGCTCACCAGTTTCTTCGCCCACTTGTGGGCATCGTCCTTGCGCTGGCGAGCAACCTTCTTGTGTGCCCTGGCTGCCTTGAATCGTGCTAGCCGGTACCCGTGAGTTTGTTCCTGACCCTTGGGCTTGCGCCGCCTGGCTATCTGACGCTGAGCAGTGGCATGCTCCTGGGCCGTCCTCTTCCCATGTTCCTGGTGGGGCAAATCCCACGCGGTGGCTTCATCGATGACCCCGGTCGCGCGATCAACTCGTGCGGTGGTCGCTGTTTCACTCACACCCCCAGTCCAACCCGAGCGCATAATCACCCTGGGTCGCGGGATACACGGCTTCGGGTGCTTCGATGACGAAGGAAGCGTACAAGTGCCCCCGTGAGTCCTGGCTGACGCGTACCGAAGATGGGGCAGCCAGCAAGGTTCTGGACCACACCACGGGAATGCTGATCTTCCCGGTCGTATCGGGTTTGAGCGAGAATCCACGGGTGGTGTAGTTCAACGAAATCAAAGAGGTTTTGCGGCTCTTGAACCCGGGCAGGCCGGCACGCTGGGTGATGGGCTTGGAATTAATGATGTCTTTGAGTGCCCGGGTGCGTGAGGTAGAGAAGTCTCGCACCATCTGTTGTTGAGCGACCGAGGATCCTTGCGCCAATCATTTCACGCCGTCCTCGGAAACGGTGGTAGCGCGCAGTTTGGTTAAGAATTTATCTGCACCAGCGGGTCCAAAGGTTTCGGCCTCGGCACCCGAAAGCAAGATTGAGAACTTGAGTTCATGAAGGTCACTGGACATCGAAACCATGTGGTTTCATACGTACCGGCACATACCAAATTCACGAACCAGATAGCGCCGAGCGCTTGTGCCGGGCCGTAGTCGGTAGTTGTACCGAACCTTCATACCCACCAGTATGCAAGCAACTGCCATATACGCTCAAGCATGAGCCTCGAAACACTCCGTCGAAACAAAAACACCACCTACAGATGCTGGTACCACGTGGTCTGGTGCCCCAAATACCGCCGCCCAGTCATCACCTCCAACGATCCCGCAGCAAACAACCCACCCATAGCAGGAGACCCCGGGCCAGTCGATGAGCGTCTGGTGGAAATCATTCAGGAAGTTGCCTCGGAAGCTGGTGCAATGATCGAAGAAAGCGAAACCATGCCCGACCACATTCACATGCTCGTGTCGGTTGACCCCCAATATGGGATCGCAAAATTCATCAGAAACTGCAAAGGCAGGTCATCTCGAACACTGCGCCAAGAGTTTCCTTCACTCAAACGGCGCCTCCCAACCCTATGGACCAACTCCTACTTCGTCTCCACAATCGGCGGAGCACCCCAAAGCATTATCAAGCAGTACATCGCGGACCAGCGCCAAGTCTAATCCACACACTGGGACCTATCCCTCCCACGGCTAAAGCCGGGGCATCACGACCCCAGACCCCACCCCCGGTGACAGCACGGCATAGGCGTGGTCTTTTTGTTCACGTTCTTTCGCGCCGCAAATACACCCCGGAAGCTGAGTCTAAGCATATTCAACGACGTTCATCGCGCGACCGAAAAGCAGTGGTCCGATAGTGTGGTCTACCGGAATATCCAGTACAACGTCTCCAGCGATCTGTTCTTGGAGTACTTGTGTCAGCCATACAACGATCTAATAGAGTGAGTGCAATGATGGGGATGGCAAGCATGTCCAGATCTTTAGCTGTCGCGCTCGAAAGGGGCGTACCTAGTACTTTTTGTCAGGCGATGAGAGCTTAGAGCCCTTCAAAGAGATCACTCAGTACGGCCGTACCGGGTTGCCGCGGTGGCCAGATCAGCACGGAGGGTTCCCTACTGACCGTACGAACCCAAGCAGCATCGTCTCTGCCCGGGTCCACAAGTACATCCCGTTGACTCCGATGTTCGCGCAGGCCAGCAACGATCCTGTGTGCCACGGCGCTTGTGTCAACCTCGATGCCAATCATGTCATCCGGTACTGGCCTTAAGTGATATTCAAGCAACGGGTTCCACGCTGTGAGCCCATCCCGCACCCGAGCCGCATTCCAACGTTGAAAGACCGAAGTTCTAATGGCGCCGTGGATCAGCCGGCGTAAACCCGGCCCGGGGACGGCTCGTGCGCTTTCGAAAGCCGTGTCGGTTGCCTGTCCAATAGCAATATGATCTCGGTGCCCGGTAATCCCATCGGGGCCGAAAGTTGCCACGATTTGAGGTCGTTCTTGAACCAAGATCTCATGTATTTTGCTGGCTAACTCGGCCGGATCAACCTCGTGCACATGTCCGTCTTGGTAACCGAGCCATTCGTGGCGAGCAGGAATGGTCCCGTGCGCACGCCAGGCATTTGCGCTTTCAGTTCGGCGCCATGCACCTAAGGTTTCGCGTGTTGCCGGAACCCCACGGGAGATTTGCCCTGCGGCGCCGTCGGTGGCAAGAACCAAGATGAAGCGGAACCCCGGGTCGTGCTCGTGCAGTGCTATGGATCCTGCACATCCATAGGCATCATCATCCGGGTGAGCAACAATTACCGCGATGGTATGCGGCTCTTTCATGGATGGAATTCTAGTCCTGCATTGGTCTCTAGAACAGTGCGTACTACGGCAGGATTCCCTTGCTTCAAAGTCATGAAAGGTGTAAATTTTCACCGGTTGTAAAACCTCAAACAGCAAGTGCATTCCCAATAAAGTTTACGCCAGAATTTGACTCGAAATTCACCACCCCCACAAAAGCAATACCGCGTTGGTTGCCTCGAGGGAACGCCAAGACATGCATCTTCGTGAAAGGCAGCTCCCATGAAAGATCATTCGTTTTCACCATCACCATTCATTTCTGCCACGGCCTCCGATCGGGCATTGGTCCTGCACGGCGGCGGAGCAGCCGGTAACGCGTGGGAAATTGGAATCATTACCGGTCTCTACGAGGCCGGGCTTGATCTTAGGCAAGCCGATCTCATTATCGGCACATCTGCCGGCGCCACTGCGGCAGCGCAGATCACCGGGGCAAATCCTGCCACGCTGTTTACCCAGATCCTTGAGGCGGCTCCCCCACAGGCGAATAGTGCGGTTGGAGGTATTGTGCGCAGCCCTCGCGGTGGAACCGTCAACGATCATTTGGCAAGGACAAATAAGATCATCGCGGATTCCTTGAATGCAGCCGATATGCGACGCCGGATAGGAGCTGCCGCCCTCGAGTTCGATGACGATGTGGAAAATACGTGGCAATCACGCTGGCATGACATTGTGGCTGCTCGGCTCCCGAGCCAGCAATGGCCCGAACAAGAGGTGCTGATTACCGCAGTTGACGCGCACACCGGCGAACCAATGGTGTTCGACAAGTTCAGTGGTGTGTCGTTGGTGGATGCTGTTGCCGCGAGCACGTCAAGTGGTTTTGGTTCTCCGCCCTACCGGATCGGCAAGAACAAATATATTGACGGTGGTTACCGCAGAAACGAAAATGCCGATTTAGCCGAGGGTTTCTTGCGAGTACTCGTCCTCTCCCCCTTAGGTGGACGCACTCGGCACCCGCTGGAATGGGGAACGCAGCTTGCGGCACAGATTGCCGAACTACGCGCGGCCGGAAGCCAAGTGGAAACACTCTTTCCAGATGCCGACTCACGTACCGCTTTTGGCGGCAATCTGATGGATCTTTCGACGCGTTTACCCGCCGCGCGAGCGGGATACACTCAGGGCCAAGCGTTGGCTGGGGTTCTCACCAATTTCTGGCACTGAGGCGCGCATCGGCGGTGCCTGCCGGTATTCCGGGTGTGCCAGTGCAATACTGCACATATGGATGAAGAACAGTCAGGCACAAACACAGCATTGGTCATTGTCAACATGCAGCAGGGCGTGATTGATAACTGTGTGCACCCCAAAAAGATTGTTGCCCGCATCCAGGAGCTTGTTGCTCAGGCTCGTGATACCGGAACACCGATCTTTTGGATCCAGGACGAACGCGACTTTGAACGTCATTCGGCATCTTGGCGACTGGCAGCAGGCCTCGATCCGCTCGATGGGGAACATCGGATCTTCAAGTCCTACCGTGATGCCTTTACCGGCACCGGGTTCCATGCGGCACTGAATACCGCAGTGATCAATCACCTTGTGGTGTGTGGTGCGCAGTCAGATTACAGCGTGCGGACGGTTGCCGGACGTGCCGCGGCGATGGGCTTTGATGTGACTGTGGTGCGCGATGCTCACACCACCGGTGCGGAAACCTTCGAGGGCCAAACGTTAACCGGGGATCAGATCATTTCCCATACCAACAAATACTTTGCCACGCTTGACTACCCGAACCAGGATTTTCTGCTCAAGCACGCCAAGGAGATCGTTTTTCTGCCCGTGGCCACCAATGATTAGTCACATCGGTAGGGACAAATATGGGATGGGCGTGCCTGTAGCATCGGATACTGCCGAATATGCCTAAACCATGTAAATCCAGTTCATCAATCATTCCGATGAGTGGTGCTGGATTAGACCGTGGAATTCGTGCACTATTTCTCTTCCACAGTGTTTCTTCAAGCTTCATCAGGGCATAGTTTTCTAGCGGTTGAACTGGTGAGCCCGGAATTTGTGTAAAGCCCTCATCATCAAGGATCCCAACGCGGCCCAATAGTCCGGTTCCGGCGAAGCCAAGAACCGCGGTGGTGTTTTCAACGGCATTCAAGGGATGGGTCGATGACCGGTTCCAGATCCATGCCTGATTCAGTGTCTGTGCAGCAAATTCCGTAGCGGTCATCGCATTCACCGCATCGATTCCATGTATTGGGCAGTGCTTGTCGATGGAAATGCCCAAGTATCTTTCCTCATCCATGACCGAGCCCACTGGGCTATGATCAACAGCTTCTTCATGCGCCGCACACGAATAGCCGGCATGTGAGTGGTCTTCCCGCGGCAATCCTCGGCTAGTTCACCACGCCTTCCCCCCCC
>NZ_PCPT01000027.1 GCF_002975435.1 Arthrobacter sp. MYb227 | reverse complement strand
GAGAGTAGGTCACCGCCGGACATAATTTATGTTCCAGAACCCCCAAGCCAAGGCTTGGGGGTTCTGATGTTTAACCAACCACCCACCCATGAACACGGCGTATAGGACAAAAAGTGTGTCTGCCCCGGGCATATCACCCGATCACCACCACCGTTGAGCCACCCCAGCACATCGTTAACACCCGATAGCACCCATCCCAGCATCATATTCTTCGAGCGTTCCACCCCTGGTGGAACGCTCTTCCTCGTTAACCGGCTCTTGGGTCCGTCGCCCTGGGTGTTTGGTTCGGATCCTGCGTAGGTGCCGAGGTTCAGAGCTTTGCAAAGTGTTTATCCTTTACTCCGTTTCGGGTCATTCTGCTCGGATTGAAGGTTGTGGAGGATAGTCCGTGGTGTCTTGGAGATGCTGTCTTGGGGAGGATTCCCCAGGGGTGGATCTGTGCCGGCTTTGAGGTGGTGCCAGGTTGGTTCAAGGGGATGGGTACCCGATGTGAGAATCCTTGTATCCGGCTTCGAATCTCTTGCCGTGGGATTGACAGGTGGTGTGTGTGGTGCTGATTGCCGTAGTGCTGCGTGGGGAGGGTGAGGTGTGTGAGTGGCTCAGGCTTCACAGGTGGTGTCGGAAGGCGAATCGGGAAGACGTTGTAGGGGGTTTGGCCCTCTGGGGATCGAGGTGAGGCACCTGTGTCCGCGTGAAGGCGTTGCCTTTAACGATTGGGGTGATGGGGGTCTCGTGGGTGTTTTTTGGGGTGCTTGGGTGTTTGGGGGTGCTGGTGGGGGTGTTTTAGGCCATTAAGCCGGGGTTTTTAGGCGGTGGTGGGTGCGGATTTGCGCGTGGGTGAAAAGGTGTGTATTGTTTTCTGAGTCGCCGGGATGAGGACAGCGGGTCAAACTGCTGAGGATCTCCTGGTTGATAATCTTCTAACCCCCATGTTTTTCACCCAAGTTTTTGGTGTGTTGATGTGTGCGGCGAGAAAGGCAAGTATCACGGTTTCGTGCGATTTGCTCTTCGACACGCGGTGGGTTAGGCTAGATAAGTTGCTCCAGAGCGAAGCGCCGGCGGGAATTGTAAGTCCGGGTCGTGGATGTTGGATGCGTCTGTTGTTTGAGAACTCAATAGTGTGCCAAGTTTGTTGATACCAATTTATTT
>NZ_PCPT01000026.1 GCF_002975435.1 Arthrobacter sp. MYb227 | reverse complement strand
TCCTGGGTACCTGCGATGAGGGTTTCGGCAATGATGTCCGCAACCTCCACAAAGGCGGCCTCGGAGAAGCCACGGGTGGCCAGCGCCGGGGTACCAATACGCAGGCCACTGGTGACCATCGGCGGACGTGGGTCAAAGGGAACCGAGTTACGGTTTACCGTGATCTCCACCTTCGCCAGCAGGTCTTCGCCCTGCTGCCCATCAAGGGCCGAGTGACGCAGGTCAACGAGGACCAGGTGCACATCGGTGCCACCGGTGAGCACGCTAATGCCCGCCGCAGCAACATCGGCGGCGCACAGGCGTTCGGCCAGGATTTTCGCACCGGCGATGGTGCGGCCCTGACGCTCCTTGAACTCCTGCGTGGCCGCGATCTTGAACGCCACCGCCTTACCGGCAATCACGTGCTCCAACGGGCCACCCTGCTGACCGGGGAATACCGCCGAGTTAATCTTCTTAGCAATATCCGCATCATTGGTCAGGATGATGCCGCCACGCGGACCGGCCAGGGTCTTGTGCGTGGTGGAGGAGACCACGTGGGCGTGCGGGACCGGGGAGGGGTGCAGTCCGGCGGCGACCAGGCCGGCGATGTGTGCCATGTCCACGAACAGGTACGCACCGACCTTGTCGGCGATCTCGCGGAAACGTGCGAAATCCAGTGCGCGCGGGTACGCGGACCAGCCGGCGACGATCATCTTGGGCCGGTGCTCAAGGGCTAGCGCCTCGACCTTGTCCATGTCGATGACCAGGGTGTCTTCTTCAACACCGTACGGGACGATGTTGTACAGGCGACCGGAGAAGTTGATCTTCATGCCGTGGGTCAGGTGACCACCGTGAGCCAGATTCAACCCCATGATGGTATCGCCCGGACGGATCAGCGCGTGCATGACCGAGGCGTTGGCCTGGGCACCGGAGTGCGGCTGCACGTTGGCAAAGTCCGCACCGAACAGTGCCTTCACGCGCTCGATGGCGAGCGTCTCGACGACGTCAACCTCTTCGCAACCGCCGTAGTAGCGGCGCCCGGGGTAACCTTCGGCGTACTTGTTGGTCAGCACCGAGCCCTGCGCCTGCATTACGGCCAGGGCGGTGTGGTTCTCCGAGGCGATCATCTCCAAGCCGCGCTGCTGGCGAGCCAGCTCCGCGTCAATACGCTCGGCGATCTCCGGATCAAGCGTGGAAATATCCTGCGTCAGCGATG
>NZ_PCPT01000025.1 GCF_002975435.1 Arthrobacter sp. MYb227 | reverse complement strand
TGAACTGCTCCCCGAAAGTTGGACTGACTAATTCAGTTCCTTACTTTCGGGGAGTTTTTCATGCGTAAAAGTAGTTCATTGACCGTTGAGCAGCGACTGGCTGCCGTCGATCTTTTCGAGGCGGGGTTTGGGCATGCTGCGATATCCTCAAGATTGGGTGTAAGTCTCAAGGCTGTTCAGAGGCTGGAGGCACGATTCAAGATTTGGGGTAGGGCAGCATTGGAACACAAACCGACGAATCAGGTGTATAGCTTCGAGTTCAAACTCGCACTGGTGCGCCAGTTTCTTGATGGTGAAGGAACCCAACCAGAGCTTGCCCGTATGCACCAGCTCAGCTCCCCAAAACTCTTGGGCAAGTGGGTCCAGATCTACCGGGAACAAGGCGAAGACGGCCTGCGGCCCAAGACTAAGGGACGACCGAAG
This sequence comes from Arthrobacter sp. MYb227, assembly GCF_002975435.1. Lineage (GTDB taxonomy): Bacteria > Actinomycetota > Actinomycetes > Actinomycetales > Micrococcaceae > Paeniglutamicibacter. The sequence continues at coordinate 947 of NZ_PCPT01000025.1, read as the reverse complement.
TCTTTGCCAGGAACCGCGGGAGGCGAAGTCAATGAGCTCGAGCAGTTACGGCGCGAGAATCAGCGGTTGGCGGCGGAGAATGCGTATCTAAAAAAAGTACGAGCCTTGAGGAACCAACCACGGCGCTGAAAGTCAGTGCTGTCATGGACCTCAAGGCTTCCCACGCTCTGCCCCTGCTCTTGCAGGCGGCGGGGTTGGCGCGTTCCACGTTCTTCTACCGCCAAGCTGCTCTCAAGACCCCAGATCCTCACGCAACGCTACGAGCGAGTATCCACAAGATCTTTACCGCAGCCCGAGGCCGCTACGGCTACCGGCGCATCCACGCTGCCCTGAGACGCCAGGGGTGGCAGGTCGCAGGTAAGACCGTGCTGAAGCTGATGCGCGAGGAAAAACTGGTCTGCAAAGTCCGCACCCGGCGCAGGTATTCTTCCTACAAAGGACAGGTGGGCAAGATTGCCGAGAATCTGCTCAAACGTGAATTTGATACCGAAACGCCCAATACGAAATGGGTGACGGACGTGACCGAGTTTAAAGTTGCCGAGCAAAAGGTCTATCTTTCCCCGATCCTGGATCTGTTTGATCGCTCGATCGTTTCCTACTCGATCTCCGAGTCGCCAAACGTAGCATTCACCAACCAGTCTCTAAGTGAGGCGATCAGCACTCTGGCCGAAGGTGAGGCTCCGATGATGCATTCGGATCAAGGATTCCAATATCAGCACGCCAGCTGGCAGAAACTGCTCAGCGAGGCCAAGATGCCCCAATCCATGTCACGCAAGGGCAATTGTCTGGATAATTCGGTCATGGAAAACTTCTTTGGACACCTCAAAGAAGAAATGTTCCACCGCCAAAAATTCACTGGACTAGAAGCATTCACCAGCGAGCTAGATGACTACATCCACTGGTATAACTATGAGCGAATCTCATTAACGCTGCAGTGCCTGAGCCCC
>NZ_PCPT01000024.1 GCF_002975435.1 Arthrobacter sp. MYb227 | reverse complement strand
GTGTTCGGTTGTTTAGGCGTTGGTGTGTTGAACGAACTCCGCGGCCAAATCTTGGGCGAAGTGGCAACGTGACTCGTGGGTATCCCCGACCCGGATGAGTTCGGGTTCCTTCGTGGCGCAGATCGGTTGAGCCAACGGGCAACGAGTATGGAAGCGGCACCCCGCCGGTGGGTCAATCGGGGAAGGCGGATCTCCCTGGAGGATAATCCGTTCCCGATCGGTGCCATCGTTTTTGCGCAGTTCCGGGGCCGCTGACATCAGTGCCCGCGTATACGGCTGCGCGGTTCTGTCATACACCTCGGCATAGGTGCCAAGTTCGACGATGCGACCCAAATACATGGTCGCCACCCGATCGGAAATATGCCGCACAATCTGCAAATCATGAGCAATAAACAAATACGACAAACCGAGTTCTTTTTGTAGGTCATCGAGCAGGTTCACCACCTGGGCACGGACCGAAACATCCAGCGCGGAGACCGGTTCATCACAGATCAGCATCTGCGGATTCAGCGCAATACCCCGCGCAATCCCAATACGTTGCTGCTGACCACCGGAAAAGTTGTGTGGGTAGCGATCGGCATGATCGGGGTTCAATCCCACCAATTCGAGGAGTTCCTTGATTTTCGCCGCCCGCCCGGCCTTCGGGGCGACCTCGGGGTGAATATCAAAGGGTTCTGAGACCAATTGTTCAACGGTCATCCGAGGATTCAACGACGAATACGGATCCTGGAAGATCAGCTGAATATTCCGGCGCATCTCCTTGCGCTCCTCACCCTTGAGGGTGTTGATATCTTGCCCCCGGAACAGCACCTGACCCTGCGTGGGAGTCTCAAGTCCGGCCATGACCCGGGCGAGGGTTGATTTGCCGCAGCCGGATTCCCCGATCACGCCCAGGGTTTCCCCGGCAGCAATGCTGAGGTCGACCCCGTCCATGGCCTTCACATATTTTTTGGGGCCGATCGGCAGGTGGCGTTGGACCGGATAATGCTGTTTAACCCCCCGTAATTGCATCAACGCGTGAGGATCCACCGGAACCAAGCCCAAAGTTTCGGTGCTCTCCGTGATGGTGGTGTTAGCTGGTGTGGTGGTGGTGTTAGGCGTTGGCATATGCCAGAACCTCCTGGGTATGGAAGCAAGCAGCCGTACGACCCGCACCCACAACACTCAGGGCGGGAATTGAGGCACGGCATATCTCGGTAGCAAAAGAACAACGATTAGCAAAGGAACAACCCACCGGCAACCGCAACAAATCAGGCGGCGTCCCCGGAATCGCCGGCAACCGTTGCCCCTTGAGTTCCTCACTGGCAATCGAAGAAGCCAAACCCTGGGAATACGGGTGCCCTGGACGATTCAAGACTTCCAAGGTGGGGCCGTGTTCCACCACGCGTCCGGCATACATCACCGCGACCTGATCGGTGACCTCCTTGACCACCGAAATATCATGGGTAATCAAAATCAATCCCATATTCCGTTCCTCCTGTTGCTCCTTGAGCAACTCCAGGATCTGGGCTTGGACGGTCACATCTAGGGCGGTGGTCGGTTCATCGGCAATCAAGAGCACCGGATCCAAGGCCAAAGCCATCGCGATCACAATACGCTGACGCATACCACCGGAAAACTGATGCGGATAATCGTTGACCCGTGAGGCCGCGGCCGGAATTTTGACCTTATCCATCATCTGTATCGCCGCATTCTTGGCATCCTTACGCGAATACCCACGGTGCACTCGGTAGAGTTCACCGATCTGTCGACCCACCGGATGCACCGGATTCAACGCCGTCAGCGCATCTTGGAAGACCATCGAGACCCGGGAGCCGACCAGCTGACGATGCCGCTTCGGAGTCACGGTCAACAAGTCTTCACCCTCGAGCAGGATCTGTCCTTGTGGGATATGGGCCGGAGGCATATCTAAGATGCCCATGATGGCCCGAGCGGTCACCGATTTCCCGGAGCCCGATTCACCCAAGATGCCTAGGGCTTGACCGCGTTTGACCTCAAAGTTCATCCCGTTCACCGCGGTGGCGATGCCCTTGGAGGTATTGAATTCAACTTCAAGGTTTTTGACCCGCAACAACACCTCATCGGTGTTAGTGGTTGTGTTTTCCACGGTTATTTACCTTTCGGGTCAAACTCATCGCGCATCGCTTCACCAAAAAGCACAAAGCCAAGCACCGTAATGGTCAAGAAGATCGCCGGGAAAATCAACAAGTGTGGAGCGGCAGAAATATATTCACGCGCCGCGGCCAACTGCAACCCCCACGACACCGAGGGAGGCGTGAGCCCAATACCAATAAACGTCAACCCGGCCTCGGCCGATATCACCCCACCAATCCCCAAGGTCTGCAGCACCAACAAGGGAGTCAGCGAGTTGGGAATAATGTGCCGACGAATAATCCGAGTATTGCTAGCTCCCAGGAGTTTGGAGGCTTGGACGTATTCACGATTCCGCACCTCCATCACCGACGAACGCATAAATCGCACGCCCCCGGGCCAGGAGAACAGGGCCAGGGCGAAGATGACGGTCCAGACGGTACGCTCACTAAAGAGCTGTAGGACCACGATCGCGGCCAGGATGAACGGTAGGCCGAAGGCCATATCGCAGGCCCGGGAAATCAGCGTATCGACCCAGCCACCAAAATACCCGGCCAACGAGCCGAGGATCGCGGAGATCACAAAGGAGATCGCTGTGACAATGATGCCGACCATGATCGAGGCTCGTGCCCCATAGATCACGTTGGTGTAATAGTCACAGCCCTGAATATCAATCCCAAAGATATGCTCGGCACTGGGAGCCTGATTGGTTTTCATGATGTCGCAATTCGCGGTCGGATCCGACCCAAACCCGGCAAAAAGTTGCGGGAAGGCGGCCATGAGCAACATGATCGCCACAATGCTCCCCGAGATCACAAAGCGGGGTTTGAGCCACACCGGGCCACGATTAATCTTTTTCCCCGGGGTTCGGGGCATCAACGCCACCGACTCCACCGCATCTCCCAGCCCCGAGGGCACGGTGATCGGGTTGGTCGGCTCCAAACCCTCCAATGTGGGGGTGTGTTGGTTGGTTTCACTATTGTGGCTCATATGCGCACCCTTGGATCAATAACGCCGTACAAAAGATCTACGAGCAGGTTGAATATCAGATACACCAGCACGAGCATCGTCGCGATGCCCACCACCACGGTGCCTTCCTTATTATTAATGGCCGTGACCATCAATCCACCAATACCCGGAATATTGAAGATCGCCTCAATAATCACCGCACCCCCCAGCATCCCCGCCAGGGACAACCCCAGGTAGGTAACCACCGGAATCATCGCATTACGCAACGCATGACCCCAGATCACCCGACGCGGAGATAAACCCTTGGCCCGTGCGGTACGCAGGTACTCGGCACGCAACACATCCACCAAAGAGGTACGCGTCAACCGGGCCAACCCGGCCGAGGCCTCCACCGCCATCACCAACGCCAGAAGAATAAAGGCCATGGGCCACCCGGCCCGAATACCGGCCGGATCCACCCACCCCAACTGCACACCAAAAACGGTCTGGGCACCCAGGGCAATCACAAAGCCCGGAATCCCGAGGAAGATCACGGTAAAAATCAACGCAAAATGATCTCCGGCCTTCCCGTGGCGCAACCCACCATAAACACCAATGGCCAACCCAATGACCATTTTCAAAGCCCACGCGGTCATCGCCAACGCAAAGGTCGTCGGTAAGCGTTCAAGGATCAACCCCAACACCGGGCGGCCAAAGAAATCAATACCGAAATTCCCTTGCACCAATCCCCACATATAGTGCCCGTACTGGACCAGGAACGGATCATCAAGGCGATACGCGAGACGGATTTGCTGCACCGTTGACTCGGGTAGTGGTCGTGCCCCGGTCAACGCCGCCACCGGATCCCCGGGCATCAAGAACGTCAAAGCGTAGATGATAAACGTGGCGCCAATGACCACCGGAATCATCTGCAGGAATCTGCGAATTGTGTAACCAAGCATGCAACTGCTCCCTTTCG
>NZ_PCPT01000023.1 GCF_002975435.1 Arthrobacter sp. MYb227 | reverse complement strand
CCCCAGCATTATTAGTAAGCGGGGCGCTTCAACGTCGTGGGATCTGGGGCAGGGAGCCGCCAGGCGGACTGCCCCCTTGGTTCGGCTTCAGTTGCTGGGTGAGCCTAGCTATTCGGGTAACCAGGCGATCGGGCATTCGGGTAGTTGCCCGGTTGGCTGGAGTCTTTTAGGGGCAGTCACATTCCCACCAGTTGTCGCCGCAGATGGAACAAGTGATGGGGCCAGCACCTGGGCAGGGCTCGACGTGGCTGTAGCGCGTGATGCGTCCACCTCGGGAGGTCACGATTTCATGGCCGGCTTCGATGGGCTTGTTGCATCTGGTGCAGGTGCCGCTGTCGTACTCTGCAATGAATCCAGTTTCACGTTTTTGCATAGACGCGATGTTACCAGCGGGAACGAACTGCCTCTGGTGTTTCTTCAGTTGCTCGGTGGAGTCTTCCAGCATCACCCAACCTTGACCACGACGCAGGGATGTTGCCACCGCAGAGGGCAGGAAGGGGAGTGTTGAGGGCAGGGGTTGCCCTGTAGAAATTTACAGAGCAAGCAACGGCACCGCGTCGGTTGGACGGTCGGCATCGGTTGGGCAGGGCGTTAGCCCTGCACGCTTGGCGCAGGTTATTAGTTCTGCACAGTGGCGGCGTGTTCCATCGCTCTTGATGAGTTGCCCCTAGTTCATGGGGTCTTCATACCGTAGGTCTAGACGTGGCACTTCTTCGCGCTCGTGCTTCACAACATGAGCATGGTCTAGCTGGCTGATGGATCGAGAAAAGAACCGGCTCTAACCCGGTAAGGGGCGATTGTTAGTCGCTTGGCTTTTTGGCTTAGGACACGCGGGGCGTCCTGCCCGCGAGGATCTATGGCAACCACGCCAATGGTTGGTAGACTCTGTGCTATTGAGTTATTGAACTGACTTCATGATCCCCCGAACACGCCAATGTTCGGGGGATTTCTCTTTGTCCGGCGTGTTGCTCTGACATGGGAGGGGAGCGCGCTGCGCGTACCGATACCGTGAACTTATGACCACTAACGAACATGGCACTGCTCCAGTGATGGGCTTAGCGGAAGCGGCCAAGGCGTGCGGTGTTTCCGTTTCGACGATCCGCAGGCGGAAAGACATTCTGCTTTCAGCGGGTGCCAGGATTACGTCTACGGGGTGGCAGATCCCCATACCGGCGTTAGTCTCCAGTGGTCTGATGGGTGGCACTACGCCACCCCCCGATGTGTCGGTGACACCTGCCACGGTATCCCCCGTTGGCATCCCTGATGACATGGTTATCCAAGAGCTTGAATCGTTGCGTGCCAGGTTGGTTGATGCGGAGCGTAGAGCCGCTGTTGCGGAAGCTCAAGCGGTTGAGCGTGAGCGTGTGATCCAGGTGCAAGCTACGGCCTTGAGGATGCTTGAAGCTGGCACCCCTGCATGGGTGGCTCCAGCCACCTCTGATAGCCCCAGTGATACCCGTGTGAGCGATCCTCTGCCATCCCCTGCCAGCGGTGCTGTGCTGCCCTCTCAGAGCCGCGCTCGCAGGTTGTGGCCGTTCACTCGGCGATAGTATTACTAAGCTGTTGTGCGGCGCTCTAGCGCCGCTCTCTGGGCATAAGAAAGCCCCCGACTCGTGACGCTGAATCGGGGGCTTTTCTACCTCTTAGTCCTTGGCTCGTGCAAGGCGTTCTTTGAGAGTTTCCTCTGGTTCGCCTTCTCCCAGGCGTTCAGCCTTTTCTCCGCCTGACAGATCTGGGTCATTGAGTATCTCTTCTTGCGCGATCTCGTATGCCTCGCGGTCGGGATCGGTTGCTGCCTTCGCTATATATACCTGCGGCTTTTCATCAGTAATTGTGCGGCTGATAGATACTGTGCCCGGAACGGGTTCTTCTGTAATTGATTTAAATTTATTGATTGTCATTTAATGACACTTCCGATCTGCTATTTACGTATGTTTGTATTTCAATTATAGCATGCTGTTGAATTCCAAATGTATTTATGATATGTGCTTGTTTTCTATTGGCATCACTTTGGCCCAGCTGACTGCCAGAGGTCTGGTCATCAGCCCCGACAGTGCTCCAGTTACCCCTCTAGCGCGTTCGCCAGTGTTACCGAGTCCAGCACCGCCTTGACGGTTGACGCGTGCCAGGTCTTACCCGTTGCCGTTTGGATTCCTTCAGTGGTGAGCTGGTCGGCAATCTTCCGTAGAGACAACCCCTTGCCCTCATTCTTGAGCTGGTGGATATAGAGCATCGTTTCCACTGGCAGGACGGCAGTCCTGCCCATGTGTTCCCCCTTAGCCGCCTTCTCTTGCATGGCTGCTGATGTTCGGGCGCCAATGAACTTGCGTTCGATCTCTGCAAAGTTCAACGCCATGTTGTACATGCCAGCTCCCATGATGGTTGCTGTATCAACGCCTAGGTCAAGACAGATAATCCTCCAGCCTTGACGCTGTGAGTCTGCAAGGACTCGTGTGCCGTCTTCCATGTTGCGTGACAGTCGATCTAATTTCGACACCATTAGGCCGTGGTACTTCTTGGCTTTGAGTTCGGCAAGCATGGCTTGCATCTTTGGGCGTTTGCTGATGGTGGCCGCACTAGCGGCCAGCTCTTCAATGATGACCAGGTTGTACCCCATGCGCTTAGCTTCACGCTCAAGTTCACCGCGTTGCACCTCGGGGCTAATGTCCTGCTTGTCGGTCGATACGCGGACATAGCCAACGATGTTTAGGGGTAGGTCTGCATGAGCTGGGGTTGTGGTCATACCCTTACTGTACATAATGGGAACCCTTTATGTACAGTCGGGCTCTTTCCATTGCCGGATACAACTAGCCGGTAGGCAATGACGTACACGGCCTACCTCCCACAAATGTGTTCGGTGAGAGGGCTTAGTGAAGCCATGTTTGATGAACTCCTGGAAATATTGAAAGCAATCAACGAGTCAGTGAAGCTTGCGCGTGCGGCATGGCAGGTGACCTGCTCGGCTCGCATCTGGCTACGCGCTAGGCGTGTGGAGCGTGCCCAGGATAAGGAGCGGGGGGCGGGTAACCCCTAGCGCATAGCCGCTGCCCCTATAAGTGTTAGCTAATAATCTCGTGTGCAACATGCAGGGTTTTGCCGTCAGGCAAAAGCCCCTCATGATTACCTGCATCCCAGAGTTGGCAAGGGTCTGCTGTTAGCCGGCTACTGTTCGGCAGTGGGTAAGAGTTGCACGGCGTGGGGGCAACCCCCGGTTGTGTGTGGACTGTTGCCCGCTCGTGGTTGACGTGCCTAGTGATGTACGAGTTTTAGCACTCTTCAAACTGCGTTCGGGGTATACCGTCGGCTTGCCAGGTTCTATGCAAGAGGGTGGGGATGCACCCTAACCGGGCAGCTACCTTCCCGGTAGTGATAGCAGTTATTCGCGCGGCGTTATCAGGAAGTTTTTTCACCCATCAACTACGGGCAAGGGCAAGTCATACTTGGTGGCAAACCAGATCACGCGGGGGTTCCGTGCTGCTTCCCGGTTGATCCTAGGGCCGCATTCCTTGACCCGGTAGGTTTCACCATCTTCACGCCACAGCTTGCGGGCTACGCGTCGGCGCTGGTTGATGGTGGCCGTTACCGGTTCCATGTGGGCGGGGTTCACACAGCCTTTGCCGCGGCACGCGGTGAGGTGGTCTAGTTCCCGTCGGGGCTTGTGGCCATGCATTAGTAGATCCCATGCAACCCGGTGCGCAAGCCATTCCACGTTGGCGCTGTTATGTGTGTACATCAGCGGGTAGCCCGAGACGCTAAGACTTGTTCCGGTGAAGATCCAGCACTTGCCCTCTACGTGGATACCGTCGGCAAGTAGTTGCATGTTGGTCTGCTCCACCTCGGCATTCTTGCTGGGGTCTTTGGGGTGTTCGATCAGGTGCAGGTGTTCGTGTTCTCGACATAGTCGCCGACCGGCTCCACGCCGCAACCCGTCGTCCTGGTGATTCTTGCATCCCTCGAACTGACACCGCTTGTTGCCGCTCGAGCGTTCCCACTGCCGGTAGTGGCGTTCGCACAACTTGCGGGCGTGGGCCGGTTTCTGGCACTTCGGATTCCTGCATGGGCCGTCGTTGATTGAGGGCAGTTTTGGACTCCTGAGAATGTTCAAAATGAAAGCTACATTTAGGCATAAAGAAACCAAGGCAAACCCAGTGTATCAGCAGGAAGTCTGCTGTGCAAACGCTGTCGATCGGCCCCCAGCATTATTAGTAAGCGGGGCGCTTCAACGTCGTGGGATCTGGGGCAGGGAGCCGCCAGGCGGACTGCCCCCT
>NZ_PCPT01000022.1:3966-5896 GCF_002975435.1 Arthrobacter sp. MYb227 | reverse complement strand
TCCGGGTCGTGGATGTTGGATGCGTCTGTTGTTTGAGAACTCAATAGTGTGCCAAGTTTGTTGATACCAATTTATTTATTTTATTGGTGAATGGTTCTGAGGTCCGCACCCCCGTGTGGATGCTTGGAGCAATTTGCCAGGATTTTTTTACTTGGTGCAACCCGGCCAGCTTTTTCCAGTTGGTGTGTTGGTTGTGTCTGTATTTTTTTACGGAGAGTTTGATCCTGGCTCAGGATGAACGCTGGCGGCGTGCTTAACACATGCAAGTCGAACGATGATTTTTGTGCTTGCACAATTTGATTAGTGGCGAACGGGTGAGTAACACGTGAGTAACCTGCCCTTGACTCTGGGATAAGCCTGGGAAACTGGGTCTAATACTGGATATGCACCGTAAACCGCATGGTTTTTGGTGGAAAGAATTTTGGTCAAGGATGGACTCGCGGCCTATCAGCTTGTTGGTGAGGTAATGGCTCACCAAGGCGACGACGGGTAGCCGGCCTGAGAGGGTGACCGGCCACACTGGGACTGAGACACGGCCCAGACTCCTACGGGAGGCAGCAGTGGGGAATATTGCACAATGGGCGCAAGCCTGATGCAGCGACGCCGCGTGAGGGATGACGGCCTTCGGGTTGTAAACCTCTTTCAGTAGGGAAGAAGCGAAAGTGACGGTACCTGCAGAAGAAGCGCCGGCTAACTACGTGCCAGCAGCCGCGGTAATACGTAGGGCGCAAGCGTTATCCGGAATTATTGGGCGTAAAGAGCTCGTAGGCGGTTTGTCGCGTCTATCGTGAAAGTCCGAGGCTCAACCTCGGATCTGCGGTGGGTACGGGCAGACTAGAGTGATGTAGGGGAGACTGGAATTCCTGGTGTAGCGGTGAAATGCGCAGATATCAGGAGGAACACCGATGGCGAAGGCAGGTCTCTGGGCATTAACTGACGCTGAGGAGCGAAAGCATGGGGAGCGAACAGGATTAGATACCCTGGTAGTCCATGCCGTAAACGTTGGGCACTAGGTGTGGGGAACATTCCACGTTTTCCGCGCCGTAGCTAACGCATTAAGTGCCCCGCCTGGGGAGTACGGCCGCAAGGCTAAAACTCAAAGGAATTGACGGGGGCCCGCACAAGCGGCGGAGCATGCGGATTAATTCGATGCAACGCGAAGAACCTTACCAAGGCTTGACATGTGCTAGATCGCCATAGAAATATGGTTTCCCCTTTTGGGGCTGGTTCACAGGTGGTGCATGGTTGTCGTCAGCTCGTGTCGTGAGATGTTGGGTTAAGTCCCGCAACGAGCGCAACCCTCGTTCTATGTTGCCAGCACGTGATGGTGGGGACTCATAGGAGACTGCCGGGGTCAACTCGGAGGAAGGTGGGGACGACGTCAAATCATCATGCCCCTTATGTCTTGGGCTTCACGCATGCTACAATGGCCGGTACAATGGGTTGCGATACTGTGAGGTGGAGCTAATCCCAAAAAGCCGGTCTCAGTTCGGATTGGGGTCTGCAACTCGACCCCATGAAGTCGGAGTCGCTAGTAATCGCAGATCAGCAACGCTGCGGTGAATACGTTCCCGGGCCTTGTACACACCGCCCGTCAAGTCACGAAAGTTGGTAACACCCGAAGCCGGTGGCCTAACCCCTTGTGGGAGGGAGCCGTCGAAGGTGGGACCGGCGATTGGGACTAAGTCGTAACAAGGTAGCCGTACCGGAAGGTGCGGCTGGATCACCTCCTTTCTAAGGAGCAACTAACATATGTTCGAAGATTCCTCAGTGTTTCTTTGATGGTGTTCAGTGCTGCTCGTTGCCCTCACTTGTGTTGAGGGGCGAGTGCTCAAGGGTGGAATATCAACAAATAATGGCTGCTTGGCTGATGGTTATGGTTTTGAGTACGCTCCTTTGGGGTTGGAAAAAGATGGTGATGATTGGTTTG
>NZ_PCPT01000022.1:0-3803 GCF_002975435.1 Arthrobacter sp. MYb227 | reverse complement strand
GTTTTTTCTGGATTTCCTGCGCATGGCCTAAGCCGCACAAGATGCACCTGTTGGTGTTTGTGTGGTGGTGGGTGTGATGGGGTTGTTGTTTGGGAACTGTATAGTGGACGCGAGCATCTTGTGAAACAGGATGAAAAAGGCTGGTAATCCTTTGGGTTGCTGGTTGTTTTTGTTTTGTTTTGCATAAGCAATTTCTTATGAATTATTGAACCTGGTGAACACGCTCTTTGGGTGTGTTTTTCTTGGTTCTTTCGATTGTAATTATTTTAGCTCATGTAAATTTTTGATCATGTTTGTGGTCAAGTTTTTAAGGGCGCACGGTGGATGCCTTGGCATTGGGAGCCGAAGAAGGACGTGGGAATCTGCGATAAGCCTGGTGGAGTCGATAACCGGACGTTGAGACCAGGATTTCCGAATGGGGAAACCCCGTACGGTGTTATGCCGTATGACCCGCAGCTGAACACATAGGCTGTGTGGAGGGAACGCGGGGAAGTGAAACATCTCAGTACCCGCAGGAAGAGAAAACAATAGTGATTCCGTTAGTAGTGGCGAGCGAACGCGGATGGGGCTAAACCGAGCCATGTGTGATAGCCGGCGGGCGTTGCATGGTCGGGGTTGTGGGACTTTCCATACCAGTTCTGCCGGGCTGGTGAAGTGAGGTGCAGGCGTATAGGCGAATCGGTTTGAATGCCGGACCATAGAGGGTGAGAGTCCCGTAGTGCGAATGCGTGTCTGCCGCTTTGTGAGAGTATCCCAAGTAGGACGGGGCCCGAGAAATCCCGTTTGAATCTGCCAGGACCACCTGGTAAGCCTAAATACTACCCAATGACCGATAGCGGATAAGTACCGTGAGGGAATGGTGAAAAGTACCCCGGGAGGGGAGTGAAATAGTACCTGAAACCGTGCGCTTACAATCCGTTGGAGCCTCCTTGTGGGGTGACAGCGTGCCTTTTGAAGAATGAGCCTGCGAGTTAGTGTTACGTCGCGAGGTTAACCCGTGTGGGGAAGCCGTAGCGAAAGCGAGTCTGAATAGGGCGAGTGAGTGGCGTGATCTAGACCCGAAGCGAAGTGATCTACCCATGGCCAGGTTGAAGCGCGTGTAAGAGCGCGTGGAGGACCGAACCCACTTCAGTTGAAAATGGAGGGGATGAGCTGTGGGTAGGGGTGAAAGGCCAATCAAACTTCGTGATAGCTGGTTCTCCCCGAAATGCATTTAGGTGCAGCGTTGCGTGTTTCTTACCGGAGGTAGAGCTACTGGATGGCTAATGGGCCCTACAAGGTTACTGACGTCAGCCAAACTCCGAATGCCGGTAAGTGAGAGCGCAGCAGTGAGACTGTGGGGGATAAGCTTCATAGTCGAGAGGGAAACAGCCCAGAACGCCAACTAAGGCCCCTAAGCGTGTGCTAAGTGGAAAAGGATGTGGAGTTGCGAAGACAACCAGGAGGTTGGCTTAGAAGCAGCCATCCTTGAAAGAGTGCGTAATAGCTCACTGGTCAAGTGATTCCGCGCCGACAATGTAGCGGGGCTCAAGCACACCGCCGAAGTTGCGTCATTCAAATATTGGTAGGCCTTTGTGGTCCAGCCGTTTGGATGGGTAGGGGAGCGTCGTGTGGGCAGTGAAGTCGCGGTGTAAACCAGCGGTGGAGCCTACACGAGTGAGAATGCAGGCATGAGTAGCGAATGACGGGTGAGAAACCCGTCCGCCGAATGATCAAGGGTTCCAGGGTCAAGCTAATCTGCCCTGGGTAAGTCGGGACCTAAGGCGAGGCCGACAGGCGTAGTCGATGGACAACGGGTTGATATTCCCGTACCGGCGAAAAACCGCCCATACTAAACCGGTGATGCTAACCACCCCAAAGACCCACCATCATTCCTTCGGGAATGGTATCGGGTGTGCGGCGTGGGACCCGAACCGGGGAGGTAAACGTATTAACAGGTGTGACGCAGGAAGGTAGCCGAGCCAGGCAATGGAATTGACCTGGTCCAAGGATGTAGGCCGAGAGATAGGCAAATCCGTCTCTCATACAAGGTTGAGATCTGATAGGCGCCCCCTTTGGGGGGTGATTCGGTGATCCTATGCTGCCAAGAAAAGCATCGACGTGAGGTTTTAGCCGCCCGTACCCCAAACCGACACAGGTGATCAGGTAGAGAATACTAAGGCGATCGAGAGAATCATGGTTAAGGAACTCGGCAAAATGCCCCCGTAACTTCGGGAGAAGGGGGGCCTACCTCGTGAAAAGACCTTGCGTCTTGGAGCGGGTGTGGGCCGCAGAGACCAGGGGGAAGCGACTGTTTACTAAAAACACAGGTCCGTGCGAAGTCGCAAGACGATGTATACGGACTGACTCCTGCCCGGTGCTGGAAGGTTAAGAGGACCGGTTAGCACATTTATGTGCGAAGCTGAGAATTTAAGCCCCAGTAAACGGCGGTGGTAACTATAACCATCCTAAGGTAGCGAAATTCCTTGTCGGGTAAGTTCCGACCTGCACGAATGGAGTAACGACTTCCCCGCTGTCTCAACCATGAACTCGGCGAAATTGCACTACGAGTAAAGATGCTCGTTACGCGCAGCAGGACGGAAAGACCCCGAGACCTTTACTATAGTTTGGTATTGGTGTTCGGTGCAGCTTGTGTAGGATAGGTGGGAGACTGTGAAGCTCGGACGCTAGTTCGGGTGGAGTCATCGTTGAAATACCACTCTGGCTGTACCGGTCACCTAACTTCGGCCCATAATCTGGGTCAGGGACAGTGCCTGATGGGTAGTTTAACTGGGGCGGTTGCCTCCTAAAAAGTAACGGAGGCGCCCAAAGGTTCCCTCAGCCTGGTTGGCAATCAGGTGTCGAGTGTAAGTGCACAAGGGAGCTTGACTGTGAGAGCGACAGCTCGAGCAGGGACGAAAGTCGGGACTAGTGATCCGGCGGCACGTTGTGGAACGGCCGTCGCTCAACGGATAAAAGGTACCTCGGGGATAACAGGCTGATCTTGCCCAAGAGTCCATATCGACGGCATGGTTTGGCACCTCGATGTCGGCTCGTCGCATCCTGGGGCTGGAGTAGGTCCCAAGGGTTGGGCTGTTCGCCCATTAAAGCGGTACGCGAGCTGGGTTTAGAACGTCGTGAGACAGTTCGGTCCCTATCCGCTGCGCGCGCAGGAAATTTGAGAAGAGCTGTCCTTAGTACGAGAGGACCGGGACGGACGAACCTCTGGTGTGTCAGTTGTACTGCCAAGTGCACCGCTGATTAGCTACGTTCGGAAGGGATAACCGCTGAAAGCATCTAAGCGGGAAGCCCACTTCAAGATGAGATTTCCATACCACCTTGTGTGGTGAGAGGCCCCCAGCCAGACCACTGGGTTGATAGGCAGGATGTGGAAGCGAGGACTAAAGACTCGTGAAGCTGACCTGTACTAATAGGCCGACAACTTAAACCACAAACACCACCAAACCCCCTGGGTATTGGTGGCAAGAAACGCTGCGTCCACTATACGGTCCCGAAACAACAACCCATGTTATTTCGCGGAAAAACCATACAAGCATCGAAAGATGACTTGAGTATCACCACAGAACTAGATTCTCGTAACCCCTAAGATTTCACCACCACCCGAACAGGGCCTGGTGCGTGAGCTAGAGTTACGGCGGTCATAGCGTGGGGGAAACGCCCGGTCCCATACCGAACCCGGAAGCTAAGACCCACTGCGCCGATGGTACTGCACTCGGGAGGGTGTGGGAGAGTAGGTCACCGCCGGACATAATTTATGTTCCAGAACCCCCAAGCCAAGGCTTGGGGGTTCTGATGTTTAACCA
>NZ_PCPT01000021.1 GCF_002975435.1 Arthrobacter sp. MYb227 | reverse complement strand
GCACTGCGGCGTATCCCGTGGCGATTTCATCGATGACGTGAAAGGCAGTGCCGGCTTCTGCCATCATCTTGCCTAGGGCAAATGCTGCATCTCGAACTTCCTCTTGCGTGGTCATGCGTCAACTCTAGGTGACACTTTAGGCGTGCGTCAACTCTAGGTGACAATGTAGTGTCTTTTTCATGAGTCGCCCATCTTGGACCATTGTTGAGGCCGCTGAACTATGCGGTGTTTCCAAGTCCACAGTTCGCCGTTACCGTGAATCCGGTAAGTTCCCCAACGCTTTCAAGGACACTGGCGGTGCCTGGAAGATCCCCATCGAAGACCTACTAGCCGTCGGATGGTCACCCATTGACCCTACGCAGAGCGTGCCCAGTGAGCCTATCCAGAATGATGCAAATGAGCGTATCGCCGAGCTTGAGCGTGCTCTGGAATTAGAGCGTGTTAAGCGTGAAGCTGCTGAGCGTATTTCCGCACAAACACAAGCAAATCTTGCCGACCTACGCACTGCCCTTAAGATGCTTGAGGGACAAGCGGTGAGCGTAACCCCTACGCCTACTGAGCAACCTGTGAGTTTGCCCCCTGAGCGTGAGCAGGTTAATCTGCATGAGCAAGCATCAGAGCCACCTGAGCAGCCCAAACGGCGTCGCTGGTGGCGTCCCTAACTAAGGAGCCGGCTATGCCCAGCACATCGTTACCCCGTCACCTAGCACGCCCAACTGACGAGACTCTCAAGCAAGAGCGAGATGCACTAATAATCAAGCGACTGAAAGAACGTCACGATATCCGTACAGTGCGGGATCTGGGCCGCGCAGCAGATGAACTGGGAATTTCTCCCTCAGAACTTCTGGCAAGTGTCGCTTAGCTCTTAACGCAGAAAAGACCCACCTTGATATCCAAACTAACAAGGTGGGTCTTTTCGTGTTTCAGCTTAACTCTTTAGAGTCGCTTCGTAGTGATGGAGCCGGTTGTTAACACGCCATTGCTCCATGTCACCCTCAATTGAGAACGTGCGTCCGTGCCAAATGACCTTGCTCTTAAGGCTCATTTGCTTGCCCCCTGTCTTACCAATTACCAAACGGTAGTAGGCCATGAGTGGAGGAACACCGCGCTCGATTGATTCAGTTGAACGGATCGGATTCACCTGCGCCGGGAAAGTTCCCAAAATAACATCAGGTAGCGGATACCCTTTCGGGTCAGTTCCACCAGGATTCTTTACCGTCACCCTGTCGTGAAAGATCATTTGGTGCGCTTTCGATATTGGTTCATCACGTAGGTTTCCGCGAGCGTCCACCCGCTGAATCCACCCTTGATGCTGACTTCACCAATACGGGTGTCGATCTGCTCAGGGTTGGCGATCAATCGCGCTGTAGCGGTCATGATTACCGTTCCGATAGCCCGTGATGGTTCGCCCAGTGCATCGAAGCCCTTACCCCTTGTGTAGGCCTCTGCATACACAGCAATGATCGGCAGGTGCTCGGTAGCAAGTGCGATCACGTCCGGGTCATCAGGTTGTCCAATGAACGCTGCCACCTTTTCGGGGGTTGGCATCATGGCTTAGCCCAGGTTGGTGATCTTGACGACGGCTTCAGGGTTCAGCGGCTTCACGTCGTAGCGAGCGATGACGCGCAGCGCCTGCTGGTCGTAGTCCGCGTAACGCTCAGTCAGTAGCTTCACGGTCGGTGCCATATCGCGAGCAACTGCCACCTGAGACATATCAGCGAGGGCAACGTTTCCGTCTGTGAGTCGCTTGGTAGGACTTACCTTCGAGCCCCAAAGTCGGAATACACCGTCTGCGGTCGGGTCCGGCTGGAGCAGGTACTGGCCGGTAGTGTCCTTGATCTTGCGCAGTGCGGTGAAGTTCGCCGGACGCATGAACCACTGGAGGGATGCAATGTTCACATCAGCTTCCAGTGCGAGGCCCCAGGCATCCAGAAGCATGTCCAAGTCCAGTTCGGCTGAGGTTGCATCGATTGACTGAGTGCCTGCCCAAGACAGCATGCCCTGTGGGGTCGTAGTGCCGTCACCGGTGCCCGCGAAAAACGCAGTATCAAGGGTTGTTGCCACATCAGTGACAAGGCGATCCTGTAGAGCGGAATCAAGTGCCACGATGGACTGACGAGCCAACTCGTTGGAGAAGCGAGTGATGACCTTGATCGACTTCATGGTGTCCGGCATCAGAAGCACTTCATCAAAGGTCGGGTCTTCTTCACCGATCAGTTCGTTCTGCCCGTGCCAACCCGGAACGGTTGGACCACCCAACTTTGGGATGCGGATTGCGGAACCGTTGGTGTCGAAGATGCGGGGGCCGGATGCGAGAAAGATGGACTTCTCTTCGAGCGGCTTAACAAGGGTCTTCTGGACCTGCTCAGCGGTTAGTTCAGTTGCATTGGTAGTTGAAACAGCCATGATGAATCCTTAAACAAAAATGGACCCTCTGCGGGGTCCGTCGAATATGTGGTTGGTGCGATTATTGGCACCGGGCCAGATACGCGAAAGGACGCCCACCTGGAGCGTCCTTTCATCATTGTATCTGGTCTTGCAAGCCTTATCCGGGCGTGATTGTAAAAGCCTGTCGCTTTCGACCCTTGGCCGCAGCAAGTTGCCGCTGCAAGTCGCGGTTCTCTACCTGTAGCTGTTTTACCTGCTGTTCCAATTCATGGATCCTGGCTTCTGCTTCAGTCATGTTTCCCCCTAGTTTGCGTGTGCGCGTAGTAGTCCACCGAGGCCGAACGCCTCAGCTTCATTGGTTGCACCCTGCCCAATATTCCCCATTGGCTTGCGAGACGCTAGATGGGGTCGCTCAGTGAGCAAACTCTGGATAGCCTCTTGAAGTGCCTCTGAGTCGCTCAGGTGAGCTTCATCAAAAGGCAGGTCGCGTGAATCTGCCAGCTTGCCGGTGGCATCGACTAGAGCGGTGTGGAGCCGAGTAGCGAGGTCATCAGCGCGCTTGGCACGCTCACGGAATCCCGCGGACTCTTTACGCAGCTTCACAACGTATTCCCTCGGGAAAGTCTCAGGGTCCGTAGAATCGCTCTCTACGGCCTCGGGAGTGCCTTCACCCTCCACGGGTGCGCTTGTGGCATCCTCGGCGCTCTGCGGCTCACCCTGATGGCTATCGTTGGGTACTTCGCCGGTTGGGTCGGTCGTAATTTCATCAGCCATTGCTCTTGGCCTCTCTATCTTGGATGATGCGGTCACGGTTGGAACGCACTCTTGCCTTAGCGGTCACCGAATGAATGCCGCGTTCAAATACTGGTTTCGGGGTGCATGTACAGCCCTTGTGGGAAGGCATGACGTGATCTTTCGGCCATGCTCTGCCGTCGCGCCACCACCACACGCACATCTGGCATGCGTCCGGTTCAAGGTTCCGTTCCCAGCCCTCGACCAAAGGTGATCGCTTCACGCCCTCCGAGTACGCATCAGCACCGGCTGCATAGGTAAGGTTCCTTGCCATGCGCCCGATACGCCCCTCGGGATCTGGCGTGCTGTTAACCGTTGCCAGGACAACCCGAACACCACCGCGTAGCTTCTTCATATCGGGTGTCACGCCTGTGGAAATTACTCCCACCGCCGTGCGCGTGCCCAAGGTCAACTCAGCAGCAAGAGACGTTTCAGCCAACGCCACCGCCTTAGCTTGAGACGTGCCAATGAGCGTGCTCATAAGCCCCACCGCTTCGAGATAGGTCAATTCACCGGCTTGCATCAGGTCATAGATCCTAAGAACCTTTTCCACCGTCGTATCGCCCAGCTTCACCAGAATGTCGCGGTAACTCATTGGACTAACTCAGCTAGGTCAACCCCTGCCGCGTCCAGTGCTTCGGTGCGCATCGCAGTGCGTACACGCTCCACCTGAGCAGGTGAGTAACCCATGTGTTCGGTCAAGAGCACGGTCAATGGAACACCAATGGACTTGAGCTTTACAGCAGCATCAGCGGACTGTGAAGGGGTGCGAGTCTCTGGTGATTCCCACACGGTTTCCACATCCACATCAAGCGGATCAACCCCATCGCGTACTGCCACAATCAGGCGTGCCACATCTGCCCATGCCTGACCAAAGAGACGCTGGAGCGCAAAAGCCCTGGCAACCAATGAAGCCTCAGCCGAACGGATCGCATCAGCAGACGCCGGCTGGTCACCGTGCAAGCCGAGATAATGCGGAGGTAGCCCACTGAGCGCACCAATCTGCTGAGTCACCGTTGCTGTCATATCCGAGTACCCATCAAGGCGTGCTGCATCGAACTGCCCAAACTTCGTCTCGGTATCTTCCGACACCCAAACCTTGTCCGCTTCTGAGGTGAAAGGTTCTTCTACATTGCCTTCGTCATCCTCGGTCAACTCAAGGCCGGTAGCCCAGCGGCGCGGACGCGCAAAGTGTTCAGAAGTGACCATGGCATCAGACATGAGCTTGTTAAGTGCATCGGTCAATCCGAGCAAATCCGACATTTCGGAAATACCGTCCATGTCCAGTAGCCGGCCCCGGTTCACAATCGGAACCACTGGAACCATGCCCAGCGGGTTAGGGATCGATTCAGTGACCACCCATCCATCGACCGGGTAGGTATCACCGGTGACATTGGCCTCGGCCTTCACCTTGTGAATCACGTCCGGCAGGTACAGCACACCCAAAGCCACGTTCCCATCGCGCCACCGCTTGAACGCAGAAGTCACCTCACGAGTTGCCGGATCATGAAGCACTGCCACCTGTCGGGGAGATTCCACCGTGACCTGTGGGCCGCGTGCCCCTGCCCACACAATGACGAAAGAACGCCCATAAACCAGTGCATCGATATGTGCCTGGGCGGCGCAGTCATCCATGTGGTTCTTTCGCCACACCTTCCACAATTCAGAATCAGTACCGGACTCATCACCGGGTTCACGGAATCCGATAGGGGTCAACCGTTCAGCAAGACTCGACACAGCCAGCTTGGGAAAGTTCACGCCCAACGTCTCGATTCCACCGCCCAAAGCTTCACGCGATTTCTTCGATAGGAAAGTAGCCGGCTGAGTGCCATTCCAGTAAGCATCCAGTATGTTTAGCGCCGGCATCGTTGCATCAAGCTTCTGAGACAGCTTGCTAATTTGTTCGTTCATTTCACGTCCTAAAAAGAGATTGTGCGCCCACGCTTTTTGCGTCGGCCATGATGCGCGGCTCGATCAGTTGCCACGATTGCGCAGATCGCAGCATCGATCTTGCGAGGTGAGTTCTTGCGGTCCTTAGCTACCAAGTCGCCAAGAGACGTTGACTTAGCAACACAGTGGGAGACATGTGAAGCCAGATCCTTATTGCCGTCATGGGTGATTGTTGATTCCACAGCGGATTGATACATACGGTCCGTGGCCGGGGCCATGCGCTGAGCATTAGCCGTGTTCCACTCGATGACCTTTCGTTCCCCGTGCTTGGTCTGCCACGCCTCAATTTCTGAGCGCCAACCCCACGGATCACAAGCAAGTTCCGCAACGTCGTACATCTCAAACGCTTCATCAACTGTCCGAGTGACCTCAGCCCTCGGTACGCGCCAACGATCATCGCCGGGGTTCTCCCACAGCCCGATCACAAACAAGTGCGGATCTTGGACGGTGCAACCAATCAGCGCCGTTGAGTCACCAGAAGCTGAGCCGTCGAAAGCCAGCACCACACGTTCCCCAGGCACCACTTCCCGGTTAGAGTCCTTGAGCCCATCCCACAAGCCCCACGGCATCCAGCCCTCGACACCTGTAACCCATTGACCCAATCGCAGCTGCCGAAATACCGGTTCACGAATCGTCTTGAGCACCGCCACCAGTGCATCCTCAGCAAGGAACGGCTGTTCACACGAAAGGGCAGGGTTAGCGATCCTCCACGCCTCTCGGTCATCAACCGCACAGCCATGCGGAGCCGCAAATTCCTTGAAGTAGAACTGAGGATCTTCACCGGATCTGCCATGCTCCACCAGCCGCCACATCACGGTGTCCGGAGAATTGGAAGGCGTACTGATTGCCAACGTCAAAGATTCAGGCCGCTTACCAGCAGCAGACGTGACAGCCTCCCAAACCTTCTCCGTGACCACGTGCAATTCATCAACAATCATGAGCGTGGGATCTAGCCCTTGAAGCGCGTCATAGTCAGCCGGCAGCGGTGTCATCGTTGCGTCCTGATGCGGCATGTACAGCCGGTCTTGGAAGATCTGCACTCGATCATCCAATTCAGGATTCAGCTGCACCATGCGCTTAGCCAGATTGAAAATGATCTTGGCCTGTCGAAGATCAGAAGCAACAATAAACACTTCAGGCGACATAGGACCGAGGAACATCTCAGCAAGCCCCATCATCGCCGCGATCCCAGACTTACCGTTTCCACGAGGCATCGACACAAGCCCAGTCCGAATGCCTGGAGCGTACGCATCAATGATGATTTGCTTCTGAAAAGCCCGAAGTTTCACCTTTTTACCGGCTCCATGACCCTTAGGAACCACCAAATATTCCTCGATGAACTTGATACGACGCTTCGCCGGATCACGTGGCCAGCCCTTGAAAGTCAAGGGATCTGCGGTAATAGCGGCTTTAGGACCAGCCATATGAGGTTCCTCCTTCCAGAAGGATTAGTTGACACTTGAAGTAATTAAGATTGGGACTTGGCAGGTGGGCCTTGCCGCCGCGCTGCGAGGGTCCTATGCCACCCGTCTGGCTTGGCCGCTCCACGCTTGACGTTGCAGGTGCGGCACACAACATCGATGTCTTGGAGCCGGATTGGTAGTCCTTGTGCTTTGCGGTCCCATGCTTCGGGTGAGTGGTCACCGGTTAAGTCTTCGGTGGTTCCACAGTCGGAGCAGAAGGGTTGTAGCTTGCGTGCGTGGCGGGAGAGTTTGAACCAGGCATAGTCGTACCCCCGCTTGTGGGCCGATTCCTTTGGGAACCGCTTTGGTCGGTGTTCATCGCATCGTGTTGCATCTGTGAGTTCTCCACAGTCCAAGCAAGGCTTGAGCAGGCTCATGGATCATTCGCTGTCTGTGTCCGTTGTTGGAAGCGGGTCTTCTTCGAGCCCTTGAGCATTTGTCAGTGGCAGCGGGTTCACTTGGCACCGCCGAACACATAGCGTGACGCTGGTGGTCGCTTGGCATCTTCGACCAGTAGGTTCTTGAATGCCTGGCGTGAGGTGTCATCGCGCAGCACACGTGTTGGTGTGCCGGACTCGTTGCGCTTGAGGTAGCGGCGTTCGTAGGCCAGATCTTCGTCGTCATAGCCAAGTGCCTCATGTAGGGCAGGTGTAGTGTTCTGGATGCTCATGGGTTTACCTTCCGTAAACGTTTGGGTACGCAAAGACCCCACACCTGATGCTTGCCGGCTCCCTGGTGCGGGGTCTTTCTTTTTTGGTGCTGTGTTGAATTGGTAAGGCTGGAAACTTTGGTGAGAATTACATCCCCGTCAAAAGCTTCTTTGGTGTCTCTCCGTGACCGCTGAGGCCTTGGGCTTGTCGTCTCCATGTGGCTGACTCTGTTTTGAGTGCTGAGAGTTTTCGTCGGATGATTTCTGCTGTTTTGGGGTCGGTGTCTTCGAGGTGCGTCATTGCATCTGCAAACTGTCGGTTGTTGTTGTTACTCATGATTTCCTCTCACGCGTTAAGTAAGGTGACGATCGCCCACGATGGATGATTGATTGATAAATATATAGATAACCTTTAAAACTAACCTCTAGGTAACCTATATGCGATACACGGGCGTATCGCTGCATGAACAGATTTGTATCACTGGGTGAACGTTTCTGTATCGCTCGGTGAACAAATATGTATCGCTATGCAGGCGACTGCTCCGGAGTGTAGGGATACTCTGGTGTATCGCTCATTGTTGCCCTACCCCTCCAAGTGCAACCTCAGATCCTTTTCTACGCCCTCCGTGTTCGGATCCAGGCAGGTCCCACATGGTCGATATAGGAAGTCGAGGAAATAGCGGGCGTTTCTTCCTGCCGACGCTTCCACTATTCGAGTGATAAGGCCCTTGGAAACCAGTTCTCGAAGCGCCCTGTCTGAGGCCATGCGGGCTGCGTTGTATAGCTTTTCGTCAACGTCGCCGGCGAGGACCATGCTTTTATCAAAAGTCGGGGGAAGGTCGAAGCCAAGAGCGCGGGCGCGTTTGCCGAGGCCTTGATAAAAAACAAGGCCTTCGCGAGTTTCATGGTCTTTATTCCAGTATCCGTTTTGCATGGTTGCTTCTGATTCAAAAGTGCTCAAGGCGATATGGCCGAGCATGAGTTGAGCGGAGGGTGAAAGATAAGTTCCTGGCGCTTTTTTGTCAGGGTGTTCCCGTTGCGCTTTTTCACGGGCGAATCTACCCATGTTTATAACCAGGTCTGTTGCGTGTTGGTGTGCCCGTACGCCCATGTTGTGAAGCCTCCATGCTTTCAAGCCCTTGAGGGTGTAACCCTCCTGATACTGAAAGTATAGCGATACAGTCCAGTATCGCCAAGCGATACAAATTTGTTCCACGTGGAACATGAGTATGTCCGCAAAACTGACGCACTCGACTTTGTTGGATCTTGAATGGTGAGTCTCAGGAAAACTGAGTGTGTCGGAAAAGTCGACGCACTCGCTGGTGTCCGGAAAAGAACTTCAGGCGATCGACAAAAGTAGCCGGGGTCATCGAACGCATTTCAAATGTGTTCGGCCCATTGGAATCTGAAACGCGAATGGCTCGGGAGGGTACGCGCTCAGTGCGTACCTTTTGGGCATTTCTGGCAAGAAGTATTTACCGGCATCAATAAGAACCCCGCTCACCAGAATTGGCGAGCAAACCTTTCGCTCATGATTTCTCATGAGAACTTGCTCCCCAAAAAAGGGGAGCGACCTTTACACCCAAATTGGCGAGAAGAACTTTCTGGGATACCAGAAAGAGGTCGGATTTCAAATCCGGTCTGGCAACCTTTCGGGATCCCGTAATGTTGAGAACTTTTCAGGGTCAATCCTGATTGATCATTTTGACCAGTGAATCTTCTGGTGAGTGACAGTTGCTTGTTGAGGTGCTCTACGTAACCTGAGTGCTCACGGGGTTGGCTGCTCTTAGGATCGATCCTGAGCAACTTAGACCGGAACTGGGTGCAGGTGCACCAACGCCACTGTTCCGGTCACTGCATTTGAAGGCTCGGGAAGTGGGAGGGCAGGGGCTTGCCTTGCTGCTCCAAGGGTTTAGTTTGGAGACTTCAAAGCAAGATAGCGACACTGCACTCGTTAGGACGGTGTAGCGGTCGGTTGGCAGGGTGGACCTGCTGAATCAAGATCCAGGGCATTACTTCTGGATAGTGGCGGCATGTGCACATAGATCTGGCAGACGGGTTGGTCTGCTGTAGGTGCTGGCACTCCTTCGATTCCGCGGATTGCTCGACGCGGTGAAACACCCTGCCTATGTGCTCGACAGTAGGACTGGATCTAACCCAGGGTGAGGGGCCGGTGAGGCCCTGTGTCCTTGTTTGTGTTGCCGTTCATACACGACACGCGGGAGACAATACCGCG
Source organism: Arthrobacter sp. MYb227 (assembly GCF_002975435.1). Taxonomy (GTDB): domain Bacteria; phylum Actinomycetota; class Actinomycetes; order Actinomycetales; family Micrococcaceae; genus Paeniglutamicibacter. The sequence continues at coordinate 384 of NZ_PCPT01000021.1, read as the reverse complement.
CTAGAGCTATCTCCTAATTGGCGTCTGGTGATAGCATCTACTTATTGAGTTATTTTGCAAACTTCAGAATATCCCTCCAGATTGGCGTCCGGGGGGATATTCGCTTTTAAGCGGCGTGTCTACTTTCCGAACCGCTTGTGCGCGGCTTGCCTGGTCATCCCAAGCGCCTTGCCTATATCAGCCCAAGAGTTCCCGGCTTCTTTCGCGTCATCTACGCGCCAACCAACAATTGTTTGTGATGCTGCATGAATCTGTTGCAGGATCGCTATCTGTTGTAGCGGGTCGGCTTCGTCGCTGGTTGGGGTGTGCACTGCGGCGTATCCCGTGGCGATTTCATCGATGACGTGAAAGGCAGTGCCGGCTTCTGCCATCATCTTGCCTAGG
>NZ_PCPT01000020.1 GCF_002975435.1 Arthrobacter sp. MYb227 | reverse complement strand
GACGACGGTGCCGCGGGGGGATGGCTAGGTGCAAGTGGTTGGGGAATTACTTGCACTTAGCCTGCCGAGTAAACGAGGTTTCCGTTTGAAATGGTGTGTGCCGTGCGATTTTCACGTAGCGCATAGATGTCGTCGGTGACTGGTTGTTCCAGGATGCAGACATCGGCAAGGAGCCCTGGTTCGAGGCGCCCCTTACGAGTTTCGGCGTGGTCTTGCCAAGCTGGCATTGAGGTCATCATGGCCAGTGCTTGAGCAAAATCGATTTTCTGTGCGTCTTGCTGCTCGGCCGGGCCCGCGGTGCTGTCACGGGTGATCGCAGCAATGATCGACTCGCGCCAATCGGGGCTGGTCACCGGGGCGTCCGAGGCAATATTTGTGGGTATTCCTGCGTCAAGGAAGGAAGCCAAGGGTTGGTGATTATTGAATCGATCGGCACCAAGAATAGTTTTCATTAAGGCACCGGCTTCGGCACGGATCGCCGGGTTGGTGCTCAGTCCCACGCCGTGGTCGGAGAAATCCTTGAGTGTTTCGTTCAGGTCCCCGGCGCCGCTGAAACCGCCATGGATGATGTAGTGGCGGGCTTCGCGGTCATCGGCCAGCTGGGCCGCAGCGATGGCGCGGATTGCCGCGGCGGTGGTGGCATCGCCGGTTGCGTGGATTCCGGCTTGGAGTCCCGCCGCGTGGATGTTGCTGATGATCCGGTGTAGTTCGGTTTCGCGTGCTGCGTCGGTGTCGCCAATAATGACCATGCTTCCGTGGGTGTGTCCACAGGGGGTCTGATAAGGTTCGCTCATCCAAGCGGTTCCGGAGCGTGGAATTCCGTCGGCAAAGATCTTGACCCCGGCAATACGCAGCTGGTCTTCACTAATGCCGCGTTCGCTGAGGCTGCTAGGTAGATCCGAGGCTAGTCCCGTGCGGGTGTCTTCGGCATTTGCGCCGCCGGTGGAGGAGAAGAGCAGCAATGCGTTGATGCGCAGGCTTAGTTTTTCTTCGACCGCGAGATCGGCTAGTAGTCGCAGGCTGCGGGTGGCGGACGAGCCGCCAAAAAGTCCTTCTCCCCCGGGGCCAAGTCCCGGTTCGGTCAGTGAAGTGATGCCCAGCGAATGCAGGAAGTTTTGGTGTTCTAGGATGCATCGGCGGACATCGGCGTCGGATAGCTGCGGGATCACCAGGCCGGCCAGTTCTACTGCTGCATCAACCAGCAAACCATTGGCGCTGCCATCGGCGAATGTTCCCACGACGCCATCGGGGTACCCGTCGGTGTGATTTTCGAGTTTGGCTAGGCGTGCTGCGGTTTTATTCAGCAATAGCTGGTGTCCGGTTTGGTCGTAGGCGACCACCGGTGCATCTTCACGCAATCCATAAAGGTACTCCGGCCCGCCTGAGCCCAAGATGACGTCATCCCATCCGTGAGCACGAATCCATCCATCGTTTGCGGGTGTAGCCGCCTGCAGGATTGCCGCGACTTCGTCCCAGCTTTGTGCATGTTGGCTGCCGACCGAGAGGGTTCCGTGTTGGGAGACGGCTGATTCGACGAAGTGCAGATGCCCGTCGTTGATACCCGGCAGAACAGCTCCACCGTTCGCGTCAATGATCCGGGTGTTTGCTCCGATCAGCGATTCAACTGCTTCATCGCCTAAGGCAATGATTTTGGAGCTCTTGATGGCCAATGAGGTGGGTGCGGCACTTGCGTTGCCGGTTCCATGCAGCTGCCCATTGACCACTACAAGGTCTGCGTATTGGTCGGTGACTGTCATTTGCGGCTCTCCCTCACTGATAATCTGCGCGTCCTGTTGTGATGCAACTTACTTCTCCCACTAGAGTATGTCGTATGACTGAGTCATTTGACCAGAACTTTTGAAAAGTTTCTTTTCACCCCCTCCTCCGAGGTGTCCGTAGGATGGGAAGACCTCACAAAGAAAGGTGTCAGCACATGGCGCACATATCAATCCAGGAACGTAGCCATCAGTTTGTTGAAGCTGCGGCCCGGGTCATCGCTCAGGAAGGACTTACCGCCGCGACAACACGGCGGATTGCCGCCGAAGCGGGTGCACCACTTGCCGCCTTGCATTACTGCTTCCGGAGCAAGGATGAGCTGCTTGATGAGGTCTACAATTTCCTCAGCCGAGACTATGCGCGCGAGCTAGATCCAATGCCTCAGGGGCTTTCGTTAGAAGAAGCGGTATCCAAACACGCACATAGAATTTGGCGTCGCATGCTCAACACACCCCATGAGCAGGTCACCACATTTGAGCTCCTACTGCGTCAAAGCCGGCTAAACGACAACGTCGAGTCGCAAAAATCCATTCAGCTCAATAGGTCCATGTATCAGAGCTGGATCGACTCAACCGAAGCAATATTCCGCGCCGGGGCAATGGTCTCCGGAATAGAAAACCCCATTGGACTTGAAGTCATGGCGCGGGCCTTCATCGCGAATATCGATGGAATTAGCTTGCAACACCTTTCGGACCCAAATGAGGAGCGCTCGTGGGAATTGGTCGAAATCCTGATCGACTCAACGACGCATCAGATACTTAAGCGAAATGCGGTGGGTGAACAGCCGTAGAAAGAGCGGAAAACCCTGCTGAAATGTGCAGCGTCGGGCAATCCCCAACGCGCTCCAATCACTCCCACCGGCACCCGCAATTGCAAAGGATCGGCTAAATCGCGTCGGCAACGCTCGAGTCGGCGCAGCCTAATCCATTCGGAAACGGTATGTCCGGTTTCGGCAAAAAGATGATGCAGGCTACGCAATGAGATGAAATGGGCATTGGCGATACTTCCGGGGCTTAGTTCACTATCAGCAAGATGCCGATCAATGTAGTCCTGAATTTGCCTAATGTGGCGCGCCTTTCCACCATCAAGAACGCCGGCCCGTTCATGTAGCTCGCTGGCCAACACCGTACCCAAAACATCGACGACGTTTGAGGCAAGGCGTCGCCCAATAGGCTCTTCTAGGCGCGGAAAAACATGGGCCAGCTGCGTCAAAAATGGTGAAAGTGCCGCTCCTAGCTGATTTTCAACGCCAAAACCGACTGCGGTGATTTCGGAGGCATCTCCTGCCGGCAACCCCAACAAATGCTGCGGGAACATCAGCACCAGGGTGCGGGAGTCTTCCTCAAAGAGCAGTGTGTAGGGCTTCTCGGTGTCATAGATCGCCATATCCCCGGGGCGCAGTAACGTTTCTCGGCCATCTTGAAGAAGCAACCCATGACCGCCAAGCTGCAGATTTAGTTTGAATTGCGGTGTGTCTCCGGCATCCAACAAGTCGCCGGTACGGCGCACCAAATGTGCGTTTGCCGCAACCTCCATGACTCCAACGTCACCAAATTGGGCACCGGCGATTTTGCCGGAGAAATTTCCCGGGCGTATCTGTTCACAGTGCAGCGGGACAAATGACTCGGAAACCAATGATTTCCAAGCACCAAATGATTCCACACGCTGAACGTCATACATAGGCGCAGTCCTTCCACGGGTCAACAACGCCACCATTCCTCGCCGAACGATTAGCAAGGGAGGTGAGTGCTGTCACATTTGAATCAATGTACGCCCTAGTTCACGCAAAGTCACGTTTATTCTCCCGTTGGAGTCAAATAACTCTAGGGCCCCGCACTCACAAGGTTCGTAGTAGCTGCAGTTGCAAATCCAACTGTCGCTGCAACTGCGCCGGATCATTGAAATCCGCATCCAGCACCGCAACCACCTGCGCGCCCAACAGGAAAGTCAGCAACGATTCAACGCTTACATCCAGTGGCAGGGCCTCATCCACGGACCCTTGACCCACCGCTTGGCTAATCCAGGTACGAATATTGGTGCGCCACTGCACCATGGCCTCGTTGTTTGCCTGCGCGAACTCGGCCTCGTGGATCGCCATCTGCCAAAACGGGATGATCACCCTCGCCTCATCGATCCGCTCGACATCCAGCGGTAGCACTTCCATGCAAAATTGGCGCAGCGCCTCCAGCCCTACCAACCCCTCGATTGCCGCATCGACGCGGGCATTGGTGCGACCAAAGACGTAGGTGAAGGTGGCGCGCATCAGGCTGGCCCGGGTGGGGAAATACGGCTTCAGCGCCCCGTTGGCAAAGCCGGCTTCCGCCGCAACATCGCGGAGGGTTACTCCCTCGAAGCCGCGCTTGGCTATGACCCTCCAAGTAACTTCAACAAGTTCGAGGCGTCGGGCATCATGGTCAACAATCTTAGGCATGCCGCCCATCTTACGGGCTTTGACCCTGCACCCAGCGCCTCTCCGAGCATTACCAACCCAGACCTTGCGGGTGATCACAATCACGGCTATTATCTACACTCAGAGAATATAAACGTGGCGAGGGTCACCGCACCCCACGCATCGCCGCAAATCTGGATCCGAAGAAAGGCACCCCCATGACAGTCGACAGCTCCACCGGTCAGCTCGTTGAAACAAGCCCCTACGCAATGGCAACCAGCGAGGAAATCGCAGTGGTCCGCGAAGTCCTTGCCGACGCTGGCCATTTCCCGGACACCGCACGCATTGCCTACCTGGGTCTAGAAGACCCCATCCGTGAGGCCACCGAAGTTGATCGCCGTTACCGCGTATTCCTGCTGGACACCTCCGGCGCCAATCCCAAAGACATCGTTGTCTCGGTAACAAACAGCAAGATCGAATCCCTCACCACACTGGACACCGCACAAGCAGGCGAATTGCCGGTCCTCGAGGAAGAATTCGAAGTTGTTGAGGAACTCCTCGCAGCAGATCCGCGCTGGCTCGAAGCACTTGCCAAGCGCAATCTCGACGTGACGAAGGTTCGCGTCGCACCACTTTCGGCCGGCGTCTTTGAATACCCCGAAGAAGTCGGCCGCCGCATCCTGCGTGGCCTAGCTTTCTACCAAAACTTCCCCGAGGATTCAGCTTGGGCACACCCCATTGACGGACTCGTGGGCTACGTCGATGTGACAAACCGCAGCGTTGATCAGGTCATCGACCTCGGCGCGGTGCCAATCCCCGAAGAACACGGAAACTACACCGATCCGGAACTCACCGGCCCATTGCGCACCACGCAGAAGCCAATTTCCATTACGCAGCCCGAAGGCGCAAGCTTTAGCGTCGAGGGCGGGAACCACATCGAGTGGGAAAAATGGAGCCTTGACGTCGGCTTCGACGCTCGCGAAGGCCTGGTCCTGCACAACATTTCCTTCGAAGACAAGGGACAGCCGCGCCGTATCCTCAACCGCGCTTCGATCGCAGAAATGGTCGTCCCCTATGGTGACCCATCCCCGGTGCGTAGCTGGCAGAACTACTTTGACACCGGAGAATACTTGGTTGGGCAATACGCAAACTCACTGGAATTGGGTTGTGACTGCCTGGGCGAAATTCACTATATCTCCCCGGTCATCTCAAATGCCCGTGGCGAGGCGCGCACCATCCGCAACGGCATTTGCATGCATGAGGAAGACTGGTCGATCCTTTCCAAGCACTCGGATTTATGGACAGGGATCAACTACACCCGTCGCAACCGTCGCATGGTGATTTCCTTCTTCACCACGATCGGCAACTACGACTACGGCTTCTACTGGTACCTATACCTCGATGGCACCATCGAATTCGAGGCCAAGGCCACCGGCATCGTCTTCACCAGCGCACACCCGGGCGGCGACTACCCCTACGCTTCGGAAATGGCACCCGGACTCGGTGCCCCCTTCCACCAGCACCTCTTCGGCGCTCGGCTCGACTTTGCCCTCGATGGCGGCCCTGGCCGCGTTGAGGAAGAAGACGTGGTACGCGTGAAGACCGGACCAGAAAACCCTCGCGGCAATGCATTCACTCGCAAGCGCACGGTCTTTACCCGCGAATCCGAGGCAATCCGCGATGCGGATTCCTCGATCGGTCGCACCTGGGTGATTTCCAACCCGGAGTCCGAAAACCGCTTGGGTCACCCGGTGGCCTACAAACTGCACCCGCAGGGCCAGCCAACATTGCTAGCCGACGAAGGCTCCTCAATCCACCGCCGCGCAACATTTGCCGCCAAGGCACTGTGGGTTACCCCGGCGACCAATGAGGAACGCTACCCAACCGGGGATTTCGTCAACCAGCATTCGGGCGGCGCGGGCCTGCCCGAGTGGGTCAAGAAGGATCGCAAGATCGATGGCGAGGAGATCGTCGTCTGGCACACCTTCGGGCTCACGCACTTCCCACGTCCGGAAGACTGGCCAATCATGCCCGTTGACACGGTCGGCTTCAAGCTGCGCCCCGAGGGCTTCTTTGACCGTTCGCCGGTCCTGGATGTGCCGCTGCCAACCCCCGGCGCTTCCTGCCACAAGTAGGAAACGGCCATCATGACGACGATTCACGCGGGTGTCGGTCTCCCGGCACCCGTCGGTGAACCGGTAGCCCCACGGTATGCTCCGGTTCGTGGGCGCCTGGTGGCTCGGGTCATCGCCTTGCTGGCGGTGGCCCTGGGCCTTGCCCATATTTGGGTGCTTATTGCCTTCCCACATGGTGCAGCAATGAGCATTGTGCTACTTGGCATGGTGGCATTCTGTCTGAAGTGCGCCCATGGAGCCTGGAAAAACCCGCGCGCGCTCTTTGAGCTGCTGCTCATGTCGGCGTTGATGTCCATCGTTCACATGTTTATGGCGTTAGGGTTCGGCGGACACGTGCACGGCGCTACCGAATCCGCTGGCAGTGCGACAAGTGCGGGAATTGCCATGCTGGCCGTGGCAGCTGCCGAGCTCGTCATGGTGATGCTCTGCGGTATTGGCATGCGACGCGGCGCGGCCCAGGGCTAAGCATTCGCTTGGGCCAGAGAGCCCGCCGGGCGAATTCTAGGTGTTCATCTCGGTGAGAGACTCTACCCCCAGTCGTGCGGCGATCCCTGCCAGCAACAGTTCGAGGGCGAAGGTGTAGTTTTCATCGTCCGGAATCTCGGCCATGGCACTCACCGAGGCCACCGCCAGTGGGTAGTCGCCCACCGAGATTCCCGCATAACTTTCAACCCAGGCCCGATCGTCCTGTGAGGATTTTTCGCCCAACAGCAGCAACCCAGCACTAAACCCGGTCCAGGAAAGCATGAAGTCGGCGCAGGCACGGTGAATCCGTGCCGCGTCTTTTCCTTTGAATCCTGCTCGATGCAGCGCCGCAAGCATTGCCTCAACAAATTGCAGCTCACCTTCCTGCCGCGTGACCCGGAGCGCGGCAAGCGTTGCCACCTGCGGGTATTCAAGGAATCCGGCCCGTGCCCGTAGCATCAGGTCGCGTAGTGATGCCACCCAGCTCACCGAGGGTGCATAACCTTCCATGCCGCGAGCCAAGACTCGGTCCGCGAGCGAGAGCAAGAGGTCATCTTTGTCTGCAAAATGGCGGTAGAGCGCGGTGGGATCGGCGCCCAATTCCTTGCCAATTTTGCGGAAAGACAGGGCATCGGGTGCTGTTTCCGCGGCCAAGCGCAGGCAAGCATCAAGGATTACCTCACGGCTCAGACCTTGGGCGCGGCGCCTTCTGGGCGTCCGTGCGCCGTTAGCTGTACTCTCCATAGCCTCAATCTTCTCCCGTTCAACCAACACAACAAAGTCAACGGTGTTGACTTTAGGGCATTTTTGCGATTTTATGAACTAGGACACACGCTGGCTGACCGGCATCCACAGCACGAGCTTTGAGAGGGCACTAGTGAGCGAGACCTGGCTTTTCCATTCCGGAACCATCTTCGATGGAAACAAAGTCTTAGACCCCGGCCATGCCGTAGCAATACGTGACGGCCGCATTCTGGCAGTTGGTCCCGAAGCTCAGGTACGCCAGGAACTCCACGCGCCAACCCATGACATTGACCTCGGTGACCGCACCCTCTCCCCCGGCTTTACCGACGCCCACGTCCACACGCTCATGGGCGGAGTCGAGTCCCTTGCCTGCGATCTGACCCAATCGCACGGCATCAACGCCACTCTTGAAACAATTAGCGCTTACGCCCGGGGAACCGATGCCAACTGGATCACCGGCGGGGGCTGGTCGATGAGCGATTTTCCCGGCGGTACTCCCACCGCCGCATTACTTGATGAGGTAGTGCCACACAAGCCCGCGTATCTCATCAACCGCGACCATCACGGGGCATGGGTCAATACGGCTGCGCTCGCCTTGGCCGGGATCACCGCCCAGACCCCCGACCCATCCGATGGCCGCATCGAACGCGATAATGAAGGTAATCCCACCGGAACCCTGCACGAGGGAGCCATGGATCTGGTCAATACCTTCATCCCGGCCCACCGGCCAGAGACGCTACGCGCGGGATTGCTCGCCGGGCAGAAGTTCTTACATTCGTTCGGCATCACCGGCTGGCAAGAAGCAATCCTGGGAGAGTATGCGGGCTACACCGACGGCTCGGAAACGTACCGCGAGCTCTACGCCCAGGAACTGATCACCGGACAAGCAACGGGCGCCTTGTGGGTGCCACGCGAAACCACACTGGCAGATATTGATGCCCTCGTTGAAAACTTCCTGGCCCGCCGGGACCAGAACGCTGCCGTAGGTTTCCGTACCACCACCGCCAAGATCATGGTCGATGGAGTAGCCGAAAACCAGAGCGCAGCCATGCTGGCGCCCTACCTCCGCAGCTGCGATTGCGCAGATGACAGAGGCGAAAACTCCGGCCTGCAATACCTTTCTACAGAGGTCCTCAATGCGGTTGCCGTGGCACTTGATGCAGCGGGATTTGACCTCCACCTTCACGTCATCGGCGATGCCGCGGCCCGCTTGGCCCTGGACGCGTTAGAGACAGCCCGCACCGCCAATGGTGCCACCGGTGGACGCCACCACCTAGCGCACCTGCAAATCATTGACCCGGTCGATGTGCCCCGCTTTGGCAAACTTGGCGTTGCTGCAAACGCTCAGGCACTTTGGGCCTGCAACGATGAGCAAATGCTGAAGCTGACCAACCATATTCTGGGCGATGAGCGGGTGAGCTGGCAGTACCCATTCCGCTCGCTCATAGATTCCGGTGCACCCCTAGTCATGGGCTCGGATTGGCCGGTTTCCACCCCCAACCCGTTGGCGGCAATCCATGTGGCGGTCAACCGCACTGATCCCGAAGCGCCGCAGGTCGAACCGCTGGTTCCGGCCCAAGCCATCAGCGTGCTCGAAGCCATGCGTGCTTACACCGCCGGCAGCGCCTGGATTAACCGCGATGATCAGGGTGGCAGCCTGGCCCTCGGCACCCGAGCAGATCTTGTCATGCTCGATGCCGACCCATTCACCATCGACCCTGCCGATTTGCATGCTGTGGGGGTGGAACTCACCCTCGCCGCTGGGCGGATTGTCTATGAATCTGCCAACACGCGCGTCTAAAGGGCCACCGGTTCCCGCTTATTTTCTTTCTCCCCGCTTTACACCGAACGTCCGTTCAAGACCGGCCACATTCATGGGGCCAGTAACGCACGTTCACCCAACGCATACAAGGAATTATCGTGACTATCTCCGAAATCAAGGGCATCCCCGTGTCCTATGACCATATCGAAGCCAACATCCCCGACTCTGTCATTAATGCCTCCCTGGCGGGCACCGATTATGCCCCCTACTGGCTCCAGCATCCCGACCGCCCGGCAGCGCTGCCGGCCCTCGAAGGCAGCATCTCCACCGACCTTTTGGTCGTTGGCGGCGGCTACACCGGTCTTTGGACCGCGTTGCAGGCCAAAGAGGCAGACCCAAGTCGCGACGTCGTCTTGATCGATGCCGAAACCATCGCTTGGGCAGCCTCCGGACGTAACGGTGGCTTCTGCGATGCCTCGCTAGTGCACGGCGAATCCAATGGCGATACCCACCTGCCCAAGGAAAATGCCCGGCTGACCGAGCTTGGGGCCGAAAACTTGGCCGGCATCGCCGAAACCATCGAAAAGTACAACATCGACTGCGACTACTGGGAAACCGGCGTGCTGAACGTCGCCACCGAAAAACACCAGGTCCCTTGGCTCAAGGAAGAAGCCGAAGCCCACCCCGAGCTGCCGTTCTTGGATGCAGATGAGGTCAAGACCTACATCAACTCCCCGCTCTTCGAGGGTGGTACTTGGGATAAGACAACCAATACCTTGGTGAACCCAGCCAAGCTGGCGTGGGGTCTGCGCCGCGTCTGCCTAGAGTTGGGCGTACGCATCTTTGAGCACACCAAGGGTGAGGGGCTGGAATCCTCCGATGCGGCAATCACCGTACGCACAGGTGCCGGAACCATCAACGCCCAGCGTGTGGCTCTTGCCACCAACGTGTTCCCTTCCTTGCTCAAGCGCCACCGCCTGCACACCATCCCGGTCTATGACTACGCGCTGATGACCGAACCGCTGACCGAAGAACAGCGCGCGGCCATCGGCTGGGATGAAAACATGGGCCTGGCGGATATGAATAACCGTTTCCATTATTCACGGCCCACCATCGATGAAAATGGTGGCTGGCGTATCCTGTGGGGTGGCTACGACGCCGTCTACCACTACGGACGCGAGGTCAAGCCGGAATACGACCACAATGAGGCGACCTACCGCAAGCTTGCCGCACACTTCGTGGGTACCTTCCCCCAGCTGGAAGGCATCAAATTCACCCACGCCTGGGGCGGTGCGATTGACACCTGTAGCCGCTTCTTCGCGTTCTTTGACACCTCGCACAATAACCGCGTTGCCTATTGCGCCGGGTTCACCGGGCTCGGCGTGGGTGCCAGCCGCTTCGGCGGCAAGGTCATGCTTGATCTGCTCTCCGGTACCAAGACCGAGCTCACCGAGCTTGAAATGGTCAAGAAAAAGCCAATGCCCTTCCCTCCGGAGCCGGTCGCCTGGATGGGCGTCAAGCTGATGACTAACGGCCTGATCAAGGCGGATAGGAATGAAGGCAAGCGCGGCCCGTTCCTCAAGGTGATGGACGCCGTTGGAATGGGGTTTGACTCGTGAGCAGCAACAATTTTCCGCACCTGCGCGGCGGTGAAGCACTGAATATTAACCGGGTCCCGCTCATCCATGAACAGGTGCCCGCGGACCAGTTGGCGCTCCCGGAAACCACCACCGGGTTCGTGGAACTTGGTTCCATTGGCGGTACCGACTTTGGCATCTGGGAAATGAGCACCGGGTCAATGTATGACGTGGAGGCCGAGGAAATCTTCATAGTTGTGGCAGGATCCGGCACCGTGGTCATCGACGAATTCAAGGGCCACCCACCGCACACCGCAACACTGAGCCCGGGAACCATCATGCGCCTTTCCGAAGGCATGAAAACCACCTGGACCGTCACCGAAACCTTACGCAAAATCTATCTCACCCCCACCGAAGAACACGGGAGCAATTCATGAGCACCACCCAGGGCCACCAGTACATTAATGGCGCCTACCGCATCGGTTCGGGTCTCCCCCTTGACCGCATCAACCCGGCAACCGGGCTTGTCGATGTCACGATGGACATCGCCTCAATCGCCGATCTTGAAGATGCCGTTGCGGCGGCCGCGGCAGCCTTCCCGATCTGGTCAAGGCTCACCCCCGGAGAACGTTCGGATTACCTCCTAGCGTTTGCCGCGGAACTCAAGACCCGCGCCCATGAGCTTGCCGATCTGGAAACTCAGCAGACCGGCAAGTCAACCCGTATGTCACACGAGTTCGATGTGCCTGGCACCATCGATAACGTGAACTTCTTCGCCGGAGCGGCACGCCACCTCCAGGGTCAGGCGGCTGGTGACTACGCGGGAAATTCAACCTCGATGATCCGCCGCGAGGCAATTGGCGTGATTGGTTCCATCGCCCCCTGGAACTACCCGCTGCAGATGGCGGCGTGGAAGATCCTTCCGGCCATTGCCGCAGGAAACACGATCGTGCTCAAGCCATCTGAAATGACCCCGGCCACCTCGCTGATCTTCGCCGAAGCGGCCACTGCAGCAGGCATCCCCGCCGGAGTCATCAACGTGGTCGTGGGTGCGGGGCGAGAAATCGGTGAGGCCTTGGTCCGCCACCCGCAGGTTGCCATGACTTCCTTTACCGGCTCCACCCCGGTGGGTCGCCGCATTATGGAGATGGCCTCGGAAACCGGTAAGCGCGTCCACCTGGAGCTCGGCGGCAAGGCACCCTTCGTGGTCTTCAAGGATGCCGATGTTGAGGCCGCAGCCCACGGCGCCGTGGCAGGTTCCACCATCAATGGTGGCCAGGACTGCACCGCGGCGACTCGTGCCTACGTGCATTCCTCGCTCTTTGAAAAGTTCACCTCCCGCGTGGCCGAGCTCATGGATTCCATGGTCGTTGGTGATCCCACCGACGAAAACACCGATATGGGTTCGTTGATTTCCTTTGCCCACCGTGCCAAGGTCTCCGAGATGGTTGAGCGTGCCAAGGCCGCCGGCGCTACGGTACGCGCCGGCGGTATTGCCCCGGATCTGAGCGGTGCCTTCTACCGCCCAACCCTAATCACCGGTGCCACCCAGGATTCGGAGATCGTGCAGGATGAGGTCTTCGGACCGGTCCTGGTGGCGTTGCCCTTTGAGAGTGACGATGAGGCACTTGCACTGGCCAACGACACCCCGTTCGGGCTGGCCGCCTCGGCCTGGACCAAGGATGTCAACCTTGCCATGCGTGCGGCTGCTGAAATTCAGGCCGGTTGTGTGTGGATCAACGAGCACATCCCGATTGTTTCGGAAATGCCACACGGTGGTTACAAGGCTTCGGGTTTCGGTAACGACATGAGCATGTACTCATTTGAGGAGTACACAAACATCAAGCACGTACTGATTTCTCACGATACCGACGTACATAAGGAATGGCAGACAACTGTCTTCAAAAAACGCTAAATCCTGCGGCTAGCACGCCGGTTTTCAAAGTACTCGTACGCTGTTTTAAGTCCCGGAGACCAGCAATAATGCCCGGGGTGAGCAAGAAATATTCTTGCTCACCCCGGGCAGCTGTTTTTCTTCGGCAACGACGAGAAACCAACCGCATACAACCCCAAACCCCTAACTTTAATAAGAATCATTCTCTATTTGTGGTTTTATTGGTGGAGCACACCTCGCTCCAACTAGCCGGAAATGGAAACACTTATGGGCGGACACCACCACGGACAAATTCTCATAGACCCCTCGCGCAGGCGTCGGGCGAATCTAATCCTATGGATACTACTTGCACCCATTGGCATAGCGGCCCTACTTGGCAGCATTCTTCTCTGGCCCACAGGAACCGAGATCCAACCCTTAAACGATCCCTACGGAACCGGGCCGGGCGTCAGCATGGCAACCGGAACCGTCACCGAGACTCGGACCGAAGCCTGCCCCTCGAGCATGGGTCTGGAAGAAGTCGGCGGCAAGGAACTGAGCTGCGAAATTTCATATATCACCCCAGCTACAGGTGGTGCAGTCTTCGCACTCGAGGTACCGCCGGAAACCGTCAAGTCTCGTCCGCTCAAACCTGGCGATCACATCAAATATCTTGATCTCTCTGGGGTCAGTTCCGACTCGTCGACTCCCTACGTATTTGTGGACTTCGTCCGCACAATCCCACTGTCAATTCTCGCCATCGGCTACGTGATTGTTGTCTGCCTCGTGGCTCGCTGGCGGGGAATACGTGCACTACTGGGACTTGTTGGCGGGCTGGTCTTCATTATTCTCTTCATGCTCCCGGCCCTCATGGAAGGGAAATCACCACTACTGGTCGGCCTTGTCGGGTCAACGGTAATCATGTTCGCGGCACTCTATTTTGCCCACGGGTTCTCCGCCCGCACCTCCACCGCACTGCTTGGCACACTCTTTGGCCTGGGTGTTACCGCCGGCATCGCCGTATGGGCAAGTGATGCGGCAGCGCTTACCGGCGCCACCAGCGACACGTCCATCACATTGAACACCGTCGCACCCAACCTAAGCCTCTCCGGCCTACTCCTATGCGGATTACTCATCGCGGGACTGGGCGTATTAAACGATGTAACAATCACCCAATCCTCGGCCATTTGGGAACTAGCCGAAATTGCACCAAACTCAACCGCTCACCAGCTTTTTACCTCCGGCATGCGCATCGGGCGCGACCACATAGCCTCAACCGTCTACACCATTGCGTTTGCCTACGCCGGGGCCGCGTTGCCCATCCTAATTCTTTCAAGCCTTTACGATCAACCGCTAGTGGACTCCTTGAGTACCGGAGAAATGGCCGAAGAAATCATTCGGATCCTCGTTGGCTCTATTGGACTCGTACTTGCCATCCCCGTCACTACCGCAATAGCCGTTGCGGTAGTGAAGGCGACCGGAACGAGTGTCGAGTCAGAAGAGCCCAGGTCTCGCGGCCGCCGTGCCATGCGCGTATAAGGCACCGGCGACCACCGCCACAGCATGCGCTCCAAGAATGGTTGACGAAACCCAAACCCTTTAATGCGAATGATTCTTATTTAAGTTACTGTGTAGTCCTGACACCCACCACATCATGATCGAAAGGACATCAGTCATCGTTCCCGCAAAAATCATCCGCACCTTCACACTTACATATACAGTGCTGGCCCTCACGGCTTGCGGCAGCCCCGCCACCGTGGAAAAACCCACAACGTCGGCCCAAATTCAGGTGCTCAGCAGCACCAATGTTTATGCAGACCTCGCCCAGCAGATCGGCAAAGAACTGGTCAAAAGCACCTCGATCATCAGCTCCTCCGCTCAAGACCCGCATTCCTATGAGGCATCGGCCCGCGACAAACTCGCCATGAGCAACGCCGATCTCATCATCTCTAACGGGGGCGGGTACGACTCTTTCATGGACACACTGGCCACAGACTTGAAGGTCAAAGATCAGAGCTTCCTCAGCGCCCTTGAATACTCGCAGCACAACCAAGAATCGGCAAAGGCCGCGCCTCACGACGAGCACTTACATGAAACCGAGACGGAGCACGCAGAACATCAGCACGCGCATTCCGGTACCAATGAACACATTTGGTACGACCCTGACTCCATGAAACACGTTGCCGAAGAAATCAATATTCGACTTGCGGCACTCACACCGGAAAAGAATGATTTTTTCACGGCAAACACCGCGGCCCTACTCAAGGAACTCGACGCCCTAGAGAACAAGATCCACGCGCTCGAGCCTAAGACCACAGATCTGCACTTCGCCATGACCGAACCGGTACCCCTGCACCTCCTCACGAGCCTTGGCATGGAAAATTCAACACCCGCAGGGTTCAGCGAAGCTATCGAGGGAGGCTCCGGTGTCTCACCGCGAGCGTTCAAGGAATTCAGCACATTGCTCGAAAACGGAAAGATCGATCTGCTCGCCTACAACCCGCAGACCGCCTCCCCACAAACCGAGCGACTCAAGGCCCTAGCGCTGAAGGCAAACATCCCGGTCATCGACTTCCTGGAAACACTTCCGGCAGAGCGTAGCTACACGCAATGGATGGAAGAAAACCTCGCTGCCCTCGAAGCAAAGCTGGGCTAGTTCCAGGCACCCGGCACAACAGTGGGGGGTAAGAGATTCACAAGGAATCTCCCACCCCCCCACTGTTGTGCTGTTTATCGAGCCAAAGACTCTACGGAGCCACCTCACCCTTGGGCCAGCGCAGCAACGCGGCGATTCCAACACCTTCGGGAAGTACTCCCTCGGGAACATACCTAATGCTTGCATCGGTCATCGCGGTGGCCCGCAACAACACCTCGGGAGCCGGCCAAGAACCTATGACAAGTTCGGCATGTTGATCGGACTCTTCACCGCTGAGCCACGGTTCGGCAGTCAACGCAATCAGCGATTCATCGTCCTGATACTGATTGACGAGAATTGTTGCTGCCTGTGCCTGCTGCAATGCCTCGACCACCTCGGCAAACCCAACGGCAAGTTCCGCCGTACCATTTGCATGCTTGGCTGCAACCTTCTCGGAAAGTGCCTTCAAGTCCGCCTCAAGCACACCCTCAACATGGGCAGCAACTGCCGCAGCAAACGCATTTTGATCGGCGCCGCCGGTACGGGTGTGCTGATCCAGGGTGGTGGTAATCGATTTACTGGCCACAGCCAACTGACTAAGCACCAATTCACGAGCCTTGACATCACCGGCCAACACAATCAGCTTTGCATAGTGTTCGCGAGCCAGCTCGTCGATTTGTTTGGCAAGATCATCAGCGTTCCGCCGCCAAATTTCCTCGGTATTAGAGCGGTTTTTCGGTTCATCGTACATACCCGGCACCTTACGGGCATGGTGTGCTTCATCCGGGTTCCCACTGACCGCACGACTTTCACCAGCGCCCTGAACCGATGAATGATACAGGCGTACCTCTCCCCCATCACGACCGGCCTCGGCCACCAGGTAGGGGAATTGTCCACCACGAGCCCGTGCCAGTGGCACAAGGTTAGGGAAGGGTCCACAGTCAACATCGGTGGCCTCAACCTTAAGTCCCTGAATCAGCTCATTGAGTACCACTTCCCCGTTATTCACTGCTACAAAGCGTGCAACGGGTGCCGGGTAACCGGTGGCGGAGGTGAGTGCTTCTTTCATTGCCTGAATATCGGCATCGCTTGCCTGTTGCGAGGCTAGGGTTTTACCAACCGACTCGGGCAGTGCATCCGCGGCCTCATGTGCCGCGGTGGTTCCTAGAGATGCGTCGAAGAGTGCCGTACACCATTGGCCCTCTCGACGATAGAGCGAAGCGTCGATTCCTGTGGAACCTGCGCGTGATGCCATGGGGGGAACTCCTTCCCACGCGGTTTTCCCGCGTGCCGATGCGATCCGTTGCCCCACCGTAGCACCGGAACGCACCCGTATGAAAGGGTTGTTTTTTACTCATTCTCCTCGGTAGGATGCAGCGGGCTTTACGCCCGCTCACCCACCCTCGGTGTTTCTAGAGCCCCAAAATTGATGTGGCGATCAGGAAGTAAATAATCAGCCCCGCGGCATCAACAAATGTTGAGATAAATGGGTTGGAGAATACTGCCGGATCGGCCTTCACTGCCTTACCCAGCAACGGCATCAGCCCACCAATGCTCGCGGCCATGGTGCATACTCCAAGCAGGGTTAGTCCGATGACGGCTCCGATGGGCACGGTGAAGACTGCTGCGGCAATCCCAAAGCCCAGACTTCCTAAAAGCAATCCCAGCATTGCGCCAACCCGCACCTCACGGGCAAAGACCTTAAAAACATCCTTGGGGCGCACATCGCCCAACGCCAGAGCACGGGTAATGGTGGTTGCCGCCTGGTTACCGGTATTCCCCCCGGTACCAATGAGCAGCGGGATAAACAAGGAAAGCACCACTTGTTGTTCAAGTGTTGCCTCGAAGGCGCCAATGACCTGAACCGTCAGTGTTGCGCCAAGGGCCAGCACCAGCAGCCAGACCACCCGGGCACGCACAATTGAACGCACCGGAGTCGCTAAGTAGGGCCGGCGCAGCGGTTCGGTACCACCGGAACGTGCAGCATCCTCGGACTCGGCATCCTCAAGAATCTGCAGCGCATCATCAACCGTCAAGATGCCCACCAGCCGGTCCTCGGCATCAACAATCGGCAGCACCAAAACCTTGGCATCTGCACAATAGCGTGCGGCTTCCTCGGCATCCATGGTGGCAGGGACACTCAGCGGACTTTTCATAATCTCGGAAATCAGTACATCGGATTCGGCTCGCAAAACATCGCGCAGTGAGACCACACCCACCAGGTGTCGCCCGGTATCTGTCACGGGAATTGTATAAATGCTCTCTGCATCATCGAGCTGGCTCTTGACCCGGGTGAAGGTCTTATTCACCGTCAATTCCGGGTGGGTGATCACAAATTCGGGGCTCATGAAGCGGCCCACCGAGCGCTGCGGATAACCCAACACCGTGGAGGTGAGCATGCGTTCTTTTTCGCTCAGCCCGTGAATCAGTCGGTTGGCAAGCGATGCTGGAAGTTCATCGAGCAAAGCCACCCGGTCATCGGGGCTCATTTCCTCGAAAACCTCGGCAACTTCGGTGTCTTGCAACCCGGTGACTAGATCCGCCTGCAACGCGGCATCGAGCCGTTCAAATACCTGTAGTGCCCGGTCCTTGGACAGCGTACGGTAGGCAAGCGCACGCTCAATGGTGTTCAGCCGCTCAAGCTGTTCGAGGGTTTCGGTGACGTTTAACGGTTCTAAAACCCGCGAAATGTCCGCAACGTTGTGTGCGTTCAGCGCCTTGACTAGCGCCTCCGCATTTTCTTCGAAAGTAACTGTGGGAGATTTGATCATGATCTTCTGATCCCCTATTCGGTGCCGCACACACAACCGAGGCCACGCGTATTTGGTGCGTGGATGAGGTGGCTAGCGTATGCATAAGGTGGAAAGGCGTACGATGCAATACCGCAACCGCACCAACCACTAACACGCAGGGATCCTGAACGGGGAATCACAAACGTAAAAGTACTTTGAAATGGCCCGAAAAATGCCGAGTTCTCGGCAATGTACTCAAACGTTGCCAGAACAATTATCCGGCAATGCTCAGGGAGCTTAGTGAGTGTGGACCAATGATTCCCGCGAGGTGCGGTGTGGCTCGTGCGGCGAGGTAGATCGACTATGTCCGTCGTCCATGCGAGCGATCACCTCTATCCGTCTTCGGGGAATTCTTCTTCCGGGGCCCAGCAGCTACCGCAAATGCTCAGCTGCGGGGCAACTAGCACGGTAAAACTGCTCACTAACCCTCATCCTAGGGCTAAACCCCGCGAGATTACCAAAATCGTGTCGGGAAACACCTCATACACCATGGTTTTGCGCTGCCAGCGTTTCCGAAAGGCAGAATCCTCGCAGCCTTCTCGCCCCCCCGGGGAGCAGTGCGCTTCACCCGCGTTTTCCGAGCGATGTTATAGTCTCTGGCCTGAGGCAGTGGAAACCCAATAGCGCCTGGTACGTTCCTGGCCCACCTGCACTATGTCATCGAGCACTCCACCACATCTCGTAATGGTTTTGGCCGATGCAAGATTTTCCTCGGCGCAGGTCACCAACGCATACTCGGTGCCGCGCGCGGCAAGCACATCGAGGGAACGGTGCAGAATCTGCCCGGCATACCCGCGGCGCCTAAACTCGGGACGCACCGCATACCCAATATGTCCACCCACATGCAACAAGTCACTGGTCAGCTCGTACCTAATGGAGGTTCGTCCCACCAGAGTACCGTCAACAAATGCACCTAAGAGTGCCGACCGTACCCACCCCTCGGGCAAACCGATGCCTTGTTCGTGAGCGTTGAGCTGCTCAAGAAACTCACCGAAGCCCCGCTTGGAGGAGTATCCCAAGAGGAAGTCGAAATCATCGGCGTCAAGCTCTCGCTGCGCGGCAAGCGCGGCGTCGGCATCGGCAAGTTCAAGGGGACGCAGGATTAGCATGGGCATCACCCTAGCATTTTCCTCCGCCCCCCGGTTCACCATCCGGCACGGTGCTCAACTCATAGGTCAGCTGCTGATTAGCATTCGATGACGTTCACGGCCAGGCCGCCCATCGCGGTTTCCTTGTACTTGGAGCTCATGTCCTTGCCGGTTTCACGCATGGTGATGATGACCTCGTCCAGGGTCACGTGGTGCTGCCCATCGCCCATCAATGCCATCTTTGCCGCGTTGATGGCCTTGGCCGCGGCGATAGCGTTGCGCTCGATGCACGGGATCTGCACGAGTCCACCGATCGGGTCGCAGGTCAGGCCCAGATTGTGCTCCATGGCGATCTCCGCGGCGTTTTCCACCTGGTCCACGGTGCCACCGAGGATTTCGGCCAGCGCACCAGCGGCCATCGAAGAAGCCGAGCCAACCTCGCCCTGACAGCCAACCTCGGCACCGGAGATCGAGGCCTGCTCCTTGTAGAGCACCCCAATTGCGGCAGCGGTGAGCATGAAGCGCACGATGACATCCTCGCGTTCCTCCTGGTTCCAGTATTTGGCACCCGGTGCGTAGTGGGTCGCGTAGAACATCACCGCGGGGATGATTCCGGCGGCTCCATTAGTGGGGGCCGTGACAACCCGACCACCGGAGGCATTTTCCTCGTTGACGGCAAGGGCCACCAGGTTAACCCATTCCTGCCAGAACACCGGGTCGCGATCCTTGTCCTCCTTGGCCAGGCGCTTGTGCCATTCGGGGGCACGGCGACGGACCTTCAGCCCGCCGGGCAGTACTCCCTCGCGCTCCAGCGCCGAGTTTTTGCAGTCCTCCATGACCTGCCAGATGTGCAGCAGGCCCTCACGAATTTCTTCCTTAGAACGGTAAGCCTCCTCATTGGCTGCCATGACCCCGGCAATCGAGAGCCCGGTGGTAGCGCAGTGCTCAAGGAGTTTTGCCGCGGTGCCAAACGGGTAGGGCTGCAGGTTTACTGCTTCCTTAAAGTTTTCGGCAAGCTTATCTTCGGCACCATCACGCACGATGAATCCGCCACCCACCGAGTAGTAGGTTTCTTGGATCAGCGTATTGCCCTGCGCATCAAGGGCTGCAAGCTTCATGCCGTTGGTGTGCCGCGGCAAGATGGTCAGCGGGTGCTGAATCATATCGGCTACCGTGTAGTCCAGCTCGCAGCCCTCCCCCAGCGCACCGCAGAGGTTTAGCTTGCCGCTGGCTTCCATGCGCTCGAGGCACGTATCGACCTCGGCGGGAAGAATCTGCTCCGGCTCATACCCCTCAAGGCCCAACATGATTGCGGTAAAGGTTCCATGTCCGCGCCCGGTGGCAGCCAAGGATCCGTAGACATCGACCTTGATCGAGGCGGTCTTGGCAAGGAAATTTTCACGCATCAGCTTGACTGAAAACGCATGTGCCGCACGCATGGGGCCCACCGTATGCGATGAAGACGGGCCTATGCCGACGGTGAAGAGGTCGAAGACGCTGATAGCCATGAAATGACTTCCTTTACGAGGGGATGTGATGCCGAGTGTTTGGTCGGGCGATAAATGCGGGGATGTGCTGTGATGCACGCCACGACGGTAGATGCAAACACCGCGAGCCCGGGATCTTATGAATCCCGGGCTCGCAGCGTTGCAACTGGTGAAGCCGGAGATTAGGCCAGCTTTGCCAGTTCCGGGTAGAGCGGGTGTGCGTTGGCCAGGGCCGTCACACGATCCTTCAAGGCGGCCAGGGCTGCCTCATGGTTTTCCTGGGTACCTGCGATGAGGGTTTCGGCAATGATGTCCGCAACCTCCACAAAGGCGGCCTCGGAGAAGCCACGGGT